>NZ_JAFEUL010000009.1 GCF_016901225.1 Actibacterium sp. 188UL27-1 | reverse complement strand
AAAGACGCTCGAAATGCGCCGCTTGCATCACCGCCAGCACGCCGCATAATCAAACCAACCAGATGAGCCAAACTCTCTCTTAGCTTGAGCCGCATTTGGTGCCAAAAAACCCGACGATGGACAGCCTTGGAAGAGCAGATCGAAGGCCTGCGCAGCCAGGAAGAGATGATTGAAGAGCTTGCGAGGGAAATCGCACGTGAGATGCCGAGGGATTTCTGGAAGTGATCTTGGAGCTGCACGAAAGTAATGCTCATCACGCCTTGGTCGACGCATTGCGCAAGGGTGATGGTGAAAACGCTGAGGAGTTGATGAAAGGGCATCTTGTGGATCTGCTGTCGCAACTGGATCTGCGAGAACGCCCCGTAGGATCGGGCTCACTGCGTGATGCTTTTGTAAAATGATCGGGTATCGACATGCGACATTGGCGGAACTTGCTCTGATCCTGGATTGGGCCGCTGCTGAGGGTTGGAACCCTGGCCTTGATGACGCCAACGCGTTTTATGCCGCCGATCGCGAAGGGTTCTTTGTCGCTGTTGATCAAGTGTACCATCCAGTGGCCGCCATTTCAGTTGTCAATCACAATGATGACTTTGCCTTTCTCGGCCTCTACATCGTGCGCCAAGAATACCGCGGCAAAGGCATCGGTCTGGCTCTTTGGTCCCACGCCATAGCCCATGCGGGCCCGAGCTGCGTTGGATTGGACGGCGTTGAGGCGCAACAACAAAACTACATCACGTCTGGCTTCACAAAGGTCGGTAGAACCACCCGGTATTCTGGTCAGGTCGAACAGGTAGATGATATCCATGTAAGCCCGGCAGATCCGCATGACATACCCAAGCTGATTGCACAGGAAACCACGGCATCTGGCACAGCGAAACATGCCTATCTGACTGCTTGGTTCACGCAAACCGATCACTGCGTCACCCTTGTTTGCAAAGAGGGCGAAGCAATCAAAGGATTTTGTACCATCCGCCGATGCCGTGACGGGGCAAAGATCGGCCCGTTGGTCGCAGACGGCACCGAAATCACGCATCGCCTGATCAAGCATGCAGCTACAGCCTTCGACAACTCCATCATAATCGATGTGCCCGAAACCTCAACATCCCTGATCGCGGTCTGCAAGAACCATGGACTGACTGCTGGTTTCAAAACGGCAAGAATGTATCGCGGCACCTGTAAGTTGCCGGGGCATGATATCTACGCCGTTGCCAGTTTAGAATTGGGTTGACCTGAGTGTCGGGCATTCCTGGGTATCGATGGTTGGCATAAGAAATTGTTTCGACAACGCGGTCGTCGAGAGCTTCTTCAAAACCATCAAAGCGAAATTGATGTGGCGCAGTTCATGTTAGACGCGCCGAGATTAGACTTGGCTATTTTCCAGTACATCAAGACGGCTGCATTCCACGCGGGTGGCACTCAGCATTGTGTTGTAAGCGCCCCCCTTGGCAGATTGCTTGCAATCGCTTTCCAAGCAAAGGTTGCCGTCCAACACAAAGTAGCCCAACCGAGCACTTGGGACGGCATCAAGCCGTGACGCTTCTACGCTTGGTCGGCCAAAACTGCTCTGATGATCTGCGGTTTTTACCACTGCGCCGTAAGCGGTGCGCCGAAGTTTCGTCCTGAAGGTTTCCACCGTCCGCTGCACATCCATTGTCCGCCCGATTTTGCGCCAGCAGGCAGTTGTACATCACTTTGGTTTGGTGCGATGGCAAGATGGATTTGATCCGGAGAGGCTTGGCAGCGCTCATCGCTCGGTAAACGCGGCGGATAACGCGCTCTGGATCGGGCCAGCGAAATATTCAAGGACCGTTCGCTGCTCCGATAAGAACTCGGCAGATACCTCCATGCCAGCACGCAAGGACTTGCGCACACCATTCGCTTCGACGTGGTCCTTTTCCAGCAGGATCACTATCTCATAGAACGGTTCGCCACGGTCGTTTAGTTCGGACGTTGGTGAGATCGCCTGGATGGTCCCGTCGACACGGCCGTAGCGTCGTACATCGAAAGTTGTCAGTCCGAGACGAACGGGTGTGGTGCTGTCGATGTGCCCGATATCCGACGGATCCAAACGGACTTTGGCGACGAGTTTATCATTTTCAGGAAGTATAGTGGCCACCGTACTGCCGGGCGATACAATCTCACCCCTGGCCGCAAATTTTACCGTCTGAATCGTTCCGTCTGCACTGGCGAGAATATTGGAACGGGCCATGCTCGCCTCATAAAGCTCAAGCTCGATCCGTAGACGATCCAATTCAACGCGCGCTCGGTAAAGTTCTTCTTGCATTTCCGTTTGTATGGCGAGGCGAGTGTCTTCGATGTCTGCAAGTGTTTCGGAATACCGGTTCTCGGCCTCGATTGCGCGGATATCGGCTTGCAAAGCGTCTGAGAGAGCCTGCTCAAGTATGTCAGTCTCCTTTTCAACCTGGGCCACAGTCGTCAAGCCACGATTGAACAGATCAAGAGCGCGCGCCTCTCTTGCGCCAATGCTCGCAATGCGTGCTTCGATCTTTTGGCTGACACGCCGCGCGGCCTTTAGGCTTGAGAGCGCGCGGGCCGTTCGCGCCTCTAACGTCCGGCGCTTGCGAAGATAAGCATCTATCTGGTTGAGCTGGTATTGCTGCGCACTCGACCAGGTTTGATGCTGATCAAGCTCAATCGGTGTCGCTCCATCTGCTGGAGTTTCCTCGCGGCGCAAAAAGGTGTTCATTACTTGCAGCCGTGCCTCGTCTTGCTCTTTTGCGGAGATCTGTTGACGGACACGGGTAATTTCGGCCTCTATATCGGGTTTTCTGATTACCGCTAATAGGTCGCCTTGCGCCACACGGTCGCCGGGCCGGACGAGGATCCGATCAACAACGCCTCCGTCGTAGTGGCCCACATTATGCAACCGACCCAGCGGCGTTATCTCGCCTGATGATCGTACGATTTCCGGAAGCACGGTATTGTGGGCCCAAAAGACTGCAAAGCTAACAAGACCACAGACGAGGAATATCAGCCATGCAAAGACCCGCGGGGGCTTACGCCCTACCAAGAAAACTGGATTGCTCATTGTAGGCGCCTTTCCTTCGGTCCTGCTCCCATCTGCATCATTTGATGCACCTTTCGACCAATGTTATCGCCCGCGTCATTGAGAGCGATCCGCCCCCGTTCAAGTAAAAGGATCTGGTCTGCCTGACTAAGATGATCCAAGTGATGGGAGACGACGACCACGGTCGCGATCTTAGACACCTCCTTCAGGTGGGCCCAGATCGTGGTTATCCGTCGCGAGGTCATGCCAGTGAACGGATCGTCGAGCATGTAGACTGAACTTGGCTTTGCCAGGCATCGGACAATTGACATCGTGCCGACGATGTTTGCCGACAAATTTGCCTTGGCGACCTTTGAAAGATCAGTGTCTAGGCCACGGTAAAAATGGCGCAAGTCTGTCTTGGCACCCAGAGCGTCGAACAATTCCAATAGGCGTGCATCGTCCACGACGGGATTGCCCAGGATCAGGTTTTCGCGCAGCGAGATGTTGAACATGAAGTCATCCTGGATATTCATGCTGATCGCATTGCGCAGGTCATCCACCATGATCTGCTTTGTATTGATGCCATTGATCGAAAATGATCCGCTCGCTGGGTGGTGCAGTTTGCATAGAGACTTCATCAGAGTTGACTTCCCGGCCCCGGATTTTCCGGCGAGAACGACAAGGCTTCTCGGTGCGATTTCGAAGCTGACACCGGCAAGGCTGGGCTCGCTCGCGGCTTCAAACTTTACGAAGGCCCCCTTGGCGGCGATCGCTCCATCCAGCGTCTTCAAACGCGATCTCGCGTTTCGGCGCATGAGCTCCGTGTCCATTTTCAGCACGTTTGTGATTTGTCGGCTGGATCCAATCAGGCTCTTGATGCGCAGAACGTTATTTCCCATCGTATTGACCGGGCCAAGGATGCGTCCTGCCAGAGTTGCGACTGCGACAAGGGCACCGAAGCTAAGTGCACCTTGCATGGCGAGCAGCGCTGCGAAGGCGATGGAAGCCAACGTGGCGAGCGCCACGAGAGTTTGTCCTAAATTTTGCGTTAGTGCCGTGAAGGTTTTGGAGCGCAGGTTGGCCTCCGCGGCCTGTTCGCTCAGCTTTTCCGACCGGTTCAGATAGACATCGGATAACCCAAAATGGCTGAGCGTACGGGCATGTTCTGCGATTTCGTATTGCAGAGCGGCAAGGTCATTCGTGGCAACTCCGGCTTGTGTCGAGAGCTCTTTCTGGCGCGGGTAAGACAAGATCGATGCCGTCAGAAGGAGTAAGATAGCCGCGACAAGCAAGGCTCCAATCGGTGGCGCAATCCAGAACACGACTGCCAGGAAGATCAAAACAAACGGAAAGTCCATCAGGTTGACGATGAGCGCCCCTGAAAAAACATCGCGCACACTTTCGAATTGCCGGATCCGCGCCATCTGGTTGTGGGTGGTCGAGCGCGTAATCTGAGCCAGGGGCAGCGATATCAGTTTGGTAAACAAGGCGAGACTGAGCCGTCGTTCAGCAGCAGTGCCGATTTTGGCCAGCACATCAGCGCGCATCGCCCTCAGGACGAAATCTGAGGTCAGCAAGACAGCCACAATGCCCCCGAAACTCAAGACCAAACCGGTTGTGTTTGAGGGGATGACAGTATCGTAAACAGTCATCACTAAGAGGGGGCCGGTGAGGGCCAGAAGATTGATGAAGAGCGATATGGCCAAAAGGGGGGCGATCGTTTCACCCAGATCTCGAATGGTTTCCCATAAAGAGGTCGGATAGGTCCGGTCACCAAATCCTGGATCAGGTTCGGCACGCAGGATCGATGCGCTGGATTTGTCCCGTTTCAGCTCAATCGCCTGGCCATTATAGGCCTCAATTCCGCGAAGGACCTCCCCCGCGATCTCTGTGATCAGCTTCGGCTTTCCGTCGTTTGGGAGGCAGATGCACGGAAGATCTTGCCGATTTATTGTCTGAAGCTCGGTCTGTCTTGCGACGGGCCGCACGCCCAGGTTTTCCAGCGAGTTCACGAAATCCCGCGCTTCAAAGATTGTTTTGCCGTAGGGTAGCGCTCGAAAGAGGCTCATATGATCGCCGGGCCAACCCGCGCTGCGGGCAATCACACCGACTAAGTCAGCCGCTGATCGGGGAGCGGTTTCGTTGAAGGTCCGCATCAGGCGGCCAATCCGTTCGAGGGTGCGTTGGTTGCCTCAGTCAGTCCGGTACGATCTGCAGACGATTTCGACAGTGTTGCCGTGTGCTGTCTGCGGGTCAGCCGGGGCGTGCTCAACTCTATCGTGTCCTGGGCAATGCTATCGAAAATTCCTGCGGAGTCGTAGGCTAGGATGCTGACATCGCCCGATAATTCGGCGAGCGCCGCGACCACGCGCGCCTGCATGGTTTGATCCAGAGAGGAACAGCAATCCGAGAGAAGCAAGATGGCGGGGTTCTGGGCGACCGCACGTGCCACGCTGATCATTTGCAGAAAACCCAGAGAGGAATCGTGCATACCTGTTTCCCTCATATGGGTGTCGAAGCCGTACGGCAGCGTGTTGACAAAATCGGTGATCCCAACAAGGTCCGCGGCGTCGTAGGCCCGTTTGATGTTGCCTGCATCAATGACACCGGCGATGTTTTCGATGATAGATGCGTTCAAGATTACCGGCGTGTGGGCAACATATACCAGACCGCCTGTGCCGCGGCAGTCCATCAGGTTCCGCGGATCGTCGCCATCAAGAGCGACCTGACCGTTTTCGGGTACTATTTCGCCAAGAAGTAATCCAATCGCTGCTTCTGGCGCAGCGCGACCGCTACTTTCCAGTTTCGTGAATCTGTTTGGAGGGATATGAAAGCTTTGCCCCCGCAGTGTGGCACGTCCTGTTTTGGTGGCACGTGTTGTGACCTCTTCGAAAACGATATTGCCCTCTAGTCTCGGGCTTTCTGACGTGTTGGAGTGGCGTATCACCGGAGTTGCCAGGCCCGAACGGGCCGCTTGCAGCGGTGCTTTGACGGATGCTCCCGATGCCCAATGGCGGATCAGTTGGAGAGACGGCTGCACCGCACGGGTGCTGAGCATAGTACAGGCTGCCAATTCCGCTGGACCAAGACGCCCATCAATGACCAGCAAGGCGCCCGCGAGAATTGTCGCAGAGGCGAAGCTGTAACCTGCGACTGTCGAGAAATTCTCAAACAGATTGGCAGCGCGGATCGCCGCCATGCCCGCCCTTGAAGATTTCTGCTGGTAACTTTGGTACTTGGCGCGCAGTCCCGTCTCCATCTGCGCAGCCTTCACGCCCGAGATGTTGCCGAGCACATCGCCCCAGAAGTCATATCTGGCATCGTCGGCCTCGACGCGATCTTCCAAGGCGTGGGTCTGGCGCTGTCGCATCGCCAGTGCCGCGACAGCCAATATACCCAACCCAGATACCGGCACCCAAACAAGTGGACCGGCAATGAGGGCGATACCTCCAATGGCCAGAAGCGCGAATGGTATTTCAATGGCATGCAAACGGCCGATGCCAGCAAAACTGTCCGCGACGACTGTGCCAGCCTGCATCTGAACCAAGCGTCTACGACGTGAAATCGAGCCCTCTTGGAGTGGATCGGCAAACAGCTGTCTTGCAACCAGTTCCTTACTCAAGTCGTGGGAAATCGCCGCGGCTTGTCTGCCAAGAAGACGTGACCGTGCTTCCCTGAGGATGAATTCAAGGACCGCAATTACCAACAAGCCGATCAGCATGATCGTTAGCGTCTCTGTCGCGCTGAATGGAATGACCCGACCAAAGATCTGCAACACCGCAAGCGGCACCGCCAGTCCCAATACGTTAAGGACCAATGTCGCGGCCCATACTGGAAACGGTGTCCAAGGCAGCGACAAGGATCGCGAATTAACAAGATTTCGTTCTGACATTCTAAGCACCCTACCTAGCAAGTAGGTGTCACAGTCAGTGTGGAGACCGGGTAAACGCCCAGATCAAAATGCTTCGTATTTGCGCGAATCTTTAAGGAAAGGACCAATCGCTGCCGCATTCCCGTCGCCAAACGGGCTCGGGTGACCTGCAGGTTCATTACGCAATTATGGGAGGGCAGATCATATGAGCAATCAAAATTCTAGCGACCAGATCGAAGAGACACACGACGACGATCAGGAACTTGGCGAAAGCTGGATCAGCGCGAGCGAGGACAGTAAACGGCAGGAGAGGCCAGATCTGAACGTGAGCGAGACGGAGTCCGGGGTAAAGTCGGAAACGAACTCTCAGTTGCATAGCGGCACTGTCGGGATTGGTGACAGCGATCGTGAGAAAGCAGATCAGGATGCGAACTACACCCCTTCGACCGAGGCTGAAGCCCGTTCGGACTTGAACAGCGATGATGCACCGAGCCCGCAGGGTGCAGAAGATCGACAGATTGAATATACTAGTCCTGAAATTGGTACTCCAGCGCCCTCGCGGCCGGGACAATCTCGGCCAGGGCATGAAAACACCCGCCCAGTTGAGACATCGTTCACGGCCCCATTAACTCCGCAATCCCAGACTGAAGAGCAAACAGACCGTGTTTCACAGCCGGTTGCCGCTGAGCCAGACCAAGGGCATTCGAGTGATGCTCGCATCTCGGAACCAGGCCGTTTGCAACCGGAGCGCGACGATGGGTCAACCCCCGTCTCGCAAAACTCGGGATCAGAAGCCGATGGCGAGACTGACACTGCGTCAACCTCGGATGCGACAGAAGAGCCGCAGGAGGAAGCAGAAGCGCCCGCGTCGACACCGCCCGAGCCGGCCGTGAAAGAACCGCCTCAACCCAAGCCTGAGACCGCCGCGAATACGCAAGGTGAAACAGCGTCGGCAGGGGACCAACAGGTCGAGGCGGCGACGGTCGGGGAGCAACAAGATGAGCCTGCGTCAGCGGACCAGCAACAGGCTCAGCACGCACCAGCAGATCAGACGGAGGCCGCGCCCGAGGAGAGCGACGAGGTTCAGCCTATAGCTGCCAATACGGACACGCCTCAATCAAACATGTCCGCAACATCTGAACAGGTGGCATCAGAGGGGCAGAACGATAATCCATCGAGCTCCCAGGCCAACGCAAGCCCACAGTCGGACGACGATGCGCCAGAGCTGTCGCAACCTGCTGAACCCACCCAAGCCGATACGAATGAGGCGCCGGATGGCCTGACGCTGGAAACTTCGACAACAAATCTGATCCGCAATGGCAGCTTTGAAAAGTTCGATGTGAATGATGGCCGTTGGAAACCTTTTGCCGAGGATTCATCGGGTGATTGGCAAGTCTCTGGCAGTGCCGAGGTCTGGGATGGACTGTTTGGCATCGACTCCTCGGAAGGCGAACAGCATGTCGAGCTTGACTCAGGGCGTGACGTTGATGCGCTAAGCCAAACGGTGGAGACCCGCCCGGGCCACGTTTATGATCTGAGCATGGATCTTCGGGAGCGTGTACAGAATGGCACGGATACCGTGGAAGTCTATTGGAATGGCCAGTTGGTCTCGGAACTGAACCCCGACAGCTCCGATTGGGAAACGTTCGAAATGAAGGTCGTGGGCACGGGATCGGATACGCTGGAGATCCGCGAGGCTGCCGATGAAAACGACACCTATGGCGCACTTCTTGACAACGTTTCTCTCGTCGAGGTGCCCGACACGATTGCCGAAGGCGTGGGCGGTGCTGTGGTTGGTGACGTAACGGTCAGCGATGCGGATGATACATTGCATGATTTCACCGTCTCTGATGATCGCTTTGAGATCGTGGATGGTGTGCTCAAGCTGAAGGATGATGTCACGCTCGATCAGGAACAGGGATCACAGTTGAACATCGAGGTGACGGCAACCGATGGTGCCGGCGAAAGTGCCACGGCAATGTTTGAAGTGACGGTGGCCGACCGTGATACGTTGCAGGGCCTGCCAACCGATGAAGCCAACACGGCCACTCAGCCAACCATGGACGAAGTTCCCGAACAGGCCGTGGTTGAAGGCAGTATCGAAGGCGTATTCGTCGCAAAATATTTCGACGTCGACGGGTCGATCCGCCAACTCAGTGATATCGACTGGAACGGCACCCCGACCCATCAAGAGGGCATTACCGAGATCGACTATAAAAACGGACATGATAGTTTCTGGGAAGGGGGCGCGCGCGATACATTCGGGGCGCAGATTGAAGGCCAAATCGATGTCTCTGAGGCAGGGACGTATTCCTTTACCCTCGCTGCGGATGATGGAGCGATGCTATTTATCGATGGCCGACCGGTAATCGACAATGACGGCGTTCATTCCTTTCGGCGCGAGACGGTGGAATTGGAACTTGAGCCAGGACCACATGCGATCGAGGTGATCTATTTCGAGAATTATGGACGGGCTGGCCTAAACCTGGAATGGGACGGGCCAGGGATCGATGGGCCGACCAACGTGGTTGCCAGCGATCCCGATGCTCTGACCGGTATCGATGGTTTGCCTGTTGCGGTCAGCGTCGATCTTCCGCTGGATGATGTGCCACAGGAGGTCACGATAGAGGGTATGCCTCCGGGCTTTGTGTTGACTGCGGGTGACGTCAGTGCGGAAACAACTGGCGCGCCGCTATCCCTTGACGGGTGGGATCTGTCGCAACTTCAGATCACGCCACCCCTCGGGTTTGAAGGACCCGTGGATGCGGAGATATCAGGCAATGACGGGTTCGGCACGACCGCAACGGCAACGCTGAATATCGAGGTTTCGGATGCCAGCCATGCCCATGGCGCACCGCTCATCGAAACGGGATTTCACGTTGAGTTTTTCGAAGAGGACAGCCGCCTCAGCCGGTTGGAGGATGTCGACTTCGATGCCACACCGGTTGCCGAAGGGCTGTTCGATCAAATCGACTTCAAGAACTCCCACGACAGTTTTTGGGAAGGTGGCGCAAAAAACCAGTTCGCAGCCAGAGTGACCGGAGAGATCTCGATCGAGGAAGGAGGCATTTACGACTTCCGTCTCGCCGCCGACGATGGAGCAAGATTGTTTATCAATGGAACCGAAGTTGTGGAGAACGACGGGTTACATGGATTTCGTAACCGCGATGGTGAGGTCGAGCTTGAGCCTGGCATTCATGATATAGAGATCCGTTATTTCGAAAATCATGGGCGCGCTGGCTTGAAGTTTGACTATCGAGGGCCGGATACGGAGGGCGGCTATGAGACCGTGCCGTCCCATGACATGCCCTCGACAGATCTGTCCGGTCTCGCGCATTTTGGCGTCAACGTTGATGGCTTGGATGCCGTGTCGCATGTCGTGCTGGACGGTCTTCCCGCGGGGAGTTGGGTGAGCGATGGAACCAACGCAACGCTCGTCACCGATGGCCCGCTGGATCTGACGGATTGGGATGTCGGGGTCATGGAGGTTACCCTGCCCGACGGAATGGCCGAAGATGTGACGGCCCGGATTGAAGCAACGGGGACGATCTTTAATGGGGCCGAGCTTACGCGGACGGCTGAATTCACCATCGAGGTGGAGTTGCCGGAAGGCGAGGCGGAAGCGGTGGACATGTCCTTATGGTCAGATCCGGACCATGGTGCGGGCCCTGATCAGGACCAGTCGATCGACGATCACTCCGCCATGGATGAACCACCGGAGCAGGTCGAGGAGGACCGTGACACCGGGCAACAGGACAATGCCTATGCGATGGAAGGTTGACGCGCACTTGTTCCAATAAAAAGGGACTGTGCTGCCGGTACAGATCTGGCAGATACCCACGCTGCGCCCCAAGACTGGTGTGGCGTGGCGTGGAGCGTGAAAGCTTATGTAAATGGTCTTCGGATAAAGCTTCAAGGTGACGAACCTTGGGGGCGGAGATGCCACGATTTGACTTGATAGATCCGCGTCGTTTGTGGGTCAGCTACATTCTGGCACTGACACTACTATTCTCGTTGATTACATTCTCGCATTTTGCGGGTATACTGTTTGGTGGTGATGTGGCCCGAGCAGCCAGCGATATCAATATAAGCGGGCGGCAGCGCATGCTCTCGCAGCGTATTCTTTATTTTGGGCAGAAACACACTGGCGCCGATTACAGGGATGCTAACGCGGAACAAGCTTTGCGGGAGGCGCATGCTTTGTTCCTGACATCTCATGATACCCTGGTGTCAGAGGTGGAAAGACCGCTCTCTCCCGCGTCACATGGCATCTATTTTGCCGACGACGGACCCCGGCTTGATGACATGTCACGACGGTTTATTGAAGATACCGGACATGTTCTTGATGGCCCGATTGCGGAACGATCAGACGCGTACAAGCGAATGGCAGAGATAGGTTCCGACGGTCTACTCTTCAATTTGAACACAGCAGTGACGACCTTTGAGGATGAAGCGAAGCGACTAGACAGGGTCGGTGACACATGGGGTTACATTGGCTATGGCCTAGCAATTTTCGCCTTGTTCCTAGAGGGTGTCTTCATCTTTCGCCCAGCTCACCGGACTATTGTGCAGGCGGTTGAAGATCTTGAAGAAAACAACGTTCAATTGAAACAGCAGGAAGCTGAGGCCTTTGCCGCGCTCGAAGACGCTGAAGATGCCTGGGCGGAAGCAGAGATGTCCCGCAAAACGTCTGACGAACTGGTGGGATACACTCGGACTGGCGTTCAGAAACTTCGTGACGAACTATCGGTTCCGATCGGTGCAACTGAACAATCGATCGTCAGCTTTGGCACTGGTGAGTTTACGCCGGAACAGCGCCAGAAACTCATCGACATCTCCCGCCTTAATGCCGTTGTTCGCGCGGCTTTGAATGGGTTTGCGACCCAGATCGAAAATGATTCCTTACCGCCGATGGAACAGGAATGCCCGTTTTGTCCTGTCGAACTGGCCAAGACTGCAGTAGTGGCTGTCCGCCATCTGACAGATCAAAGTGAGCAAACAATCGAAATTGATTACGATGACGACGGGGTTCGGAAAATCGCCGGGCCACCTGTGACGACACTGCGGCTGATGCTCGGGGTCATCGGGCAGGTCGCAAAAAGCAGCGGTATCAAACATGTCCGTGTTCGTTTGTGCACCGAACCCGGTGAAAAGGGGGTGGTCGTAGCGCTAGAGGTGATCGGAAGCCCTGCCACCGGGGAGCCACCGGTCGAGGTAGTAATTGATGAGCGGTCCTGCCTTTCCGAACTGCTTCAAGACGCCCTTGGCGCAACCATCGGTTTTGAGCAGCATGATGACGGCTCGGTCCAGGTTCGCACCATTTGGCAGGCAAAGACCGCAACGGTTCGGGCTGCCCGTAAACCAGGTCGCCTCCGCAGACCCGCCTGAGGACCCATGACGCTAGCAGCGACCGCTGCACGACAAAGCGCAAGGTAAAGAATGTTCGTCCGAACGTCTGGTATCGAACGACTACTTTTTACCTGCCAGATCTACACCTGCTTTGCTTGGCCTCCCCAACAGACCGGCCTTGGCGAGCGCTTCTCCCAAAAAATCATTTTCCAGCGTCAGCTGGCCAATCTTTGCGTACAACGATTTGGCATCAATCTCGGGCTCTTTAGACGCTTCCGGTTTGTCATCAAAGACATCCGTCACCCCATCGAGGAGCTGATCCTTCCACTGCTTGATCCGATTGGGAAGAACATCGAACTGCGTCGCAGGTTCGCCCGTGCTTCATGGAAAACCGTCCACTGGACGCTTTTCTGATCCTTCACACCCTTGTCGCCCTTCAAAGCCGCCAACGCGACTTTCGCCTTGAATGCAGGGCTGTGGTTCCGTCTCGGTCGTCTCGCCATCTTCACTCCGTCGTCCCGGCACGCTGCCGGATCACGAGCGCAGAACCCACATAACTCACCCGTTCACATTCGTCGAACCAACTCTGATTGAGGCGGCGCGCATTCTCGTTAGGGCGCAGATGATAGTGATAAGATCATGCTTGAGTTGCTGTGAATTTGATGGGCATAGTGTCGTGTCAATGTTTCATCGCAGGCCGGACATGATCCCGAAGACAGTCGGAAATTGGGCAGTTTCGATAGCGCTCATCATGTCGTTTTGTGTTGCCCTGGTGGCCCGCCCACCCGGAGCCATGGTCTTGGCTCAGGGGACGTCTATCACCTATGTCATATGTGCCGGGGATACGCTGCGCACGATCGTTGTGCCGACCGAAGATGGTGGGCGAGAGACTGTCACCAACTCGAATTGCGATTTTTTAGCGACCCAAGGTCTGGCAATTCTTGAGCGCCCCACGCGCGACGAACCACGTCTGCTTGGAATGATTGCGGTACGCTGGCCGGACCGAGCCCAGCTTGCCGATCTACGCCCCATGTACTGGTCTCACGACACGCGCGGACCACCGCGACTGAGCTGAATCCTCAGTCGTACATGAACAGCATTTTCAAGGACCAAGAATGTCAAAGCTTCCTATGGCAGCCTGTTTGGCGGTGGCCGCGCTCATATCCGTTCCGTTTGCGGCCTCCACGGCCTCTGCCCAAACCCAACTCACGGTTGCCGTCAAAGCAGACCGCTACAGCATTAAGCAGGACCGGTTTAGCTTCACCACTCGTCGACCGGCTGCGCAGATCGCGGAAACCGCGGTCAAACCGGATGAAAACTTCAACCCCAGCCCGTTGCTGTTCCAAGACTGGAGCTACGCTGATGGGCTTTACACGGTGACGCTGCGGGAGGGGGTAACCTTCTCAGAAGGCACGCCTTTCAATGCGGACACGGCAATCGCATCGCTTAAGCTTTATGACAATAACCGCTCTGATTTCCTGCAGCTTGATCAGGAAAGCTTTGAAAAGCTGAGCGACTATCAGATCTCGTTCCGTTCCGAGGTCGACTCGTCGATGGTAATCGAAAATATGACCCATCGTGGCACATCGCTTTTTCTGCCGACAGGCACTTTGGCCGAGAACCCGATTGGGACTGGCCCCTATTTATTGGAGAGCTACGAGCCAAAGCAACAGATCACCATGCGACGCAATCCAGATTATTGGGGAGAGGCGCCAAACGTCGAGACACTGACATTCCGTTTCATCAGTGATGATAATGCTCGTCTTCTGGCGCTGCAAAATGGCGAGGTTGATGTGATCGGTGAGGTCACACCGCAAATGATGCTGTCGATGCCGCAGGACGGGTCTGTGATCCTGCATCAAAGTCGACCGATCCGCTATGCAGCGCTGATGTTCAACATGCAGGGCAATGCGCCCTACGACATTGCCGCCAATGATCTGAATCTGCGCAAGGCCCTGGCCCATGCGATTGACCGCGAAACGTTGGCGCAGGTGCTCTATGGCGGATTTGGCCAACCGGCCAGGACCATCTTGCCGGGCTGGATGTTCGATTTGGGGGACGATCACGCAAAAGGTTTCACCTTTGACCAGGCAAAGGCCAACGCGTTGCTTGATGAAGCTGGCTGGACGATGGGCGCCAATGGCGTCCGTGAAAGGGACGGGCGTCCGTTGTCGCTGCGCATGGTGGCGGCCTATCCCAATGTATCGACCGTCAAGCCAATGCCCGAAATGCTGGATCAGATGTTTGCGGCCGTGGGCGTTGATATCGAGATTGTCGAAGTTGATGACAGTGGTGTCTACAACGACACCTATTTTGGACCGGGCGCGGCAGACATGTTTCTTGAATTTGCGTCGAACAATAACACCGATCCGACCTACCTGCTTTATAACGTGTTTACCACGATGAGTCCGTGGGGTTACGCCGTCACATCGCCTGGCGAAAACGTGGATGAGCTTGCCCAGGCATCTCGTGTCGCCGGAAGCCGGGAAGAGGTGATCGATCTGGTTCGAGAGGCTTACCGATCCATCGTTGATGATCACGTCTCCACGATTCCGATATTGACGGTTCCCAATTTCTCGCTCTCGCGGCCGGGTATCACGGTCACGATGTCGGAGTACGAGGATTGGATTGATTACGGCAATGTCAGCCTTGGCCAATAGGTTGCCATGCGGTGGGGAGCCCATGGCTCCCCGCTTAATCTGATGCTGCGTTTTCTTCTCATCCGTCTGGGTGCAACGCTGCCCACATTGTTTGGAATGTCCTTTGTGGCATTTGCTGTTGTGGCAATCGCTCCGGGGGATCCGGTTATGATGGAATTACGCGCCATGGGGGTGGTGCCAAAACCAGAGGATATCGCTGCAATCAAGGCTGAATACGGCCTCGATCAGCCGTTTTTGGTGCGATACATTCAGTGGCTGGGACGGGCGGTCCAGTTTGATTTCGGCATGTCCGTGGCCACCGGGCGGAGTGTGGCAACAGAGATCGGGTTGTATATGCCAGCTACGCTGATCCTGGCGTTTACGGGCCTGGTCGGTGCCATGGCAGTTTCTCTTGCTCTGGGGATTTTAGCTGTCACAGCGGGATCCGTGATGTCTCCGGGTATTCGGATTTTGACCATCCTTCTCGTCTCCGTGCCGCCATTCTGGCTTGCGCTTTTGCTGATCCACGCATTCATTTTGCAGCTTGGCTGGGCACGACTTGTTGGGGATGGCTCCGTCTCTGATCTGGTGCTTCCGGCATTGACACTCAGCCTCGGTGCGGGCGCGGCTTTGGGTCGGTTTGTCTATGAACGTGTGCAGGCGGAACGATGCGAGGATTACGTGCGCCTTGCCATCGCAAAGGGCCTGGGCCCGATGCGTATTCTATTTGGCCATATCGCCCCGCAAATCATCGGCCCCTTGGCGACGGCTTGGGCGAACACGTTTGGTGGGCTTCTTGGTGGGGCAGTGATCGTCGAAACGATATTTGGTTGGCCAGGTCTGGGGCAACTGATCCTTCAGGCCATCGGTCAACGGGATTTTCCACTGATTCAGGGCTATCTGGTTTTCATGGGGCTCATCTTTTTCAAGATGAGCCTGCTGGCAGATATCGTTGTGATTTTGTGCGATCCACAGCTGCGGCGCAAGTTGGGCGATGGCTGATCGCGCCATCCGCATTCCTGTCATCCGGCTGGGCATCACACCGGGACGCGTCGGCCTTGTCATTGGCCTTGGGTTGCTGATCATGTATGCGACCCTCTGGATCGGCACCGGCTTTTTTGATCTATCCTCGCCCGAAGAAATGGACCTGCTCGCCCGGCTTGCTCCGCCATCTGCCGCCCATCCCCTTGGCACCGATCATCTGGGGCGAGATGTTCTGTCGCGCCTTTTGGCGGCGATCCCAATTTCACTTGGTGCGGCCTTAGCTACTATGGCGGCGATCCTGGCAATCGCGCTGCCCTGGGGGCTGCTTGCCGGATTGACTGGCGGCCGGGTCGATATGGTGATGATGCGTGTGGCAGACATCGTTCTGGCCTTCCCGACCCTTGTTCTGGCCCTCGCCGTCATCGGGTTTCTTGGCGCCTCCTTGGAAGCGTCCATAATCGGGGTTGTGGTTGCCTGGTGGCCGTCGAATGCGCGGCTTGTGCGGGCCATGGTGCTTTCGGCGAAAGAGCGTGATTTCGTGCGCGCCGCCTATCTGGCAGGTGCGTCCCGCACACGGGTGGTGATCCGTCACATTCTGCCGCAGATCCTGCCGCCGCTTGCCGTTGTTGTTTCCCTTGAAACGGCATCGGTTCTGCTGGCCTTGTCTTCCCTCAGCTTTCTGGGAATTGGTGCGCAGCCGCCCACACCGGAATGGGGCGCGATGTTGAACGAGGCGCGCCCGTTTCTTGTCTCAGCCCCCCATATGCTGCTCGCGCCTGGCCTTGCCGTGATGCTCGCGGTTTTTGCCTTTAACCTGGTGGGGGAGGCGCTGCGGGATCTTCTTGACCAGCGGGAGCCTTTCATATGGTAGCCGCCCTGAACGTGCGTGGCCTGACCGTGGGCATTCCTGGCCAGTCGCCGCTTCTTAACGATGTGAGCTTTGATGTGGCAGCGGGCGAGCGTCTGGGGCTTGTCGGTGAAAGCGGCTCTGGCAAATCGCTGACAGCGGCTGCGATTTGCGGGTTGTTGCGTTCACCTATCGCCGTGCGAGCGGGCTCGATCTGTTTGGAAGGTACCGATCTGAGCGATCTTTCTGCCAAGGCGTGGCGCCAATTCCGCGGCTCTTCGGTCTTTCAAATCTTCCAAAGCCCCGGTACGGCGCTTACACCGAGGCGGCGCATCGGCCCGCAACTTGCGGAAATCGCTGGTGGTACGGGGTCCGATCGCGTGTCCGCAGCGTTGCGGGCTGTCCAACTCGATCCGCAGGTCGCTGGGCAATTTCCATATCAATTGTCGGGCGGCATGAAACAGCGGGTCCTGATCGCCATGGCCTTGATCCTGCGTCCGCGGATTCTAATCGCCGATGAGCCCACCACTGGTTTGGATGTCCTGACGGAACGCGAGACGTTGTTGGCGATTGACGCGGTGGCCCTGAAAACCGGGGCCGCCGTCTTGTTCATCAGCCATGACTTGCGCGCGGTGCGCGAAGTCGCCGACAGGGTTTTGGTTTTGCAGAATGGTCGCTTGGTCGAAGACTGTCATATTGATGGTTTGGCAGCGTCCCCGGCACCCGCAGCGCAACGCTTGGGCGAGGCGGCAATCGCCTTGCAGAAGCCATCCTAAAGATCTTGGGCCTTTGCAAAGGCTATGGTAAGCGGGATGTGCTTTCCAACATCAATCTGTCGGTTGAACCGGGCGAGGTTGTTGGGTTGATCGGGCGTTCCGGTGCAGGCAAATCGACGCTCGCGCGCTGCCTTGTCGGGTTGGAACGCCCCGACAAGGGAAAGATCTATCTGGATGGTCAATCCATTTTGCCCGGCAAGGGTGCAGCGCGGCGCCGGATGCAATACCTGTGGCAAGACCCGACCCAAGCTCTCAGCCCCTACCTGACGGCTGAGAATGCCGTGCTTGAAACACTCAATGGATTTGCGATTGGCGCGGCAGGTCAGCGGATTGGAAAGGCAACCTCCCTTCTTGAAAAGTTGAAAATACCAAGAGAGGCACAGACCCGTCGTCCGCATTCCCTATCCGGTGGCCAATGTCAGCGGGTGGCACTGGCGCGGGCACTTGCGGCTGAATCGGACGTGTTGATCCTGGATGAGCCGCTATCGTCACTGGATCTGACCACACAGATCAATACCGTGCGCCTGCTGCGCAGCATCCATGCCAGTACTGGGGTCACCATGCTGATTGTCAGTCACGATCTGGCCCCACTGCGGCATCTCGCTGATCGCATAGCGGTCTTGGACGGTGGCCGGATCGTCGAAGCTGTTGCGATGGCCCGGTTCGAACAGGATGCGAGCCATCCCCTCTCGCGTGCTTATGCGGATGTGATCCGGGGTCAGTGGACGAATTCATAGCTCAGATGGTGCTTTCGTAAGTCAGCGCCGTTGAACACTCCTACCTGCTAATCCGCGAAACTGCGCAGTTTCGGGCTTGAACGGTTGCTCAGCCTCGGCGCGTTACTGCCCGCGGTATCAACGTACCGGTTTTCCTGACTTGAGAGCCTCGACATCCGTAGGAATTGTCAACGTCAAGGCGGCGGTGACACATTGGTTGAAGTGCGAAGCGGGGTGGTATGAGCGACAAATGTGACGGTATGCGCGCCATTGCACCGCTCCAGGGGCTATTGTTCCAAGCTGGATATGCCGTCGCAACCGCCTCGGCGTTCCCCCCAAGTTCATCGCGACGTCGTCGGATCCAAGAGTTGCGGGGGTGCCATCCAAAGCCCTGCCCGTGAGTTGAGCGGAGAGAGGTTGCAGCTCTCCCCGCTCGATTGAGCCGCTGGGCAAGAAAGCCTGGCAAACACCCAACGGCCATTTACCACAAGGGCCCATTATGCGGAAGGAAGACACGAAAATGTCAGGAGATTTCAAAACCTGGTCTACGGATCTGAACAGCCCCGTCAGCTTTGGCGGCGGCGGTGGTGGCGGCAATAGCGATAGTGACAGAGCAATAGACCAGAAGATGAACAGCGACAATTCCACGACGGCCAACAGCGATGTCAGCGGTTGGAGCGAGATGGACACGCGGCTCCATGCTGTTGGCAATATCGGCTATCGCGGCAATAACTATGCCCAAAGTCTGGGTGGCTGCACAGGATGCCATCAAGGTGCTTACGATGCCATAGGCGGCTCAAACCCCACCTATGAGGGCCCAGACCGCTAGGGCCAACGCACCCAGACTGCTCCCGCAAGGCTGAGCTTTGCGGGAGCATCACTGTCCGCGTGCCAAACGGGATTGCCATGACATTCAAACTATTGGCACCGATTGCCCTGTTGCTTGGATCGATCTTCCTTCTGCTTGCTGGTTCACGGAAAGATCCGATAGCGGACGTAACTGTGATTTTGGAGAATTTTGGATCTCAGCAGATCTCCCGTCAGTGGTACGGGGGGGAAACGTTCTGCGCATTTGGCTCTGACGATAATACTACTGCCACGCTCAGCGAGTTTCTGGCTGTGCTCAATCAAGCTTACGACAGTGATTTCAAGTTAGTCACAGCCTCCGCTGCGCAATCCTGTCCCGATTACACGTCGATATACGTGATGATCAGTCCACCTGTCAGTGCCGGTGAATTGGCAGATATCCTAGAAGCGCAGGCAGGCAGCCGCCCCCCGATATCTGAGATGAACCTGACAGGGCTGCGAGGTTTCGCGCTGCAAATTCCCGGAAACAGGCGACGGGAATTCATTTATGTGGACAGCACGGTTCCCTCGGTCTCCAACAATTCGGACCCCGTGCGTTCAATTCTTTTGGAGGAAGTTGTCCATGCACTTACAACGCTGGGGGACTTCGACAGTGCCAAGATCCTCTCGGTCCTTGGCAAGAACCTGGATGTTGATCACTACGACGAGTGGTTTGAAAAGAACCCCAGCGGACTTTGTCTTGCTGACCTTTATTTACTTGAGATGATGATTGGGCAAACGGTTGGCGATCAGTTTACGACCCAGCCGCCATTGGCTTGGTTGGCAGATCAGGCTGGTGCGCTCGGAACACTGATCGAGGGGATCAAACCACAGTTGACGCCGTTCATGGATGCGCGCTGCGTAGGTTAACATCACCTCGGTAAACAATCATCGTTCACCCAATGCATCCTGAATGGTCCGGACGATAGGGGCAAAAAAGTAGCTGATGATCCGGCGCTTGTCGGTCGTGATGTCGATTGTCGCGGTCATCCCGGGGCGCAAGGGGTAGCGGTCAGTCCCGGCAGTCAGATGGGTCTGGTCGGGTGCGATCCGCGCGATGTAGCCCCATTGCCCCTCCGACAATTCGATTGAATCCGCCGCGATATCGGAAACCTCGCCTTTTACAAACCCGAAGCGTTCAGACGGGAACGCATCCAGACGAATGTTGGCGGGCTGCCCGATATCCATGAAACCGATATCCTGGTTTGAAAAGGTTGCCTCGATCTCGACCCGCGTTTCGGTGGGAACGACCCGCAAAAGCTCGGCGCTGGCATCCGCGATGCCGCCCACGGTGAAAACCGAAAGTTGGTCAACAATGCCCGATACCGGCGCCTTCAATGTTGCGGCGGCAACGCGGCGGGTGGCGGCGCGATCCTCCTCGGTTAGTGTCGCCAGGCGGGCATCGATCTCCGCCTTGCGGTCTAGTATCGTCCGGCGTAGATCGGCAACAATCCGGCGTCGCTCGCTGTCAAGGGCCGCTCGTTCGCTCATCTTCTGGTCCAGTTCGCGCAAGTATACGTCGCGCTCCCGCTCAAGCTCGGTAAAGGCTTGCTGAACATCAAGAAACGATGCGCGACTGGCCGTACCTTGTTGTAACAATTGCTCTGCATTTCGCAGCCGTTCCCGTTGGAATTCAAGGGCTGCGGCGACCCGGGCGATATTGGCATTCGTGACTTTTTCGGATTGCAGATTGGCTGTTTCCCGCGCTTGGGTCTGGCCCATGGACGCTAGAAGGTCGTTGATTTCGGCAACCAGCAGGGTCCGTTGTTCGATCGCGAAAGGATGGCCGCTCAACTCGTCCGGGATGGTGTAATCCGCCAATGCCCCTTCCGCAAAACTGGGCGCCAGCGGATCGCCCATGAGGGCGCGCACCATGGTATCCAGGCGCGCCATTTCGATGCGTAGGCGATCTTGTTCTGCCTTAATCGTCCCAAGCTCTGTCAGCGCCTCGGTCTGATCAAGCTCAATCAATATCTGATCTTGAGCGACCGACATGCCATTATGCGCATGGATGGCGGTGATCCGGCCCGCGAATTCCGGTTGCACGACTTGCACGCGACCGACCGGGACGATGCGACCCTGTCCGCGGGCCACGACTTCCACCTGGAACAGGAATGACATCACCAGGATCGCTATGAATACGGCGATGGAAAAGACGACTGTCGCATGCAGAGTTGGAGAGGTAATCTTCATCGGTTCGATCACATCGCTCATAGCAATGTCTCAAAGTTCACAACTTGATCGGGGTTGCTGAAAATACTGGGGTTGTGGGTGATGATGATCAGCGTTGCCTCAGCCTTTAGCTGGTCCAGTTCCGCCGCCATGTGCTTTTGCGCGGTGATGTCCAAGGCGCTGGTCGGTTCATCCAGAACAATCACATCCGGCCGATGAACAAGGGACCGGGCTGTGGCGACCCGCTGACGCTGACCGCCCGACAGCGCGGAGCCGCGTTCGCCCACAGGTGTATCGAGGCCGAGTGGCAGTTGATGCAAAAGCGCATCCGCCGCGGTGATCCGCAAGGCCCGCTCCAGCATTGCATCCGATGCATCAAGGTCGCGCAGTGTCAGATTTTCACGCAAGGTTCCGGAAAACAGATATGGTTCCTGCGGCACATAGGCGATCCGTGTGCGAACATCCCTCGGTTCGTATTGAGAGATATCCTCCCCGCCAAGCAGAACTTCACCTGATGTGGGGACATCAATCCCGGATGCGAGGCGGCCAAATGTCGATTTCCCGATCCCTGACGGACCCACGACCAGCGTCAGCGTATTGGGCTCCGCGACGAAATCGAACTGCCGCAGAATGGGTTGGGTGGGGACATATGCGAAATCAACTTTCCTAAACTCCAAACTTCCCGTTAATTTCACCGGAAGTTTGGGCAGCGCGTTGAACGGCTCCATCGGCGTGTTGACCACATCGCCAAGGCGCTGCCGGGAGACCCGAATGTTTTGCCAGCTTTCCCAAAGGCCGGAGAACCGCTCGATCGGCCCGGTGACCTTGGCCGCCAGCAGATGAAAGGCGATTAACTCCCCCAGCGTCATCTCGCCAGCAAAGACCAGTTGCGCACCAAAATAGATGATGCTGATGGTGATGGTCTGCTCCAGAATGAACAAAAGCTTGTCATTCCAGATATTGAGAAGACCAACGCGATAGCCAGCATTCAGGTTGGCGTGAAGCGTCCCATCAAGCCGTTCCAGCATCTGGGTTTCGGCACTCAACGCCTTCACCGAGGCGATGCCGGAGATGTTTTCGACCATCTGGGTCTGGTGGGCGGCACCTGCATCGAATTGAACGCGCAAACGACGACGCAGGAAGGGCCCAAAGCCCAGGTAAACGAGGATCTGCAACGGCAATGCCGCCAGGATGATAAAGGTCAGCGGCACTGAAAGGGTCAAGAGAACCGCGATGTAGACAAAGACGAACAGCAGGTCGAGGAAAACACCCGTCGTGGTCCCCACGAGGAAGGCGCGGATTGTATCTGTTTCGCTGATCCGGGCCATGGTTTCGCCGACCGACCATTTGCGGAAGTGGCTGAACGGCAGCTTGAAGAGGTGTTCAAAGATCCGCCCGCCCAATTCCCGCGTGACCCGGTTGGCCGTGAGCATGCCAAGCAATTCAGACAGGACTGAGAATCCAAGCTGAAACAGGCTGACAGCCGCGAAGATGGCGACGACGACAAACAGGGAAGCTTCCCGTTGGAAAGGCAATATGCGATCGATGATCACTTGAAAGATAAAGGGCTCAACGAGGCCGATCAGGCGCAGGCAAATGGCCAGACAGACCATTTCGATGTAGAGTGGGGTGAATTTCCAAAGGGTCTTTCCGAACCAAGAAAGCGGGATTTCACCTGCATTCTCGTCACGCGTGTCAGCCATCACCTGCAACGGAGTGCCGGGGTGCTTTGGCCCCCGCGCGTCTGGGGGATCCGTGGCATAGGGGCGAAATTTGCCGGGTTCATTGGGGTGACCAGGTCATGAAAATCTCGGTCGCGAGGTCGATTGCCTCCTGTAAAGGCATGCCGTTCTTGAATTCGTCCCGTCCGAGCACCGTGAGAATGGCGATGTCGGCCTCGCTTAATGATATGCGTTGTGCGGCCCCATTGATGAGTTCAATCTCGAACAGCGTTTCGAAATTGCTTCCCAGTTCAAGCGAGCCGGGCGCGTCAAGCGGCACATCCTGGATCAGACCGATGACATGGCCCAACTCTTCGATCAAACAGGCATGTAGTGCTGGGTCATCGTTCAGATGCGCCTCGGCATCTATCAGGATAACTGCCCGGTGATGCCCATTCCTGTTGCCATGCTGATCCGATAAAAAGAAGGTCGTGCACCGCCCTGGGCGTTGCTCGATCTGTGCAGCGGCCTGGATGATACTGGCCGCTACGGGTCCATTTGTTTCGAAAAATTCAAGTGCTGCACGTAGCGCATCTGGTTGAGAGGTTTTAGGTCCGACTGGAACGACAATTACATCTGCATCGGTTTCCGTCGGTTCGAGATAGTCGATTTGGCGATTGGTCAGCGCAAAGATCTCGGCAATTGCTGTTTTGCTGACTGATCGAACTTGCTCAAGCGCCTGCTCGCTCAAATAGTCAAGGTCGATCACTGTTACGCGTGGGGCTTGATCCCACTTTCGCAATGTCGTTCCCTTTTCATCCGATGGTTCAAGGTCGGTGGGAAACGGCAGGATGAAGTGCAGTGCAAACTGCAGTGCAAGTTTGTTGGAGCTGTACCCTTCGGGCAGCGTTTCGGCAGAGGCGGCCGATGCACTGAGGGCCCCGGCCATCAAGGTCGCATAAATATGTCGCAGCATCGTACTTCTCCCAAGTGCCTACCTCCCACCTGACGGGAGACAGGCCGTTTTCATATCTTGCTCTTAGCGTTCGACGTAGTCGCCCCAGTCCATTTCCGAGGGCACGCGGTCAAGACCAATGGACCCACCGATTGAGGGGCCCTGACGGTCAACCTCCGCACCGATTTCGCCACCGGTGACGCGGAAGCCCATGCCGCCGATGACGACATCTGCATCCGGGTTGCGAACCGTCGAGGGGCGCGATTGCGGACGGGGCGACGTGGTCGGTGCGCCGCCATCGCTATCGCTGTCACTGTCGCCGCCACCGCCAAAACTCACGGGGCCCAACAGATCGGTCAATGATTGTGTGTAAGCATAAGACACGTTTTGTTTTCCTTACGTCTGCGGATTGGACCTGTTATCCTCTCCGCTGTTGGTGTTTGCCGGGTTCACTTACACCCGGCATCTCAATTGGGCGGAAGGTTCTAGACCAACCTTCCGCTCGCCTTCGCCGAACATCATGCGCAGCGAAACGGGTTTGGCGGGCTCAATAACGCCAGTGATAACAAATAGATAATGCAGATCTGTCCAGTGCATGAATGTGCTGGAACCAACCTGTCTGGACCAAAAGCATATCCCCGGGATCCAGTTCCAACGATATGGCGGATCCCTCGATGGCTCCCCCATAGATGGGCGCGGCCCAACAAGGCTGCCGGACCCTAAATGACTTCATCGGAGCCAAGAGATCAGCCTGATCCGCTGAATAGAGATCGGCCTGGACATGCCCGTCCAATAGCATGTGAAACGCGGCGGATGCACACCGATAAGGACCCGACGATTGCTTGGGATTATGAAGGTTCCAACGGCTCATTCGCGCTGTCTCATACTCTTGCGGCCCAAAAAATGGCGGCGAAAATGTCGGCGCGAGGTCATCGGGCAGCGGCGCGTCGGGGATAACGGGATCTGATAGGCAAAGGTGCTGTCGCTGTTCGCCCGCAGCACAGTCCAAGGCAGCTCTGCGCTCGGCCAATGTCGATGCAAATCCCGTTACAAGCAATGGTTCACTACAGTCCATCGCCTCCAAAAGGCGACGTTGGGTCGGGTCACGCAGAACAGCTATACGGGTCTGACGTCGATATCCGCTTGCACGATGTTGACGTTCGGCCTGGCGAAACCGCGCCAAGGTTCGTGGGCTGGGGCGCAAGGCGCTCTGCAACAGGTGCCGAGCTGCATCCGGGTCGCCCGTCACACGCACATCTCCAAATCCAGCGAAACCGCCCCCGGGCTGCTCGTCGAGCAGTGCTTGGATCGTGGGCAGGTTGATGGTAACCGTCGCGTCCGCAGGCTCATTCCTCGCGCTGTCATAAACCATCAATGACTTACCCATTTTCACGGCGAGTTTCGGGACAGAGGACCCAACCAGACGCAGGTCAATCGTCGAACTGCGCCCATTGGGGTTTTCAAAACCTTCGCAAAGCAGTGTGATAAGGTGTTCAACGACGGCTGTCGTATTTTTAATCAGGTCAGTGGTCATCATGCGACCACACCCTGCGCACGGGTTCTGAGGTTAACGCCGGTCCAGTGATTGATGCGGCGCACGGAGCCGTCTTGATTGCGGCGCAGGCTGGTTGCCGCATTTTCTGGAAAGACGTTGTGGGTCATGTCCCGTAAAACCTCGCGGACATTGCCAAATGGTGTGATACAGTCGTTGAAAAACAATCGGTCGCCGCAGCGCCACTCGTTGGCAGACAGCGCACGGCCGGTGCGATGAACCTCGTGCTCAACCGGTTCAGACAGCCAAGCCCAGCTCACCATGGCCGTGGGGCGGCCGTCGTCGGCACAGTAAAACCGAACTTGCTCGGCCCTGAGGGCCGGAAAGACTTCGCGTTCCAGATACGATTTAAGCCTGAATTGCCGATGATATTGCGACAACGCCAACAACTCTATAGCGTAGCCACAGCTCGTGTAAGGGTCGATCCTTACCATGCCTTTTGTTCCGATTTCATGCTCTCGGGGTGCCGCGCCGCTATGGGATGCAAGCCGTCTAGATGGCGCTCCAGCGTACGTTGAACGGCGAGATGATCGCCAAATGGTGCGACCTGATTGCAAAGCGCCAACGGAGCCTTCTGTTCCGTCTGGTCCCAAGTGGCATAGCCTACGGGCCTATTCAGCCCGTCCAGTGCAATGAAGGCTGTTCCGGTCTGAAAATGAGCCAGGATCCGCGCGTAGTAGTCGCCAATGCTCAGGCTGTGCTCCGATCCGCTGGCTTGCAGATCAAGATGCGCGATCATCGCAAGATTTCGATATGCATCGCCAGACGGGCTTTGATCGGCCAGGGGGGCGGCGGGTAGGCAATTTGTCGGATGACAGGCCCAGGCAGCCATGGCATGGAGGGGAAGGTGGGCCATACCTGCTGCACCACTTTGGAATAGATTGGCAATCCTTTTCTGGCGCTTCTTGGCACGCCAAAAGAGGAAGATCGCGGCAAGGCGCGCGAACGGATAATTGATCTGGTAATGATAGGGATGCGACGGGTCGCGTAACACCTGTTCAAGGGCCTCTACATGTTTGCCCAGATAAAGAATGTTATCCGTGATCCAGGCCGCTGCGAGATCTGATGCCTGTTCGGGATTATTGGCCCGAACACCCTCGATCAGTGCAAGTTCACCCAGAAAGGCACATGTCTCCCGCGCGACAGGGGGCATCATCGCATGATCAGACCAAACGATTTGAATGGCATGAGCTGCCTCATGTGCAAGGCACAGCAGATCGGCAGCGGTACCTTGCCAATGTATCGCGATGACAGGTGGCTTGTCTCGCCCCAGATCGCGCGTATGGGGTAAAGTGGCTGGATTTTCCCCTAGCGGACAAATGTCCACGGTCTCAACAATCGCTTGCACTGCCCCAATGTCACCCAGTAGCCGCCCCAGGCTGGGCGCGACAAGAGTGTTCAGACACGTCTCCAGATCAGGTAAGCAACAGCGCCGCGGTGGCTGATCTACCTTATCCGCGATCCAAGGGAGCGCGACAGGCAGTGCCCGGCTTTGATGGGCAAGGAGGACATCGCTGGCCAATTCAACAGAGATGTCATGCAAATCAATCCAGTCATAAACGCTGTCCATCTTTGCTCCCCCGAACCTGTACAATTGCTCAAAAATCGTTGGCCGATCTGGTTCAGATGCCAACTTAAATTGAATTACCGCAATGGAGGTATTTCGGGGTCGGCAGTATTTTGCGAAACGATTAGAGATACTTGACCGATTCTTCCAAATTCATACAACTGGCAAATTTATCCATTTCAAAGGCTTAGCTATCTGAAAATGATTCAATCAACCACTCACCCGGAAATAGCGAACACCAGCCGACAAGTCGGGAATTCCGGAGCGAGCCAGACCTATGGGGCAGATACTGGCAATCTCGAAGCGACCTAAGCCTCTGCCGCCGGGTGCGGTTTGAACTCTAGATAAAGAATGATCCGGTCGGTTTTGGATGCGTTCACGGCGAAATGGTCGCGGCTTCCATCGAAGACAAAGCCTGTCCCAGGCGCGTGCTGCCGAAATTCCCCTTCAACATTCATGTATGCGTAATTCGCTGTTTCAGAAGCATCCAGCACCAGATGCATTTGCAACAAACCTTCCTCCGCCAATTCGGGATGCCGGTGGGTTGTCAGAAATCCCCCTGGGCCCAAGCGTACAAAAGCTGCAACCTTGATGTCCGGGATCACCGCTAGCAACGACAAGGTGGTCGGAAAAGCATTTCCCAAAAAAGGGATCGGCTGGTTGCAAATCACAAGGCCCAGTTGGGTCCAGTTGTCGCTGGCGCCGTCAGGGCCCCACCCGCGGATCCAGCCATAGTCACCTCCGCCCTGTATGTGGGACGTAACCTCGGTAAAGACCTGATCATGGGTCTTGCCCTCCCGATCAATGGTCAGGTTTCCGAATTGAAAATCACGCAACTCATCTCGGATCCGGGTCCATGAATTCGCCAATTCAGGCAGGCCTTTAAACTTGGCAGGCTTCCAAAAGCGCGGAGGGCCATTGGATATATCCACGATGCGGCTCCTTTTATGGGACGAGGTGACCGGTTTCGGGATCAGCGGATCTGGTGCGCATGTACATCGCTTTAGGTCTTCATGGGGGCCGCAAAGCGGGAAGCCGCTGGTATCGGTGCATTTCGAGAGATCATTGTTGCGGATTCGCGCTGATGAACCGGTATGCGATGACCATATGCCAGCAAACCAAGAGGTCACGGGCGCACAGGAAACCGGTCTCCGGCTTCTGTGATCAATATCAACCGATTGGCGTTGCGGACATACATGTCGCAGCGCTCAAAGCCTTGGCGAAAGCTGGTGCAGACAATGCCACCATCCCGCAATTCGTACGTTCCGTAGGCCAGGCCGCCATCCGGATAGGTGTAGCTATAGCTGCCCGAGATTGAGAAAAACGACTGACCACCGTCAAAGAACGTATGGGTTTGCCCGACGATTTGCTGGGTCATCGCCGCCTCGCTCAGCACCTCATCTCCCTGTCTTGAGGCAAAGGGCTGAGCTATTACGGGCACAGCTATCGTGGCTCCAAACACCAGCATGCGGCATGTAATCGATCTGTTCATAGCACGACTTTAAATCAGATGATCTACAAGATCGGTCACGTTGTGGTCAGGCAACCAGCGCTTCGGCCTTTTTCAGATCGACGCTCACCAATTGGCTGACGCCTTGCTCCTGCATCGTGACGCCAAATAGGCGGTCCATACGGCTCATGGTGACCGCATGGTGGGTGATGATCAGAAAGCGGGTTTCTGTCCGGCGCGTCATCTCGTCCAGCAGGTCGCAAAAACGGGTGACATTGGCGTCGTCCAGCGGTGCATCGACCTCATCCAGCACACAAATAGGGGCCGGGTTGGCGAGGAAAACCGCAAAGATCAGGGCAAGCGCCGTCAACGTTTGTTCTCCACCCGACAGCAGGCTGAGTGTACTCAGCTTCTTACCCGGCGGTTGGCACAAGATTTCTAGCCCTGCATCTAGGGGATCGTCGCTTTCGACCAGTTCCAGTCGGGCCTCGCCACCGCTGAATAGGTGCTTGAACAGGGTGCCGAAGCTGTCATTGACCTGCTCGAACGCGGTCAGCAAACGCTCCCGCCCTTCCTTGTTCAGGCCAGAGATTCCGGCGCGCAGGGTCTGGATAGCGGCTTCAAGATCGGCCTTTTCGGTGACCAAGGTGTCATGCTCGTCCTGAACCTCCTTGGCGTCTTCCTCCGCGCGCAAGTTGACGGCGCCCAACGCATCGCGTTGCCGACGGAGTTTCGCAATCTCGCTCTCCAAAACGTTGGCGGCGGCAATCCTGTCCGGGTTAAGCTCCAGCCGTTCCAACACCTGATCCGGGGCGCATTCCAGTTCCTCTCGTACCCTGGTTTCCGCCGTCTGTTGCGCTTCCAAGGCGGCCTCTGCCCGCGCTTCTACTGCGGCGCGGGCTTCTCGCGCCTCACCGGCAAACTTGTTGGCCTGGCGCTCAGCGGCCTCGGCGGCGCGATAGGCGTTATCAGCCTCGGCCAAGGCATCCGCCGCCGCCTTACGGCGAGTTTGCGCAACGGTCTGTGCCTCGGTCAGTTTTTCGCGCCGGGCGATGATATCTTTCGGGGCGGCCTGGGCCGTTTTAAGATCCGCCTTGGCCTGTTCCAGACGGTTCGACAATTCAGAGGACCGCATTTCGGCGTTGTTCAGACGCGCGCGCCAATCGGCCTCTTCCTTTGCGATGGCATTGGCGCGACGCTGGCGGCCTTCACCTGCGCGGCGTAACTCATCGGCGGCGCTGCGTTTGCCCAGCATGTCGGTCCGGGCCGTTTCTACGGCATGTTTTGCGGTATCCAGTCCCGCACGGGCGGCCTCCAGATCCGGCAAATCTGTTAGGCCGGCCTCGGCTTCTGTCACCCGCGCCGCTGCTGTTTCGGCCTCGTTGGTATGGCGGGTCACGGCCAATTCCGCCGCTTCTAAGCGGGTCTCAGCCATGCTGCGGTCGCTTTCGGCACGGCTCAGGGTGCGGTTCGCCTCGGCGTTGGCCGTGTCGGCACTGCGTCGCGCGTCGCGGGCAGCTTTGTCAGCATCGGTCGCGGTTTTCAGCGCGGCTTGCAAGGCCTCATGCGATTGGGCCGCCTCGGTGGCGCGCACCGACACCTGTTCCAGATCCCGTTTCAATGCGACCAATCGATTGAGCTGTTGCAACCGCAGGGCCGCGGCAGAGGGTGCATCATCGGCGGTCGCCCGGAACCCGTCCCACCGCCATAGATCACCCTGAGTCGAGACGAGACGTTGGCCCGGTTGCAACGCCGCCTGCAAGGTTGCGCCGCAATCGGCATCGACCAACCCAATGGCGCCCATACGGCGCACCAGCACATCCGGCACCGTCACATGGTCGCCCAGGGCCGTCACCCCGTCAGGCCAATCGACGGCATCCGCATAAGGTGGCAAGGCAGCCCAGCCCGACCGATCCTCATCAGATACTTGTGGCGCGCGTAAGTCCTCTGCCAAAGCCGCGCCCAAAGCCTGCTCATAGCCATCATCGACGCGCAACAGGTCCAGAACCTGGGCGCTGGCCCCGGTTTCGCGTTCAACCAGCCGGGACAGGGCCGTCACTTCTGCTTGCAACGCTCCGGCCTCACCATCGGCAGCGGATCGGGTTGCGCGGGCCTCGGCCTCCTGCGCCGCTACTTTGCCGCGTTGATCATCGGCAGCTTGCAATGCTTCTTCAGCGGCTTGTGCTGCTCGGTCTGCTTCGGCCTGCCATGCGGCGGCGGTCTGCGCTGCGCTCGCGGCTTGCTCCATCGCGCCCTTGGCTGCAGCAACGGCTTGACCCGCCTTGGCTGCCTCGGTCTGGTGCCGGTCCGCAGCACGACGTGCATCCTCAACCAACCGCCCGGCCGATTGATGGCGGGCTGACAACCGCGCTGCATCCTCGGTCCGGCGCGACAGGTCATCCTCGGCGGTTTGAAGCGAGCCTGCCGCCTGATGCGCCAGATCCTGAGCCTCTTTCAACCGCTCGTCATAACCTTCGGCCTTGCGGGCCAAGGCCGCGGCCTCCTCTTGCAGCCGCGAAATCGTTTCTTCGGCATCTTGGTTCAATTCGGTCTCGCGGGCCATGTCCTGACCCAGCGTACCGATCTGTTGTTCCAGCGTGTCGATGGCCTTGGCGGCGCGCGCCTGTTCTTCGCTCAGGGCGCCCATTTCCTGCGCCACGCGTGCCACCACGGCCGAAGCAATCGCCTCCTCTTCGCGGGCTGGCGGCAGCGCCTCATCGCAAGAGGCGCGCGTCGCTTCAGCTTCGCGCACGCCACGCTCGGCTACTGAGGCAGCCGTGATCCGCGCCTGCAATTCGGAACTGATCTCCTGCACCAGGTCGCGCGCCTCGGCCCAGCGCCGATAAAGCAATGCGCCCTCGGCTCGGCGCAAGGCGCCGCCAATTTCGCGGTAACGTGCGGCTTGCTTGGCCTGCCGTGCAAGGGCAGCCAACTGCCCGGCCAATTGCTCGATCACGTCATCGACGCGGGCAAGATTGGTCTCGGCCCCGTTCAGCTTCAATTCCGCCTCGTGCCGACGCTGGTATAGTCCGCTTATGCCAGCTGCCTCTTCCAAAATTCGCCGCCGCGCCTTGGGGCGGGCATTGATCAACTCGCTGATTTGTCCTTGCCGCACCAAAGCCGGTGAATGGGCGCCGGTAGAGGCATCGGCGAACAGCATCTGCACGTCGCGGGCACGCACATCTTTGGTGTTCACCTTGTAGGCCGAACCTGCATCCCGGGTGATCCGCCGCACGATATCCAGCGCATCGCTTTCATTGAACCCCGACGGGGCCAAACGCTCGCTGTTATCCAGGATCAGGCTGACCTCTGCAAAATTGCGGGCCGGGCGCGTGGCGGCCCCGGCAAAGATCACATCTTCCATGCCGCCACCGCGCATGGCCGTTGGACGGTTCTCGCCCATCACCCAACGCAACGCTTCCAACAGGTTTGACTTGCCGCAGCCATTGGGGCCCACAACCCCGGTCAGCCCATGGGCGATCACCAGGTCGGTTGGGTCGACGAAGCTTTTAAATCCGTTCAGCCGCAGTCGGGTGAACTGCACAGAGCCGCCTCCTTGCTATTTTGTGGCTGACACTGTTTCGTGCCTGCAGGCGCAAAGTCAACCACATCTGCGCGTTATGATTGACTTATCCACAATATCTGGCCGTTTTTCGCGTCTTTTCCATCATATGCCCGAAAATATCCCCGCCGTAGGCGCCAACGCCGACAAGCGGCATTTCGCGCGCAGAATCATCCTTGACGGTGCGATCTGCATCTGTCCAATTTGCCTGACACATCAGCAGGAGCACTCCCATGCCCGCAAAGATTCCCGCCACCATCGTCACCGGCTTTTTGGGCGCCGGGAAGACGACCCTCATTCGCAACATGCTGACCCAGGCCGAGGGTCGGCGGATCGCCCTGATCATAAACGAATTCGGTGATCTGGGCGTGGACGGTGACATCCTGAAAGGCTGCGGTATTGAAAACTGCGCAGACGAAGATGTGGTCGAGCTGTCAAATGGCTGTATCTGCTGCACCGTGGCCGAGGATTTCGTCCCGACGATCGAGGCCCTGCTGGCCCGCGACACCCCGCCCGAGCATATCGTGATCGAAACCTCCGGCCTTGCCCTTCCGCAACCCCTGGTCCGCGCTTTCAATTGGCCCGCAATTGCCACTCGTGTGACGGTGGACGGCGTGGTCACGGTGGTTGATGGCAAGGCGGTATCCGAAGGTCGATTTGCCCATGACCATGCGGCGGTCGATGCCCAACGCGCCGCGGATGAGAGCCTAGACCATGAAACCCCGCTATCGGAGTTGTTCGAGGATCAGTTGACCTGCGCCGACATGGTCGTGGTCAACAAGACGGACCTGCTGGAGCGGGACGAGACGACCCAAGTCGCGGCGGATCTCACCAATCAGACACGCGATGCCGTCCGCATAGTCCGCGCCTCCCATGGGCAGTTGCCGCTGGATATTCTTTTGGGTCAAAACGCGGCCGCTGAAAATGATGTGTCGGCTCGGCATGAGCATCACCATCATCACCATGATGATGACGAGGAGCATCATCATCACGAACACGACCATGACGATTTTGAAAGCTTCGTGGTCACGGCCCCCGAACTTTCTGACCCTGATGCGTTTGCCGCTCAGGTAGCGGGCGTGATCCAGACCCACGACATTTTGCGTCTCAAGGGCTTTGCCACTGTAAAGGGTAAACCGATGCGTTTGACACTCCAGGCCGTCGGACCACGGGTTGAGACTTATTTCGACCGACCGCTCATGGGGGATGAGCCGCGCCAGACCCGCCTGGTGGTCATCGGTCAAACAGGGCTGGATAGGGCGGCCATCACGGCCGCCCTCCAGGACGCATGACCATTCTGATCCGCCGGGGTGATCCATGGGATCCTGCCGCCACAGCGCTTTTGCAGGCCAGTCATGTGCTGATGGAGCGTCTTTTTCCGGCTGAGGCTAATCACTACCTCTCCCTTGATGCCCTAACCGCGCCCGCAATCCACTTTTTCGTGGCTGAACATGACGGACAGATCAAAGGATGCGCTGCCTTGGCCGAAAAGGCGGGTTACGGTGAAGTAAAGTCGATGTTTGTTGATCCGGAGGCCCGCGGGCTTGGCATTGGCGACGCTCTTATCGCCCATTTGATCGAAGCGGGGCAGGCCTTAAGAATGCCCGTGATCCGGCTGGAAACGGGCGATGCGCTTCATGCGGCTCACCGGTTGTATGAACGCCACGGGTTCCAGCGGCGTGGCGTTTTTGGCGACTACAAGGTGGATCCGACCTCCCTGTTCATGGAGCGCGCATTGTGATGTGCGGGCGCTGATGCATCTTCTAGCGGCAACGCCTGGCCGGATTGACGATGACGAACCCACCGATTTGGGCCAGAGCCCGGCAGAGGTGGTGGTGATCTCTGCAGCCGATACCGAACTGGCTGCGTTGAGTGCGGCCCGGGCCGAAATGAGCGATCCTCCAACCCTGCGCCTGGCCAGCTTGATGCATCTGCATCACCCGATGTCGGTTGACCTGCATATCTCCGATTGCGCGGTGAAATCTGGCTTGGTCATTGCCCGTGTGCTGGGTGGATCGGGCTATTGGCGCTATGGGTTGGAGCAATATGCAGCCCATTTACATGCTGCCGGCGTGCCGTTCGCGGCGCTTCCCGGGGATGACAAACCAGATCCGGAATTGCGTGATCTGTCGACCGTTTCCGGAGAGGATTATGACGCGCTTTGGGCCTGCCTGGTCGAGGGTGGGCCGCAAAATGCTGTACTCTTTCTCGAAAGGGCGCGCGCCATGGCGCGTGGCGTATCCAATCGCCCTTCTCCCGCGCGCCCTTTACTCCGCGCCGGGATCTATTGGCCCGGTGAGGGGTTGAGCGATTTGCATGCTGTGCGTGCGGTCTGGGCGGACACTGCGCCAGTGGTGCCGGTCATCTTTTACCGCGCACTGGTCCAAGGCGCGGGGTTGAGTCCGATCAACCGGCTCGTCAAAGCCCTGTTGCAGCAGGGGCTGGCGCCACTGCCGATCTTTGTAGCCTCATTGAAAGATCCAGTTTCAGTCGCGACCCTAACCCGATTGTTCGAACAAGCTCCGCCCAGTGTTATTCTGAACGCGACCTCTTTCGCCGTGGGTTCCCCCCATCAAGGGGAGCAGGCAGAGGGGGCATCGAACCCCTTCTGCCTGCCCGCCGCGCAAGGCGCGCCGGTGTTCCAGGTCGTTCTGTCAGGCGGAACTGAGCAGGCTTGGGACGAGGGTCTGGCCGGGCTATCCGCACGCGACATCGCCATGAATGTGGCCTTGCCTGAGGTGGATGGCCGCGTGCTGTCCCGTACGATCTCGTTCAAGGGAGAGGCCTATTGGGACGATGCCACGGAATGCTCCATTGCGACCTACAAGGCGCGCGGGGATCGGGTGACCTTTGTGGCGGAACTCGCAGCGGCTTGGGCACGGTTGCGTGCGACCCCTCCGCCAGAGCGCAAGGTCGCGGTGATCCTTGCCAACTATCCGAACAAGGACGGGCGGCTGGCGAACGGAGTTGGTCTTGATACGCCTGCGGCGACCGCGCGAGTTCTGCGATTGCTGACGGAAACGGGTTACGCAGTTGACGACTTGCCGGATGGCGCTGCCTTGATGGCCGCGCTCATGGCAGGGCCAACCAACTGGCTGACCGACCGGGTGGACCGCGAGGGCGGAGTGACGCTGGATCTTCTGACTTACCAGAAACACTATGGCGCGCTGCCTTATGTAATTAGACAACAGATCGAGGACCGATGGGGCCCGCCGGAAAATGATCCTTTCTTATTGACAAAAATATTCCCGCCGGAGGCTCCGACAGTTACTGGGGGCGATACCGTTGGATCATTGGGGTTCAAATTGTCGATCCATCCCCATGGAAATGCGTTTATTGGATTGCAGCCAGCGCGGGGTTACAATGTCGACCCGACAGAGACCTATCACGCGCCGGATCTGGTCCCGCCGCATAACTATTTGGCCTTCTATTTCTGGCTGCGCCACGTCGCAGGCTGCCATGCGGTTGTGCATATGGGCAAGCACGGCAATCTGGAATGGTTGCCAGGCAAGTCCGTGGCCCTGTCGGAGGAATGTTGGCCCGAGGTGGTGCTGGGGCCCATGCCGCACATCTATCCATTCATTGTGAATGATCCAGGCGAAGGAACCCAGGCCAAACGACGAGCGCAGGCAGTGATCATTGATCACCTGACGCCGCCTTTGACCCGGGCCGAAACCTACGGCCCGTTACGCGATCTGGAAGTCTTGGTCGATGAATATTATGAGGCTGCGGGCGTGGACCCAAGGCGGCTGGCGCATTTGCGGCAGGAGATCCTGTCGCTGACGCAAGTGACGGGGCTGGATCGGGATGCAGGGTTCACGGGCGATAGGGATGGCGATCTGAACCGACTGGACGCGTATTTGTGCGAGTTGAAAGAGGCGCAGATCCGGGATGGGTTGCATGTGTTCGGTCAATCTCCCGATGGGCGATTGGAGCGGGATCTGGTCCAGGCCTTGCTTCGGCTGCCAAGGGGGGATGGGCAAGGCGCACACGGCTCGCTGCTGCGAGCACTCGCTGCTGATTTGGATTTGGAGTTTGATCCGCTTGATACGGATATGGCGACCGCATGGGTGGGTGCGCGACCCCAGCTTTTGGAGGGGTTGAGTGCCGATATTTGGCGATCTGGCGGTGATACTGTCGAGCGGTTGGAGATGCTGGCTGCGCAGATGTTGGACGGGGAGGCGGCTGCGCCAGGGCCCGCAAGTGCTGCTGTGTTGGCGCAGGCTGAGGCGGAGATCCGACCTGCCGTGGCGCGCTGTGGTCCGGCGGAGGCGGAGGGGCTCCTCACCGCCCTTGCCGGGCAGTTCGTCGCCCCTGCGCCCTCCGGCGCGCCGACCCGGGGGCGACCGGATGTACTCCCGACGGGCCGGAACTTTTACTCCGTTGATAGCCGTGCCGTGCCGACGCCGACGGCCTGGGCCTTGGGGTGGAAATCGGCCAACTTGTTGATCGAAAAACATTTGCAGGATCATGGCGATTGGCCACGCACCTTTTTACTAACCGCCTGGGGCACGGCCAACATGCGAACCGGTGGCGATGACATCGCCCAATGCCTGGCGCTGATGGGCGTCAAACCCACCTGGGACAGTGCGAACCGGCGGGTCACTGGATTTGAGGTGTTGCCTGCAAGCGTGCTGGGACGGCCGCGTGTCGATGTGACATTGCGCGTCTCCGGGTTCTTTCGGGATGCCTTCCCGCAACTGATCACCCTGGTCGATAATGCGGCTCGCTCAGTGATGGCGCTGGACGAAACCGAAAGCCAGAACTCTGCCGCCGCGCGGGCTAGAACAGAAGGCAGTCGGCACCGCGTCTTTGGCTCCAAACCCGGTGCCTATGGTGCGGGATTGCAGGCGTTGATCGACGAACGGCTCTGGTCCGAGCCGGCGGACTTGGCCGAGGCCTATCTGAACTGGTCCAGCTATGCCTATGGCAAGGACGCCGAAGGCACACCGGCCCGGGCGGCCTTTGAAACGCGATTGCGCGAGACCGAAGCCATTGTCCAGAATCAGGACAACCGCGAGCATGATCTGCTGGATTCAGACGATTATTATCAGTTTGAAGGCGGAGCAGCAGCGGCGGTTCAAGCGCTGCAAGGTGCGGCTCGCCCGATCTATCATAACGATCACTCCCGCCCTGAGCGCCCGGTCATTCGCACGCTTGAGGATGAGATTGGCCGCGTCGTCCGGTCCCGCGTGGTCAACCCGAAATGGATCGATGGGGTCAAACGGCACGGTTATAAAGGCGCGTTCGAGATCGCGGCGACGGTTGATTACCTGTTCGCTTTTGCCGCCACAACGGGAGCCGTGCGGGGCCATCACTTTGATTTGGTCGAAGCGGCCTTCCTGGAAGATGACGAGACGCGCGACTTCATTACTCAGAACAACGCCCCTGCCTTGACCGAAATCGCGCAGCGCCTGCAGGAGGCGATTGACCGGGGTCTGTGGACACCAAGATCGAACTCCGCCCGCGCTCGCATTGAGGCGCTGTTGCCCTGACCCTGTGACGACGCATGCGCTATTGAAGTTACAGGTCGGCTCCGCCATCACTCATATGTGAGGTTGGGGCCAACCGCCGTAGATCCAGGTGTGAGGGACAGATGACACGAAGCTTTCTGGCGATCATTGTCGCCCTATCCGTGACGGCCTGTGCGCCTGCTGAAATCAAGACGCCGCCGGTAACCGTCACACCGAATGTGCCGTCCAAGGCATCAGGCATTGATGTCTATGCGCGGGACCGGGCGCGCGGCAATCCGGTGCCGCGGTTCCGGGGCCAGAACATTGTGCAGGTCAGGACCCGCGGCAAGGGCAGCGACAACAAGACGTCAGAGCTGTCAGGCGTCCCCTGCAACATGGATTCGGGCGTCTATAAAGCGAAATTCCGCAGCCCCGCCAATGTCATCGTGCCGGATTACGGGCCGAACTCTCCCGCGATCTTTGTGCGATGCGTGTTGGATAAGGCCTCTGGCTCCGCCACCGTCAGTGCCTATAACCTGACCAATCAGCAGCGCGTGAATGCTGGGGCCGGGGCCGGATTGCTGGGTGTTTTGGTGGCCGGCGCAGTTGCGGCGGCGAAACGGGATGATACCAAGGATGACTTCGCCTATCCGCCGATCACCATCACGGTGAAATAACGATCTTAACCGCAATCGATCTGTGCGAACACGACGGACGGGTCGCCAGTGAGGCTGCCGGGGCGTACCTGGCAGCCCGACACACGTTCAATCGCGATACCGGCGCGGGGAGCCACATCGGCCCATCTCACACCAAACTTGACGTTGCGCCGTTGCGCCTCGGCCTCGTCGGCGCGCAGGCGCACGTCAAAGGTCATGCCATCGACCTCTAGCCGCGTCGGCTCCGCACCCATGAATCCGGGGGTGGCGGTGCCACATGCGGCAAGAAACAAGCAGATCGGAATGAGGATACGCATGGGACCTCCGCTCGGCGTCGCCCTCAAATTGCCGCCAACATGATTAAGAACTGATTACTTTTCGTGACAGGCCAAACGCGCTACCCCTATGATACGAGCACGCGAAAGGACCGGCGCCATGACCGAAGACATCGACCGCCACGCCGCTAAGATGGCCAAGAAAAAAGCCGCCCGCGATAAGATCATGGCGACCAAGACCGACCAAAAGGGCTTGATCATCGTCCATACCGGCAAGGGCAAGGGCAAAAGCTCGGCGGCATTCGGGATGATCTTTCGTTGCATCGCCCATGACATGCAATGCGCCGTCGTGCAGTTCATCAAGGGGGGCATGAGCACAGGCGAACGTGACCTGATCCTGGGAAAGTTCGCAGACATCTGCGCGTTTCACACCATGGGCGAGGGTTTCACCTGGGAAACCCAGGACAAGACCCGCGATATCGAAATGGCGCAGGCCGCCTGGGCCAAGGCAAAGGATCTGATCCGCGACCCGGACAACAAGATGGTGCTACTTGATGAGATCAACATCGCAATGCGGTACGATTACGTGGATGTGCGGGAGGTCGTGGCCTTCCTGCTGGCGGAAAAGCCTCCCATGACCCATGTCGTGCTGACAGGCCGCAACGCCAAGGATCCGATGATCGAAGCCGCGGACCTGGTGACCGAGATGGAACTGGTCAAGCACCCGTTCCGGGCCGGGATCAAGGCGCAGATCGGGGTGGAATTCTAAGTCGTGCCCGTGGTGCGCGATCCGAAGGTCGAGACTGGCGAAGACGAGATCGGTGCCTACACGGCGACCCGGCTCAGTGATGCGGGCGGGTTAACCCAGTTCGGTGCCTTTACGGAGACGCTGGAACCTGGTTCACGCTCCTCAAACCTCCACTGGCATGCCAGCGAAGATGAGTTTGTCTATGTCCTGTCGGGGACGATCACCTTGGTTGAAGGCGATATCAGAACCCAGATGATGCCGGGCATGGCGGCGACGTTCAAGGCGGGCCACCCGGTGGGGCATCAGCTTGAAAACTGCAGCGATCAGCCTGTCACCTACCTTGTGGTCGGCACGCGCAGTCATGACGACGTGGTGACATATCCCGAAACCGGCAACATACAAACCGTGAAGAACGGTATCAAAACGCTCCGCGACCGGCATGGGACGATCTTGAAGTGCTCCGGTTCGTGATCTCTACCCCATGAAGGTCGAATGTCACCGCGTTTACCCGGTAGCGGCAGCGACCCGGCCCCTGCAAAAGTCACAGCTTGTCCAGCAATTGCCGGGTTGGCCATGCATCGGCAGGCAGACCCAAACGCTGCTGCTCCGCCTGGACGGCGGCTCGTGTTCGGGCGCCCAGAATGCCGTCGATCTTGCCCACATCATATCCACGATCCTGTAATTTCTGTTGCAGGGCCCTCATCTGACCATCGGACAATCCGGCATCCGGTGATCCGGCATTGTAAACAGTTGCACCACTCAGCCGAGTCGCAAAATAGGCCGCGGTGGTGACGTAGACAAAGCTCTGGTTCCATTCGAAATAAACGTCGAAATTCGGATAGGCCAGGAAGGCAGGGCCCTTGCGGCCTTGCGGCAAAAGCACAGCCGCCTCAAGCGTGGCGGGGCCCAGATCGCCTTGCCGTGCCGCCACACCCAGATCGGCCCATTCCGCGACGCTCTTGCGCGTCGTCAGCCCGGTTTGCGACCAATCCAGATCGCTGGGCACGGTCACCTCCTGCAGCCAGGGCTCGCCCGCACGCCAGCCCAACCCTTTGAGCATCTTGGCACCTGACAAAAGCGCATCGGGGGCCGATGTCTTTAGGCTGACTTGACCGTCACCATCCGCATCTACGCCATTCTTGATTATATCCTCGGGCAGCATTTGTACCATCCCGATTTCTCCAGCCCAGGCGCCCTTGGTCCGGGCTGGGCTGAAATCGCCTGTCTTGAACAGTTCCAGCGCGGCAAAAACCTGGGGGCGAAACAGCTCTGGACGGCGACAATCATGGCTCAGCGTCATCAGCGCATTCAAAGTGTTGAACTCGCCCTGAACCGCCCCGTAATCCGTCTCCAGCGCCCAAAACGCCAACAGCACACCCGGGGGGACGCCGTAATCCGCCTCGGCGCGGTCGAATACGCTGGCATAGGTGCGGGCATTGGCCCGGCCACGGTCCAGCCGGTTCTGGCTGATGATCCGGCGCGAAAAGTCGATGAACGCCATCTTGAACACGCCTTGCGCCCGGTCGGATCTGATCACCTTTGGGTCCTGCCGCACGCTTGAGAAGAACGTGTTGACAGTGTCGGCGCTGTGGCCCTGTTCGATTGCAGCCGCCTTCATCTGATCGACAAATCCGCCGAATGATCCCCCGCAAGGCACGGATGCCATCGCGGGTGCTGCGGTCAGGGAAAGAAGGATCGAAAGGAACTGCCGCATCGGATAAACCTGCCAAGGAACATTTTCAAAGACTTGTGCGCAATAAGCCGGGCGAAGGGCAATAGGATTTGTATCCGTGCTGGTGATAATTCAGCCAATCACAAGCGCCAGAATGGCAACCCCGGCCAACATCGCAGCCCAACTGCGCCAGAGGGCGCGGACAGCATTGTCGATCTGTACCGGGCCGATCTCGCGGTGCCCGCTTGCATGGACAAAGGGAAATGTCCGCATCTCTCCCTCATAACTGCGAGGGCCGGCCAGGGCGATGTCAAGCGCTCTGGCCATGGCCGCCTCCGGCCAACCGGCATTGGGGGAGCGGTGAAGCCGCGCGTCCAACCCGATCTCGTCCCATTTGCCCAAACCGCCATGGGTCAGGGCGATCAAGGCCGCGGTCATCCGTCCAGGGATCCAGTTCAGAACATCATCCAGGCGCGCGGCGGCCCAACCGAACGCCCCGTGGCGGGGCGTGCGATAGCCGATCATGCTGTCTGCCGTATTGGTCATTTTGTACAGGATCAGCCCCGGCAATCCGCCGACCAGATACCAAAAGACGGGGGCCACAACGCCGTCTGACAGGTTTTCAGCAGCACTCTCAATCGCGGCGCGTGCAATGGCTTGCTTGTCCATCCCGCCCGTATCCCGCCCCACAATCATGGCCACAGCCCGCCGCCCCGGTGCCACGCCAAAGCGCAGGGCCTTGGCAACGGCGCGTACGTGGTCAACCAGGCTGCGCTGGGCCAGCAGGATTGCCACAATGATCACCTCCGGCAACCAATGCACGGAGAATGCCAGACCCAGTGCCACGGCAATCACGGCCAGGCCGCCCGTGGCCACCGCGCCTTTCAACCTGCGGGCCACGCCATGGTTCAAGGTCTGATCGACCCAATCTACGGCCTGGCCCATCAGAACCGCAGGATGGGGCGCGCGGGACCACAGCCACCGCGGCTCCCCCAAGGCGGCATCCAGGACCAACGCCACACATAACAGCCAAGGCGCGCCCATCAGGTCAGCGCCTCTTCCAGTCTGTCCCAATCATCGGCTGTGCCGGGCAGGCCCAGCCGGATCCACCGATCAGAATAGGGAAAGATCCGCGACAGGATGCGGGCCTGTCCCAGCTGGCCCTGGCACGCAGCGGCATTGGCCGTCTCGTAGAGCCGAAACAGGGACGTGCCGCCGACCAAAGGCAGACCCGCCTGTGCCGCCAACCTATCTAGCCGTGCTGCATCATCCGTCAGTCGCATGCGTGTTGCATCCGCCCAGACGCGATCCGCCAGCGCGCGTGCTCCAATGGTCAGGGCAGGGCCCGACACTGCCCAAGGCCCCAGTTGATCCTCCAGACCGGCCAGTGTTTGGGGGGCCGCAATCGCGAAACCCAGCCGCAGACCGGCCAGACCCCAGAACTTGCCAAAGCTCTTGAGGACGACCACGCCGGGCCGAACCGCATGGCCCACATGGCTGCATCCGGGGGCAATGTCGCAAAAGCTCTCATCGATTATCGTGAGCGGGCGGTCGGCAATCACGCGATCCGGCCATAGTCGGCCATCGGGATTGTTCGGATGCACATAGATATGCACCGGCGCCGTGTCGTCGATTTCCGTGATGCACGCCCCCCAGGCACCGCGAAACGCCGCTGCGTGCTCATTGTAGGTAGGGCCGGGGATGTAGACGGCCCCGGGCTGATGGGTCAGCCATGGCATTCGCGCGATCAAGGCAGACGTTCCCGGAGCCGCCACAACCTGCGCTCCTTCAGGCACATCCCAAAACCGCCGCGCCGCGCTCAGCAAATGTGTAAGGGCTGCCTGGTCAGGCAGTGCGGTCCAGTCAGGCGCTTTTACGGCGCCGACCGGATAGGGAACGGGGTTGATCCCGGTCGACAGATCCAGCCAATCGGCCCGCTGTCCGCCCCACCGGGCCATGGCGCCGTCTAAGCCGCCCCCGTGATCCCGTTTGCGTGCCATGGCGCGCGCTTAGTCTTGCACGGGCAGGGGAGGGTGACGGGTTATGAAATGCCCCTTAATAGCCTCTGGCCATTCCCGGTAGGGCACCTGTCCGGTCTCGCTCTTTGCATGCAGCTTCGCGTAAGCCACGATGCCTGCCGCTGCGCTTTCCTCGGGATCGAACTGCCCCAACGTGTAGTTCAGCTTGCCTTCTGACTGGATCGTGACGTTGCAGGCCTGCTTGCATCCCATCAAGCAAGAATGCCGGCGCACGCCGAGCGATTCACCTTCGTTAACCAAGCCTTCGATCAGCGCGGCCAGGCGTTCACCATCGGTCACTTCCGCAACGGCATCCCAATTTTCCTGTTTACATGTGTCGCAAACGGTGATCCACGTGCTTATCATTTAATCACTCTGTGTATTTGACGGCGGATTACAGCCGACGGTTGACGTTAACGGAAGCGTTTACGAGTTTAAGGTATCCGTTAAGACTCGGTTAGCAATTGTGAAGCATTTTTTAGACATTCAACCCGATTTGTGTAGGTAAAGGCCCAAATGAAAGTTTTGATCGTTGAGAGCAATGAGAATGTTGGGGGGCTATGGCAGCGCCACCTCGAACGTCTCGGCTTTGACGTGACAATGGCGCGCGGCCAGACCGATGCCATCCATGCCCTGCGCAGCGGAGAAACTAATATCATCGTTATGGATGTCATGCTGGACGAAGGTAGCGCCTTTGCCGTGTCCGATTTCGCAAGTTATCGCTATCCTGACACAAAGGTGATCTTCGTCACGAACACCACCTTTTTTTCCGACGGTTCGATCTTTCAGCATGCTCCCAATGCGTGTGCGTTTCTGCAGGTGGAAACCCCGCCCGAAGACCTTGCTGCCATGGTTGAGCATTACGGCAAGGCGGGCTAGGCCGCCACACCGGTCAAGCTCTCCCTGCCGTGTGGTGCCGTCCAGTTGATCTCGGGATTGATCGGGATGATCCGGTGCGGATTGATGGTCTCGTGGCTGTAATGATAGTGCCGCACGATATGATCCGTATTCACCGTCTCCGCGACGCCCGGCCATTGGTATAATTCTCGAGTATAGGCCCACAGGTTCGGATAATCGATCAACCGCCTCCGGTTGCATTTGAAATGCAGATGATACACCGGATCGAACCGCACCAGCGTCGGGAACAGCCGCCAATCCGCCTCCGTCACCCGGTCGCCCATCAGATAGCGCTGCCCGGAAAGCCGTGCCTCCAGCCAATCCATCGTCTCGAACAAGGCGGTCACCGCGCCGTCATAGGCGGCCTGCGACGTGGCAAAGCCCGACTTGTAGACCCCGTTATTTACCGTACCATAGATCCGGTCATTCACCGGTTCCATCGGCCCTCGCAGATCCTTGGGCCAGTAATCCGCCGCATTCCCGGTCAGCCCGTCAAAGGCCGAATTGAACATGCGGATGATTTCCGAGCTTTCGTTCGACACAATCGTTTCGCGCCGCTTGTCCCACAGGATCGGCACCGTCACCCGGCCCGAGACCTGAGGGTCGGCCCGCGTATAGATCTCGCTCAAATACCGCGCATCATAGAGCGGATCACCGGTGGCACCGGGATAGTCGCCGGACATCTCCCACCCCTTATCCATCATGTCCGGATCCACGACCGAGACGCTGATATGCGCCTCCAACCCTTTCAGCGCGCGTAAAATCAGCGTCCGATGCGCCCACGGGCAAGCGTAGGAGACATAAAGGTGATACCGGCCACTTTCCGCCGGAAACCCACCCTCACCCGATGGCCCGGCCGCGCCATCCGCCGTAACCCAATTGCGAAAGCCCGCTGTTGACCGCTTGAACGCCCCGCCGGTCGATTTCGTATCATACCATGTGTCGTGCCAAACACCGTCAACCAGCAATCCCATGTCGCGCTCCTTCGCCTATGTCACCATTTGGCTACCCCCAGAATTCCTTGTTGAAAACCGGGCTCAGCGCGCAGCCCCCTCCGCATCACCGCACAAAACCCTGCCTCACGTGGCCAGATCGCGCGAAATTGTCGTCGCCCCCAACCGAAACCCCGTCGCAAATCGGTTTGCGACGCGCGTCTCAGCCCCCTATACGGTCAGTCAGACGACGCCACGGGGCCAGAGCGGTTGGCGAAGGCAGGTCGACCCGCACCGGGGACCCTATTTCGCATCGTCCAAACGGGCATCCGCCCGCTGGCTTTCGCGTGGATGAACCCGAGGAGAAGCCGCCATGCCAACCCCAAAGACTGGCGTCATGATCTGTGGCCACGGCTCGCGCAGCCAGGCCGCGGTCGATGAATTTGCCGTGCTGGCGCAAAAGCTGCCCGCCTATCTGCCCGATGATTGGCTGCTGGATTACGGCTATCTGGAATTTGCCAACCCGGTGATCCGCGACGGCCTTGACCGGCTGCGCGAACAGGGCTGCGAACGGATCCTGGCCGTGCCCGGTATGCTCTTCGCCGCGATGCATGCCAAGAATGACATCCCTACCGTGCTCAATACCTATGCCGCGAAACACGGGATTGATGTGCATTACGGCCGGGAACTGGGCGTCGACCCCAAGATGGTCGCCGCTGCCGGCGCCCGCATCCAAGCGGTGCTCGATGCCAACCCGTCCGACGTGCCGTTGCACGACACCTGTCTGGTCGTCATCGGCCGCGGCGCCAGTGACCCCGACGCCAACGGCAATGTCAGCAAAATTGCCCGCCTGCTGTGGGAAGGGATGGGCTTCGGCTGGTGCGAAATAGGCTATTCCGGCGTGACCTTTCCCCTGGTTGAACCCTGCCTCAACCACGCTGCCCGCCTGGGCTACAAACGGATCGTGGTCTTTCCGTACTTCCTCTTCACCGGTATCCTGATCGACCGGATCTATGGCTTTACCGACCAGGTCGCAGCCCAGCACCCCGAAATTGAATTCCTTAAGGCGGGTTACCTTGGCGACCATGACCAGGTCCTGGCCACTTTCGCCGAACGCGTCACCGAACAGGTGGGCGAGGTGCCGCCCCCCAACTGCGCCATGTGCAAATACCGCACCCAGGTCCTGGGGTTCGAGGCAGAGGTCGGCGCCGTCCAGGAAAGTCACCACCACCATGTCGAAGGTCAGGGCGCTTCCGCCCCGGGCTCCAATGTCGCCGATTGCGCATTGTGTGACACGTTTTGCACAGGCCTTTGCCGCCTCGAAGCCCAGGATGCACACGACGATCATCATCACCATGGTCACGACCATGACCACGGGCATCACCACCACCACGCACCCTATCCCCATGCCAAACACCCCCACGGTCCCGAAAGCGTCCGAAAGACCAAGGCATGACCGCCTCCATTATGTGTTCAAAAATATCCCCGCCGGAGCCACAAAATCTGGTCGATGCCCGATATCGTGGCGGTCGATCTAACGCGCAGGCGCTGACCATGTGTCCCGCCTGGGTGACAGGCCGGGCATCGGCGTGGAGGGATCAGGCGATTGTTCAGTGGGCAATCGCCCCTTCCGGGCACCTCCCCCAGGAGGGCGGTTTTGCAAGGTATCAGACAGCAGAACGTTGGAATTCTTGCGCCTTAACCAGCAACACAGCTGTTCCGGACACCCTCCAGGTCGGGCGATGCCCTCGTCTCACAGGCCAACCCGGTGTTTTTGATGACGGTATCGATTTTGGCGATAGTGCCTCGCTTTCCACGGGGTGGGACTCCGCAGGTTTTGCAATCAAAACCCGCTCTATCCCACCGTCGCGTGGCGGGGCTACGCGCTGAATGCGCCCCTATGTCAAAGATCCGGCAGCGATCTATGCGGCCAGCTTCTCCACCGTCCGGGCAGAGGCGAACCTCGCCCGCTTTGACCCGGGCATGGAGGCCGTCGCCACCCGCCTGATCCACGCCTGTGGCATGGTCGAGATTGCGGATCGCATCGCCCATTCCCCGGCTGCCGTCAAAGTCGGGCACACCGCGCTCCAATCTGGTGCGCCGATCCTGTGCGATTGTGAGATGGTCGCCGCTGGCATCATCCGCCGCGCCCTCTCGGCAGACAATCCAGTAATCGTCACCCTCAACCACATGGACACCCCCACCTTGGCGAAGGACCTGCAAACCACCCGCTCCGCCGCCGCTGTCGATCTATGGGAGCCGCATCTCGCAGGTGCCATCGTGGCCATCGGCAACGCACCAACCGCCTTGTTCCATCTGCTGGAGCGGCTCGATCAGGGCTGGCCCAAACCTGCGCTGATCCTCGGTTTCCCCGTGGGCTTCGTGGGGGCCGCCGAATCCAAAGCCGAACTTGCCGCCAACTCCCGCGGCACCGAATTCATCGCGCTGCGCGGTCGGCGCGGCGGATCCGCCATGGCCTCAGCCGCCGTCAATGCCCTCAGCGGCGGTCTGACCGGAGCCATCCAAAGATGAACGCAATCCTACCCCACCGCACAAATCGTATGCATGGTTTGTGCATCCTTTGTGCATGGGTTCTGCATCGAGAAAACACCGATGTCTGACACGCCCTGGCTCCATATCGTCGGCATCGGTGAAGACGGGTTGGACGGCCTTGCCCCCGCCACCCGCGCCATTGTGGAGGCGGCCGAGATCATCATCGGTGGCGACCGCCACCACGATCTTGCGCCGGACCTCAGGGCCCAGCGTCTTGCCTGGCCGCACCCATTCGATGCTTTGATCGACACGATAAAAAACCTGCACGGTCAACGGGTTGTGGTTCTCGCCACAGGCGACCCGTTGTGGTATTCCGTGGGGGCCAAGATCGGTCGCAGCATCGACCCGGCACAGATCACCTACCATCCCCAGATCTCGGCCTTTCAATTGGCCGCCGCTCGCATGGGCTGGTCTCTGGCCGATGTCGAAACGCTCACTGTCCACGGCCGCCCCGTCGAACAAATGATCGCTTTTATCCAGCCAGATCAACGGCTTGTGATCCTCACCACCGGTGCCGGTACCCCATCCCAAATCGCCGAGTTCCTCACCAAGCGCGGCTTTGGCGACAGTCGTATGACCGTCCTCGCAGCCATGGGCGGCCCGCAGGAACGGCGCTTTGATGGGCTGGCGCGCGACTGGCGCCATACCGTGCCGCCCTTTAATACACTCGCCATCGATTGTGTCGCCGCCCCTGGCGCGGCCCTTATCCCCCGTGTCCCGGGCCTGGCTGATGACCTGTTCCAGCATGATGGCACAATGACCAAACGCGAGGTCCGCGCCGCCACCCTCGCCAAGCTCATGCCCATGCGCGGCGCGTTGCTTTGGGACGTCGGCACCGGTTGCGGCTCGGTCGCGGTCGAATGGATGCGCGCTGCCCGCTATGCCCGCGCCATCGGCTTGGAACCCCGTGCCGACCGTCGGATGATGGCCGCCGCCAATGCAAGTGCCCTGGGCACCCCGCGGCTGGAGCTGATTGACGGCGAGGCCCCCAACGCCTTGGAAAACCTGGAAAAACCTGATGCTGTCTTTATCGGCGGTGGTTTGAGTGAAGCAACCTTTACAGCTTGTTGGGAGGCCCTGCGTCCTCTGGGTCGCCTTGTCGCCAATGCTGTCACGCTGGAATCCGAGGCTCAATTGCTGGCATTGCACACGCGGTATGGCGGCGATCTGGTACGTCTGCAAGTTCACCGGGCCGAGCCAGTCGGCTCCTATCATGGTTGGCGTCCTGCTATGCCCGTAACCCAGTGGAGCTTGATCAAACGATGACCGGTACCCTCTACGGCGTGGGCTTGGGCCCCGGTGATCCGGAACTGATGACGCTGAAAGCGCACCGTTTGATTTGCAAGGCCCGGGTGATTGCCTATCCGACCCTTGACGGCGCTGACAGCTTTGCCCGCGGGATCGCGGCCGATGCGATCCCCCCCGATGCACAAGAGATCCGGATTGACCTGCCCATGACCACTGCCCGCGCCCCGGCCCAGGCGGCCTATGACCAGGCGGCGCAGCAGATTTCGACGATCCTGGAGACCGGGCAAGATGTTGTGGCGCTGTGTGAAGGGGATCCGTTTTTCTATGGCTCTTTCATGTACTTACACGCAAGATTGGCGGACAGGTTCACCGTTAGGATCGTGCCTGGTGTGACGTCGATGACGGCCTGCGCGGGCCGGGCCGGGCTGCCGCTGGCGTCGCGCAACGATGTGGTCAGCGTGATTCCGGCGCCGTTATCTGAACCGGAATTGGCAGACCGATTTGCCCGGGCCGATACCGCGGTCGTGATGAAGCTGGGCCGCCACTTACCCAAACTGCGCCGGGTGATCGATGCGGCGGGCCTGACGGATCAGGCGCTGTATGTCGAACGGGCCAGTTTGCCCCAGGAACGCTGCCTTCCCCTGGCACAAGCCCCTGAAAAAGCGCCCTATTTTTCGATGATCTTGGTGACCAAAGGAGCCGACCCATGGCTGCAACCCCCGTCATTATAGCGCTGAACCGGTCGGGCGAAGCCGTTGCGCACCGGGTCGCGGCACTGCTGGATGCGCCGGTCCATGGCCGTAAGGGCCGTGTTGATCAGGCAGATGCATTCTTCCCCAACGCGCTGGACCATGTGCGCGATTTGTTCGCGGCTGGGACACCTGTAATTGGCGTTTGCGCCTCTGGCATTTTGATCCGCGCCATAGCGCCGATGCTGGTGGATAAACGCAGCGAGCCGCCGGTCTTGTCGGTCAGCGATGATGGCACAGTCGTGATCCCCTTGCTTGGCGGTCACCGGGGCGCCAACCGTCTGGCGCGACAGATCGCCCAAGGATTGGAGGCGAAAGCGGCTGTGACGACCTCGGGCGATCTGGCCCTTGGCATAGCGTTGGACGAACCGCCTAGCGGTTACCGATTGACTAATCCGGAGCATGCAAAGGATGTCATGGCGGATCTGCTATCGGGCGCGCCTTATGGCTTGGCGAGCACGTTCGACTGGCTCAAACCGGTTGCTGATCTATCGAATGTTACTCCCATCGACGTGCCCCGTAGTGTTGCGGCGCGCGCCCTTTTGGTAAAGCTTGACGGCGGCAACCCGCGGTTTGATCTGCCCCATCTCAGCTATGTTGCGGTGGAGTATACATTGGGTCTGGGTTGCGCCCGGGGGGCAGACCCCGATGGCATGCGCGCCATGGTCGGCAACATGTTGGATGCTAACCACATACCGCCCAAGGCGGTGGCGGGCATCGCCTCCCTGGACCTGAAAGCTGACGAACCGGCCATGTTGGCCGTGGCAGACTGGTTGAAGGTGCCATTCCGGCTTTTCACAGCCGCCGAGCTGGAAGCCGAAACTCCGCGTTTGGCAACTCCATCGGATGTCGTCTTTGCCGAGGTCGGGTGCCATGGCGTGTCGGAAGGGGCGGCATTGGCTTTGGCGGGGCTTGCAGCAAACCTGGTGGTCCCAAAGGTCAAGACGGCAGAGGCCACTTGCGCAATGGCCAAGGCACCTGCGCCGATCATTGATCTGGGTGGTCGGGGGCGGGGCTGTGTTTCCCTGATAGGGATCGGGCCGGGACAAGCTGATTGGCGCACGCCCGAGGCCAGCAAGCTGATCAGCCAGGCTGATGAATTGGTGGGCTACGGTTTGTACATCGACCTGTTGGGACCTTTGGCTGCTGGAAAGCCGCGTGCCGATTTTCCCTTGGGTGGGGAAGAGGCGCGCTGTCGCTATGCCTTGGAAGAGGCGGGCAAGGGGCGCGAAATTGCGCTGGTCTGTTCAGGCGATGCGGGGATCTATGCCATGGGCGCGCTCGTCTTTGAGCTGCTGGACCGTGGCGATCTGCCCGATGCGGCCTGCCGGGTTGAGGTGGTCAGTGCGCCCGGCGTGTCGGCCTTGCAAGCTGCGGCCGCGCGGGCGGGCGCTCCTTTGGGCCACGACTTTTGCACCATATCGCTGAGCGATTTGTTGACACCACGCAATGACATCCTGCGACGGATCAAGGCGGCGGCAGAAGGTGATTTCGTGATCGCCTTTTACAACCCCGTCTCGCGAAAGCGCCGTACTTTGCTGGCCGAGGCGCGGGAGATCCTGCTGGGTCACCGCCCCGCCGATTGCCCGGTTTTGCTGGCGACGTCCCTAGGCCGGCCAGAGGAATATCTACGGTACCGGCGGCTGGACGCCTTGGAGGTGGACGAAGTTGATATGCTGACTGTTGTTCTGGTGGGTTCGTCTCAATCGGCGCTGGCCGAGCGTGGCGAAGGCCCGCGCATGTATACACCCCGTGGATATGCCAAGAAGATGAGCGCGAAGGAGCCTGCCGAATGACTGTCTATTTCATCGGCGCGGGCCCCGGTGATCCGGAACTGGTTACGGTCAAGGCGCGCCGTCTGATCGGCGAATGCCCCGTCTGCCTTTATGCGGGCTCGCTTGTTCCGGCCGAGGTCGTAGCCTGCGCGCGGGGCGACGCGCTTGTCATGGACACGGCCCCGATGACGCTGGAGGAGACCCATGCACAGATCGTGGCAGCCCATGGTGCTGGTCAGGATGTTGCCCGGGTGCATTCCGGTGACCCCTCGCTTTATGGGGCGATCGCCGAACAGATCCGGCGGTTGAGTGCGGATGGCATTGATTATCAGATCATCCCCGGTGTGCCCGCCTATGCAGCCTTTGCCGCGGAGTTGGGGCAGGAACTGACGATCCCGGAGGTCGCACAATCGATCATCCTGACCCGCGTTTCCGTGAAGTCGACTGGTATGCCAGCGGGCGAGACGCTGAAGAATTTCGCGCAGACTGGTGCCACGCTGGCCATTCATCTGGGCATCCGAAATCTGCGGCAGATCGTGCGGGAGCTGTCGCCGTATTATGGTGCGGATTGCCCTGTCGCCATCGGCTACCGGGTCGGCTGGCCGGATCAAAAAATCCTGCGCGGCACGCTGGAGGGGATCCATGCGGATGTGCGCGCGGCCAAGATCACGCGTACCGCCTTGATCCTGGTCGGCCCAGCCTTGTCAGCGCATCCAGATTTCGTCGACAGCGCGCTTTACGATGCGACCAAGCCCCATGTTCTGCGACCGAAGGTCAGCGCAACTTCTTAAGAACCGCGAGCGAGGCATAACCGTCGGGGATATCCCCCATGGACCGCTGGTAGGCGCGGATGGCGGCAATCGTCTTGGGCCCGATCTTGCCATCGATGCCCTGGGTGTCGAAGCCCGCTTTGCTGAGCCGCTCCTGCAATTCCTTGCGTTCGGCCAGTTTCAGGGCGCGATCCTCCCGCGGCCAGTCGGACTGGATCGCAGGGCCGCCGGTGATCCGGTTGCTCAGATGGCCGACGCCAATCACATAGGCATCGGCGGAGTTGTAACGTTCGATCACATTGAAATTCTTAAAGATCATGAATGCGGCACCCTTGGCCCCGCCAGGCATCAGGATCGAGGCCGGACCATGATTTGGCACGGCGTTGCCATTGATATCGCGGATCCCCATAGCGGCCCAGGCATCGGGCGATTTCTTGGTCGGGTGGCCGGTCAGCCCGTAATCGAACCCGTCCGGCAACACAACTTCGACACCCCAGGGCTGGCCCGTGATCCAACCCGATTTCGCTAGGTAAGCAGCGGTCGAGGCTAAGGCATCGGTTGGATCATCCGACCAGATGTCGCGCTTGCCATCGCCGCGAAAATCCTGGGCAAAGGTCTGGTAACTGGTGGGCATGAACTGGGTATGGCCCATGGCACCGGCCCAACTGCCCGTCATATTGGCCGGAGTGGTGTCGCCATTTTGCAGGATCTTCAGCGCGTCGATCAACTGCGCTTCAAAGAAGGCCCCGCGCCGTCCATCATAGGACAGGGTCGCCAACGCCTCGATCACCTTGGTGTTGCCGCGTACCGCGCCATAGGCGCTTTCCAGCCCCCAAATGGCCGTCACAATCTCGGCTTCCACACCGTAACGCTGCTCGATCTCGTCCAGAACGCCGCGATGTTGGGCCAATGCCTTTTTGCCATTGGCCACCCGCGTGTCAGACGCCGCGCTGTCGAGGTAATCCCAGATCGTCTTGGTGAATTCCGATTGGTTGCGATCCAACTCAACGATCTTGGCGTCATAGTGGACGTCCCGGAAGGCTTGCTGGAAAACGCCTTCGGAAATTCCCTGCGCCTGTGCCCGCGCCCGGAAAGCCTGTATCCAGCGTTGAAATCCGGCATCCGAAATCTTGATCTCCGTCACCGCCTGAACAACGCCCCCGGGGCGTTCCAACGGCCGGATCGATGTTTCCACAGCCATTGGTGCTGCGTAAACAACGGTGCCAAATATACCCGTTCCCAGCGCGATGACACCCATCACACCTGATTTGATCTTGCCCATATCGGTACCTGCTCGCCCGTTTTATTTGCCACCAATATACATCGAAATGGCGTCTGGCGGAAGAAGATCGGATAACGCTCTGCGTATAAGTCCAGATAATGTCCATATCCCGGCCAAAGGTATGGCGATAACGACCAGGGGCGCTGACCATGCAGGGCGCGCGCAAGTGGCAGGTCAGCCAGGGGGTGGATCCTTGCATGCGCGCCACGCCCAACGGGACCGGGCCGCGCAGCATGCGCGACCCCGGGCCGGGCGGGAGCACCGCCGGCCTACTTGCGTTGGCGTTTGACCTTGCGTTTGTCCTTGCCCTGCTTGATCCGGGACCTGGCTTGCTTGCGCTTGGGCGTGCGTGCCCCCCTTGCCGATGCACCACCGCTCATGGCCTTGTCGTCAATCGCCAAAAGCTCCAGCATAAGACCACCGGTGACAGGAACAGCCTCGGCTAGGCGCACGGTTACGCGCTGCCCCATGCTGATCACGCGTCCGCTATCAGCCCCCATCAGGGTCTGCGCCTCACGGTCATAGTGAAAGAATTCGCGCCCCAAGGACCGAATGGGCACCAGCCCATCGGCTCCCGTTCCGTCCAGTTTCACGAAAACACCGAACCGCGCAATCCCGCTGATCCGCCCTTCAAACTCATTGCCGACCCGTTCGGCCAGATAGGCGGCCAGATAGCGGTCGGTCGTGTCGCGCTCGGCGGTCATTGAGCGTCGCTCGGTCTCTGAGATATGCTCCCCCATCCGCGCCATCCCGTCGATATCCGCGTCGCTAAGCCCGTCCTGACCCCAGCCATGGGCGGTGATCAGCGCGCGATGGACCATAAGATCGGCATAGCGCCGGATCGGAGATGTAAAATGCGCATATGTCCGCAACGCCAAACCGAAATGCCCAAAATTCTCCGGCCCATAGTAGGCCTGCGTCATGGAGCGCAAGGTCGCCAGGTTGATCAGCTCGGCAAAATCCGACCCGGCAGCCGCGTTCAACAACTGGTTCAGGTGCCGGGTCTGCAACACTTGCCCCTTGGCCAGTGTCATACCAGAGGCCCGGGCCGTTTCCCGCAACGCCTCCAGTTTTTCCGGGCTGGGCTCCTCATGGACGCGAAACAGCAGCGGCTGGCGTTTGGTAACCAGCGTTTCGCCCGCCGCGACATTGGCCAGGATCATGAACTCTTCAATCAGGCGATGGGCATCCAGCCGGTCCTTGAAATTGACCGAGGTCACCTCCCCAGCATCCGACAGCACGATCCGCCGCTCCGGCAGGTCCAGATCCAGCGGTTGCCGCGCCTCCCGCGCCTTTCGGGCAGCGTGGTACGCGGCGTAAAGCGGCTCCAATACCGTCTTCATCAGCGGTTTGCATTTGTCGTTCGGAGCGCCATCCATGGCGTCCTGAACTTCTTCGTAGTTCAGTGATGCGGCGGAACGCATGAGCCCGCGATGAAAGTCATGCCCTACCAGTGCTCCCTCCGCGCTCAACCGCATCCGGACGGCAAGACACGCCCGCGGCACCCCTTCATGGAGCGAGCACAGATCACCCGACAAACGGTCCGGCAGCATCGGCACGACCCGGTCGGGGAAATAGGTGGAGTTGCCGCGCATCCGCGCCTCACGATCAAGGGCAGAGCCCGGGCAGACGTAATATGCCACATCCGCAATCGCGACCCAAACCACATGCCCGCCCTCATTCTCTGGATCGGGGTCGGGCATAGCATAGACCGCATCGTCATGGTCGCGGGCATCGCTGGGGTCGATTGTAATCAGCGGCAGGTCCCGCAGATCCTCGCGCCCCTTCAAACCGGCCGGTTTTTGGCGATCTGCCTCTTCCACAACATCGTCAGGGAAATCATCGGGGATGCCATGCTGGTGGATCGCGATCAGGCTGACCGCCTTGGGGGCCGAGGGATCACCCAGTCGTTCGGTGATCCGCGCCTGGGGCAGACCCATGCGACTGCGCGGACTGGATTGTTCGCCCTCGACCAGCTCTCCGTCTTGCGCGCCGCCTGTGGCACCGGTTGGCACATGCCATTCCTTGTCATCGCCCTTGTCGATGGGGACGATCCGCCCGCCTTCGGTCTGTTTGCGAAAAACCCCCAAAACGCGTTTGGGGTTCTGCCCGATGCGGCGGATCAGACGGGCCTCGTATTGATATTCCTCGCCCTTCACCTCGGCCAGGCGTCCCAGAATACGATCTCCTTCGCCCAATGCTGGATCGGCCTGGCGCGGCACGTAGATCACGCGTGGCTCGGGCCCTTCTCCATGCCATTCCATGGGTTTCAGAAACAGATCGCCATCGGGGGTGGGCACCAGTACATGCAGGATCGTCACGGGCGGCAGCTTGTCGGGGTCGCGGTAGGTGCGACGGCGTTTTTCCAGATGCCCCTCGGCCTCAAGCTCCTTCAACAGGCGCTTCAGATCGATACGCGCAGCCCCCTTGACGTTGAACGCCTTCGCGATGTCGCGTTTCGAGGTTTGCCCAGGATTGTCGGAAATCCACTCGCGCAACTGCGCCTTCGTCGGAAGCTCTGTCATGGGATCGGCCTATCACGCTACTATCAGGCTGTCATGGCCCAAGCCGCTTCAGCCTCTCGCGAAATAATCCTGCAAGATGCGTGTGTAGATGGCTTTTAATTGATGGATCTGAGCGATCTCCACCCGCTCGTCCACGGCATGCATCGTTTTACCGACCAGCCCGAACTCAACGACGGGACAATAATCCTTGACGAAGCGGGCATCGGACGTGCCGCCTGTCGTTGATAGTTCCGGTGTGACACCTGTTTCGGCCTGGACGGCCGCGCTGACCAGAGCGGATAGATGTCCGGGGGGCGTGATAAATGCCTCGCCCGACACGCGCGTGTTGATCTGGATCTGCGCGCCGGTTTCTATTGCAACCACATCGGCAAGTGCGCGCAACCAGTCGCAAAGGCCCGCACCGCTATGGGTGTCATTGAAGCGGATATTCACGGTCATGCGGCAGTTGGCGGGGATCACATTGGTTGCGGTGTTGCCGGTGTCGATCGTTGTGATCGATAGGGTGGAGGGATCGAAGTGGTCGGTTCCTTGATCCAGTTGATGATCCGAGAGCCGCGCTGCCAGTTGAGCAATTGCCGTTACGGGATTGCAGGCGCGGTGTGGATAGGCTGTGTGCCCCTGAACGCCCTGTGCCGTAAAATGCGCGCTCATGGAGCCGCGCCGCCCGATCTTTATCATATCTCCCAGGGTCTCCGGGCAGGTCGGCTCGCCCACAAGGCAGGCGGCCATTGTCTCCCCGCGGTCGGACATCCAGTCGAGCAAGGCGCGCGTGCCATCCGTCGCCTCACCTTCCTCGTCGCCTGTGATTGCGAGGATGATGGCCCCGTCTGGTGGTGCTGTTTGCACGAAATCCACCGCGGCTGCGGCAAAGGCTGCGACGCCCGATTTCATATCCGTCGCGCCGCGCCCATAGAGGTAGCCACCGCTGATATCGGCGCTGAATGGGGGATGGCTCCAGGCCTTTTCATCGCCCACGGGGACCACATCTGTATGACCGTTGAACCCCAGTGTTTTGGGGTGTCCGGGTGGCCCCCAGCGGGCAAATAGGTTGGCGACATCATTGCGGTCAACGCGCATGCATTCAAACCCGGCGTGGCTGAGCATGCCCTCCAGCAACTGCAGTGCGCCCCCTTCGACAGGTGTGACGGAGGGGCAGCGGACGAGACGCGCGGTCAGATCAACGGGGTCTGTATTCATGGCCATGGCGGTAGATACTGCAGTTTCGTCGGCCATGGAATGCCGGCTGGCACAAAAGAAGTCGGTGTTCAGTCCCAACGGACAGGACGGTAAGTATTGGGTAAGGCTAAACGCGACGAGATCACGCCATGACCGGCTGGCAATTGGCTGCCTCGCGCAGTGATGTGGTTATCTCAAAGGGGGTTTTAAAATGCGGTCGAGGGCAACGAACATGTGGGTCGAGCTTTCTCAGTCCGAACCTCAACGATGCCCATAAGCAAATAACCCTCTTGACCGAACAGCGCTACAATTCGTCGGCGCAACAGCGGATGGAATAGCTGTTGAACTGCCTTTTCGGGTCAACTCCGTCCTATATGTCGGAAAGGCCAGAGATTTCGTAGCGCTGATATCGCAAACGCAGGCTGAATCGGGCGAGATCTGGGATACGCGCCTGAAATGCAGACAAGCAGTCGTCAAACAACGAGAGCGTATATCTTCGAAACGCCATGCAAGCCGCTTTGTTCGGAGACACAACTGTCGAGCGCGGTTCCTTCGGCTCAATCGATCCTAGTCGATCGACGTCCGTTACCTACCTTCAGCGGACTATTCTCTGGTTCAGTGCAGATTGTTCGGCGAGGTCTGATACCGCAGACCTTGATAGCTGCATTGCTGCTGCGATTGCGTGCACCTCTTGGCGCAGTCGTGGAGTAAGCCGATAGATTGCTACTATCAGATGATGATCGTATCGTACAATCACATTCCGGAGCTCAACATCCGGGCTGCGCTGTCAGGGTGTAGCCGGTACGATCTATATTTCGTTTGCGCGCCGCCATGCACCAGCATGTCGACCGTGCGTTTGGTATCCCGGTTCAGACCATCGATCCGGTTGAGCCGCTTTTCGACTTCGGTCTGGAACCGGTCGAGTTGTTTGATGATCTCGACCAGCCCGTCGGCCTGGCAGCCCAGGCGGGCCCCTTCGATCTTGCACATCATTCTGGTCGAACTCAAACCCATGACTTGCCGCTTCATATGGCCGACGGCTCCGGTGAATTGCCCCGCCGTGTTGGCCAACTGCCGCAACCCCTGGTTTGCCAGATCCTGTGACTTATCGGTTTGTTCCTTTAGGATACGAATTTCATGGGTCGCATCGGCGATACATGGGTCCCGCTGTTCCTGCATGAATTGTGACTGCATCTCTTCCTGCAGCCTGGCAGCATTCATCAGAAACAGGCTTTTGTAGATTATTGTCCGGTTTCGTTCCGAATTTTGGCTGGTATCGTCATGAAAGCCAGTGATCCAGTTCATGAACGTGCGGGACAGACCCCCATAGTTAGACGAGATGGCGCTGATTGGCCCACCCAGTGTTTCAAGCTGAGACGCGAGTATGCGCATATTTTGCGGAATGGCCTGAACCTTGGCAAAGGTTTGGGCCAGGGCCGCCGTTTCCGTTCGGATTTCATCTACTTTTTTGAGAACCGCATCAAACCCGGCGCCGGTATCGCTGGCCTCTGAGGACAGCACTGCTTCTCTGGCATCCATCTCGCGCCGCAGCCCCTGGGCCATGAAAGCTCCATAGGTCGGATAGCCGTGGGCCGCCAACGCCGCTCGCAATGCTTGTGCGCTCTCTTCGGGTGTTGCTCCGCCGGACAGTTCGGCCTCTCGCAGGGTCGCGTAAAGCTCTTGGATCATGGGCAGCATCTCGCTTGACGCGTTCAACCGCACCGACAGGTATCCGCCATCAACGGGCGACATCAGCGCAAAGACCCAGTAATGAAGCCCGTCCTTGGCCAAGTTTTTGACAAAGGCGCCTGTGAGTTTTCCCTGTTTCAGCCGATCCCAAATCAAATGGAATGCACCCTTTGGCATGTCGGGATGGCGCACTAGCCTGTGGGGAGCGCCGATCAGATCATGGTATTCATACCCACTGATCCGTTTAAAAGTGTGGTTGCAGGCCATGATGACGCCGCGGGTATCGGTGCGCGAAAAGAACAGATCATTTGGATCGACCTGGACGGCACCGCTGGAGGGTCGGCTCAAGATGCGGCGGTCATAGCCTGTCATGGGCAACTCTTACCATCAGGTATGACGGACGGCGAGGACGATTGCTTTACATGTGACAAAGGCGGGTTTCCGGGTGATTAACCGCTCTTATCGTCGAAAAACGGTGTCATCTGCGCCACGATCACGGAATTCTCTGCCAGCGCACGCGCCATCAGATCCTTTTCGTCGTCGGATATGTCATGACCCTCGTCTAGCCGTTCGGCCAATGTGCCGTAGCCCGAGACATCAAGGGGGGCCATATCTGCCTGTTTGAGAATGGCGACGGTTTCGCGAACCGCCTCTGCTTCATCAACGCCGCTGGCATAACACATCAGCGCAGCCCCAGTCGCACCTTTTGGCAATCCGTCATTTGCCTTGCGACCAACCTCGACGAGCAAGGTAAAGACCTCGTGACCTTCCCGCTTGGCCATGGCCTATCTTCCGGGGATTGTGCCGCGCCGCGTGCCGGCATTGTCCCAGGTGTCGATGGCATCCACCGCCTCGTCTGCGGTTTCGACAAAGCGGAAGAGGCTCAGATCGTCATCGCTAATGGTGCCAGCATCGGACAATGCTTTAAAGTCCAGGATGCTTTCCCAGAAACCCCGCCCAAAGAGGAGGATCGGCACGATCTCCATCCGCCCCGTCTGGATCAGGGTCAAGCTTTCGAACAATTCATCCAAAGTACCGAACCCGCCCGGGAAGACGGCAATCGCCTTGGCTCGCATCAGGAAATGCATCTTGCGGATCGCAAAGTAGTGGAAGTTGAAGCACAGCTCAGGCGTGACATAGGCGTTGGGCGCCTGCTCATGGGGCAAAACAATGCTCAGCCCGATGGAGCGTCCGCCTGCCTCTGCCGCGCCACGATTGCCCGCCTCCATCACGCCCGGGCCACCGCCCGTGACGATCACGCCGTCTGACCCGCCGGTCGCCATGGAGCGCTCTGTCATCAGCTGAGCAAAGCGCTGGGCCTCTTGATAGAACTGGGACAGGTCTGCCAGTGTCTTGGTGCGCGCGTCCGCCTTTGCGGCGGGGGCCGGAATCCGGGCTCCGCCGAACAGAACGATGGTCGAGTTGATGCCCGCCTCTTCCATCAGCATCTCGGTCTTGAGTAACTCAAGCTGCAGCCGAACCGGCCGGAGTTCCTGGCGGCACAGAAATGCGTCATCAGCAAAAGCCAATTCATAGGCCTGGGACTGGGTCTGGGGTGTCTGCGGAACCTGGTGCGCCGTTTCGATATCTTGGCTGGCGTGTCGGAACGCGGTCTTTCTGTCGTCTTTCATGGCCTGTTCCCTTGGATTGCACCCCTTATCCCTTGGGTCTATAGGCACCGCAACGCAAGGACCAGAGCCAACCGGGGAGGGCAGACCATGTCGAACGCTACATTGGAAACCGCAATCGAGGCGGCGTGGGACGCTCGTGACGAAATCACCCCTAACACAACCGGGGAAACACGGGACGCTATTCAGGATACCTTGAATGCGCTCGACAGCGGCAGTCTGCGGGTGGCCGAGCGGCAAGACGATGGCACCTGGCATGTGAACCAATGGGCAAAAAAAGCGGTTTTGCTTGGGTTTCGACTCAAGGATATGGAGCCGCAGGAAGGCGGCCCCCAAGGCGGCAGTTGGTGGGATAAGGTCGACAGCAAATTCAAAGGATGGGGTGACAACCAGTGGAAGGCCGCAGGGTTTCGCGCTGTCCCCAATTGCATTGTTCGCAAGTCAGCCTTCATTGCGCCGGGTGTGGTGTTGATGCCGTCCTTTGTGAACCTGGGTGCCTATGTTGACAGCGGCACCATGGTCGATACTTGGGCCACGGTTGGATCCTGCGCGCAGATCGGCAAGGATGTGCATCTGTCGGGCGGTGTTGGCATCGGTGGTGTGCTGGAGCCCATGCAGGCCGGGCCCACGATTATTGAGGATAACTGCTTTATCGGCGCCCGGTCCGAGGTCGTTGAAGGTGTGATTGTGCGCGAAGGATCCGTGTTGGGCATGGGCGTTTTCATCGGCCAATCGACTAAGATCGTCGATCGCGCTACCGGAGAGGTCATGTATGGAGAAGTGCCGCCCTATTCGGTCGTTGTAGCCGGATCGCTGCCGTCAACCGGTGGAGTAAACCTGTATTGCGCGGTGATCGTGAAGCGGGTCGACGAGCGCACGCGGTCCAAAACCGGAATCAATGATCTGCTAAGGGACTAGTTGCCACTGGTTGACATATCTGCTGAGTCAAGTTGCGAACGTAGAGAATTGAAACTATTTGGTGACATTTAGCTTACACTTTAGAAAGAATTTGAACCTTACCTCCCGGTGTAGACGCGTCCGGGAACATCGGTCGGCTGACCAGAAACGCGGGTTATTGCCTGCATGGTCTGTTGATCCTCGGCTGCGTGACACATGTACCGCACCGAGGATCCTTGATGGCTGTTCTGTCTACGTTCAAAACAATTCTCCCCGATCCCACCGATGGGCCGTACCGCTGGAATGCGGGGGCTGACTTACAAACCCCTATTATCGTGAGTTACAGTTTCATGGTGGCGGCTGATCTGCCCAAGCCGGGCAGTTATGGCTACAACGCCAAACGCTACAGCGTGTTCACCGAGGCTCAGGAAGCCAATTTCCGGGACGCAGCCGTGATGTACGAGACCGCGGCTGGCATCGTGTTTGTCGAGGTTGAAAGCGACGCGATGATCGACATCCACAATGCCCATGGCTCTCGCTATGGCGGATGGGCGTCCCTGCCTTACGTCAACGATTACTACACATCCGAGGGTGTTTTGGTTGTCGATGGGCGCGGCAATTACGATGAGGGGTCTTTTGGCTTCTATACATTGCTGCACGAATTGGGGCATGCCGTCGGGATGCTGCATCCCCATGATGGCCCGAACATATTGCGCGAGGATCTGGATATCCCGGCAAATTCGGTCATGAGCTATAATTTTGGTCGTGGCCCCACCTATGCCGAAGAACTGGGCCGTTTTGATCTGCAAGCGCTCGATCATCTCTATGGCGGGCCCATGGATGTCAGCGGATGGCGGTTCGAAGACCAGGCCGATGTCTTTGTCATCTCGGCGTCGAATCGCGATGACAGCATCTATGGCGTAGAAGGCCGGAACATCATCCATGCGGAAGGTGGCAATGATGCCGTCTGGGGACGGGAAAACCACGATGTGATCCATGGCGGTGATGGTCATGACTCGATCCGGTCTGGTGCGGGCAATGATACGGTAACAGGTGGCAGCGGCAATGATCGCCTGTTCGGGGGCCACGGAAATGATGAGTTGATGGGTGGCCGGGGCAACGACATCCTAACCGGCGACGACGCAATCGGTGGCAGCGATGTTCTGAAAGGCAATCGAGGCGACGACATCCTGATCGGTGGACGCGGCAATGACCGGCTTCAAGGGGGCAAGGGGGATGATCGGCTGGACGGGGGTATAGGCGATGACATCCTGATCGGAGGCGATGGGAACGACATCCTGACCGGTGGTGCCGGGGCCGACATCTTTTTCCTGAAATCCTATGCCGGTGTTGAGGCTGATACGATCACCGACTTTGAGATTGGCGTCGACAAGATCGATATCAGCGGCCAGGGCTTTGCAGCGAGAAACCTCAGTATCGATGCAGGTTCAAAGGGTGCGACAACAACGGTCAGTCTGGATACCGGAAAATCCCAGATCCAATTGATTTTGCAAGATATCAGCCACTTGGAGATATCGGCGGACCAGTTCCTGTTCTGAGGTGACCAGATGTGGCCTGCGCTGGTGCGATAGGCCAAGCTGCCTTCATTGAAACGTCGGGGAGGTCCGTTAGAGGGCGGCGAACTTTCTATGCCACACATCGCCCGCGATGTCGCCTGGTCCCGTCACCAACCGGGTCAGCGTAGCGATTGTAATTCACGTTTGGGATCAGGATCCGGTTTGCTTATCGACAATGCTGTCATGGCACCACGGGCGTTTTTAGACTTTCATCAAGGCTCCGAAAATCCGGTCGCGGTGTTCCTGGAGATAGATACGCAGCCAAGGTGTGAACCGTTCGGGGCGCCGTGCAATCTCCGCCGTCAGGTCGTAAAATCCGACCCATTCGACCTGCATCACCTCATCCGGGTTTGGTGCGATTTTCAAGGTTCGCGTTGCCATGGCCATATAGATGTCGACGACTTCATGCTCGATCATACCGCCGCCAACATCGGCGCGATATTCCACCTGATCCCGGTGGGAAGGATAAACGCCACCAATACCCAACTCTTCCTTCAGTCGCCGTACGGCGCAATCCGCCGGGGGTTCCTCCCATGCCGGATGGGTGCAACACGTATTGGCCCAAAGCCCAGGCGTATGATATTTGTGCATTGCCCGGCGTTGCAGCAGCACGTTTTCCCCGTCCATGATAAAAACCGACACCGCTTTGTGTCGCAGCCCTTTCTTGTGGACTTCGAGTTTTTCGATAGGTTTGAGCGATCCGTTGACCCAGGCCGGGATATGTATGGTCATGGTTCCGATCAGGTTCGGGCGGCCGGGACGATTCCGGTCAGGTGAGCGATATTTTTCAGCCCGATTTTCAAATGCGCCAGCGGTCGGGCACGCACGAGCTTTTTGTTCATGTACGCTTCAAAGGTTAACTTTTGCACGTCGACATCATGACACAGGGAAACAAAGCGCTCGCGCCGCTCGTCACTGCGGTAATAGGCATCCTGCATCGCACCGAGGACACGGAAGACTGTCTTGTGCTCTTTCATGAACATCTTTCGGGCGATCTGCAGGTCACGCACCCGACCCGAGGCAAGCGTGGCTTCGGCCGCAGTGGCCGCCGCCCGCCCCCCCGCCATGGCGTAATAGATCCCCTCGCCAGAGGAGGGCGCCACAACACCCGCCGCATCGCCGGCCAAGACGATGTCGCGTCCGTTGTCCCACTTATCCAATGGCTTCAGCGGGATCGGTGCGCCTTCCTTGCGGATCGTGGTGCAATCGCCCAAACCTGATGCGTCCCGCAGATCGGCCGTGGCTTTCTTCAGATCGACGCCGTCCCGGCCCGTCCCCATGCCGACACTGGCTTGCGCGCCATGGGGAAAGACCCAACCATAGAAATCGGGTGAGATTGCACCGTCATAGATCACGTCGCACCGCTTGGGATCATAGGACCCGGTCTTCCCGGGAGCCTCGATGATTTCGTGATAGGCAATGACGTAGGGAATGGTATCGCCACCGGGGACCTCCCCGCGTGCCACATCAGACCGCGCGCCGTCAGCGCCAATGATCAATCGGGTGGTCAGTCGCTCTTCATTGCGGCTTTGCTTGTCGCGATAGATGACATGGGTGCCATCCTCGTCACGCTCGATCCGCAGAAAGGTTCCCGTCAGGCGTGTGGCGCCGGCCTTGATGGCGCGACCGCGCAGGAATTCATCAAAATGTTCTCGGTCGACCATGCCGACATAACCGTTTTCGATCGGGATATCGACGGATCGCTGGGTAGGAGAGATCATGCGTGCAGTATTGATCTTGGCCACGATCTGGGTATCGGGGATGCGGAAATCCGCAATCAACCGGGGCGGCACGGCGCCACCGCATGGTTTTATGCGACCGGCCCGGTCCAACAGGGCCACACGCTTTCCGGTGCGGGCCAGATCCTCGGCAGCGGTCGCTCCGGATGGCCCGCCCCCCACCACGACAACGTCATAGGTCATGTCATTCACTCCCCTGGAACAAGGGCGGCGCTTTGCCGCGATGAGTTTTCGATGATCCGCAAGGCCATGCCCGCGGCCAGCAAGAACAGAACTGCTTCGAACAGGAATACGATCTCAAATGCCGTGGCATCGTGGCCCAGACCCAGGCGCAACAGATCGACTGCGGTCGCCCCGGCCAATCCGCCAAATCCGGCAGCCATGGCTTGCGCTGCGCCCCACAGGCCCATCCGCGTGCCTTCGCGGGATGTCTGACCGCGTCCCGCCAACGCCATCATGGCGCCGATCGCGGCGACGGCGAACATACCATTGAAAAAACCAAGCGTGATCACCGCTGGTAGCAACAAGGCCGCATCTTCCGGCACACGACCCATCAGGGCGATGATGCAAAGGGCCCCGGCAGATCCCAGACAACCGGCGACGACCCAATTGCGCAAGGTGCCGAACTTGAACGCGCTCACCGCAAGGCCCACGGTCACCATCCCCATGAAGGCCCCGCCATTCTGGGCACCTGACATGGAGGTCGTCTGCCCCGGCGTAAAGTTGAAGACCAACCCGGCATAGGGTTCAAGGATAAGCTCTTGCATGAAATATGCGGTCATCGACAGAAAGACGAAGATAGTGAAATTCCGCGCATGGTCCTCGGCCCATATCTGACGCAGGGCTTCGGTAAACGGGGTGCGGTCCGTCTGCGGGTCTGCCAGAATATTTCGCTCGATACCCGATACGGACAGGCAGGTGAGACCCACGGCCCCGATGGCCACGACGCCGACGATTTGCACCAGTCGCTGGGCAGAATACGGATCCAGCAGCTTTCCCACTACCGTTGCGGTAACCGCAATGCCAAAGATCATCATCAGCCAGGTTATGGTCGCGGCGGCGGCCCGGCGTCGCGGATCCGTTGCCGTGGCCAGCAACGCCAGGAGCGATGTGCCCGATGCGCCGACACCAAGACCGATCAGGGCATAGGCCACGATATTGAGGCCAAGGCCTGCCCAAAACATCGTTTCCAGCACCCAGATCGCTGCGGCGGCCAGGACGCCGCCCACTGCCAGCACCCCCATGCCGCCGATGATGAACTTGGTGCGCTCCCCGCCCGTATCGCTGAGAAACCCCCAATTGGGTCGGGTGATCTGGATGGCGTAGTGAAACGCCACCAAAGCGCCGGGAAGGGACGCGGCCAGCGTCAGCTCTACGACCATCAATCTGTTTAGGGTTGAGGTCATCAAGACCACGATGGCCCCCAACGCCATTTGCACCAGGCCCAGCCGAATGATTGAAATCCAAGACAGTTTCATCAAGCCATCCCCCGCAGCGCAAAGGCGGCAACCATCATTCCGAGCACATACAGCATCACGCCGGTGCCGTTATACCAGGGCGCCTTGTCCTTTGGGTTGCGTAGCAGGACGCGCATGGCGGCCCCTTGGGCGATCACGCTGGCGGTGATGATGAGGGCGAAGATCGGTTTTTGCCACGTGAAGAGCAGCGCGATGACCGCGATTTGCGGCAATGCCATGACCCAGCAGGCGACCCGGGCTGCGCGTTCTGGGCCAAGCTTGACTGGCAGGGAGTGCACGCCCATCTGCCTGTCGCCTTCGAGCGCTTTGAAATCGTTCAATGTCATGATGCCATGTGCGCCAAGGGCATACAGCAAGGCGATTAGAATGATGGGCCCCGATGGCGCACCAGCCGATAGGATCGCCGCGCCGGTGAACCAGGGGAGCCCTTCGTAGCATAAGCCCACAAGGCCAGGCCCCCACCAACCTGATCGCTTCAGGCGGATGGGTTCGGCTGAATAGGCCCATGCGGCGAGCACGCCTACGACGGTCGCACCAAACCCCCAAGGTCCCAAGAAACTGCCCAGGATGAGCGAAAGGCCGGTCATCGCCAGCGCAATCCAAAGGCCCCAACGCCCTGGGATGCGGCCTGAGGGGATGGGGCGATCGGGTTCGTTGATGGCATCGACATGGCGGTCGCACCAATCGTTGGCCGCCTGGCTCATGCCACAGACAACGGGGCCGGCTAGGATGATACCCACCAATACTAGGGCCCAGTTGTCCAAAACTGCACCGCCTGATGAGATTGCACCGCATAGATAGGCCCACATGGGCGGAAACCATGTGATCGGCTTGATCAATGTCAGGGCCGCCCGTAGCTCCGGCCAGGTCCGAATGTGTAAATTTGTACTGACACTCATATGTCTAGTGAATAGTACATAAAAGAGTCTCGCAAGGAAATAAACGCAGATCCGCTGCGGCGATACGCCCGCCAGCCAACTCTGACATGTTTTCATCAATGTTGAGGTATTTAGGGGGGCTGCCGTCACCGGCCGATAAGGTTTGCAGCTTATTTTTTGCCGCGTATCGGTGGTATTGGGTTCTATTCGTGCAAGTTATTTGGCGTCTCTTTCTTGGGTTCATTCGGCTGGTGGTCAGGACCAGCGGACACCCCATGCCGTTGGTCGAGCATCAGGTCCGCGATCTTTTGTCCAACCACATCAGCGATGGGATCGTGATCCAGGATATGGAAGGGCATATCCTTTGGGCGAACGCAGCCTACACGCGCATCACCGGGTTCGAAATGTCGGAAATATTAGGGCGGCGTCCCCAGGAATTTCTGCTGCCCCCCAATCTCACGCCGACCGACGATCAACTCGCAGCCTTCCGATATGATGAGAGTTCCGGGCATCCCGATGATTTCGAGATTGTCGAAAATGTGCGCAAAACTGGTGAGCGGTACTGGGTGCAGTTATCATCTGCGAAGGTCGAGACTGGGGATGGCCCGCGCGTGGTCTTGACCGCCCGTGATGTGACCAGCCAGATCAAGATCCAAAACCAGTTGAACCGAGCCAGGGTGGAGCTGGAGCATGCCGTCAATTTTGATACGCTGACCGGGCTCGCAAACCGGCACAGGCTGTCGGATTTTCTGGATCGTGCCCTGAAACATGCCGTCCAGGCCGGAACGGAAGTGGCGGTTTTCCATGTCGATTTGGACAAGTTTAAAGAGATCAACGATACGCACGGCCATACAGCAGGCGATGCCGTGCTTGTCCATGCCGCACGTGCGATGGAGCAGAATACCCGCCAGATCGATCTTGTGGCCCGGGTGGGGGGTGACGAATTCGTAATCGTGATGCCGGATGCCCCGGATCCGGCAGAGGTGGCCCTATTTGCCGAGCGGATCATCGACACCATTGCCGAACCGGTTTTGTGGGAGAAGGTTCGGCTAAGTTGCGGTGCCAGTATCGGCATTTCTCGCTCTGGTTCAGGCGGTAGCAAAGCCGGGCAACTGATCCAGCAGGCGGATTTCGCGCTTTACGATGTCAAGGAACACGGTCGCGGGGCGGTCGCCACCTATGATGATCGGCTCAGCAGCAAACATTCGTTGCGCAAGCGCCTGACAGAAGATCTGCGCGAGACGATCGATAATGACGGCTTGTCCTTTTTTTACCAACCGATCCTGAGCCTCGAAAACCGCAAGGTTGTCAGCGTTGAGGCACTTGCCCGCTGGGATCATCCGCAGCGCGGTTTCATGTCACCCGCAGAATTTCTACCCGTAGCTGAAGAAATTGGCTTCTTGCGAGACATCGATCTGTCGGCCATGCGGTCCAGTGTTCACACCTTGGCGCAGATCCGGGCCATCGGATTGCACGATATCAAGGTGAGCTTCAACGCATCGTCTCACACGCTCGCCCATGGCGGTTTGGTGGACCATCTCAAATGGGCCGCGGATCAAATGGAAGTGCCACATAGCCTATTGGGGGTTGAGGTCCTGGAAACGGTTTTTTTCGATGACAAGGCCGCGGAGTCCAGCATGGCCAAAGAGATTGATCGCCTGGTAAATGCCGGCTTCCCAACGGTCTTGGACGATTTTGGCGTCGGTTATGCTGGTCTGGCCCATCTGGCACAGTTGAATGTCACCGGGATCAAGATCGACAGATCTTTGGTCTGTACCATCCTGACGGATGTGAATTCGGCGGCTATTGTACGGTCCATCATCCGGCTCGCGCAGGAGCTTCACCTCAACGTGGTGGCGGAAGGTGTCGAAAGTTCGGACGTGGCGGATATGCTGGGGATTTATGGCTGCACCCATATCCAGGGCTTCGGGATCGCTCGGCCCATGCCGTTGAGAGACCTCATACCTTGGCTGGCGGGTTTCGATCCGACCCAAGTGTTGCAGCACAACGACGTTTTGCGGGTAGTGGGTTCAGGTTAGGATTTCGCGTCATAAATCAACGCTTTGCAGATCGTCGATCATGTGAGCGTATTGAGGATTAGACGGTCGCGAAAATCTCAAAACATCCGATCCGTACTCAATCAGCACCTTTCGCGAGCAAGCCGTATTTGCGAAGTTTCACGTAAAGGCTCTGCCGTGACAATCCCAGCATTTCCGCAGCGGCAACACGATTGTTGCGGGTCAATTCTACCGCGGTTTCGATACACATCTTTTCCACCACGTCGGTTGTTTCCGCGACGATATCCTTGAGCGTGGCGGACCCCACCATTTCCATGACGGACCGAACTGCATCATCGTTAACCGCTACACCGGGTTTGCGCAGGGCCTCCGCACGGCTCACATCGCGAATGACAAAGACGATGACCGGATGCGCCCGGTGGTTGAGATATGTTGCGGAGATTTCCACGGAAACCTGTCCACCAAATTCCGAGCTAAGCTTGGTCGCATACATCCGCATCTGACCGGCCCGCGTGGCATTTTCGATCAGAACCTTCAGATCGACAGAACCGCGCACCAGAAACCCACCAAGGCTCTTGCCCTTAACGCCCGTCATATGGGCCGCATCAATCAGGTTCAGGAAACTTTCATTGGCCGTCTGAATAACACCGTCGCCGTCGGTAAATACGATCGCGTCGACACCATCCCGATAGAGGCCCGACAAATCCTTGGAGAGCGCATCGCCGAGGTCATCTGCACCATCCATGGCCTCGATCCGGCACAGCAAAAGCCGGTCGCCAGCGGCGCGGAAGATGCGGGGATATATCAGAACCGCGTGTCCCCCTTGCCGGGTCTGAACCTCCAGCGCCGAGCGATCATCGGCAATGGCAACATTCGTCAGGCTTTCCATCAGCTCGCCCCGGCGGCGGCCTTCGAATTCCTGCGCAAAGGCCGCACCGCGCAAGGCATCGCGGGACGTGTCCAGCAGTTGCGCCGCTGCCGCGTTGGCGTCGGAAATCCGGCCCGTATTCAGGCTGACATAGATCATCGCATCCTGGCAGGCATCCATCAGAACACGGTAGCGCGTGTCATATTCCCGCTGGACCTCGTAATCCTTTTCAAGCGCCATCTGCGCCTTGACCAATTGCTGCTGCATCTCGGCAATCGGGCGCAAATCGCGGCCCAGCATCAGCAAGGTGCCATCGGGGCCGATCGTATGCAGCGAATAACGAATGGGGAATTCCCATTTCGCATCTTCGGTATGGTTCAGTTCGATCATCTCCGAACTGGACTGTGTCTCATCATATTGCCGCAGCCTTTCGTCCAGTTTCGGTACGCTCTCGACGGTCAAAAATTGCCGCAGGTCGCATCCCTCCCAGTGGCTGGCAGGGGCGAGGTGTCGGTTGTTGGGATTAACCAGAACGGATAACACAAGTCCGTTGGGTGAAATCACGATGGCCAGATCGGACGCCATGGCAATGATATCGCCCAACAGGTCTGGCGCAATCAGCGGTATCGATCCGCTGTTCCAGTATTTCGCGCCGCGGGATGTCATGTGAACTTGTCCATTGCTACCATCAACCGGATCCCCGTCTAGACGCGGGTCGCGCGGGGTGGAGCGCCGGTTGTGCAAATCTTGAGCCCGCAAAGCGCAAGAGCCTCCTTTGGATCATGCGCTGCAAAATCTGCGCCAATCAGTATCTTCGTTTCAGGCTCAAGCGCCAAGAGGCCACCGCCGACGACGATAAGTGGCGTCTTGCCGGGCCGATATCTGATATTTTCGACCATTTGGCGCAGCAGATCAAGCGATGTGCCGCCAGGGGCAGATAATGCGACCATGTCAAAACTGGTCTGCGCAAGGGCCTGCCTCACATCGCCGATCTTTTGGCAGATCAGCAAGCGGACAGAGGCGCCGGCCCGGCGGAACTGAGACAGTGCCACCATGGTGCCAAGAGTATGAAATGTGTTGGGTGGGATGACCAAAAGAACCGATGGGCCGTCAAGATCGTCAAGCGCCGACCGGGTATCAAAGTCGCGATCAAGATCGCGTACCCAGCTTTGCAGGCGCGCTGACCCTATCGTGACCTCGGCAAAGCTCATGTGATCTGCGCACCATTCCCGACCGAGTATTTGCGCTGCTTCCGGGATGTAGTGGTCAATCAATTTTTCCGGTTGGATGCGATGCAAATCCCGCACATCTTCGACCATGCGATCAAAACGCGACCGATCCACTGCAAGCACCGCATCCAGGATAAAGTTCAGGATACTTAAGTCATTCGATCCATCCACCTTTAACCCGATCCGGTTCGAAATAGGTTTCGGCGTCTGATGTGATGCATTGGCCATCGGAGTGATCCTAAGACGGTCGGGTGTCTGATACCAGACAAACAAGGGGCTTGGCGCACCAACCATCAATATATGTAGTTTCACAAAGCCTGTCCAAAATGTCAAAGGTAATTGACAGGTCGGCTGGTATCGTGGTGTCGCGGCCAGTGTCTTAAGGGCAAGGGGGCAGAATTTATTAGGCTTTTGCCGAGTTCGCCACGATTTGCCCCGATTGCCGCATGGTCGAATGTAAACCTGCTGAGTGTAAGTTTCAGTTGACACTTCCGAGCTGGCATTCCTAAACTCCTGCCATGGGGAGCGTTGGGAGACTCACACAAATGTCGCCGCGAACAGAGCAAAAGCCCGCCACAGGAGCGCTCTACACACCGGCCGAGCGTGCGCGGCGGGATGCGACCGTATGGACCAGCGTTCAGGGTGTGCTTGCACCGCTGCAATTTCTGGTCTTTGCGATCTCGCTGGTTTTGGTGCTGCGTTATCTGGTCAGCAGCGCAGGCTATGAGGCTGCGACATGGTCGATCCTGCTGAAAACCGCCATTCTCTATACAATTATGATCACCGGAGCGATTTGGGAAAAGGTCGTGTTCGGTCAATATCTATTCGCGCCAGCCTTCTTTTGGGAAGATGTAGTGAGCTTTGGCGTGATCGCATTGCATACGATCTATGTTTATGCGGTGCTTACCGGGGCGCTCAGCCCGGTTGAGCAGATGCTGTTGGCGTTGGCGGCCTACGCCATCTACGTGGTGAATGCGGGGCAATTTCTTTGGAAGCTACGCGTTGCGCGGCTGCAGGGAACAGTCGTGGCATGACAGAGCAGCGCCCTCTCCCCCAATCCGGATGTCGCGACACGCCCATCCTGCGCGAGCGCGGCCAACGCGAAGTGTTTTGCGGCTTGACCGGGATCATCTGGCTTCACCGCAAAATGCAAGACGCCTTCTTTCTGGTGGTTGGCAGCAGAACATGCGCTCATTTGCTGCAAAGTGCGGCCGGTGTGATGATTTTTGCCGAGCCGCGCTTTGGGACCGCGATTCTCGAAGAAAAAGACTTGGCCGGCATGGCGGATGCCCATGAAGAGCTTGACCGCGAGGTGACGCGCCTGTTGTCGCGTCGTCCCGATATTCGACAATTATTTCTGGTTGGGTCGTGCCCGTCTGAGGTGATCAAGCTGGATTTGAGCCGTGCTGCGGAGCGGCTGAGCCAGCAATTTGCCCCCCATGTCCGCGTGCTGAACTTCTCTGGCTCTGGGATTGAGACCACGTTTACCCAAGGCGAAGATGCTTGTCTGGCATCTATGGTGCCGGGATTGCCGGAAACCGAAGCTCGAAATTTCGTCGTGGTAGGGGCCTTGCCAGATGTGGTGGAGGATCAGGCGTTGTCGCTTTTGGCGGCGATGGGGATCGAGCATGTCAGTTGCTTGCCCGCGCGTCGGGCCGGAGACGATCCTGCTGTCGGTCCGAACACCGTCTTTGCGCTAACGCAGCCATTTCTGGGCGACACGGCTGGGGCTCTGGAGCGCCGGGGTGCCACGCGGATCGTTGCACCTTTCCCGTTCGGGGAGGAGGGGACAACGGCTTGGATTGCCGCGGTCGCTGAGACCTTTGGGATTGCGCAGCACGTGTTCGATGATGTGACCGCCGCGCCCCGCGCACGTGCGCGCAAGGCGATTGCTGCACAGGCCCAGGAGCTGAATGGTAAGCGCGTGTTCTTTTTTCCGGACAGTCAGTTGGAAGTGCCTTTGGCGCGGTTCCTGACCCGGGAATGTGGGATGGAGGCCGTGGAGATTGGTACGCCCTACCTGCACAAGGATTTGTGCGGGCCCGACCTGGCATTGATTGCCGAAGGGCCAGTTCTGTCAGAGGGGCAGGATGTCGATCTACAGCTTGATCGCTGCCGTGCAAACCGTCCTGACCTGACAGTATGCGGCCTTGGTCTTGCCAATCCGCTGGAGGCAGAGGGCTTGAGCACCAAGTGGGCGATCGAGTTGGTTTTCACGCCGGTTCACTTTTACGAGCAGGCAGGCGATCTGGCGGGTCTGTTTTCCCGTCCGTTGCGGCGTCGCGCCGCCTTACGGATGGGGGCGACCTCCGGCCCCATCGAGGGGCCATCGGCCGCGCAGGGCTTGCGCCCTGCCGCCGCTGGAGAGGTCAGCGCATGACTTGCATGATCGGACCGTTTGAAATGCCGTTTCTTGTACCAGGTAGATGCCAAATCGCCCGGTTGGTGATCGCATGAAGCTGACGGTCTGGACATATGAGGGCCCGCCCCATGTGGGTGCCATGCGCGTGGCCACCGGGATGAAAGATCTGCATTTCGTTCTGCATGCCCCGCAAGGGGACACTTACGCGGATCTGCTGTTCACAATGATCGAGCGGCGCAGTCATCGCCCCCCGGTCACGTTCACCACGTTTCAGGCCCAGGACCTGGGGTCTGACACCGCCGCTCTTTTCAAACATGCAGCCCAGGACGCCCATGATCGGTTTCAACCGCAGGCCATGATCGTAGGCTCGTCCTGCACGGCGGAACTGATACAGGATGATCCCGGCGGTTTGGCTGATACCATGGGTTTGCCGGTCCCCGTGATTGCGTTGGAGTTGCCGTCTTATAGCCGCAAGGAAAATTTCGGCGCGGATGAAACGTTCTTTCAGATTACCCGCTGCCTTGCAGAACCTATCGAGCGGACGGCGCGGATCAGCTGCAATCTGCTGGGCCCAACCGGTTTGGGGTTTCGTCACCGGGATGATGTGACGGAGATCGCCGCGTTGCTGGAAGAGATGGGCGTGGACATCAATGTCGTCGCTCCAATGGGGGCAAGCCCGACCGATATTGCTCGGTTGGGCGCCGCGCATTTCAACGTGTTGCTCTATCCCGAAACGGGCGAGACTGCGGCGCGCTGGCTAGAGCGTACCCACAGTCAGCCTTACACCAAGACGGTTCCAATTGGTGTCGGCGCAACGCGAGAGTTCATTGCCGAAGTTCAGGAGCTGTCCGGATCAACGGTGATGCCAGATGACAGTCGGCTGCGGCTGCCATGGTGGTCCAGCAGTGTCGACAGCACCTATCTGACGGGCAAGCGCGTTTTTGTCTTTGGGGATGCGACCCATGTCAGGGCGGCTGCGCGCATGGCCCAGGAAGAGCTGGGTTTTGAGGTTGTGGGGCTAGGCTGCTACAACCGCGAATTTGCCCGCGATATCCGCGCCTTTGCCCGAGAGATGGGATTGGAGGCAACGATTACCGATGATTATCTGGAGGTCGAAGCCGCGATTGAGGCGCTTCAGCCGGAACTGATCCTTGGAACCCAGATGGAGCGCCATATTGGCAAGCGTCTGAACATTCCCTGCGCCGTCATTTCGGCCCCTGTCCATGTGCAGGATTTCCCGGCTCGGTATTCCCCTCAGATGGGTTTTGAGGGCGCGAATGTCATTTTCGATACCTGGATCCATCCGCTTGTGATGGGGCTGGAAGAGCACCTTTTGGCTATGTTCAGGGAGGACTTCGAGTTTCATGATGCGGCAGGTCCGTCCCATCACGGCCATTCTGTCCCCGCGGGGACAGTTGAAGGTCGTCCGACCCCTGACCCCGCGCTGTCTGCCGCGACTGCGGCCGCTGGCAAGGAGGCCTCAATGGTCGACGCGCCAGCTCTGCCTGCCGAAGGAAATGTCATCTGGCTGGCCGATGCTGAGCGGGAGTTGAAGAAAATCCCATTCTTCGTGCGGGGCAAGGCCCGTCGCAATACCGAGCTGTTCGCGGCTGAGCGCGGCATGCACCAGATCAGCGTTGATACGCTTTATGAAGCAAAGGCTCATTATGCGCGATGATGCTTTCATATCGGGCTATCGCTTTGTCATCCTGACACTTGACAGTCATGCGGCGGGTCCTGCGGCACGCGCCGCAGATGATCTGGCGAAGGATTTCCCCGGGCTCCACGTCTCGGTCCATGCGGCGGCGGAATGGTCGGAAAACAGCGCTTCATTGGAGGAGGCACGCCAAGCTGTCCGGCATGCCGATATCATCGTCTGCAACATGTTGTTCCTTGAGGAACATGTCCAAAGTCTGATGGCGGATCTTTTGGTCCGGCGGGATGAATGTGACGCATTGGTCGGTGTTATTGCCGATGCCTCGGTCGTTCGACTGACAAAGATGGGCGATCTCGATATGGCAAAGCCGACATCGGCCGCCATGAAGATGCTCAAGCGGCTGCGCGGCTCGTCCAAGCCCTCCGGCGCATCCGGGGCCAAGCAGATGAAGGTGCTACGCCGCTTGCCAAAGCTGCTCAAACTTATTCCGGGCAAGGCGCAGGATCTGCGGGCTTGGTTCCTGACCATGCAATACTGGCTGGGCGGTTCCGACGACAATGTGCGCGAGATGGTGCGCTTTCTCGTCAATCGTTATGCCACCGGGCAAAGCTGGCAACCGGTGCGGGCCGAGGCGCCGATCGATTATCCCGAAGTCGGCCTGTATCACCCGGATCTGCCGGGTCATAACATCACTACGGATCTGGCCGACCTGCCGGCACCTGACGCGGCAAAGGCGACCATCGGCCTGCTGATGCTGCGCTCTTATATCCTGGCGTCTGACACGGCCCATTACGATGGGGTCATTCGCGCATTGGAGGCCCGCGGGCTGCGCGTCATACCCGCATTTGCGGGTGGATTGGACGGGCGCCCGGCGATGGAGGCGTATTTCAGGGATGGCGACGATATCCGGATTGATACCCTGGTCTCTCTCACCGGTTTTTCGCTGATCGGCGGCCCCGCCTATAATGATAGCGATGCCGCAGTCGAGATGTTGACCGGACTGGATATCCCATACATCGCAGCGCATTCCTTGGAATTTCAGACATTGGGCCAATGGGCGGCCTCTCCTCAGGGTTTGGGGCCGGTCGAAACCACAATGCTGGTGGCGTTGCCTGAAATCGATGGCGCCACTAACCCCATCGTTTTTGGGGGTCGGCACGGACCTGAGAAATGTGCCGGCTGCAGTCGTAATTGCCAGTCTGTCTCGGACACCAAGGCGATGGCAGCATGTCCCGAACGGGCAGAGAGGCTGGCGGCCAAGGCCGATAACCTTGCAAAACTCCGCCGGGCTCAGAATGTCGACAAGAAGGTCGCCATTGTCCTTTTCGGTTTTCCGCCCAATGCCGGCGCGGTGGGCACGGCCGCGTATCTGAGCGTGTTCGAGAGCCTGTGGAACACGCTGCACCGGATGAAGGCGGAGGGGTATCAGCTGGATCTGCCGGCCGATGTGGATGCCCTCCGCATGGCGGTTCTGAAAGGCAATGCTGCGCAATATGGGCAAGAGGCCAATGTCGCAGCCCAGGTCCTGGCCGATGACATCGTGACGGGCACGCCCTGGCTGGAGGAGATCGAGGCTGTCTGGGGTCCTGCACCCGGCCGGGTGCAATCCGATGGGCGCGGTGTGTTCGTCCTGGGTGCGCATTTCGGCAATATCTTTGTCGGGGTGCAACCGACCTTTGGTTACGAAGGTGATCCGATGCGTCTGCTATTCGAGCGGGGTTTTGCACCGACCCACGCCTTTAGCGCCTTTTACCAATGGCTGAAAACCGGGTTTCAGGCCGATGTCGTGCTGCATTTCGGCATGCATGGCGCGCTTGAATTCATGCCGGGTCGTCAATCTGGTTTGGGTGCGGCGGATTGGCCTGATCGTCTGATCGGTGACTTGCCGAATGTCTATCTGTATGCGGCCAATAACCCGTCCGAGGCAACGTTGGCCAAACGCCGATCCGGTGCTGTCACGGTAACCCATCTGACGCCGCCTTTGGCCACGGCGGGCCTGTATAAAGGTTTGGCCGAACTGAAAGATAGCCTCAGCCGCTGGCGGTCCATGTCTGCGGATGCGGCGGATCGGGTTGAGTTGGAGGATCTGATTGCCGGTCAGGCCGCTGCCGTTGATCTGGGCGGCATCGCACCGGATGCATTGTGGCTGCAATTGCTGGAAACCGAAGATGCGCTGATCCCCAACGGTCTGCACGTGGTCGGTCGCCCTATGGATGATGCGACGCGCGCTCACCATCTGGATACGATGGCCGAGCGGGATGCTGAGACCCGTGCCGGCATTGATCAACTTTTGCAGGAAGAGCCGGAATTGCCTGCTCTGATGCGCGCCTTGGGCGGGCGTTACATCGCGCCTGTTCCGGGGGGCGATCTGATCCGCTCGCCGGAAATTCTGCCGACGGGCCGCAACATCCATGCCTTTGATCCGTTCCGCATGCCAACGGCTTTTGCGATGCAGGATGGCGTGAAACAGGCGGCGTTGCTGTTGGAGACCCATCCAGAGCTGCCGCGGACCGTCGCGTTGGTTCTGTGGGGCAGCGACAATATCAAATCCGATGGCGGGCCCATTGCCCAGGCGCTCGCCCTGATCGGGGCCAAGCCACGTTTCGACAATTTCGGGCGTTTGGCCGGGGCGGATCTGATCGCGTTGGAGGATCTGGGCCGTCCGCGCATTGATGTTGTCATGACACTGTCGGGGATTTTCCGCGACCTGCTGCCTTTGCAGACCAAGATGCTGGCCGAAGCCGCGTGGAAGGCCGCATCTGCCGACGAGCCCGCAGAGCAGAATTTTGTCCGCGCCCATGCGCTTGATTATGCCGCCAAGATGGATGTGCCGCTGGAAGAAGCCGCTCTGCGCGTCTTTTCCAATGCCGAAGGTGCCTATGGCGCCAATGTTAACGGCTTGATCGATAGTGGCGCCTGGGGCGAGGAAGACGAACTGGCCGATGCATTCGAGGCGCGCAAAAGCTTTGCCTATGGCCGGGATGGCAAGGCGATGTCAAAACCCGCACTGCTGCAACGGGCGCTGAAAGACGTCGATGTGGCCTATCAGAACCTCGAATCTGTCGAGTTGGGCGTGACGACCGTCGACCATTACTTCGACACGCTCGGCGGGATCAGCCGGGCCGTGAAGCGCGCCAAGGGATCGGAAGCTGCCGTTTATATCGGCGACCAGACCCGCGGTGCCGGTAAGGTGCGGACTTTGCAGGAACAAGTGGCCCTGGAGACTCGCAGCCGAAGCCTGAACCCCAAATGGTTCGAGGGGCTGTTGAAGCATGGCCATGAAGGTGTCCGCCAGATCGAGGCGCAGGTGACGAATACCCTGGGTTGGTCGGCCACGACGGGCCAAGTTGAGCCTTGGGTGTATCAGCGTCTGTCCGAAACATTTGTTCTGGATGAAGAGATGCGCAAGCGGCTGGCGGCGCTGAACCCGCAGGCCAGCGCACGGATGGCCGGGCGGCTGTTGGAGGCGAATGATCGAGCCTATTGGCAGCCGGATGAGGAAACGCTCGCGGCGCTTCAGGATGCGGCGGATGAGTTGGAAGACCGGTTAGAGGGGATCGCGGCGGAATGATGTGCCTTGCCCTAGACCTGACGATCCGTGGAGAGACCGGGGGGCCAGCCCCCCACCCCCCCCGGAGTATTTTCAACAATAAGAAAGAGGCTTTGGCTCTTTCATGGCGGGAGGATGCCCATGGCGCCCTATGATGATCTCAAGCAGCCGCCGGCGGTTCGTGGGCGCGGAGCGCCACCGGTTTTGCGCGGGCAAGATGGCGAGGGATCTGTGCAGGTGCATCAGGATGCCTCGATGAAGATCGAAGGGGCCAAGGTCTTTTCGGTCTATGGCAAAGGCGGGATCGGCAAATCGACCACGTCGAGCAATCTGTCGGCCGCATTCTCGATGTTGGGCAAGCGGGTGTTGCAGATCGGCTGCGACCCCAAGCATGACAGCACGTTCACGCTGACCGGATCGCTGGTGCCGACTGTGATCGACATCCTGAAGGACGTGGATTTTCATGCCGAGGAGTTGCGGCCCGAGGACTTCATGTTTGAAGGTTTCAACGGTGTGATGTGTGTGGAGGCTGGCGGGCCACCTGCAGGCACCGGCTGTGGCGGCTATGTGGTGGGGCAGACCGTCAAGTTGCTCAAGCAGCATCACATGTTGGAAGACACCGATGTGGTGATTTTTGACGTGCTGGGCGACGTAGTATGCGGTGGCTTTGCCGCACCGTTGCAGCACGCCGACCGGGCCGTGATCGTGACGGCCAATGATTTCGACAGTATCTACGCGATGAACCGGATCATTGCCGCCGTGCAGGCGAAGTCGAAGAATTATGGCGTGCGGCTGGCTGGGTGCGTGGCTAACCGGTCCCGCGAGACCGATGAGGTGGATCGGTACTGCAAGACGGTGGGTTTCAACCGGATCGCCCATATGCCTGACCTGGATGCCATCCGGCGGTCGCGCTTGAAGAAAAAGACCCTCTTTGAGATGCCGGATGAAGAAGACATCGTTCAGGTGCGCAAGGAATACATTCGTCTGGCTGAAACGCTGTGGAACGGGACCGAGCCCTTGGCACCGGCGCCTTTGCCCGACCGCGACATCTTTGAGTTGTTGGGATTTGATTGATGGGGGATTATGCCGCCACATTGACCCGGGTCGAGGACTATTTCGACCGCACCGCGACCCAGACCTGGGCGCGGCTGACTTCTGACGCGCCTGTGTCGAAAATCCGCCACACCGTGCGGGCAGGGCGGGACCGGATGCGGGCGGTGATGTTAGGGCAATTGCCGGAGGATCTGACCGGGGCGCGGGTTCTGGATGCGGGCTGCGGCGCGGGACAGATGACGGCAGAACTGGCCGCACGTGGGGCCGAGGTGGTGGCGATTGATATCTCCCCCGCCCTTGTGGATATCGCGGCGGAGCGGTTGGATCCGGCGCTGTCCGCCAAGGTGACTTTTCGTGCGGGCGACATGCTGGCCGACGATTTGGGTGCTTTTGACCACGTTATCGCCATGGATAGCCTAATTTACTACAACGCGGCAGATATCGGCACGGCGATGGGGCGGCTGGCCCCACGGGTGGGCCAGGTTGTCTTTACCGTTGCGCCGCGCACACCTTTTCTGATGGCTTTTTGGGGCATGGGGCAGCTTTTCCCGCGCGCTGATCGCTCCCCCACCATGGTGCCGCACAAGGCGACCCGTCTGGCCCGGCATACCGCCGATCATGGCACGCTGTCCGAAGTCGAGCGGGTGACCAGCGGCTTTTACATTTCCCAATGCCTTGAGTTGCGGCCATGACCGATCTGCGCCGCTTTTTGCCCTTTTCTGATGCGGCTTCGGACGCGTTGCCGCTCGGGCAATTGCTGCGCTTGTCGCTGTTTCAGATCAGTGTCGGCATGGCGACCGTGATGCTGCTGGGCACGCTGAACCGGGTGATGATCGTAGAATTGAGCGTTCCGGCGATCATCGTGGCGGCCATGATTGCGTTGCCGGTACTGGTCGCGCCGTTCCGGGCGTTGCTGGGGTTCCGGTCGGACACGCACCGTTCGGCCATCGGGTGGAAACGGTTGCCTTACATGTGGTTTGGCTCTCTTTGGCAGATGGGCGGGCTGGCAGTTATGCCGTTTGCGCTGTTGGTGCTGTCAGGGGATACGGTCCATGACGTACCCTTTGCCGGAGAAGTTCTGGCTGCACTCGCGTTTCTGATGACAGGCCTTGGCCTGCACATGACCCAGACGGCTGGGCTGGCACTGGCCAGCGACCGCGCAACCGATGAGACGCGCCCCAGGGTCGTTGCGCTGCTTTACGTGATGTTCTTGGTGGGCATGGGCGTCTCTGCGGTGATAATCGGGGCGCTGTTGCAGGATTTCAGCCAATTGCGCCTGATCCAGGTAGTGCAGGGCACCGCCGTTGTGACGATCCTGCTGAACCTGGTCGCCCTCTGGCGGCAGGAAATCGTCAAACCCATGACCAAGGCGGAGCGTGCGGAGCCGCGCCCGAAATTCACGGACGCCTGGGCCGACTTTGCACGGGGCGGGCAGGCCGGTCGTTTGTTGGCGGTCGTCGCAATCGGGACCATGGGGTTCAATATGCAGGATGTGCTGCTGGAACCCTATGGCGGTGAAATCCTTGGCCTGAGCGTCGCGGCCACCACGATGCTGACCGCGGTTTGGGCCGTCGGTGCCTTGGCTGGTTTTGGCTATGCCGCGCGGCTTTTGGGGCAGGGGCATGATGCCTACCGCATGGCGGCCCGCGGTATCCTGGTCGGTATCGGGGCGTTCTCGGCGGTTGTGTTTGCCGCTCCGCTGAATTCGCCCGCGTTGTTCTTTGCCGGTGCCATAGGCATCGGGTTTGGCGGTGGTCTTTTTGCGGTTGCGACCCTGACGGCGGCGATGACTATGCCGGCCCATGGCATTGCCGGGCGCGGTCTGGCACTCGGCGCGTGGGGTGCTGCGCAGGCGACTGCGGCAGGCATCTCAATCTTTCTTGGCGGCGCGATCCGCGATCTGGTCGGCGCGACCCAATGGACCGAACAGCTAGGTCCGGCGACGGCCTATTCGGTTGTTTATCATGTTGAAATCGGTCTTCTGTTCCTCACTCTTGCGGCGCTTGGGCCCTTGGTCCGTACCGCTAGGTTTTCCCCTCAAACTAAAAACCCCAGCGGGCATGACGGCAAGATAGGGCTTGCCGATCTGCCCGCCTGACCCCCGGAGGTATCACCCATGGTTGGCGTAGAATTTTTTGGCAATGTGGATTTGGCCAGTGTGTCGATCTGGATGTTCTGGCTGTTTTTCGCCCTGCTGATTTACTATCTGCAGACCGAAAACATGCGCGAAGGCTATCCGCTCGAAAGCGAGGATGGCGGTGACGCGGCAAACCAGGGGCCGTTCTCGCTGCCTACACCCAAGACCTTTCACTTGCCCCATGGCCGCGGTGACGTGACCGTCCCCAGCGCTGAGAACGAGGACGCGCATCGCCGCACGGATCTACCGATGGAGCGAACCTCTCCCGTGGGTGGCAGCCCCTACGTGCCCACGGGCGACGCGATGGTGGACGGTGTCGGCCCAGCCTCCTGGAGCAACCGGAAAGACCATCCGGAGCTGGACGGCAAGGGCTATCCAAAGATCGTCCCGATGAGTCATGCCGAAGGGTTCCATATCTCTGCCGGGCGCGATCCGCGTGGCCTGAAGGTCGGGGGCCGTGACGGCAAATCTGCTGCTGCGGTAACCGACATGTGGGTCGATGAGCCTGAGCAGTTGGTCCGCTATCTCGAGGTCGAGCTGGAAGAAAGCCTTGGGGGCGGCAAGCGCCTGATCCCCATGACCCTCTGCAAGATCAAAGGGAACTACGTGATGGTTCGCAACCTCAAGCGTGACCGGTTCCCAGGCATTCCACAGCACAAATCCTCGGAGCAGGTGACCCTGCTGGAAGAAGACAAGATCAGCGGCTACGTCGCCGGTGGTCAGCTCTACGCCTAGAGACGACAAGCCCACTCACGGGTCAGGCCCGGGGGCGCTCGCCACGCCTCCGGACACCACCAATAGGGACAAAGACCATGCCACATGACACCCATGATGATTTCGCTTTTGAGCATGCGCCGGGTTTGCCCGCCCGGCTTCCCAAGGGGGAGCACATGTTGTGGCAAGGCAAACCCGATGCCTGGCAATTGGCGGTGGACTCTTTGCTGCTGCGCTGGGTTATCGGTTATTTCGCGTTTCTGATCATCTGGCGGGTGGGTTCGGCCTTCGCCGATCACAGCGTTGGCGTCGCCTTTGGTTCTGCCGTGCCTCTTTTGATTATGGGCGCGGTTGCCGGTGGCATCCTTTATGGGTTCAGTTGGGTGCAGGCCCGCGCGACCGTCTACACAGTCACGACGGAACGCGTGCTGCTGCGCGTCGGCGCTGCGCTACAACTCACCTTGAATATGCCTTACAAGCAGCTTGAAAATGCGGCGCTTGACCTGCGCGGAAATGGGACGGGCACAATCGCGCTGGAGCCCAAGAAGGATGGCGGTCAGATGGTGTCCTACCTGGTGATGTGGCCCCATGTGCGACCCTGGCGCATGGCCAAGCCAGAGCCTGCTTTGCGCTGCATCAAAGACGCCGAAAATGTTGCCAGCATACTCGCAGATGCGGCTGAGGCGCATATGACCATGCCACGTGTCGCTCGGGCGCCGCAGCCTGCGATCGAAACCGACATGCCCGCCGGCGCCATACCGGCCGAATAGGGAGGAGATGCCATGACCACACCTGCAGAACGTCACCCCCAATTGGTGAACCGCGATCGGGAAATGATCCCCCGCGCACTGGTTCGCGCCATGATAGGCCTTGCTGTCCTGTCCGTTGCTCTTGTGGGCTATGCCCGGCTGACGGATCGCCCGCTCATGGGTCAACCCTTGCCCGCACCTGTGACCGCCGAACGCATGTTTGTGCTGGATGGAGCCACCGACGGCTCCGTCACAATCCGGGAACTCGATGGTACGGTTCTTGCCGAACTGTCGGAGGCAGAGGCCGGGTTCATCTCTGTCATTGCACGCGGACTGAACCGCAAGCGTCTGGTGGAGCGCAAAGTCTCTGATGCGCCGGTCAAGCTGATCGAATACGAAAACGGCCGTCTGGCCATCAACGACCCCGAAACGAACTGGCAGGTGGAACTTGCCAATTTCGGAGCCTCGAACCGAGCCGCCTTCGCCAAGCTGCTCGTCAACTGAACTCGGACCAAAGGGAACCGAAAGATGGGACTACTGACACGAGAGAAGGAAACCGCGCCCTGCACGGTTGAGATATCGCATAAATTCGAAAGCCTGCATGCCCATGTCCGTTTCAACAACGGTGCTGTTGTCTATCCCGGCGACGAGGTGCAGGTGAAAGGCCCCGAGATCATGGCGCCTTTCGGAGAAATCGTCAGCGAAGACCGCACCGCCGTAATCTTTCGCGCCAGCGCACTGGAACGTCTGTGGACCCGGCTGACCGGTGATTTCGAGGTTATGGAGTTGTGTGAATTTTCATTCTCTGAGGAGGTCACGCTATGAATGTCCAGACACCTGAGCCGCACCTGAATGGCCATTCGGCCTCCGCTTCGCGCCACGGCACGGAAGAGGCATTTACGTCCGAAAAAGCGACCGATGTTGCCATGCAGGATACGCTGCTGACGCCCCGGTTTTACACGACCGACTTTGATGAGATGGACGCCATCAGCGTGGAGAAGATCCGCGATGAATGGGACCCGCTGATCGCTGAAATGGCTGCCGATCCGAATAAGGGGCATTTCAAGAAGAACGAAGACTGGGATCATGTCGATTGGGATGGGATGGAGCCGCAGCTGAAGAAGGAGTTCATCGACTTTCTGATTAGCTCCTGCACGGCCGAATTTTCGGGCTGTGTTCTCTACAAGGAAATGAAGCGTCGCGGATCGAACGAAGAGATCACCAAGCTGTTTCAATTGATGGCGCGAGATGAAGCCCGTCACGCAGGATTCATCAATGATGCGCTGCGCGAGGCCGGAATCTCCGTCAACCTCGGCTTTTTGACGCAGAAAAAGAAGTACACCTACTTCCGGCCAAAATTTATCTACTACGCAACATATTTGTCGGAAAAGATCGGGTATGCGCGCTACATCACCATCTTCCGGCATTTGCAGGCTCATCCCGAAAACCGGTTTCACCCGATTTTCAAGTGGTTCGAAGAGTGGTGCAATGATGAGTTCCGCCATGGGGAGGCCTTTGCACTTCTCATGAAGACCGACCCCAAGTTGACGCGCGGTGGCAATGTCTGGTGGATCAAGTTCTTCCTCACCGCGGTGTATTCGACGATGTATGTCCGCGATCACCAGCGCCCTGCCTTCCACGAGGCGTTGGGCGTGGATACCGACTGGTACGGTCAGGAAGTGTTCCGCAAGACGTCGGAGCTGACCAAGCAGATCTTCCCGATCACACTGGATATCGACCATCCCCGTTGGATGCGGGGCCTTAAGATCCTGCAAAAAGCCAGCGTTCAGATGGATCAGGCCAAGCGCAGCGGTGGCATTAGCGGGTTCTTTGGCAAGGTAGCCGGCGGTGCCAAGGCGGCATATGCCTTTGTTTCGCTTTATACGATACCCGCGAAAACGCACCGCGTGTCGCCGCAAACCCGGCTGCAGCCCTGCTTTTGATGCCATGGGCCGCATCTCTGACCGGTGCATTACCGCGTCTTCAGCCTCCCCCTAGTGGGGTGGCGACTGGCTGCGCGCATCTGAAAGAGTTTCAGGCCATTGGACTCAAATGCGCTGTTTCAGCTCATAAAACTGGCTGCAACCAAGCGCCTGATCCAAAGGGGGGCAACCAATGACCTCCCCTTGGATCGCCGGGCTGGCTGCCCTGTTCCTGTGGTGGTTCTCCACCGGTTTGATCCTGATGGTCATCAAGTGGGCTGATCGATTGGGTCCTGCCGCATTGCGCCGGGCCGTGCTCTTGAGCTTGCCAATCTTCGCGGCGGGTATCGTCTGTTTTTATCTGACACTGGATCAGGCCGACCCGGCCTCCGTCTACATCACGTTCGTATCGGTTCTGGCGATCTGGGGATGGATCGAAATGGCGTTCCTGGCAGGTTTGATCACGGGCCCTGTCGGTCATGACTGCCCACCGCAAGTCCCTGAATGGGAACGGTTCATCCGGGCCTGGGGCACCATTGCCTATCATGAGATGCTGTTGACCGGCGTTTTTCTGGCCATGGTGGCGCTCGCCTTGGACGCCGCGAACCCGTTTGGCTTTTACACCTTTGCGACGCTGTTTCTGGCGCGCGTTTCGGCCAAGTTGAACCTGTATTTTGGTGTGCCGCGCATCAATACGGAGTTTTTGCCCCAAACGCTGGCGCATTTGCCTTCGCATTTTCGACAGGCGCGCATGAATGTCCTGTTCCCGTTTTCCATCGCGGCGCTCGCTTTTGCCACAGTCTGTTGGCTGGAACGGTTGGCCACGGCCCCTAACTCTGCCTCAACCGTCGGTTATGCACTTTTGACCGCATTGACGGCACTGGCGCTTTTGGAACATCTGTTCATGGTGATCCCGTTGCCTGACGCGAAACTCTGGCGGTGGCTTTTGCCAGCGCCTCGGATAACTGAAGACAAAACGTAAGCAAGAACGAGAAGCCCGATGGATTTTGACGCCCACTTCCAAGCCCAGCTGAATGATCTGAAATCGGATGGCAACTATCGCATCTTTGCCGAACTGGAACGCCAATGCGGCAAGTTTCCCCGGGCCGCCAAGCATCATGCTGGCGAAGTGAGCGATGTCACCGTCTGGTGCTCGAACGACTATCTGGGCATGGGGCAGCATCCGGATGTGATCAATTCCATGGTCGACACGGTGAAATCGTGCGGCACTGGCGCGGGCGGGACGCGCAACATCTCCGGCACGAACCATCATCACCTTTTGCTGGAACGGGAATTGGCCGACCTGCACGGGAAGGAAGCCGCACTGCTGTTCACGTCGGGCTATGTGTCGAACTGGGCGTCGCTCTCCACACTCGGGGCTCGGATCCCCAATGCGGTGATCCTGAGCGACAGCGAAAACCACGCCTCCATGATCGAAGGCATTCGCCACTCCAAGGCTGACAAGGTGATTTGGGCCCATAACAACGTCGAGGATCTGGACAAGAAACTGGCAGCCCTTGGGGACCGTCCCAAAATCGTGGCGTTTGAATCGGTCTATTCCATGGACGGCGACATTGCCCCGATTGCGGAGATCGTCGAGGTTTCCGAAAAACATGGCGCCATGACCTATTTGGATGAGGTCCACGCGGTCGGGATGTATGGGCCCCGTGGAGGAGGCATCAGCGAACGCGAAGGTGTGGCGCACCGGGTCGACCTGATCGAAGGTACGCTGGGCAAAGCCTATGGCTGCGTTGGTGGATATGTCACCGGGTCAGCTGCGATGTGTGATTTCCTGCGCTCTTTTGCATCTGGCTTTATCTTCACCACCGCGTTGCCGCCTGCGGTTGCGGCAGCGGCCCGAACCTCGATCGCGCATTTGAAAACGTCGCGGGTGGAGCGTGAAGGTCAAAAGGCACAAGTGGCAAAACTGCGTGCCGCCTTGGACCGTGCGGGCATCCCACATATGCCGAATGACAGCCATATCATCCCGGTCATGATAGGTGACCCGGTGAAATGCCGCCAAATCAGCGATATCCTGATGGCGGATTACGGGATCTACGTGCAACCGATCAACTATCCGACCGTGCCCAAAGGGACCGAACGTTTACGGATCACCCCGTCACCGCTACACAGCGACGCCGATATCGACCATCTGGTGGGTGCTTTGCATGCGCTTTGGAGCCAATGTGCCTTGGCGCGTGCCGTCGCATAGGTGGTCGGAACGGCGCCGAATAAACAGCGCGACCGGCGGAACGGAACCGCTTTGGTGGCGTTCACCAATAAGATACTTTACCAGCGCGGTCAGCGCGTTAGTTTGTATACAACAGTATGAGGAGAGACTGATGACCAAATTCTGGATCGCCCTGGCCGCCACCACTTTGGCAGCTGCGCCGGTGCTTGCTGACGGCCATGCCGCCACGGGTGACATTGCCGCTGGCGAAGAGGCATTCAACAAGCAATGCGTGTCCTGCCACGTCGTGGTGAATGAAGCTGGCGATACGCTGGCCGGTCGCAACGCAAAAACGGGGCCAAACCTGTATGCCATTGCAGGTCGTGCGGCGGGCGCCATCGAAGACTTCCGTTATGGCAATGGGATCGAAGAAGCCGCTGAAAAAGGCCTGGTTTGGAACGAGGAAACGTTTGTGGCCTACGTCCAGGATCCAACAGGCTATCTGCGCGAATTCACCGAGAACAAGCGCGCCCGGGGCAAGATGTCTTACAAAGTTCGCAGCGAAGAGGATGCAGTGAACCTGTACGCTTATCTCTTCTCGCTCGCCGAAGGTGGCGAAGCGGCGACCAACTAGTAACGGTTGGTTCACTAAAGAGACTAAAGAGGGTCGCTGTTGCAGCGGCCCTTTCGCTTTGAAGAGCGGAAGATCCAAGCAAACCCTCTTGTTATGTGCCTCAGATGGTAACAACCGGGTCGGCGTAAAAAGGTCACTCATCGGTTCCCGGCACCACATCGCGCTGCCACCAAGAGACGTCGTGCCACCGATCAAACTTGTAGCCGACCTTGTGATACACGCCGACCAGCTCAAAACCGAGTGCCGTGTGAAGGCCAACGCTGGAGACGTTGGGTAATGCAATGGCCGCAAATGCGCGCTGGAACCTTCCCCGTCCAAGTTCTTCGAAGAGTTGGTCATAGAGAACGCGACCGATTCCCTGCCGATGACATTCTGACTTTATGTAGACGGTGACATCGACGGAATAACGGTAGGCGGCCCGGCTTCGATGGGGACCCGCATAGGCGTAACCCAGGATCTGTCCCGCCCGCTCCGCCACCAAATAGGGATAGGATGCCGCTGTGATGTTTTGCACCCGGTCCCGCATCTCTGCCGAGTCGGGAACATCATCTTCAAAGGAAATTGCCGTCTCCAAAACATAAGGCGCATAGATCTCGACGATTTGGTCGATATCTGCGTCTTTAATCGAACGGACGATGACCGGCCCGGCCGCTGGAACACCGGGGCTATGCAAGGGGACCAACATATCTCGTCTTGAACTCGCATTCATGTGTTTTGCCGGATCTGGCATCAGCCCAATTTCATTCTGTCAAAAGCTCACAACGGTCAGTCCAGAGAGGCATGGGCCTAGACCGCTAGCTTGTCTGCCAGCCGTTGAAAGAAGGTTGTACACGCTTCCATCTGATCCTCGCAGATATATTCATCTGGCTGATGGGCCTGCATCATGGAGCCCGGCCCGCAGACAACTGTGGAGTATCCAGCTTCCTGAAACAGGCCGGCTTCGCTTCCAAAACCGCCGCTCTGGCTGGGTCCAACGCTCATCAATTGCCGGACCAATGCTTCGGCGGTACCTTGTACCTCTGGAGATAGGCCGGCAACCCTGGCTTTGACTTCAACGGCAATCCCGACATCCGGGTGGATCCCGCGCATTTTCTCCTGCACCGCTTGGGTGTGGTCGGTGTATCGCTGCAACCAATAGTCCATGTCTTCTTCGGGCAAGACACGGATATCCGTGGGAAAGCTGCAATACCCGGCCGTGACATTGCCGGAGGTTCCACCCTTGATCCGGCCCACATGCAGCGTGGTGTAAGGTGGATCAAAAGGCGATCCCTGACGGGCTGATGGGGCCAGTGCTGCATTCTCTGCCATGCGGTCCTCAAGCCAGGTGACAAGCCGGGCGGCGACCATGACCGCCGAGACGCCCTGGTGACAGATGGAGGAATGAACCTCATGTCCGGTCACACGGGTCATCAAGGCCCATGTGCCTTTATGGGCATTCACAACGTCCAGTTCGGTCGGCTCACCCACAATGACAGCTTCAACAGGGGGGAGGGCATCACGCATATGGGAGATCATGGGTTGCACACCAAAACACCCGATCTCTTCATCGTAGCTGAACGCCAGGTGAATAGGCCGCTTGAGCCCCGCCGCTTGGAAGGCTGGCACCATGGCAAGAGCTGCGGCGCAGAACCCTTTCATGTCACAGGCGCCGCGCCCATAAAGCCTGCCACCTTCGGACCGCATGGTCCACGGATCAGACGTCCAGGCCTGGCCATCGACTGGAACTACATCCGTGTGCCCCGACAAGATCACCCCACCGGGCACCATGGGGCCAACGGTTGCGATCAACCCCGCTTTCTTCCCACAGGCGCTGTGCAGGATGGTGGATGTCACGCCGTAATCGTTCAGGTATTGTTCGACGAAGGCGATCAGATCCAGGTTGCAGGCCGACGAGATCGTGGGAAAGCCGATCAACTTCTCCAGCACCTTGTAAGCATTGGCCGACGACAGATCTGGCGACGTGTCGTGATGGACATCGGTCAGCAATCGCAATCTCCGTCAATGCAAATCGGAGCACTGGTTCCGATGGGCATCACCCCCTTGGTCTCTGCGGCCGGGCGGATCACATCGCGGCTGCAATCAAAGGGTGCAGCCTCTTCAAGTGGTGGTTTGCCATAGGCTTCAACGATCGCGAAACTGCCAGCATAAGGTGCGCGTTGAAGGACTGCTGCCGTCTTGGCGCAGACAGCGATCCGCACCCCCCGCGGATAGTCATGCCCGTCATCGTCAGAAACGCTCGACCATGGGCCTAGGTAGATCGCTGCATCCCCTTGTTCGAGGCAAACGCCCTTGGTCCCTACATGGGCTGAAATGCCGAATGCGCGCAATTCCACACCACTGATTGTCATATAGGGGCGGTCCAGCAAGGGCTTGTATCTGACACCGTGCAGGCCGGCTGCGGTCAGGATTTGCCCGATCTCGGTTTCTTGCGGGAAGGATGTCAGTTCCATCCCGTCAAAGGGTACACTCGCACCGGCAAGCGGTTCATCCGCCGCCAGAATGACGGTTTGAAACCGACCATCCACCGACAGAACACGGGCAATTTCCTTCAAAGACGAAGTGAGGTGTGTCTCAGGGAGGGTGTTCATCAGGAACGGCGCCAGAACCTGGTCCACATGTCCGGTGGCGATCCAGGGGGCGATCTCCTGTCGGTTGGCCAGGGCCTGCTGCACCTCGATTAAGGAGGAGGCCTGACTGACCTTTGTCCATAGATCCTGATCTGACTGGCTCAGATCGGTCGGGATCCGGGCCGAATATTGCCAATCCTGCACGGGCGCATGATCTGTCGGAGCAGACCTGGCCGACCAGATCACGGTCGTCTCCGACGCGCTGTCGCGCCGCAGATCCAGCCCCCGCAGCGGCATGTCGATCAAGATCGCAGGCGCGGTCACATCCGTGGTTTCGTCAAGCCAATCTTCGAAAGCGCGTGCCATCGCGGGACCGCTCCAATCAAGCGCTTCATCCCGGTTCGGTTTCTGTGCTGCCAATTTAGCTGCATTGAAAAGCATATCGTTCAGTTTGTTCATGATGATCCCCCTTGATCCTAAAGGTTCTGCCTCAGCATTTCAGGCAACAGCGTTTGAACTCTCCCTCTACGGCTGGCGTCACTGAGGCCCGGAACAACTCATCGACACGCTCATCGGAGTGGAACCAATCATAGTGAAACTCCTGTTCTTCCAATCGAAGGGCCTTGATGGTTTCGTTCTTGAGCAGTGGCGAACCCTTATAAAGGTGGAGGCGCGTTTCGAACTGAACCGGGTCAACGGCATCTTCCATGCCCGTCTCGACCAGGAAGTCGTGAAAGCGGGGAAAGTCCTCCAAAGTGACCCAGGGATTGAACATGATGAAGGTCGGGTTCAGCGTGATGCCGGAATTCTGAACCAAGCGTACGGCCTCTTTCAGGTCGTCGACATCGACTTCCTTGCGCACCTGTTGCAGAACCTCGTTCTTTGGAAATTCAAGTGCCGAGGTGATCACGCGCACACCATGGTCATATAGTTCTCCCAAACGGTCGTTGTTTTCCAGGATGTGATCAACGCGGGTGGTGAAATCAAAGGTCAGTGCCGGATGACGTTTGTGGATCTGCGCCAGGGCATCGAAACTGCGCCGGGTGGCGTTGAAAAACTCAGCATCAATGAATGTCATATGCTCCATGCCTTGGTCGACCAAGGCGTCGACATCGTCCTGGATCTGGGCAATGTCGCCCAACAGAACCTTCCCGTCATAGGCTGAAAAGACCGAGCAATAGGTGCATTTGTGGTGGCAGCCCCGTGTCAATTCCAGCCCGCCGACGATCTTTTCCTCGCCCATCAGGGTAGTCAGATGGGGTTGCGGATATTTTGACAGGTTGGGAGCACTTTGGCGCATTGGTTTGGCCATCGTCCCGCGCAACTTCAACATCTGCATGGTCTGTTCAGGCGTCTTGCGGCCATTGCTGTAGACATTGATCACTGGCTTATCACTGCCTGCCTTGCGATCCATGAGAGATACCAGCGGGACTTCCCATTCGCCGCTGACGACGTGATCGGCATAGCGGCCCGTGAGGTACTTCGCGTTGATCGTGGCATATTGCCCGAACATCACCTTATCGGCGGTACAACCTGCATCATCCAGTTCCTTGCACAGCCGAATTGCCGAATTGAGGCTATCAAATAGCGGGACTGGCAGAATGATCGTGTCGTAGTCTTTCAAGCGGTCGATATCATAGCCCTCGACATAGGCATCCAGAAAATCAGTATCGTGGCCAGCATTGCGCAAAGCAGCCAGACCGGTCAGCGCATTGATGGGCTGGTAGCCACCTTCGAAGATGGAGACGAGGATTGACGATGACATGGCTTGAAGCTCCCTTGGGTCAGCCGAGTTGGCATGACATATGATGAAACGGCTGACGGTTCCGGATCAGCCGCAGCAACCGGACGTGCTGCCAACGTTTGGATCGTTCAGGAAATAAAGGTGATCGGCAAAGGCCGACTGGTGCAGTTGGTTTGCCGTGGCCATGTCGATGTCGGTCAGATCACCGCGGTGCAGCACCAGGCCCGTCTCTGTTGAAACCTGGGCCCATGGTCCTTTGTAAAGGACGGTCGTCACGCCGGGATTGGCGTTCACATTCTCCGGTTTAAACGCCGTCACAGTGACCGACTGGAATGTCACATCCCCGATGGTTTTTTCGGGCACATCCGCTCGGTCGGCCACTACAAGCCCGGTAAATCCGACCTCCTCCAATGCGGTGTAGAATGCCTGCTCCTGGTAGACCCCGGAATAACATCCCACCCACAGGTCCGGATCGTTCTTTAACTCATCCGGCACGTCGATGTTTGAGACATTGTCCGATAAGGCGATGCGCCCGTTTGGTTTCAGGACACGAAAGATCTCTTCCAGAACATTCCGCTTGCTGTCGGTATCCACCAGGTTGATCACACAGTTGGACACGATCAGGTCCACGGAGTTGTCCTCGATCAGCGGCAATGCGTTGCGCTGTTCTTTAAGGATGCGCTGCAGATCATCATAATCGTCCAGCGATCCAAGATTGCGACCGCTAACCGTTTGCTCGACGAAATCCAGATTGGTCTTCAGATCGTCGATTGATCCACGGGCGAAACGCAAATTGCTGAATCCAACCGTTTTGGCGAATACCTCCTGATGGGACCTTGCCAGGGCCAGCATGTCGGTGTTCATGTCGACACCGATCACTTCCCCTTTTGCCCCGACGATCTGCGCCAGGATGTAGCAGATCTTCCCGCTGCCGCTTCCCAGATCGAGAACGGTCTCTCCTGGCTTGGCGAATTTTGATGGATTGCCGCAGCCATAGTCACGTTCGATGATTTCTGTCGGCACACATTTCAGCAGATCCGGATCATAGGCATCCATCCGGCAGACCTGGGCCGCTTCGGATCCCATGGATCCGCCTTCCTGGGCTATGCGGTCACTATATCCTTTTAGAACAGCATCTTTGACATCCATGGCGTACCTCGCACGCAGTGGGTTGATGAGATTAGATCAGGCGATGTTGAGCATGTAGACACCCAGCAAAACGGCCAGGCCCACGGCTGCCTGGAGCGTTGCTCCGCCGGACAGGATCGCGGTGGCACTCAACTCGGATTCGTTGGGCAATGCATTCTTACGCACCAACCAGTAGAAGCTGTCATTCGGCAGGATCGCGACGAAGGATCCCAGACAGATAGCGATCACGGCCAAAAACGGCGACACTTCCGAAGCGGTAACAATTGGTAACGCGACCGGACCAACCGCGGCAAAGGTCGCCATGCTTGACCCTTGGAGCAGTTTGAACATGGCTGCCAGCAGGAACATCGTCGTGAGAGCCAGAACACCTTGTTGCGCGACAAAGATCTGCTCCATCGGTACAATATTGGTCAAAAATGCGCTGAACGCACTGGCTGCACCGATGATCAGTAGCAGGGACCCGGTGCGACGAACGCCGCTATCAATGCAATCGCGCCGGTCGGTCCGCGCGACCATGCTGAGCGCTGCGGCGGCTGTCAGTATCAATGCGCCTTTGGGATTTGTGGCAAAGTCGATCCATCCATTAAAGCTCAAGTCGAACAGCACACCCAGTGCGAGAAGTGCCGCCAGTAAAGCGAAGGGCCACAGCAACAGGAGGGAGCCTGCGATATCCTTGGTTGAGGTTGCTTCATCCTCTAACCCCAATTGACCTTCGATAACCCAGCTATACACCAAACCCGCAACCCAAACCGGGACGAAAATCAGAAGGCAATATGCCAGCAGCCGCCCATCAGCGACACCAAGGCTGGTTGCGACAATCAAGGGACCAGCTGGGAAAAGCAGCTTGAACCCGGCATAGGCCCCGAACGCGAGCGACAGTTTGCGGCGTCTGATCATCGGCGACAAAGCGGCATAGGCTGTGTCGGGGCACACCATGCCGGCCCCGATCACAGGGGCCAATCCGACGGAAATATGGGGAGGCGCAGAAATCCGTTGCCGGTCAATCGCGGCGGCGATCACGAAGCTGGGTATCAGGATTAGCGCAAATTCTCCGACAGCGTAGCCCCACCCACTGTTGAACAGAGAGATGATTTCGGAGGACGTTAGTCCTGATAGGATCCCCATGAGTAGAGTGATCAGGATCATCCAAACCAAAAGTGGCCAATCCGGAAGCCAGCTTACACGCGATTTTTCAAGATCAACTGCAGAATTAGCCATCCGGGCAATATCCTTTGATGTCTGCCACGTTGCCCCAGCCGCCCGGGAGATGAAGCGGCTGGAGGCAATATCCGGGAAAATGCCGAAAAGTTTAAGAACCCTAATGTATACTAGCGCCATCGCTGGGCGGCATCAGTATCGGTCAATCGACGCCTTATCGCATAAGGGTTGGGGCGTGGCCCCGATCAACCTGTGTTCCTACTCCTTAACGGTCGATTTCCAGAAGGAAATCCCCGGATAGTTGTGGCGTGTGTGCTGCGACGCTCTCAATTACGTTACTGTGCCTTTACGCAGGTGCAAAATTCGATTTACTAATATTCATATGAGAAACTTGAATATAAGGCTGCCATCGACAAAGGCCCTGGCTGCGCTTGAAGCGACGGTACGACTGGGTAAGGCAACACTGGCAGCGCAAGAGTTGGGGATCACGCAAGCCGCCATCAGTCACCGACTAAGCGATCTGGAAGAAGGTCTGGATCGCAAGCTTTTTGTCCGGAACGGGCGCAAGTTGCGGGCAACCCCCGAAGCCGAAGCGCTGGCCGAAGCCGCCCGCGGCAGCCGCCGCATCCTCGAAAGCGCGATCGAAGAGATCCAGCGCAAGCCCGCCCCCCGCTCCCTCACGATCAGCATGTTGCCTGCGCTCGCCAGCAAATGGCTCGCTCCACATCTGGCCGACATGCTCAAAGAGGTGCGCGACACCGACCTTCGGGTCACGGCTTCTCGCGATTTCGTCGATTTCGAGCGCGATGGCGTTGATGCGGCCTTGCGCTATGGGTTGGGGAAATGGCCAAATTTGCGTTGTCTGCATCTGACCAACGAAATGGTGACGCCGGTCATGTCGCCCGATCTTGCCGCGCGTCTTGACATAACCGCACCCGACGCCCTGGCCAGGCTGACGCTGTTGCAATGCGATAATCCGGAAGGCTGGGGTGACTGGTTTCAGCTATCCGACCTACAGCCCGGTCCGGAACCCACAACGCTGTTTTTCGACGAAGATGCCACAATGATCGAGGCTGCCGTGGCCGGAAACGGCGTCGCATTAGGTCGGTCCGCTCTTGTGGCCCATGACATTCGCTCGGGCCGGCTGGTCGCGCCGTTTGCACATAATTTGACATCGCAGTTCGGCTATTGGTTCGTTCAGGATGCCGCCACGCCTGATACGGTCTCTACGTCGGAGTTTCTGGAATGGACCCGCGCGAATCTGACCCGCGATGCCGAAGTGCTCTTAAGCCACGACTGAACGCCGCACGGCATCCCATGAGGGCCAGGCTTCAGATGCCGTGCTTGCGCAGGAATGCGATGGCCCGCTTGTGGCAGACAGTCCAGGCCGGTTCGTGCCCCAAAAGGATATGATTCCGGCTTTCCAGCGGGACGAACTGTGCCCCGGGGATTGCATTTGCCAGATCTCTGCCTTGCTCCATCGCGATCCGCTGGTCGCCGCGACCATGGAACACGATTGTCGGTGCGCGCACCTTTCCAAGGCTGTCGCGCACATCAATGTCCCCGAATGCTTTTTGAAACTGCACGGCGTTTTGAGGGGAGGTCGTTTGCCGCTGAAATTCGTCAAACCAAGCCAAGTCTGCGGGATCGGCATCAGGCATGAAGGTTCGGGAAAAAATGTGTCGATAGGCGGGATTGCTGGTGCCCCAGCCATGTTCCGTCAATGTCAGCACGGCATCCCTGCGCGCGCGTTCTTCCTGGGATGCACCGATGCGCCATCCGGTGGCATAACCGCCGACCAGGATCAGCCCGCTGACCCGATCAGGATGCCGTGCCGCATATTCGACCGAGACGGCGCAACCCTGACTGATCCCCAGTAGTGGAAACCGGTCAAGCCCAAGGGCATCCACCACGGTTTCAAGATCGCGCACAAAAGCCTCAAAAGTGATCTCGGGCACCTCCCAATCTGACAGGCCATTGCCACGCTCATCATAGCGGATAAAGGTGCGACCATTGGCACAGGCCGAAAATGTCGGCCCCCAGATCGGGCTGCCCCAATCCAATTCCAAATGGTTTAGCCAATTCGCGGCCTTGATCAGCGGTGGTCCCTGTCCAACGGTGGCATAGGCTATGCGGGTGCCATCTCCGGCACGGCAAAAGCCGATCGACTGGTTGCGCAGGTTGCGTTTATTGGCGCTTTCGGGCGCAGCTGCGACGGGGGCGGGTGTCTCTGCTTGCCGGTCGGGCCGGATCGGCGCAGAAATCATCAGCCCGGCGTCCTGTGCTGCCTGTTCGAACGCCTGCGCGGTGCGTTCTGCTTCTTCAAAGCGGCCCGCCATGGTCAACAATTTGATGAATTGACGTGCAGCCTCCTCTTGAAAAGGGGCGGCCTGCTGCCAAAGACGCGCCCATTTGAGCGCTTCGATCTGGTCGATCTGCGGGTGCACAGCGAGCTGACGCAGCACGTTGAGATAAAGCAGATTGGCATCTTCGCGTTCGCCGCCAAGCCAGAGCTGAAAATCATCACCCCCAGCGGCATCCAAACCCTCTAGGAACGGTCGTGCGAGTGTGTCGGCCATCTCGCGCAGGGGGCCTGGGGTGAGTGTGCATGGATCGTCCCGCAACCGTCTGCGAATATCGACGATGTCCACACTGACCTGGCGATTGGCCAGGAGTACGCGCTCACGGTCAGCCTCAACCCGGCTCGTCCCGTCTGCGTTGACCACTTCCCGGATTTTGCTCAGCGCCCAGCGAAGCGATCCTCGCGGATCGTCGGGCAATTCCCAAAATAGTTCGCATAGTCGCTCCCGTCGGGTGGGTCGCGCCGTGGCAGCCAAATAGCCCAGCAAAGCACGCGCCTTTCGCGAAGATGGCAATGTCAAAGCTGTGTCACCACTGTGTACAGCAATCTCTCCAAACAGGGAAATATGCATAATTAGCTAACCCCGGCTTAAAAGTTAACGGCTACAACGCCGGATCGTGGGATTACAACGGCGATTGCAATGGTCGTTCACACGCTCCGGGGGCAACACGCCCGTATTACACGAGTCGGAGCGTTACATGACGCAGATGTTACCAAAGCTACTGCCACACCAAGGTGATCGCACCTTCCTGACCGATGGGGGGCTGGAGACGTGGTTGATTTATCAGCGTGAGATTGTCTTGCGCTCGTTTGCGTCATTTGAACTGATCGCCACCGCCGAGGGACGCGCGATCCTGGGTGACTATTTTCTGCCATATCTTAACACAGCTTCTGGTCATGGCATGGGTTTCATCTCGGATACCCCAACATGGCGCGCCAATCTGGATTGGGGCGATGCGCTGGGTTATTCAGAGGCTGCCCTGGCCAAGATCAACCGGAACGCGGTCGAATTTTTGTATGCCTTTCGTACCGCTCAGGCTGATACGCAGCACGTGTTGATCAATGGCGTGATCGGTCCCCGCGGGGACGGCTATCTTGCAGGTGAGGTGGCAACGGTCGTCGAGGCGCAGGACTACCACCAATTTCAGGTGGATATCTTCGCCCATGCAAGGGTCGATCTGGTTTCCGCCATCACGATGACAAACGTGCCCGAGGCGATTGGTGTCGCCCAAGCCGCGCATCTGGCGGATGTTCCTTGCGTGATCAGTTTTACGGTTGAAACGGACGCGCGATTGCCCAGTGGGCAGGCTATTGGAGAGGCCATTGAGGAGGTGGACGCCCAGACACGGAACGCGCCCGCCTATTACATGATAAATTGCGCCCATCCCGACCATTTCGCCGATGCGTTGAACCCAACGGCACCCTGGATGGAGCGCATCCGCGGCATCCGGGCCAATGCATCGCGTCTGTCCCACGCTCAATTGCAAGAGGCGGACCACCTGGATGATGGCAATCCGACCGAGTTAGGCGAACTCTATAGCAGTCTGTCCGAACTGATCCCGCATCTGTCAGTGGTCGGGGGATGCTGTGGAACCGATCATCGTCATATCGACCAGATTTGTCAGGCTTTGAAAGTGGCCGCGTGATTTTCCTATGCAGGCAAAACCAACGTTTGTTCAAGTGGGTGGGGATTGGCAGTGATGCCTGACAACGTTCGCGTTCAGGATTTTTAGCAAGAACAACATTAAGACCCATCACATTTCGGCCTGCTCGGCATCTCTGCTCTATCGTGATCCAGAGCATATGCAGGGCAGGCCAATACTTCATTTACATCCCTTCATGGCTGATCCGTGGACGTTATGGCCTGTCTGGTCCTATACCGATGGAACCAACGCCCGCGTCAGGCTTTCGACAACCGTCTCCTGATCCGCATCTGTCATCCCCGGATAAAGGGGGATCGAGATCGCCCTGGCATAGTAATCTTCCGATGCGGGAAAATCCCCGTCGTTGAAGCCGAGATCACGGTAATAGGGTTGGGTATGGACCGGAATATAATGGAGGTTCACGCCGATACTGTCCTGCCGCAACATCTCGAACACCGTACGATGCCGAGCCACGTCATCCAATCTGATCACGTAGAGATGCCAAGAGGATTGCGCGCCCTCCTGGCGGCCGGGACGTTTCAGAGGCAGATCCGATAACAGCCTGTCATATCTATCCGCCAGTTCGCGTCGACGTGCGACGAAATCGTCAAGCCGGCTCATCTGGCTCAGCCCGAGTGCGGCCTGCATTTCGGTCATCCGGTAATTCCAGCCCAGATCGACCTGTTGATAATACCAGGGACCGTCGCTCTCGCCGGACATCAGTGCGGGGTCCCGCGTCACGCCGTGGCTGCGCAATAAGGCCATGCGCGCAGCCAGATCCGGGTCATTGCAAGTCGCCATACCCCCTTCGGCGGATGTGATTATCTTGACCGGATGAAAACTGAAAACTGTAATATCAGAACGCGCACAATTTCCGACCGGTTGGCCGCGGTAGCTGGCACCGATCGAATGGCTGGCATCTTCGACAATTGCCACCCCATGGGCCCGCGCTAATGCTGCGATCCTGTCCGCCGCCGGAGATTGCCCCCCCATGTGAACCGGTACGATCACCTTTGGCAGACGCCCCGCCGTTTGGGCCTGTGCAAGTCTGCGTTCCAATGCATCCGGGCACATGTTGAACGTGTTTGGATCTATATCCACGAAATCCACATCTGCCCCACAATACCTGGCGCAGTTGGCGGACGCGACAAAGGTGATGGGCGATGTCCACAAAAGATCACCGGGCCCCAACCCCAGCGCTGCCACCGCGACATGCAAAGCGGATGTTGCTGAGTTTACAGCCACCCCATGGGCCGCACCAACGTAATCCGCCACCGCTGCTTCGAACCGCGGAAGAACAGGTCCTTGGGTCAGAAAATCTGATTTCAGAACGGCCTCAACCGCCGCCAGATCGCTGTCCGAGATATCTTGTCGACCGTAGGGGATCTGGCGAGGGGATGTCACGTTCAGGTGCCTCTTCCTTGGAAAAACAAATTGTTAGCCAAAGCCGCGGTTGCCTGGCTCCTCAAACCGCCCCGATGCGATCGGTGTTTGCGGCGATCCACTCCGCCAATGCGCAATCATCCATCCAGTCCGAATTGTTGTCGCTGGAATAGACAAAGTCAGGCCTTACTCTCCGTCCATCCTTGATCCGTGCACTGTCACGTTCCCAGCCGTTGATGTTGGGCAGGATCTTGAAATGTTCGTCATACTCGAACGTATAGGGCGCATCTTCCAATCCGACCATCTGTTCATGGATCTTTTCGCCTGGACGAACGCCCACAATCTTTTGCTCGGCATCCGGTGCAATCACACGCGCAATGTCAGTCAGTTTCATCGACGGGATCTTCTTCACGTAGACCTCACCGCCCTGCATGTCGCCAAATGCGTGCCATACCAACTCTACCCCCTGTTCGAGGGAGATCATGAACCGGGTCATCCTGGGATCCGTGATCGGCAAAACGCCTGTGTCTTTGATGGATAGGAAAAACGGAATGACCGAACCACGCGAGCCCATGACATTGCCGTAGCGCACCACCGAAAACTTGGTGTCCTGTTTGCCCGCATAAGCATTGCCCGCGACAAACAACTTGTCCGATGCCAGCTTGGACGCCCCATAAAGGTTCACGGGGCTGCTGGCCTTGTCAGTGGACAAGGCGACAACGCCTGTTACCCCTTTGTCGATGGCGGCATCGATCACATTCATCGCGCCATTGACGTTGGTCTTGATGCACTCAAAAGGATTGTACTCGGCCGTGGGAACGATCTTTGTGGCGGCGGCATGCACCACATAGTCAACCCCGTCAAATGCTCTGTATAACCGATCACGGTCTCGCACATCGCCAATGAAAAAGCGCACACGCGGATCATCCTGGAACAGCTTGGCCATTTCCCATTGCTTCATCTCGTCGCGGGAATAGATGATCACCTTCGCCGGGTTGTGGCGTTTCAGTGTCAGCGGCACAAAAGAGTGCCCGAATGAGCCGGTCCCGCCCGTTACCAGGATGGTCTTATTTTCGAACATGGCTCACTCCTTAACCATGGTTGGTTTTGGCCTGCCATGTTCAGGAGTGCAAGCGCGGTGGACTTTATGGCCAAGGTATCGTTTTTAGGACGGCATTATGGCTGAGATATCTATTCAGAAACGCGCCTCCTTTTTGCTTGCCGGTATAAAAGCCAGTCGGAGACGACGTGCCCAACCCCACAAGGTTCGTCACCCGTTTCGGGACGGACCGCGGCGGGGGATCTGGGCCGATCTGGATGCGATCATGCCGTTACTTAAGGATATGCCAGTTCGTGTTGGCGCCAGGCGGTTCTTGTTGAGCGAAAAGGTGACACCAGGATCAAAGGCGGCTCAACTGGTGGGCGAGCTTAAGCATATCGGTGTAGAGACTTGGTCCCCCTGTGGCATTCAGGCTGATGTCATATGGGGTATTCGTCGGATGCGCCTAGGTTTTCGGGCCCTCTGTCTTCTTGTCTCTTTGCGTAGCCGTGGTCGCAAGCTGGATCAGCGCGATTGGGCTTTTGTCATTGCCAGTCTAGTGGCGAAATGGGGGTTGCGATCTGGTCCAGATACCATGGTCGTCATCCTTGCAGATATGTCCCCACGGCGCATTGCCATGGCAACTGGCGCCAGTTTGGCGGGAAACCAACTGATGCTTTACCAGTATGACAACAACCTTCAGGCACCACCTGCCCTTGGCTGGACCCATGCCGCCCTTCGATCCGAGGCGGGCCTAAGTGCCGTCAAGGATCATCAGTTAATTTTGGGCCGCCTTCTGACATGTCCTCCGCGTGCGATTGACCTGAGCCGGGATGGCGGAGTGTGGGGCATGGCGGTCAACGCCATCCCCGAACCTGATCTGTTGGGCAGGGTAGAGACGCTGCGAGAGTACCTTAGCATTGACCGGATCAGATTTCGTCTCCATCCCCGTCGCGCCACAATCGATGGTGATCCAAGTCAATACCCGTGGCTGGACATCGCTCCTCCGGGCGAAACGCTTGAGGATTTCTGCGATAGCTGCGATTTGGTGGTTTGCGGCAACTCTGCGGTCCAATTGAAAGTTCTTTTGACAGGTACGCCGGTCATTCATGTTGGCGCTCTGGATACTCCAACTTACGACAATTACGGTTTTGTAGATCAAGGTGTCGTCTACGGATCCCCCACACCTGATGGAGTGTCGTTGGATGCCATGAAAGCCCACTATCGACGCCCATCTGTCATGGAAGCCATGCAACGCAATACAAGCATTCCCGACAGTGCAGGCATCCCCGATTTGGAGACGGTCCTTGGGTGAGCCGCGCCGCATTTTGTTTCCCTATATTGGCGATAGTGTCGGCGGGAGCCATATTTCTTCGCTATTTCTTGCCCGTCATCTACCCGCGGATAGGTTTGTTCCGGTCGTGGGTGTGCACATGCACGGGCTGCTAGATGACTATCTGGGTCAGATCGGTGTGGCGCCTGTCGAATTGCCCACCGTTGATTATCCGCGTATGATCCCGGCGTGGACGCAGCCGTTGCGGATCTGGTCAACAGGTCGCCGTCTGGCCAGTTGGCTATCTGATCATGAAATCGATCTGGTCCACAGCCATGACCGTAGGATGCATCTGAGCTATGCCATTGCCTGTCCAAAGGCTGAAATTCCTCATATCTGGCATCAACGCACGCCAAAACAATCCGCCAAAATGAACGAGTATTCGGACCGTTCGGCGGCCATCCTCACAGTCTCCGACTTTACCCGTGACAGTCTGCCGGAGCGCAGCCGGAACCGAACCAAGGTCGTTCTGAACCCTTTCCTTGCGCCGGCTGACATCGATCGCTCTGCCGCTCGTCAGCGTGTGCTGGATGCAGTCGGTTTTCAGGTCGACGGGCCACTGGTGGCCTATGTTGCCAATCTTGACGATCGCAAGGATCCAATGACATTCGTCGCAGCGGCGGCATTGATGGCAAAGGCCCGGCCCGATGTCGGCTTTGTTATGTTTGGTGAGGCGCGGCCGCCCCAGGCCGATGCCGTTTTTGCGGCTATTGCCAAAGCTGGATTGGCGGAACGATGCGTGCATCTTGGTCTGCGCTACCCGATGGAGGAGTGGTTGACCGGATGCGATGTCTTGCTCGCTCCAAGTCGACATGAAGCCTTGAGCCGCACCGCGATCGAAGCGCTGTTGTTTGGCTTGGGTTTGGTGGCCAGTGACGAAGGAGGTTACCCCGAAATCGTCGCGGATCACCCAACAGGTCGTCTGGTGCCACCGGCTGATCCCGCAGCATTCGCCGCGGCCACGCTTGACCTGCTGGGCGAGTGGCCACCACGGTCGGAAATCCGTCAACAGGTCGTGGATGCGGTGGCGGACAGATACGGGCTACAACGTCACCTTGATCTCGTCTGCGCCGTATACGACCAGTGTCTTGGGCAAGCGCAATCGTGAAAACCGCAATTGTCACAGGGGATTATCACGTTCCAGGGGAGACATTTATAAACCGTCATATCGCGGATCTGTTTGGTGGTGAGACTTGTGTGGTGACCGGTCGGTATGGGGGGCATGATCCGATTGGGCGGGAAATCTTTGTGCGGCGCGATCCGCTGTCTTTGGCGGATAAGGTGCGGGCGCCGGGGGCGATGTTGCTGAATCGCATGCGTCATGGCACGGCGCGGGCACCGTTTGGGCGCCGCAGGTCAGAGCTGATCTCGTTTCTCCGCGACCAGCAAGTTAAAGTCGTACTTGCAGAATTTGGTACGCAAGCCTTGGCTCTTGCGCCGCTTGCCAATGACATCGACATACCGATCTTTACGTATTTCCGCGGCACCGATGCCTCGAAACATGTGCGGCGCGCACGGATCGCGGCGGCCTATGCGCAGATGATGCCGCGGCTGACGGGGGTCTTTTCGGTCAGTCAGTTTTTGCTGGATAATCTTGTGCGCCATGGCGTGCCGCCCCATCCCAACGCCCATGTCGTGCCATCGGGGGTGGATATCAGGCGATTTACACCGGAGCCCAAGAAAAGTGAGACATTTCTGGCAGTTGGTCGTTTCATCGAGAAAAAAGCGCCCGATGTGACGCTGAAAGCCTTTGCGCAGGCGGTGCGGGGTTTCCCGGCGGCGCGGCTGGAATTTATTGGTGACGGGCCGCTTTTGGCGCATTGTCGCGCGCTGGCTGAGGATCTAGATGTTGCGGGTCAGGTCGTTTTTCATGGTGCGAAACCACATGATGTGGTGAGAGCAAAGTTGCAGCAGGCCGAGTTCTTTTTGCAGCATTCCGTCACTGCCAGGGACGGAAATACCGAAGGGTTGCCGACGGCCATCCAGGAGGCGTTGGCCTGTGGGTGCATCACGATCACGACCCGGCATGCGGGCATCCCGGAAGCTGTTGAAGACGGGGTGAACGGCTATCTTGTTGATGAACATGATGAAATCGGATTTTCCGATGCAATCAGGGACGCTTTGCAACAGCGCAATCGGGGCGATCTTTCAGCCGTCGCACGGGCCACCGCCGAGGCCAAGTTCGACAACGACAAGGGCCTTGCGCGGGTTGAACAGGTGCTTCGCGACGCTGTCCGGAGATAGAGGCAAAACGATGTGCAGCAGGGATGCACAACCCATGCACATTCCATGCATATCCGATACATACGCACCGCGCGGCGCTTGGACGAAACCGCAACAACCAAACTGCGACATGGTGCATCTGCTTGACCTGTTCATCAGGCTTGCCTCTGATCCGGGACGAGGCAAATCTGCAACCTGATCCCGATGATCTTTGATCCATCTTGGCATCGACAGGTCGGGCTATGCAAATGGTGGTGTATTTATGAACGAGCCCTCCTCCGAAGAGGTCCGCGTGGTTGAGCATTTGGTCGTGGGGGATGGTATAACCGCGCTCGCCTTTGTCGAGAATTGCGCTTTGAAACCCGGCGATGCACTTGTGGTATTGGGCGGCCAAGCCTCGGAATTGGGGCGAGGGGTGGCTTATGGCAAGGGTGATCCGGGCACGGCTTGGCGCTATGCCTATTTGCTGAATTCCCCGGCGGATGACATCGACCCGGCCTTTGCCCGCTGGTTGTCTGACAGGTGGAGCACGGTCGAGGAGACGATGACGGGCCGGGCGCCCAATTGGATGAATGCCGCCAAGCCGCTGGTGGCGGCAGGGGACATCTTTGGCGTGAATGCGCCACGCGAATTTTACGGTGACTTCATGCGGGAACAGGCAGAGGCGACGGTGGATGGGCTGCGGCGCCGCGGCGTGCAGGTTGCGTTCGTGGATGACCGCGCCACGGGTTTGGACGTCACCGCAGACGGGGTGAGGGTATCGACTCAAATCGGCCAAAAGATCCACGCACGCTCGGTCGATGTGGCACCGGGTGGCCCCTCGACCCTGCGGATCGATGGCGATGACGGAAGGTTCAGCGCCCCGACCGTCTTTGGCCAGGAGGAGCGCATTGCCGAACAGATCAAAGCGGGTGCCGAGATTTTCTGTATCGGCGGTAATGCGGCCATGCTGGATGTGCTGCGTTTGTGCCAAAGCCTGATCCCGGATGCGCAGCTTCGGTTCGTGGCCTGTGCGCCCGATGGGGAAATCCCCGAGCCACTGATCCCGCGCTTGCCGCGCAAACTGACAGCGCCCCGCTTTTCTGCGGGCCATGAGACGGCAGAGAGCTTTCTGGCCGAGGTCTGGCGCGAGATCGAATTGGCCAAGCGGGCGGGCGATGAGATGCGCGAGATCCGGGCCGGGTTTCGCGCGCATTTCCTAGCCCATCCGCTGACCCAGTATGTGGCCGATGAACAGCAGGCGCGCCGCATTCCGGCCAAGCTGCGGTTCTGGTTGCGCGGTGGCACACGGGACACGATCCTGGATATGCGCAGGCTGGTGGCCGCGGATCAGGTGCGGGTCATGCCTGGTTTGGTGACGGCGATTGAGCATTTGAGCGACGGGGCCCGCGTGCGTATCGCCGATGCGGTCGGGGGTGAAACCGTCCACGAGACAGGATTTGTTGTGAATTGTGCAGGGGCGGGCCCCGGATCGCGTTACGATCCGCTGACCGAAAATATGCTGTCCCAGGGGCTGATCCAGATTTGTGACATCAGCCGGGGTTTGAAAGTGGGCGATAACTGCCGGGCGGGCACGCCCGCGATCCGTTATCTGTCACCGGCGACCATCGTGATCGGCAGTGAGGTTATGGCGATGCCGCTTTACGATGCGCATGTGCTGCGCACCTATGCCAGCCGGGCCAGCCTGCCGTCCGTCACTAAACGGGTCCAACCCTAAACTTTTAGGGGCTCAGTTCAGTCAGGCCGGGATGGGTCTGTCGGGTGAGGAACGGCTTTATGGTCGGGCCGTAGACACCCACGATCTCATACAGGCGGTGGACGCAAGGATCGGTTGGGACTGTCCAATCCCAGACCTGGGTCCGGCTCTCTGTAAGGATCGCGGTGGCCTTTTTTGGCGGTGGCCTTTGCGAGCGAGCCGCGAATTTCGACCCGCAAGGTTGGCTAGGCACGGATGACCTGACCGGAACGCCGTTTGTGCGGTTTCTGGGGGTCGTCCTGCCGTAAACGATTGTGGCCTTGGATGAGGCTGTGCATCGCCGCAGGGCCTGGACGCGGAATGTTGGTCTGACCTCCGCACCTGTTGGAGGCGAGAGCGCGCATCACCGAGGAGGCGATGATCTAGCTGGCTGTGGGATTTATGGTGTGAATGCCGATGGCCAGATCATCTTCGCGAACCGCGCAGCCCAAGAGATGATGAGTTGGACAACTGAGAATCTGCTGGGCCGCGACGAGCCGGGCAAGTTGGCGCTGGCCCATGGTGGTACCCCGTTTCTGGACGAGGTGACGAAGGTCCCGCTGGAGATGCAGGATCAGTTGCTGAACGCGCGGCCAACGGATTGCTTGCCCGCGTCAGACCCGGAGGCGGGTGTGGGGTATGATGGAGCGGCAGCCTTGTTCGGGATCCAGCCGACAACGCTTTACTCGCGGATCGAAAAGCTGGGACTGACGGAAGTGGACCGGCCCTAGGCGCGATTGCGCCGATCCCTTCATTTGACAGAACAAGCCTGGCTGAGAAAGATCGATTGCTGCGTTAAGAGACCGTAACGGCCAAGCCGGATCGTCAATGTCACTGCAATATCGGAGTTGCAATGTCATTTCCTAAGCGCCCTCTTTCACGTCGCGCCATGCTGGCATCCGGGTTGAGCGCCGCGGCGGTTTCGAGCGCACCGTGGATCGCCCGGGCTGACACCGAAAACCGGCAGATTGCGCTGACCTTTGACGATGCGCCACGCGGTGACGGCCCCCGTTTCACCGGGATTGCGCGGACGCAGGCCTTGATCGATGGGTTGAACCGGTCCGGTGCAACCGGTGCGATCTTCTTTGTGATGACCGGCAATATCGCCGGGCAAACGGACGGCGCCGCCCGGCTGCGCGCATACACAACGGCCGGGCATGATCTTGCCAACCATTCGCACACCCATATGTGGCTGCGCGATAGCGACCCTGGTGCCTATCTGGCCGATATCGACCGGGCCACTGAAGAATTGGCCGGATTTGACCGTGTCCTACCGTTCTATCGCTATCCCTACCTTGATGAAGGCGACACGCGGGACAAACGATTGGCGGTACGGACCGGCCTGACGGCGCGTGGTTTGACCAACGCCTATGTCACGGTCGATAACTATGACTGGTATATGGAGGCACTGTTTGCCGAAGCTGTGGGCGCGGGTCATGTGATTGACATGGATGTCCTGCGACAGACTTATATCAATGTGCTGATGGCCGAGATCGCCTTTCATGATCAGATCGCCTGCCATGCAATTGGCCGGTCGCCACGTCATGTTTTACTGTTGCACGAGAATGATCTGGCCGCCTTGTTCATTTCGGATCTGGTGGCTGCGTTGCGGCAGGACGGCTGGGCGATCATTCCTGGGGCCGCGGCCTATGAAGATGAGATTGCGCAAACTGTGCCCGATACCCAATTCAACGGGCAGGGTCGGGTGGCGGCCTTGGCCCATGCCGGTGGAATGGCACCATCCGAGCTTGTCTCACTGCGATCCGAGGAAGAGTATCTGCGCGGCCTGTTCACGGATCGCGGGTTATTGCCACCGGTCTGATCCCTTGCGTCTATGACGTGTCACGCGTTGCGTGATGGTGGCAATTCGATAGGATGGCGCCAATAACAACAGCATAATCGGCAGTGTCATGAGCATCACACGACGTCATTTTGGTTTGGGCCTGGCGACCCTGGGCCTGTCCGCCTGTAGCGGGCCACAGGGCCTTGGCCTTGCGGGGCCCGATACCCCAACGAGACTGGCCGCAGACCTGCGCCCTGTACCGAATGCGGGCTATGACGCCTGGGTCACAGCGTTTCGAGGCCGCGCCCGGGGCCAGGGGATCAGCGAGGCAACCCTGGCGGATGGGTTTCGCAATGCGGGATACCTGCCCGGTGTCGTCAAGCGTGACCGCAATCAGACCGAGTTCAAACGCAGTCTGGAAGACTATCTGTCGATCGCCGCCTCGGATGAGCGGGTGCGCAAGGGGCGGGCCGCCTTTGCCCGCCACCGGTCCACTCTTGCGGCGCTGGAGGCGCAATATGGCGTCGATGCCAAGATCATCACCGCGATCTGGGGATTGGAGAGCTTTTACGGCGAGCGCAAGGGAGATGTTCCCGTGATCTCCGCCACGTCGACCCTGGCCTATGATGGCCGCCGCGGTGCGTTCTTTGAAAAGCAGTTGGTGGCCGCGCTCAAGATCATCCAACGGGGCGATATCACCGCGTCGCGCATGACCGGCAGCTGGGCGGGGGCCATGGGGCACACCCAGTTTATCCCCACATCTTATCAATCATTCGCCGTGGATTTCACCGGCGATGGACGGCGCGATATCTGGTCAAATGATCCCAGCGATGCGCTCGCCTCGACCGCGGCCTATCTGTCGCGCAATGGATGGCGGCGCGGCCTCGCCTGGGGCGGCGAAGCCGGGACGGTCAGCGGTGGCAGCATCCTGCAGCCCCAAGCGGGTGGACCGCGTTTCGCCGTGACGGCCAATTTCAGGGCGATCAAACGGTATAACAACTCGGATTCCTATGCGATCGGGGTCGGGCATCTGTCGGATCGGATCGGCGGGGCGGGGCCATTGCGGGCCAGCTTTCCGCCAGATGAATACGGCATGACCAAGGATGACCGGATCGCATTGCAAAAGGGGCTGACGGCAAAGGGATTTGATACGGATGGCGCCGATGGGGTGATCGGCCCCAATAGCCGCAAGGCCATCAGTGCCTATCAGGCAAGCCAGGGATTACCGGTCACGGGCGACCCATCGCCAGAGCTGTTGCGGCGCCTGAACTAACCCGGTGATTTAAGGTTAAACGGGGCCAACCCTGCGAGGGGCTCAAGGCCGCTTCAGCCAAGCATCATAAGGCGAACGATCGCCCCGCCGCCGCACAAAGGACGAGGCGGGGCGCAATCATAAGCTATGGGATCAAGTCCGATCTTTTTGAGTGATCGGCGCAGCCTCCGCCTTTTGGTCATCTGTCGTAAAGATCAGGCGCATTGTTACCGGTGAGGTGCGGGTGATGCTGGGCAATTCGGCCAGTTCCATCAGCTTGGTCACACCTTCATTGATGCCAGCATCAATGGCATTCAGAAAGACGATGTCATTGGTTGTGACCATCACCTGACTTTCAGACAGCCGCACCACGAACATCTCGGTATCGACGTCAAGCTCGGTGCCTACCAGCGAAAGCGATCCGAACACCTCGATAGTGGTCATGCCGCCGACGGGGAGAGCGTTCAGCGCGTCCATCTCGATCTCGGCAGAGAGCGTGGCAGTGGCCGCATCCTTGAAGACATGTTCGATCATGCGTTCATTGCGAATGTCGATATTGGTTTCGACGGATGTCAGATCAATCTCGACCGCGACATTGCCCTCTTCCGAAACGGTCCCGGACAGACCGTTAAAAGTATGAACCTCGCCAAGCTCGTCTTTCTTGATCGACCCGAAGGCCAGGTGCGAGTTGCCGCCATCCAGGGTCCATGTTTCCGCCTGTGCTGCAGCCCCCAATGTGATTGCAATCATTGTGGCGGTGAATGTCTTGAACATTGCTGTCCTCCCATGCTGTTGGTGCCTGGCCTTGAATGACCTAAGCTAATTCGTGAACACGGGGCGGTAGAGCATTATTCGGTGAAGACACCCAAAAAAATCTCGCAGGACGTGCGTTCGGGGTTGCCGGACAACCTTGGCAGCATCTGGCGGTTTGCCCTTGCGCTGAGCGGCGATGCCACCGTTGCCGACGATTTGACGCAAAGTACGTGCTTGCGTGCCATTGAGAAAGCTGGTCAGTTCCGGGTGGGCACCAACCTGACGGCTTGGTTGCTGACGATCTGCCGGTCGATCTGGCTAAACCAGTTGCGCGCGCAGAAGATCCGGATCACGCAATCCTTGGATGTGACACCCGAAAATCTGCTGTGTGACATGCAACCCGAGATCGAAACGCATATTTTTGCCGCCCAGGTGTTTTCCCAGGTGATGCAATTGCCGGAGGCGCAACGGGAGACGGTCTTGCTGGTCTATGTCGAAGGGTTCGGATATCGCGAGGCGGCCGGGATCCTGGATATTCCCATCGGCACGGTGATGAGCCGACTGGCGACGGCCCGGCGCAAGCTGGCTGATCTGGCGAAAGAGACATCCGAGCGACCCGTGGAAGCGAGAACGCGATGACATATACGGACGATGTGCTGCGATCATACCTGGCGGGCGAGGTCACAGCCCAGCAGTCGGCGGATATCGAGGCGGCGGTGATCGGGGACAGTGCGCTTGAGGCCCGTCTGCTTGCGCTTGATCCGATGGCGGATCGGGTGCGTCAGGCCTTTGCGGCGTTGCCTGATCCATCGCGGTTGGCGGGTATTATGGATCGGGCGCATGTTGTCGGGCAATCTGCGCCGGGCGCGTTTCCGGTTTTTGGAAAACTGTCGCTGGTGGCTGCGTCATTTGTTGGCTTGCTGGTTGGGCTTTGTCTTTACGGCTGGTTCGCAACAACACCTTCCAAGGCTGCGGATTGGCAGGAACAGGTAGCGGCCTATCAGATGCTGTACGTGCCAGCGACGGTTGCGGCCATCACGCCCAGCCCCGATGCGTTGACGGAACAGTTCAAAGTGGCGGCCGCCCTGATTGATTTGGATCTGGAACAGGGCGCCTTGTCTGCATTGCCTGAATTGACCTTGAAACGGGCACAGGTCCTTGGGTTCCGGGATGCGCCATTGGTACAGATCGCGTTCAGCGCGCCCGATGGTACACCGATTGCGTTTTGCATTTACCGCCCCAACGACGGTCTGGCCCAGGCAGATTTACAGATGTCTGAACTGTCGGGGTTACGCACGGCGGGTTGGTCCACGCAGACCCATGGCTTTCTTTTGATCGGCGGCACGGACCCTGGGCCGATCCAAGATGTAGGCACGCATTTGTTTGGACTTTTCAAAACCTGACTGGACATGAAAAAGCCGCCCGAAGGCGGCTTTTGCGTGCGTGCGTGCAATCTTTCAGATCCGCAGGAAAGGTTGAGCAATGCGCGGCAGCAAGCCTGAGAATTTGAGGGGCGCGTTCGTTGCGGCCAGGCAGATACAGTCTTCGCCGATATCGGCGATTGGTGTATGCTCCAGTTCTTCATTCGCGATCTCGATGTCGCCGCGGGCAAACCGTTCATCTCCATCGATGAACGCGCCTTGCAAGACCAACGTCATCTCAATTCCGGTATGGCCATGATCCGGCATCGCAGCGCCCGACGGTATATAGAGAAGGCGAACATTGGCTTCGAGCGACGATTTCAAGATCACCTGCTTCGCTCCCATCCCAAGCGGACGCCAGTTTATGTCGTCAAGGTTGCCGCCAACGTAATCCATCAATGGCCCGGGAAGAACATCGCACGACTTTCGGACGACCTCGGCCTTGATTGCCTCTTTTGGCCGTTCCGATATCAGGCGCATGGTGGCTTCGAAACTGCCATATGACATACTCTCGCCGGACAAATCGTCCAAAACGGCGCCGCCCAAAGCTTCCATCGTTTCAAGCCGTACCCGCGCTTCATCACACAGCGATACGTGGCTGGCTACCACGAGGTTGAACGCCTCGGGCAGGTCGCCAGTCGCATAGGCGGTCAAAACGTCGTCGGTTACTTGATGCCTCACACTCATTGATCTGCTCTCACTTCATGTCGCGGCGCAGCCGTTCCAGCGCCAACCGTATCCTCGATTTAATTGTTCCAAGTGGCAGGCCCGTCTCGGCTGCTATCTCACTATGGCTGAGGTCGCCGAAAAACGCCCTCTCGATCAGTTCCCGTTGCTTGTCGGGCAGGGATTTGACCGCTGCCGACAGCCTGCTGCATTCCTGTTGCAGAACCATCACGTCGGCCTGGTCGGGTTCCGCTTCTGGGCCCCATGTCAGGTCTTCAGGTTCTGGGCGTCGCTGTTTACGCAACGCATCAATTTTCCGGTTCCGGGCGATGGTAAAGATCCAAGTCGCCACCGACGCCCGCTCCGGATTAAAGAGGTGTGATTTGTTCCACAACGTGGCCATCACCTCCTGCGTACATTCTTCGGCCAGCGCTTCTGAGGCGCCGGACTTCATCAAAAACGCCTTCACGCGGGGGGCAAAGTGATCGAAAAGCTCCCGAAAGGCCCGTTGATCACGGTCTGCATGGATCCTGCGGACATGATCCACCCAAGGTGCGTCGTTTAGTGCAATGACTGCCACGTCGCTGTGTCTCCCGGTTTGGTTGTCCTCGCCCTTCGTAACATAAGGGGGCGGCGACACCTTTGCACCGAATTCTTCTGACTGTGGCGTTCCCGTCAACATACCGCTTCTACGAGGCGATTTCCGGATTGGATCACGAATAGTTCTTAATCCGTTTCCCGCTCGCACGCGTACTGTTGGGTAAGCGAAGTAAGAAAGTGCAGCGTCATGCCCTACGAACATATTGGTCTCCCCCAAAAGCGTATCGCAGTGATCGGCGGGGGCATATCCGGTATGGGGGCCGCGCATCTGTTGGCAGAGCGTCATGCCGTTGTTCTGTACGAGGCTGAGCCGCGACTAGGCGGGCATGCGCGCACAATCACGGCAGGCAAACGGGGTGACCAACCTGCCGATACCGGGTTCCTTGTTTTCAACCACGCCAATTATCCATATCTGACGGCGCTGTTTCACAAATTGGGCGTTCCCACTGTAAAATCGAACATGAGCTTTGCCGCCTCCATCGATGGTGGCCGGGTGGAATATGCGCTCAACTCGCTCAATTCCATTTTCGCCCAGCGTCGCAACCTGGCGCGCCCCGCCTTTTGGCGCATGATCAACGACATCCTCAAATTCAACAAACATGCGGAGGCAACGGCGACGGATCCGACCATGACCGTGCAGCAGTTGATGGATGCTTTGAAACTAGGGCCATGGTTTCGCGACTATTACCTTACCCCGTTTTCCGGCGCGATCTGGTCCACCCCGGTTGAAAAAATTCTTGATTTTCCAGCCAAGGCAATGGTGGATTTCTTCCGTAACCACGCTTTGCTCAACTACACAGGCCAACATCAATGGTGGACCGTACAAGGCGGTAGCGTCGAATACGTCTCTCGCCTGGGCGCTGCGATGGAGGCCCAGGGCGTCGACCTGCGCCTTGGTGCACCGGTTCAATCAGTGCGGCGATCGGCGGTGGGGGTTGAAGTCAGGGCCTGGGGCGGCGCACCTGAATTCTTTGACGAGGTCGTTTTTGCCACCCATTCCGACGATACATTGCGCATGCTGGCCGATCCGTCCGTGACGGAGGCCAAGCATCTGGGCGCTGTGGCCTATCAACCCAATGACGTGGTCCTGCATGCCGATACCAGCGTCATGCCAAATCGAAAGGTGTGTTGGTCCTCCTGGAATTATACCGAAGAGGCGGGAAAGCGGTCAGACCGGATCGATCTGACCTATTGGCTGAATTCGCTACAGGACATCCCACATGATGATCCCATGTTTGTGACGCTCAACAGCACGCGTCGTATCAGTGAGGATCTCATCTATGATCAATGCACGCTGCGCCATCCGGTCTACGACGCCGCTGCGTTGGACGCGCAGAAAGTGCTGGGCGGCCAAAACGGTCTGAACCGCACGTGGTTCTGTGGTGCCTGGATGAAAAACGGCTTTCACGAAGACGGTCTGTCCAGTGCAATTGACGTCATCGATGGCATATTTGCCAGCGACATGGCCGTGGCGGCGCAGTGAGCAGGCTGGATCATATCGCGGGCCAGACATTTCACGGGCGGCGCGGGGCGGTAGAAAACGCCTTTCGCTATTCCGTTGATTATCTTGTGCTGGATCCGGAGGCCAGGATTACAGGGCCAAGGCTATTTTCGCGCAACCGGGCCAATCTGACATCGGTTCAGGATCGGGACCATGGTGGCCCCCCCGGCAAAGGGCGCGGTGCCGCTTGGGCGCGCGATGTGTTGCAGGCCCATGACATTGCAGCCGACCGTTTGCTGCTGATGGCGCAACCAAGGGTGCTGGGGCACGTGTTCAACCCGGTCAGTTTCTGGCTATGCTATGTTGCTGATGATCTGATTGCAGTGATCGCCGAGGTGTCCAACACGTTTGGGGATCGACATTCCTACCTGTGTCGGCACGCCGATGGCCGCCCTATCCTCCGTGAGGATACGTTGACGGCGGTGAAAATCTTCCATGTTTCCCCGTTTCAACCGGTCGAAGGCGGGTACACATTCCGGTTTGACATTCGCGATGACAAAATCGGCATCTGGATCGACTACACGGCGGGCAACGGCGGTCTAATCGCCACACTCACGGGACGCCGCCGCCGTTTGACCACGGGCGCGATTCTTGCGGCTTGCCTGCGCAGGCCGTTTGGATCGCGCCGGGTCCTGGGGCTGATCCACTGGCAGGCGATCAAGCTCTGGTGGAAGGGGGCTCCATTCCGGTCTCGTCCGGAACCGCCCGCGCGGGAGGTCAGTTGATGGCCATGACCGCGACAATAACACCGACGCCGCACCGGCTTTGGGCTTATAGCCTTTACGCTGCTGTGCTGTCGGGGGCTGGACTGCCCATCTACATCTATGCCCCCAAATTCTTTGCCGACACTTATGGCGTCAGCCTGACAGCATTGGGCGCAGTGCTGTTTGGCCTGCGCCTTTTCGACGTGGTTCAGGATCCAGTTCTTGGTTGGCTGGCCGAACGCCTGGGAACGACCCGCAAGGCCGCGATCACTGCAGGTGCGGTGTTGCTGGCGCTGTCCATGGTGGGTCTCTTTGCCGTGGCCCCGCCGGTCAGACCCGTCGTGTGGTTTGGGATCACGATCACCGGTCTTTTCTCTGCCTTCAGTTTTCTGACAATCCTGTTTTATGCCCAGGGCGTGGCAAAGGCAGGCACATTGCCGGGTGGCCATGTTCAATTGGCCGGATGGCGGGAGGCGGGTGCGTTGCTGGGCATCTGCGTTGCGGCGGTGGCTCCGACCGTTTTGACCGACGTTGTCGACGCACCCTTCGCTGTCTTTGCTGTCGCTTTTGCGGTCGTAACGGCAGTGGCTTTGATCGGCATGATGCCGGAATGGCAGGCGACCCAATCCGACGACCCCACTCCGATTGGGGTCATTCTGTCCGATCAGATGGCGCGCCGGTTGTTGGTGCTGGCTTTGGTTAACGCCATTCCACTGGCTGTCTCTTCGACCCTGTTTCTGTTCTTTGTGGAAAGCCGCCTGAATGCCCCGGGATGGGAGGGGCCGCTCTTGCTACTGTTTTTCCTGGCCGCAGCGATCTCAGCGCCGTTTTGGAGCTGGGCCGCCGCGCAATTCGGATCAAAACCGATCCTGTTGCTAGCTATGGTTACCGCGATCCTTGCATTTGGTTTTGCACTCACGCTGGGTTCCGGTGACGTGTGGCTGTTTGCCATCGTCTGCGTGGCCTCCGGGGCGACCATCGGTGCGGATCTGGTTTTGCTGCCGGCCTTGTTTGCACGCCGTATGGCAGCCATCTCTCCCACGGGCGGGCAAGGGTTTGGTCTGTGGGCCTTTGTCTCGAAATTCACGTTGGCCTTTGCCGCGGTGCTGTTGTTGCCAGCGCTGGAATTTGCCGGGTTCGAAGCTGGCGCGGATAACCCGGCCACGGCACTGACGCTTTTGACGATCCTCTACGCAGGTATTCCCTGTGCCTTGAAACTGGTGGCTATCGCGCTTTTGCTCGCCACCCCTTTGAACGAGAGCTGACCCATGGACATGATCCTGTTTCTTCTCCTAGGCGCCGCCCTCACCGCCGCGCTCATATACGCAAAACTCCGCTATTTCGACTTCGACGCGCAGATGCCCGAGGACTATGCCGATGGGTCGACCCAAATCGATCTACGCGAGCATCTGAATGGGCCGATCACCTGTGAAGGCATCATCTATGGGCCCACAGGCCGCGTCGCATCCAGGTTTGTGGCGGATTTCGAGGCCCATTGGGAAGGTAATGTGGGCGTCATGAAGGAGCATTTTCGCTATGATAGCGGGACCACCCAAAACCGGGAGTGGCGTCTGACGATTGGGAATGACGGAGCGATCAAGGCCGATGCCGACGATCTTGTCGAACCCGGTACCGGCATGCAGCGCGGATCCGCCGTGCAGCTGAAATACCGGATCAAACTGCCGGAAAGCTCTGGTGGCCACGTCCTGGATACGGTTGACTGGATGTATGTGGTCGAGAACGGGTCGATTATTAACAAAAGCCAATTCCGTAAATACGGGATCAAAGTGGCCGAACTGGTAGCGACAATGCGGCGGAAGGATGCGGTGTGAGGGAATGGTCGGGCAAGCGCTATTGGCTTGTGGGGGCGAGTGAAGGTCTGGGGCGTGCGCTGGCTGAGCATATGAGCCGGGCCGGGGTCGAACTGGTTCTGAGCGCGCGCAACGAAGAGAGTTTGCAGGCTCTTGCGGAAGATCTGCCGGGAAAGACGCATGTGGTACCCTGCGACATTTCGGACATGGATCAGGTCAAGGCGGCAGCCGAGGCATCGGGGCCACTGGATGGTATCGTTATGCTGGCTGGCGTTTACTGGCCCATGGCGGCCACCGCGTGGGATGCGGACAAAGCGGCGGCGATGGCCGATGTGAATTTCACCGGGACTGTACGCGCCTTGGGCTGTGTTGTGCCTGGTATGGTTGAGCGCGACGCCGGGCATATCGTGCTGACCGGCAGCTTGTCGGGTTTTCGTGGGCTGCCCGGCGCCATCGGTTATGGTGCGTCAAAGGCTGCTGTCATGAGCTTGGCGGAGTCCATTGAGGCCGATTTGCGCGGATCCGGCATTGAGGTGCAGTTGCTGAATCCCGGTTTTGTGAAAACCCGCCTGACCGATCAGAATGATTTTGAGATGCCCTTCATCATGGAACCCGAAGAGGCGGCCCGCGAGATGTTCGAGCATATGTCGACCGATCGGTTCAAAAAGAGTTTCCCTTGGTTCTTTTCTTTGTTCTTTCGTGGATCTCAGTTTTTGCCGGATTGGCTATATTACCGGTTGTTTTCCAAGGCAGCGTGACGGTTGCGGCGCGTCTGCCGTTGCGCCGTTTGGCAGGTCCTTCTCGCGCCGTGTCGCATTTGTCGTGCCGGTTGCAACCGTTTCTTGTTGCCGATGTTCGCAAATGTTCACGCTGTTTTAAGTGTGTATATGGTTTCATCAGGTTGTCATGGGACAGGAGAGCCAGAATGGACGCCATTGTTATGACAGCTTTACTGATCGCAGGTCGTGCGCTTTGGATCGCAGTTGATCGTTCCAAGAAATTACGGGAATGCGACCGATCGCTTCCGATTGGTGAGTGATCCCGTCAATCGCACCAGTTAACCAGACGACATGACCCCCTTGACCGGTCCGAACGCGCAGTCATTTTGTTATGTACTGTCGTGAGGGGATTATTGAGATGTCAGACCGGTTGCGCCTTGGGGTAAATATCGATCATGTGGCCACATTGCGGAATGCTCGCGGAGGTGCTGTGCCCGACCCGGTAAGGGCCGCCAAAATGGCTGAGGCAGCCGGTGCGGACGGGATCACGGCACATCTGCGCGAAGATCGTCGCCATATACGTGATGCGGATATTGATCACCTGATGGAGCATTTGACCACGCCGCTCAATTTCGAGATGGCGGCGACGAAAGAGATGCAGGCCATAGCTTTGCGCCACCGGCCCCACGCTGTCTGCATCGTACCGGAACGGCGGGAAGAACGAACGACGGAGGGTGGCCTTGAAGTTGCGGGCGACGATAATCGTTTGGCGCATTTCATAGCGCCTTTGGCGGAGGTGGGGTGCCGGGTCTCCCTGTTTGTCGCCGCGGATGAGGCGCAGATCCGCGCCTCCCATAGGATTGGCGCCGCAGTCGTTGAGTTGCACACCGGGGCCTACTGCGATTTTCACGCGGACGGCCGGTTCGAAGAGCGCGACCTGGAATTGGCGCGTCTGACGGAGATGGCCGCCCTGGCCCACGACATTGGGTTGGAGGTCCATGCCGGACACGGCCTTAGCTATGAGACAGTCAACCCGATTGCTGCGCTCCCTTCAGTCGTGGAGCTAAATATCGGGCATTTTCTGATGGGTGAGTCCATTTTTGTTGGACTGGATCGGGCCATCAAGGAGATGCGCCGTTTGATGGACGAAGTTCGAAACATCCCGATTGCTGAGACTGGCTAATGGGCTCGGCTCGCATCGCGGCCACTCTGTATTGTCACCGTTGCTGCCACAGATGTGGTTCCGGCAGTATCGCGGAGATACATGTTTTGATCATGTCCAGTGGCTCAGATGAGGGGGGAGACCGAAATCTTCATCCACTTTGATCTCAGGTGCGCGAAAATATTCCTGCTGGAGGCAGCCTAGCCCGAAATCCAATGCACCAGCCAGGCAAAGGTGCCACCTAGCGTCATGGCAAGAAGGCCCAGCATGCGCCGGGCCTCCACAGGTATTTCAGCCAACTGTTCCAGGATCTGATCCAATCGATCCGGCAGGAGGGCCAGAACCAAGCCCTCGATCACCAGAACCAGGCCTAACGCCAGCAGAACCGTCGTCATCACTCAGATGCTGGGGCGGCGATACCGGAGCCAGAGGTCACCTGCGAGCCGTTCAAAAACTCGAAGAACTCACTATCGGGTGAGATAACCATGGTCGAATTCTGTCCTTGCAGCGCACGATCATAGGCCGTTAACGATCGATAGAATTCAAAGAAGTCTTCGTCGGCACCAAATGCGGATGCAAAGATTGCATTCCGCTCTGCATCGGCTTCACCCCGTGTGATCTCGCTTTCGCGCCGCGCCTCGGACACAAGTTCAACTACGGTCCGGTCGGCCTGGGCGCGAACCCGCAAGGCGGCTTCCTCACCGCGGGCGCGTTCATCGGCAGCTTCCCGTTGCCTTTCGGCACGCATCCTGTCAAAGGTCGCATCCAGGTTCTGGGTCGGCAGGTTGGTCTGTTTCAAGCGCACGTCAACGACCACAAGACCGAGTGCCCGTGCTCGCTGATCCGCCAGTTCGCGAATGCGCACCATCAGCGACGACCTGTCGGCCGACAGGATCGTATTGGATGTAACGCCTTCAGCACCCAAAACAGCCCGGATCTGGGGGTTGAGAATACCTTGCAACCGCTGTTCGGCGGCCTGGATACCCGCGGCACCAACCGCTTCGCGGAAGCGACGCACATCGGCGATCCTGTAGCGAGCGAAAGCGTCAACGACCAGACGCCGGTCATCTGACGGCGTGACTTCGATAGCGTCGGTATCGAGGGACAAGATACGGTCGTCATACCGTTCGACATTCTGGATAAGTGGGATCTTGAAGGCCAAGCCCGGATCTTCCTTCACTGCGCGGATCTGCCCAAATTGCAGAACCAACGCCTTTTCCCGTTCATCCACGATGAAAATCGACGAAAGAAGAACTGCCGCGATCAGGAAGACCGCGATAAGCGCATACATCATACGGTTCATATCAGTTTCCTCCCGTCGTTGCGGTGGCCGCTGCAGATGCAGGGGGGCGGCGCAGTTCATTAAGTGGCAGATAGGGTACGACGCCCTGACCGCCACCGGCTGTGTCGTCCAGAATGATCTTGTCCACGCGTCCCAGCACTTTCTCCATCGTTTCCAGATACAGACGTTTGCGCGTCACATCCGGCGCCTTGGCATACTCTGTCAGAACTGCAGAAAAGCGGCTCGCCTCACCCTGCGCTTCATTGACGACCTGAGCCCGGTAGGCTTCGGCTTGTTCCAAAACCTGGGCAGCCTCACCACGGGCACCAGCAAGGACCCGGTTGGCATAGGCGTCGGCCTGGCGCTCCAGCCGGTCGCGTTCCTGTTCGGCGGCCTGAACGTCACGGAAGGCATCGATGACTTCCTGTGGCGGGTCGGCGCGGTCAAGGTTGACACGGACAATGGCGATGCCGCTTTCATATCCGTCGAGCGTGTTTTGGATCAGCTCGAATGCCGCGGTCTGGATCGCACCACGATCCCGGTTCAGAATCGGAGCCAGTTGCGACTGGGCGATGATCTCGCGCATTGCGGATTCCGACACAGCCCGCACGGTTTGCTGACCGTCCCTGAGGTTAAACAAGAATTTGGCCGGGTCGCTGATATTCCAGACAACTTCAAAGTCGATATCGACGATGTTTTCGTCCGTTGTCAGCATCAAGCCATCTTCAGCGCGGCCAATCCCAATTCCTTCAGACCGTTCGGTCGTGACCTGCACAACCTCGGCTGTGATAAAGGGCCAGGGCGCAAGATGCGGACCGGGATCGGTTGTGCGGTACTCAGCACCCAGAAATAGCTCAACACCCTTTTCCTGCGGTGCCACCGTGTAGAACGAGGCCAGAAACCAAAGCACGAACACACCGCCACCGGCCAACAGCCAGGCACCCCGGGTCATCTTGAACCCGCCGCCTCCGCCGCCCGGACCACGGCCCGTCCCACCGCGACCGCCCATCAGAACGCGCAGCTGCTCTTGCCCCTTTTTCATGATCTCGTCGATCTCGGGGATCTGTGGGCCGTCATTGTCGGGCCGACGGCCACCGCCGCCATTGTTGCGCCCACCGCCGCCGCCATTACCGCCAGAGCCGCCGCCCCAGGGGCCGCCACTGTTACCTGCCATGTGTCAGATACCTTTCTAGAGCCATTCTAAACGTCTGTTTGTAAGTGGTCGTGTCACCTTGAAAATCAAGCTGTTCTGACCGGAGTCTTCAGTGTCACCAATTCTTCCGAAATTGTGGGATGGACTGCCACAGTGCGGTCGAAATCCTCTTTTGTTGCGCCCATCTTGATCGCGACGCCAGCCAGTTGGATCATCTCACCCGCATGGTCGGCGACGATATGACATCCCAAAACCTTACGTGTCTGCTGTGATACGACCAGTTTCATCAGCACCCGGTCGTCCCGCCCGATAAAGGCCTGCTGCATGGGGCGGAAGGAGGTACAGTAAATCTCGATCGGTTCCAGGTCCCGCGCCTCTTCCTCGCTCAGGCCGATTGTTCCCATTTCAGGCTGGGTGAACACGGCCGAGGGGATCAGAACATGGTCCGGTTTGGTCGGGTTGCCCTTAAAGACGGTCTCGACGAAGGCCATGCCTTCGCGGATCGCAACGGGCGTCAATTGCACGCGGTTGGTAACGTCCCCGATGGCGTAGATTGAGGGCACCGCGGTCTGGCTGTAGTCATCCACCACGATCTCGCCACGGCGACCGATCTCAATCCCCAGCTGTTCCAGCCCCATGCCCTTTGTGTTGGGGTTGCGGCCGGTGGCGAACATCACCTGATCAAAGGTCATCTCGGTGCCGGTGGTGGACTTTACCCAGATGCCACCGTCGCGTTTTTCCATTTCAAGGATGTTGGTCCCGGTATGCAGGTCGATCCCATGGCGTTTCATATGTTCGGCGATATGACCGCGCGCCTCGTCATCAAAGCCACGCAGGATCTGGGCACCGCGATAATACTGGCAGACCTTCACACCCAACCCGTTCAGGATACAGGCAAATTCACACGCGATGTAGCCGCCACCCACGATCAAGATCGATTTCGGCAGTTCCGGCAGGTGGAAGATCTCGTTCGAGGTGATACCAAGATCGGCATTGGGCAGATCCGGCAAAACGGGCCAGCCCCCGGTAGCCACCAGAATATGCTTGGCGGTGATCTTGGTGCCGTCGGCCAATTGCACTGTGTGCGGGTCGGCCAAGGTTGCGCGTTGGTCAAACACCTTGACCCCCGAACTGTCCAATAGATTGCCATAAATTTCTTCCAGGCGGTCAAGCTCGGTTTCCAATCGGGTCTGGAACTTTGGCCAACTGAACCCGCCGGGGATGACATTCCAACCGTAATCCTGCGCCTCGCGCATCGCCTCGGAATAGGTTGAGGCAAAGACCATCAGCTTTTTCGGCACACAGCCCCGGATCACGCATGTTCCACCCAGGCGGCTTTCTTCGGCCAGCGCAACCGTCGCACTGGTATCGCCTGCGGCCACCCGCGCAGCCCGGACTCCGCCGGATCCGCCACCGATCACAAACAAATCGTAGTCAAAGCTCATATCATGTTGCCTTTGCCTGCCATCCCGCCGCTGCGGGGCCTTAGGTATTCCCCAAATCGGAGAATGCATTCTTGGGGTCGGACAGGATCATCTTGTCGGATTGCACCTTGCCCGTACTTATGTCGCGCATCTCGACTGTGCCATCGCCCTGGCCGATCACAACGGCGTCACAGATGTCGACAAACAGCCCGTTTTCAACAACGCCTGGGATCTGGTTCAAGACGGTCGTGGTTTGCCGCGGGTTGGTGATCTGCCGCAGATGCAGGTCCAGGATGTGGTTACCTTCATCGGTCACATATGGTGTGTCGCCTGACATACGTAGCGTGACCTCGCTACCCAGGACGTCGAGCGTCACCAGGACCTGCTCGATCAAGGTTTTGGTCGTCTGCCAACCGAACGGGATCACCTCGACCGGTAGGGGAAAGGCGCCCAGCTTGTTCACCTCTTTGGCGGCATCGGCGATCACGATCATCCGGTCGCTTGCGGTCGCCACGATCTTTTCGATCAACAAGGCACCGCCGCCACCTTTAATCAGGCTCAGGTTGCCGTCAAACTCATCGGCCCCGTCAATGGTCAGGTCCAGCCATTTCGCATCATTCAGACTGACAATGGTGAGCCCCATTTCCGTGGCCAATTTCGCGGTTTGGGCAGATGTCGCGACGCCAACGATCCGCAGGCCTTTGTCGTGCACCTTGTCGGCCAAGGCCTTTACCATCCATGCCGCTGTGGACCCCGTACCAAGCCCCACCTTCATACCATTTTCGACAAAAGCAACCGCCCGGGTGGCCGCGACCCGTTTGGCTGTGTCGATGGGCGAAAGATCTTCATACATGGGCGACTCTCTGCAATGTGCCAGCGCTTATAGGGCAGCAGTGCCAGAGTTGCGAGAGGAACCCGCCTTCCACGCGAATCCATGAGCCAAACCATCAAAGCAAAGAGGCGCCGCCTAAATACCGTGTCGTTGACTGCTCGCTTCTGGTATACTAGCACACTAACACAGATGTATATCAGACCAGTGCCCGACCACGTTCTTTACAAAAACACGCTCTGTGGAGGAGACACCTCATGGCATGGGACTTCAATACGTTTGACCTCAGAAACTGGAAGATAACACTACCGGTCGACGCGGATTATTTCGCCGCTGGTGGTGGCGACGGTAACCCATTCGATGACAAGGCCTTTGAAGTCAAAGGCTACGATAAGTTCGAAGGGTTCGAGGCTGAGGAGTTCTTTTTCTACGATGCCAGCCAGGACGCGATGGTCTTTCGCGCTGATGTGAATGGTGCAAAAACCAGCGCCAATACCCGATATGTCCGGTCCGAATTGCGTGAGATGGAGGGTGAAAATGGCACCATCAATGCCGCCTGGTCGGTGAATGAAGGTGGCACCTTGTCCGGTACGCTCAAGGTCGACGCGCTTTCCACCGAGTTGGAAGAGGGCAACGGTCCCCGCGATTTCGCCCGGGCCATCGTCGGTCAGATCCATGGTGAGGATGATGAACTGGTCCGGCTCTACTACGACTCCCAGGGGGACCTCTACTACGCGAACGAACATACCGGTGGGTCCGGTGGGGTCCAAGATGACGAACGGTATTTTTATTTCGAGGATGAGAACGGCAACCGCCCCAATGTCGCGTTGGGTGAGACCTTTTCCTACATCATCAATGTCAGTGACAACAAACTGACGGTCAAGATCTATGCCGATGGCATGACCTATTCGGCCGCCGATACAATTGACGAAAAGACCGGGAAAACGGTCACTGCAACGGAGATTTCGGATTTTTGGGACAATGACAGTTTCTATTTCAAATCAGGTCTCTATCAGGGTGTAAACAACACTGATGGCCATCCCCATGAAGGAACCGGTGTTGCCAGTGCCGCCTTCTTTGGCATCGATGTGGGCCATGGCGCTGGCGAAGGTCGGGACGCCTGGCTGGGTGATGCGTCTGACATGGACGGCGGCAATGATGGTGGCTCCGGTGACCCAATCATCGGAACAGCCGACGCAGATGAGATCGTCGGCACACCCGGCGCCGACACGATATTGGGCGAGGGCGGCAATGACGACATTCGCGGCGGTGGCGGCGATGACCGGATCATGGGCGGCGGCGGCTGGGATCAATTGCGCGGTGGTCGTGGCGATGACGACATTCGTGGCAATGGCGGCAATGACCTGCTGAAGGGCGACGATGGCGACGACATCCTGCGCGGTGGCTCGGGCAGTGATGAGTTATGGGGCAACAGCGGCGATGACATCATCTATGCGGGTCAGGGCGGCGATTGGTTGAAGGGCGGTAACGGCGCCGATACCTATGTCTTTGAATTCCTTGACGGTGTGGACACGATTGCCGATTTCAGCACCTCAAACGATGACCAGATCGATATCAGTGCGATCCTGGCGAATGCCGATGGTTTGACCGGAAGCAATGCCTTTGAAGAGCGTTACGTGGATCTGCGTCAGCGTGGTTCGGATACACGGGTTTACATCGATCTGGATGGAGAGGGCAGCGGCGCCGCCAAACACGCGCTGACCCTGTCGAATGAGGCTGCATCCGGGTTGGATGCCGGAGATTTCATTTTGTTCTGAACAGGTTAGGGACGGGCTGTCGGGCGGCTGACCCTATTTACGAAAAGCGTTTCTGAAGCCGGTTACAAAGCGCGCCGACGCCATAATGCAAGGCCAAGGTCATCAGCGCCAGCACGATGAGAGCGGCGAACATCAGATCGGTCTTGACCCGGCCATTGGCCAGCAGCATCAGGTAGCCCAAGCCCTTGGAGGCACCGACCCATTCGCCGATGATCGCCCCGATAGGTGCGTAGACAGCCGAGAGTTTCAGTCCCGCGGCCAGTTGCGGGATTGCGGCGGGGATGCGGATGCGGATCAGGGTGCGCGTGGGGCTGCCCCCCATGGTGCGCGCCAGGTCCAGCCAGCCGGGTGGGGTTCGCATCAGCCCGTCAAAAAATGCAATGGTCACAGGGAAATAGATGATCAAGACGGCCATCAGCACCTTGGACCAGATACCAAAACCCAACCACAGGGTCAGGATTGGGGCGAGCGCGAAAACCGGTAACCCTTGGGTTACCACAAGGATCGGTTGGACGATGTAACGGGCCACCGGAGACGCCGCGAGTTGGATGGCTGTTAGCGCACCGAGGAGGGCGCCGAGAACCAAGCCGATCAGCACTTCGGACAGTGTGATACTGGCGTGGTAGCTAATGCTGGGCAGGTTGGCCCAGAGCGCCTCCAGCACCCGTAACGGGCCTGGCAGGATGAAGGGTGGCCAGCCGCTCAGCACGACAATTGCCTGCCAAATCAACAAGATAGTGATGGCAGAGATGACGCCGCGGATCATGCCAGTGTCCGGAGAAGATGCAATAGATTGGCTTGGCAGCGCAGGGTTTCCGTTGCGTCAATGGCCCGGATGGGCGGTGTCGTCGGCATGTCGGGCTGGGTCAGGCCGTTGGGATGTAGGACCTGGATCGCATGGCCAAGCCGCGCGGCCTCTGCCGGATCGTGGGTCACCAAAAAAACTGTTTTGTATTCAAGGGCTTCTGCGAAGAGTTCCTGCATCTCGGCCCTGAGTTTGGCGTCAAGGGCCGAGAAGGGCTCGTCTAGCAGAACGATAGGTCGATCCTCCATCAAAGTGCGGGCGAGGGCGACCCGTTGGCGTTGTCCGCCAGAGAGTTGCGCCGGTCGCTTGCCCAGATGTGGGGTAAGGCCAAGACGATCTGTCAACATATGGACGTGATCCAGATCGGGCACCTCTCCCCGAAGGCATGCGCCAAGGGTCACGTTACCCATCACATCGAGCCAGGGCATCAACTGGTCGGTTTGTGCCATCAACGCCACGCGCGGCGAGATCGGTGCCCTATCTGACGCCTTGATCAAGCCATTGAAATCGCTACCGGTTTCCAGCCCGGCGATCAGCCGGAGCAGCGTTGTCTTGCCTACACCTGAGGGGCCAAGAAGGCAGGTCCAACCACCTGCCACGACATCAAACGAAAGGTCGGCAAACAGCGCCACGCCGTCGATTGCCGCAGAGCCGCGAAAGCTGATGGTGGGCGCTGTCACGGGCGACGCGGCCCATGCAGAACCGATACACAAATCATACATACGCCATACATACCGCAGTGCAGCATTTGCCCGTGTCTCATCCCGTGGTCGAGGGTCCGGCGAGGCCCATATCCCAGAAACCGACCTCTAGCCGCGTGGCTGTGACGAAGCGGTCCGTCAGGGTGGCCCAGCGGGGGCAGGTGGTGAAATCCGGCCCGATCCGGCGGGCCAGCGCGTTGTCGATCAGGCCGCCCACATCACGGCAGAGTTTCTGGTAATCGTCGCCCGCATAAGTCCCGATCCAATCGGCGTAAGGGGTGTCAGGCGCGGCTTGCGACGCCAAGCGCGCGCCTATTTCGCCGTAGCCCAGGACACAAGGAGCCAGCGCCGTGATCAGATCTGCGAAATCGCCCGATAGGCCCGCATCCATGACATAGCGGGTATAGGCCAGGTTGCCGGTCTCTTCGGTCGCGGTGAACAGATCCTCTTCGGCGATGCCCGCCTTGGCGCAGATGCCGATATGGAGCTGCATCTCGTGGTTCACCAGACCGTCGACAACCGCCCCTGCGATGCGCATCTCGGCCAGGGTCTCGGACTTGACGACGGCGAGGGCCCAGGCGCGAGAGAAATGGGTCAGGAAGACGTAGTCCTGCACGAGGTAATGCAGGAAGTTTGCCTGGGGGAGGGAGCCGTCGCGCAGCCCGTCGACAAAGGCATGGCGGGTATAGGCGTCCCAATGGGGTTGGGCCGCCTGGCGCCACAGATCAAAGGCGCGCCCGTAGGTCATTGGGCGCCCAGGTCGATGGCAAGTTCGGGCACAGTGCGGGTACCTTGGACCAGACCGGCCTCGGCCAAGAACGCCTCGAACCGGGCATAGCGGCCAGCATCCAGACCGGCGGGAGTGAGGGCAAAGCGGGGCAGGGTGTCGATCCAGGCCTTGGCGTTTAACTCATCCTGAAGGTCGGTGGAGGTGCCGGAAAAGATCTCCCAACTCTCATCGGGGTTGTTGATGATGTATTGCGTGGCCTTTTCGGTGGCGGCGATGAAGCGTTGCAGCTTGTCCCGATCCATCGTGTCGCGGTTGGCCACGTAGATCAGTTCGTCATAGGGGGGCAGGCCCTCTTCCTCGACATAGAAACAGCGACCGGGGACCTTGTCGATTTCCATCTGGTTGAGTTCAAAATTACGGTAGGCGCCGATGACGGCATCGACCTGGCCGGACATGAGGGAGGGCGAGAGGGACCAGTTGACGTTGACCATTTCGACATCGTCCATGGTCAGGTCGTGTTGGGCGAGCATGCTGCCCAGGACCGCCTCTTCGACACCGGCAACCGAAAAGCCGACCTTTTTGCCCTTGAGGTCCGCCACGGATTTGATCGGGCCGTCTTCCAGAACCAAAAGGCAGTTGAGCGGGGTTGAGACCAGGGTGCCGATGCGCACCAACGGCAGGCCCTCAGCCACCTGAAGGTGAAGCTGTGGCTGGTAGCTGACAGCGAGGTCAGCCTGGCCTGCGGCGACCATCTTGGGCGGGACCGAAGGATCGGCGGGGGCCGTCACCTCGACCTCAAGGTCCTGTTCGGCAAAGTATCCCTTTTCCTGGGCGATGATGATCGGCCCGTGATCAGGGTTGATGAACCAGTCCAGGATCAGAGTGATCTTGTCGGCGGCCATGGCTGGCGTCGCGAGGATGAGTGCGAGGGCGGTAAGTGTGTGGCGCATGGATTATCCTTGGTCTTTGGCCCAGAGGGCATGGAAGTGATGCGTCGGCCCGTGACCGGCGCCCAATTGCAGGTGGTCCGCGGCGGCGATGGCGCCTGAGACGTAGGTTTTTGCGGCAGCGACCGCGTCGGGAAGCGGTCGGCCTTTGGCGAGGTTGGCGGCGATGGCGGCGGAGAGGGTACAGCCCGTGCCGTGGGTGTTTTTGGTCTGTGTGCGCGGGGCTGTCATCCAGTTGGTGCCTTGGGGCGTTGCCAGCAGATCCGGGCTGTCGGGCGCATCAAGGTGACCGCCTTTCAGGAGTACCGCCAGGGGGCCGAGGGTCAGGAGGGCTTGGGCCTGGTCTTCCATCTTTGCTTGGGTTGTGGCGGTCGCGGTGCCTAGCAAAGCGCCGGCTTCGGGAAGGTTGGGGGTAATCAGCGTCGCACGGGGTAGGAGCGTATCGCGGATCACGGCCACCGCGTCATCGGCTAAGAGCGCGTGGCCGCCTTTTGCCACCATCACCGGGTCGATCACGATGGGGGCATCGGTTGTCAGGGCGTCGGCTGTGGCTTGCGCGATGTCGGCGGTGGCGATCATGCCGATCTTGATCGCGCCGGGCGGGATGTCGGATAGAACATCGCGGATCTGGTCGGCAACAAAGTTGGGCGGGATCAGGTGGACGCCGCTGACGCCGGTGGTGTTCTGGGCAGTGAGTGCCGTGAGGGCGGCCATGCCGTAGACACCATTGGCTGAAAAGGTCTTCAGGTCGGCCTGGATCCCGGCGCCGCCCGACGGATCGGATCCCGCGATAGAAAGGGCGGTTGCGATCATGGGCGGGCCTTTCGAATGGTATCGACCAAATTAGCGGTTGCGGCGCGCGGGTCGGGCCGACCGCAGATGGCCGAGACGACGGCGATGCCTGCGGCACCGGCCTGGATGCAGGCGGCAGCATGCTCCGTCTTGACGCCGCCGATGGCCACGGCGGGAACCGGGGCGGTCCCGATGATGTCGGCCAGGCCGTTCAGGCCGATGGGGGCCTTGGCGTCGGATTTGGTTTGGGTCGCGAAGACGGGGCCCACACCGACATAGTCGACGATGGCCGGGTCGACGGCTTGCGCGGTCTCACCGCTGTGGACCGACAGGCCCAGGACCATATCGGCGCCGATCTGGGCGCGTGCCTCCGCCGGAGCGATGTCATCTTGGCCGATATGGAGGATATCGGCCTGAAGTGTCATGGCGGCCTCGATATCGTCGTTCACACATAACGCGGCGCGCCCGGCGATCATGTTTTTCAGATGCTGACCAAGGGCGATGCGCTGGGCTGTGGTCGCCGTCTTATGGCGGAGTTGCACGATGGTGGCGCCGCCTGCCACGGAAAGACGGGTGGTTTCGACCATGCCAATGGGCGCGCAGAGGTCGGGGTCGAGGACGAGATAGGTGGAGAGGTCGGGAAGTGCTCTCATGCCGGGATCACCCGCGCGGGCAAAGTGGCGGGATCGACGGTGGCGAGCGCGTCGAGGAAGTGCATCGCGAAGGAGCCGGGGCCTTGGGCCTTGGGGGCGGCGATGGCTCCGGCCTCGGCGAAGATGGCCAAGGCCGTGACCGTGGCCTCGAACGGGAGGGCGATGGCGGCGGTGGCACCGATCAGGCAGGTCAAAGCGCAACCGGTTGCGGTGATCTGGGCCATCATCGGATCGCCACCAGTGATGCGGGCGGATCGGGCGCCGTCGGTCACGTAATCCGTGGCGCCGGTCACAGCGACGATCATCTTGTGGGTCTGCGCGAGGCTGCGGGCGGCGCCTTCGGCGGCGCTGACCGTGTCGCCAGCATCGACGCCGCGCCCGGCGCTGGTTTGGCCGGCGAGTGCCAGAATTTCAGAGGCATTCCCGCGCAGGATGGTTGGGCCGAGGGTCAGGAGTTCCTGGGCGGCTGCACTGCGATAGGGGGTGGCGAAATGGGCAACCGGGTCCAGCACCCAGGGTGTGCCGGTGTCGTTGGCGGCCCGCGCAGCGGTGACCATGCCGCGCCGCCAATCGGGGCTGAGCGTGCCAATATTGATGGTCAGGGCCCCTGCATGGGCGACGAAATTGCCGGACTCCTCGGCAGCGTGGACCATGGCGGGCGCACCACCTGCGGCTAGAAGAGTGTTGGCCGCGAAGTTCATGGCGACGAAATTGGTGACGCACTGGACCAGCGGTGGCTGCGCGCGCATTCGGGTCAGGATATCTGCGGTTTGGTGCATCGGCGCTCCGGGCGAAGGGCCGATAATGGCAGGGATGCGCCCTGCCAGATCGACTCCCTCCGCCAGTCTTAACTGGTTCAGGTTCAAAGGGTGCTTCTCAGACCGGCCAATGCCGAACGCCCCTGTCTGATCAATGGTTAAAACAGGTTTGCCGAAGGGTGTCACCCCCTGTCGCATTCCGTTTCTCCATGCCAGTGTCACGCCATGACAGATGATACCGGGAAAGAGGCTCCGCTTGAGGGGTTGAAAGTGGTCGAACTGGCGCGCGTGCTGGCGGGGCCATGGATTGGGCAGGCCTTGGCCGATTTGGGCGCTCAAGTGGTGAAGGTCGAAGCGCCCCACGGCGACGATACCCGCCACTGGGGCCCCCCGTTCATTGAGCGGGATGGCGACAAGACTGCCGCATATTTCTACGCGGCCAATCGAGGCAAAACCTCGGTCGTGGCCGATTTTCGTACGGAGGCCGGGCGGCAGACTGTGCTGGATCTGGTGCGGGATGCCGACATTTTGGTAGAGAATTTCAAGGTTGGCGGATTGGCGAAATATAGGCTGGATTACGCAAGCCTCGCGGCGCTGAACCCGCGGTTGATCTATTGTTCGGTCACGGGGTTTGGCCAGGACGGACCCTATGCCAGCCGCGCAGGCTATGACTTTCTGATCCAAGGAATGAGCGGGCTGATGTCGATCACTGGCGCGCCGGGCGGTGAGCCGCAGAAATTGGGTGTGGCCGTCACGGATATCGTAACCGGTCTATACGGTGCGGTTGGCGTGTTGGCCGCGGTGGAGCAGCGCCATCGGACCGGGCGTGGTCAGCACTTGGATATGTCCCTGCTGGATTGTGCGACGGCTTTGCTGGCCAATCAGGCGATGAACTATTTCACATCGGGTGTGGCGCCGGGTCAGGCCGGGAATGCGCATCAGAACCTGGTGCCCTATCAGGTTTTTGCCACGGCAGACGGTCATGTTATTATCTCGGTGGGCAATGATGGGCAGTTCGCACGCTTATGTGATGTGCTGGGTTTGGCGGATCTGGCCACCAACCCCGATTACGCCACCAATCCGGGACGGGTGGTAAACCGGGTGGCCCTGTGCGCGATCTTGCAGGATGCGCTTTTGATGTGGCCCTCAGCCGACCTTTTGGCGGCGTTGGAAGTTGCGACGGTCCCCGCGGGCCCGATCAACCGCATCGACCAGGTTTTTGACGACCCGCAGATCAAGGCACGTGGACTGCAGATTAACCCCGACGGTGTGCCGGGCGTGCGCGGCCCGTGGCGGTTTTCCGATGCTGCGTTACGTCTGGATCGCACGGCGCCAACTCTACCAAAGCCGTGATGCACTTGGGCTGCTGGGCTTTGGATGAGTGGAAGTGACGTGACAGCATCCGTCACAACCCGAGGGGCCAAATCGGCTGACCTCTTTGGTGTTTTGACACTTTATCCACTGGTTCTTTCGGATGAGGATTTGCGATCTGTGGCCTTTGGTTTGGTGGCGCGCGATGCAGATGTCTTGTCACTGGCGGTTTAACTCGACAGGTGTGCCAATCGTTTGACCAATTGATTGGCGAACTTGCTGGCGGCGACAGATAGGCTGTGACCCTTGCGTTGACCAAGGACGATTCGTGCCGTGGGATGGCCAAGCTGCGGGAGCGGTTTGGCGAGGTTTGGATCGACCAGATCATGGGCGAGCCAAAGTTGGACGGCCCCGGGTGGCATGAGGGCCGGGGGGATGCTGGTCAGTGTTTCGAGGGCCGGGCGCAGGTTGAGGCGCTTGCGCTTGGCGATCAGATCGATGACGACGCGCAAGCCGAGGCTGCGTGCGGGTAGGATGAGGTCGGCGTCCTGGAAGGCATCGAGCGGAAGGGTGTCGCGGTCGGTGATGGCGCAGAGGGGGAGGTCGGCCATGGCCAAAACCTCGACCCCGTCGGTGAATTCGGGTTGGACGATCAGGGCGAGATCCGCTTCGAACCGGTTGAGTTGATCTTCGAACCCGGTAGGTGCGGCTGGCACCACGCTGAAGGTCACACGAGGATACATCTCCCGGTAGTTTTTGATTTCAAACGGAAAGAATCCTTGGGCCAGTTCTGGGCTCACGGCGACGCTGACATGACCGATCCGTGCACCTTGTAAATCCGCAACTGTTATTTTTGCGCTGTCAAGGCGGGCAATGTGCTCAATAAATTGGCGATAGTATATTTCTCCGGCAGCAGAAAGACGGACGCCAGTGGCGCGGCGGTCAAACAGGGTAACCTGCAATTCTGCCTCAAGCCCCGCCATCTGCCGGTTGAGGGCCGAGGCGGAAATCCCCATGGTTTCAGCAGCTTTGCGGATTGAACCCTCTTTCACGACAGCACGGAAGGCATGGTAAATCTGAAGGTGCTTCATGGGACCCGTTATAGGTTGTGCAAAAGCTGCATAACTCTATCCCAGATTTATATGCAGACAGCAACGCGCCTCGTTTTTAAGCAGTTGACCGCGCACCTCGTATGCCGGTGCTCCAAATATAACGATCAACGGGGAACCCTATTCATGATGAAAACACTTCTATCTTCGGCGGCCGCCACCCTGGCGCTGACATCGTTTGCCCAAGCCGAGATCAAGGTCGGTATCCTGCATTCGCTGTCGGGCACGATGGCGATTTCCGAGACCACGCTGAAAGACACGATGCTGCTGCTGATCGAAGAGCAGAATGCCAAGGGCGGTGTTCTGGGTGAGCAGTTGGTGCCCGTAGTCGTCGATCCGGCCTCTGATTGGCCGCTCTTTGCCGAGAAGGCGCGCGAGTTGCTGACCGTTCATGAGGTCGATGTGATCTTTGGCAACTGGACGTCTGTCAGCCGCAAATCGGTGCTGCCGGTGATCGAGGAGTTGAACGGGCTGCTGTTCTATCCGGTGCAGTATGAAGGGGAAGAGTCCTCCAAGAACGTGTTCTACACCGGTGCCGCGCCAAACCAACAGGCCATACCCGCCACGGATTACTATCTGGAAGAGCTGGGTGTTGAGAAATTCGCACTGCTGGGCACCGATTATGTCTATCCGCGGACAACCAACAAGATCCTGGAGCAATACCTGAAGGATAAGGGTATCCCGGAAGACGATATCTTCGTGAACTACACGCCATTCGGGCATTCGGACTGGTCCAAGATCGTGGCCGATGTCGTGGCCTTGGGCGCGGATGGCAAGAAGGTTGGCGTAATCTCGACCATCAACGGTGATGCGAATATCGGGTTCTACAAGGAATTGGCGGCGGCTGGCATTTCGGCCGACGACATTCCGGTTGTGGCCTTCTCGGTCGGCGAGGAAGAGTTGTCTGGTCTGGATACCTCGAACCTGGTTGGTCATTTGGCCGCTTGGAACTATTTTCAGTCGGCCGAGTCTGAGGCCAATGACGCGTTTATCAAAGCCTGGAAGGGCAAGATGGGTGACGAGCGCGTGACCAATGACCCGATGGAGGCACATTACATTGGCTTCAACATGTGGGTGCAGGCAGTTGAAGCGGCGAGCACCACGGATGTTGATGCGGTGCGCACCGCGATGTATGGTCAGGAGTTTCCGAACCTGACCGGTGGCACGGCCGTGATGTTACCGAACCACCATCTGGCCAAGCCTGTGCTAATCGGCGAGATCACCGAGGATGGACAGTTTGATATCATCAGCCAGACCGATGAAGTGCCGGGCGATGCCTGGACCGATTTCTTGCCGGAATCTGCTGTGCTGAAGTCTGATTGGAAAGATCTGGGTTGCGGCATGTACAATACCGAGACCTCAAGCTGCGTGCAGATCCAGTCGAACTATTGATGCGAGCGGTGGGTTGAAAACCCTTCCTGTTGGAGGCCCATTTCGGTGTGCCTCCTGTTCTGCCGCCGGGGCTTGTTCGAGGGGATGGGAGCCTCCGGCGGGAGTATTTTTACCAATAAGAAAGTAAGGGCGAGGATCCTTGCATGGGGCGGAGTGCGATGAAGGGTTTGCTGGCGGCATTTGTAGTTTGGTTGGCCTGTCTGGGGGTGGGGTGGGCCGATCTGCAGGATGTGCTGCAGGACAATCGGGCCGCGATCGAGAAGGCGAGCCGCAAGACTGTGGACGCTGTTCTGGCCGATATTGCTGAGCGAGGCGGGTCTGAGGGGGCAGCGTTTCTGGAGCAGTGGCAGGACAAAGCTGTGTGGCAGCGCAAGGCAGATGGGCTGTTTTTCTATGTCGAAACCGATGACAAGCAAACCTATCAGCTAATTGACGTCTCTTCCGGCGCGGTTGTGGGCGAGGCGGGTAAGCGAGACCTGAAGAATTTAAAGCCCAATTCCGGGGTGCGCGGGGTGATCGGCTCTGCCTTGGTGGAATTTCAGTTGAGCGATCCAGAGCCACGGCGGCGTATGGCGGCCTTGCGCGCGATTGAGAGGCGCCCGGATAGGAGCCAGCTGGAACCATTGCGCAACTCAATGGTGGATGAGCCGGATGCGGAGATCAAGAGGCGCAAGGAGGTGTTGTTGGCGCTGCTGACTGTGCGCTTTGGCGCGGATATCGCCGAGCGGGTGGCCGCCGCTGAGGGGATGCGCGATAAGTTGAGCCTGGAGACGCGGGCGGCGTTGAACCCGCTTTTGGCCACAAGGCGGGTGGTATCTATCGACGGGCCACCGGACGATGCCAATGTGGCGCGCAAGCTGCGCGTGGGCAGTGAGGATCTGTCGGAAGATGCTGCCTATCAGATGCTCGTCTCTGCTGAGCTGGCCTTGCCCGATATTGGGGCCGAGGCGCGCAAGGCGGCGTTGATTGCAAGTATCGCCGAGGGCGCGGTGGGCGGCGTGCCGGTTGCCGAATTGGATAGCGATGTGGCGCGAGAACGGGCCTTTGCGGTCTTGACCGCCGAAGGTTTGGCCCCCCCGTCGGTCACTGCAGAAGAGCGCGAGGCGGCGTTACGCGCCCATGAATTTTACGAGGTTTATACCGAACCCTCTGCCGAGGTGACGGATGCCGTGCAGGGAACATTGGGTATCATCAACCAGCGCGTCGCGTTCTACCAGGTGCTGGACCTGAGTTTGGACGGATTGAGCCTGGCGTCGATCTATTTCCTGGCGGCCATCGGCTTGGCGATCACCTTTGGTGTGATGGGGGTCATCAACATGGCCCATGGTGAGTTCATCATGATGGGCGCCTATACCGGTTATGTGGTGCAGTTGTTTGTGCCCGATTACACCCTGTCGATCCTCTTGGCACTGCCACTGGCCTTTGCGGTGACCTTTGGTGCGGGCGTTGCGATGGAGCGGTTGGTGATCCGGTGGTTGTACAATCGCCCGCTGGAGACATTGCTGGCGACGTTTGGTATTTCGATTGCGTTACAGCAGTTGGCCAAGAACATCTTTGGTACGCAGGCGCGGCCTCTGACTTCCCCAGCGTGGTTGGATGGTGCCTGGGTAATGAACGACGTGGTGAGCGTCAGCTATATCCGGATTGCGATTTTCGGGCTGGGGCTGATCTTTTTGTTCCTCTTGCTGTTCATCCTGAAGCGAACGCGGCTGGGATTGGAGGTGCGGGCGGTGACGCAGAATCCGCGCATGGCGGCGTCGATGGGGATCAATCCCGACAAGATCAACATGCTGACCTTTGGTCTGGGGTCGGGCATTGCCGGGATCGCGGGCGTGGCGATTGGTCTTTACGCCAAGGTAACCTCTGAACTGGGATCAGACTATATCGTGCAGTCCTTTATGACGGTTGTTGTGGGCGGTGTGGGCAATATCTGGGGCACGCTTCTGGGTGCCACGTTGATCGGGTTCCTGCAAAAGTGGATCGAATGGTTCAACCCATCGAATACCCTGGCCGCGCAAACCTTTATGATCGTGTTCATTATCATCTTCATCCAGTTTCGGCCCAAAGGGATCATCGCCCTGAAGGGCCGTGCGGCGGGGGATTAACATGCAACGTAGTTTTTTCGCCAGGAATCCCTCTGTTCTGATCTTTATTGCTTTGCTTGCGGTGTTCACCCTGACCGTGACCGTGATGTCAGAGGCGATGGGGATGGGGGTTCTGTCGACCTCGTTCATCAAGACATTGGGCAAGACGCTGTGCCTGTGTCTGATTGCAATCGCCATGGATCTGGTCTGGGGCTATTGCGGTATCCTGAGCCTGGGGCATTTCGCTTTCTTTGGGTTGGGCGGCTACATGATTGGCATGTGGCTGATGTATGAGCGGACTAAGGGCATCGTGCTGGGCAGCCTGGAGAACGCACCCTTGCCGCCGACACCGGAAGAGGTGCGTGATGCGATCGGCACGCAGATCTTTGGCGTTGTCGGCGGGGCCGAGATCCCGATGATCTGGTTCTTTGCCGATAGTCTGGCGGCGCAACTGGCGTTGGTCGTACTGGTGCCGGGGGCGTTGGCGTTGATTTTTGGATGGCTCGCGTTTCGCAGCCGGGTGACGGGTGTTTACCTGTCGATCTTGACGCAGGCGATGACCTTGGCCCTGTCGCTCTACCTGTTTCAGAACGATAGCGGGTTGCGCGGAAATAACGGGCTGTCGGGTCTGCAGAACATCCCCGGCTTGTCGGGTATGTCCCAGGCTTGGGTGTCGTTGTGGTTCTTGTGGGCCTCTGCACTGGCCTTGGGGTTGGGCTATTTGATGGCGGCCTGGGTCGTGTCGGGCAAGTTCGGCAGCGTGATCCGTGGGATCCGCGATGACGAAGCACGTGTGCGGTTCCTGGGCTACAATGTTGAGGGCTACAAGCTGTTCGTGTTCACGGTAACGGCGATCATCGCTGCTGTCGCGGGTGCCTTGTATTACCCACAGGCTGGGATCATCAATCCGGCGGAGATTGCGCCGATTGCGTCGATCTACCTTGCGGTTTGGGTCGCCATTGGGGGACGCGGTCGCTTGTACGGGGCGGTTATCGGGGCGGCTTTTGTCTCCCTCTTGTCCAGTTGGTTCACGGGCGGCGGTGCGCCGGATGTGAACCTTGGCTTCTACCGGATCCAGTGGACAGATTGGTGGCTGGTGCTGTTAGGTTTGTCTTTTGTCGCGGTGACACTGTTCGCGCCCAAGGGGATGGGCGGGTTGTTCGACTACCTGGTGCGCAAGCCCATGCCCGACCGCCCTGGTGCGGATCTAGGCCCTGATCAGGGATCGCGCCGGGAGGTGGAGCAATGAGCACGCTGTTGGAAGTATCCGGTGTTTCCGTCTCGTTCGACGGGTTCAAGGCGATCAACAACCTGTCGTTTCAGATCGCGGATGCCGAGCTGCGCGCCATCATCGGCCCGAATGGCGCTGGCAAGACCACGTTCATGGACATTGTGACTGGCAAGACGCGGCCCAATGAAGGGCGGGTGATCTGGGGGGACAAGTCGGTGTCGCTGCTGAAGATGTCTGAAAGTCAGATCGCGCGCGCCGGGGTGGGGCGCAAGTTTCAGCGGCCAACCGTGTTCGAGGATCAGACCGTGCGGGAGAACCTGGCCATGGCGCTTCGCAATGACCGTTCGCCTTGGGCCGTGCTGTTTTACAAGAAAACGACCGATGGCGCCGCACGGATCGAGGCGTTGGCCGATGAGATCAACCTGACGGCGCAGCTGACCCGCAAGGCCGGCGAGTTGAGCCACGGACAAAAGCAGTGGCTGGAGATTGGAATGCTGCTGGCTCAGGACCCGAAGCTGCTGTTGGTCGATGAACCGGCGGCGGGCATGACCCCGGCAGAGCGCGATCATACGACCGACATTCTGAAAGAGGCCGCCAAGACCCGCGCTGTGGTGGTGGTGGAGCATGACATGGATTTTGTCGAAAAGCTGAACTGCAAGGTGACCGTGCTGCATGAGGGTTCGGTTTTGGCAGAAGGCAGCCTGGCCCATGTCACAGCCAACAAAGATGTCATTGACGTCTATCTGGGGCGTTAGGCGATGCTGAACATTAAGGACCTGACCCTACATTACGGCCAAAGCCAGATCCTGTACGACGTGGATCTGGAGGCGCAAGTGGGCCAGGTGACCTGCCTGATGGGCACGAACGGGGTTGGCAAAACGTCCCTGCTGAAGGCGATTGCGGGGGCGCATCCCCGGTCGGGTGGCTCTGTGACGCTGGACGGGGAGACGCTGGGCCGGGCGTCATCGCAGGTGCTCGCCCAAAAAGGCGTGGCTTACGTGCCCCAGGGGCGGGAGATTTTTCCGCTGATGACGGTGCGCGAAAACCTGGAAACAGGCTATGCCTGTTTACCCAAAGGGGAACGGCGCGTGCCAGAGGAGATCTACGAGCTGTTCCCGGTTCTGAAAGACATGACCGCCCGGCGTGGCGGAGACCTTTCCGGCGGGCAACAACAGCAGTTGGCCATTGCGCGCGCGTTGATCACCAAGCCCAAGCTGCTGTTGCTGGATGAACCGACCGAGGGGATCCAGCCCAACATCATTCAGCAGATCGGCCGCGTGATTGAATACCTGCGCTGTGAAGGCGGCATGGCGATCATCCTGGTTGAACAGTTCTTTGAGTTCGCCCACGGCCTTGCCGATGAGATCACGGTGCTGAAACGCGGTCGTGTGGTTCTGTCCGGGGCGAAGGGCGATCTGGACAAGGGTGAGGTCCTGTCGGCTGTGTCTGTTTAGGCAGAGCATAGGCGCCGTGGCTACCCAACATGCGACCGCTGTTGGACCGGACAGGGATCGATAGCGTTCAGTTTTGCGATTTTTCGTAGGCGTGGAACAAGTCTGTCACCAGAACCCCATTGATCCGCATGCCCGTCAAATCGGCATCCTGAATGTCCGCATGGGCCAAGGTGGCACCACGGACCGTCAGTTTTGACAGGTTTGCATTGGTGATGGCAGCGCCCGATAGGTCGACGTTGTTAAAGCGCCCATTTGCCAGGTTCACGTCGTCGAAATCCACATCTTGCAGATTGGTATCGGTGAACTTTGCCTTGGTCAGGACCGCGTAAAATCGGGCATCTTCAAGGTTTACGCCGTCAAAGTTTGCGCCTGCCATATCGGCACGTTTGTAGTGAACGCTTTGCATTTGCGGTCCATCAAACGGGTTGGCGTGTTCCTGTTCGCTCATCATAGCGTCCTTTGTTGATCTGGGCTGCGACGAATGGGTGACGCGCCAATTTCATAGGTCTCAGACTAACAGATCCAGGTGCGAGATGTGTCGGATACGTGCACATCCGGCCATGTGCGGCATGACCAGGCCGAGAGAGCTACGATAGTTTGGCCGCCTGCGCCCACCACTGACGTTGGTTTGCGCAGAGACCTATCTGCGCAACTTTTGCCGCGACTTCATCCGTAAATAGACCAAAGCAGGTGGCGCCAGAACCGGACATGCGGGCGGTCAGGCAGCCGGGCTGCAATCGAAGCGCTGCCAGAACATCGCCGATAACCGGCTGAATGGTTCTGGCGGGCGGCTCCAGGTCATTGCGTTGGGTGTCCAGCCAGGCCGCAAGATCCGTAGCCGTTTCCCAGTTTGGCAGATCGGTTGGCATGGGCGCGTTCTGCTTGGAGGTCAGCGCTGCAAAGACGGCTGGGGTCTGCACTTCGATCCGAGGGTTCACGAGGACTGCCCAGACCGGAGGTAGGGTGGGCGCGTCGAACAAGACCTCTCCAATGCCTTGCATTCTGGTGACACACGGGTTGAGGCAGACGGGCACATCCGCACCGAGCGCCATTATTTGATCCGGTGGCGGGAGTGGCTTGTCCCAAAGGCGCGACAGGGCGCGGAGTGTTGCGGCGGCGTCTGAGGATCCGCCTCCAACTCCAGCGGCTGCAGGTAGATGCTTGTCAAGGGTCAGCATCGCACCGGGCCCATCCCCCATGGTCATCGCTGCCCGCAAGACAAGATTGCCGCCATCAATGGGGATCCCGTCGCGAAACGGGCCATCCACCGCAAGCGACAGACCAGGTGCTGCGCGGGCCGTGATCTGATCGCCGATATCGGCAAAGGCGACAAGACTGTCGAGCAGATGATACCCGTCGTCGCGCTGACCCGTCACATGGAGGGTCAGGTTGATCTTGGCCGGTGCAAAGGCGCGGATAACGGTCACGGGACGGTGCCCGATCCGGGTGGGTTAACCTTCGTCAGCGGCAACACGTAGCGGTGGTTCACCTTCTTCGGCCAAAACCTCGTCCAGACCGACCTCAAGCTTGCGACGAATACGCTCGGCTTCTTCGGGTTCAGGATCAAAAGACATGGCGCGATTCCACTGGAATGCGGCTTCGATCTTGCGACCCACAGCCCAGTAAGCGTCGCCTAGGTGATCATTGACGATCGGGTCGACTGGCATCAATTCGGTCGCACGTTCCAAATGGGTCACGGCTTCCTCGTACCGGCCCATCCGATACAGGACCCAACCCAGACTGTCAGTGATGTAGCCGCTATCGGGTCGGGCTGCGACGGCGCGTTGAATCATCTCCAGCGCCTCTTCAAGATCCGTCTGCATCTCGACCATGGAATAGCCGAGATAATTCAAAACTTGCGGCTGATCAGGGCGCAATTCCAGCGCCTTGCGGAAATCCGGCTCGGCTTCGTTCCACTGATCCGTGCGCTCATGGGCAATCCCGCGGGCATAGAACACGATCCAATGGTTTTCCCGCGGATCGTCGATCAGTTCGATGGCAGCATCATAGGCGACGGAGGCTTCCCCATAGCGTTCCTGCTGGCGAAGCACGTCACCCAACGTGATATGGACAGCGGGCAGACTGGCATGGGTTTCAGTCAGTTGTTTCAGCACCTCGGTCGCGGCGTCAGGTTTGCCCGAGCGGCGCAATGCCTCCGCCCGGCCCAGTTCCGCAGCGTGGTAGGCGGGGTGATCGCGTTGAACGCGATCATAGGTTTCCGTCGCGAGGTCATATTGCTTTTGGGACTCCAACAACCCGGCGGTCAGCAGGATCGCATCGGTATGGTTGGGGCGCAGATATTCCGCGATGCGCGAATAAAGCAGGGTATAGCTGTCAGCGGCTTCGCCACGCAGGGCGCCGGCCACGGTATAAAAGACCTCCGCCAGTCCGTCATTGCCGCTGCTGATCTGGGTGAAAGGCAGCTTTTCCCCAGCGCCCAGACTTTCCACCAACTGGCTCAAACCGGGGTCCAGATCAGTGCCGTAGGCGCGTGTGATGATGTCGAGCGCGTCTTGGTTTCGGTCCAGCTGGCTTAGAACTTGGGCATAGGCCATGGTGCCGCGGCGGGTCAGCCGCAGCGGGCCGCCTTCGTCACCGGCGAAAATCGCGTCGGCCTCTTCGAACTTGCCCATCGCAGCCATGGCCAGTGCTTTGTGATACAGGCCAAAGGCTTTCAGACCGGTTGCACTGGCTGCTTCGTCAAAGGCAGCCGCGGCCGCGGCCGCATCACCCAAGGCAACATGGCCCCAGGCCTTCACCAAGCCGTCCACAAGGGGGCCAATGGACCGTCCGGCTTCAAGATCATCCAACGCTTGCCGGTAATTTTCGTCATTCAGTTGCCCAGCCAGGACGATCATATGACCGACTTGGCTGTCGATCCCGCTAATCTGCATCTGCCGCGCGATCGGAACGGCCCGTTCGACTTGCCCCAGCCCGGTATAGGCAAGGACGGCGTTTTCCAGCAGCATCGGGTTGGTGCGGTCGCGGGCCAGCGCCTTGATGTAGTATTCCGCAGCGGCACGATGGTCGCTAAAGAAACTCGCATGACGCGCGGCAAGATAGGCGCCTGCCAACCCTTGATCTTGGGCCAGTGCCGGAAGGGCAACTGACGTGCTAAGAGACACAGCAAGAGCGACGGATACGTTACGGACCAGTTGGCGCAAGACAGACCTCATAAGGTTACGATCACGCAACCCTAGCGATCACAACATGGCAAAACAATGGAACAGGCGTACCCGGAACGCAGGGTTAGGTCACAAATTGCGGGTTTTTAGCAACATTGCACACGAAACCGGCACTTACATGTTTGGATAGTTAGGCCCATCACCACCTTGTGGCACGGTCCAGGTAATGTTCTGGCTTGGATCCTTGATATCGCAGGTCTTGCAGTGAACGCAGTTCTGGAAATTGATCACGAACCGCGTGTCCTTGCCTTCCTCCTCGACAAACTCGTAGACGCCAGCGGGACAATAGCGGGCGGACGGGCCGGCATATTCGCGTAAGTTGATGTCAACCGGAATGGTGGCATCGCCAAGTTTCAAATGTGCTGGTTGGTGCTCTTCATGATTGGTCATGGAGAAGCTGACATTGGTCAGACGATCAAAGCTAAGCGTGCCATCGGGTTTGGGATAGTCAATCGGCTGATAGGCATAGTGTTTTTGCGTGGCTTCTGCGTCATTCTTGCCATGCCGCAAAGTACCGAGGACAGAGAAACCGAATAGGTTATTCGTCCACATATCGAAGCCGCCAACGGTCAGCGACGTGCCAAGGCCATAGTTCGACCAGAGGGGTTTCACATTGCGTACGGCTTTCAAGTCCTTGCCGACGGGGCCGGTACGCAGTTCGGTCTCATACGTGTCAAGGATGTCACCGGCGCGGCCAGCTTTGATCGCCTCATGCGCGGCTTCGGCTGCAGCCTTGCCCGACAACATCGCGTTGTGATTGCCCTTGATCCGGGGAACATTCACCAGACCGGCAGAACAGCCCAGTAATGCGCCGCCGGGGAACGCGACCTGCGGGATCGACTGATAGCCACCTTCACTGATCGCGCGCGCGCCATAGGCTACACGCTTTCCGCCTTTCAGCAGTTCGGCCACCATCGGATGGTGCTTGAACCGCTGGAATTCCATGTAGGGGAACAGATAGGGATTTTCGTAGTTCAGATGCACGACGAAGCCGACATAAACCTGGTTATTGTCGAGGTGGTAAATAAAGGATCCGCCGCCAGCATTGTCACCCAGGGGCCAGCCCATCGTATGGGTCACACTGCCTTCGCGGTGCTTTTCGGGGTCGATCTCCCAGATCTCTTTCATACCAAGGCCAAATTTCGGGACGTCGCATTTGGCATCCAGATTGTACTTGGCAATCGCTTCTTTCGATAGGGACCCGCGCACGCCTTCGCTCAGGAACACATATTTCCCGTTCAGAACCATCCCAGGCTCATAACCGTCCCCGGGCGTACCGTCGGAATTTTTGCCGAATTCACCTGCGACAACTCCTTTCAACTCGCCACCCTCGCCATAGATCATTTCGGAACACGCCATGCCGGGGAAAATCTCGACACCCAGTTCCTCGGCCTGCTCTGCCATCCAGCGGCACACATTACCCATGGAGACGATGTAATTGCCATGGTTTGACATCAGGGGGGGCATGACAAAATTGGGGATCCGGATCTGGCCCGCCTCTCCCAGCAGAAAGAAGTTGTCATCCGTTACGTCTACCGTGATGGGCGCGCCCTTCTTCTTCCAGTCGGGGATCAAGGCATTCAGGCCAGCGGGATCAAGAACGGCACCCGAAAGGATATGCGCACCGACCTCAGACCCTTTTTCAAGCACAACCACATTCAGATCAGTGTCCAGCTGTTTCAAGCGGATTGCCGCCGACAGACCCGCTGGCCCTGCACCCACGATCACGACGTCATAATCCATCGCCTCACGCTCAATCTCAGCCATCTTTAACCCTTATCCCATTGCGGGCGGCCCGCCCATGGACCTCCGTGTTGCGTGTAGATATCGGAGCGTTTTGCGTCACGTCAATCAAGACGCGGCAACATAACGCTGCGACATCGTCAAAACCTGATTTCAAGCACTCAATTCCCTCGTAATGGCCCCACAATCTTTCCAAATGTTATATTTCTGGCTGCCTTTTTCAGGTGCGATGGCACTGGGATCTGCCATTCGTCGATGAGCCACTCATGAATTGAGACGAAACACCGCCTCCCGCCGACAATCAGCTTTCAGTCGGAAGGCATGCCAGGCGAAAAACCCCTGTTGCTGCACCCTTGACTTTCGCGTGATGGCTTGAGTTAAACGGTGGGTCTTAACCGACCATCCCGCGATCAGATAAGGCCGTTCCATGGAAAAGATCCCGATGACCCGCGCGGGTCACACCGCGATTGATGAAGAACTAAAGACGCTGAAATCGGTGGAACGTCCGGCAATCATCAAGGCCATCGCCGAGGCGCGGGAGCATGGGGATCTGTCGGAGAATGCGGAGTATCATTCCGCCCGCGAAAAGCAGAGCTTTATCGAAGGACGGATCAAAGAGCTGGAAGGGCTGCTGAGCTTGGCTGAGGTGATTGACCCCACCAGCCTGTCCGGCGCCATCAAGTTTGGGGCGACGGTCACCATCGTTGATGAAGACACGGACGAAGAGAAGACTTATCAGATCGTCGGAGAACCAGAGGCAGATCTGGAACGTGCCCTTCTGAACATCAAATCGCCGATTGCCCGTGCCCTGATCGGCAAGGAAGAGGGCGATAGTGTCGAAGTGCGGACCCCGGGCGGCGAAAAGAGCTACGAGATATTGTCGATCCGCTATATCTAAGGCCACCGCTGGGAGGTGTCGCCTTTATGGCCAATGATGAAAAAGCGATGCTGGGACAGGAGCGCATGGAAACGGCGCTGGACCATGAATATTCCGAGGCCGAGGAACGCCGGTTCGGCTCGCCTGAACTGATTGCTTCGGCCTTGTCAGCCGTGTGGATCGTGTTTGTGGCGGTGTTCTTCCTTGTCATCCCGACAGAGGAAGGGTCTGGTGGCTTTGATCCATTCACGTTCGTCATGATCCTGACGGCGGTTTTTATGCCGGTCGCCTTGATCTGGGTCGGTGCGTCGGCTGCCAAGAGCACACGGATCATCCGGGCGGAGACGTCGCGCCTGCAATCCTCGGTCGATGCGATGCGGTCGGCCTATGTGCAGGGGCAACAGACAATCACCAACGTGAGCAATGTTGCCGTTGAAAAAAAGCTGGATGAGATCGCAAATGCGCAACGCCAGACGGAGACTGCACTGGAGGCTTTACGCGCGTCTTCCGGGTTTGCACCGGAATTGCCTGCCAATTTGAAATCGGCCTTACCGCGTGGACAGGTCGTCCCCGATGGCCAGCCCTCGCTTGCGCTTGGAACACCGGCTGAGGCGCTGGAGCAGCCGATCTCTGTCGAAGATTTCATTCGAGCAATTCATTTTCCCGAAAGCGAAGATGATCAGCTCGGTTTCAATGCCTTGCGTGTCGCGTTGCGGGACCCCGGTGTTGCCGGACTGGTGCGATCAGCCCAAGACGTGCTTACCTTGCTCAGCGAAGACGGCATCTACATGGATGATCTGATCCCCGATCGAGCCCGCCCTGAGATCTGGCGCAGATTTGCCAAGGGCGAGCGTGGGGGCGTGGTGGCGGATCTGGGCGGAGTGCGCGACCGATCCTCGCTTGCCCTGGCGGCGGGTCGGATGAAGCAGGATCCGATCTTTCGCGACGCGGTACACCATTTCCTGCGCAAGTTCGACAAGACACTGTCCGAATTTGCCGAGGTTGCCAGCGATAGCGACATGGCGGCCTTGGCGGAGACGCGAACTGCGCGGGCTTTCATGCTGTTGGGGCGGGTGTCGGGCACCTTTGATTGAGGTCGCTCACTGGGACATTGCTGGACATAGGACAGGGAAGTCTGCGGGCTACAGTCCGAACCCCGTGTAAGGCAGGTACCGGACCGGCATACCGGGTGTGATGTGTAATTCACCATCCGACAGTTCGACCAGACCATCGGCCCAACTGAGGCCCGAGATACGCCCTGATCCCTCCGAGGTGAAGATTTCGGCTTCCCCGTCCGTATTCAGCCGGGCGCGCAAATATTCGCGCCGTCCCGGTTTCTTTCTTTTGTCAAAGGCAGCGGGTACGTGGAAGGCCTGTGGGGTCAGCCACGGCCCGCCCGACAAAGTCGACAAAGCCGGGCGCGCGAAAATCAATGTGCAGACCAGTGCAGCCACAGGATTGCCGGGCAAGCCGAATACCGGCTTTCCTTGCCATTGTGCCAACGCCAGTGGGCGGCCCGGTTTCAAGGCAATCCGCCAGGCAGTCAGATGCCCTTCGGCTTGTAACAGGGCTGAAACGTGGTCTTCGTCCCCGGCAGAGGCGCCGCCGGATGTCATGATGGCATCCACATCGGCCATCGCCCTGTCAAACATATCGCGCAAGACATCCCGATCATCGGCGACATGGCCCAGGTCAACGGCTTGGTGCCCAAAGCTGCGGATCAGCCCCAGCAACATGGGACGGTTGGCATCATGGGTGTGTTCCGGCCGCGTCGCATGGCCGGGTTGTACGATCTCGTCCCCCGTTGACAGAATGCCGACGCGGAGCGACTGAAACACCTCGACCTGGGCACATCCCGCAGCGGCGAGGAGGGCGATGTCCGGGGGGCGCAACCGTTGGCCTGCTGTCAGCAGGGGGGTCTGGTCAAAGAAATCCTCGCCCGCTTTGCGCGTATTTGCACCGGCCTTTACGGGGCCCTCAAAGACGATATGGGTGTCGGTACATGTCACATCCTCTTGCAGGATCACGGTATCGACACCGGACGGTAAAACGGCACCGGTGAGGATTCGAATGGCGTGCCCGTCCGGCACGGTTCCGGGCCAGGGTTGCCCCGCCGCGGCTTGCCCGGCCACCAGGGGCAGCACATGGCGGCCCGCGTCACTGGCGCTTTGATAGGCAAAGCCATAGCCATCCACCGCCGTGTTGGGCGCGGGCGGATTGGCGCGCTGCGCCAGATGCGTGCAGGCGGCGATGCGGGTGGTTGCCTGATCCAAAGGTATGTTTTCGGTGCCGACAACCGGTGTTAATGCCGTGCGCAATCGGGTTAGCGCGGTATCTACCGGGATCCAGGCAACGCCGGGGGGCAGAGCAAAACAATTATCGCTCAAAGTCGGGGGGTGCAGATCAGGATGCGCGGCGGCTTGTGCGGCTGATCGCAAGGCGTGGGTAACGCCTGCCCCAAGGATCCAACCCTCTTGGTGGGTTTGCGGCCTATCCGGTGCCGCGGCAAAGGCCTCACCCAAGGTGCCGCGCGTCTGCATCTCTGCAAAAGCCGCGGCCAGAAGACGGACTTGTGCGGCATCCTTGATCCCGCCTGCCTCCGTGACCATTGTGTTGATAAGAGATGGGTAGATCTCTGCCACAACAATCTGCTGATTATCTGCCTGCTCGAATGGCCAAACAGCCAGACACGCGCCAAACCTTTGGGAAAGGCGATGGAGCAATGGCAGGCCCAGCAATACTTGAGAGCCGACAGCACCATTGCCCATCAATTGCCAAACCGTTTTTGCGCCCTTGGCCTGTTCCTCGGTCATGCGGTGTTCGGCAAGGCCGAACCCGCCGCGCCCATCCTTGCCCCAGGGCAGGGCTGGAAGATCGCCGCGGGTTTTGACCCGCCCCCAGAACGGTCCGGTGCCCGGGAATGAGGCATTTATCCTATCTGCTGTTTCGAACCGGTTGTTGGCATTGTCCGGGCTGTCGGTGATCGCATCTGCCAACCACGCCCAAACGCCCTTTGCGTCATCCCGGCCGATCAGCCCTTTGGCAAAGCCTGCCGGGTAACCGAAGGCGAAGTCAAAACCGACCAAGATGCAGTCCCCATCGGCCGCTGCCTGGTCCAGAAGATCGATCAATGCAGCTTCGGCGGCGGCCCGAGTCCGGTGATAGGTCACATCGTCATCGACCGCGATCCATATTGCATCCGCCTCGGGCCGCTGGGCGGAAGGTTTGGAGCGCGCGGACCAATCCACCATGATGAACTTGTCGAACTTGGTCACAAACCAACCTCGGACAGAATGAAATCGGCGATGGCGCGGGTGTCATTGAGATCAAAAACCGGAACGGTTGCGTCCACCGGTACGTCGCTGGCCACGGCACGGATCAGCGGATCCCCTAGTGCGATCAAGGCCGAGCCTGTCTCGCCCCTATGCGCTTCGACCTTTGGATGCGGGCCGGTCTTGTAACCTTCGATCAGAACAAGATCGACGGGGGAGAGGCGGGCAAGCAACTCTTCCAGCGGTGGTTCTTCGGCCTCGCGCAATTCATGCATCAAGGCCCAGCGATTGCCGGACGCAAGCAAAACCTCGGTCGCGCCAGCGGTCCGGTGACGGTGGCTGTCCTTGCCCGGATGGTCGACGTCAAAGGTGTGATGGGCGTGTTTCAGGGTTGAGACTTTGAAACCGCGCCCGGTGATTTCGGCGACGAGCCGTTCCATCAGGCCGGTCTTGCCGTTGTTTTTCCAGCCAGTGACACCGTAAATCCTCATGCCGTGGCCAGCCTTGCACGGGCCTCGGTGAGATCCTCCGGTGTGTTGACGTTAAAGAATGCCTCTGCGGCGAACAAAACCTCTCCGGTGCCATGTCGGTCGGTCCATAGAACGACCTTGCGCAAGCCATTATTCAGCGCCTCCCGCAGGTCATGGCGCAAGGCGACGGGCCACAGGCCAAAGGTTGGATGGCGATATGTGCGGCCGTGTTCGTGCGTTGCAGCCAGACGGATAGGCGCGTCATCCGCATGTAAACGATCATAAAGATCTATGGGAAAGAACGGCGTATCCGCGGCAACGGTCAGGATCTGCGCCATCCCGTTTTCGGCGGCATGGTCCATACCGGCCAGAACGCCCGCCAATGGGCCCGGAAAACCGGCAATACTATCCGGAATGACGGGGAGGCTGTAATCGGAAAATCGCCCGGCCTCCCCATTGGCATTCAGCACCATACGGTCCACTTGGGGGGCCAAACGATCCATCACGCGGGTCAGCATTGTCTGACCGTCGAGCATCAGCAGCCCTTTATCACCTCCGCCCATGCGGGTGGCCTGTCCACCGGCCAGGATGACGCCCAATGCGCCCGTCATCGCACGCTTTTCCGGCGACTGGCGCGATCTTCGTCCTCCACAAGGGACAGATCTGCATCGCGGATCAACCTGTCTTCGCCCGAAAGGCAGACAAACCGTTTCCCGCGCATCCGTCCGATCAGGGTCAAGCCGACCTGGCGGGCGATCTCCACTCCCCAGGCTGTGAAGCCTGATCGCGATGCCAGAACCGGTATCCCCATCAAGGCCGCTTTGATCACCATTTCCGATGTCAACCGCCCGGTTGTGTAAAGCAGCTTGTCCTCCGCGTTGACCTGTTCAGACAGCATCCAACCCGCGATCTTGTCGACAGCGTTGTGGCGCCCGACATCTTCCATATAGACCAGTGGCTGCGCACCCCGGCACAGGACGGTGCCGTGGATCGCGCCGGCCTCCAGATACAGGCTGGGTGTGCGATTGATGTGATGCGCCAGGGCATAAAGGTCAGAACTTCGCAGCTGCGCCCGCGGCAGTGTCAGCCCCTCAAGCCCGGCCATCATGTCACCAAAGACCGTGCCCACAGCGCAGCCGGAGGTCCGAGTTTTGCGCGCCAGCTTGTCTTCGAAATCCGTCTCGGTCGCGGTGCGAACAACGACCGTCTCGACCTCCTCATCGTAGTCCACGCGGGTCACGTCATCGGCATCGCGCAGCATCCCCTGGTTGCGCAGGAAACCCAACGCCAAGTATTCCGGGTGATCGCCGATGGTCATGGCCGTCACAATTTCCTGACGATTCAGGTAGATGGTAAGCGGGCGCTCCTCGACCACGTTCAGATCGACCTCTGTCCCATCCTGATCTGTCCCGCGCAAACCGCGGGTTAACCCATCTTGCTGTAAATCAGGGGCAATGATGTAACCAGAAAGATCGCGGGCTTGGGCCAATTGTATCTTCCCCTTCAAAGGCGTAGCACGTCGGAGTACGAGCCTACCCGGAGGCCTCTTCCGTGACCACACCCAAATCAGCATTCAGGCGCGGCTTTCTGGATGGTGGCCCGTTCGTTCTGATCGTTGTGCCCTTCGCTTTGGTGTTTGGTGCGGTCGGGAGCGAGGCCGGGTTGTCCATCGCCCAAGTGATGGGGTTTTCGGTGCTTGTCATTGCCGGAGCGGCGCAGTTCACGGCGGTGCAGCTTTTGGCGGATGAAGCACCGACGTTTGTCATTCTGCTGACGTCGCTCGCGGTGAATCTGCGGATGGCGATGTATTCCGCCTCGCTCCAGCCGTATTTGGGGCAGGCGTCGGTCTGGGCCCGTCCTTTGCTGGCTTACATGCTGGTTGATCAGTCTTACACGATCTCGATCCTGAAATTCGAGAAAGAGCCAGAGATGACCGTGTCAGCGCGCGTGGCCTATTTCTTTGGCGTCGTGGCGCTGATTGTTCCGTTTTGGTACATCTGCACGTTCATTGGTGCACTTGCGGGGCAAGCGGTGCCGGACGGATATGGGATCGACTTTGCCATACCCATTGCCTTTCTTGCCCTTGTTGCACCCGCCTTGCGAACGGTTGCCCATGTCGCCGCTGCCTTGGTGGCTGTGGTTTTGGCGCTGGCTTTCGCGGGCCTGCCTTACAATTTCGGGCTGCTGATCGCCGCGATTGCGGCCATGGTCACGGGGGCGGAGATTGAGCGCCGTTATTTCTCATGAACCAGTCCGACGCCACAATCTGGTTCATCATCGCGGCCCTGGGGGTCGGAACATTCGCGATCCGGTTTTCGTTTCTGGGCCTGTTCGGTGATCGCAAACTGCCGGAATGGGCGCTGCGATATCTACGCTACACCCCCGTGGCTGTGATCCCCGCCCTGATCGCTCCCATGGTATTGTGGCCGCCTGCAACCGGTGGGACGCCAGATCTGGCACGGCTGATTGCGGCCGCCGTTGTGATCCTGGTCGGATATGTGACGAAAAATGTGCTGGGTGCCATTGCCGCCGGTGCGGCCGCCTTGCTCGTGGGACTATCGGTATTTTGACCGCAGCTCGGTCGCATGACGCGCAGGTTCCAACCATATCCCGGACCTGTTTGTTGGCCGCCGAAAAAACAGTAACTCCATCCCGCGAGCGTCAGTTCAGTTTGGTCTGACCCGGCAAATCCTTGTTGAAGTCGGGCGAGTCGTCGAAGATCTGACGGGTCTTCACACCAGGCACTTTTGCGAATTGTTTCATGGCATTGCCTGGAAACCATGTGGACCGTGTGCTTTCGAACCCAGGCAATTGCCGCAGAATGGATGTGATGGAAGCGGTGCACATCGCCTTGGGCACCGCTCCATATTCCTGCACCAGTTGCAAGGCGCGGTCCGCCACTACGAGGGGAACCTCAACTTCCTGGACGACCACGTGGAACGTCTCCCGCGCGTGATAATCCAGGTAAAACCGCAGCACATTCGGCTTGATCCCGAAATGCACGTCGTTTCGCTCCGGGATGGTGGGGTGATAAAACGTACCGGCCGGGTCGAATATCACACGATGCGCACCATTCACCATCAGGCCGGAATGGGCGCCCGATCCGCTGCGATTATTGACCATCGTGAACAGGGTGATCGTTGACGGCCCGGCATGGCTGTAAAGCGCGCGCTGCACCTGTTCTTCGGGGGCCCAGGTTGGCTCTGCCGTACACGCACCCAACACTAACAGTGAGAACACTGCCACTAGAAATCGCTTCACTGTCTGCCCCTTAGTCTTGTCTGCCGGGCCTGGGCAGGCCTCAGCCGTTGATCCCGTAAAGGAGGATCAAAATCAGAAAAATTGCAACCACGCCGTACGCCGTGATCTTCACAAATGTGGCAAATGTTTTTTCCTGATCTTCGATATTCATCGAGCCAATTTCGTGTTTGTCGTCAGCCATGGTCGGATCCCTGATAAAACATATCGCAGTGGTGCTTAGCGCATGGAGCCCTGGGTGCTCAAGCGGGCGACGGGGTGCAAAAGCGCGCAGTCAGCTTGTGCTTTCGTCCAATTCGGCGGCCAGCCTGAACCCGATACGGCGGGCTTTGGGCTGGTCGACCTCTTTGGGCAGGGCGCGCAACATGACGTTCAACTGGCTGACATGCTGTATCAATTGGGTCCGCGCGCCGGATGTATCACTGCCGTAAAATGTCAGGATATCGGGATCGAAAAAGCCGATCCCCTCGATCCGCATGACACCGACATCACCCCCGGTAAATCCCATGGCGACCTCGTGATCAGCATCCAGCGTTTCCTCGAAATTTTTCACATAAAGGATCAAGCGCTGATAGGCCCAGGCGGCAGGGCTGGAGGGTTTCTTTCCCTCCTTCATCATGCCGTCTGGCAAAGGTTTCTGCTCTGGCGTTTCAGGCGCGTCCGGGTCGGTATGAACCACATGTGCGCTGGGCATCGCTTCTGCTTCCGCCATCTCGGCACTGGTCTCTATCGAGTTCTGCATGGCTCAGATCGCCTCCCACAGCCAGGCGCCGTCATCCCGGCGCGTTCGACGAACCTTGCCCAACCGGTGCAGGTGATTCAAGTGGGCGACAGATTCCACCAGCGCCAACCCATAGGCGCTGCCTGTAATCTCGCGCTTGAACAGTGGCAAAAAGCAATCATGCGCCGTTTTTGGTGTCTTGAGGTGGTTCAGCAGCCGTTTCAGTGCGCCATGGTGGTTGTCGATCAATTGCCGCATCCGCGCCGGCAGGCCCGTGAAGGGCAATTTGTGACCGGGCAAAACCAGTTGCGCATCCGTGGCATAAGTCGCCAGCCGCTCACAGGCTTCCAACCAATCGCTCAGCGGGTCTGCCTCGGGCTCGGTGGCATAAACCCCGATATTGGGCGAGATCGACGGCAAAAGCTGGTCGCCGCCCAAAACAAGATCGCCATCCCGGCTCCACAGCGTCGCATGTTCAGGGGCATGGCCATTGCCGATGCGGATGTCCCAGGTGCGTCCGGCGGCTTGCAGCGTGGCGCCTTCGGCGATCCGGGTAAAACCCAGTGGCATCGGCCAGACCACATCGCCAAAATTGAACGGGCGTTCGCTGGCGCGCTGGTCATATAGCTCCTCTGCCATCCCGGCACTTCGCCAAAAGCTCAGGCTTTCTGCCGTAGGCGTTTCCTGCACATCCAGCGTCAGCATCCGGGCGAAGAGCCATGCCGTGCGCGTTGTCACCAATTCTGCCCCATGTTTGGACTGAAACCAGCCGACAAGGCCCACATGGTCGGGGTGATGGTGGGTCAGGATCACCCGGTGGACCGGCTTGCCGCCCAATGGCCCGGCCATCAGATCAGTCCATAACGCCCGCGTTCGGGTCGAGTTGAAGCCGGTATCGACGATGGTCCAGCCATCGCCGTCATCCAGCGCGTAGATATTGACGTGGTTCAGCGCCATTGGAAGGGGAAGGCGCATCCACAAGATGCCGTCCGCGATTGCCATCGCTTCCCCCTCTGCTGGCGGCGTCTCCCATGGATAGCGCAGGGTCGACGCTGTGCCATCCATCACGCGGCCAGATCTTCGGCCGACAGCACATAAAGGCCATCCGCCCCTTCGCGCACATGGGCCAGCAAACCCTTATGCTCGGGCAACAGCCGCTTGATGTAAAAAGTGGCAAGTGCCGTGCGCGGCCCGCCTTCGGCTTCCGTCCCAGCGGCAAGAAGGTGAAAATGCGATCCCAGCACACGGGCAAAGGCATCAAGATACGGCACTGCGCCCGCAAACCGGTCCTGCATGTCCTGTGCGACCAGCCATTCGGTGGTTTCCCGTAGGTTCTCTGCCGCTTGCCACACGGGTTTGGCCAAGGCTGGCATCCTGGCCCGCGCCCCTTCGGCCGCATCCTGCACCTCGCCGATCAGCGCAAAGGCGGCCTCTCCACCATCCATCATCTTTCGGGCGACCAGATCCATCGATTGGATTCCGTTCGTCCCCTCATAAATGGCCGTCACACGAACATCGCGAGCATATTGCGCGGCCCCGGTTTCTTCAACGAAACCCATGCCGCCATGGACCTGGATGCCCATATTGGCAACTTCCATGCCGACTTCGGTCCCGTAGGCTTTGGTGATCGGGGTCAGTAAGGCGGCCCGGGATTTCCAGTCCGCCTGACCCGTTGCGTGGGACATGTCTATGGCGACAGCATTGGTCAACGCGATGGCACGCGCGGCATAGGTTTCCGCCTTCATGGTGGTCAACATCCGGCGCACATCGGCATGTTCGATTATCGCGCCCGATCCGCTCGCCTTGCCTTGCTTGCGGTCGGCGGCATAGGCCAGCGCGTGCTGATAAGCCCCTTCTGCGACACCGATCCCCTGCACACCGACACCCAGTCGCGCATTGTTCATCATCGTGAACATTGCGGCCATCCCGGCATGGGGTTCACCAACGAGCCAACCGGTGGCCGCGTCATATTGCATTACGGCGGTGGGCGAGCCATGAAGGCCCATCTTGTGCTCAAGGCTGACCACTTTCAGGCTGTTGGCGATGCCTGGACTGCCGTTCTCGTCCGGCAGCTTCTTGGGCACCATAAACAGGCTGATCCCCTTGGTGCCCGGCACGCCGTCAGGCAAACGAGCCAGCACCAGATGGCAAATGTTGTCGGCCATATCGTGGTCCCCCCACGAGATATAGATCTTTTGGCCGCTGATCGCGTAGGTTCCGTCACCTTTCGGCTCGGCCTTGGTGCGCAGGGCGCCGACGTCACTGCCCGCCTGTGGTTCGGTCAGGTTCATGGTCCCTGTCCATTCGCCCGAGATCAGTCGGGGCAGGTACAACGCCTTCAGTTCATCACTGGCATGGGCTTCCAAAGCCTCTATCTGCCCTTGGCTCATCAGGGGGTTGAGCTGCAAGGACAGACAGGCGGAGCTCATCATCTCGTTCACGGCCGTTGTAACCGTCATGGGCAGGCCCATTCCACCATTGTCGGGGCGGGCCGAAATACCGACCCAGCCGCCGTCGGCAATGGCTTTGTAGCCGGCCGCATAGCCGGGGGACGTTCGCACCACCCCATTTTCCAGCCGCGCTGGATGCACATCGCCGGGACGCTGCAAGGGGGCCAGAATGTCTTCGCACAGCTTGCCGGCCTCTGTCAGGATCGCATCCGTTACATCATCCGAAACGTCTGAAAACAATTGGGTCGCATGTACTTGCGACAGGCCCACAACATGGTCAAACAGGAAACGAAACTCGGATACAGGGGCGCGGTACGGCACGGAAACCTCCTTGAAAATCGGAACTTGGCAGAAGTCGCAGGGCGGCTTATCAAATACCACCTTGATTTTGACCCTAAACCGCGCCCTGCCACGCGAAAAGTCCTACGCAGCGTCACAAGTTACCATGCCCAAACAGACCCGTCTTCTGCGACCGGATCGCACTGGCTTGACCGATGCGGTGGATATGCTGCGCGGCGGGGGACTGGTCGCTTTCCCGACAGAGACGGTCTACGGGCTGGGCGCGGATGCCCGAAACGCAAAGGCCGTTGCGGGCATATATGCGGCGAAGGGGCGGCCGCAATTCAATCCCTTGATTGTCCATGTCGCTGATCTGGCATCGGCCTGCGACATTGCTGTTGTTAAGGGGCAAGCCCTTGAATTGGCAAAGGCTTTCTGGCCCGGTCCCCTGACCTTGGTCGTGGCGCTGCGGTCGAATGGTGGCATTGCCGATCTTGTCACGGCTGGCCTGCACACGGTTGCGATCCGCGTTCCTGCGGGGAAGGTCGCGCAGGATCTCCTCAGTAGGTTTGACGGCCCCATCGCGGCGCCGTCGGCCAACCCTTCCGGTCGGATCAGCCCAACGCATGCGGACCATGTGATGGCGGGACTTGAGGGTCAGATCGATGCCATCGTGGATGGCGGGCCGTGCTCTGTCGGGCTGGAATCGACCATTATCGGCTTCGATGGTCGCGCGGCACAGTTGCTGCGACCTGGTGGGTTGTCGGCGGAAAACATTGAAAAACATGTGAAACTGGCGGTTCCAACGCCTGACACCGTGACCATTACAGCGCCCGGGCAGCTTGCCTCGCATTATGCGCCGCGGGCCGCGTTGCGCCTGAATGCAACGGCGCTTTATGCAGAAGAGGTCCTGCTGGGTTTTGGCCCAAACCTCCCGGATGCCACGGTAAATTTGTCAACAAAAGGCGACTTGGTTGAGGCGGCTGCGAACCTTTTTGGTTATCTACACCGCATGGACGACATGGGGTGCCCCATTGCCGTCTCGCCCATCCCGAATCATGGTTTGGGCCAAGCCATCAATGACCGATTGCGCCGAGCCGCCGCACCACGCTGAGGCGCAAAACCTGGGTGCACAGGCCATGCACATTCGATGCACAAACCATACATACGCATCGCACGGTTGCCTAACATTTGCCTCACTTTCGCATTAACTAAATCGAAACCATGTCATCGGCAATGTTTCGCCGATATTTCCGATTTAATGTGAAGGAGCCTGACCATGTGGAGATCCGCTGCCTTGGCCCTGTTGCTGGTTGCCGTACCTGCTGCCGCCCAACAGGCTGTTCCCGAACTGTATCCTGAGACGGCGGAAGTGCGGCCTGACATGCCCTTTGATTTGAGCCCGGAACAGCAGAACGCGTTCGATGAATTCGTCAGCCCGCCCGCCTATTTCGGCGCTTTCGCAGCCTCCCGCGATGGAGCCTATGGTTGGTTCTACAATGCCAACGATCTGGCGACGGCGCAGGATTTTGCGTTGAATTATTGCGAGACCAGCCGCGCTGATGGCCCGGTCCCCCGGTGCGTCGTGATTGCCACAGTCGTGCCCGAGGGTTTTGCGGGCCCTGCGCAAGGCACCCTGCGCCACAAGGCCGCGACCGACCTGGCCAAGCTGCGCAGCAGTCGCCGTTACAGTGGCAAACGTGCCATGGCTGCGAGCGGTGGTGGTGCCTACGGATATGTGTACAACATGCCGACCCGCAAGAGCGCCGAACGCGAAGCGCTGTATCTGTGCGAGCGCTATGCCAAACGCGGGACCAAGGACCTGCCCCCGGCGCCCTGTAACGTTGTGTGGATCAGCCGCTGAGACCTCAGTGATTTGGACGATGCTTCGAGCTATTGATGGCTCAAGCCGTTTGGGTTTGCGATCACATTTGGCGGCATAAAAATCGGTTTGCGACGGTGTAATGGGATCGCGGTGGGCACCGGGCCCAACGCGATCAATATGATCTGTTAAGCGAGCAACCGGCGTGCGATCACTTGGGCCTGAATTTCGGCCGCGCCTTCGAAGATGTTGAGGATCCGTGCATCGCACAGAACGCGGCTGATCTCGTATTCCAAGGCAAACCCGTTGCCGCCGTGGATTTGCAAGCCGTTGTCGGCCGCACTCCAGGCGACGCGGGCGCCCAGCAGCTTGGCCATACCGGCCTCAAGATCGCAGCGGCGGCCTTCATCCTTTTCGTTGGCAGAGAAATAGGTGAGCTGGCGGGCCACCATGATCTCCACCGCCATCATGGCGAGCTTGCCCGAGACGCGGGGGAAATGGATCAGCTGTTTGCCGAATGCCTTGCGGTCGAGGGCGTATTGCATCGACAAGTCCAGCGCATTCTGTGCCACACCGATGGCACGGGCCGCTGTTTGGATGCGGGCGCTTTCGAATGTCTCCATCAATTGCTTGAAGCCCTTGCCTTCTTCGCCGCCCAGAAGATTCTTGCCATCAACATGAAAGCCGTCGAATGCCAGTTCGTATTCCTTCATGCCGCGGTATCCCAGCACCTCGATCTCGCCACCGGTCATGCCGGGGGTCGGGAAGGGGGTGGCCTCGTCACCTGGCGTTTTTTCGGCCAGGAACATCGACAAGCCTTTATAGTCGGTCGTGTCAGGGTCGGTCCGGGCGAGCAATGTCATGACATGGGTGCGGGTGGCATGGGTGATCCAGGTTTTGTTGCCCGTGACCGTGTAGCTTTCGCCTTCCTTGACCGCGCGGGTGCGCAGCGCGCCCAGATCTGACCCCGTATTGGGTTCGGTAAACACCGCTGTCGGTAGGATCTCAGCCGAAGCGAGGCCGGGCAGCCAGTGCTGTTTCTGTGCATCGGTGCCGCCGCACAGGATCAATTCGGCTGCAATCTCGCTGCGTGTGCCCAGGGAGCCCACGCCGATGTAACCGCGGGACAATTCCTCAGACACCACGCACATGGAGGTTTTGGACATGCCAAGGCCGCCGAATTCTTCGGGGATGGTCAGACCGAACACGCCCATTTCGGCCAGTTCGTTGATCACCTCCAACGGGATGAGTTCGTCTTTGAGGTGCCAGTCATGGGCGTTGGGCGCGATCTTGTCGATGGCGTAGCGGCGGAATTGCTCCCGTATCATCTCAAGCTCATCGTCAAGGCCCGAGGCGCCGACCGTGGCGTTTGCGACCTGGTCTTGCATCAATTCGACAAGGCGGGTCCGCGCCGCCTGTGTATTTCCCGCCTGCGTCAGGGTCATGACCGCGGGCGCCATCAATGCACGTTGGTCATCCTGGGTCAGGCCCATGTCCTGGGGGCGCAGGATTTCGGTCTGGCTTATGGGGAGGCCGCCATAGACCTGCCAAAGGTATTCGCCAAAGGCGATCTGGTGGATCAGCTGTTCGACTTCGCCAAATTTATCCTCGGCTGCCAGCCTTTCCGCCCAGACCTGCATCTGGTGCAGGCTTTCGGAATAAGTGGCGAGCCAAGCCAGACCATGGGCCGCGGTTTGGTTTTCTTCCAAGGCGGCGCCCGAAACGCGACCGTCCTGCATCGCCCATTCGCCAATCCGCGCCTTGGCGGTTGCGACCAGTTCAGACAAGGGGGCGAGCGCCGCACCAGTCAGGCCCAACAGATCATCAAGGATGGGGTTGGACATGTTGGTTTGGGTCAGGTCCTGTCCATCATGGGGCATGATTCATTCCTTCACTATGTGTTGGGGTGGAGATAGGGCGTTTGCAGGTGCAGCGCAACAAAAATTCAATCTGGGACAGGATGACGCACAAAAATGACCTGACGAATTTTAGCGGTTCAAAAATCCATACGATCCGCGCGCGCCGAACCAGATGGTGACACGGCTAGATTACAGGAAAAATTGTTGGAAATCAGGCCCGACCTGCGGCTGCGGACAGGGTCAGAGGATCAACGCCCAGTGTCGCCAACGCAGCCTCCCATTTCGTGTTGTTAGGGGCTTCGAACACAATATCTGGGTTTGCCTCGGTGGTGAGCCAGCCATTCCGGCCAATTTCATCCTCCAACTGACCCGCGCCCCATCCGGCATATCCCAGGCACAGGATCCGCTTTTTGGGCCCGCGGCCATTGGCGATGTCCTCCAGCACGTCGCGCGTGGCGGTCATGCCGAAATCCTTGCCGACGGTCAGAGTAGATTCATTTTGAGTGTAATCGCTGGAATGCAGAACAAAGCCGCGACCATGTTCCACAGGTCCGCCGATATGGATGGGTGTTTTGGCCAGATCGCCGGGGCGTTCTTTTACTGACGTGATTTCAATCTGTTGCAGCAGATCGTCAAAGGAGAGATCGACGGCAGGTTGGTTGATCACCAGGCCCAGCGTGCTGTCACGCGAATGGGCACACAAAAGGATGACGGATTTTTCAAACCGCGCATCACCCATGCCGGGCATCGCCACCAAGAATTGTCCTGTCAACTCCATGGGATCCAAATTGCTGTGTTGCAGCATCTACCTCAAGTAAGATCTGCATCGCTGGGATGAAAGGCCACACCGTTGCCGGAGATGTGTCTTTCTTACGGTAGCGCAGCAGCCTGTCGGGCTGTGATCAGCGGCACCAGAAAGGCCAGTAAGAACAAGCGCCCGACATGGCATGCGGCGACAAAGCCCGGATTTGCGCCCAGAACAGCCCCCATGGCGACCATCGTTTCCAGCCCGCCCGGGGAAAACGCCACCACCACATGGGCGGGCGGCATTCCGATCACATAGGCCACCGGAATGGCTGCCAGCGCGGCAACGAGGACCGTGACAAGGGTGACGGCCAGCCCGGCAGCAAGGGTCGATTTAAGCTGCGCGAGCGTTACGCCGGTGAACCGGGTCCCGATCAATGTTCCCATGACAGCGAGGCATGGAATGCTGATTGCGGGGGAGACGCTGCCTGCGGTGAAGTCCGACAGTTGGGATAGGGCAGTGACCCCCATGCCGGAGATCAAGAAGGGGGCCGGAACCTTGAGCCGGGTCAAGGTCAGCCCCGCAACGATCGCCACCAGAAAGAGGGCGCCGACCTGTGCCAGTGGCATCGTCGTGTCACCGCCCAGAACAGTCGGATCCAGTTCAAACCCCAGCGCCAGGCCGATGAATGGAACGGAAAGGGTGAGAACCAGCAGTCGCATGGATTGCACCAGGGCAATCCGCGTGGTGTTCAGGTCCAGTGCGGCGCCCAGTCCCAAGACGTAGCTGATATGGCCCGGTGTCGCGGCCAGCACCGCGCTGCGCGGATCAAAGCGAAAGATCCGGATGAGGGCCGCACTGCATAGGGCGAGGGATAACAGCAATGACCCAGCCAGGGCCGCAAAGGCCAGCGGCCATCGCAGCATGGCCCCCGTTGCCTGCCCGTCAAACCCCGCTCCGATGGTGATGCCGATCAGCAGAAAGGCCGAATCACGAATGGGGGTCCAAATCACAAACCGGATTTGCGTAAGGGCCAGGAGGCTGATCAGGATAGCCGGCCCCATCAGGGGATAGAGCGGCAGGGATAGCGCCTTGCCCAAGGCGGCACCGCACAGACCCGCCAAAAGAGTGTAGCAGGTGACATATGCGGTGGAGCGATCCGGCAAATTCAGCATGGGCGTTGACTAACACCGTTGGGGCCGGGCAGGTAGAGCCGTGGCGCGTTGACAGCTATGCGGCTTTTCAAGGGCAGATCCGGTAACATGGTGTCGCCTGAATGTGATTTCCCCCAGAGCAGTGGGGCAGGTACGACAGCGGTCATGTCTTTTCGTCGCCTCATATCTTTCGCCTGTCCTGTTGTTGCTGTTATCGCCGCTTTGTCGCCTGTTATGGCCAAGGCCGGAGGTGGGTTGCCGGACGACCTGATCTCCGTCCGGGTGTTACCTGGCTGGCAGACCAAGACGGGCAACCGCATGTCGGGGCTGCATCTGAGCCTAGCGCCGGGGTGGAAGACCTATTGGCGATCACCGGGGGATGCGGGGATCCCGCCACAGTTTTCGTGGCGCGGGTCCAAGAACTTGAAAGGTGTCAAGGTGCATTGGCCCTCGCCCTCGGTTTACAACACAAACGGAATGCGTACGGTCGGTTATAGCCGCAATGTCGTTTTGCCGCTGACCGTGGTACCGAGAGACCCATCGCAGCCGGTGCGGTTGAAGGGTCGGATAGATGTGGGCGTGTGCGAAGTTGTGTGCGTGCCGATGACCCTGAAACTTGATACGCAGCTGGACGGGAAGGGGCAGTCAGATCTGAATATCCATCAGGCGCTGGCGACCTTGCCGGTTCCCGCGGACCGGGCGGGTGTATCGCGCGTGGTCTGTGCCATCAGCCCAACGCGCGATGGTATCAAGCTGTCGGCCCAGATCACGATGCCGCAGATCAGCCCATCGGAGGTTGTGCTGGTTGAAACCCATGATCCACGCATTTGGGTGGCCGAGCCCAAGGCGCGCCGCAAGGGTGACGTTTTATACACCGAAACAGAATTGGTACCACCCGCCGGTGAGGCGCTTGCCCTGAACCGCGACCGCCTAAGATTTACGGTGATCGGCACCAGTCAAGCAGTGGATATCGCGGGCTGCGCCGCAGGTTGACAGCCGCGGTAAACCTCAGGGGGCGGTGTCAACGATTCCGACGATGGGACCCATGGGAAAGCCGGGGTCGGATCGGCGCAAATCAGGTGCATGCAATCGAGAAACCTTGCCGTCCAGGTAAAGCGCATTGGGCGTATCCAGCATATCGCGGAACAAGCGGCCGAAATGGTGAAAGTTCACGCGAGCATCAGAAATGGCGAAATGCACAAGGGCCCCGTCCGCGCTGACGCCCACGCCGTTGCGGATATTCACGCTGTCGCTGTCCGGTATGAACCGGGGATGCAGTTTTCCGTCGATCACCAACATGGGGCCAGATTGGGTGGCAAAGCGGCAGCTTGGCGTGTCTTTTGCATAGGTCAGTGTCTCGATCACCGTCGCTGTGCCATTTTTGCCAATGCAGAAGACGCCGTTTGGCAGAAGGCCGAAATTGCCTGGCCCTGCGCGTTTGACAAGGGGAGCCGATTGCTGGGCCTCCTCAATGTAAAGGCCCACTGCGCTGAGGTCATCATGGAACATGCCGGCATTCATCGCAAAGATGAGCGCCTTGCCATCAGCATTCAGAATCCGGTCAATGGCCCGGAATGAGCCGAAGGCATTGCCATTGCTGCCGCGGTGAAACAGTCGCAGATCGACGTTCTTGGTTGGGTAGGAGCAGATCGTGAACGGCACGCCGTCAAACGCAATGGGTGAGCAGTTGGCAAGTGCCAGTTGTGGCCATGCGAGCGCGGCCAGGACGGCGTATAATTTAGGCCACACTGTCGTCAGGATCTTGGTCGCCGGACGGGTGCAGATCGCGTGCCACGTCGGGATCCGCAAACATGCGGCGGGTATCATCCATACGGTCAAACGTTTCGTCCGTAGCAAAGCGCAGTTCGGGTGAAAATTTCAGTGTCAGGTTCTTGGACACCGCCCGGCGCAATTCGTGGCGGTTGCGGCGCAGCGCGTCGAGAGCTTCGTCGGCGCCGTCTCCGCCAAGAGGCAGAACATAGGCGGTTGCGATACGCAGGTCGGGAGAGGTCGTGACCTCTCCCACAGTGATTGACATGCGGTTCAGGTCGGGGTCATGGATGTCGCCGCGCATCAGAACATCGGACAGGGTGCGCCGGATCAACTCCCCAACCCGCAATTGCCGTTGCGAGGGGCCAGAGCCGGTATGGAATTTGTTGCGAACCATGATTGTTCAATTAAGCCTTGCCCGGGGAGCGTGCAAGCGGACCTTTACCTTTGACGGGACGGCGCGATAAGGGAGCGTTGATCCAAGGATGGGGGAGAGCATGGCGGAACAACCCGGTGTCGCGGTGATGGGAGCGTCTGGCCGCATGGGGCGGATGCTGATCCAGTCGATCACCGAAGGCGACAAGCTGAGGCTGGTTGGCGCGATTGAGCGCGCGGGTCATGATTGGCTTGGGGAAGATGTCGGCGTCGCCATGGGGGGCACAGCCTTGGGTGTTGCGGTGACCGATGATCTGCTGGATCCGCTGACAAAGGCGCGGATCATCATCGATTTCACGGCGCCGGACGTGACCGTGGCCACTGCTGCGCTGGCCGCGCAGGCGCGCGCCGTTCACATTATTGGCACGACGGGGATGACAGAGGACGATCTGACCAAGGTCGATGCCGCTGCGCGCCACGCCGTTATCGTGCGGGCCGGCAATATGAGCCTTGGCGTAAACCTTTTGGTGCAACTGACCCGCAAGGTGGCGGCGGCGCTGGACGATGATTTCGATATCGAAGTGGTCGAGGCCCATCACCGCCACAAGGTTGATGCCCCATCAGGCACCGCATTGATGCTGGGAGAAGCTGCCGCTGACGGACGGCAGATTGATCTACGCGACGTCTATGATGCTGCGCGGGACGGGATCACCGGGGCCAGATCAACCGGGCATATCGGATTTTCCGCTATCCGGGGGGGGGATATTATTGGTGAACATGACGTGATTTTTGCCGGTCCCGGGGAACGCATCGTGCTGAGCCACCGCGCCAGTGACCGTGCTTTGTTCGCAAAAGGGGCGCTGAAGGCCGCTTCTTGGGGGCTTCAGCAGGAACCCGGGCATTATTCAATGCTGGATGTACTCGGGTTGTAGCATTTGATCACGAATGATTGAAACAAACCGGGCAACATGATCCGACCAAAGCGGCGCCGCGTATTTGCTGTGATGTCAACCACCGGGACTGTTGCCATGCTCCGCATTATTGCCCTTTGCGCCGCCTTGTCTGTGCTGCCCTTGTCATCTGCCGCTTGGGCAGACCAATTCACGACTGTGACCAACAAAAACGATTTTGTTTCTTTGATTTCGGGTCGTCACCTGACGCGCCAAGGGATCAAGCTCGCCGTGAGCCCCGGCGGCGCGATTGCGGGCCGTGGATTTGGCCGCGATGTCAGCGGCGACTGGAGCTGGAAGGGTGGCTATTTCTGCCGCGACCTGTTCTGGGGCAAGCGGGATCTGGGCTTCAATTGCCAGCAGGTTCAGGTCAACGGCTCGACCTTGCGCTTCACATCCGATCGGGGAGCCGGACGGTCGGCGGATCTTAGATTGCGCTGACGCATAGACCGTTCATCGCCGTCAGAAATCGATCGCGATGCCCTTTTTTTCCCAATCGCCATAACGGGCAGGGTCCAATCCGTCCCGGCCCCCCAGTTCAACCGGTCGATCTTCGGCCGGCTTCTCCTTTTTTCTGGCATCGGCCTCTGCCAAGGCGCGCTGGGCCGCTTTGGGCAGTTGGGCACGGCGGGCGGTCTCATTCGGATCCATGGTCTCTCCTTGAGGGTTTGGTGGGTGTGATATACGCCGCGCGGGTGGAGGTGCAACGGGAGGTGTCAAGATGGCCCAGAATGACAAGCAGATCGGCCTCGCCCCCCGGGCTGCGGCGTTGGATCTGCTGCAAGGGGTGATCGAAGAAAGGCGGATGCTGTCTGACCTGGTGGCGGATCCGGTCTTTGCCCATCATCCGCCTGCGGTGAAAGCCGCGGCACAACGGTTGGCGGTGCAGACATTACGACAGCGCGCGCGCGCCGATGCCATGTTGAAACCCTACCTCCAGCGCCCACCGGCTGCCTTGGCGAGGCTGATCCTGCAGCTGGGCGTGACAGAGATGATCGGAGCGGATGAAGCCCCCCATGGTGTGGTGAATGCTGCGGTCGCCTTGGCCCGGCAACGCCGACCGGGCGCGGCGGCATTCGTCAATGCGGTGTTGCGCAAGGTCGCAGAGGCGGATCGGGCGCCTTGGGCGGCTGCGGCTGCACCACGATTGCCCAACTGGCTGCGGGGGCGTTTATCGGCGGCCTATGGCAATGCCCATGTCGCCCGGATGGAGACAGCCCATGAAGCAGGCGCGCCGCTTGACCTGACCGTAAGGGATCCGGCGCAGCGGGCGGCGTTGGCCGAGGCGCTGGAGGCAGAGATATTACCGACGGGCAGCTTGCGGATCGCACGGTCGGTCCAGGTTTCGGCCTTGCCTGGATTTGAAACCGGGGCGTGGTGGGTTCAGGATGCCGCTGCCGCCGTGCCAGCCACGTTATTGGCCGCGGGCGCGGGTGAGCGGGTGCTGGACCTTTGTGCCGCGCCTGGCGGCAAGACGATGCAACTTTCCGCTGCCGGTGCCAAAGTCACGGCGCTGGATATGTCCGGCCCGCGACTGGAACGGGTTCAGCAGAACCTCGACCGCGTGGGATTATCGGCGGATGTCATAACTGCCGACGCGCTGCATTGGGAACCGGAGCTGCCGTTTGACGCCATTCTGCTGGATGCGCCCTGTTCGGCCACGGGTACCTTACGCCGACATCCGGATCTGCCGTTTGCAAAAGATGCCACGGCCTTTAAATCGCTATTTGAATTACAGGCGCAGTTGATTGATCGGGCTGTGGCCTGGCTGGCCCCCGGCGGACGTCTGGTTTTCTGTACCTGCAGCCTGTTGCCGCAAGAAGGCGAGGTGCAACTGGCGGCCGCGCTTGACCGGCATGCAGGCCTGCGGATCGATGAATTGGCCATGGCCGATTTGCCGGAGCAGTGGCGCGCTAAAGATGGCGGTTTGCGCCTGACACCAGACCTTTGGCCCGATCTTGGCGGTCTGGACGGATTTTTCATTGCGGTTTTGCGGCGCGAGACCACAACATCATGATTTAAAGCGGTGACACCGCTGTGGTGCAAGGCTATGATTTGCGCTCAAGACGTCCACCAAGAGACAACGCCAAATGGCAGGCAGCCCGCCCCCTCTTCTTAGTCGCGCGGAAAAGCGCAGGCGCCGGATGAACCGGTTTCAGGCATGGCGTGCGGCCCGGGCGCGACCGGCGACAGGATTTGTCTCAACACCCGAACCGCGGACCATCGGATCGATTGCGCGGGGGCGGCAGTTGATGGCGGGCAATTACCTGTTTGCGGGATTTCTGGTCGAGGCACCCCATACGCCGATCTGGGACCTGCCCATGCCAGGTGAAAGCTTTGAGATCGCGCTGAACAGCTTTGGCTGGCTGGATGATTTGGCGGCGCTCGGAGATGGTCGCGCGCGGTTTGCCGCCCAGGACTGGACATGGGACTGGATCGACCGGTTTGGCAATGGGACCGGACCCGGCTGGACGCCGGACCTGACGGGGCGACGTCTGATCCGATTGATCAACCATGCCGTCCTTTTGCTGCGCGGACGGTCGCCTGAACAGTCGCGGGCCTTCTTTACATCGCTGGGTCAGCAGACGATATTTTTGAGCCGCAGATGGCAGGCGACGACACCGGGATTGCAACGGTTCGAGGCGCTGGTAGGCCTGATCTATGCCGGGCTCGCGCTCACCGGGATGGAGCGACGGGTGGTTCCCGCCTTGCGTGCCCTAAACCGGGAATGCGAGAGCCAGATAAGCGGTCAGGGTGGCATTCCGTCCCGAAATCCCGAAGACCTGTTGGAGGTTTTCACGCTATTGTCTTGGGCGGCACAGGCGCTGCGCGATGTCGAACGACAACCGGATCCGGCGCTGAAAACGGCGTTGGAGCGGATCGCTCCGACCCTGCGCGCGCTCCGGCACACGGATGGCGGTTTGGCGCGCTACCATGGCGGCGGGCGGGCTCTGGATGGCCGTTTGGATGCGGCCTTGGTCAGTGTGGGCGTCAAATCTGTGGTGCCAAAGGATCAGTTGGCCATGGGCTTTGCGCGCATGACGGCCGGACGCACCAGTGTGATTATTGATGCAGCGGTGCCACCCTCGGGGCCCGCCAGCATCAATGCCCATGCCTCGACCCTGGCATTTGAGCTGACATCGGGGCGGCGTCCGTTGATCGTGAATTGCGGCTCTGGGGCTACGTTTGGCGAAACATGGCGCCGTGCCGGGCGTGCGACCCCGACCCATACAACGCTGGGGATCGAGGGGATATCGTCCAGCCGATTGAACCCTGAAAATGACGGCGGAGAGGTTCTGCTGGATGTACCCGCCAAGGTATCTATGCAGACCCGCCGGGTGGCCGATGGTACCCAGGTTCTGCTGAGCCATGATGGTTATGTGCCCTCCCACGGGTTGTCCCATGTGCGCAATCTGCTGTTGTCGGATGACGGGCGCAGCCTTGCGGGAGAAGACACGTTGGGTGCGCTGAACGAGGAGGACCGCAACAGATTTCAGGCGGTCATGACCGAAGTTCAGCTCAAAGGTGTGGCGTTTTCTGTCCGGTTTCATTTGCATCCGGACGTGGATCCCAAAGAGGATATGGGCGGCACCGCGGTGTCCCTCGCGCTCAAAAGCGGCGAGATCTGGGTGTTTCGCCATGACGGCGCAGCGGAGCTGACGCTGGAACCGTCGGTTTACTTAGAGCAGCACAGGCTGAAACCGCGGGCCACACGCCAGATCGTCCTGTCGGGGCGGGTTATGGATTTTGGTCGGCAGATCGGCTGGACCTTGGCCAAGGCACAGGATACCCCGCAGGCGATCCGCGATGTTGTCGATGAGGAAGTGTCGATAACAGCGGCCACGTTTGATTGACTTGATCGGAGCCTGTTTATGACCCGAACACCCCTTCGCCGCGCGCTGCTATCCGTGTCCGACAAGACCGGGCTTGTGCAATTGGCACGGGGTCTGGCGGATGCGGGGGTCGAATTGTTGTCGACAGGGGGGTCGGCCGCCATGCTGCGTGACGCGGGTTTGACCGTGCGCGACGTCGCCGAGGTGACCGGATTTCCGGAGATGATGGATGGCCGGGTCAAGACGTTGCACCCCAATGTCCATGGCGGTTTGCTGGCGCAGCGCGGTGATGCCGATCATGTCGCCGCGATGGAGGCCCACGGGATTCAGCCCATCGATTTGCTGGTGGTGAACCTTTATCCGTTCGAAGATGCCGTCGCCAAAGGCAGTGATTACGACACTTGCGTTGAAAACATAGATATCGGTGGGCCCGCGATGATCCGTGCGGCGGCCAAGAACCATGGCGACGTTTGCGTCGTGGTGGATTTGGAGGATTATGAAGCGGTACTGGCTGAGGTGGCTGCGGGTGGCACAACCTTGCCATTTCGCCAGAAGATGGCGCAGATCGCCTATGGCCGAACAGCTGCCTATGATGCGGCAGTGTCCAACTGGATGGCTGGCGCGCTGGAGGAGGCGAAGCCACGCAGGCGGGCCTTTGCAGGCGTTCTGCGCCAGGAAATGCGATATGGTGAGAACCCCCACCAGGGCGCTGCATTCTACACCGATGGTTCGGCCCGGGCCGGGGTCGCCACGGCTGTACAGCACCAGGGCAAGGCGCTGAGCTATAACAATATCAACGACACCGACGCCGCGATTGAGTTGGTGGCAGAGTTCGACCCTGTGGATGGCCCGGCCTGTGCGATCATCAAGCATGCCAATCCCTGTGGGGTCGCCCTTGGCACGACGCTGTCAGAGGCGTATCGGCGGGCGTTTGACTGCGATCGGACCAGCGCCTTTGGCGGTATCATCGCCTTGAACCAGCCGCTGGACGGTGCAACTGCAGCGGCGATTACCGGTATTCTGACAGAGGTGGTTGTGGCACCCGGGGCTGATCGGGAGGCACGCGATATATTTGCAAAGAAGAAAAACCTGCGCCTGTTGACGATTGATGCTTTGCCAGACCCGCGACAGTCGTCGATTGCGATTAAGCAGGTTGCTGGAGGTTATCTGGTTCAGGATAAAGATGTCGGCCATCGCCATTTGGGTGACCTGAACGTGGTGACGCGAAAAGCGCCGGATGACGCGCAGATGGCCGATTTGCTATTTGCATGGACCGTCGCGAAACATGTGAAATCAAACGCCATCGTCTATGCCAAGGATGGTGCCACCGTTGGTATCGGGGCAGGGCAGATGAGCCGCGTTGATAGTTCGCGCATCGCCGCGCGCAAGGCGCAGGACATGGCCCATGCGCTGAGTCTGAATACGGCATTGACCAAGGGTTCGGTTGTTGCATCCGATGCATTTTTCCCGTTCGCCGATGGTTTGCTGACTGCGGCAGAAGCGGGCGCAGTGGCGGTCATTCAGCCGGGCGGATCCATGCGTGATGAAGATGTGATTGCCGCCGCAGATGACGCCGGTCTGGCGATGGTCCTGACCGGTCAGCGGCATTTCCGACACTGAGATGCGGCTTTTAGGGATCTCTGCTATTGTCGCCTTCGTGCTGGATCAGGTTACGAAATACGGGGCGATATATGGACTGGCGCTGGCCGAGGGTGATGTCGATGTGTTTCCGCCGCTGCTGGTCCTTCGCAAAGGTCTGAATACTGGCATCAACTTTGGCCTCTTGTCCGGGCTGCCCTTTGATGCGCGCTGGTTGCTGATTGGGCTGGCGGTCGTGATTTCTGCCGCTTTGGTACTCTGGGCGTCGCGCAGTTTTGACCGCCCTATCCAGTTTATCGCAGCGGGGTTTGTCGTTGGCGGTGCGCTGGGCAACGCGCTGGACCGGGTGATTCATCCCGGCGTGCTGGATTTTCTGAACATGTCCTGCTGCGGGATCTCGAACCCCTACATCTTCAATGTCGCGGATATCTTTATTTTTGCGGGAGCCATTGGCATTGCGCTGTTTACAGGCGAGAAAAAGGCGGCGTGACGCGTGGGCTCATGTGGGTTAAGACAGGCGAAGTGGTACGAATGGAGGCAGGTATGACAGTTCGGACAGGGCGTATTGTGATCGCCTTGGTCACTGCTTTGGTCGTGGCGGCCTGTGGCGGCCAGCAAGCGGATCCTGATCTTATCAATATCCGCCGAGGCCAGAACACGCCAGATGAATTTGCCATTCTGCCCACCAAACCGCTTGAGATCCCCGATAGCCTCGCCACAACCCTGCCGCCACCGACACCGGGCCAGGCCAATCGTGTTGATCCTACGCCGCAAGCCGATGCCGTTGCCGCCCTTGGCGGCAATCCCGCCAGGATCCGTGCTGGCGGCGTGCCTCGGTCAGACGGGGCGCTGTTGAACCATACTACACGGTATGGTGTACGCCCGACGATCCGCCAGGAACTGGCCGCGTCTGATCTGGAATTTCGCCGCAAACGGCAAGGTCGGGTGTTGGAACGTGTGTTCAATATTACGACCTATTACAGGGCTTACCGGGACCAATCGCTGGATAAATTCACCGAATTGGAACGTTTCCGTCGCGCCGGTATCCGTACGGTTGGCGCGCCACCCAAAGAGTCCGCCACACGCTAACACTTCTCACATCCTTGTATGATTTCTTGAAGCCGCGCCCGTGTGATGTAGCTTAAGACCGAACTGATCAGAGGAGTTGTGATGTTTGGTCCCTTTTTCCGTGCGGTTATTCTGTCCGCTGCGGTGGTTGCCCCCAACCTGACCCAAGCCGCCGAAGAAGGCGTGACAACCTTTTCTCTCGAAAACGGGATGGATGTGGTCGTAATCGCGGATGATCGCGCCCCCGTTGTTGTGCATATGGTGTGGTACCGCGTGGGCGCTGCAGATGAGGCACCCGGTCAATCCGGCATCGCCCATTTTCTGGAACATCTGCTGTTTAAGGGCACCGAAAGCCTGGCTCCAGGCGAATTCTCCGACATTGTCGAACAAAACGGCGGGTCCGATAACGCATTTACCTCCTGGGATTATACTGGATATTTCCAACGGGTCGCGGCTGACCGTTTGGATCTGATGATGAAGATGGAAGCGGACCGGATGCAGAATTTGGTTCTGACCGAAGACGTCGTGCTGCCGGAGCGGAATGTCATACTGGAAGAGCGCAACCAGCGGACGGATAACAGTGCGGGGGCCCTGTTCAATGAACAACAACGTGCCGCGCAATACATGAACCACCCTTATGGTCGGCCGATTATTGGCTGGCGTCATGAAATGGAGACGCTCAGTCTGCAAGACGCGTTGGACTTCTACGAGCTGCATTATGCGCCAAACAACGCCATTCTGGTGGTTGCGGGCGATATAACAGCTGATGAGGTGCGGGCCCTGGCCGAGACGCATTATGGCCCGATCGAAGCAAATCCTGCCATTGTGGAGCGCGCGCGCCCGTCTGAGCCGCCACAACTTGCCGAGCGTCGGTTGCGGTATTCCGATCCGCGTGTATCGCAAGATTACCTGGTACGGAGTTATCTCGCACCCGAGCGTGACCCCGGTGCGCAGGAAAAGGCAGCAGCTTTGGTTTACTTGGCCGATCTGTTGGGCGGCTCGTCCGCCACATCCGTTATGGGGCAGAAGTTGGAATTCGAAAGCCGCAACGCCGTTTACACGTCAGCGTTTTATGATGGCCTTGCCTTGGATGAGACAGCCTTTGGCCTGGTTGTCGTGCCCGTGCCGGGACGGTCGCTCGAAGAGGCGGAGCAGGATCTGGATCAAGTGCTGGCAGAGTTCATGGCGGACGGCATTGATACAGATCAATTTGAACGGATCCAGACCCAGATCAAAGCGGGGCAGATTTACGCGCTCGATAGCTTACAGGGACGGGCCAGCCGATACGGCGAAGGGCTCACCGCTGGTCTGACCGTGGAGGATGTACAGGCTTGGCCGGACGTTCTGCAGGCGGTGACGCCAGAGGATGTGATGACCGCAGCTGCCGAATTGTTTGATCGAGATCGCTCAGTGACAGGTTTTGTCACGCGCGCTCAGGAGGTGACCCAATGATCCGCATCTTTTTGATCTGTGCTGCCGTTTTGGGGGCGACCACCTCGGCCCGCGCTGCCGTGGATATTCAGGAGGTTACGTCGCCCGGCGGGATCACCGCATGGTTGGTCAATGAACCATCGATCCCATTCGTTGCACTGGAGATCCGGTTCAGCGGTGGCACATCCCTTGATGCGCCAGGCAAACGCGGTGCCGTCAATCTGATGGCGGGCCTGCTGGAAGAAGGCGCGGCTGACCTATCTGCACGGGAATTCGCCGCCAAACGAGAGGAGTTGGCCGCCAGTATTCGCTACCAGGCCTATGATGACGCCATCTCCATTTCGGCCAAATTTCTGACTGATACGTCGGATGAAGCGGTGGAACTATTGCGCGCATCATTGGTGGAGCCGTCCTTCGATGACGCGTCGATCGAGCGGGTGCGGGCCCAGGTCCTGTCCGGTATCGAAAGTGATGCAAAGGATCCCGAGGAGATCGCTGCAAACACGTTCGACAATCTCGCCTTTGGCGACCATCCCTATGGCAGCAATCCAAGCGGGACCAAGGAAAGCGTCAATGCTCTGACCCGGGACGACCTGGTTGATGCCCATGCCAGGGTCCTTGCGCGCGACCGGATATATGTCGCTGCTGTCGGTGACATTTCTGCGGAACAACTTGGGGCTATGCTAGACCAGTTGTTTGGTGAGTTGCCGGCCGAAGGCGCGCCGTTTCCGAAAACAGTTGATTTTGGTCTGACCGGCGGTATCACCGTCGTGCCATACGACACGCCGCAATCGGTCGTGACATTTGGTCAGGACGGCATCGCACGGGACGATCCTGACTTCTTTCAAGCCTATCTGCTCATGCAGGTTTTGGGCGGCGGCGGATATAAGTCCCGCCTGATGGAAGAGGTGCGGGTCAAGCGCGGGCTGACCTATGGCATTGCGGCATATCTGGCGCCCAAAGATTTTGCCAACCAGCTGCGCGGTGGCGTGTCGACCGATAACTCTCGGGTGGCCGAAACCATCGATGTCATAAAGACCGAATGGCAGAAGCTTGCCGATGACGGGCTGAGCGCGGTGGAATTGGAACGGGTGAAGACGTTCCTGACGGGGGCCTATCCCTTGCGTTTTGACGGAAATGCGCGGATCGCGAGTATTCTGGTGGGGATGCAGATGGAGGATCTCGGCCTTGACTACGTCAACACCCGCAATGCGAAGGTCGATGCGGTCACGATTGAAGAGATCGACGCCATCATCAAACGCATGATCGACCCCGAGGGTTTGCATTTTGTCGTGGTCGGCCAACCCGAGGGGCTTCCGGCCAGCAATTGATCTGCCGTTGACCGGGCCCGCGCGGCCCGGTAGCACCCTGATTTCGATGAAATGGGGAACGATGCCATGGCACGGCGGCGCAAGGGACGTGACATTTCGGGTTGGGTGATCCTGGACAAGCCAGCTGGGATCGGGTCCACGGCGCTGGTCGGCAAGGTTCGATGGGCGTTCCAGGCCCAGAAAGCGGGCCATGCCGGGACGCTTGATCCGGCAGCGACCGGTGTTTTGGCCATCGCCTTGGGCGAGGCAACGAAGGCTGTGCCATATGTGACAGATGCCATGAAGGCGTATCGTTTCACCATGCGGTTTGGGAAGGCGACATCGACCGACGATGCCGAAGGCGAAGTTGTCGCCTCAAGCGATACGCGCCCCGATGATACTGCGATCCTGAGCGCTCTGCCGCAATTTCGCGGCCAGATCATGCAAGTTCCGCCCAAAGTGTCTGCCGTGAAGGTAGATGGTGCCCGGGCCTATGATCTGGCGCGAGACCAAGAGGTTTTCGAGTTGGAGGCGCGCCCGCTTTGGGTCGAACGGCTCGACCTTGTCGAACGTCCCGATCCTGATCACGCGACGTTCGAGATGGAATGCGGCAAGGGCGGTTACGTCCGTTCGATCGCCCGCGATCTGGGCGAGGCATTGGGGGCTTTGGGTCATGTAACAACCCTACGCCGTATCTGGTCCGGCCCATTCGAGGCGGATGACGCGCTGGATCTTGACACGTTGGAGGCGCAGGCACGGACCCCGGAGATTGACGCATGGCTTCGCCCGATTGAAGAGGGTTTGTCCGATATGCCTCAACTGCGTTGTACCGCGGAAGGTGCCGTGAGGCTGCGCAACGGCAATCCCGGGATGGTGCTTGACGCTGGCGATGTTGAATATGGCGACACCGCCTGGGCCTCTTTCGAGGGGCAGCCCGTCGCCGTGGGGGTCTATCGCGCCGGGCAATTGCACCCCAAACGGGTCTTTAATTTACAACGGCCATGATCGAACGACGGCACAAGGCTGGCGGAAAGATCTCAACCGCGCGGTATTCCGAATGCGAGCGATACCGCTATGACCTAACACGCCGTTGGTCCGATGGACCGGGCCTAACTTATATCATGCTGAACCCGTCCAAGGCGACGGAACTGGCCAATGATCCGACGATCGAGCGCTGCGAGAGGCGGGCCGTCGCCTTGGGCTTTGCCGCATTTCGGGTCTGCAACCTTTTTGCATGGCGGGAAACCGATCCTGCCGCATTGCGCCGCGCGGAACATCCCGTGGGAACGGATAATGACGCCGTCTTGATGGAAGCCGCCCGTTGGGGGGATGTGATCCTGTGTGGATGGGGCGTGCATGGTGTGCATCTGGGGGCGGGCAGCCGGGTCGCCGATTTGTTGCGGTCGACTTTTGAATTGCATCATCTGGGATTGACCAAGGATGGCCATCCTCGCCATCCGCTATACGTACCTTATCGCCAGCGGCCCATTCTTTGGGATATCCCGCAAAGGGATGTGCGTTTGCCCGCGCAATCTGACAGGATTGAACAATAGCAGGGGAGCGGCACGCATGGCATTGTCTGGGTTTGATCATCAAATGGTTGATACGGGTGCCGTCCGCCTATCGGTCCATCGGGGTGGTGCAGGCGTTCCATTGATATTGCTGCACGGATATCCGCAGAACCATCACTGTTGGGCCAAGGTCGCGCCGCACTTTGCTGAGCGTTTCGACGTGATCGTTCCGGATTTGCGCGGTTACGGGGAGAGCGATGCGCCCCCGGATGACAGTGATCATACTGTCTATGCCAAGCGGACCATGGCGCAGGATATTGTAGGCTTGATGGATGCGCTGAATCTGGAGCAGGCCCATGTGCTCGGACATGATCGCGGTGGACGGGTGGCGTACCGGATGGCTCTGGATCACCCTAGCCGTGTGTCACGGCTAGGGATTGTTGAAATTGCGACAACGGCGGATTACTGGGCCAATTGGCATGCAAGTTTGGCGATGAAGGCGTATCACTGGACCTTTCTTGCCCAGCCTTCACCCTTGCCAGAGCGGATGATCGGAGCGGATCCAACTGGATACATCGATTGGACGCTTGCCAGTTGGACAGGACACGGAACTTTATCGGATTTCCCGGAGCCGTCTTTGATCAGCTACCGGGCACAGGCCGAGGATCCCACTCGCTTGCACGCCATGTGTGCCGATTACCGGGCTGGGGCGAGCACCGACTGGCGGATCGATGAAGAGGATCAGGCAGCGGGTCGAAAATTGCCGATGCCGATTTGTTTTCTGGCTGCGGAGGATGGGTTTCCGATGCGGACGGGCGATCCTGCCGAGATGTGGCGCGCTTGGGCAGATGACCTTACTACGGCCACATGTCAATCCGGTCATTTCATCATGGAAGAAAATCCGGACGCGGTTGTAAAAACGTTTCTGCCATTTTTCTTGGCGGCGCGGTAACGATGCAAAAGCCGCATCCGCTCTTGTCAACGCACGGTCATGACAGTAATACCCGTGCACTTTCAACGATATTGGCGTGCAACGAACCGAGTCGCACGCCGATTTTTGTTGGTGGGGTGGCCACGCGCTGCTGATATCGATGAAATCCCGGCGCGTGATGCGTCGATCTGGGAAGGCTGTAGGCAAGATGGCGAAGCGGTGGTATTCGATTAGCGTCCTCTCGAACTTTGAGAAGAAGATCGCTGAACAAATCCGCACGGATGTGATCGCTGCCGGTCTGGAAGATGAGATCGAAGAGGTTCTGGTACCCACCGAAGAGGTGATCGAGGTTCGGCGCGGCAAGAAGGTAACGGCTGAGCGACGGTTCATGCCAGGCTACGTGCTGGTTCGTATGGAGATGTCGGACAAGGGGTACCACCTTATCAACTCGATTAACCGCGTAACGGGGTTTTTGGGTCCGCAGGGTCGTCCGATGCCCATGCGCGATGCCGAAGTGAACCAGATCCTGAACCGGGTGGAAGAAGGTGCCGAAGCGCCGCGCTCATTGATCACCTATCAAGTGGGCGAGCAGGTCACTGTAACGGACGGGCCCTTTGAAGGTTTCGCCGGTATGGTTGAAGACGTCGATGACGACAACCAGCGCCTGAAGGTCACCGTGTCGATCTTTGGCCGTGCTACACCTGTTGAATTGGAATTCACCCAGGTTTCGAAAGAGACCTGAGCGAGGGGTGGGTTGAAAACCTACCTCACGGCAGGCTTTGCCTGTCGCAAATCCGTGGGAGGGGTCACCCAGACCACGGCAATTTGACCGAGAGGCCATGCGCCTTGGGGTCATTGACATGAAGGAGAGGCCAGATGGCCAAGAAAGTTGCCGGCTCGATGAAGCTGCAAGTGCCCGCCGGGCAAGCCAACCCGTCGCCACCCGTAGGCCCTGCCCTGGGTCAGCGCGGGATCAATATCATGGAATTCTGCAAGGCGTTTAACGCCAAGACTCAGGATATGGAGCCTGGTGCGCCATGCCCGACCGTGATCACCTACTACGTGGACAAGTCGTTCACTATGGATATCAAAACGCCACCTGCGTCTTATTTCATCAAAAAGGCGGCGAAGTTGAAATCCGGTTCAAACACACCAGGCCGTGCAGTGGCTGGTAGCGTGACCGCGGCGCAGGTGCGTGAGATCGCGGAAGCAAAGATGAAAGACCTGAGCGCGAATGACATCGAGGCTGCGATGCAGATCATCCTGGGTTCTGCCCGGTCGATGGGTATCGAGGTGAAAGGATAAGTCATGGCAAAGCTTGGAAAACGCACGAAAGCGGCCCGCGCTGCATTTGAAGGCAAGTCGGATGTCACCGTCGAAGAGGCTGTGGCCTTGGTCAAGGGTAACGCCAAGGCGAAATTTGACGAAACTGTCGAGATTTCGTTGAACCTGGGCGTTGACCCCCGCCATGCGGACCAGATGGTTCGCGGTAATGTCACGCTGCCCAACGGCACAGGCAAAGCCATGCGGGTTGCGGTTTTTGCCCGTGGCGACAAGGCTGATGAAGCCAAGGCCGCCGGTGCAGACATCGTGGGTGCCGAAGACCTGATGGAGACCATTCAGGCCGGTACGATCGAGTTTGATCGCTGCATCGCAACACCCGATATGATGCCCATCGTCGGGCGCCTGGGTAAGATCTTGGGCCCACGTAATCTGATGCCAAACCCCAAGGTTGGTACTGTGACGCCGGATGTGACCGCTGCCGTCACCGCCGCGAAAGGTGGTGAAGTTCAGTTCAAGGCTGAGAAAGCTGGCGTGGTCCATGCCGGTATTGGCAAGGCAAGCTTTGACGAGGCCAAGCTGGTCGAGAATGTGCGCGCCTTTTGCGACGCTGTGGCCCGGGCCAAGCCATCGGGTGCCAAAGGCTCCTACATGAAGAAAGTGGCGCTCAGCTCAACCATGGGGCCTGGTGTTTCGATTGCGGTAGATAGCGCAACCGGCGGAAGCTGATCCTGTTTGCATCTCAAGGCAGGGCGGTCCTTGGGGCCGCCCTTTTCTGTTAGCCATTATATTGTTGGCTAATACACCGCTCCTCAGCCGTATGGCGTATCGGTAGGTATGGTCGCTTTCGAAGGGTTCGGATCGATCAAGGGCGGTCCATTCAGCGGGAGGACCACCGCGAATACCGTACCTTTATCTCCCGTTCGGCCATGGCGAAGATATCCCCATATCCCGCGCGAGGGTTCGCACGGTTGGCAGACCTAGCCCGGTTGATTTGGGGGCGTGCGGATTGGCACATTGGTGCCGATGAATGGTGTTTTCGATGCTTGGGCCATCATCTTTCACGGCCAATGTAAGACGTGTGTCCAGAGATGCTGTAACGGGGCCTGCGTCACGCACCGCCGTTACCACTGGTCAGATCAGCGCCGGGCTGTCGCCATTCGCGTATTGAAATCAAATGGAGGATGACGGGATGAAGCTTTTTGTAGGATTGGATGTGTCGCTGGCGAAAACAGCAGTGTGCTTGGTCAGCGAGCATGGTCAGATCTTCAAAGAGTCGGAGACTGAAAGCGAACCGGAGACTCTAGCGCGCTGGCTGGAAGACTTGGACGGCCATGTCGCGGCGATCGGCCTGGGGGCCGGGCCGCTGTCGCAATGGCTACACCGTGGCTTGGTCGAGGCTGGCCTGGAGACGGTGCTCATGGAAACGCGGCAGGTGAAGGGCGCTCTGAAGGCGATGCCGATCAAGACGGATCGACGAGATGCCGAGGGAATTGCCCGCCTTCTTCACCTCGGTTGGTTCCGTCCAGTTCACTGCAAGTCGGTCTCCGCGCAGGAAACGCGCGCGGTGCTCGGTGCCCGAAAGGCCATCCAGCAAAACATGATCGCCTTGGAAATGTCGTTGCGAGGACTGCTGCGGAACTTCGGCTTGAAGGTTGGCGCGATCTCTCGCGGTAAGTTTGAGGCCCGCATCCGGGAGTTGGCAGAAGGCAACCTCATGCTGGAAATCGCTACAGCACCAATACTGCGTGCCAGAGCCTCCTTGCGGCAAGAGCTTGCGGGCCTTGAAAAACAGGTGCGTCAGCTCGCTCAGGACGATCCGGTTTGCTGTCGCCTCATGACGATGCCGGGGATCGGTGCAGTCGTGGCATTAACGTTCCGCGCCGCCGTTGATGATCCGACGCGCTTTCGGTCTTCGAAGAGGATCGGTCCTTGGGTCGGTCTGACCCCTTCGCGCAACCAGTCGGGCGAACGAGATGTGTCTGGAGGCATTACAAAGGCTGGTGATTTCAATCTCAGGCGAGCTTTGTGCCAGGCCGCAACCGTCATGATGAACCGTGGCCGTTCGACTTGGCTGAGAACATGGGGCGCACAACTCGCGCAGCAGCGTGGTCGTAAAGTCGCGATGGTTGCCCTCGCACGCCGCATTGCTGTCATCCTCCATCGGATTTGGGTCGATGGCACAACCTTCCAGTCAAAAGCAGCACAAATGGTTGTCTAGCCACATTCGGATCCATCCATTGCCTGTCTGATGGCAGGCTTTCGAGGTCTCCCAGGGACGTGGTTCCGATGATGCCCTGGTCAGGACAGTCGCTGACATCTGTCAAGCACGCCTATGAGATGGGTACATCGGAACTACATCGAATCCGCATCATGTTGGCAGCCATGGCGCTGACCACGAACCGAAGCATGTACCCCAAGGATCTCTGCGCAAAGTCACGACAGCTCGCAGGATGGACGCGTAAAGTTACAGCTCAACAGCTTTGGCGGATCAATCATTCTGCGCAAAACCGCTTGACTGGTACGTCCCCGTTACCGAAGTCCTGACCCGCGATGTCACCTTAGATCCACCGCCTCCGGCGATGGCATCCAGTGCATTCGACGTCCGATTGAATAAAGCGCGAAAGGTCGCACTCGCAGCAATCTGTCCGCATAAATCGGCAGGGCAATCCACAACTAAGCTGACACTGTTTATCAACGTCATTTGATCGACAAAGTCGCAAAGGATTTTTCGGACCAGGACCATGGGCGACGACCCGGCTTGCCCGGTATTGGACAGGGTCGTGCGCGACCGACTGCGCGCATGATCCGCCGGGCACGGCCTATCACATCGGGGCTTCCGGTGGCCTCCAAGGTTTCGTCTGTTAGTCGAATGGTGCAGAGAAGATGACGAATGTCATGCGCAGCAACTGCGTGCAGAGAATGCATTTTGCATGGTCTGTCCCCATTTGCTGATCTTGGGGGTGTCAGGCCGAAGGCTTTGTAAGCTGTATATTGAAGTTGACGGGCCTTTTCAAAACCCGTCGAAACTCTTCGCCATAATTCAGCTTTCTATATTGAAAATGAAGAGCTTGATGATTTTTTTACCAAACGTGCCTAATCAATTAGACATGTCAGTTGAGCTGTTCCGTGATGATCGGGAGGCCGCGCGCATCCTTGATATGGGCATCATTCGCCTATCGGTCCGGGTTACGCAGGGCGACTGGACACTCCCCGCATCGTCACGTCATCCAGCACAGCAGCATGACATTGGCCAACATTGCCGTCGCCGTCGGCATTTCGTCCCAATCACATCCGACAACGGCCTTTCGGACGCAGCTTGGGATCACGCCGGGCTGATATGGAGGGGAGTCTGGAGATCGAGGGTCCGTAAACCAAGTTAACGCTTCACATTCATGACGAGCACCGGTATACGCCCATTCTCTGATGGTGGCCCGGTTTTCCGGTGTCATCATTTGATTCGTCCGAGACGGTGGGTGGCTTCGCCATAATTCCTGCCCGAGACGGGACCAACCAGTTTCCTAGAGGCCCGCAGGGTTCTACGGGGGCGATTGTGGCGGACCCGTAAGGACCCGATGCCGGGCCTTTTGTAAGTGGCCCGGTGACACGAGCCGGGGATATTCCCCATTGATTGGAGTGAAACTGTGGATAGAGCCCAGAAAGAGAAGTTGGTCGACGAGCTCGGCCAGATCTTTGAAAGCTCTGGCGTCGTTGTGGTTGCCCATTACGAAGGTCTCACGGTTGCCGAGATGCAGGATCTCAGGGGTCGCGCGCGCGATGCTGGGGGATCTGTGCGTGTTGCCAAAAACAGGCTCGCCAAAATCGCCCTGGATGGAAAACCTTGCGCCTCTATCGCAGAATTCCTGACGGGTATGACCGTTCTGACCTATTCCGAGGATCCCGTGGCAGCAGCCAAGGTGGCCGAGGATTTCGCCAAAGATAACAAGAAGTTTGAAATTCTTGGCGGCGCAATGGGTGAGAACGCGTTGGACCGGGCCGGTGTGGAAGCCGTGTCGAAGATGCCGTCGCGCGAGGAGCTTATTGCTTCGATCGCCGGTTGCATCGGCGCACCCGCTTCGAACATTGCCGGGGCCGTTGGCGCACCTGCGAGCAACATCGCGAGCATTCTCAGCACCATCGAGGAGCGCGCCGAGGCTGCGTGACATCATGAGGCCGACGTGGGGTTGTACCACACGCGTTGGAACACATCTTAGGAAACGGAAACAGACAAATGGCTGATCTGAAAAAACTGGCGGAAGAGATCGTTGGACTGACGCTTCTCGAAGCACAAGAACTGAAGACAATCCTTAAAGACGAATACGGCATTGAGCCCGCCGCTGGTGGCGCGGTGATGATGGCTGGTCCGGCTGGCGGCGACGCTGGCGGTGCAGCTGCCGAAGAGCAGACCGAATTTGATGTGATCCTGAAGTCGCCCGGCGCCTCCAAGATCAACGTCATTAAGGAGGTCCGCGCGATCACCGGTCTTGGCCTGAAAGAAGCCAAGGAGCTGGTTGAAGCCGGTGGTAAGGCCGTCAAGGAGCAGGCTTCGAAGGAAGAAGCTGAAGAGATCAAAGGCAAGCTGGAAGCAGCTGGCGCCGAGGTTGAACTCAAGTAAGCGGCAGCTTGCTGAATAAATTGGCAGGAAGCGGACAAGGTCCGTTTCCTGCCAGCCTTGTCTTAGAAAGGGCTTTGCAGGCATCTGCACAAAGCCCTTTCTAAGGCGCGGTTACAGGATCGGGAGCAATCGGTGGGACGGTTGCACGAATAGATCCAGACCCCCTTTATTCGTGAGCCACGCGTGGCCCCCTGTCCCAAGGGCCACATGCGGCAACAGGCGAAAGGTGAACAGACCCCATGGCGCAATCCGTTCTCGGCCAGAAACGACTCCGCAAATATTATGGTAAAATCAGCGAAGCGCTGGATATGCCGAACCTCATCGAGGTCCAGAAAAGCAGCTATGATCTGTATCTGAAATCCGGCGATGGCCCGACCCCTTTGGACGGTGAAGGCCTGATGGGCGTGTTCCAGTCGGTTTTCCCGATCAAGGATTTCAACGAGACAGCTGTCCTTGAATTCGTGAAATACGATCTGGAAAAGCCGAAATACGATGTCGAGGAGTGCCAGCAGCGCGACATGACCTACAGCGCCCCGCTGAAGGTAACCCTGCGCCTGATCGTTTTTGATATCGACGAAGATACCGGCGCCAAATCGGTTAAGGATATCAAGGAACAAGACGTCTTCATGGGCGACATGCCCCTCATGACACAGAACGGGACGTTCATCGTGAACGGGACCGAGCGGGTGATCGTCAGCCAGATGCACCGGTCCCCAGGTGTGTTCTTTGACCATGACAAGGGCAAGACCCATGCATCGGGCAAGCTGCTCTTCGCTTGCCGGATCATTCCCTATCGCGGTTCCTGGCTGGATTTCGAATTCGATGCCAAGGATCTGGTCTTTGCGCGCATCGACCGCCGTCGGAAGCTGCCTGTCACCACCCTGCTTTATGCATTGGGGCTGGATCAGGAAGGCATCATGGATGCCTATTACGACACGGTCGATTTCAAATACAAAAAGAACAAGGGTTGGGTCACCAAGTTCTTTCCCGAGCGTGTGCGTGGCACCCGCCCCGCCTATGATCTTGTCGATGCAAAAACCGGCGATGTGATTGCGGAAGCCAGCAAAAAGGTCACGCCCCGGGCCGTCAAAAAGTTGATCGATGAAGGTGAAGTGACCGAACTTTTGCTGCCATTCGACCAGATCGTTGGCCGTTTCGCAGCGAAGGATATCATCGATGAATCTACCGGCGCGATCTTTGTCGAGGCCGGCGATGAGCTGACCTGGGAAACCGACAAAGACGGTGAAGTTTCTGGCGGTACGCTCAAGGAACTGATGGATGCCGGGATCACCGACATTCCGGTGCTTGATATCGATAACGTGACCGTCGGCGCATACATGCGCAACACGATGGCGAACGATAAAAACATGAACCGCGACACTGCGCTCATGGATATCTACCGCGTCATGCGCCCGGGCGAGCCGCCCACCGTCGAGGCAGCCAGCACGTTGTTCAATACGCTGTTCTTCGATGGCGAGCGCTATGATCTGTCCGCCGTGGGCCGGGTCAAGATGAACATGCGTCTGGATCTGGATGCCGAAGACACCCAGCGGACGCTGCGTAAGGAAGACATCATTTCTTGCATCAAGGCGTTGGTGGAACTGCGTGACGGCCGCGGCGACATCGATGATATCGACCATCTTGGCAATCGTCGTGTTCGCTCGGTCGGGGAATTGATGGAGAACCAGTACCGTGTCGGCCTGTTGCGGATGGAACGTGCGATCAAGGAACGGATGAGCAGTGTCGAGATTGACACCGTGATGCCGCAGGATCTGATCAACGCCAAACCTGCTGCCGCGGCTGTGCGTGAATTCTTCGGCTCTTCGCAGCTGTCGCAGTTCATGGACCAGACCAACCCATTGTCAGAGGTGACCCACAAACGCCGTCTCTCTGCGCTTGGGCCAGGAGGTCTGACACGCGAGCGCGCGGGCTTTGAAGTACGCGACGTGCACCCGACCCATTATGGTCGGATGTGCCCGATTGAAACGCCAGAAGGACCAAACATTGGTCTGATCAACAGTCTCGCAACCTTTGCGCGCGTAAACAAATATGGCTTTATCGAAACGCCTTACCGCAAGGTGATCGAGGGCAAGGTGACGGATGAAGTCCAATACATGTCCGCAACCGAAGAGATGCGGCATACAGTGGCCCAGGCGAACGCCAAGCTGGACGATGATGGCAAGTTCATCAACGATCTGGTCTCCACCCGGCAGTCGGGCGAATACATGTTGCAAAATCCCGACACTGTTGACCTGATCGACGTGTCGCCCAAGCAGCTTGTCTCGGTCGCGGCATCTTTGATCCCGTTCCTGGAAAATGATGACGCCAACCGCGCCTTGATGGGCTCGAACATGCAGCGTCAGGCTGTGCCGCTTTTGCAGGCCGATGCGCCCTTTGTGGGCACCGGTATCGAAGGCATTGTGGCCCAGGATAGTGGTGCTGCGATCATGGCCAAACGTGCGGGCATCATCGACCAGGTCGATGCCCAGCGGATCGTTGTACGCGCAACGGCGGATATGGAACCAGGTGATCCCGGCGTTGATATCTATCGTTTGCGCAAATTCCAGCGATCGAACCAGAACACCTGTATCAACCAGCGTCCGCTGGTGAAGGTGGGCGACACGGTGACCAAGAACGAGGTTATCGCGGACGGTCCCTCCACGGATCTTGGCGAATTAGCCTTGGGTAAGAACGTGGTTGTCGCGTTCATGCCGTGGAATGGCTACAACTACGAGGACTCGATCCTGATCTCGGAACGGGTGGCGCGCGATGACGTGTTCACAAGCGTTCATATCGAAGAATTCGAAGTAGCCGCACGGGACACCAAGCTGGGCCCTGAGGAGATCACGCGCGATATCCCGAATGTCGGTGAGGAAGCTTTGCGCAACCTCGACGAAGCGGGCATCGTCTATATCGGCGCTGAGGTCGGCCCGGCAGACATCCTTGTGGGCAAGATCACCCCCAAAGGCGAAAGCCCCATGACCCCGGAAGAGAAACTGCTGCGCGCTATCTTTGGCGAAAAGGCCAGCGATGTGCGTGACACGTCCTTGCGTCTGCCACCGGGTGATTTTGGTACAGTGGTTGAGGTCCGCGTCTTTAACCGCCATGGTGTGGAAAAGGATGAACGTGCCTTGCAGATCGAGCGGGAAGAGGTCGAGCGCCTCGCCCGTGACCGGGATGACGAGCTAGGCATTCTGGATCGCAACATCTACGCGCGTCTCAAGACTCTGATCTTGGGCAAAACGGCGGTCAAAGGGCCGAAAGGTATCAAATCCGGCTCCGAGATTTCCGAAGATCTGCTGGCGTCGCTGTCCAAAGGGCAATGGTGGCAGTTGGCGCTTGCTGAAGAATCCGATGCTCAGATCGTCGAGGCTCTCAACGAGCAGTATGAGGCGCAGAAACGTGCCCTTGAAGCGCGGTTCGAGGATAAGGTCGAGAAGGTCCGCCGTGGTGACGATCTGCCACCCGGTGTGATGAAGATGGTCAAGGTGTTCATCGCGGTGAAGCGTAAGCTGCAGCCCGGTGACAAGATGGCCGGTCGTCACGGCAACAAGGGTGTCATCTCCAAGGTCGTGCCGATGGAGGATATGCCTTTCCTCGGGGACGGGACGCCCGTTGATTTTGTGCTGAACCCGCTAGGTGTGCCGTCACGTATGAATGTCGGGCAGATCCTGGAAACCCATATGGGTTGGGCCGCGCGCGGTCTGGGGATCAAGATCGACGATGCGTTGGGTGAATATCGCCGGTCTGGCGACATGACCCCGGTGCGTGATGCGATGCGGATCGCCTATGGCGACGACGTCTATGACGAGGCGATCGGCGACATGTCCGAGGATCAGTTGCTTGAGGCCGCCGGCAATGTCACGCGCGGTGTGCCGATCGCAACGCCGGTTTTTGACGGCGCCAAGGAGGTTGATGTCAATGACGCGCTGACCCGTGCGGGCTTTGACACGTCGGGCCAATCGGATCTGTTCGATGGCCGTTCGGGTGAGAAATTCGCCCGTCAGGTCACCGTCGGCGTCAAGTACCTGCTGAAGCTGCATCACCTGGTGGATGACAAGATCCACGCGCGCTCGACCGGGCCCTACAGCCTTGTTACTCAGCAGCCGCTTGGCGGTAAGGCACAGTTCGGTGGTCAGCGCTTTGGTGAGATGGAGGTCTGGGCCCTCGAAGCCTACGGTGCCGCCTACACCCTGCAGGAGATGCTGACGGTCAAATCCGACGACGTTGCGGGCCGCACCAAGGTCTATGAAAGCATCGTCAAGGGTGAGGACAATTTCGAGGCCGGCGTGCCGGAATCGTTCAACGTCCTCGTCAAGGAAGTGCGCGGCCTCGGCCTCAACATGGAACTCCTCGATGCGGAGGTGGATGAGTGAGGTTGGCCGTGGCTCTTGTAGCCACGGCATCCTTGGCCGGGTTTCAAAAGATCGCTGGAGGCACTGTGTACGATCAACAAAGCCAACGTTTCTTCGTATTTACAGAAGAAACTTGGGCAAATTTAAACGAACCAATTTGCCCCGCGGGTTTGCACATTGGTCGAAAGGCCACAACGCCGCCGAAGCACCGCAACATCCGGCAAGTCTGGAGATTGCAAGGCACACCAGAAATTCCCATGAGGTGGCGCTCTTATCGCCGTGCCACCTTCTATGAATGCAAAGAGCCTGGAAAGGACGCCCGATGAACCAGGAACTGACCAACAACCCGTTTAACCCGCTCACGCCGCCCAAGGTGTTTGACGAGATCAAGGTCTCGTTGGCCTCGCCGGAGCGGATCCTGTCGTGGTCTTACGGTGAGATCAAAAAGCCCGAGACGATTAACTACCGCACGTTCAAGCCCGAGCGTGACGGCCTGTTCTGCGCGCGGATCTTTGGCCCGATCAAAGACTATGAATGCCTGTGCGGCAAATATAAGCGCATGAAGTATCGCGGCGTTGTCTGTGAGAAATGTGGTGTGGAAGTCACGCTGCAAAAGGTCCGTCGCGAGCGGATGGGCCATATCGAGCTGGCCGCCCCCGTGGCGCATATCTGGTTCCTCAAGTCGTTGCCGAGCCGCATCGGCCTGATGCTGGACATGACGTTGCGCGATCTTGAGCGGATCCTCTATTTCGAAAACTATGTGGTGATCGAACCGGGCCTTACCGACCTCAACTACGGGCAGCTGATGTCCGAAGAAGAGTTCATGGATGCCCAGGACACCTATGGCACGGATGCGTTCACCGCGAATATCGGCGCCGAGGCGATCCGCGAAATGCTCAGCCAGATCGACCTCGAGTCCGAGGCCGAAACCCTGCGCGAAGAGCTGAAGGTCGCAACGGGTGAGCTGAAGCCCAAGAAGATCATCAAACGCCTGAAAATCGTCGAAAACTTCCTGGAGTCCGGCAACCGCCCGGAATGGATGGTTATGACGGTCGTGCCCGTTATCCCGCCAGAACTGCGCCCGCTGGTGCCGCTTGACGGTGGTCGTTTCGCGACGTCGGATCTGAACGATCTGTATCGCCGGGTGATCAACCGGAACAACCGTCTGAAGCGCCTGATCGAATTGCGCGCACCGGATATCATCGTCCGCAATGAAAAGCGGATGTTGCAGGAATCCGTTGATGCACTGTTCGATAACGGTCGGCGTGGTCGGGTCATCACCGGCGCGAACAAGCGTCCGCTGAAATCGCTCAGCGATATGCTGAAAGGTAAGCAGGGTCGCTTCCGTCAGAACCTTTTGGGGAAGCGGGTCGACTTCTCGGGCCGTTCGGTCATCGTGACCGGGCCGGAACTGAAGCTGCACCAATGCGGTTTGCCCAAGAAGATGGCGCTAGAGCTGTTCAAACCGTTCATCTATTCCCGGCTTGAGGCGAAGGGACTGTCTTCGACCGTGAAGCAGGCCAAAAAGCTGGTGGAGAAGGAACGTCCCGAAGTTTGGGATATCCTTGACGAGGTGATCCGCGAACACCCGGTGATGCTGAACCGGGCGCCGACTTTGCACCGCCTTGGCATCCAAGCGTTTGAGCCCGTGCTGATCGAAGGCAAGGCAATCCAGCTTCACCCGCTGGTCTGCTCGGCCTTTAACGCCGATTTCGACGGAGATCAGATGGCCGTTCACGTGCCGCTGTCATTGGAAGCGCAGCTTGAAGCACGCGTCCTGATGATGTCGACGAACAACGTTCTGTCGCCCGCCAACGGCGCACCGATCATCGTGCCATCGCAGGATATGATCCTGGGCCTCTACTATATCTCGATGGAACGGGACGGCATGCCAGGCGAAGGTATGATCTTTGGTTCGGTCGAAGAGGTGGAGCATGCACTGAATGCTGGCGAAGTGCATCTGCACGCCAAGATTCAATGCCGCATCCCGCAGATCGATGCGGAAGGCAACGAATATCCCAAGCGGTTCGAGACCACGCCAGGCCGTGCTCGTCTTGGGGCGCTGCTGCCGCTCAATGCCAAAGCGCCGTTCGATCTGGTCAACAGCCTGTTGAGGAAGAAGGACGTCCAGCGCGTCATCGACACCGTCTATCGCTATTGTGGCCAGAAAGAGAGCGTCATTTTCTGCGATCAGATCATGACGATCGGGTTCCGGGAGGCGTTCAAGGCCGGCATCTCGTTCGGTAAGGACGACATGGTTATCCCTGAAACCAAGTGGCCCATCGTGGATGAAACCCGCGACCAGGTAAAGGATTTCGAACAGCAGTATATGGATGGCCTGATCACCCAGGGTGAGAAGTACAACAAGGTCGTCGATGCCTGGTCGAAATGTAACGACAAGGTCACCGATGCCATGATGGATACCATCTCGGCCAAGCGGAAGGACGAGAGCGGTGCCGAAATGGAGCCGAACTCGGTCTACATGATGGCGCATTCCGGTGCCCGTGGTTCTGTCACGCAGATGAAGCAGCTGGGCGGGATGCGCGGCCTGATGGCCAAACCATCGGGTGAGATTATCGAGACGCCCATCATCTCGAACTTTAAGGAAGGTCTGACCGTCCTTGAATACTTCAACTCGACCCACGGCGCCCGGAAGGGTCTGTCGGATACAGCGTTGAAGACGGCGAATTCGGGTTATTTGACCCGACGTCTGGTGGACGTGGCGCAGGATTGCATCGTGCGTGTTCAGGATTGCGGCACCGACAAGTCGATCACGGCCGAGGCAGCGGTGAGCGACGGTGAAGTCGTCTCGTCCTTGTCCGAGCGCATTCTGGGCCGGGTTGCGGCAGAGGATGTCTTGCGTCCGGGCACTGATGAGGTGCTGGTCAGCCGCAATGAACTGATCGATGAGCGTAAGGCCGACATGATCGAGGCAGCAGATGTTGCTTCGATGCTGATCCGGTCGCCGCTGACCTGCGAAATTGACGATGGCATCTGTGCCACCTGCTATGGCCGTGACCTGGCGCGTGGTACTCAGGTCAACATCGGTGAAGCCGTCGGTATCATCGCGGCCCAATCCATCGGTGAACCTGGCACGCAGCTGACGATGCGGACATTTCACATCGGCGGCGTGGCCCAGGGTGGTCAGCAGTCGTTCCAGGAAAGCAGCCAGGATGGTAAGATCGAGTTCCGCAATGCGAACCTGTTGGCGAATGCCGCAGGCGAACAGGTCGTGATGGGCCGCAACATGCAACTCGCAATCATCGATGAGAACGGGACGGAGCGGGCCAGCCACAAGATCAGCTATGGCTCCAAGGTCTTTGTGACCGACAATCAGGCCGTTACCCGTGGTGATAAGTTGTTCGAATGGGATCCCTACACGCTGCCGATCATCGCGGAGAAGGCGGGTATGGTGAAGTTCGTGGATCTGGTCAGCGGTATCGCTGTGCGAGAAGAAACTGACGATGCCACCGGCATGACACAGAAGATCGTGACAGATTGGCGAGCGGCCCCCAAGGGTAATGACCTGAAGCCCGAGATTATCCTGCTGGACCGCGATGGCGAGCCGGTACGAAATGATCAGGGCAATCCGGTCACCTATCCGATGTCGGTGGATGCCATTCTGTCGGTTGAGGATGGGGTTGATGTGCGGGCCGGTGACGTTGTCGCCCGGATCCCGCGGGAAGGCGCCAAGACCAAGGACATCACCGGTGGTCTGCCGCGTGTGGCCGAACTTTTCGAGGCACGCCGGCCCAAAGACCACGCTATCATCGCCGAGATCGACGGCTACGTGAAATTCGGACGCGACTACAAGAACAAGCGCCGGATCAGCATTGAGCCCTCGGACGAGACGATGGAACCGGTGGAATACATGGTGCCCAAGGGTAAGCACATCCCGGTGCAGGAAGGCGACTTCGTGCAAAAGGGCGATTACATCATGGATGGTAACCCCGCGCCGCACGATATCCTGTCGATCATGGGGGTTGAGGCCCTAGCCGATTACATGATCAACGAGGTGCAGGACGTCTACCGGCTGCAGGGCGTGAAGATCAACGATAAGCATATCGAAGTGATCGTGCGCCAGATGCTGCAGAAGTGGGAGATCCTGGACAGCGGTGAGACCACGCTGCTGAAGGGGGAACATGTCGACAAGGCAGAGTTCGACGCGGCCAATGACAAGGCGCTGGCTGATGGTCGCCGTCCGGCCTCGGGCGAGCCGATCCTGCTGGGCATCACCAAAGCATCGTTGCAGACCCGATCGTTCATCTCGGCGGCGTCGTTCCAGGAGACCACGCGGGTTCTGACCGAAGCCTCGGTCCAGGGCAAGCGCGACAAACTGGTCGGCCTCAAAGAGAATGTGATTGTTGGGCGCCTGATTCCAGCGGGTACGGGCGGGGCCACGCAACGCGTGCGCCGCATCGCAACCGAGCGGGACAGCAAGGTGATCGAACAGCGCAAGGAAGAGGCGCAAGCCGCTGCTGCGCTTATGGCGCCTGCGGAAGGTGACGTCGTCGGTGGCGATGCATTTGACAACTTGATGGTTGATACGCCGGAGGCCCGCGAATAAAGCTGGCGAGATCTGCGTTACAAAGAACCCCGGTCAAAGCCGGGGTTTTTTCGTTTCTGGAAATGTATTTCCGAGGGAAGGGAGCTCCCGCCCGATTTGCCGACGCGGGCAAGCCGCTGTGCAGATCCGTTGGGCCAGGGCGGCGGAGCCGGGCCCGTATGGGGCCGTGCCCCCGCCGTTCATGTGCGTCGATTGGGGCGGCGGTTGCTTAGGTCCTGAGTTCAGATAACGTATCACTCGAGTTGAGCTGAAAGCGCGAATGGACGCGCTTTCACTTCGCGCATGTGAGTGCTCATTAAAGATGCGGCTTACTGTGCCGCTGCGAGCGGCAAAAAACTCACAGTGACTTAGATGATTTCGACGTCTAAATTGCTTGCGACATAGAGGTCCACATCCAGCCAGGTCCCCTTTTTGGCGTGGTAATGGGTGAAGTCTTGCCCGCCGATCTCGACCTCCTCAGTCCTGAAGTGGTTTTGCACCCTCCCAAAACTGGTATCGATTGTGACGAGGTCGCCCTTGTCGCCAACAACGAACAATTCGCCCGTTGATCGCAGGTCGCCGAAATCCAATACAAGCTCGTTGTCTTCGCCATTGCGCATATCGAATTGTTCAATGGAATGGAAAAAGGCCTTGCTCAGATCGAAGGTACCTTCATCATCCAGTTTCGCCTGATCCTTACCGCGCCCGCCCTGGAGCCAGCGGTCCTGTGTATCGATGACCAGCGTATCATCGCCACCACCGCCTCGAATGCTGTCGCGACCATCGCCACCGCGGAGGTAGTCATCACCACCATATCCGATCAGTTGGTCATTTCCGCCGCCGCCATCCAAACGGCTACCGTTTTTCTCAGCAAACAGCTTGTCGTTTCTGTCGCCCGCGGGCGCTGGGTCCGGATCAGTCTTTGCGGAAGGCTTGGGCGGATTGTATTCGGCCTTTTGATCATTTGTGTTTTCCGTGACTTTGGCCTTGTCAGGAATGCGGCGGATGTCGTCGCTCTGGTTTACCAGTTCAACGTTCTTGGCTTTCTTACTGATCGTGATCTTGGGCGTGTGTATCTTGGCCAATTCATATCCGTCTGCCGTTGCCCGGCCAATCACGGGCGTGTCCGCGTTCACGCTCAAGTCGTTGTTCTTGATCTTAAGACCGTCAACTTCCCCGATATGGATGCCGTGGATATGACCATTCTTGATCGTATTGTCCTCGATCACGATGTTCTGGTAGTAAAAATCACGACCTTCTCGCCCCAAATCGACAGACTCGTTGCGCATATGGATTGTCTGGGTGCCGGCGCCTGATCCGGAGTCCAAGATATTGTCCCGGATGAAGATGTTTTTGGAGGCGGTTTTCGCTCCGGTTGACCACAATTGGATCATATCCAGATGCGTTACGTTGTAAGTTGACCCGATAAAGTCATGGATGTGATTGCCCTCAATCAGCATGTTATTGATATCGACCATCCGAATGCCGTCGCCTTGCAATTTCGAGATGTCGTTATTCTTTACGATCGCATCTTTTGCGTCCCGAAAATACAGCCCGTGATTGTATCCCGTTACGGTATTCCCGGTAAACTGGAAATCCTCTGAATGACGAATGTCAGCCAGCCGAATGCCCTTAACGATATTTGGGTCACCACTGCCTACAATACCTTTGGCAGCACCGTCGAAGTCGGAATTTTTTATTACAACATTCTTGGTATCTTTTATGAAAATTTGGTGATACCCGGCTTGCTTTCCATTGTGATGCGACTCAAATTTAACATTATCAAAATGTAAATTGTTGACTTGGTCTAGCCGGATTGCGCCAAATACAGCGGGCTTATTGGAATTGAGTGAGGACAGCGTGACAATGCCGTCTGGAAAGAATTTCTTAACGATATGAAGCTTGTAGGGTTCATCGCTTTGAGCCAGCTTGATTTCTTCGCCGCCGTTGGAATACCGCAGAGCATTAAACAACCCTTCGTTGTCACGCACGACCCATGTTTTCGTGGATGAGTTGTAGCTGCTACCCTTCACTTCCACCGGGATGGATCCTTGAGCGAATTCACGGGTGCCAACAAGCTTCATTCTTTGGGTCCTCTTCGGTTCGGGCCGCGTTTTTGAGACCTTACATCTCGCAAAGCAAAATTTGTCGCGTCATGGGCCGTGTTTCGATACTGCATTGCAAGCAACACAGCTGTGATGATTTCAGACTAGGCAATAAACAGCAGGCAAATACGCCAAAGGCTGGCGGATCTTTGCACCATGCACTCGTCCTACGCTGTTACGCGAGGAATCGCGTAAAATACTCACTCAATGTTTTTCGAGCTGTTGCGTCGATCATGTGGTGACAATAAGGCACAAATGGTAAATAAATTCCGTTTCCGTGACGGCAACCTGGTATTTCGGCGTGACAACACTGGCAGACAATACGCGCGGCGCCGTCCTTATGACCGCAACGATGGCAGCTTTTACGTTGAACGACGCATTTATTAAGGTGCTGTCAGCACAGCTGCCTTTGTCACAAATCCTGACCTTGCGAGGGGTCGCGTCGACCCTGTGTCTGACCGGCATTGCCATAGCCTTGGGCAGCTTGACGTTGCAACAGAGCGCGCGGGATTGGCGGTTCATCGCCCTCCGGACGGTCAGCGAGGTTGCCGCTGCCTACTTCTTTCTCACTGCGCTGTTCAATGTTCCGCTCGCCAATGCGACGGCCATCCTGCAGTCAGCGCCGTTGGTTATCACGCTGGCAGGGGCCGTGTTCTTCAAAGAGGCTATAGGGTGGCGTCGGTTGAGCGCCATTCTGATCGGTCTGATCGGCGTCCTATTGATCGTGCGACCCGGGACGGACGGTTTCGATATTTTTGCGATCTATGCATTGATCGCTGTTGTATGCGTCACGGCCCGCGATATCGCCACACGCAAGGTTGGAGCGACGGTGCCATCGCTGACGATGGCTGTTGTTGGTTCGGCCGGGGTCACGGTGGCAGCGGCGTTGGCCAGCTCGGTGTCACCGGAGTCTTGGAGACCGGTTACCATGCAGGCTGGCTGGCTGCTGGCCGGATCAACGGTATCGGTGGTTTTTGCGTATCTCTTTAGCGTGATGGTCATGAGAGTGGGTGATATCGGATTTGTGGCGCCATTCCGCTATACCGGGTTGGTTTGGGCGCTTGGTCTTGGCCTTGTTGTCTTTGGTGATTGGCCTGATCCCCTAACGCTGATCGGGGCGTCTATCGTCGTAGGGACCGGGCTTTTTGCCTTTTTCAGGGAAAGGACTTTGGCGCGTAGCTAAATGCACGCAAGATAGCAGGACGTGTCTGCGCCCAAATGCTTTGGGGAAGGATCCGTTAAGTGCTGTTGACAGCCCATGCGACTCTCCGTATAGGACGCCCACTTAGCCGCCCGGGGTATCTCATGGGTGCGGCCAGTTTACAGAACTAAAGTGGTCAAGATCCGGGCACTACGCCTCGATCCTCTGGAATTCCACCGCGCCGGTCCTGCGATCATGGGGCCGCCCGCGGTTTTTGCGTTTTGCGGACGCGCGACACGCGATCGACACTCGAACCGGGCGCAGTACGTGCGCCAAATATGTATGAGCCAAACGGGGACGACACCTGAATGCCGACGATCCAACAGCTGATCCGCAAACCGCGACAGCCAAAAATTAAACGGTCCAAGTCGCAGCACTTGGAATCCTGCCCGCAGAAACGCGGTGTTTGCACGCGTGTCTACACAACCACACCGAAAAAGCCGAACTCGGCCATGCGGAAAGTGGCAAAGGTGCGTTTGACCAACGGGTTTGAGGTGATCAGCTACATCCCCGGTGAAAGCCACAACCTGCAGGAACATTCGGTTGTGTTGATCCGCGGTGGTCGGGTGAAAGACCTTCCTGGTGTGCGCTACCATATTTTGCGCGGTGTTTTGGATACCCAAGGTGTCAAAGATCGTAAGCAGCGCCGGTCGAAATATGGCGCCAAGCGCCCCAAGTAAGAGGAAAGCCGGATGTCACGTCGTCACGCCGCCGAGAAACGCGAAGTCCTGCCTGACGCCAAATTTGGCGATAAGGTTTTGACCAAATTCATGAACAACCTGATGGTCGACGGTAAGAAATCTGCCGCCGAGCGCATTGTTTACAACGCGTTCGATCGCGTTGAAGGGAAACTAAAGCGCTCGCCTATTGAGGTCTTCACTGAAGCGCTGGAAAATATCAAACCGTCGGTCGAGGTCCGCTCGCGCCGCGTGGGTGGTGCCACGTATCAGGTGCCGGTTGATGTGCGTCCGGAGCGCCGCGAGGCTCTGGCCATCCGCTGGTTGATCATCGCCGCTCGCAAGCGCAACGAGAACACGATGGAAGAGCGCCTGGCCGGTGAACTGGTCGATGCCGTCAACTCGCGCGGTACAGCTGTGAAAAAACGCGAAGATACCCACAAAATGGCCGATGCGAACAAAGCATTCAGTCATTACCGCTGGTAACCCACTCCATACCCCCTGAGGACCGAGCCAATGGCACGCGAATACCCCCTCGAACGCTACCGCAACTTTGGGATCATGGCCCATATCGATGCAGGCAAGACTACCTGCTCGGAGCGGATCCTGTACTACACAGGGAAGTCGCATAACATCGGTGAGGTGCATGACGGTGCGGCCACCATGGACTGGATGGAGCAGGAACAGGAGCGTGGCATCACGATCACATCCGCTGCGACCACCACGTTCTGGGAGCGGACCGAGGATGGCCAGACACCGGATACCGAAAAGCATCGCTTGAATATTATCGATACGCCGGGCCACGTGGACTTTACCATTGAGGTGGAGCGTTCGCTGGCTGTTCTTGATGGCGCGGTCGCCGTGCTAGACGCCAATGCTGGTGTTGAGCCACAAACAGAAACCGTGTGGCGTCAAGCCGACCGGTACAAAGTGCCGCGCATCGTCTTTGTCAATAAAATGGACAAGATTGGCGCCGATTTTTTCAACTGTGTTGAGATGATCGCGGATCGTACTGGAGCGCGTCCGTGCCCGGTTCAATTGCCGATCGGCGCTGAGACCGAACTGGAAGGCATCATCGACCTCGTCACCATGCAGGAATGGGTGTGGGCTGGCGAAGATCTGGGTGCCTCATGGGAGTTGCGTCCGGTCCGTGCCGAACTATCGGACAAAGCCAATGAGATGCGCAATGAGATGATCGAAATGGCCGTCGAAATGGATGACGACGCCATGGAGGCCTATCTCGAAGGTACGGAGCCTGATGTGCCGACCCTACGCCGTTTGATCCGCGCCGGTACACTTGAGATGTCTTTCATTCCCATCCTGGCTGGATCGGCTTTCAAGAACAAAGGTGTGCAGCCGCTACTGAACGCTGTTGTCGACTACCTGCCCAGCCCGCTGGATGTGGTGGATTACATGGGCTTTAAGCCGGGCGACGAGACGGAAACCCGTGACATCCCACGTCGTGCGGACGACGACATGGCATTCTCTGGCCTTGCGTTCAAAATCATGAACGACCCCTTTGTAGGCTCCTTGACCTTTACCCGGATCTATTCGGGTACCATGACCAAGGGTGAAACGATGCTCAACTCTACCAAGGGGAAGAAAGAGCGTGTGGGCCGCATGATGATGATGCACTCGAATAACCGCGAAGAGATTGCCGAAGCGTTTGCTGGTGACATCATCGCACTTGCGGGTCTGAAGGACACGACGACCGGTGACACGTTGTGCGCGGTCAACGACCCAGTCGTTCTGGAAACGATGACTTTCCCCGATCCGGTGATCGAGATTGCGGTTGAACCCAAGACGAAGGCCGACCAGGAGAAGATGTCCACCGGTCTGCAGCGTTTGGCGGCCGAGGATCCGTCCTTTCGCGTTGAAACCGATCTGGAGTCTGGTCAGACGATCATGAAAGGGATGGGCGAACTTCACCTCGACATCTTGGTTGATCGTCTGAAGCGTGAATTCAAGGTTGAGGCAAACATCGGTGCGCCTCAGGTGGCCTATCGCGAGACTATTTCTCGCGAGGCTGAGCATTCCTACACGCACAAGAAGCAGTCGGGTGGCTCCGGTCAGTTCGCCGAGGTCAAGATGATCATCACTCCGACCGAGGCGGGCGAAGGGTTCAGCTTCGAGAGCCGCATCGTTGGTGGTGCCGTGCCCAAGGAATATATTCCCGGTGTCGAAAAGGGCGTGAAATCGGTCATGGATAGTGGCCCTCTGGCTGGCTTTCCTGTGATCGACTTCAAGGTCGCGCTGATCGATGGCAAGTTCCACGATGTGGACTCGAGCGTTCTGGCATTTGAGATTGCCGCACGTGCCTGGATGCGGGAAGCGATGAAGAAAGCTGGTGCCAAGCTGCTGGAACCGATCATGAAGGTCGAGGTGGTGACGCCTGACGAGTATACCGGTGGCATCATTGGTGATCTGACCTCCCGTCGTGGGCAGGTGCAGGGCCAGGATACCCGCGGCAACGCCATCGCGATCGACGCCTTCGTGCCGCTGGCTAATATGTTCGGCTACATCAATACCCTGCGCTCCATGTCCTCTGGTCGCGCGCAGTTTACGATGCAGTTCGACCATTATGACCCGGTTCCGCAGAATATCAGCGACGAGATCCAGGCGAAATACGCATAGCACGCGGTGCGTGGGCGACCACGCATCCTACACCCCGGTAGGGTGCGTGCTTGCACGCACCGTTAGAAAGACAAGAGGAGAGGCCAGATGGCTAAGGAAAAGTTTGAGCGCAACAAGCCGCACGTTAACATTGGGACGATTGGGCATGTTGACCATGGCAAGACGACGCTGACGGCGGCGATCACGAAGTATTTCGGCGATTTCCAGGC
>NZ_JAFEUL010000008.1 GCF_016901225.1 Actibacterium sp. 188UL27-1 | reverse complement strand
CGAGGCCCAACTGACGCGCATCCCGGGCAAGAGTGATTTGGCCAAAGCATTCCGCTATTGCTTCAGCCGTTGGCCGTCCTTCACTCTGATCCTCGAAGACGGACGCGTGGCTATCGACAATAAGCCGTTTTTCGCCATTGGTTCAAGCACAATGGTGAACGCTGCCGAACTGGCCATTTGGGACAGGGTCACAGGAATGGAATGCTCAAACAGCGATCATTGATCTTGCTCATCAGATCTCAGGGCAAGTCGATCTGCATAGCAGACACTAGCTGGAAGCATGAATAGACCACCGTGTAAGCCAATTTATCAAATCATACGACTAATCTTTAGTGTAATTAGCTGAGCCAGACTATAAAAATAAAACTCGCTACGTTTCCTCTTGGGTGAACCATTTTTAATTTAAGCCTCAGGAACAAATTTCATCAATCAATACTTGGGTTAAAATAAAAGGCATTCTGGAAATACCACAAATCTCAATGGTCAAAAATACCTCTCCACCGCAACGGAGTGATATTGATTTAAACAGCATGTCATACTAAATATTTGATATGCTCAAGATCACAACTCAACCTATTTGAATTCCTAGAAAGCCCTGATATTTTCAAAGTAAACTGCAGCGCAGGTGAAAATGTCCCGTCGCTGCAGCCACCAATCAAGCTATGACTTTAATAAAAGATACGGTTGCTTTGAAAAAGCCAGATCTGTTTTTAAAGGTAAACAAGCTGACTGCTTTGATCTGTTTGGTCTGGACGTTCCTAAAAGCGCATTGCTATTTTCGATTTTCCGGCCAATCACAGCCGGTCTTAATTGTAATACTTGGCTATCGCCGTTTCAAACTTGGATCGCATTAACCGATCATGCCACCACCGGGACCGTAACTCTCGTCATAATGACGCTTGAGACGTTGCAATGCGATCCTCAGAACCACTTTACCCGAGCGAGCCGACCATCCCATGCGCTTTTCGGTCATCTCCAATCCCTCAAGAAAGCAACAGCAGCGCAAAACCATATCGCCAAGCCCCGGGCCAAGATCCTTGAGTGCGGAAGCGACCCTGTCACGCGCAGCTTGTGGCCCGCCACCGGCATCACCTCCCCCAAAACCGGATCGGGTCCCGGCGGTAAGGAACCCTTCCCAGTTCTGCGTCACCCGAGGCGCCATTTGGGCCAGTTCGAAGTCTTCGCGCAGCCGCTCTGCCGCTGCAACAAGTTCCCCCTCCAGAAAGGGTTTACCGTCTTTGTCCCGTCGGCGTGCCAGTGTCACGATGGGGCTTTCGGCGATGTTGTATCTAACCCGCCGAGTTTTGCCACATCCCTCTTCGGGCACCTCTTTCTCGTCCCAATCGCGATGTTGAGCTGCGAAAGCAGACTGATCCTCTGAAAACCCAGCGGCGACTTTGCTCTGTTCAGCCAGCAACCTTTTCAGCGCGGCCCGGCCGGCCGCTGTGATCTTGTAAGTTGCGATCTTGCCACTTCGCTGACACGCAATCCAGTCTTTCAACGCGAAAGCCTGCGCCACTTCGCGTGTAACCACGCCCGTTCGAGTCGAACGCCCATCCGGCAATTCCCGAAGAACCGCCGCCTTTTGCAACTCGGGCGCAACAACCAGCATCGCACCCGTTTCGGACAGACGTCGCAAGATGCGCCGTGCCTCCCTGTTGATCGTGTCTGCATCGCAAACCGGCGAGACGTCTCGTTTCCGTGCTGCCTGCATATCCCGGCCCCTCAGATCTGACGCCGTGGCGATATCTGACTGAAAGTGGGAGGCACCCAAATTGGATAGTGCCTCATCAATCAGCGGATCATCGCGGCGTTGTTCAAAACGACGGATCTGACGCAGAATGGTCGAGGCATGACATCCCTCATCCCTGGCGACGGCCCGGATCGAGAGGCCCTGCTCGGTATGGCGGAGGTAGTGCAACGCTTCGGTTGGCACCCAAGGCGGCACCGCACCGACAGACTGTACCCTTTGTTTGCCCATTTCCATGTAACCCTCCAGCGTCATTCCTAGGAATGCTCAGATATCCAGCCAGCAAACCATTCTAGAGATTTGGTTAGCCGAACGTTAAATTTCCGAGCTGCGAATATAATTGATAGAAAATTGGAAACATATCTTTCCCCCAGCGAACGCTCAATCCTTGACAGCGCAACGGGCTGTTGGATGAGGCATGGTCTGCCGAACAAGATCGGAGACTGCCATGACGGATTACACTGCCACCCTTCGCACAATGCACCGCCCTCGCCTGCTGCTATGCGCAGCGCGCCATGGGCTCGTTGATTATCAAAGAAATCAGCATCTTAAGCGCGTCCTGAAACAAACGGAATTGCCGGAACCCGGCAAGGCGGTTCCACAGCTCTTTCAACGTGAGGCAGAAATTGAATCCTTGCGTGTTTCAGGAGATGCAACCTATTCCGCCGTCCGTCATTTGGACACTCTCATTGCCTTGATGGCCGAAATGGCTTTGCAATCAGATAACGTCACGTCATCAAAAGTAGCGCAACTTTGCGGATAAAAAATGTAAAATGAGCCGATACTTTATTACATAAACGCATCTGGCATACTGGATTTCTTTTGCTCCACATAAGCGGTAAGAGCGTCATGAGTCGCGATATCCAGCGCGGGTTGCTGATAGTCATCCAACAGTTTGGCGACACGGGTGGCAGCCAAGGATTGGCTATCTTTTGCTCCTGCCTCGTGCCAGGTTTCGAATGGGCGGTAGTCCAGGATATCGGTCCGCCAGAAGGCTTCCTTGAAGTGAGATTGCGTATGGGCACAGCCAAGGTAATGCCCACCGGGGCCAACTTCCCGAATGGCATCCATGGCTTGCGCTGCGTCGTCGACGGCCACACCGGCGGCCAGCTTGTGCAAGACCCCCAACTGATCGGCATCCATCACAAACTTTTCGTAGGAAGAGACAAGGCCGCCTTCCAGCCAGCCACAGGAATGCAACATGAAATTCACGCCTGAAAGCAAGCCGGCATTCAGTGAATTCGCCGTTTCGTAGGCCGCCTGGGCGTCTGGCAGCTTGGATCCGCAAAACGACCCGGCAGATCGGTAGGGCAAACCCAAACGGCGCGCCAGCTGCCCCGCACCGTAGGTCACCTGAGACGCTTCAGGCGTGCCAAATGTCGGCGCACCGGAATTCATATCGATAGAGGCGACGAAGGCGCCAAAGATGACAGGCGCACCGGGTCGGATGAGCTGCGAGTAGGCAACGCCAGCCATCACCTCGGCCAAGACTTGGGTCAACGTTCCCGCAACGGAAACGGGCGCCATCGCCCCGCCGACGATGAACGGTGAAATGATGCAAGCCTGATTGGCGGCGGCGTAAACCTCCAACGCGCCCATCATCGTCGCATCAAATGTCAGCGGAGAGTTGATATTGATCAGGGAGGTCATCACCGTCCGGTCGTCCAAGCCACCAAACAGGATCTCACACATTTCTACCGAATCACTGGCCCGAACAGGTTCGGTGACCGATCCCATGAACGGCTTGTCATTCAACGTCATATGGGCCAGCAGCATGTCCAGATGGCGTTTGTTTACGGGTATATCGGTGGGCTCGCAAACCGTACCGCCGGAGTGATGCAGCCACTTCGACATGTAGCCCAGCTTCACGAAATTACGAAAATCCTCCATCGTGGCATAGCGGCGCCCCCCTTCGATATCGCGCACGAATGGGGGGCCGTAGACCGGGGCGAGGACCAAGGACTTGCCCCCAACCTCGACCGAACGCGCGGGATTTCGGGCATGCTGCGTGAACCGATCGGGTGCCGTCTGGCATAGTTTGCGCGCCAGGCCTTTGGGGATATGCACCCGCTCACCGTGGACATCGGCACCAGCGTCGCGCCAGCGAGCCAAAGCGGTAGGATTTTCAACAAACGCCACGCCGATCTCTTCAAGGACGATCTCGGCATTGGTCTCAACAATCTCAAGCGCCTCATCGTTCAACACATCGAAATTTGCGATATTGCGGCTGATATATGGGGCACATTCGATCCGTACCGCTGTGCGCTCGGCCCGGCGGGCTGCACCGCCACCGCCGCGGGTGCGCCGTCTGGTGGTTGCTTCTGTCATATCCGCCTCTCCGCTTAATAACGCCGTGCCATGTACTAAACCCGATGGGGCGCCCTGCGCCGCCGCTGTTTTCGGCGCTTGCGACCCGAAAACGACATCCATGGGCTTTCTCAACCTCGCCATCCCCTTGCGTCAGCCATGGTGCGGCCCTATCAGGCGGCATGACCGAGAGCTCCCATGACCGCCTTTTGATCATCGACTTCGGCAGCCAGGTGACGCAGTTGATCGCCCGCCGCTTGCGAGAGCTGAATGTCTATTGCGAAATTCACCCATTCAACGCCGTGACCGAGCCATTTTTGGCAACCTTCGCGCCAAGGGCGGTGATCCTGTCGGGCGGCCCTGCCAGTGTCTTTGCTGATGATTCGCCCCGCGCGCCTGCCAAGGTGTTTGACCTGGGCGTGCCTGTTCTGGGCGTTTGCTATGGTCAGCAATTGATGATGGATATGCTTGGCGGAAAGGTCGAGCGCGGGCACAAAACGGCAGAGTTCGGTCGGGCCTACGTCACCGCAGCACAAGACAATCTACCATTGCTGGATGGCTGGTTTGATGCTGGGCCGGAACAGGTCTGGATGTCCCACGGCGACCATGTCAGCCAAATCGCGCCGGGCTTCCATGTCTATGGCACATCGCCCAACGCGCCTTTTGCAATCACGGCCGATCCAAAGCGGCACTTCTACGCCGTCCAGTTCCATCCCGAAGTGCACCACACGCCAAAGGGCAGACAGCTTTATGCCAACTTCGTACGACAGGCCGGATTCACGGGCGATTGGACCATGGGCGCCTACCGCGACGAGGCCATCGCCAAGATCCGCGCCCAGGTCGGCGATGCAAAGGTTATTTGCGGGCTCAGCGGTGGCGTCGACAGTTCCGTGGCTGCCGTTCTGATCCATGAAGCTATCGGGGACCAACTGACATGCGTCTTCGTTGACCATGGCCTGCTGCGCAAGGATGAGGCGACCGAGGTCGTCACCATGTTCCGCGACCACTACAACATGCCGCTGATCCATGCCGATGAAGCGGACCTGTTCCTGGGCGCCCTGACCGGCGTCAGTGACCCAGAGGAAAAGCGCAAGACCATTGGGCGGCTCTTTATCGATGTCTTCCAGAAACATGCGGCCGAGGTTGGCGGAGCCGAATTTCTGGCGCAAGGCACGCTTTACCCGGATGTCATCGAAAGTGTCAGCTTCTCCGGTGGCCCGTCTGTCACGATCAAAAGCCACCATAATGTTGGCGGCCTGCCCGAGCAAATGGGGCTTAAGCTGGTCGAGCCCCTAAGGGAGCTTTTCAAGGATGAGGTGCGTGCCCTGGGCCGCGAACTGGGCCTGCCTGCCGAATTCATCGGGCGGCATCCTTTCCCCGGCCCCGGCCTTGCCATCCGCTGCCCCGGAGAGATCACCCCCGAAAAGCTGGACATCCTGCGCGAAGTCGATGCCGTCTACATCGACCAGATCCGCAAACACGGTCTCTATGATGAGATCTGGCAAGCTTTCGTGGCTATCCTTCCAGTCCGCACCGTTGGCGTCATGGGGGACTATCGCACATATGACTATGCCTGCGCATTACGTGCAGTGACCTCGGTCGATGGCATGACTGCCGATTACTATCCATTTACCCATGACTTTCTGAGCGAAACCGCCACCCGCATCATCAACGAAGTTGCGGGCATCAACCGGGTGACCTACGACATCACCAGCAAACCTCCCGGGACCATCGAGTGGGAATGATTCCCAAGCGCCGAAGACGTTCGGTAGCCTTGGGACATCGCCCTATAAATCACTGATTTATAGATATATTTAGGTCGCTATCATTCGCGATCTATCGTTCAGCAATACAGTATGCTGACGGATTGGATGACGGGACCCGTTAGGCTTGTCATATGCGAATTTCAGTCGTACCATCGTTGCCACTAGCCCAGTTGACGGTAGTTTTTCTGCTTATCGCACTGATATTTCAGAAAAAATGAGGAGGTGGAGGCGCCGCGCTGAGTTGACGGTATTCAAGAAAGGATCCGCCATGCTCACCGATGTTGCCCTCAAGAACCTCAACTCCAAAGGGAAACCCGACAAAGTCACTCATCGCGACGGGATGTATGTCCATGTCGCCAAGTCGGGCCCGATCACTTTCCAGTTCGACTACCGCCTCAACGGGCTAAAGGAATCGGTCGTTACGGACCTGCCGATCTTTCGCTCGCTTGAGCGCGCGAGAAGTGCATCGATGCCCGACGAATGCTCGGACAAGGTCTGTCACCCGCGCAGGAGCATCTGAGCGCCATTTCTAGATGATGCAGCACAGCATTCCTTTTTGATCGCCGCGAGCATTGTGGGTGGTCAAATGCAGGACAACGTCACACGCGCAAATTAGGTGACGGCAAATACGACGAAAGCCACGCCCTCACCGATAGCACAACGGCGAAGAGATTGAGACCTGCTGACTTCCGAGGACGCTATTTTTCTCTGTTTCTCTTCGTGAAATCGGGCTGGCATTCTTCATCGCTCTGACGCGCGTGATAGGTAACGGAAAACAGGAATACGCTCATCCCCAGCGACCCGGCAGCCCGAAGGAACAGGGCGAGCCAGATATTTCCGGACAGATCGTCGAACGCGATCGCCACGATCGCGAAGGCCAGCGTCCAGCCTTCGGAAGCGCCGCTGATTTGCGACAGCCCCCGGATCGCTGAGAAGCCCGTGGGGGCGGCGAAGAGCGCGCCGATGGCGAGGCGGAAAGGGGATGCAGCGGATTTATCAGGTACTTGCTGCGCCCAACAGCGTCGTGTTCACGTTCAACCGGCGCTACAACACGCAAAATTTCCCTAAGATTGTGGTTTACCAATACAAGCGTGCCAATAACCCCGCATGTCAGTGGGGCGTATCAATGCCTGTCGCAGGCCGTAAAAGACCAAAATAGTGCACAGCGGAATGCGATAGAGGAGTAGTAGGACGGTGTAGGCACCTTTTGATCACCATGACCGAGACCACGGCGACCTTTGACTAACTGGGGGACGGCGTATTTCAAATCGATCCACCCATGACGCGAGGGCTTGCATTTGAACCGCGCAGGCTTTTTAGCAGCCGGACGAGGTTTCCGATGTTCACCGACCAGCGGGCCTGCGAGGTTCGCAACCTCGACATGCCGATCACGATCCGCCCGATCGTTTCGACGAGCATCGGACCTCACCTGTTTGCTAGCTGCTGCATCTGGAGATCACAATGACACGGCCAGGGAGCCAACCACTCATCGCAGCGGCCTGGATGACAGGCGCCATCGCGGCATTCAGTTGCATGGCAGTTGCAGGGCGCGAAGTGGCCAGCGAGTTGGACACGTTCGAGACCATGCTTTTTCGCTCGCTCATCGGGATAGTGCTGGTGGTTAGCATCGGCGGCTTGACCGGTCACCTGGGTGAGATCACGACCCGCCGCATGCCCCTCCAGATCCTGCGCAACGTCTTCCACTTCACGGGTCAAAACCTTTGGTTTTATGGCGTCACGGTGATCCCGTTGACGCATCTCTTTGCGCTGGAATTCACCTCACCGTTGTGGGTCATGGTTCTGGCCGCCCTATTTCTCTCCGAACGTCTGACGTGGATCAAAGGGCTCGCCGCCGCCCTCGCCTTTACCGGTGTGCTCCTTGTGGTGCGGCCCGACACGGCGATCTTGAACCCCGGCCATGTCGCAGCCGCACTGTCGGCCATTGCCTTTGCGGCAACCGCGATCTTTACGAAGAAGCTCACCCAGACAGAGACCATCACCTGCATCCTTTTTTACCTCACCATTATCCAGGCTGTTCTGGGCTTGATTGCAGCAGGATATGATGGCGATATTACGCTCCCGTCCAAGACAACTTTGCCGTGGGTTGGGGCCATTGCCTGTGCCGGACTTACCGCGCATTTCTGCCTGACCACAGCGCTCAAATATGCGCCCGCCTCCATCGTGATGCCCATGGATTTCGCCCGGTTGCCTGTGATCGCCCTGATCGGCGTTCTGGTTTACCAGGAATCACTGCAGGCTCTGGTTGTATTGGGGGCGGCTCTGATCCTTTATGCCAACTGGCTCAATATCCGCGCCGAGATCCGCCAAAACCTCGTAAAACAAGCGGCTTAGTTAATGTGACCCTAGGGTCGCATCCCCTATCGCCATAAATTGTGACGCTGGGTTTGATTTGACCGAGGTGGTACAGATTTCTTAGCGTCCGTGAACACAAAAAGAACACCGAGGGATGAGAACATGAAAAACCTGCTAATGGCAGCCAGCGGATTGGCCCTGCTCAGCGGTACAGCGATCGCTGGCGGGCTTGATCGCACGGGACAACCGATCGGCATCATTTTCGAAGAAGGCACCTACGCCGAATTCTCATTCAGCCATACCCGCCCGTCTGTGTCAGGCAATGGGCTGCAGACTGTGACGCCGGTTTTTCCTGACGGTTTCGAATACGGCGATGTCGCTAAGAACTTCTCAAATTTCGGGGCAGGCTTCAAAACAGATTTAAACGATAAGCTCTCTTTGTCGTTCATCTTCGAACAACCTTTTGGAGCCGATATTCTATACGGCGGCGACCCCGCAACGACCGAACTTGGCGGGACCTCAGCTGTCGCAAACACCGAGTCTTACACAGCAGTCTTGCGCTACAAATTCGATGAAAATTTCAGTGTTCACGCAGGTGTGCGTGCCCAACAAGCTGGTGGGCAGATTGATCTGCGGGGAACTGCTTACGGTCCATTTGGCAACCCGGCCGGGGCAAATGGATATTCTGTAGATCTCGGCAACGATTTTGGCTTTGGATACTTGGTTGGTGTTGCCTATGAGCGCCCTGATATCGCGCTCAGAGTTGCTCTGACCTACAACTCCGCGATTACTCACGAGTTCGAAACGAATGAAACGTTCTTGGGCACAGCAATCGGCCCGCAAAGCATCACCGAGACTGACTCGCCCGAGTCGCTTAACTTAGATTTCCAAACTGGCGTTGCTAAAGATACGTTGGTCTTCGGCAACATTCGCTACGCCAAGTGGAGTGAATTCAAAATTGTTCCAGAAGTATTTGGTGGGAGTACTCCAACTGGATTGGTCGATTTAGATGATAGCACCAGTTACACTTTAGGCGTTGGCAGGCGGTTTACCGATAACTGGGCAGGGTCGGTTTCATATACCTACGAAGAGGCACAAGACCCACTTGTCTCGCCACTTGCACCAACCGATGGTTTGCGGGCAATAACTGTCGCTGCAATATACACGCTGGATAAAGTCGAATTCACCACTGGTATTCGCTACACTCAGCCAGGCGACGCCACTCCAGAAGTTGGCACACCTGACACAGCGAGGGCCAATTTCACAGACAACGAAGCCGTCACCGTCGGTTTCAAGGTCGGTTACAACTTTTGATCAAGTCACCGTTGGCGAGTGGCAAGCGGCCCCTGAGACAGGGGCCGTTTTCGCATGTTTCGGGTCGCATCCCACGGATGATTGCGACAAGAATGATTCATGACCGAACAAAAGACATTGTCGTCCCAGGCTTGGTTGGAATTGTTGTTGCTTGGGCTGATCTGGGGCGCTTCCTTCATGACCATCCGCATCGCGTTGGATGAAGTCAGCGTGCTCAGTTCCGTCGTTCACCGCGTTGGGTGGGCTGCGATCGCGCTTTGGGTCATCGTATGGCTGCGCGGTCTGAAAATCCCGACCAACCCCATGGTGTGGTTTGCATTTATTGGTATGGGGATCCTCAACAATGTCCTGCCCTTCAGCCTGATGGCTTGGGGGCAATTGCATATTGAAAGCGGCCTGACCTCGATCCTGAACGCAGTGACAGCGATTTTCGGTGTTCTTGTCGCCGCCTTGTTCTTTGCCGATGAACGGTTGACGGCAATGCGCCTTCTGGGTGTCGGCTTGGGATTTGCGGGTGTCGTCAGCGTCATCGGGCCGGGCGCGTTGACGGGCTTCGATCTCCGCTCCACCGCGCAGATTGCCGTACTCGCCGGCACACTCTCTTACGCTTTTGCAGGCGCGTGGGGCCGGTGGCGGCTTGGCGGGCTGTCCCCGGTCGTGGCCGCTGCCGGGATGCTGACGGCATCCCTGGTGATCATGCTCCCCCTGACCCTTCTGCGGGAGGGCAACATCGACCTGCCGACAACCCCACGCGGCATGCTGGCCATCGCTTATTACGCGCTGATCGCCACAGCTGGTGCCTATCTGCTCTATTACCGCGTTCTGGCCCGGGCCGGTGCTGGCAATCTGATGTTGGTGACACTGATCATCCCCCCAATCGCCATCGCCCTGGGGGCCTGGGTGCTGAACGAAGCGCTGAACCCCAACGCCTATCTGGGCTTTGGCCTGCTCGCGCTTGGCCTGATGGTGATCAATTTCAGCGGGCGCCGCCGCAACATCACAGGCGCCTCGACCTGAAACCATCTGGTCAGGTCAAGGCGTGCCAGATACCAACGCGTATGGACCGTTTCGCCCCCCTCGCCTATGCCAGCAGTGCCGACTGGTTGGCTGCCTCCGAAAAGCGGCTCATGCTCTTTGGCATGTCGGGGTTGGGGAAGACCTACGCCTCCAACATGTTGCGCGCCGATGGTGGCTGGTTTCACTACTCGGTCGATTACCGGATCGGCACCCGGTACATGGGAGAGTTGATCGCGGACAGTTTCAAACGCGAGGCGATGAAGATCCCGGCCTTGGCGCAACTGCTGCGAACCGATTCGATCTACATCGCCTCTAACATCACATTCGACAATCTCGCGCCGCTCTCGATGTATCTGGGCAAGCCCGGCGATCCGGCACGTGGCGGCCTGACCTGGGAGGACTACCGCAAGCGCCAGGAAGAGCATCGTCAGGCCGAGGTCAATGCCTTGCTCGATACACCCCGGTTCATCGAGCGCGCGCGGGAGCTATACGGATACAGCCATTTCATCTGCGACAGCGGCGGGTCTATCTGCGAGGTGGTGGCCCCGCAGGATAGCAACGATCCGGTCTTGACCGCCCTATCGGGTGCCATGCTCCTCGTCTGGATCAAAGGGTCCGATGATCACACGGCCGAGCTGGTACGCCGGTTCGACAAAGCACCCAAACCACTTTACTTTAACCCTGATTTTCTGACCCGTGTTTGGGGTGAATATTTGAATGAAAACAATATCGAACAAGGCGATGTTGATCCCGATGACTTTATCCGTTGGGCTTTTGCCCGGCTCCTGGCCCATCGCCAGCCGCGCTATGCTGCGATGGCGCAAAACTGGGGTATTACATTGTCAGCAGATAACGTCGCACTGGTCCGATCCGAAAACGATCTGATCACCCTGATTGCAACAGCCCTGGACGATCAGGCTGGAAAACAGTGACCAATCGCGGCATCTAATGCCCCCGCCACTCCTGACAGCCGCAACGTCGCGAGAACCGATCCATCGGTTCGCAACAGGTAGGCTGTCTGCCCACGTTTCAGGGCCGCGAGCACCGGGGCATTGGGGGTCGCTGGGGCTAACAGGAAATCCTGGATCCGCGCGAACGTGACCTGATACCGAACAGTATCCACCTGCACGGCCATATCCCCGCCTGGACCGTCGACGTTTTGATCAAGCATCAGGTAGCTCTGCCCTGCCGGGTCGCACAGATAGGTCAGGCTACGCTGGCGGTCCGCGGAAACGAGGCTGACATAACGCCCCGTCCCACCTGGTGTTACGCCCGCCGTCCAACTTTGCGGCTCCGTTCGGGTGGGCTTGGCCGCATTGCACCGTCGGTCAACGCATTGGTGATACTGCGCACTGGCCGCGCCAGGCGAGTTTGCCAAGCACGCCCAGACGCAACGCTGAAGTGCCATGGGGTCTTCCTGCGCTACCGCTGCGGTCGCTATCGCACTGATCGCCGTGCCAATGCTGATCCCCGAAAGCTTCATGTCACACCCCTTTATCTGGTCGCGCAAACGTCAGCCTAGCACGCGACCGGGGCCTTGAGACTACCGCCCAACCACTTTATTCCGGATCTTCTGAAATCGGAGAGCACCATGCCCATCACCCTGCCTGACACTCTGCCCGCCTATCGCGCCCTCAGCGACGAAGGCGTGATGGTGATGGCAGCGGGCCGGGCGCGGAACCAAGACATCCGTCCCTTGCGCATCGCCTTGTTGAACCTGATGCCCAAGAAGATCCAGACCGAAACACAGTTCGCACGTCTGATCGGGGCCACGCCCCTGCAGATCGAATTGCACCTGATCCGCATGACCGAACATCAGGCCAAGACCACAAACGCGGCCCATATGGATGAATTCTATCGCCCTTTCGCCGACGTGCGGGATCAGAAATATGACGGCCTGATCATCACCGGTGCCCCGATCGAGCATCTGCCCTATAGCGAGGTCACCTATTGGGACGAACTCAAGCAGGTGATGGATTGGACCCAGACCAACGTCCACGCAACCTTCGGTGTCTGCTGGGGCGGCATGGCGATGATCAGCCATTTCCACGGCGTCGACAAGCACATGCTGGGCGAAAAAGCGTTCGGTTGCTTTAAGCACCGCAACCTCGATCCGACCTCCCCCTACCTGCGGGGATTTTCAGATGAATTTGTCATACCCGTCAGCCGCTGGACTGAAATACGCGAGCCCGAGATCGAAGCCGCTCCGGGTCTGCGCACCTTGTTGGGCAGCGATCAGGTCGGCCCCTGCCTGGTTGAGGATCCCACCCACCGTGCCCTCTATATCTTTAACCATTTCGAATATGACAGCGATACGCTGAAGGACGAATATGACCGCGACGCGGCCAATGGCAAACCCGTCAAGGTGCCGCGCAATTACTACCCCGATGACAACCCCGCCAACGCGCCTCTGAACCGCTGGCGCAGCCACGCGCATCTTCTGTATGGCAATTGGATCAGCGAGGTCTACTTGACCACTCCGTTCGATGAGACGCTGATCGGACAACAATCGACGGACCTCAGGACGTAAAACCCAGACGATGCGCATGTCAAAACTGTTGATCACCGCCACGGCTCTTGTGGGCATTACTGCCGGTTGCGGGGTCTATGTGGACCAACGGGCCGACCGGGCGGAACGCGTGGCCGAACAGGCCTATCCACCTGAGGGTCAGTTGCTGACCGTGGGCACCACGACCATCCATGCCGTCATCCAGGGCAGCGGCCCCGACCTGGTGCTGATCCACGGGGCCAGCGGCAACACCCGTGATTTCACCTTTGATCTGATGGGCCGCATGGCGAACCGCTACCGCGTGATCGTGCTCGACAGGCCCGGCTTTGGCTGGTCCGCCGCGCTGCCGCGCAAGGATGGCACGATCTTTGACCAGGCCGCTGTCTTGCAATCGGCTGCAGCCCAATTGGGCGCCGAAAAACCGATTGTGCTGGGCCATAGTTATGGGGGCGCCGTGGCGCTGGCTTGGGCGACAACCCGGCCTGACAATATCGCAGCTTTGGTAACCACCGCCGCTGCGTCCCAGGTATGGGAGGGCGGTATCGATCCGCTGTACCGCGTAACGGGCACCCGCCTGGGTGGCGCAACGGTTGTCCCCGTGATCACGGCCTTTGTCTCGGACGAGCGGGTGGATACCGCCGTAAAAGGGATCTTTGCGCCGCAAGCTGCGCCTGACGGCTATATCACCCATGTCGGGTCAGGCCTTTCCCTGCGACGAGAGACGTTGCGCGTCAATGCCCGCGAGCGGCGGAGCCTGAAGGGTGAGATCCGGCAGATGGTGCCGCAATACCAAAACATCGCGGTTCCCACCGAAATCATCCACGGGGATGCCGACACCATCGTGCCGTTGACCATCCATTCACAACCGCTGTCCCAGCAGATCGCAGGGGCAAATCTGACAGTCCTGCCCGATATTGGTCACATGCCCCACCATGCCGACCCGCAGGCCGTCGCCGATGCGATCGACCGCGCAGCTTCCCGCGCCGGATTGCGCTAAAGCCCCCTGATCGGCATAAAGGCGCGGCACCCGCGAAAGGACCTTCCATGACCTTGCCCTTTGATGGCGCCATCTCTGAGTTTTATCAAAGCGATGCACCGGACGACGTCCGCAAGGCAATCAAAGACGCCAAGAAGGATCGGATCCTCAACCCGCTCTATCCCTATGACGACCGGATGGACAAAGGCGACTACGAGGCCCAACTCGAAGATCTACAGATAGAGTTGGTTAAGATGCAGGCCTGGGCCAAGGACACCAAGGCACGGATCGCGATTGTCTTTGAAGGCCGCGACGCAAGCGGCAAAGGCGGCACGATCAAACGCTTTCGGGAAAATATGAACCCACGCGGTGCCCGGGTTGTCGCCCTGTCCAAGCCGAATGAGCGCGAGGCGACCCAATGGTACTTCCAGCGGTACATCGATCACCTGCCCGCCGGTGGCGAAATCGTCTATTTTGATCGATCCTGGTACAACCGCGGTGTGGTCGAACATGTCTTCGACTTTTGCACCCCGCAAGAGCGCGAACATTTCTTCCAGCAGGTTTGTCCTTTCGAGCGTATGCTGGTCAGCGAGGGCATCCACCTCTTTAAGCTGTGGCTAAACGTGGGCCGGGCAGAGCAACTGCGCCGCTTTCTTGATCGCGAAGCCGACCCGCTTAAGCAATGGAAACTCAGTTGGATCGATGTCGAAGGATTGAAAAAGTGGGACGCCTATTCCAATGCCATCCGCGAAACACTAGACCGGTCCCACACGGCCGAAGCACCCTGGACCGTCATTCGCTCTGATGACAAGCGTCGCGCGCGTATCAACGGCATCCGCGCCGTACTCAGCCATCTGAACTATACCGGCAAGGATACCAAGAAACTCGGCGATCTGGACCCAAACATTGCCGGTGGCCCCGTGGTGTGGGATGCCTAAACGCGGCTACCACCACGGTAATCTGCGCCAGGCCCTTGTCGATGCAGCGCTCAAGCTGATCGAGGCGAAGGGCCCCCAGGGTTTTACACTGTCCGAAGCCGCGAAAGCCGCCGACGTGACGCCAGCCGCCGTTTATCGCCATTTCGAGGGACGCGAAGATCTCATCGCCGAGATCGCCAAACAAGGTTACGACATCTTCGCCGACCTGATGGAATACGCTTACAACAGCGGCCAGCCCTCGGCCATGGCGAGTTTCGAGGCGACCGGTCGCGCCTATCTTGCCTTTGCCCGCAAATATCCCGGCCATTACCAGGCGATGTTCGAAAGCGGCGTGAACCTGAACAGCGATCCTGATCTGGCCCTTGTTGCCGCCCGCGCCTCAGACGTGCTGGAACGCGCGGCAACTCAGCTGTCCGAGCATATTCCGGCGGACAAACGACCGCCTGCCTCGATGTTTTCTGCCCATATCTGGGCGATGAGCCACGGCGTGGTCGAGCTTTTCGCCCGCGGCGCCCCCGGCGCACGCACCCCGTTTCCGCCCGAAGATCTTTTGGAGTCCGGAATCGGCATCTACCTGCGCGGGCTTGGCCTGATCAAACCAGATAATTGAGGGCCACGCGCCAGGCCGATTATATTTCGCAGGCCGTCATAACAGTGATTCAGCGCAGCTTGCGAGCCAGGTGATTACGAAGGCGACGCAAGTCGCGCAACGGTTTGGACACGCTTCGACTGCGTGCCTTGGTGGAGCGAACGGTCGTGCCCGCCCGGCTTGTCGACGTCCCGTCGAGCCAAACCTCGATCCGGCCGAGGGACCCGCTGGTTTGCCGCGTAAAATCTCGCGCCTCGATTCCCATATCGCGGGCAATCGCCTGGGCCACGAGGGCATCCTGGCCATTGTAGTACCGGATATGCGGGGTCGAGATTCGCAGGCTGATCCGCTGCGGATCAGCTACCGGAAATCCGGTACTGTCCAAAAGTGCCATCTGTGTAGACAGCGCCGTGTCGGTCACACTGTCCGGGGCGTAAACGTATAGGCGAAAATCTTCTGCATCCGTGCCGGTCATCCGGTCGGCAAGGCTGGAATCAGCCGCGCGGATCACATCGCTGGACGGCAACCGGGCCGGAGACACGACAGCCGTTGGCCGCGATATGTCAATCGTGCGCGGAACAGCTGCGGGGGCTTCGGCAACCGCAATGTCCCCGTCGGCATCATCGGTTGACGGCATATTGTCAGGGCGCGGAACAATTTCCGGTGCCGCCATGACGGCCGGGGTAGGCTGCTCGGCATCGGTCGTCCCATCCTGCACCGCAACATCGGTGGTGACGCTTTCCGTGGCGATTTCCGGATCAAGTTGCGCCATATCAGCCGCATTGGACCGCGACATGCCATTGACGCTGAGCACCAGACCAAAGCCAAGCGCGAGGCCAAAGCCAAGACTGGAACAACAGGCCATGGCAATCATTACATTGCGACCGATCCAGGCGGTTTCTCCCCCGGCGGAACGCCCCAAGGCCACCCCGCGCCAATGAGCCCAAGCATCTGTCAGCCCGCGTGGTCGGAAACCCACTACCCATGACTTAGTCCGGCCCAGCAGCGATGGCAGCGCGACACCAGTCAGAGTTGCACGTATGCCCGCGGGGCGCGATGTGGTCTGATGGGCGACTTCATCGAAACCGGGTGGCTTGGGCATCGGCTGTATATCGGGCCCACCCTTTTCGGCCAGCACCCGTTCCCGCCGCGCGCGCGCCTCGGCCAACCGCCGCTCCCAATTCGACGAGGCCAGCAGCTTGTCGATGTTGCGCCCATCATCCGCTGGCTCTGTCACCGGATCAGGCGTTTCATCCGTCGATTTTGACATTCACTCCGCCCCCCGGCTGATCGTTTGATAACAAAAGTTGCGCTATCAAGGTTCGACACGTCGATAGTAACGTGTCGGCCCGAAAGTTGCAAAAAACGAGAAGCATTCATTTCAGCATGTGGCGGATCTTCGCAGAACCGATGGTGGATCGTGTCACGGTTGCATCACCCTGAAGGATACCGGGATGCGCAGTGGCGATGGCCGGGCCTGTTCTTCCCGTCCAAATGCCCGTGGATGCCATTGAACGAAGGCTGCAATTGGCGGGCACGACGCCTCACCTGAACCGAGCTTAACCATCGGGTCGGCGGCCCGACGCGAGGATCAATTTTGCCCAGCCCTGTCGCGCCAACGCATCATCCCCCGTGTCGTAGTGCCATCCGGGGCTCGCCTTTTCTCTATTGTTCGACAGGCCGTTGGACGACACTGTAGGATCATTGCACGACCCAGGATTGGCCAAGGAGCAACGCAGGATGAGCATCGTCAACACCAAGGAGGGCTATGGCGCCCTGACCAAATTGTTCCACTGGTTGATCGTGCTGCTGTTTGCCCTGCAATATGTGGGCGCGAATATCATGCTGGCCCTGGGACGTGGGGAGACCCTGTTTGGCCAGAACGGGGGATTTTATTACAACTGGCACAAATCCCTGGGGCTGGTCGCCTTGGTGATTGCGGTCGTGCGGCTGATCAACCGGCAAGTGGGGCGTCTGCCCGACTGGGCCCCAACGCTGACAGCAGGCGAGCAACGCTTTATCCACCGGGCTGAACAGCTTTTGTATCTGTCGATGTTCGTGATGCCCATCAGCGGGTATATCTACGTGATGTCAGGGGGTTACGGCGTATTGTTATTTGGGGTATGGAAGATGGACAACCCCATCGGCAAATGGGAAAGCCTCGCCTTTTTGACAAAGTGGGTTCACATCATCTTTAGCTACGCGCTGTTGGCCGCGATCCTCGGTCATCTTGTTGTGGTGCTGCGCCATCAGTTCATCGTGAAGGACGGCTTGATCAAGCGCATGCTCCCGCGAAAAGGCGACTAGGACCGTCTTTGCGGTGAAGTCCGGTCGCCGTGATGGATGGAGCACTGGTCAGATTCTGTGCCTCCGGCGGGGATATTTCTGAACACATAATGGGGATCGAGTTGGCCCGGATCCGGTTGGGGTTTAGCAGTAGGGACCACAGCGTGTAGGTTGGGAAATATCCCTGTAATGCTAATAAAAACATGAACTTAGGCAGGTATAGCAACTCTTTGGGCCACGTCTGAATGGGACTTGCCTCTTGCCTTGATGCGCAGCAGGTTGCGGATGACGCAAGAGCGTGGTGGCCAGTGATCATCCGTAGGTCAGGCCGCCCCCTTGGCCTGCATGGGCGAACCGCATAGCGTCACGGGATGACCCCAAATTCGGACACCAAACAGGGCGGATTGCGCCGGTTGCTTTTGGGGCAGGTCCCGGCGGATTTCGCGGATTGGCTGGACTTTGTCGCAATTGGCGCGACGCTCGCGTTTACCTGGGCTGTGGGTGCCCCTGTTTTTGCCATCCTCGCGGTCAGCATGGGGCTGCCCTATCTGCTGATCGGACCCTTTGCAGGAGCGTTTGTCGATCGCTGCGACACGCGGACCGTCTTGATCTGGAGCAATGTCGGCCGCGCTGTTGCCACCGCCGCGTTGTGCGTCGCGCCGGATTGGCCGACCTTGATGGTCGTGATCACGATCCGAAGCTGTATTGACACATTCTTCACACCAGCGAAGCAATCCGCGATCCAGGCCCTGACCACGCGGCCCACCCGAACCCGGGCGAATGCGCTGAGCCATGGGATCAACCAGACCTCCAAGATCATCGCGCCCGCCATGGGTGGCGCGTTGCTGATCTGGATCTCTCCGCAGATGATATTTGCCCTGAATGCCGTTGTGTCGCTGCTTGCCGCCGCGATCTATGTGGGATTGCACGCCTTACCACCCGCACCACAAGCAGGCGACGGCCCCGGCGCGGTGGGCAGTTTTGCGCAAATCCGTAGCGGCCTGTCGGATGTGTCACAAAGCTTCGCCTTGAAGTCAGCGATTGGGCTCATGGCCGGGGGATATTTCGCGATGTTTTTCTATGACACTTTGATCGCTCCGCTCACGCGGGATCTGGGATTTGATCCGATCCTTTTTGGATATGCCCTGGCCGCCGTTGGCGCGGGCGGTGTTCTGGGCTCTGCCGGGATGACATTGATCGGCGATGCGGTGCGCCCCTTTCTGACCGTCGCGGCCGCTTCCGCGCTGGCCGGACTGATCACGATTGGTATCGGCGTGACCGAGATGTCTGGGATCGCGCCGAGTCTGCCGGTTTTCCTGTCTGCCTGGGGCGGTTTGGGGGTAATGGCGGCCCTTTCCGTTATCCCGTTTCGCACGGTGATGCAGACCCATTGCCCAGAGCGATCCATCGGCCAGATCACCGCGTTGAGCGAGGCTGTGAACACGGTCGCCCTTCTGACCGCGCCCTTTATCGGGGCCCTGGTCGCAGCCGCTTTTTCCATAGGTGCCGCATTTGTCTTGGGTGGGTCGGTCATGCTTGTGGTGGGGCTGGCGGCATTCGGGCTGCGGCGGGTGGTTTAGGCGTTTCCCCAAAATGCAGCAGCCAAATGTGTAGATTAGAACGCTTCGGGCTTGGCTTCACGCGCCATGTGGTCAAGCACGGCATTGACGAATTTGGGTTCCCGACCTTCGGGGAAGAATGCTTTGGCGATGTCCACGAATTCGACGATCACGACCTTGGGCGGGGTTTTGGCCTGGGTCAGTTCGGCCCCTGCGGCGCGAAAAAGGGCACGAAGCGTCGGATCAATCCGGTTGATCGGCCATTTGGCGACCAAGGCGCGGTCGGTCATCTGGTCGATCTGGGCCTGGTGATTGACCGCGTCATCGATCAGTTGCCGGAAAAGATCCACATCGCCCTCGGCCAGTTCGCCAAGTTCATGTGCATCCCCAAACCGGTGATCTTCGAACTCGGTCTGGGTGACCTCGACCGTTTGGCCCGATGCCTCCATCTGGAACAGGGCCTGGACGGCGTAAAGCCGGGCTGCCGACTTCATCTGGCGTTTGTCGGTCATGCGGTGGGGGTGCCGTCCGGATCACCGGCGAGTTTGTATTCATCGCGGCTGGGCAGAAAACCGATCCCCCGATCTTCCTTCCCGAACCGCCGGGTCAGGGCGATCAGGTGGAGCGCGGCGGCTGCGGCCCCGCCACCCTTATTCTGGCCATCGGGGTCAGCGCGGGCAACGGCCTGATCCATATTCTCGACCGTCAGGATGCCATTGCCGATGCAGGCCGTATCGAGGCCCAGTAATTGGATTGCCCGGCTGCTATCGTTGCAGACCGTTTCGTAATGCGTGGTCTCACCGCGAATCACACAGCCCAGGGCCACGAAACCATCGAAGTTACTTTGCCGGTGGGCGATGCGGATTGCCGTGGGCACTTCCAGCGCGCCGGGCACTTCGATCACTTCATGGGTGGCACCAGCGGCGTCAAGCTCCGCTGCCGCGCCCTTGACCAGATTATCGGCGATGTCGCGATAATAGGGGGCGACGACGAGCAGCACCTTGACCGGCTTTTTGAAATCCGGTCGAGGCAGCGTGTAGTGGGTTTCGTTGGTGGCCATCAGCCGATCTCCGAAATTTTGCGGGTGCCGACGATTTCAAGCCCGTAAGCTTCCAGCCCCACAACCTTGGGTGTCGGGGAGTTTGTCAACAGGATGAGTTTCGACAGGCCAAGAGAAGATAGGATCTGCGCCCCCAATCCGTATTGGCGCAAGGTTTGCGGAGAGACCTCGCTCGCCGCGGCCAGTTTCATGTGGAGATCACGCAAAAGGACAAGTGCGCCGCGACCCTCCTCCGCAATCAGGCGCATGGCGTCGCCGAATTCGGCTGCCCGGCCCGTACCTCCCATGCCGACCACGTCCAGCATCGGGTCGAGGGCATGCATCCGCACCAGAACGGGATCCGCCGTTTCGATATCGCCTTTTATCAGGGCAATATGTTCGGCGCCCTGGGTTTCATCCGTGTAGATGCGCAATTCCCATTCGCCCCCGAACTCGCTGGTCACGGTCTGGCGATCTCGGACGCGGACCAGATTGTCATGGCGGCGGCGGTAACCGATCAGGTCACTGATCGTACCGATCTTGAGGTTGTGAAGCTGGGCAAAGGCCACCAGGTCCGGCAGGCGGGCCATGGTGCCGTCCTCGTTCATGATTTCGCAAATCACACCAGAGGGGTTGAGGCCCGCCAGGCGGCTGACATCGACGGCGGCTTCGGTATGACCCGCGCGGACCAGAACGCCGCCATCACGGGCGCGCAACGGAAACACATGGCCGGGAGAGGCAATATCCGTGGCGGTGACGCTGGAGTCGATGGCAACGGCGACGGTGCGGGCCCGGTCAGCAGCGGAAATTCCGGTGGTCACCCCCTCGCGCGCCTCGATCGAGACTGTGAAGGCCGTCTCGTGCCGGGAGGAGTTGTGGGACGCCATCAGAGGCAGGCCCAGCGCATCGATCCGCTCACCGGGCAGGGCCAGGCAGATCAGCCCGCGCCCATGGGTCGCCATGAAGTTGATGGCATCTGGCGTGGCCATCTGGGCCGGGATCACCAGGTCGCCCTCATTCTCCCGGTCCTCATGGTCCACAAGGATGAACATCCGCCCATTGCGGGCATCCTCGATGATCTCATCCACGGATGAGATTGCATCGGCATAGTGGCTTTCCGGGCTGGTCACGAGGGGCTCCCCTTGCACGTCAACGGGCCGCAGATAGCCCAGCCCGCTCGCGTTGGAAAGACCCAGACAGATTTGCCGCAGCGTTGGTTTATCCTTTCCGAGATCTGTAATCCCCCTCCCTCAATCCCTCCCCCATCTGGGGGAGGGAAGCTCGCCCCGTGATTATCGGCCATCGCACCGATGCCACATTCGCGCGCAATGTCGGGCTCTGACAGCCGAACATGCGCCATCGCGCCGGGACAACGTCACTGGGTCGAATTGGGTTCAACGATTATATGGGTGTTGGAGCTATCCGAACCCGCGTCGCATCGCGAAACGTGGATAGCCTTATGTCGTTTCACATTTACCAGAAACCGGCCCATCACCGCAGCATCCTGACAAGCATCACCGCCGAACACATCAAAAGGAGGACGCTACCTCTTTCGAAGCTGGAGCTAGGCGCCGAAATACCGTTCGGAAGGAACGAAACCCGCAAGCTTTCCGGCGGCACACCAGCCACGCTCGATCGCGGTGTCGCCAATCAACAGGACCGCATCGCCAGGCACCGTGCCGCGCACCCGGTCCATGGCAGCGCGGACGGTGGGGAAGTTCGCCTGAAAGCCCGGTGCCTTGACCACCGCAGTGACGTCGATGCCCTGCCCCGCCAACCGCGCGACCAACGTATCCGGGTCCAGGGGAGGTTGAGCAATGACCCTGTGCTCCACACCGCGCGTCGCGATCAGATGCGCGTGTCGGGTCTCTGGCACCACATCACCGGGCCGGATCACACGCAATGCATTGCTGGAAAACAACAAAGCCACGATATCGCGCCCCGTGGCCGCGCGAAAGCTGGCATAGGTCTTGTAATCCAGTCCCAATTCACGCGCCCGTTTGACCCGGCGGCGGATAACGTTCAACGGCATCTGCGGCAACAACTCAGCCCGCGCGGTACGCCAGCAATGGCGCCGCCATGACGCGCCCCGCTCCATCGTGGGCCCCTGATTATGTCCGATACCTGCCATGTCAAAACCCTCGCTTACCCTGCGGAAAGTACCCTAGCCCCCATGTCCAGCAGGCGCCAGCACCGGGCGCCAAACCCGCCCGACCGCGGGACGGGGCGCCAATGTGCATCCTTTGTGCATCATCAAGGTTGTGTGGTGGCAGATGGACCCTACCCAAATCCTAGAGGCGCTCCTATAGTCACAGTGGATGAACGGGGTGTCAGCCCCATGAAGACAGGTGAAGGGGGACGCAATGCGCTGTCCGTTTTGCGGCAATGTCGACACTCAGGTTAAGGATTCTCGGCCCGCCGAGGACCATGTCGCCATCCGGCGCCGACGGTTCTGCCCGGCCTGTGGCGGTCGGTTTACTACCTATGAACGGGTGCAACTACGCGATCTGGTGGTGATCAAGTCCAACGGCCGACGCGAGGATTTCGACCGGGACAAGCTGGAACGTTCGATCCGCATCGCCCTGCAGAAACGCCCTGTCGATCACGAGCGCATGGACCAGATGATATCCGGCATCGTACGGCGCCTGGAAAGCATGGGGGAAACCGACATTCCCAGCAAAGTCATCGGCGAGATCGTGATGGAAAGCCTCGCCCGGATCGACACGGTCGCCTATGTCCGATTTGCCAGTGTTTACAAGAATTTCCAGGCCGCCGACGATTTCGACAAATTCGTGAGCGAGCTGCGCCCGGAAGACGCGTCAGACAGTTGAGCCCAGCGCAGGACCGGCGCTTTATGGCGCTGGCCCTGTCCCTTGCGCGCCGCGGGCTTGGTCGGACATGGCCCAATCCGGCCGTGGGCTGCGTCGTCGCCCAAGGGACCCGCGTGGTGGGCCGCGGATGGACCCAACCCGGCGGGCGCCCCCATGCCGAAGCCGTTGCCTTAGCCCGGGCTGGCACGGCGGCCACCGGTGGTACGGCCTATGTCACACTGGAACCCTGCGCACATCATGGCAAAACCCCGCCCTGTGCCGATGCGATGATCGCGGCCGGCTTGGCCCGGGTCGTCGTTGCCCTCTCCGACCCCGATCCGCGTGTGAATGGCGCCGGGATCGACCGTCTGCGCAAGGCGGGCATCACGGTCGACATGGGCGTTCTGCGCGACCAGGCCACCGCTTTGCAGGCCGGTTTTCTGCAACGGATAACCGAAGGCCGTCCGTTTCTGACCTTGAAACTCGCAACCAGCTTTGACGGTCGCATCGCCACCGCGACCGGGGAAAGCCAGTGGATCACGGGGCCACAGGCCCGCCGCTATGCCCATGCCCTGCGGGCCGACCACGATGCGGTGCTGGTCGGTGCCGGAACGGCGCGTGCCGACGATCCGCAACTGACCGTCCGGGACCTTGGCGTCACGTATCAGCCGGTGCGCGTGGTGGCCTCCCGCCGGATCGATGTACCACTCAACGGGAAACTGGCCCGGACAGCGCGCGAGACGCCGGTCTGGATCTGCCACGGCCCCGACGCGGACCCGGCCCTGGTAACGGCGTGGCAAGATCTGGGCGCCCTCTGCTTGCCTACCCCCATTGGCCCAGATCGCCAAATCGACCCAGGGGGTCTGATGCAAACCCTGGCCCAGCAGGGGCTGACCCGGGTTTTCTGTGAAGGGGGCGGTGCCTTTGCCGCGGCACTGCTGAACGCCGATGTCGTGGACAGGTTGATCACCGGCACGGCCGGTCTCGCCCTGGGGGCGGAGGGGCAACCGGCCATTGGCGCCATGGGGCTTGATCGTCTGGCCGAGGCACGCCGGTACACCTTGCAGGAGCACCGTGCCATGGGCCCCGACATTGTGGCCACATGGCACCGCGCCTGACGCGCGATAGCAGCAGTTCTCATGTCGAGGCGATAAACCGGACATCCTGCCCCGCGCATTCCGCAGGCGTCAGCGGCTCCCACATATCCGACGCCGCCTCAAACATGTCGGGGGAAACGACCATGGCAAAGGTCGGCCCCTGCACGGTATTGCGCGCGGCAACCCGCTCGCGGCGCGTCTCTTGCGGGCTGTAAAGAACATGGATCCGCAGCTTAACGCCGTATTCGGCAGCGCGGGCAAAGATCGCCGCCCGGTCCGTGCCGCGCACAAGGCCAAGCTCGGCAATCGCGTCCTGACCATGGTCAAGCAGCCCGACCGCGACCGACCAGATCTGATCAATGCAGCGCAACTTGCGCTCGGTATACCAGGTCCACAGATCCGTCTCGGGCCGGTCTGGCCGAAAGAGGGTGACCATCCAGGCATCCAGCACCAGCGGGGGTGTCCGCAAACGCTGCCCCAGATCCATGGCATAGGTTGTCTTGCCAGCCCCCACCGGCCCCTCGATCAGATGCAAGACGGCCATGCTAAATGCCTCCAACGCCATACCGGGCGACATTAACACATGGTCGGCCGCCCGGTCTGCTAACCACCACTTTGCTACATGGCGTATGTATGGATTGTGTATGGAATATGCATCCATTCTGCATGCCCATTTTGCCTGTGTTTCAGGGCGTTAGGGGCAAAATCCCGGGCGGCCGTTCCAGACTGGCCATTCATCCGCGCGGTGGATTAACGCTTCGCCGCGCCCGCAACAGGGTCGGCTGGCAACCAGGGTGCCGCGTCGCGGGCCGCGTTCAGGGCATCATCGACACTGGCAAATCCGTCTTCCCCACCCAGGACACGCCAGCCATGGGGATCTTCAGGATCACGGCGACATTCCAGCCATTCAAAACTGCCATCACCATGGCGGCGAATGTCGATACAGCGCTGTTCAGATGGGTCGTTGATGGAGCGTATGACGACCGCTTTCATGCCGTCTCAGCCAGCCGCGCGACGTATCGGGCTAACGTGTCGATCTCAAGGTTTATGGCGTCGCCGACCATGGTGCTACCCCATGTGGTAGCCGTCTTGGTATGGGGGATGAAATTGATGCCAAATCGTGCGCCCTCGACCTCGTTCACGGTCAGCGACGTGCCGTTCAACGCGACCGACCCCTTGGGCGCAATGAACCGTGCAAGGGGCGCTGACGCTTCAAAGGTGACGCGGGTGCTATCGCCTTCCTCCTCCATGCCCACAACATGTGCCACACCATCCACGTGGCCCGACACGATGTGCCCACCCAATTCGTCCCCAACCTTCAAGGCGCGTTCCAGATTGATCCGATGACCCAACTGCCAGCCATGGTTCTTGGGCTCGGGCCCGCCGATATTGGTCATCGCCAATGTCTCGGCAGAGATATCGACATCGAACCAGTCATCGCCCGTCTCGACCACGGTCAGGCAAACGCCGTCACAGGCAATTGATGCTCCGATATCAATGCCTTGCGTATCATAGCCGGTCCCGATCCGGGCGCGCAGGTCACCTCTGGGATCAAGGGCGCGAACCTCGCCGATATCGGTGATGATGCCTGTGAACATTGCGGTCTCCCTTTTGCGCAGACCTAGCCACCACGGGGGCGCAGGGCAAGACTTTCGCCCGCCCCACTTTTCTGACAGCTTGGCGCAACATCCCGGATCGGAGGCCAAACCCGGTGAAATCACCTGTTCCTGTTCGCGGCCCCTCGGGGACCGATCACCATGGCTGAGGTCAAAGTCAAACCGGGCCCGTTGCATCTGCCAGATACCGGTTTTTTATCAACGCCTTGCGTCAAACGCATCCTTACCCTTACCGGGTGGGCAGAGCCCATGGATCCTGTCGCCGACCACGATCACACAGGCCTGCGCGCCGGTGACCCGGTTGAGGGCACGCGCCCGCTTTGGATCGAACCGGCCCCCCTTGGCCTGCCGGGCCCGGGTGCTGCGCCGTTCGGCCTGATGCTTGACCAGGGCGGCCCCCATCTGGGCAGCAGCCGACGTTCAGACCTAGAGCAATTGTTGGCCACAGCACCGCTGGACGACACGGCGCTGTTGGACAGGGCCCGCGCCGCGATGACCCGGCTGAAACGTTATAGTCTGAGCCAAAGCAACGACTTCGATCCTGATCTGCCAGTGCCCGATCCCGGTTATATCCTTGTCCTGGATCAACCGCGCAAAGAGCCCGCGATTAAAGAGGCCGCGGCCTCCAGCACAACATTTCGGGAGGCGCTGACCGTCGCGCAGATCGAAAATCCGAACCGGCGCATCGTGATCAAAACCGCCCCTGGCGTGGGCCATTACGGCCCGGATGACGTCCAGCGGCAGATCACCCTGTGTGACCGTCCCGTCTCTCCCTGGAGGCTGTTGGAAGGTGCGGTCGCGGTCTATACGGTCAGCGCCGATTTGGGGTTCGAGGCGATCCTGTCTGGCCACAAACCTCGGGTGTTTGGCCAGCCGTTCTATAGCGGATGGGGCTTGACCGAAGACGAAAACCCCGTGCCGCGCCGCACCCGGAACCTGACCCGCGCCCAGATGTTTGCGGCCTCCATGATCTTGTACCCGGTCTGGTACGATCCCTTGCGCGACCGCCTGTGCGAGATCGAACAGGTGATCGATACACTCGCCACGCAGGTCCGCCCGCTGCGCGAGGATGCCAAGGGCTATGTCGCCGTCGGCATCAGCCCCGATAAGCATGGTCTGGTCACCGGTCTTATGGGCAATCCTGGCCCTGTTAAAATGGTTGGAAATGCCACCGAAGCCGTTGATATGGCAATGCAAACCGACCGACCCGTCCTGGCATGGCAAAGCCAGACCGATGAGGCGCTTGAGGCCGCGACCGCCATGGCCCGCCGCCCCCTGATCCGCGTCGGGCCTGGCTTTCTGCGACCGTCCCCTACCCCGCTTTCCCTACTGCGCGACGATCTGGGCCACTGGAACGACCCGCGCGAGGAGAGCCGCCTGGAGCGCCTGATCGCGGCCGCGGCTGACCTGCCAGAAGCCGATCTGCGCCGGGCCGAACGCGTTACCGACCGGCTGCGGGCGATCGGCCTGTTTGAGGCGCGGGATGATTGCGATCCTGACCCCGATCTGCCGGGGGGACAGCGCATTCTGATCCTGGGTGAGGGTGGCCCCACGCCCGAGGAACATGGCCGCTTGACGGATCAGGATCTGTTGTACGCCGCGCGGGAGCGCTCACCCGATGCGGTCCTGGTTTACCGACCCAAAGGCGGCTTGGTTGATGAGGGGCTGCGCGACAAGGCCGATGTCGTATTGACCGATTACGGGCTGAGCGCGGCGATTGATGCTGTGGAGGAGGTCTGGACAATCGCGGCCCCCCAGGGGTTGGAGGTGTTGTTGCGCCAGACACCCGTGACATGCCTGGGCCTGCCATTTTATGCCGGATGGGGCCTGACCCGAGATCTGTCTGAATGCCCCGCACGACGGGGCGCGCAACCTGATCTGCGCGGATTGATCCACGCGGCGCTGATCGACTATCCGCGATACCAGGACCAGATCAGCGGTCAACCATGCCCGATTGAGGTTGTGCTGGACCAATTACAGACCTGAAACACACCCTGATGTGTCACCAGTTCAGCGGTTTTCGATCACGAAAGAACCCGCCAGTTGGCCCATCATCGGGCAGATTGGCCAGCCATACGGCCGTGTCGGCTGCGTCCTCAGGTGTGCGTGTGGCACCGGCACCGCCCATGCGGGTCTGGACCCAGCCCGGGCACATTGCATTGACCTTGACGCCAGCCGGCAGATCCCGTGGCAGGGTCATGGTCAATGCATTCAACGCAGCCTTGGCAACCCCATAGGCGTTGGGGCCGTGCAACCCTTCGGCAAAGCTACCCCAGTCGGAGGAAATATTGACGATGCGGCCCCATCTCCGATCGACCATGCCCGGCGCCAGGGCCTGGATCAGCAGGAAAGGCGCGTTGACCATGACGGCCATGCAATCAAAGTACCCTTCCGGGTTCTCAAGCAGCGATCCCCTTGGCAGGATCCCGGCATTGTTGATCAAGATATCAAAGCCTTCGGGCGGTTGCAGGACACCCATCATCGTTTCCGGGTTGGACAAATCAGTCAGCATGTACTGGCATCCCAAGGCCTCAGCCGCTTCCTGCCCATCGGGTTGGGTCCGCGCGGTAATAGTGACCGCATGCCCCTGAGCCACCAGACCGGCGGCGATGGCTCGCCCGATGCCGCGATTGCCGCCGGTGACAAGCGCGCGACGCGGCCTCATGATGCGGCCCGGGCGCGCAAGGCCGCCACGGCCATATCCGCCCGATCTTCCGGGACAAAGATGTGATCGTGGTGATGGCCCGCGATCACATTGCAGGGGATACCCACCTGAGCCAAGGCATCGGCCACGGCTGCAGTCAGACCAACCCCGTCCAGCGCGGACTGCACCTGAAGCGTGATCTGGATCATCGACGGGCTGTCTGAGCCAAGGGCCGCGGGGTGATCAACGGGCAGGATCAGGGTGATGCCTTCCTCCTCCCGCACCATGGCGCGGGCATGGGGCAGCGCGGCGGCGACAACCTGTCGATCTGTAAGGGTGCAGAACCTAACCACGCCAGACAGGCGCACCGGATCCATGCCTGCGATCATTGCCTGAGTTTCATGAATCGGCGTCATATCACTACTGAAAGCCCGCCGTGCAGCATTAGCGGATCTTCAACGTGGCCAGACCGACCAGTGCCAGGATCAACGAGATGATCCAGAACCGGATGACGATCTGCGGTTCAGCCCAGCCGCGTTTTTCAAAATGGTGGTGGATGGGGGCCATCAGGAAAACCCGCTTGCCCGTGCTTTTGAAGTAAAGGACCTGGATGATGACGCTCATGGCCTCCAATACGAAAAGGCCACCGACGATGGCCAGAACGATCTCGTGTTTGGTGGCCACCGCGATAACGCCCAAAGCGCCGCCAAGGGCCAGGGATCCCGTATCACCCATGAAGACCGCAGCAGGCGGCGCATTGTACCACAAAAAGCCCAGCCCCCCACCGATCAGACCAGCGGTGAAGACCACAAGCTCCCCCGTGCCAGGCACATAGTGTAGGCCCAGGCTGTCGGTGAAATCGACCCGTCCCACGACATAGGCAATCACGCCCAAGGTGCCCGCGGCAATCATGACCGGCATAATCGCCAGCCCGTCCAAACCGTCTGTCAGGTTCACGGCATTGGCCGCACCCACAATCACAATCATCGCGAAAGGCACAAAGATCAGGCTGAGGTTGAGCAAAACATCCTTGAAAACCGGCACAGCGAGCTGGTTGGTCAGTTCAGGCGGATGCGAATATGCAGCGGCCCCCGATGCAAGCGCCGCGATCAGAAATCCAAGACCCAGTCGCACCTTGCCAGAAACGCCTTTATTATTGTTTTTGCTAACTTTTGCGTAGTCATCCATGAAACCGATAATGCCAAAACCCACTGTCACCAGCAGCGTGATCCAGACATAGACATTGTCCGTTCTGGCCCATAGCAAGGTCGACACCACAAGCGCACTCAGAATCAGCAGCCCCCCCATCGTCGGGGTCCCGGCCTTGGTCTCGATATGGCTGGCAGGGCCGTCTTCGCGGATGGGTTGGCCATGTTTCTGCTTGCGTCTGAGCAAGTTGATCAGCGGCTTTCCAAAGAGAAAACCAAAGATCAGCGCGGTAAAAAACGCACCGCCTGCCCGAAACGTGATGTAGCGAAACAAGTTGTAGATGTCGCCGCCATCGGAGAACTCACTCAACCAGAACAACATGACACACTGCCCCTTTTTATGGGTTTGTCAGGCCGGATGACCCAATTTGCGGATGGCGTCAACGACGACCTTCAGACCGATCCCCAACGAGCCCTTGACCAGCACAACGTCGCCCGCATCCAGCAGGCGCGGCATTTCGGCGGCCAGTTTATCGGCGGTTTTGTAGGCCCTGCCCCGCTGATGGGGCGGCAGCGCCTCCCACAGAGCCTTGGTGCGGGATCCCACACAATGGACGGTGGTTACGGCCTTCATCGATGGATGGGTGGCGAGCGCCGCGTGCAGATCGCCTTCTGTCGGGCCAAGTTCCAGCATATCGCCCAGAACAGCGATCCGGCGCCCGCGCGCGATCCGCCCCACATCATCCAGCGGGCGGGTCGCGGCAAGCATGTCCAGCGCGGCCCCGACAGAGGCCGGGTTGGCATTATAGGCATCATCGATCAGATCGATGGCCAGTTCGGGGTCGATCTCGTCCAGGATCAGGCGTTCGCTCACACCACGCCCATCGACGGGCTGCCAATGCCCTAGTGCGACAACCGCACGGCCCAAATCAGCGCCAACCGCCTGGACCATCGCCAGTGCGCCGAGGGCATTCTGGGCAAAGTGACGCCCAGCACTGGACAGTTTGAACACGATCTGTTGGCCCTCGATCGCGGCGCGCGCGATCGTGCGCCGTTCGACCAGACGCACGTCCAGCAGACGCGCCTGGCCAGCGGTTTCACCAAATCCGATGGGTTGCGCGCTGGTCCGGCGGGCCTTGTCGAACAGGATCTCGGAGGTCGGTAAATCGGCATTCAGCACCGCCGCGCCGCCCGGTCGCAAACCATCCATGATCGCGGCCTTTTCATGGGCGATCCCTTCGATGCTCCCAAAGGCTTCAAGATGCGCAGCCGCAACTGTCGTGATCATTGCCGCATCCAGATCGGCCAGTCGGGCGAGCGGCGCAATCTCCCCGGGATGGTTCATCCCGATCTCGATTACCGCATAATCCGTGTCGGCAGGCATCCGGGCAAGCGTCAGCGGCACGCCCCAGTGGTTGTTATAGCTTTTCTCAGCTGCATGGACGTGCCCTTGCCCGGTGAGCATCGCCCGCAACATCTCCTTGGTGGAGGTCTTGCCGACGGACCCGGTGACACCGATGACCTTGCCCGTCATGCGGGCACGGGCGGCCTGGCCCAGATCCTCCAGCGCGCGCAGGACGTCTGCAACGATCAGCAAGGGCGCGGTATCCGCCACGCCATCCGGGATCTTACTGACCAGCGCGGCGGCAGCCCCATTTGCCAGGGCATCCGCCACGAAATCATGGCCATCGCGGATATCTGCCAGGGCCACAAACAGATCGCCAGACTGAAGGGTGCGCGTATCGATGGAGACACCGGTAGCCTCCCAATCCCCGAAAGCCTGCCCGCCCGTGGCCTCTGCGGCAGTCGTGCTGGTCCAAAGGGGGGTCACAGGGCCTGTCCATCCAACGCCATGACGGCAACACTGGCCTGCTCAACATCATCAAATGGATAGACAGTTTCCCCAACGGTCTGGCCCGTCTCGTGCCCCTTGCCCGCAATCAGCAGCGCGTCACCGGGGCCCAGATTGTCGACCCCGCGCAAGATCGCCTCGGCCCGGTCGCCGACTTCCGTTGCATCGGGGCAGCCTTCCATGACGGCGGCGCGAATGGTGGCGGGGTCCTCGCTTCGAGGATTATCGTCGGTGACAATGGCGATATCCGCATATTCCGCGGCCGCCTGCCCCATCAGAATGCGCTTGCCCCGATCTCGGTCCCCCCCTGCGCCAAAGACCACGATGATGCGCCCCATCACATGCAAGCGCAGCGCCTGAAGTGCTGTCGATAACGCACCGGGCGTGTGGGAATAATCGACATAGACCGCCGCACCATTGCCCCGCGTGGCTGCCAGTTGCATCCGACCCCGTACGCCTCCAAGCTGATCCAGTACCGCAAACACCTCTGCCGGTTCGGCGCCGCTTGCGATGCACAGACCGGCGGCCACCATCACATTTTCGGCCTGGAAGCCACCGATCAAGGACAGGCGCACCTGCCGGGTTATGTCACCATAGACAAACCGGACATCCTGTCCGGTCTGGTCAAATCTGAGCCCGACAATGGCCAGGTCGTTTTCGCGGCTGCGCCCGACACGCATGACCTCGTGCCCCGAAAGCTCGGCGACCTCCGCCATATCGGGGCCGCGCGCGTCATCCATATGCACCACCGCCTTGCCATCGGGGCCAAGAACACGGCGAAACAGACCAGCCTTGGCCGCAAAGTATTCGGCAAAATCAGCGTGGTAATCCAAGTGGTCCTGGCTGAGGTTGGTGAAAGCCGCCGCCTGCAGGCGCACGCCGTCCATCCGCATCTGCGCCAGACCATGGCTCGAGGCCTCCATCGCGGCATGGGTAACCCCGGCATTGGTAGCCTCTGACAGGACGCGATGCAGGGTAATGGGATCCGGTGTTGTGTGGGCGAGCGGTGCCTCCCACGCGCCCTCGACCCCGGTTGTGCCCAGATTGACGGCGGAAAATCCCAGCGCAGACCAGATCTGGCGGGCAAAACTCGCCACGCTGGTCTTGCCGTTGGTGCCGGTGACCGCGACCATTACATCAGGCTGCGCCCCCGACCACAGGGCGGCGGCATAGGCCAGCGCCTGGCGCGGATCCTCGACAATGACCAAGGCCGCATGGGACGCGTTGAGATGCTCTGCCGCGATCCGCGCACCCTGGCTGTCCGTCAGGATGGCAGAGGCGCCCATGCGCAACGCATATTCGATGAATTCGCCCCCATGCACACGGGTGCCCGGCAGTGCCGCGAACAAAAAGCTGTCTTTCACACCCCGACTGTCTAGGGCCAGCCCCTTTATCCGGGCCTCCTGACCGCCCTGGGCCGTCAAACCCAACTGGGCGAGTGCTTTCGCTTTGCCTAAGCCCATGATCACCCCCTCAATTTGAGGCGCGTATTACCTTTAAATCGGGGGTAGGTTCAATCACTGGCCGCAGACCAAGCAGCGGCGCGGTGCGGCGGATCATCTCGGCCGCGACGGGCACGGCGGTCCAACCGGCCGTGCGGCGCGGTTTCGGACCACTGGTTTCAACCGGTTCATCCAACGTGACGATCAACACATATTTGGGGTCATGGGCCGGAAAGATGCTGGCGAATGTGGCGATGACCTTGTCTTTGTAATAGCCACCACCACTGGCTTTGGGTTTGTCAGCCGTACCGGTCTTGCCGCCTACGGCGTAGCCTTTGACATCGCCAAAGCTGGCCGTGCCGCCCTTGACCACCTTGCGCAGCATGATACGCGCCTTTTCGGACGTCGCGGCGGACACCACCCGTTCACCGTGCTGTGGCCCGGATTGACGCAGCAATGTTGGACGGATCCGTGTCCCGCCATTCAAAAGCGAAGCATATCCGGCCGCCAGATGCAGGGGCGACGAGCTGAGCCCGTGGCCATAACTCACGGTCATGGTCGAGATGTCGGACCACCGCTTGGGCAAAAGCGGTTTGCCGGTGGGCGCTTCGATCAGTTCGACCTGGGTGGGTTCAAAGAAGCCGAGGGTTTGCAGAAACTCCTGCTGACGTTTGGCACCGATCCCCAATGCAATGCGTGCCGTCCCGATATTTGAGGATTTGACAATGACATCGCTGACGCTCAACTCATCACCATAATAGCGAAAGTCGCGGATCCGGTGACGGCCCCAGGTCAAAGGGCCCTTGGTGTCGATGATGGTGCTTGGATTGACCTGCCCCAGTTCCAGCGCCTGGGCCACGGTAAAGATCTTGAAGGTCGAGCCCAGTTCATACACGCCCTGGACCGCGCGGTTAAAAAGCGGGCTGTCGGATTGATCCCCCGTTGTCAGGGGGCGCGGCCTGTCATTGGGGTCAAAGTCCGGCAGCGACGCCATGGAAATGATCTCACCCGTGTGAATATCCATCAGGACGCTGCTGGCCCCCTTGGCATTCATCAGCTTCATTCCACCGTAAAGCACCTGCTCGGCGGCGGCTTGCACGGTCAGATCAAGCGACAGGATCAGGGGCGAGTCGCCAAGGCCTGGATCACGCAGGAACGCATCATACGCCTTTTCGATACCAGCCGTCCCGATCACCTCGGCCGAGTGCACGCCTTCACGGCCGAAACTGGCCCCGCCCAGCACATGGGCCGCCAGTTTGCCGTTGGGATAAAGCCGCATCTCGCGCGGGCCAAACAAAAGACCCGGATCGCCGATATCGTGAACCACCTGCATCTGTTCGGGGCTCAGCTTCTTTTTGATCCAGATGAACTTGCGCTTGCCGGTGAAGTCGCGGACGAGTCGCGCCTCGTCCAGGTCAGGAAAGATCCGGGCGAGTTCAGCCGCGACCCGCTGCGGTTCAACCATCAACGGTGGTTGGGCATAAAGAGAATGGGTGGTCAGGTTGGTGGCCAAGACCCGCCCGTTGCGATCCACGATATCCGCGCGTTGCGCGATGATCGAAGCACCGCTGGCCTGGGCGCGTGGCTCCGATGGCTCGGATGCCGCAAGGTGGCCCATGCGCACGCCTATGACCGTAAAAGCGCAGAAAAAGCACACGCCCAGCAGGAACAGCCGCCCCTCGGCCCGCAGGCGCAGCTTGTCGCGGCTTTGTTCATGGCGCAGGCGCAGATTCTCGCGCGCGATCTCATCTGGGTTTGCCCCGGTGGCGCGCGCTTTGAGAATACTGGCCAGCGGGCGCAACGGTTTGCGGATGACAGGGGGTTCGATGCGGTCAGCGGTCATTCGGTTTCCCCCACATTTGGCAATATGCCTTGCAGATCGATAGGCTCGGTCACCGGTGCCTCGGGCAGCGGCGGATATGCGACCTGGTCGATCTCACCAAACTGCGCAGCCTCCAGCGGGACGAGGCCCAATCGTTCAAAGTTGAGATCCGCGAGCCCTGCCAACCGCTCGGGACGGTTCAGATAGGCCCATTCCGCGCGCAAAATCCCAAGCGTTTCCCGTAGGTTGGCGATATTAGCCTGCAGATGTGACACCTCGCGAAGGCTCGCCTGGGTGCGATAGTTTTCCTGATAGGCCCAATAGGCCAGCACCATCACGGCCGCCGCCGACAGAATGTAGAACAAGCTGCGCATGGGTTACGTCCTCCACCAATCCTCGGGGCCGGGCAGGCCCATCTCTGTCCGATCCACGGATCCAGCGGCGGCTGCCGTGCGCACCGCGATCCGCAATTTGGCCGACCGGGCGCGAGGGTTGGCCGCAACCTCCTCGTCCGTCGGGGCGATGGCCTTGCGGCTCAGCGGGGTCAGTGTTGCTGGCGTCTCCGCAACCTCAGGCGCATGGCGACTGCCCCCCTTCCTCCCTGCGCGGGCAGCGATGAAGCGCTTGACCACGCGATCTTCCAGCGAATGGAAGGTCACGATGGCCAGTTTACCCCCGGGTTTCAGAACCTGCTCCGCTGCTTCCAACCCTTTTATTAGCTCTCCGAACTCATCGTTGACGGCGATGCGGATCGCCTGAAAACTGCGTGTTGCGGGATGAACCTGACCCGGCTTTGGGCGCGGCAGGCACCCGGCAACCGTCTCCGCCAAGGCAAGCGTGGTGTGATAGGGGCGTCCTGCGACGATGGCCCGGGCGATCCGGCGAGAGGCGCGCTCCTCCCCAAAATGATACAGGATATCGGCCAGTTGGCCTTCGGTCGCCGTGTTGACCAAATCGGCTGCCGAAGGGCCATTCTGGCTCATCCGCATATCAAGTGGCCCATCGCGCATGAAGGAAAAACCGCGTTCCGCCTCATCCAACTGCATCGAACTGACGCCCAGATCCAAGACAACCCCATCGACAGGCCCCTGCGGAATATCAGCCATATCGGAAAACCGGGATTGGACGATCTGTAGCCGCCCGTCAAAATCTGAGACCATAGGTGCGGCGGCCGAAATTGCGCTGGGATCCTGATCGATCCCCAGCACCTGGTCCGCACCTGCCAGCAACAGACGGCGGGCATACCCACCAGCCCCGAATGTGCCGTCAACCCAGATACCGGCGACCGGCGACACACCGGCAATCAACGGATCGATTAAGACAGGCAGGTGGGGAGCATCGGTGGCGGACGCGGCTGACATCGATCACGCGACCCCCTGCCCCTGATCCAGCAGCGTGAGCGGATCAAAGTCATCGGGATAACTGTCAAGCCATTCCTCGGCCTTCGCAGCCTCTTCGGCCTCGAATGTGTCAGGGTTCCAGATCTGGAACGTATCACCGGTGGCCAAAAAGAAAGCTTCCGCCGTCAGGCCGATTTTCTCGCGCAGCTTTTGCGGCAGGACCAGACGACCCGTCTCATCCACGTTGGTGGGGTGGGATTGGCCGTTGAACATGCGCTCCAACATGCGGCGCGGCTGGCTGCCGCGGGGAAGCGCCGCGATCTTGTCATCGACCTCGTTGATGGCTTCGATCGTGTAACATTCCAGGTAGGTCTGTTTGGCGGGTCCATAAACAATGACGAGGTTGGGGTTCAGTCCATCGGTCCAGTCGGGGTCGCCCGCCTCCAGCACACGGCGAAAGCCGGCCGGGATTGAGACCCGCCCCTTGGCATCCACCTTGTGGTGGCTTTCGCCTCTGAACCTGACCGCCAAAGCGGCTCTCCTTCACTGCCCCCGAAACTCATGCTTAGACACGGAAACGGCGGAATGAGCTGCTGCCACTGCCCAATCCGCCGCCCTCGTCCCATCACTGGGTGTGTCCGATCGCCCTTGCCACCTGGGGGGATGTCTGCTCGCGCAGGCGTCGGATCTTTGGTGCGATGAAGGCGGAGCCTGTAAGAAACCTGCTTATTTTAGCCTTGGGGTCGTTGAGCGCCCCGGTTGGAGATCCATCTTCATGTCGCTCTTATGGTATGACATGGGAAAACATGGGTTTCAAAGGTTTTCTATGGGAGAGATATGCGAAGCAGCGGCTAAATTCGGTTAGCTAATCCGCATTAATGCTAAAAATCACATAGATGTTGATAAATTTTGCCAGAGACCCACTACATACGGGTATAAATATCCCGTTGATGCTAATCCCACATTTTCCCGTATTTTTCGGCTAAATGCCCGAGCAATCATGAAAAGACGAGGGAAATCGCAGATCGACCCCTCATTTCCCTACAGAATCACAGCAATTGATTCGTCTGCGCCACACCCGATCCGGGCTGTCCCATGATTTCCCGTGCGGTATTCGATTAGCCTTAGGCCATGCCCCCTTGCACCAGACGGTTGGCCAATTGTGCATAGGCGTCGGCGGCAGCGCTATCGCCCGCCGCGATGGGTGTGCCGCTGTCGCCCGCAAGTCGGGTGTCGAGTTCTAGGGGCAGCGCGCCCAAGAATGGCAGGTTCAGCCGTTCAGCCTCTGCCGCGACACCGCCATGCCCGAACAGATGCGCCTCATGCCCGCATTTCGGACATATATATGTGGACATGTTTTCAATCAGGCCAAGAACCGGGGTCTCCAGCTTGTCAAACATGCTCAGCGCCCGTCGGGCATCCAGCAATGCAACATCCTGCGGGGTTGAGACGACGATGGCGCCTGTCACATGTGACTTCTGGCACAATGTTAACTGCACATCCCCCGTCCCGGGCGGTAGATCAACAATCAGCACATCCAATTCACCCCAGCGCACCTGACCCAGCATCTGTTGCAGGGCGCCCATCAACATCGGGCCGCGCCAGACGACCGCCTGATCCGGATCCACCATCAAACCGATGGACATCATCGTGACCCCGTGAGCGTAAAGCGGCTCGATAATCTTGCCATCGGGCGAGGCGGGCCGCTTGCTGACCCCCATCATACGCGGCTGACTGGGACCATATATATCGGCATCCAACAGGCCGACCCGCCGTCCGGCTCGGGCCAGGGCCACGGCGAGGTTGGCGGACACCGTGGATTTGCCCACGCCCCCCTTGCCCGACCCGACCGCCAGGATGCGATCAACCCCCGACACGGGCGCGGGGCCCGATTGCGGTGTTGGATGACGCCCGATTTTCAAGTCGGGCGGTGGAGCCTTGGTGGTTTTGGCCGCGGGGCCGTGGGCCGTCAACACGGCAGAGACACTTGATACAGTGTCCAATGCGGCCACTGCGGCTTCGGCGGCGGCCCGGACCGGTTCCATCACGCGGGCTTGATCGGCAGAGGGCGCCTCGATCACAAAACGGACAGTATCCCCCTCGATCGTCAATGCCCGCACCATGTCACGCGCGACAAGATCCCCACCGTCGGGCAGGGAAACACCCCGCAATACAGTCAAGACAGTCTCTTTGGTGGGGATCGGCATAAGTCAGCTCCTTTGCCATGCAATGTGGCGTTCCCGCAGGCAGGCGCAAGACCCGTTCGCAGACCGCATAGCAGAGGGGCATCACCGCTGAAAAATACGTCAGCATTACGTATGCATTTTCTGCATGGCAGCATTCGAGATTTATCGATTGTGCAATCGCAGCATAGCACCGATATTCAACTCAACCAACGCGGATGCAAAGCCCGCAAGACAAGATACAGGTACGATGTAATGGCACATGTAACGCACGGTAGCGGTTCCGTTTTCGGCCTTTTGGGCCAGATGACAGTCTTCAACGGTGGCCTGAGCAAGCGGCTCAACCAGTGGAAACGGTTTTCCGAAACGCTGAGCGAGCTTCAGCAATTGTCGGACCGTGAATTGAACGATCTGGGCCTGTCCCGCAGTGCGCTGCGCGGTGTGGCTTGGCATGCAACGCTTGATGAGGCCGCACGCGGCTAAGAGTTTTCGAGATCAGAAGGCCCTTCCTCCTCCCTGGGTCTTCTGTCAATTGGCGGTGGCACCTATCCTCCTCCCAGGTGTCACCGCTCTTTTTTTAGATGTATAACTTGTCTGACCCGATTGTGTGACATCTGTCATGTTCCGCAAATGCGGCCAGTATCAACGCCCGATTTCATTTGCCTAACAGCACTGCATCAAAGCGCGACAACCCAACATAGATTGCATGTCCGCACGTTTACGACGCACCCTGATCCTGCTGGATCATGCGTTTGCATGTGGATGATAGCAGTTCTACATCCACAGGTTTCCGCAAAACCGCAAAGACGTTTGACGAAATCTCCTGCAGTTCACGCTTGGGATATAACGACGATCCCGTCACGATCAGAACCTTGGCTTCGGGCTGTCGCTCCCCGACCGAGCGGGTCAGTTCCATTGCGTCGCCGTCTTCAAGCTTCATATCCATGACGATGACTTCAAAAATGCGAGATGCCATCGCTTGTTCGGCCGCCAATACTGAATTGACACAGACCGTTCGAAATCCGTCATCCGTCAGCACGCTATCCCATAAAAGTCGTAAATTGGGATCGTCTTCAACAATCAGCGCGCGAACAGGCATAAAACCTCCGGGATTTGTCGAGTACAGGCTCGCATCAGATAGATACAGAAAAGTGAAGAACTGTCAAAAAGGCACATCATCGGCAGATGCTGCCGGAACGATAAACTTATCAACGACTTTCTTAACTCCAGCCTTCTCAAAGGCAATCTCAAGTTTGTCGCCTTCAACCCCGGTCACCGCGCCGTAGCCAAACTTTGTATGAAACACACGGTCCCCCAGGGCATAGCTCGACACGGCCTCTGCATCGATGACCATGTTTCGCGTTTCCTTGGGCTGGGCCATGCTGCGGGCCTGCGCACCCGCTTGGTTGCGCGATTGCAGGCGGCGCCAACCCGGTGAATTATAAACGTTCGCCTCAGCTGCCGCTGTTTCCAGGTTAGATTGCATCGCCACCGCACCGAAACCGCCACCGTAAAGTCCAGGCGGGGTCAGGACATCCACATGGTCTTCGGGCAGTTCGTCGACAAACCGGGAGGGCAAAGCCGACTGCCATTGGCCAAAGATCCGTCGGTTCGCGGCAAAGCTGATCGTGCAGAGCTGCTCGGCCCGGGTGATGCCGACATAGGCAAGACGACGTTCCTCCTCCAGGCCCTTCAGCCCGCTTTCATCCATCGACCGTTGGGATGGAAACAGGCCATCCTCCCATCCAGGCAGGAACACGGCGGGAAATTCCAGGCCCTTGGCGGCATGGAGCGTCATGATGCTGACCTTGGCACCGCCATCATCCTGTTCGTTATCCATGATCAGCGCAACATGCTCCAGAAACCCTTGCAGGTTTTCGAAGCTCTCTAATGCCTTAACCAGTTCTTTGAGGTTCTCCAGCCGCCCCGGTGCCTCCGGCGTCTTGTCGTTTTGCCAATGCGTGGTGTAACCGGATTCCTCCAGGATCTGTTCAGCCAATTCAATGTGATTGGCCTGCGGATCCAAAGCACCGCCATGCCAGCGGCCAAATCCCGCCAGCAATTCATCCAGCGCCGACTTCGCCCGCCCGCTTACACCACCGGCGGCCAAAACCAGTCGCGCCCCTTCGAAAAGTGACACACCATTGGCCCGGGCGGCGACTTGCATTTTCTGGATCGCCTTGTCACCAAGGCCGCGTTTCGGAGTATTCACAATCCGCTCAAACGCCAAATCGTCATCGGGGCTGACAGCGACGCGAAAATAGGCCATCGTGTCACGGATCTCCATCCGCTCATAAAACCGCGGTCCGCCGATCACACGATAGGGTAGTCCAATCGTCAGAAACCGGTCCTCAAACGCCCGCATCTGATGGCTGGCCCGCACCAGGATCGCGCAATGGTCCAGCCCGATCGGGTTCATCCCACGGGTGCCCTGCCCTAATGCCTCAAGCTCTTCACCGATCCAGCGCGCCTCTTCCTCACCATCCCAATGACCGATCAGGCGCAGCTTCTCTCCGCCTTCGGCTTCAGTCCACAGCGTCTTTCCCAGCCGCCCCTGGTTGCCTTTGATCACACCGCTGGCCGCGGCAAGAATATGCGCGGTCGAGCGATAGTTCTGCTCAAGCCGCACCACCTTCGCGCCTTCAAAATCCTTTTCGAAACGCAGGATGTTGCCCACCTCGGCCCCGCGCCAGCCATAGATCGACTGATCGTCATCCCCCACACAGCAGATATTGCGGTGCCCCCCCGCCAAAAGGCGCAGCCACAAATACTGGGCGACATTGGTATCCTGATACTCGTCTACCAGGATGTAGCGGAACCACCGGCGATACTGGTCCAGCACATCCGCGTTCTGCTGGAAGATCGTCACGACATGCAGCAACAGATCACCGAAATCGACGGCATTCAGTGTCTTCAAACGCTCCTGATAGGCCGCATACAGATCCACACCCTTGTGGTCGTAGGCGCCCGCCTCAGCCGCCGGAACACTGTCCGGGGTCCAGGCGCGGTTTTTCCAACTGTCGATAATGCCGGCCAGCATCCGGGCCGGCCACCGCTTGTCATCGATGTTTGCGGCCTGGATCAACTGTTTCAGCAGGCGGATCTGATCATCCGTATCTAAAATGGTGAAGTTCGACTTCAATCCGACCAGTTCCGCATGCCGCCGTAATAACTTGACGCAGACCGAATGGAATGTGCCCAGCCATGGCATTCCCTCCACCGCCTGCCCCATCAAGGCTGAGACCCGGCTCTTCATCTCTCGCGCGGCCTTGTTGGTGAAGGTCACGGCCAGGATCTCGTTCGGGCGAGCCGTGCCGGTGTTCAGCAAATGGGCGATCCGCGTGGTCAGCGCCTTTGTCTTGCCAGTTCCCGCACCCGCCAGCATCAAAACCGGGCCGTCCAATGTCTCGACCGCCTCCCGTTGGGCGGGGTTCAACCCGTCCAAATACGGTGTGGGCCGCGCGGCCATGGCCCGCTGGGATAACGGCGTCGTCGCCGCTTCAAACGCATCGCTATCATCGAATGTGTTCATGGACATTAACGTAGCGCAGTCAGACGCTCAGGGAAACCCCGTGTTCCGCATTTGTTCCAGCATAATACCCCATCACACCGGCGCGGCCCGCCATACGCGCCCCGGCCAGCCCTTCGCGCGCGGGCGGATCCATGCAACCGGCACCCTGGTAGACGCGCGCGCCCGGCCCAACGCTTTTGCGCCAAAGGCGCCAAAAGGGGCGGGAGACCTACCCAATCGCCACCATTGCCCCGGTCACAGAACCGTCATACCAATGCCGCAACTGCGAAAAGGAGACCACCCGTGCCTGAATTTCAGAAAATTCTCATCGCCAACCGGGGGGAAATCGCGATCCGCGTCATGCGAGCCGCCAACGAGTTGGGCAAGAAAACCGTCGCCGTCTTTGCCGAGGAAGACAAACTCTGCCTCCACCGTTTCAAGGCCGATGAAGCCTACCGCATCGGTGAAGGTATGGGGCCGGTCGCCGCCTATCTCAGCATCGAAGAAATGATCCGCGTCGCCAAGATGTCGGGCGCCGATGCGATCCATCCGGGCTATGGCCTGCTGTCCGAGAACCCGGAATTTGTTGAGGCCTGCGCCGCAAACGGCATTACCTTCATCGGCCCCAAGGCCGAAACCATGCGCGCCCTGGGCGACAAGGCCAGCGCCCGCAAGGTGGCCGTCGCCGCCGGTGTCCCCGTCATCCCAGCCACGGATGTGCTGGGCGATGATATGAAAAAGATCAAGAAAGAGGCCAAGGAGATCGGCTACCCCCTGATGCTCAAAGCCTCCTGGGGTGGCGGCGGACGCGGCATGCGGCCCATCAACAGCGAAGACGAGCTCGAAGAAAAAGTGCTTGAAGGTCGCCGCGAAGCCGAAGCCGCCTTTGGCAATGGCGAAGGATACCTTGAAAAAATGATCCTGCGCGCCCGCCACGTGGAGGTCCAGATCCTGGGTGACAAGCACGGCGCGATCTACCACCTGTGGGAGCGCGACTGCTCGGTCCAGCGCCGCAATCAAAAGGTCGTGGAACGCGCCCCCGCCCCGTATCTGTCAGCCGCGCAACGCGAACAGCTTTGCTCGCTTGGTAAGAAGATCTGCGAACACGTCAATTATGAATGTGCGGGCACCGTCGAATTCCTGATGGATATGGATAGTGGCGCATTCTACTTCATCGAGGTGAACCCCCGCGTCCAGGTCGAACACACGGTCACCGAAGAGGTCACGGGCATCGATATCGTCCGCGCCCAGATCCTGATCGCCGAAGGCAAATCCCTGGTCGAAGCCACGGGAACCCCCAGCCAGTATGATGTCGTCTTGCGCGGCCACGCGATCCAGTGCCGGGTCACCACCGAAGATCCGCTCAACAATTTCATCCCCGACTATGGCCGCATCACGGCCTATCGCGGCGCCACCGGCATGGGCATTCGCCTTGATGGCGGCACTGCCTATTCCGGCGCCGTGATCACGCGGTATTACGACAGTCTATTGGAAAAGGTCACCGCCTGGGCCCCGACCCCCGAAGCCGCCATCGCCCGCATGGACCGGGCCTTGCGTGAATTCCGCATCCGCGGCGTGGCCACCAACATTGCCTTTGTCGAAAACCTGCTGAAACACCCGCAATTTCTAAACAACGAATACCACACCAAGTTCATCGACCAAACGCCTGAACTGTTCGATTTCAAGGCGCGCCGCGACCGCGCGACCAAGATCCTGACCTATATCGCCGACATCACGGTGAACGGTCACCCTGAGGTGGAAGGCCGCCCCAAACCCGCAGACGACCTGCGCCTGCCAGTCGCCCCCAAACCCAGCATCATCGAACCGCTCCAGGGTCTGCGCCAGATGATGCTCGACAAGGGGCCACAGGCCGTGGCCGATTGGATGGCAGACCAGAAACAGCTGTTGATCACCGACACGACCATGCGCGACGGGCACCAAAGCCTGCTGGCGACCCGCATGCGCTCCCTCGATATGATCAACGTGGCGCCTGCCTATGCCGCCAATATGCCGGGCCTCTTCAGCATCGAATGCTGGGGCGGTGCGACCTTCGATGTGGCCTACCGGTTTTTGCAGGAATGCCCCTGGCAACGCCTGCGTGACCTGCGCGCGGCCATGCCCAACCACCTGACCCAGATGCTGCTGCGCGCCTCAAACGGGGTCGGCTACACCAACTACCCAGACAATGTCGTGCAAAGCTTTGTCCAACGCTCCGCCGATACCGGGATCGATGTGTTCCGCGTCTTCGATCCGCTGAACTGGGTCGAAAACATGCGCGTGGCTATCGATGCGGTGCTGAAAACCGACCGCATCCTTGAGGCCTCAATCTGCTATACAGGCGATATTCTCAGCCCCGAACGCTCCAAATACGATCTGAAATATTATGTCGAAATGGGCAAGGAGCTTAAGGCGGCAGGCACCCATGTGCTGGGCCTCAAGGATATGGCGGGCCTGCTGAAACCTGCCTCTGCCACCCTTCTGGTCAAGGCATTGAAAGAAGAGGTCGGCCTGCCCGTCCACTTCCACACCCATGACACGGCCGGTATCGCCTGCGGCACCATCATCGCCGCAGCCCAGGCTGGCGTCGATGCGGTGGACTGCGCCATGGATGCGCTCAGCGGCAACACCTCCCAAGCGACCCTTGGCACCGTGGTTGAGGCGTTGGCCCATACCGACCGCGACACCAAGCTCAACATTGCCGCCATCCGCGAGATCAGCAATTACTGGGAGGCCGTCCGCGCCCATTACGTGGCTTTTGAAACCGGCCTGCAGGCCCCGGCCTCCGAAGTCTACCTCCATGAAATGCCAGGCGGGCAATTCACCAACCTCAAGGCCCAGGCCCGTTCCATGGGTTTGGAAGAGCGCTGGCACGAAGTAGCCCAGACCTATGCCGATGTGAACGCCATGTTCGGGGATATCGTCAAGGTCACACCGACCTCCAAGGTCGTGGGCGACATGGCCCTGACGATGGTCAGCCAGGGCCTGACCCGCGCAGATGTTGAAGACCCGGGCCGCGATGTGGCCTTTCCCGAAAGCGTCGTGGACATGATGCGCGGCGCCATCGGTCGCCCGCCCGGCGGTTGGCCGAAAAAGATCCAGGCCAAGATCCTGAAAGGTGAAAAACCCCTGACAGAACGGCCTGGAAAGGCCCTGCCCCCGGTCGATCTGGAAAAGACTAAGGCGGAATTGCAAGCGCAGTTCCCCGAGGAGCATATCGATGACGAGGATCTGAACGGCTATCTGATGTATCCCAAGGTCTTTACCGATTACCAAACCCGCCACGCCGATTACGGCCCCGTCCGCACCCTGCCAACCCGCACTTTTTTCTACGGCATGGCGCCCGGCGAGGAGATCACGGCAGAAATCGACCCCGGCAAAACGCTTGAAATCCGCTGCCAGGCCTTGGGTGAAACCAATGCCGAAGGCCAGGCCAAGGTCTTTTTCGAGCTCAACGGCCAGCCCCGCACCGTCCGCGTCCCCAACCGTCGCGTCGTCAGCACCAGCGCGGCCCGGCCAAAGGCCGATGCCACCGCACCCGGCCATATCGGCGCGCCTATGCCCGGTGCCATTGCCACCGTCGCTGTCCAAGCAGGCCAAAAGGTTTCGGTGGGCGACGTGCTCCTGACCATTGAGGCGATGAAGATGGAAACCGGCCTCAGCGCCGAACGCGACGCCACCATCAAGGCCATCCACGTCAAACCCGGCGATCAGATCGACGCCAAGGACCTGCTGATCGAATTGGAAGACTGACCACCCCCATGGCCCGATGAACCGCAACTGTTGTCGCAACGGATGCAATTGGCGTAACAGCTAAAATGCACCGAATGAAACGACATGTGCGGAAGGTCTCCATATGCTAACGGTGACGTCGATCTATGCCAGTCTGACGGCCCTCGTATTTCTGACGCTGAGCGCCCGGGTGATCGCCTATCGGCGATCCAACCAGATCTCGTTGGGGGATGACGGCGACAAGAGCCTACTCAAACGCATGCGGGCCCAGGCCAATTGCGCGGAATATGCGCCAATCGGTCTGATCCTGCTGGCTTTGGCCGAATTACAGGGCGCACCCGCCATTGCGCTGCACCTGTTGGGGCTCACCCTGTTTGCCGGTCGAGCGATCCATGCCTATGGCTTTTCCGCGAGCCCACCGGTTATGGGTCTGCGCGTGGTGGGCATGCTTTTGACGCTGACGATGATCGGGATCTCCGCCCTCGGCCTGCTGGTTCAGGCAATCCTCTGACGGGCGTGGGATCAGGCAACGAACAAGGCCCTCTGCGCCTTGATGTAATCCACCAGCACGTCCCGAAACGCCACCGATTTGGCGGAGGGCCAGACGTCCGGATGCCCCACGACCCAGATATCGGCGTAGGGGTGCGGCGGCAAAACCGGAACCTGCACCAAGCCCGGTGTGGTGCGGCCCAGAAACATCGGGGTCCGCACCACGCCCAGGCCCGCCTGCGCCGCACCCAGCATCGCCACCATATCGTCGAACCGCATGCGAACGCGTGATCCGAGATGGGCCTGCATCGCGGCCTTCGGCACATCGGGATACTGGTCATAAATCAGCCAATCGACGGGGCCAGACGGATTCGCGGTGATCTGATCGGCCCATTCCGGGTTGGCGAAACTGGCATTATGCTGCTGCGTCAGCCGCAACCCCATCAGCGTGTCACCGGGGCTGTGACTGATCCTGATGGCCAGATCCGCCTCGCGCCGGTTCAAATCCAAAAGGTCATTCGTTGCCCGCACCCGCAATTCCACCTGACGATGGGCGGCGCAAAACCTGTCCAGCACCGGAGCCAGAAAATTGGCGATCAGCAATTGAGGCGCTGTCAGCACGAATGGACCGGTCAGCGTGCTGTCGCGCCCGCGCAACTTACGCAACAGATCATGCTCTGCCGCATCCATGCGGGCGGCATGTTCCGCGACCAACACGGCAGTCTCGGTCGGCCGGTATCCGTCTGCCAATCGTTCGAACAACGTCAGGTTCAAACCTGCCTCGGCCCGCGTGATCCGGCGTGACACCGTCGTGTAGCTGACGTCCAAATGTTTTGCCGCCGCGGCGAGCGAGCCATGGCGGACCAGCGCCAAAACCGTTCTCAGATCATCCCAACCAATATCCATACATGCATATTTGCACGCCGGACATGCAAATACACGCGGTTTCGCATGGTGAACCTGCGTTTATCCTCTCCACATCACCGACCGGCCACAGGAGCCCACCATGATCTACGCCTATGTCAGCCTCACCGTCACCAACCCGGATAGCCTCGCCAAGTACCGTGAACAGGGAGCACCGGCCCTGGCCCGCCATGGCGGGAAGGTCGAAACCGCAACGGCCGAGACATCAGTACTGGATGGCAGCCCTAACCTGCCCGATATGGCCGCCCTTCTGTCTTTTCCAGACCGCGGTGCCGCGCTGGCCTGGATCAATGACCCTGAACTTGCCGAAACCCACGCCCTGCGCCGTGGTGCCGGGGCGTCTGATATCGTCTTGCTCGGCTGATAGGAGCCCGAAACGGGGGGCCGCAACCATGCGGCTCCTTTCCCGATGACGTTGCGCATTTGAAGAATTTCCGATGAAAAACCGCTTGAACCCAGCCGGATGTCTGGATACACCCACGCTACTCTAAGGATGCGGGCGTAGCTCAGGGGTAGAGCATAACCTTGCCAAGGTTAGGGTCGTGAGTTCGAATCTCATCGCCCGCTCCAATAGAGTATTTCATCAAATTTATTGACGATCCCGATGTCGTGCGCATCCAGACAAGGATCGATCGCTTTAAGCAAATGTCGCAGAGACGCCCCTGCTTTGGCGGAAGCCGGTCCCATTCATGCCGTATTCAACCGCGATCACAGGCGCAACGGCAGAACGTCACAGTTTATTTCGAAGGGACAGACCATGGCATTTCTTTCAACGATCACCGTCGGACAAGTCATTTGCGCAGCTTTGGCCTGCGCCCTGATCTATGACCTGCGCGAACGTCTGCGCGACGACGACTCCGAAAACGAAGACCTGTATTGAACCGAAACGCCATATCCCGGGTCTGACGCGGATCAGGACATGCGCGCCCAAACGGCAGTGCCAGTCTGAGAACAAAGACGCATCCCAATGTTTGGGATGCGTCTTTTTTATTTTAATTGCTTCACAGCGTCTGACAAAACACCTGAAATATCTTGCATCACTTAACGCGTTGAAATCTTTGATTTCAGGCGGCGCTAAGTGATCCAGGTTTTTCGCATGACACCTTAATTTGGTGAAAAGATCGTGGTGCTGGTGCCGTCGGCATAAACCAGATCCACCGGTTGGGAGGCGTCAGGCAGCGTCAATGTGTAGGGATCGGGCGTGCCCTGGGTCACCTCCGCCTTGACGTCCACGGCGCACTCCTCCGACACGCCGCACCGGACCAGTTGGACCCGTTGGCGCCCATCGTCACTGTCCAACATCGCCCCGGCCAGGTAATGCGCACTTTCCATAAGCGGCATGACCGAGATCCGAATGACGCCATCATCCGCCATGGTGGCTTCGACAAGGTCCAACTGATCTTTCTGATAGATATCCATGGCTAACCTTTCCTTGCAGGCGCTCATCGCTGGCAGAACACAAAGCAGGACCAGCGCCAGCCCACTTCGTCGAACCCAAACGGTGCTTACCATGAGGATGCAGCGGATGATCCCGTTGGTGCAGCGCCAGCCGGAACCGGGCTCATGCGGGATGTCGGGCTGCGCGTCTCAAGCCGGCGAATACTGGCGCCCAACTGGCGCGGCGATTCAGCGCCCAACAGGCTCATATCGTCGGCATCCACGTCTTCGCCAACAACCCGCGCGATGACATCGCTGGCCCAGGACGAGCAGTTATGGGTGTAGTTCCAGGTCACGTTGCGGCCCAGTTCCGTATGCAATGCCGCGGCCTGGGTGGGTGTTAGCTCATAGTAGCGGCTGGCCCGCGCCCCGGCGATGGTTTCAAGCCCACGGCGGATATCGGTGCCGCTGCCATTGTCGATCGTCCGACCATGTTCATCGGGCCACAATCCGTAGCAGGTGGTCCGACCGAGTGTTGTGATGCTGATCCAGGCATGGCCACCTGTTTTGTCTCCACTGGTGACATTGCTGTGTATACCAAGAACGACCTTGGACATGATGAAAACCCCTGTGATTTTTGTCAAAATATACTTGTCCCATGAAGATGCGCATTTTTGCCGTGCATTTCAATGGATCAGTTCACGAAAGGGTGACGCGCGCTAAACCCGCGCGGCCTCCCGCCAGTCCGGCGTCATCGCGACCATCTGCCCGGTGATCGCCGCTTCCTGCGCGGCAAGGCCGATGGCGACCGCCGCCCATCCATCGGCCAGCGTCACCTCCGGCGCGGCGCTGCCTTTGACGACATCCAAAAACCGCTCATGCTGATAGAACGTGGATCCATTGTGGTCCCCAGCGGCGAGCAAGGTCGGATCGACGGGGATCGTCTGCACCTGTGGCCCCTTGGGCGACCGCGGGCTGACCACCACCTTGGGCTCCGGCGGGGCGCCAAGCGCCTCGGGCCAGAACCGTCCCGGCCCGGGCACCAGCGCCTCGATCTTGCCCCGGGGTCCAACCGCGCTGATCTCTTCTTGATAGGTGCTGCCTTCGGCGAACATACACAGCTCCAACATCGCGCGGGCACCATTGGCGAAATCGACGATCACATAGGCCGCGTCCCAGATATCCGGCACGGCACCGTTGTAGTTTTCCTCCAGATGATTCAGGACCTGCCCGCCACTGGCCATCACGCGCACCGGCTCTGACTTCAGAACCAGCCGCATCAGATCAAAGAAATGGCAGCATTTCTCAACCAGGGTGCCGCCTGTCTGGTGGTTGAAGCGATTCCAATGGCCGACCTTTTCAAGGAAGGGAAAGCGGTGCTCGCGGATGGTCAGCATCTTGACCCCGCCGGTGATCGCATCGGCCTGTTGCAGCAACGCTGTGATCGGGGGCATGTAACGATACTCCATCGCGACCCAGATCGGCGCGGCGTAGCTGGCTTGCAAAGCGCGCAGCGCAGCCAGCCCCGCCCCGTCGGTATAAAGCGGCTTTTCCACCAGAACCGGCAGGGCCCGGATCGCGGCCACCTGTTCCAGCTGCGTCATGTGCAAGTGGTTCGGGCTGGCAATCACCAGACAATCCAGATCGTTGCGCTGCAACAACGCGTCCAGCGAAGGCTCCATCGCTGCCGCCGGAGCCGTTGCCTGGGCCGCCGCGGCCATCTCTGCATCCGGCTCAAAGATCGCGCCGACACGGGCGTCACCCAACAATGCGATATTGCGTAGGTGCTCGCGGCCCATCATGCCGCACCCAATAACTCCATACGTGACTGGCACGCGCATCCCTCCTTCAGGTCATCCGATTGGTGTAATGGCACAGCTCTGGATGAAACCAGGTAAACGAGCCCTCGGCCCGCCGCCCGTCCTGCGCCCATCCGATGCGCGTCACATGCCCCATCATGGTTTGTGTGGACCGGCCCAGCCCCGCTGCCCCCCAACCCGGGATCGGCGCCACGCCAACACGATCTTCGACCCGTGCGATCCACAGACCCAGCCGGGCTTTATAATAGTGATACAAACTGTCGGACAGATCGGCGCAGCTGACCGTCTCGGCACGGTCCCCGGCCAACCAGATCTCTTCGATTGCAACCGGCTGGCCATCCAGGTTGCGCTGTCGCCGGATCCGGTGCCCCGTCTCGCCAAGCTGGAACGCCTCAGGCGGCGCGCCTTTATCCACAGACAAAACCAAAGCGGTGGGAAGCCCACCCCCACCAGGCAGCTCAAGGCGAAAAAACGAATATATACCAGACAATTCTGCGCTGGCTTTGATGTAGTTCCCTGACCCCTGCACGCGCTCCAACACACCTTGGCCGTCCAGATCCGCCAGTGCCTTGCGCAACGTACCGACGGACGTGCCGAACTGATCCGCCATATCCCGTTCCGGCGCCAGCTTCTCTCCATCGACCAAACGCCCGGCCATGATCTCTCGCAAGATCAAGGCGCTGATCTGTTTGTAAAGCGGTGGGGAAGCGTGGTCGTCCATGGCCCGTCATGCAAAATTGATACAGGATTGATCTACATCAAGGCCAGTGTTACGCAAGCGAAAATGCATGTCAGTTTCGGAGATTCGATGACGATTGTCCCTGTCACCTCTGCTGATCTGGATGCCGCTGAGGTATCGTGGTTCGCAGCCCTCTGTTCGGACGATTACCAATTCCTTGGTGTGCCCGATGGCGACCTGCGATCATCCTGGGACCATTGCAGCGCGATCCTGAAAGAAGCAGAGGCACAGGGCTTTCGCAACATCTTGTGCCCCTCATCCTATCAGGTCGGGCAAGACACGCTCAGCTTTGTTGCCGGATGCGCTCCCATCACTGACCGGATCAACATGCTGGCCGCGGTTCGGTGTGGTGAGATGCAGCCCATCATGCTCGCCCGCACCATCGCGACGCTGGATCACATGCTGAAGGGTCGGTTGACGGTCAACATCATCTCGTCCGACTTCCCCGGTGAGGTCGCCGAGAGCACCTACCGCTACCAGCGGTCCCGCGAAGTGGTCGAGATCTTGAAACAGTCCTGGACCCGGGATCACATCAATTACAGCGGCGAAATCTATGATTTCAAAGGGATCACAACGGATCCGGCGCGCCCATATCAGACCGGTGGACCCCTGCTATATTTTGGCGGCTACTCGCCTTCGGCCTTGGATCTGTGCGGCCAACATTGCGACGTCTATCTGATGTGGCCAGAGCCCAAGGATCAACTGGCCGAACGCATGAAGGCTGTCCATCAAATCGCTGAAAACTATGATCGAACGCTGGATTATGGCCTCCGTGTCCACATAATTGTCCGCGACACCGAAGCCGAAGCCAAAGAATATGCTGAATATCTGGTCAGCAAGCTCGATGACGAATATGGCCAACTGATCCGCGACCGGGCCCATGACAGCACATCGCTGGGTGTCGCCCACCAGGCCAAGGCGCGGGAATTGGCAGACAAGTTCGGCTATATCGAACCGCATCTCTGGACCGGGATCGGCCGGGCGCGATCCGGCTGCGGTGCAGCCCTTGTTGGCTCCGCCGATCAGATCTTAACCCAGATCGAAGCGTACAAAAAGATGGGCATCCGCGCCTTCATCTTCTCCGGCTACCCCCATCTGGATGAATGCCGCCACTTCGGCGAAAAGGTCATGCCGCAGCTGAAAACCTGTTCCCTGCCAGAGGTTTATGGCAGGGTCCCCGCAGATACACCTAAGACGCCGCTGGGCGCAGGAGAGCGACGTTGATGGAACGCACCACACTGGCCCCCGGTCTTGATTTCAGCCGCATCGTCTATGGTATGTGGCGCCTGGGCGATGATGACGATACCAGCCCCGCCCATGTTCAGGCCAAGGTTGAAGCCTGCCTGGAGCAAGGCATCACCACCATGGACCAAGCCGACATCTACGGCGGGTACGAGGCCGAAGCACTGTTTGGCGCCACCCTGAAAGCCGCCCCCGCCTTGCGTGAGCAGGTCGAGATCGTGACCAAATGCGATATCGTTGCACCCGCCGGGATCTATGCCGATGCGCCGGTCAAATACTACGATACGAGCCGCCAACACGTCGTAACATCGGTCGATAACTCCTTGCGATTGATGAATATCGACCAGATCGACCTGCTGTTGATCCACCGGCCCGATCCTTTGATGGACCACTACGAAACCGGTGCCGCCTTGGACGAGGTCGTGGGATCGGGCAAAGTCCGCGCCGTCGGCGTATCGAACTTCAAACTACATGACTGGACCTTGCTGCAATCCGCGATGCACACGAAACTGGTCACCAACCAGATCGAGGTTAGCCTGCTCCACCACGCCCCGTTCACCAATGGCGATATCGCATTCCTGCAGGAACGCATCATCAAGCCGATGGCCTGGTCACCCCTTGGTGGCGGCGCCTTGTTTAAAAGCGAAAACAGTGCGTTACGCGCCGCAATGAAAGCTGTGGGTGACCAGTACGGCGCAGATGAAGCCGCCGTCGCCGTCGCTTGGCTGCTCGCCCACCCCGCCGGGATCCTGCCCGTCATGGGCACGAACCGCATCGACCGGATCAAGACATTTGCCGACGCGCTCAAGGTCAAGATGGATCGCCAGACCTGGTTCACGCTCTACACTCACGCCTTGGGGCACGAGGTCCCCTGATGGCAGACGGCGCGGGACACCTGCAGATGGAAACGTTTAATCCTACGACCAGCGCGCGCACCTATCGTGATGCGCTGGGATGTTTCGCCACGGGTGTTACCGTGGTCACCTGCGCCTCAGCCAAGGGGCCCCTTGCGATGACGGCCAACAGCTTTGCCAGCGTCTCGCTCGATCCACCGCTGGTCCTATGGTCACCCGGCAAAAACTCCAGCCGCTACCCCGCATTCATGACCGCCCAGCATTTCGCCATCCATGTCCTGCGCAATGATCAGGCCGCCCTCGCCACCCGGTTTGCCAAGGACGGCACCGCGTTCGACGGCACAGCATGGACGATGGACACGAACGGCACGCCACACCTGACCGATTGCCTGTCGCGGTTCGATTGCCTGACCCATGCACAGCACGATGCGGGTGATCACACGATTATCGTCGGCCTGGTCCAGAACGCGGCCCACAGCATCGGCCAACCGCTTGTTTTTGCTCAAGGCGCCTACGGGTTCTTTACGAACGGGTCATAACCCGCAAAGGTATGGGAAGGACCGGATCAACCGGCCCCCGACAACAATGATCGGACCAACCGATCGGGAAGGGAGGAGCCCGAAATGGGTGTGCTGATGGGCCTCTTGGCTCCGCTCCGGCTATTTAACGACACCGTTCTGGCCGCCTGCCGGGTGCTGGGAATGCTGGCGCTGGCCATCATGGTCATCTTCATCCTGATCCAGGTCTTCTCCCGCTACATCCTGAACGACGCCTTGCCCTGGTCCGAAGAGGCCGCGCGGTTCTGCATGCTCTGGATGACAGGCCTCGTGGCTCCGGCCTCGTTCCGACGGGGTGGGTTTGTGGTCATTGATATGCTGGAACGCGCCCTGCCCCGACTGTTTGCCACCATCCTCAGCATGACGCTTTTACTGATCGCAGTTCTGGTCATGGTCTACGCGCTGCAGATCGGCTGGGCCGAGGTGACGGGGTTCGCAGGCACATTCAAGACGGCCTCTCTTTACACTTACATCCTGCCCAGCATCAGCGATTTGAGTATTGAATTTGGCCTGGCCAAGATGCCCCGCTCCCATATGATGGCCTCGCTGGTTGTCGGGCTCACATTGATGATCATCGTGAGTGCAGAGTTGCTGATCCGCAGCATCATCACCCTTGTCGGTGGCGGCGACGACCTCCCACCCTTGGCCGAACCAAACGTGGCGGGGGCAGAATGACCGCCCTCATCTGGTTCCTACCAATCTTCTTGATCCTGCTGATGATCGGGCTGCCAGTCTTTTTCGCGCTGCTGGCCGCACCGGGCGGCATGCTCATCGCAACGGGACAGGAAAGCGACCTCAAGCTCCTCTACCGCAACCTCTATAACGGCATGGACAGCTTCCCCCTGATGGCGCTGCCTTTCTTTATGCTCGCGGGAGAGATCATGAACCGCGGCGGCATCACCACGCGCCTAGTCGAATTCTCCCAGGCCTTCATGGGGCACCTGCGCGGCGGACTGGCCCATGTGAATATCCTGTCCTCGATCCTGTTCGCCGGTCTCTCGGGCTCGGCCGTCGCTGACACATCGGCACTCGGCTCAACCCTGATCCCGGCGATGGAAAAGAACGGCTATACCCGCCGTTTTGCCGCCGCGATCACTGCCGCTTCATCGGTCATCGGCCCAATCATCCCGCCATCGGGCATCATGATCATCTATGCCTATGTGATGGGCGAAAGCGTGGCGGCCCTGTTCCTGGCCGGGATCGTGCCCGGCATCCTCGTCGGCGTCGGCCTGATGGTCATGGTGCGCGTGCTGGCCGACCGCTACGACCTGCCCAAGGCCGAGCGCATTGTGAAGCAAGACAGCGCCATCAGCCCGGTCGAATACTATGTCAGCCTCGTCTTGCTGCGCCTGAATATCGGTGGGCTGCTCTATCTGATCTTGACCGCAACGACGGGCATCGGGTCGGAAACGGTGCAAGAGGACGGGACCGTTGTCCCCGCGGGGACACTCATTCCGCTCATTTCTTTCGTGGTCTGCTACATCGCCACCGACCTGATGCTCCGCGCCTATCGCGGCCAGGTCAGCCATGACTTCCGCATGGTCTGCAAAAAGGCGGTTGCGCCGCTGCAAACCCCGATCATCATCCTGGGCGGCATCTTGGTTGGCGTCTTCACCCCGACAGAGGCCAGCGCGATCGCCGTCTTTTACGCACTCATCATCAGCTTTTTCGTCCTGCGCTCCATGAAGGTGCGCGATCTGGGGCCTGTCCTGACCCGCTCCGCCATGGCATCGGCCACCGTCCTGTTGCTGGTCGGCGCGGCGGTCAGCTTCAAAACCGTCGTGGCTTTGTCGAACGCGCCCCAGGTCCTGGCCGATTTCATCCTCGCGCTCAGCGAAAACCCCCTGATCCTGCTGTTCCTGATCAACATCCTGCTGTTCATCGTCGGCATGTTCCTGGATGCCGGGCCTGCGATCATCATCCTGGGCCCCATCCTCGGCCCGATCTTCGTTGAAATGGGCGTCCACCCCGTCCACTTCGCCATCATCATGAGCGTCAATCTGACAGTCGGTCTGGCGACGCCGCCCATGGGGCTGGTGCTGTTTGTGGCCAGCTCTGTCTCCGGCGAACGGGTCGAAACCATCGCCCGCGCCATCCTACCGTTTCTGGCCATCGAGATCTTTGTGATCTTCCTGATCACCTATGTTCCGGCCATCTCCATGACGATCCCGCGCCTGACGGGATTCGTTTCACCCTGATGCAATATGGGAGGTTTTTCATGCTCAAGGGATTAACCACGGCTGTCGTCACGACGGCTCTACTGGCGGGGTCGTCCGTCGCGGCATGGGCCCAGGACAAGATCACGTTGCGGGCCACGGCCAACTCCAATGAAAACGACGAGGACTATGACGGTCTGGTCGTCTTTAAAAACTACGTGGAGGCCGCGTCGAACGGCGCGATCGAGGTCGAATTGTTCATCGGCACCCAGCTTTGCTCCAACGGGGCGGAATGTCTGGCCGGTGTCGCCGATGGCTCCATCGACATCTACATCTCCACCTCGGGCGGCGCGTCGGGCATCTTTCCCTACGTCCAGGTCCTCGATCTGCCTTACCTGATGGCCGATGACAGGGTGGCCGAAAAGGTGCTGACTGACACCGATTTCACCCGCACGATGCGCGACATGGCCCTGGCCGACAGTGACAATTCGATCCGCCTGATGACCATTGGCAATACCGGCGGCTGGCGCAACTTTGCCAATACCAAACGCCGGGTAGCCTCCCCCGCCGACATGGAAGGGCTGAAAATCCGCACAGTGGTCGCCGATCTACCGCAGGAGCTTGTAACAGCCCTGGGTGCCGCACCCACGCCAATCCCGTGGCCAGAACTGTTCACTAGCTTCCAGACCGGGGTGGTTGAGGGCTCCAAAAACGGCATCACCGACATCATGAGCATGAAATTCCCCGATGCCGGCCTGCAATATGTGACGCTCGACGGCCACGCTTATATGGGTGCGCTCTGGTGGATGTCGAACGCCAAGTTCACAGAGATGGATGAGGGCATGCGCCGCGTCATCGTCGATGGTTTCTACCAGCTCCAGCAGGCCACCTTCGCCTCGCCCAAGCGCAAATCCATCGCCGCTTACGAGGAATTCGTGGCCGGCGGCGGTGACCTCTACGTGCCAACGCCTGAGGAAAAGGCCGCATTCAAAGAGGCCGCCGCGCCTGTCTTTGACTGGTTCAAAGGCAATGTCGACAAGGGTGAGGAGATCTTTACCGCCCTCAGCGAGGCCGTCGCCGAAGCAGAGGCCGAGATTGACGAAGGCCGCGGAAAAGACCTGCAGTAAGGGCAGACACAGACAGGTAAAACGCGCGGTCCGGCCATGGTCCGCGCGTTTTCATTGGGCGACCTGACAAACCTTGTGAAAGGTGTGGAATCCGGCATCCCTCGATCAGCCCACTCAAAAGTGCCCCTGATCGGATCGTGACATGCGGTCACGGCGGAATATCTGGCCAACGGGCCGGGCCATTATCCAAAATGCGGTGAGATCTTCTAGACCCATGCGCCGTGCCAGGCGGGTGAAAACGGGCCCAGCCCTGGGATGCCGGTGAATGGGACAGCCCATGATCAAAGCCGCGGATCCAGGCTTTACACTTTTTTCAAACCGCATGGCGCCATCAGGTGGACGACTTGGTACTAGCTAACCGCTGTCTCCACCGAACAAATCCGCGCGGATATACCGGGGGCGGATGTCCCGGGGATTGACATCGCCCAGATCGGTCAATAGCCCTCTTTTCTTCACCCGGGCCTGATGGGTAATGCACCCGGGCGCAAGGGGCCAAGATGCTGCGGTATGGGTTGTTTCCGTCGCCCGCTTTGGTACCGTTCGCCGCAGGGGGAAGGAGGAGCCCCGGCAATGGCTCACATGATTCATCACCAGGTCGCGCGCTTCGTGCTGCGGGTCTCGGCCATGCTGATCGCCGGGGTCTGGCGCTCCCGGTCGCTGTCCGAGATCGAAGCGGCTCTGCGGCAAAGCCCGCAACCCCGCCGCGCTGTCCTCGTACTTTTTCCCTTGGTATTGTTGTTTCTGCTCAGCCTGATTGCGGCGCAGTTTGGTTGGATTGCCATGCTGGTCTTTTGGATGGGCGTCATTGCCTTAGTGAATTAGCGCCCAGGCGATAACCGGCCTGCGAGCCCGGCGGCCCAATTCACCGCCAAATAGCGAAAATGGGTAGGCGACTGTCCAAACAAAGACTGCATCGCACGGTCAGCCGCATACAAGCGCATACCAAATATATCGTATGCCTTTGTATTATAAAGAAAATTTTCGTAAATTATGATCCGCCGCCGGAATGACGGCGTAACACTTGTCATACGCAACCTCACAGGGGAACGATCATGGACTTCGGACTTGGAATTCTCACGTTCGGTACGCTCGGTTTTGCCGTTGCTTTCGGCTATGTCGGCGCGCGAGCAACGCAAAAGCTGCGCGAAAGCGATGCACCCAAATCATCCTTGTCAGCCGACGGTATCGCCGAACGCATGGCACAGATCAGCAAATAATCGGATCAGGGTGGGGCATATATACCAAGTCCCGCCCGATATCTCCTCCGCCAATATCTGTGACGTTGATTGCCAGGGCAATCGATTGGTTAAACCAACGCGCGGCGGGACGCCATCACGATGGGTTGCATGACAGCTTCCGGGACATGTTTATTTGACCATTTGGTTTCGAGCAGCCATGCAATGTCAGACGCAGGCAATGCACGTTCGAACAGAAATCCCTGACCCGATCCACACCCGAGCGCTCTCAGGAATGAGAGATCTTCCGGCGTCTCCACACCCTCTGCCGTAACTGGCAGTTCTAGTTCCCGCGCCAGAGACATGATACCCGCCACAATCTTTCGATTACTGGGCATCATGCTGATATTGGTCACGAAACTCCGATCTATCTTGATCCGGTCGAAGGGCAGATCCCGCAAGCTCGACAAGCTTGAAAATCCCGTACCGAAATCATCCAGCGCGACCGAGATGTCCAGGGCCTGCAAATCCAGGATAACGTTGCGCGCCAGCTTGAAATCCGAGATCACGGCATTCTCGGTAATCTCGATCTGGAGGCGCGTGGCGTCGAACCCCGTTTCGGATATCACGCGCCGTATCATCTCAACCAGGACGGTGTCATGGACCTCTCGCGGAGAGATATTCACGCTCAGCATAAACCGCGGATCCCAATCGCACGCCGACCCGCAGGCCTGTTTCAACACAGCACCGCTCAGGTGTTCGATCATCCCGGCCGTTTCGGCCACGGGGATGAAAACGGTTGGAGGAATCAAGCCCCGTTCCGGGTGGATCCACCGCGCCAGCACCTCGAACCCCTCGATCAGCCCGGTCTCGATATTCACGATTGGCTGAAAATGAGGCGTGATCTCTCCGTTATCGATGGCGGTATGCAGATCACTTTCCAGGATCGCCGCCTCCCGTGCCTGCTCTTCCAACGCATTGTTGTACCAGGTAAATCCGTTGCGACCCGACCGTTTGGCGGCATGAAGTGCCAAATCCGTCTGGGCCAAATTCGCACTGAATGACCGGTTGGCAGGATTGCTGGCAATTCCGACACTCACCCCGACCCTGACTTTCAGGCCCTCAATCTCAATCGGCTCGGCAATTGCATCAATGATGGCGCGTGCCAGCGCTTCGGCCCGCTGGGTGCCAGACCGATGGTCCAGCACAACGGCAAACTCGTCGCCACCCAACCGGACCATGAAGTCGTCTGCCCCGATCTGGCTCGCAATGCGTTGGGCCACAGTGATCAACACATTGTCACCCGCGGCATGCCCATAAAGATCATTGATCGGCTTGAACCGGTCCAGATCAATCAGCAGCGTTGTCAGATCGTTTTCCGCGGCGTCCGGCGTCTCCCGGGTGAGCGATTTGAGATGCGATAAAAACGCCAGCCGGTTGCCAAGCCCGGTCAATGGATCGTGCAACGCGAGATGCTGCGCCTTCGTCTCCGCCTCCAGATGCCGCCTGACCACCTTCTTCAACTGCCAAGTACGCAGGATCAAACCTATAATCAGCAACGGGATCAGGTTGATCGCCAGCAAAAAAAGCTCGTCCAGCTCCCAACTCTGGTGGTTGCGGCTGAACTCGAAAAACCACTCGAACAGATCAAAATGGACGGCAAGCGCAAAGTTTCCCAAGCCAATCAGACCAAGAACAATACAGGTGAGCACCCAATTCAGGTTTTGCAATTGCACGCCGACGCCTCCCGAAAGCTGTCAGAGCGCACTATTGCGACGCCGTCTTGCCAAACGCTTTCCAGCCCTGGGAAAAACGATGCGGATTTTAAAGATCCTGCCGGTCGCCCGGGCGACACAGGTTTTCCGTGCGCTCGCTGGCAAAACACCTAAAGTCTACCGAAAGGGATACATCCAAACCCGGTAGTCATCGATCAAAACATGCGCCTTTTCAATCTGATCCGCCGTCATCTTCTTGCGCACTTCATCCACACTGATCGCCGCGTCGGGATCGCCCCCGATCGTGCTGAGCGCATACCACATATAGGCGCGCACCAGGTCGGGCGCCGGCATCCCAAGCCCGACCTCGTAATACCAGCCAATGCCGGATTGCGCGCCCGGATGTCCTTTCAAACCCGCCCTCAGATACCATTCGAACGCGCGGGTGTAATCCTGTTCGACGCCCAGCCCCAGCGCATACATGACGCCGATCAGTTCCTCGGCATCGGCGTTACCGGATCGGGCGGCAGGCCAAAGCGCCTCACGCGCCGCGGCAAACTCTCCGGCCTCCATCAAATCGCGCGCCGCCTCGATCTCTGCCAAAACCGGCGTCGCGAGCGCCCACAGGATTACAGCAAATCGTATGCCTGCTTTGTGCATGGAATAGGCATCCTTTGTGCATCGGGTTTCGCGGCCCTTGCAGACCCCCTGCCCCACCCGTTGACCGATGCCGATTTTCTATCTGTCGATCCCGATCAGGCCAAGCTGGGACAACTGCTGTTCTATGACAAGATCCTAAGCGGCAACAAGAATATCAGTTGCGGGACCTGCCATCACGCCGATCTGGCAGGCGGCGACGGGCTGAGCCTTGGCATCGGTGAAGGTGGCAGCGGGGTCGGGCCGTCCCGCACCGGCGGCACCGGCGCTGACCGGGTGCGCAAACGCATCCCCCGTAATGCGCCAAGCCTTTGGAATCTGGGGCATAAAGATGTCAATGTGCTGTTCCATGATGGACGACTTTCGATCAGCGATCTGTACGGCAACGGCTTCAACTCCCCGGCAGAGGAATGGCTGCCCAAGGGACTGACCAATATCGTGGCGGCCCAGGCCGTCTTCCCCCTCACCGCGCAGTTTGAGATGGCTGGCAATCCAAAGGAGAACGAGGTTGCGGGCGCCGTCCATGACCGCGTCGATGCCGCCTGGCCGATCATCTCCAAGCGGGTGCGCAGCATACCGGCCTACAGTGCTGAATTCACACGCGTTTTTGAACATATCAATCACGCCGAAGACATCGGAATCGTCGATATTGCCGAAGCACTCAGCGCTTTCATCCGCATGGAGTGGCGCAATCATGACAGCCCGTTTGATGCCTATCTTGCAGGGGATCGCACAGCCCTCACCCCATCAGCGCATCGGGGTATGGAGCTGTTTTTCGGGCGCGCTGGCTGTTCCAGCTGTCATTCCGGGTCACTTTTGACCGATCAGCGCTTCCACGCCCTCGCGCTGCCTGCCTTCGGGCCCGGCCGGACCCGGCGGTTCGATCCCTATGCGCGCGATGTCGGACGGATGGGTGAAAGCGACACGCTGGAGGACGCCTATCGCTTTCGAACCCCGCCTTTGCGCAATGTCGCACTGACGGGGCCCTACGGCCATAACGGCGCCTATCCAACCTTGCGCGGGATGGTGGAACATCACCTGGACCCCACCGGCAGCCGGGCGCGATGGCGGCCTGATCAAGCCGAATTGCCGGCCTTGCCATGGCTCTCGGCAACCGATTTTGTGATCACACAGGATCGCCTGGAAATGGCCCGGCAGGACGCTCAAATCGACATCGAACCCCTGGCATTGCGTCACGCGGAAATCGACGCCATAGTCTCATTTTTACACGGCCTCACGGGGGAAACTGCTGTGAAAACACCCTTTGGTGTGCCCGAAACAGTACCAAGTGGCCTCCCTGTAGATGTTGTTTATCCCATTGATATCATTGATATATCTATCAATAGGCGTGTCCAAAATCGGTGAATAAAACGTGAAACGGGTTACCTTAAGGAAATTCTTGGGTAATCTTGCGTTAACAAGTGACAAGGTGTGTCGTGGAAGCTGTGGACCAGAATACCAAATTGCGAGTGCGCCTTTTTGGGGTGTTCTCGGCCGCTTGGGACGACGGGTCCGAGCTTCGGATACGGTCCGTGAAACAGCGGGCCATTGTTGCGATGTTGGTAACAGCGGCCGAGGGCACGCGGACCCGCGCCTGGCTGCAGGATAAGTTGTGGAGCCGGTCTGGCCATGAACATGGGCGCGCCAGCCTGCGCCGGGCACTGACCGACCTGCGCGGCCTGTTGGGCGACAATTTCAATGTTCTTTTCGATGTCAACAATACCGAGATTAGGATCAATCAGGACCAGATCCTTCTGACCGGTGGCCCCGGCGATGGCGAATTCCTTGAAGGGATCGACATCGATGAAGAGGGGTTCGAGGATTGGGTCCGCGAAGAACGTCAAAAACAGCACACGACGTCGACCGGCATCAATGCTGCAGCCCGGGCCGAGCCCAAGCCGATGGAAAAGATCAAGCTCCACCCGGTCGACTCGCTCCAACCGACCCTGGCGATCCTGCCTTTCACTACGGCCCGGGGCTATGACGGGACGGGCCAGCTGGGCGACATGATCTCGGAAGAGCTGTCTCGCACCCTATCGCGGTCGCATATGTTCGACGTTATCTCCCATCTGAGCTGTCGCAACCTCGATGCGCGGACGGTTGGCTTGCAAGATATCCGGGCGGCCTTGAACGCCGATTACATCGTCTGTGGGAACTATCGCACCGATTCCGACGCGATCCTGTTGAACGCCGATATTGTTGAGGCGCGGACGGGCAAGATTAACTGCACCCGCGATCTGCGCGGCTCCCAGCGCGCCTTCCTGCAAGGCGATGAGGAGGTGATCTATTCGCTTGCCACCGAGATCGGCAATGAGGTCATGCACCACTCTGTCGAACTGGCCAAGACCCGCCCCATTCCCCATGTCGAAACCCACACGTTGCTGATGTCGGGCATCACCCAGATGCATCGCCAAAGCGTGGCAAGTTTCGCACGCGCGAAAACCTGTATCGAAGAGGTCATCTCGCGCGTGCCCAAAAGCTCCATCGTCCATGCCTGGATGGGCAAGTGGTATATTCTCAGCGTGGTGCAAGGGTGGTCCCGCAACCTGGACCTGGACTCCCGGATCGCCAGCGATTTCACACGCAAGGCGTTGGATCTGAACCCCGAATGCTCCTTTTCGATGTCCATCGACGGCTTCGTGAACAACAACCTGCTCAAGCGCTTCGATGTCGCCATGGACCGCTACGCCGATGCGATTGAGATCGATCCGAACAATGCCCTGGCCTGGCTGCTGAAAGGCACGCTCCACGCCTTCACAGACCAAGGCGAAAAGGCGGTCGCACATACCACGCGGGCTCGGGCTCTCTCTCCGTTAGATCCGCACCGGTATTTCTTCGACGCCCTGTCTGCGGCAGCGGCCTTATCGAACAATGACAATGAGCAGGCCTTGGAAATGGCCAACCGCTCTTTGCGGGCAAACCGTCGGCACACATCGACCATGCGTGCACGAACCGTGGCCCTGCACCGGTTGGGTCGCATGGAAGAGGCACGTCAATCCGCAGACGAGCTTTTGCGGGCCGAACCAACATTGACCGTAAGCAGTTATCTGTCGCAGCATCCGGCTGCATTTTTTGAATCGGGTCGCTCTTGGGCGATCGCATTGAAAGAAGCGGGCATTCCCGCTTAAGCAATTTAAATAAAAGGATAGTTCGATGTCGATTGATGGTGGTGTTGGCGGAGTAGGAGGCGTTGGCGGAGTAGGAGGCGTTGGCGGTGTCGGGGGCGTCGGCGGCGTTGGCGGCGTGGGAGGTGTCGGCGGAGTAGGCGGCGTTGGCGGTGGCGACGGCGGCCGCGCCGGCAGCTATTCCGGTGGGCTTGCCGGGGCCATGATCATCGCGCGAGACGGGATTGTGGGCAGCTACGACCCGCCCGCGCAGCCTGCTCCACCTTTTGACCCGAACAATGCGGAGAACATGAAAGAATGGGCCCCCTGGGTCCGCGGGCTGATCCTGGAAGAGGTCGTGCTGTCCCAGATCGGCTACGGTGCGGATGGCGGACATGCGGGACTGTTCCATCTGGACGTCACCGGTGGCACCGCGACCCAGGCGCCACAATGCGCATACCATCCCCTGGCGGATGTGAAACGCCCCGAGGCGGATGATTTCCTCAAGCAGACCAAGCTGGTCTACAACTACGCGGATCTGCGCGGTGACCGGGCGGCCGAGATCCTCAACCAGGTCGGCTTTCCCACCGTATTCTTTGCCACCATCGCCTCCCTGCATCCTGCACGGAACAAGTATTCGTTGGAATTCGTCGGCTTGGCGCAGATCGTGGCGGCCAAAACGGCGATGCAGATCAAGCAGGTCCTGGCCTGCAAGCGGCCCGACCGGTTCTCGGCCCAGATCCAGCCGATGATCCCCACGCCAGGGCACGGCGCCTTGCCATCGGCCCATGCGGTTGAGGCCTTCATCGTGGCCAAGGTTCTGATCAACCTGCTGGCGGAGGCCGAGGTCAACAACCTGCCCCTGCTCAATGAAATGCTGCTCAAGCAGGCCAGCCGCATCGCGATCAACCGCCATGTTGCCGGCGTCCACTTCCCCGCTGACACCTATGCCGGTGCCGTGATGGGACTGACCCTGGGCGACTACCTATGCCAGCGCGCTGGCGCCAAGACCAAAAAAAATGGTCCGGCCGTAAAGACAACTGGCGCAAGCTTTGATGGCGTCGGTATCGGCAACACCGATTTCGCCCTCTCCTATTTCTACGATAAGGGCAAAATCGAAACCTACAAAACGCCGGACGGCGCCGAAATCGTTAAGGCGAACAAAGCGGTTCCAGACATTCAAAAGTCACCCCTTTTGAATTGGCTTTGGAGCCGGGCCGTCGGCGAATGGAAGGATGCAGAGCCGGCATAAGCGGGCCACCCTCCCATATTTTCAGCCGTTTCATTTTTTAAAGGTGCGCCATGAGCCAATTCATCTGGAATGCAGAGACTCCCGGTGGCAAGGACTTAGACGATTTTGATCCTTACTCGGTGTGGTCTTTGCGGTATGCAGCTGACTTCGATTTTGCCGCCATGGCGGAGAAGGACAACAAGGACGACTTTAAATACGACATCGTCGTCTATGCAGATGCTCAGACCGAGGTTGAGAAACTCGACGAAAACGGGCGTTCCAAGAAAGCAATCGATGTTGTTAAAGAAAGAAGCACGACCCGAACGGCGGACACTCCAAATGAGTCCCCGCAGACAGTTTCAACCCGAATTTTTCTGGAACCAACATCCGAGACCGAAGCAACGATAGAGGAAACCGGTCTCACCAAGGAGAATGCGAGGCGGAAAGCCCCAGCAAATTTGGGTGACCAGGATGCCAAATCGGTCGACGCGCAGGAAAAAAAAGAGCAGCAGCGCAAAAAGGTCCGGGACAAGATTAGATACCGGGCGCCGCTGCGGGAAAGCAGCATTTGCAAGGCAAAGCTCACTGACCCCAACTATGTCTCCGGTAATTATCCCAAGCTGAAACCAGGCTGCAGCGCCATCATCGGGATCGTCGATGATGGCATCAACCTGATCAATGACCGGTTTTCGTGCCAACACGGGGCGCATTGGCACAGCCGGGTCGATTTCGGTTGGGTCATGGACGGCAAGGCACAGCCCAAAAGCACCGTCGCCTTTGGCCGCGAATATACCCGCGACCAACTCGACCTCCAGGTCCAGGCCCGTGACATCCCCGAACGCGACAGGCTCATGGCGCTCGATCTGGTGAACTTTGCCCGGACCGGCCAGCAGACCGTGTCGCGCATGTTGTCCCACGGAACCCATGTCGCCGATCTCGCCGCGGGGTTCGACCCGCAGGACAATCGCGAAAATGCTCGGATCCTCGCCGTGCAACTACCCGCCCTCGTGACGATGGACACATCGGGCGCCTGGCTCGCCCCATTCGCCTTGGCCGGGATCAGCTACATCCTGGACCGGGCCTTCCTGATGTCCAAGATCGAAGATTTTGCCATCCCGGTCGTGATCAATTTCAGCTATGGCATTTCCGGCGGGCCCCATAATGGGCAAAGCGTCGTGGAACGCGGGATCGACACCCTGCTGCGCGCCCACGAAGAGCGGATGCTGGACACGTTCCCCAACCAGCCCCGCTTTTGCACCGCCGAATTGGTCATGCCCACCGGCAACCGCTTCCTGGACCGGGCCCATGCGGAAAAATGCGCCGATGCAAAAAATGCGGAAGTGACGATTGATCTGCCATGGCGGGTCCAGCCCTCTGATGTTACAGCAAATTTCCTGGAAATCTGGATGCCGCGCGCGGCCAAGAACGTGAAAGTCTGGGTCGCGTTGCCTGACGGGCCGAAAGTTCAGCTGAAAGATCTCAATTTCCAAACCGGCCTGGTCCTCCATCCCGATGGGCAGACCAATCCAAATTGCGTGATCGCCCGCGCCACCATCGACCGTCAGCGGGGTAGGATGCCCTCCGGCACCCAGCCGAAAAAGCGGGTGCTGCTGGCCATTGTCCCCACGCAGCTGCCCTATCCCTCCACCCGTCCCGTCGCACCATCGGGGATCTGGACCATCACAGTGACCGCCAAACTCCCTGAAGCCGGTCAAAAGATCGAAGCCTGGATCCAGCGCGATGATGAGCCGATTGGATACAAACGCCCTGGCCGTCCGTCTTATTTCGATGATCCGGATTATCGGCGGTTCGACGGCCCCGATCAGCAAGGCGATGTCAAACTGACCGATGATCCCAACTGCGTCGTCAAACGCTACGGCGCGCTCAACGGCATGGCGACGGGGCAAAAGACCCGGATTATCGGCGGCTATATGGGTCCACCCGCCGCCCATGCCGCGCTTTATGCCGGGGCGGCCGACAAAAGCACGAACGGCGCCAACCACCGCATGCGCTACCCCTGCGCTTCCGCGCAGTCAGATACCAGCCGCGTGCTGTCGGGCACCCTGGGATCGGGCACGCGCAGTGGCTCCGTCTCGGTCCTGAACGGCACCAGCGTGGCCGCCCCCCAAATGGCCCGTTACCTGGTGCTGGGCAAGCTCGGACTGCCCCTGCCCCAAACCGTGCAAGTCGCCGGACCGGTGGAGCAATTGGGCACGCAGGCCCTGCCCCAACCCGCCTGGCATCGCGGCACACGGCGGGATCCGCGTTGAGCATTCCGTGGGTCATCGGGCCCGACGGTTCAGGCATGTTTCAGCCTGCCGGCCCCGCCCCCACAATTCTACCGCTAATACCTGGTGAACTTTCACGATTGGCTCACGATAGGGTAACTCCACATCTGCTTCGCTCGGACCATGCAGTGCCCCAACGGCACAGTATACGGTGTGACTAGAGGTGAGGTTTTGCCCGAATGTTTCTCTCAGATGCGGATGACCGGGGTCATCTGCCAACGCGATCCGGATTGATAGGATCGTTTGGTGATGTAACGATGAGTTCCTTTGACTACTTCTTCCCCGATGTTGCGATGGACCAGCGCCTGGGATTGATCTCGGCCTTGGCGGATCTCGCAAACGGAATGATCGATCCCCCTGTCGGAATGGGCGGCGATGAACCCGCGCAGAACAACGACATCGCCCCGCTTTACAGCTATATCGGCCAATTGCTCAGCCATGATCTGGTCGCGCCACGGACCGATGGTGACCCCCTGGGCGATGGCCAGCCCGCCCTGTGCCTGAACGCCTCTGACCTTATCCCCCTGGAACGCGACACGGTCACCGCCGTGATCAAGAATGGACGCTCGGGTGGACTGCATCTGGAAAGCGTCTATGGCGACGCCTTGGGGTCAGAAGGCGCACGAGCCTTGCGCGACCCGACCGATCCCGCCTTGATGTGCCTGACGCCCTTGCCCGACAGCGCATCCCCCCTGGGCGATGCCCGCAACGCGTCCAGCCTGCTGTTGCGCAATCTGGTTTCGGTCCTTCTGGCCTTTCACAACGCGGTGGCAACGGCCTTGCCCGACTGCTACGCCGACCCCGATGAACGCCATGCAGAGGCCCGCCGCCGCGTCTGCTGGACCTGGCAATGGCTGATCGTGAATGATTATCTGCCGGCGATTTGCGACCCGATCACGCTGTCTTGGGTGCATTCGTCCCGCGCGCCACTCTACCGAGCGTTCTACACCCGCAACAGTATGCTCAGCGATGGCTTTCCCGTGCCGATCGAATTCGCCTTTGCCGTCACCGGCCTGCCGCACACCATGCTGCGCGCGGCCTATGATCTTAACACCCAGTTCGGCCGCCCAGGCGCGGAGGATGCCCGCCAAGGCGCCCGCCTCGAAGATCTGCTGGGCCTGTCCGATCTGTCCCCGACCGACGCCATCGCCGTCGATTGGGACAGGTTAATCGCTCCGCCAGCCGCCTATCCCGACCGGGCAGCCCGGCGGTTCGATACCGGCCTGGCCCACACATTGGGATGGCTCCCGGCGGCCGATGGCAACCTGCCACCCAACCTGGCCGCGCGGATGCTCAATGCCGGATACCGGCTCAGCATGCCGACGGCCCAGGGCGTGTTGGCGGCCCTGACCCAGCATGACAGCCTCCACGAAACCCATCCGCCCCTGCGGCCCCTTTCGGTGAAGGAGATCGGATCCGGAGAGACGGGCCACATCATGCGTCGCCACGGTTTTGTGGACCGAACGCCCTTGTGGTTCTACCTGCTGAAAGAGGCCGAGATCCGCCATGGTGGTGAGCATCTGGGCACGTTGGGCACGCGCCTTTTGGCAGAGACCGTGATCGGTCTGCTGATTAGCGATCCCGACAGTTTCTGGCATGCGCCATCGGATCAGGCAGGCGTCTGGACACCGGAGCGGATGCCGGTCGGCCAACAGGCGGTCATCAGTTTCGCGGGCCTTTTCCAGGTGGCCGGTGTCATCGGCAATGATCTGCCCCCGGGCGGCTCCATCTCGAACGGGGTGTTCACCGGCGTCTAGAGCGAGGCTCTGACCAGTCACTTTACGGCGGCGCGGTACCCCGAAAAAGCATTTGATTTCAACTGTCCCCGCGGGGACAGATCAAAATCAGCGCTCTTTTGATGGCAAAATTCCTGGCATCGACACCAAAGCGCACCTGGAAGTCAGGGAACCAAACGACGATCCGTTGGCGTTCAACTCAACTCATCGCATCGGCGTCGGATGTTGCACCGGCAAGCGCGTCGGAAATGGCATCGGCCAGCTCGCCCAGGGTGGCAGGCTTGTGCAGCAGCGGGGCCTGCACCGCCCCCATCTCGTCCGCGGTAAATCCGACATAGCCCGAGGAATAGATGACCGGCATATCCGGCAGCTTGGCCCGCACCAGGCGCGCCAGTTCAAAGCCGCCGATCTTGCCCGGCATCACGACATCCGTCAGCAGCAGATCAAAATGCGCCCCGCCATTCACCAGATCCAGGGCGGCCTGCCCCGATGTGGCGACCAAAACACCGTATCCCAGATCCCCGATCGCGGATTCCAGCATGATCAACAGATCGGTCTCATCCTCGACCACCAGAACCACCTGCCCGTGCCCCAATACCGGATCGCTTTGCGGCATCGCCTCTTCGCGCGGGCCGGCAAAGGTGCCCCGCGGAAGGGTCAATTGAACCGTGGTGCCCAGGCCAGGCTCTGAATAAATCCGAAGGTCGCCATCGGCCTGTTGCACAAAGCCGTAGACCATCGACAGACCCAGCCCGGTGCCGGAACTGCTATCTTTGGTGGTAAAGAATGGATCGGTGGCGCGGGCCAAGGTTTCCTTGTCCATGCCGGGGCCGTTATCAACAAGCGACAGCTCCACATAGCGGTAGGACAGCCCGTCCCCGCCAACGCCCACCTGCCGGTTGTCCAACTCCTTGTTGACCGACAGGACCGGCCGGGCATGCAAGGTGATGACATTGCCCTTGCCCGCCCGGATGATGGCATCGCGGCTGTTCAATACCAAGTTCATCAGGGCCGTTTCCAGCTGGGCATGGTCGCAATAGATCTGCAGCTTGTCATCCTCGGTCTGGGTTTTGATCGAGATCTGGGCCTCCAGCATCGGCGACACCAACCGTTCGAAATCCTGAAAGACTTCCTGTACGGGGCGCGAATTGGCCATGCCCGGCTGGCGCTTGGCAAAGGCCAGCAAGCGGGAGGTCAGGTCGCGCCCCCGATCCACCGACTTCATCGCGACATCCAGCAATTCGTCCCGCCGGACCGGATTGTTCGCCTTTTGGGCAAGGTTGATGGCATAGAGGATCGAGGCAAGTAAGTTATTGAAATCATGCGCAATTCCACCGGTGAGCTGACCCAAAGCGTCCAGCCGGCTCTTGCGGTCTATGACCTGGCGATTGCGCTCCTGCTCTGACACGTCATCGATCATCATGACGGTAGCGATGCCGTCCGGGTCATCCTCCAGCCGCACACTGTCAACGCGGATGTAGCGGCGATTGACCCCCGGCAGGATACGGTTCAGCAGATGGGTTTCGTTCCGCAAATTGTTGCCGCAAAGCGAGCGGTTCAACGGGTTGGCGCTGGCCTCCAACGGGGTCAGGCTTTCTGCATCCAGAAAATTGATCTCCTCCGGCCAGGGAAACGGCGTTATATCGGAAACCCCGCCCAGCATGTGGCGCGCCCGCGGGTTGACGAACAAAACCATGCCGGTTTCATCCAAGGCGACGATCCCGCTGGTCGCCACGTTCAACACAGTCTCGAATCGGTGGGAAGCGGAGGCCGCAATCTGCTTGGCATGCCAAGCGCGTCGGCCACTGTCATTCAAGGCCGCCACGATCAGATCCAACTCATCCCCCTCTGACTGCCGCGACCGGGGCAAACTGATCGCATCCGGCCCGGCCAGCCAGTTGGGCCCCCCCAACTGCTCTGACAAAGACCGCAGATGCCGCGACACCATGCGATCAAAGATGGCCAGCATGATCAGGGACGCGGCAAAGGTTTTGACAAAATTCGACGCGACCAGGGCAATGGCCTGGGCCCATAACCGGCCTCGGATCTTTGCCAATGAGACGCCGACGGTGAGTTGGCCCACTTCGCTCAAACGACCACCCTCTCCGCGATAGACGAGGGTAAAGACCTGGTCGAGCGTCCTTTGCTGCGCCTCGCTGCCGCGTTCAAAGCGCTGGCCCGTGGCCGCTTGCAAATCGACATTGATCACATCGGCCTGCGCAAAGATCCCGTCGATCAGAACATCGACCTGCGCAAAATTGAACTGCCAAAGGGCATTCTCCAACCCGCTGCGGAAACTGTTATCGATGATGCTGAACTCATCCATCACCCGGGCCAGATCACGCTGGTAGCTGTTGTAAAGCTGAAAGCAGGCCGCCAAAATGGAAAGCAGGGCCGATGCAAGGACCATCAACCCAACGATACGGCGCCCAAGGCGATTGCGCAGATACCTCAAGGGTATCGTCCAAAAGCGGGTCGGTATCGCACCGGGTCAGTCGATATCATGGGCGCTCAGCACGGCGGCCAAAGATCCATCCGCCCGCATGTCAGCCAAGGCATTATTGAAGTCTGCAATGACCTTGTCCTTTTCCGGCAATGTGTTGCGGACGGCCATGTGGATATCGTGGCTGGTCAGGATGTTGGGCATAACCTCGATCCGGTCGGCCAGGGAAGGATCGCCAAATTGGACCGCGTATTTAACCACATCTTCACTATCCAGTGTCAGGTCCACACGGTCATAGGCCACCATTTGCACGGCTTGCAGGGTTGTGGTGACCACCACCTTTTGCAGGAAATCGGCGCGGTCAAAGTTTTCTTCGTACAAAAATCCGTCCCCCACGGCGATCGTATAGGGCCGCAGACTGTCCAAGTCGGAGACGGTATGGGCTGCGCCTTTCTTGCGCACGAACTTGATATCGGTGCTAAAGAAAGGCTCCCCATAGGTCATGTAGGTTGCAATCTCTTCATCAAAGAAAAGACTGCCGACAATGTCATATTCGCCCTTGCGCGAGCCATCCATGATGCGGGCCCATGGTAGCACCTCTGTGCTGACATCGTATCCGGCCCGGATCAGAACAGCAGAGATCACGTCAAGCGAGATGCCACCATTCTTGAGCGTCTTGCCGGAAAAGGGGGGCCATTCATCGGCCACAACCGTCAGCTTGGTTTCGGCATAACCAGCCCCGGCCCAACCGAATAACGCGACGATTGTGCCAGCCATTGCCAAACCGGTCCGCCGCATTGCGGATGCAAAGACATGTTCGGTCTCATGAAGTAACCAGGGAGCGTCCATCGCAAAACCTCCTACCACTGCTACATCATCCATACAGTGTTCGACTACCATAAGAAAACGCGAAATACCGAATGGATTTTCAAATGCTGCAGAATAAAGCGGCTATTTATTCTCAAAACCTAAAGTATCTTTATGGATTTATGGCTGTAAAGCGCCGTTGGAAAACAGCCAAACCCAAAGGCCGGTGAAAGGTAACAGGCCCAGGCGCATTGTCACTGTCCAGGCCCTTTTCTGTGAGGAAAATCACGCGGCGCGGATCTGATCAGCCTTTGGGCAGCAGAACCGTATTGATCATGTGGATCACGCCATTTGACTGATTCATATCGGCGATGGTGACCGTGGCGACATTGCCCATCTCATCCGTGACCATGATCAGATCGCCATCATCGTCGATCATCCCCTTGGTCGCGGCGGCCATCGCATCGGCTGCCACGACATGGCAAGTCAGGACCTTGGTCAACTGGTCCTTGTTCGCTGGCTTCAACAGGCTTTCGACCGTGCCATCGGGCAGCGCGTCAAAGGCGGCATTGACCGGAGCAAAGACGGTAATTGGCCCGGCGCCCGACAGCGTTTCGACCAACCCTGCGGCCTTGACCGCCGCCACAAGCATGGTGTGATCGGCAGAATTCACCGCGTTTTCGATGATGTTCCGATCACCCGGCATCGCTGCCCCCCCGACCTCTGGGTTCGGTATGGCGTAATCATCGGCAAAGCCGGGCAGCGCCAATACGGTCATAAAGACAGCGGCAGGCAGAGTGAAACGGGTCATAACTCTCACCTTTGGATCGATCGGGGTACCAATGGCCCGACCTGCCCCTTTGACGGCGGCTGCGGCCAAAGGTTTCAGCGGATAGGCGAAAAAGACGGCGCTGGCCCGCGCCGCCCCCCTCTGCCACAATTGGGCCAAGGGGGATTTGCGATGAACATTCTTTTCATCATGTATGATCAATTGCGTTTTGATTATCTGAGTTGCGCGGGCCACCCCCATCTGCACACACCCAACTTTGACAGGGTGGCCGCAAGGGGGGTGCGGTTCACGAATGCCTATGTGCAATCGCCGATCTGTGGCCCCAGCCGGATGAGCATCTATACCGGGCGCTATGTCTCCTCCCACGGGGCTGCGTTTAACAACTTTCCTTTGCGGGTGGGTGAGCCGACGTTGGGCGATCACCTGCGCCGTGCCGGGATGGCGTGCTGGCTGATCGGCAAGACCCATATGAATGCCGATGCCGACGGGATGGCGCGGCTTGGCCTGACACCCGACAGCGTGATCGGCGCGCGGCAGGCCGAATGCGGGTTCGATGTCTGGACCCGCGATGACGGGCTTTGGGCAGAGGGCCCGGACGGACTCTATGATCCCAAGCCATCCCCCTATAACGCCTATCTGAAATCCCGCGGTTATGGTGGCACGAACCCCTGGGCCGACTATGCCAATGCCGGGGTTCAGGACGGACAAAAACGCTCAGGCTGGATGTTCGACAATGCCGACCACCCCGCCAATATCCGCGAGGAGGATAGCGAGACACCGTGGCTGACAGGCGAAGCGATCCGGTTCATCGATCAGGCCGAGGGGCCGTGGTGCGCCCATGTCAGCTATATCAAGCCGCACTGGCCCTATATCGTACCCGCCCCCTATCACGCGATGTATGACCGCACCCATGTTCCGGCTGCCAAGCGCCACGAGATTGAACGCGAGGATCCGCATCCCGTCTATCGCGCCTATATGGACGGCGCAGTGGCCCGGGCCTTTCAGCAAGATGCGGTGCGTGACAAGGTCATCCCCGCCTATATGGGCCTGATAAAGCAATGCGATGATCAGCTGGGCCGATTGCTGGATCATCTGGAGCAGACGGGCCGGATGGCCGATACGATGATCGTCCTGACCTCGGACCACGGCGATTATCTGGGAGATCACTGGCTGGGCGAAAAGGATCTGTTCCACGAGCCATCGGTGAAGGTGCCGCTGGTCATCTACGACCCGCGGGCGGAGGCGAATGCCACACGGGGCACCACCTGCGCCGCATTGGTCGAGGCGATAGATCTTGCCCCCACATTCATACAGGTCGCGGGCGGCGAGGCGGCGCCCCATATCGTGGAAGGTCGCAGTCTGTTGCCCTATCTGCACGCTCTGCCGGTGACGGATCGGCCCTTTGCCATCAGTGAATACGACTTTTCCGCCACGGGGGCTTGCGCGGCGCTGGGGCTGGCGCCGCGCGATGCGCGCCTTTTTATGGTGTTCGATGGCCGCTACAAACTGATCCATGCCGAAGGCGGGTTTCGCCCCATGCTGTTCGATCTGCAGACCGATCCGGATGAATTCCACGACCTGGCCAAGGGTCAGGCCCATCAGGCACAGATTGACCGGCTTTATGGCCATCTGGCCACGTGGAGCCGCCGCCAATCCCAACGGATCACCCGATCTGATGCCCAGATTGTGGCGGGTCGCGGCGCCTCTGCCCGAAAGGGTATTTTGATGTTCCTGAAAGATGGCTCCGAGGTTCCGCAGGAATTAACCCAAGCCTATCGCGGGCCCATCGACCGGGACTACACCCGATCCGATTAAAGCAAAGGTTTGTGCAGATAATAAAGCGGCACGGTGCCATCGCAATTCGGCAAGCTGCCAGACACGGCGTAATCCTGTTTTTCATAAAGCCGCCTGGCCGCCTCGTTTCGGGTTTCCAGATGGATCCGGTCGCATTGCTCTTGGCTGGCCCTGTCCTCGACCCGGGCCAAAAGGCGGCTGGCGATGCCCGCGCCCCGGTGCTGTTCGGCCACCCAAAGCTGTGACACATGAACAGATCTGCGACAGATCTCCCCACGACGTCCGGTGGTCAGGCCGCCATCCTCCTCCCGGATAGAAAACAGGATTGTCCGGTAGTCACCTTCCCGTAGAGCCTGACCCGCAGCGGCCAAATGGTCGTGCAGACGGGCGCCGAGGTCAGCGAGGGCCGGGCTGTGCAGGTTGATCTGCATGGCCGCGCAATCCTTGTGAAACTCACCCGGACGAGATCGAAGCGTGGCCATTCGGCGTCAAGCCCCACCAGACGGCAGAAACGGCAATGTCACGACGATCAACACAGCCCGGAATCCGATCTCCAGCGTTCCGGTGATGGGCTGGCTACCTTCCAACGCGCCCCAGATACGGACCGCGACCATGAACACGCGAAACAGGGTGAAGAATTCCAGCGGCACATGCAGACCTGTTCCGTCAATGCCAGCGCGCAGGCAGAACAGGTTGCTCACCCCCCCCGCAGCCGCGCAGCAGGTCGAGCCCGAAATTGAACATCGCAACCTCGCTGCCCAGTTCGGCTGCCCGCTTTTCTCACGCTGCTGCGGCAGCGGGATCTTCGGGCCCGGCCAGCCCGTTATCGGCCATCCGGGGCAGCCCTGTCATGGCCTGCGCGCTGTTCATCTGTTCAACCGCTTCTTCGAATATCCGCTTGGCCTCGGCATGCACGCCCGCCGTGGCCGCGCCATAACCCAGCGTATATTCCATCGGATGCGCCTCTCCCATGTTTCAGCCTTTCGAGAGCGCCGCACAATGCCAGTTCTTCGGGATTGTGGGTGCCAAACACGTCGGATGCCATATCGGCGTAGAGTGGCAAGGCGAGGGTGAAAGCGGCAAAAAGGGTTGCGGGTCTGAGCATGGGACCCTCCGGTGACGTGATGCCCCTGATCAGCCGCAACGCGGTCACCTTAGCCGCGGACCCTCTCAATTATGGTGCCTTGTTTCTGGTCCGGGTCGATCTTGCGGCGCAGCGTCAGAATATGCTGATCCAACGCCCGGTTGTTGGGCATGTAATCGCCCTCCACCCCGCATCGTAAAGCGCGTCTTTGGTCAGTACAAAGCGTGGGTTTTCCCGAAAGCAGCTCAGCAATTTCGGGTCCCGCTCTGTCAGATCCCTGGCGCCGCTGGCATCAGCTAGGATGCGCAGGCCAGCATTGATGGTGACGGGTCCAAAGGCAAAGCTGTGCGGATCCGTGGTGGCGGTGTGGGGCCTGCGCGACCGGACACCGATGACAAGGGCAGTGGCCAGGGCCGGGACGATCATCCTAGGTAAAGGTCAGGGACACAACGACAAGAGCGCGCCGCGTTGCGGGACATCAAGTCCCAAACCGGTTGATCACTGCTGCTGCCGCCCACAGGGCCATTACCATCATCATGTATCGCAGCACAGATGCCATGGCCAAACCGTAGGCCCCCGGAACCGCCGCGTGCAATGGTCCGAACGTCCGACCGCTGGTTCAGGTAAACTGTTCGCTGATCAACCGTTCTTCCAACCCGTGCCCTGGATCGAACAGGATGCGATGGGCGATGCTGGCCTCACTTCGGATCGTGACGCGCTGCACGTTCTGGACAGAGCGGCTATCCGCATCGGCATGGACGCGGCGCTTTTCGGGTTCCAGCACGTCGATCACCACCTCCGCCGATTTCGGCAACAGCGCCCCCCGCCAGCGCCGGGGCCGGAAGGCGGCAATCGCCGTCAGCGCCAGCACATCGGACCCGATGGGCACGATCGGGCCATAAGCGGAATAGTTATAGGCGGTCGATCCCGCAGGCGTCGCCACCAGCGCCCCATCGCAGACCAGCTCCGGCATCCGCACCCGGCCATCAACCGCGATCCGCAGTTTTGCCGCCTGCGATCCGGCCCGCAGCAAGGCAACCTCGTTAATGGCCAGCCGTTCATGTTCTGACCCGTCATCGGTCACGGCATGCATATGCAAGGGATTGATCACTTCCTCTTCGGCTTCGGTCAGGCGGTCGGGCAACCCTTCCTCCCGATATTCGTTCATCAAAAAGCCGATGGTCCCGCAATTCATTCCATAAACCGGGATGTCCAGATGCTGCGTGCCGTGGAGCGTTTGCAGCATGAAGCCGTCGCCACCCAAGGCAACGATCACCTCCGCCTCCTCTGGTGCGGTGACCCCATAGGCGGCCCCCAGCGTCCGTTGCGCCGCCTGGGCCACGGGCGTCTCGCTGGCCATAAAAGCTATGTTTCCCATCGTAATCCCCCGCACCCTTTCGGTGTCAGCAGTCTTTGCCCGGCACCCGCGGGAAGGCAAGACCGGCCCAGAACAGGGGTTTCTTTCTTTTGCGCGGCGGGGTTTTGCGCTACATGCCTGCCATCATATGTTGCCGATCAGGAGGAACCGACCCATGAACGCCCCGCACCGCGACGATGGATTTTTCACTCAAAGCCTTGCCGCCCGCGACCCCGAGATCGCCGCAGCCATGGACAAGGAGCTTGGCCGTCAGCGGGACGAGATCGAATTGATCGCGTCGGAAAACATCGTCAGCCAAGCGGTGATGGAAGCCCAAGGCGGCGTCATGACCAACAAATATGCCGAGGGATATCCCGGTCGTCGCTACTATGGCGGCTGCCAATACGTGGATATTGCAGAGCAATTGGCGATCGACCGAGCCAAGCAACTGTTCGGGTGCGACTTTGCCAATGTTCAGCCCAATTCCGGGAGCCAGGCGAACCAGGGCGTGTTCCTGGCGCTGTTGAAACCGGGCGACACGATCCTCGGCATGAGCCTGGATGCCGGTGGCCACCTCACCCACGGGGCCAAGCCCAACCAGTCGGGCAAGTGGTTTAACGCCGTGCAATACGGCGTCAGGCCCGACACGCTGGATATCGATTACGATCAGCTGGCAGCACTCGCGGCAGAGCATAAACCGCAGATGATCATCGCCGGGGGCTCCGCCATCCCACGCCAGATCGATTTTGCCAAATTCCGCGAGATTGCGGACAGCGTCGGGGCCTACCTGCTGGCGGATGTGGCGCATTTCGCAGGTCTGATCGCGGCAGGCGTCTACCCCTCGCCCTTCCCCCATTGCCACGCCGTGACCACGACCACGCATAAAACCCTGCGCGGCCCGCGTGGCGGCATGATCCTGACCGATGACGAGGCGATGGCGAAAAAGTTCAACTCCGCCATTTTCCCCGGCCTCCAGGGTGGGCCATTGATGCATGTCATCGCGGCCAAGGCCGTGGCCTTTGGGGAGGCGCTGCGCCCCGAATTCAAAACATACCAGCAGCAGGTCATCAAGAATGCCCAGGCCATGGGGGCCGGTCTGATGGCAGGCGGGCTCGACATCGTCACAGGTGGCACGGACAGCCATGTTTTGCTGGTCGACCTGCGCCCCAAAGGGGTCAAAGGCAATGCGACGGAGCGGGCGCTCGGCCGCGCCCACATCACCTGCAACAAGAACGGCATCCCCTTCGACACGGAAAAGCCCATGGTGACCAGCGGCGTTCGCCTGGGCAGCCCGGCTGGCACGACCCGTGGCTTTGCCGAGGCAGAGTTTACCCAGATCGCCCAGTGGATCGTCGAAGTTGTCGACGGCCTCGCCGCCAATGGCGAAGACGGCAACGCGGTGGTCGAGGCAAAGGTCCGCGACGAGGTTCTGGCCCTGTGCGCCAACTTCCCGATCTACGCAGATCTCTAGGTCAGGCGACGGTGGGCGTTCGACGCCCACCTCCCAATTACGGTAGCGGATCGTCGAAACGGTCGTGCGGGGCATCCCACCCGCATGGAACGTCGCGGATGACCGACGATATGCGGCTTGTCGGGCTGCGCCGGGCCCACCATTTCTATGGTACGGGGTAACGCACTTTCGAAATCTGCAATCTCGAATCCATCGATATCGTGCTTTGGCGGATCATTCAGGTTCTACTTTGGCAGGCCAAGCGGAGCACAACGGCGCAATACACCCATGTCGCAACCTAACCGATCCGCGACACCGACCGCCCGTACGAGTTTCTGGCGCAACTGCCGGATCGAAGGGCTGAGTGACCGACCCGGGCGTTGCCACGCCCGAAGCTGGAGGTTGCTGACATCTTTCGTACATGTGGTCTTGCCTATCGGCAGGCCCATATTGGGCATTTAAATCTCAGCTAACCGCGCATCGTATTGGCGATTGAGGTCTGCTGTAGGGAGGCGCTCACCGAAGAGCCGACGGCAACCATGCTTTCAACATCGCGCCCAACCTTTTGAACCGGGACTTCGATGTGGATGGGCCCAATCAGAAGTAACCTCTCATCGAAACTGCGTTTCGACTGTCAGGTCATAGGCCGAAGACATCAGCCATGTTTGGACCAGAGAAGGCTGGCTGCAGATCTGCGTGGGCCAGCCAAAGGATGCCTTCAACACACGGATCACGGATCGCCAGCACGGCTTCAAGGTGTCCATGAGTGGCAAAGGTAATTGTTACGACAATGCTGCCGTCGAGACCTTCTTCAAAACCATCAAAGCCGAACTCATTAGGCGACGGTCAGCACTGGGCTGGAAGAGCCTCGCTCCGGGCAGATTGCTTTACAATCGCCTGTCGGACAATGGTCACTTTCTAACGGAGAGTGGCTTAAATCGAGCACCTCGGGCGGCGCGACAACGCGACATGGCCAGATCGCCGAAAGCGCGGGCCTGACCGCCATAACCCATTACCGTCTAGTCCCGTTGGTTAAGGGGATTAAGGCTTTGGCTGGCCATTCCGCCGCGCATCTGGCCGCGGAATGGCCACGTTAAGCAATGGTTTCGGCCCGCCCTGCTTGCCTGCCGGAAAAGATGCAGCCGCCCAGGAACGTCCCCTCCAGGGCGTTATAGCCGTGATACCCGCCGCCGCCAAAGCCTGCGACCTCCCCCGCCGCGAAAAGACCAGGGATCAGCTGACCGGAGGCGTCGAGCATCTGGCTGTTCAGGTCGGTTTGCAGCCCGCCCAGCGTCTTGCGCGTGATGATGTTAAGCTTGACCGCGATCAGCGGGCCATTGGCCGGATCCAGGATGCGGTGGGGTTTGGCCGTGCGCAAAAGCCGGTCACCGCGATAGTTGCGCGCCGCATGGATCGCCATCATCTGCACATCCTTGGAGAATGGATTTTTGATCTGGGCGTCGCGCGCCTCCACCTCCGTCCGGATCTTGGCCACATCCAGCAAGTCATTGCCTTGGACGGCGTTCATGCCCGCGACCAATTCCTCAAGGGTCTTGGCGACAACGAAGTTTTCGCCATGTTCCTTAAAGGCCTCAACCGCCGGGGTGGCCTGTTTGTTCAGCACCCGGTCCTGCAATACGCGTTTCCAGCTTTTGGCCTCCAGATCGGGGTTTTGCTCGGATCCCGATAGCGCGAATTCCTTTTTCACGATGGCTTGTGTGGTGATGAACCAGGAATAATCATAGCCCGTCGCCAGGATCATCTTGAGCGTTCCCAGGCTGTCAAACCCAGGCAAGGCAGGCGGGGCAAAACGGTTTCCCGTCGCGTCGAACCACATCGACGATGGCCCGGGCAGGATGCGGATGCCATGATTGGGCCAGATTGGATCCCAGTTCTTGACCCCTTCGGTATAGTGCCACATCCGGTCGGCATTGATGACATGGCCACCCGCCGCCTGACTGATGCCGACCATGCGACCGTCGACATGGGCAGGCACACCGGAAATCATCTCGGCCGGGGCGGGGCCAAGCCGGTCGGTCGGCCAGGCCTTGCGCACCAGATCGAAATCGCCACCGATCCCGCCAGAAGTCACCAAAACGCTCGCCGCACGCAGCTCAAAATCACCCACGATATCGCGGTTGGTCTTGTGTCCCCGCGGGGACAGGTCCTCGGCCAGCACTTCACCGCTGACCCCTTTGGCCGCGCCATTCTCCATGATGATATGCGAACAGCGGTGGCGAAATTTCAGCGTGATCCGCCCCGATTTGGCATGGTCGCGCACCCGCCGCTCAAACGGTTCCTGCGTGCCAGGGCCGACGCCCCAGGTCAGATGAAAGCGCGGCACCGAATTGCCGTGGCCCGAGGCGAAGGCGCCGCCCCGCTCGGCCCAGCCGACAATCGGGAACCAGCGCATCCCCAAACCGTGGAGCCAACCGCGCATGCCCCCGGCCGAGAAATCAATAAAGGCTTCGGCCCATTTGCGGGGCCAGTGGTCTTCGTCCCGGTCGAACTGCGCTGATCCCATCCAGTCGGACATCGCCAGTTCGCGGCTGTCAACGATGCCCATGCGGCGCTGTTCGGGGCTGTTGACCAGCATCAGCCCGCCAAGGGACCAAAAGGCCTGCCCCCCCAAAAAATGATCGGGCTCCTGGTCGATCAGGCTGACGGATTTGCCCCGGTCGGCCAGTTCTGCCGCGGCCACCAGACCGGCCAGGCCCCCGCCGACCACGATGACATCCGCCTGTTCCATGGGATCCTCCAGTTGCGCGTACCCGTCAGTCCAGCCGACGGAACCACAGAATGGCGGGCAAGACGACCAGATACATCAAAATTCCGTAGACGGCGGCGGGCAAGGCAAAGGCCGTGAACGCCTGCTGCCCGCCGATCAGGGCCGCGACGGTGATGCCCAGGGTCGAATTCTGAATGCCGGTTTCGATAGAGATTGTCTTGGCCTCCATCACGGTGCGGCGCAGCATGGCGGGTACCAGAAAGCCGATAATCAGCAGCACCGCGATCAGGCAGGTGATGGCAGGGCCCAGGCTGGGCAGGTTCTGGACGAACAGCGCCCAGTTCGACGCGAGGGCCGCCAGAACAATCAGCACGAACAGGCCGGTGGCGATGCGCGACAGGATCGGTTCACCCCGCGCCATGGGGCCGGGCAATGCCGCCCGCAGGCCGAGGCCCAACAGGACCGGCACCACCGTCAGCGCGAACATGGTGACCGCCGTGCCGGTGATGCTGATCGATGTGGCCGATGCCTCCATGAAATACCCGAACGCGAAGCCCAAGATCAGGGGCACGGTCAGCATGCTGGTCAGGCTGATCACGGCGGTCAAGGACACGGACAATGCCACATCCGCCTTTGACAGTCGCGCGATCACGTTGCTGGTCACGCCGCCAGGGCACGCCGCCAGGATCATGAACCCGACCGCCAGTTCGCCGCTGATCCCAAAGGCGAGGATGACCCCGAATGTGACGACCGGGATCAGAATGATCTGGCACAGGGCTCCGGTCAGAAAGGCAACGGTGCGACGCAGGACCCGTAGAAAATCGTCTGGGACCAGCCCAACGCCCAATGAAAACATGATAAAGGCAAGGCCCAGCGGCAGGACCACCGACACCAGAATGTCCATCACTCTCTCTCCCGTCCGCGGATCCGCTTGCTCTGACCGGCCAGCTTGGCCTCTTTTGTAGACTGCGGGCTGATCGTTGTCACGGCGGACGGATCAGGCAGGTAGGTTCTCTTTCAGGTAGATGTCGATGCGAATACGTTCTTGGGTCGGGTTGAACGGGACGCCATCGACATTGGCGCGCAGCACCCGGACGGCAGAGCGCACCAGATGCCCCCGGTCCTGGTTGATCACCGCGTCGAACACCCCGTCCCGCAAAGCGCGCCGGGCCATGGGGGTCAATTCATGGGCCACGACGACCGGCCCCTTGCCCGGCGCCGATTGAGACAGATACTGGATCAAACCGGCATGGTCGGCGGCTGAGGCATAGATGCCGACCAGATCGGGGTAGCTGTCAAACGCGCGGGTGAGCAGATCGTTGATGAGCGCCGGATCGTCCCGCCCTTCGACCGAGGCGACGACCTGCTGACCGGGAAACTCATCGGCCATGACCAGATCAAACCCCTGCCGCCGCTCCAGGTGATCCCGCGCCAGGCGCGATCCGGTCAGGACCAACACGGTGCCCTGTATCCGCAGGAACCGGCCCATCAACTGCGCCGCGGTGCGTCCGGCGGCCAGGTTGTCGATGCCCACGAAATGATCCCGGTCCGAGCTTGGCAGGTCCGACACCAGCGCCACCACAGCCACGCCCCGCGCCCTGATCCGGCGCACGGCATCGCGGATCGACGGCGTCTCGGGCCCGAAAAGAGCGATACCGTCAACCTCATGCGGATCAACGGCATCCAAGGCCGCCACGATCTGTTGCGGATCAAAGGGCGTGGCCTTGGCAACCCGCAACTGCGTGCGGTCAAGGGCGAGCTTCTGGGACTGGTCCCGAATAGCCTCTTCCAGCCCGGCCACAAATTCGCTGCCCGTGGCAGGCAGGATGAAAAGGATCGTGTAGACCCGTTTGCGCGCCAGATTGGCGGCCGCCGTGTCGCGGATGTAGCCCAGCGTATCAATAGCGGTCTGGACCTTTGCGATGGTCACCTTGCGCACGCCGGGGCGATCATTCAGCACCCGGTCGACGGTGGCGAGGCTGACACCGGCCACCCGCGCGATATCGTTCACCGTAGGCTTGCCCGCAGCCTCCGCTTGGTCCCTGGTGGCGATGGCGTCAGCCCTCCGCCATTTCGCGGGCCAGGCCCTCGAACAAAAGGGCGACGGCCTCTGCGCCCGGGTCATTGTGGCCCTTCAGGTTTTCCTCGGGCACATAGGCCGCGCGCCCCGCCTTGGCCCGGTGGATATGAGCCGTGTGATCGGCCCCTTGGCGGGCCGCCTTGGCGGCAGCGGTGATCCCGTCAGGTAAGGCCGTCAAAGCAGGCGACAGCGCGTCGATCATGGTGCGGTCGCCAACCTGTGCGCCGCCAACCTCGCTGACCCGGGCCAACCCTTCTTGCAGCGCGGCATGGATCGAGGCGCCGTTGGCGCAGGCATCGCCTGTCGCGTTAAAGAAAATTGCTAGGATGACACCGGAAGAGCCGCCCATGGTCTGGCTCAACTCATTGCCCAAGGCCGGGAAAAGCTGGGTCAGGTCAGCCAGCGGCATCCGGTCCAACCCACCTTTTAAAGCGCGCGCTGCGGTGGCGAGGGTCGCGCCCGTGTCGCCATCGCCGGATTTCGCATCAAGCTCATTCAACTTGGGTTCGGCGGCGATCAGCAAGTCGGCGACCTTTTCAATGGTCCCGCGGGCCCGGTCATTGTGCGAGGCGATGGGGGCGATGGGCGTCAACCCGTCGGGCATCGGCATCACAGGGACCGGCACCACCTGGTGCAGGCCGGGCCAGGCGGCCATGGGGACCGGCGCGGCCAAGGCATCCTGCTCGGCCGCGTCGGCCTCCAGGACCGAGATCGAAAAGCCGTGCATATCCAGCGACGTCATCATCGCAGCCGGGCCGATGATGTGACCAATCGCGCCGGTTTCGGTCAAGGCATGGGTGAGCACCGACATCTCCAGCGGCGTGGTCGAGCCAAGGTTGTTGACCAGCGCGACCGCCGTGCCGCCGGTCAGATGGGGCGCCAGTCGCTCGGTGACCATCGTCACGGCAGAACGCGCATCGACGAAAGCCACCTGCTGCACCCCCGGTTCGCCGTGGATGCCCAGACCCAGTTCGGCCTTGCCAGCCGCGATGCGTTCTTCCTTGGGGGAACCGGGAATGGTGCAGGTGTCGAGGCTCATCCCGATGGAGACGATCTTGCCGATGACCTGCTTGGCGGCGGCAGTCACCGTGGCCAGATCCTTGCCCTGTTCGGCCTGGGCTCCCGCGACCTTGTGGACAAAAAGCGTGCCAGCCACGCCGCGCGGTTGGGGCAGGTCGGGCAAGGCGATGTCATCATCGACCACCACCATCTCCACCTTGCGGCCCAGGGCGCGGGCGCGTTCCGCGGCGAGGCCAAAGTTGAGGCGGTCGCCGGTGTAGTTCTTAACGATCAGGAGGCACCCGGCCTCTCCCGTGACGGCCAGGATGCCCGCCAGCACGGCGTCGACGGAGGGGGAGGCAAAAACCTCCCCACAAACCGCCGCTGTCAGCATGCCGGGGCCCACGAAACCAGCATGGGCGGGTTCATGCCCCGACCCGCCGCCCGAGATCAGGGCGACGCGGGATTTATCCCAATCGGCGCGGCAGACGACCTTGATATGGGGGTAGCCATCGAGGCGGGACAAAGCCCCGCCCGCGGCCGCCAACAGGCCGTCTATGGCCTCGGTCACGAGGTTTTCCTTGGCATTGATGAACTGCGCCATCCGTCCCTCCCTACTGGATGCGGTCCCCGCCCGCATCAAAGTAAAGCGGGTCTTTGGGGCTAATTTTTAGTGTCATGTCAGGGGTATAGTCGCGCCCGTCCTGGGCCAGCGTCGTCACGGCATGGCCCTGCAGATCGACATGAAGGCGGGTTTGATCGCCCAGATGTTCGGCACGGATCACCCGGGCCTCCGCCCCGTCGCCCTCGGTAATGTTCTCGGGCCGCAAGCCGATTTGCGGCCCTTTGTGGCTGCCGCCAAACAGACCGGAGGGCAGGATATTGATGCGCGGCAGGCCCAGGCGGCTGGCGACATAGATGCTGTTCGGATCCTCATAAATCTGGCGCGGGGTGCCGTATTGGACCAGCTTGCCGTCCTGCAAGACGCCGACATGGGTGGCCATTGTCATCGCCTCGACCTGGTCATGGGTGACGTAAAGCAGCGTCGAGCCAAGATCGGCCTGAATGCGTTTCAACTCCACCCGCAGGTCCGCGCGCAACTTGGCATCCAGGGAGCTAAGGGGTTCATCCATAAGGTAAATCGACGGATCCCGGACCAAGGCGCGACCGATGGAGACGCGCTGCATCTCGCCCCCCGAAAGCTCGGTCGCTTTGTTGTCGAGCTTGTGGGGGATCTGCAGGATCTCGGCGATCTGGCTGACCTTGCGCGCGATCTCATCCTCTGGCGTCTTGAGGATCGGGGAGCGCAAGGGAAAGGCCAGATTGTCCCGCACGCTGAGATGCGGGTAAAGCGAATATTGCTGGAACACCATCGCCACGTCGCGCTGCGCGGGTGTCAGGCCGTCCACTGCATGGCCGCCGATAGTGATTTGGCCCTGATCCAGTTTCTCAAGGCCGGAAATCAGGCGGAGTGTCGTGGTCTTTCCGGCCCCGGTGGGGCCCAGCAAAACGACGAATCCGCCATCCGGTATGGTCATGGATATCCCATCCACTGCCTGTGTTGCGCCAAATGCCTTGGATACGTTCGCAAGCGTGACCTCAGCCATGGGCGAGCACCCCTTCGTTCAGTTCAGAGCGCAGGGCGCGACCACTGGGTTTGTCAAAGATCGTGACGGTGCCGGGTTTGAAGTTTAGCCCCACCTTTTCGCCCGTTTTCACCGGTTGGTTGGCGGGAATGCGCGCCTTGACGTGACCATTGGGCGTGTTGAGCGTAACGATCTGGGTGGTACCCAGGTATTCGGCGGCCAGCACCTCCCCCCGGTAGGTGCCGGTATCGCTGAGGGTGATGTTTTCAGGCCGTACGCCAAAGACCAGATCGCCCGCGCCGCTTTCGCGCAAAGCGGGGATTGTCGCCTCCATCTCGCCCAGTCGCGCCGTGGTGGCCCCGGGCGCAAGCTGTTGTTGGAACGGGAGAAAGTTCATGGCAGGTGAGCCGATGAAATTCGCCACAAACATGGTGGCTGGCGTGTCATAGACCTGTTTCGGGGTGCCAAATTGTTCGACCACGGCGTTGTTCATCACGACGATCTTGTCGCCCATCTGCATCGCCTCTAGCTGGTCATGGGTGACATAGACGGTGGTGGCGCCCATCCGGTCATGGAGGGCGCGCAACTCTTCGGCCATGTGTTCGCGAAATTCGGCATCAAGCGCGCCGAGCGGTTCATCCATCATGAAAGCCTTGGGGTCGCGCACAATGGCCCGGCCCAAGGCAACACGCTGCCGATCCCCGCCGGACAAGCCTCCCACGGGACGGTTCAGAATGTCGGTGATCCCAAGGATTTGCGCGACCTCATCAATCTTGGCCTTCACATCGGCGCGCGCCATGCCTTGGCTGACCAGCGGATAGCTCAGATTTTTGCGAACATTCATATGCGGGTAAAGCGCAAACATCTGGAAAACAAAGGCGATATCGCGTTGGGAAGGCGGCCTTTGGCTGATCTCTTCGCCATCCAGATAGATCTCACCTGAGGTGGGCAGTTCCAGCCCCGCGATCATGCGCAAGGTCGTGGTCTTGCCGCAGCCAGAGGGGCCTAGCAGCATGAAGAACTCACCGTCCTGGATGGTGAAGCTGGATTCCTTGACGGCGACAAAATCGCCGAATTCCTTGCGGACATTTTTGATAACGATTTCAGCCATATCAGAGGAATTGCCCCACACGCAAAAGGTTGCCATCCGGGTCAAGGATCGCCAGTTCGCGCATGCCCCACTCCTTATCCTCCACCGGATGGTACCGGGGGATGCCGTTCGCCGGAAGGTCAAGCGTTTTCAGATGGTTATCCAGCTTGTCGACATCCGTCGTGCGGATGTAAACGCCATGGTCGCTGTCATAGGGTTTTTGGTCTGGATGGCCGAAAAAATGGACCTCGATCTCGTCCATACGCAGGATCATGTAGCCGTGATCAGACCAGCGGCCGGTCTCTTCAAATCCGATTTTCGTATAGAACGCAGAGGTTTGGTCGAAGTCACGGCTGGGCAGGATGGCGGATGTCGCTTTGAGCATGGTTCAATCTCCTTCAGGGAAATGGCTGACGATAATGAACAGTACCGTGCCAATCAGTGTCACGATGAAGGAATAGGTGAAAAGCCAAAGCACGAAGGGCTGCATCAGCATGAACACGCCGAGGGCGATGAGGAGTGTCGCCACAAGCTCCCACGGGCGACGGCGCAGGCGGATCAAGCCAGTCAGAAACCTGCCCATGATACGCCCCTGTTTTGCTGGATGGAGGCGATGCGCCCAGCATGCACAACCGATATGTATCGCGTATTTGTGGGATGCAGCTTTTTCATTTGCGCACCGCCCCGAAAGTGATCCCGCGCAGCAGGTGCTTGCGCAGCAGGATGGTGAAGATCATGACCGGCAGCAGGAAGATCGTGGCACCGGCAGCGACCGCAGGCCAGTCGAGCCCGCCGACCCCGATGATGGTCGGAATGAACGGCGGTGCGGTTTGCGCCGTGGCGGAGGTCAGCAAAACCGAGAAGGCATATTCGTTCCAGGCAAAGATCAGGCAGAAAATCGCGGTGGAGGCGATGCCCGTGGCGGCCTGCGGCAGCACAACCTTGTAGAAGGCTTGGAACCGGGTGTAGCCGTCGATCAGCGCTGCCTCTTCATATTCGCGCGGGATCTCGTCAATGAAACCCTTCAACAGCCAGACCGCGAGGGAGATATTGACGGCCGTATAGAGCAGTATCATCCCCAGATGCGTGTCCGACAGGCCAAGGTTGCGGTACATCAGAAAGATCGGGATGGCGACGGCGATGGGCGGCATCATCCGGGTGCTGAGGATGAAGAACAGCAGGTCATCGGCCAGGGGGATCTTGAACCGGCTGAACGCATAGGCCGCGAGTGTGCCCAGGAAGACTGACAGGAAGGTCGAGCCAAACCCGATGATGACGGAATTTAAGAAGCGTTCGCCAAATTTGGACGGCCCCGCGATCACCATGTTCCGTTCGCGCACAATCTCATCATACCAAGTGGCCGGGGGCGGCAGGGCCTCTAGCGCGTCTGGCGTCACGCGGGTTCGGGTTGTGAAGAGGTTCACGTAACCTTCGAGGGATGGCTCGAAAATCACCTTGGGCGGGTAAGAGATAGAGTCGGGCGGTGTCTTGAACCCTGTCATCATGATCCAGGCGAGCGGGACCATGGTGATCAGTGCATAAAGGATGACAAGCGATCCAGCGACCCATTTGGCCCGCGACGATGGTTCGGTGATGGAATGGGCGCTCATCTTTCTTTCACCTTGTTCAGGGCCTTCACGTAGATCGAGGCTAGGCCAAAGACGGTCACAAAGAGGATGATCGCATAGGCGGACGCATAGCCGGTGCGCCATTTCTCGAACGCCTCCCGCTTGAGATTGATCGAGGTCAGTTCGGTCGTGGAGCCGGGGCCGCCACCGGTGAGTTGCACCACCAGGTCGAACATCTTGAAATTCTCGATCCCGCGGAACAGCACGGCCAGCATCAGGAAGGGCAGGACCATGGGGATGGTGATGGTAAAGAATTGTCGGAGCTTTGAGGCGCGGTCGATCTCGGCTGCCTCATAGATGTAGTCTGGGATCGATCTGAGCCCTGCAAGACAGATCAACATCACAAACGGTGTCCACATCCAGGTGTCCACGATGACGATGGACCAAGGGGCAAGATCAACGGACCCCAGCATCTCAAAACTCGATGGCTCCGCCCCGGTGAACCACGTGATGATGTAGTTAAAGAGCCCGATTTGCGGCTGATAGAGGAACTTCCAGAAATTGCCGACAACGGCCGGCGACAGCATCATCGGTAGCACGATGATCGTGGTCCAAAGGTCGTTGCCCTTGAACTTCTTGTTGATCAGCCAAGCCAGGGTGAACCCGATCAGCACCTGAAAGAAGATCGTCCAAAACAGGAAATGCGCCGTGGCCTGCATGTTCAGCCAGATGTCGCTGTCGGTCAGGATGCGCTCGTAATTGCGAAAGCCGACATTCTTGATCTCGCGCCCGATCCGATTGGCTTTGTAGTTGGTAAAGCTCAGCTGAATGGTCCAAATCAGCGGAAAGATATTAATCGCAAGCAGCAAAAAGATCGTAGGCGCCACAAAAATCCAAGCGATCGCCCGGTCCGATAGGCCGCGGATCTTGCGGGCCATTCCGGGCGGGGTCGCTTTGGCCGCGTGGGCGATAGGGGTGTCAGCCATGGGGCACAGGTTCCCTGGGGCCTGGCGGACCAGATCCACCAGGCCAATTGGAGAATGATGTGGCGGGGGGTTTCCCCCGCCTCCTTTGGATTAGAGCTTGCCTTCGTCCTCAAAGACTTCGGTCCAGTCTTCGATCAGAAGGTCAAGTGCCTCCTTGGCAGTGCCCTGATCGGCCACCACGTAATCATGGACGCGCTTTTGCATGGCGAGCAGCAATTCCGCATAGGCCGGCTCTTGCCAAAAGTCCTGCACCGCTTCCATGGCGACCAGGAAATCCCCAGCGAAGGGGGCGCTATCGGCAAAACCCGGATCGTTCAGCACCGAATTGTGGGCCGAATAGCCACCGACAGACCACCATTTGGCCTGCACCTCAGGCTGGGCAAACCACTTGATGTATTCCAAGGCTGCATCCTGTTTATCGGAATAGGACACGACCGAGATCCCCTGCCCGCCCAAGGTCGAGCCCGCTTGGTTTTGCGGGGGATTGACGAAGAAATCAATCTTGTCGCCACCCGTATTCGGATCGGCATAGAGGCCCGGGAAGAACGCGAACCAGTTCATCGCCATGGCGACCTGGCCGGATTTGAACGCATCCAAGCTCTCACCCATATAGCTGTTGGTGTAGCCCGGTGGTGTCGCTGTCTGGTAGAACTCCTTGTAAAACTCCAGCGCCTCCACAGCCTCGGGGGAATTCACGGCACCCTCCATATCGTAGGAACCTGGCGTGTTTTCGTATTTGAACCCCCAGGGGTACAAAGCCGAGGTGACACCCATCGTGATCCCTTCGGACCCACGCTCGGTAAAGATCGAGGCCCCGTAGACGGTTTTGCCATCGATTTCCCGACCCTGGAAAAACTGCGCGATCTGCAGCATTTCCTTTTGGCTCTCGGGTTCGCGCAGATCCTCGCCCGTGGCTTCTTTGTAAGCGGCCTGGATATCTTCGCGCTCGAACCAATCCTTGCGATAGAACCAGCCATTGGCGTCACCCATGGCGGGCAACGCGTAATAGTTGGGGCTGCCTTTGGGCCAGGTCGAATAGGCATAGACGGTGGCGGGCGCGAAATCGTCCATCGAGATGCCAGCGCTGTCGAAGAAATCATTCAGCTTGACGTAATGGCCATTCTCGGCCCCCCCGCCGATCCATTGGCTGTCACCGATCAGCAGATCACACAGTTTGCCGCCAGAGTTCAGTTCGTTCAGCATCCGGTCGGCGAAGTTGGGCCACGGGATGAATTCAAAATTCATGTTGTGGCCGCTTTCAGCCTCGAACTCCTTGGACAACTCGACCAAAGCATTTGCCGGATCCCAAGCCGCCCAGCACAGGGTGAGATCGTCGGCAGAGGCCGTCGATGCGACCGATGCCGCAGCAATAGACAGCGCGCTCGCTGTCGCGAGATTAAACCGTTTCATGTGTCCTCCCATGGATCTTTTTGCGCGACTCGCCAAAGCGATCCGCGATGTTTGATAACGCTAGCGGAGGGGTATCGGATCTGTCCAGACATTTCTGAGGTGCGTACCTCATCTCAACGACAAACTAATCTAACCCCCTGATAGACCGGAAATAAATCTATCGAACGACGAAGACAGATTGCGGCGCGTGGCGGGCAACGCGAGCCGCATTGGGGCCGATCAGGTAGTCTTTCAACTCTGGCCGGTGGGCCCCAATGACGATGCAGGTCGCGCCCAGCTTGGCCGCAGCGCGCAGGATCTGGTCGTAGATCGTGCCATGGGTGACATGCAGGTTTTCGGCTGGGAGCCCTTCAAGCGCCATGGAGGCAAAATCGGCGAGCGCGCGGCGTGCCTCTGCCTCCATCCGGTCCGCATGTTCAGGTCCGAGGTAATTGCCTACAATGGACATACCGCTGCCGGGAATAACGTTGATCGCGTGCAGCTCTGCCTGCTGCATTCGGGCCAGGCCCGCGGCCATTTCGGCCACGCGGCGCGCGCCGCCCAGATCATTCAGATCGATCGCTACGAGGGTTTTGCCGAGCATGGGTGAGCGCCTCCCTTGGGCACCGTCCTGGTCATGGGCCCGCGGGTTAAGCGGCCCCGGGGGTTCAAAAGGCTGGTTGCGTCGCGCGGGGGCGTTGGATCATCACGATGCCCCCCAGCAAAAGGAGCGCGGGGATAAAGAACAGCTCTTTCGGGAAGCGATCATTTTCGACCTGGACGCGGGTGATGGTGACCGGCGTATCGCCGTAGAAATCATATTCCTTGCCCAGTGTCTCGAAATGAGGTGTGCCTGCAAAAGGTTCATCCAACAGCAATTTGCCGTCCTCCTCCAGCACCGTCAGGCCTTGATCGGAAAAGGCGGTGTCAGTATCGCCGGATAGCGCCGGTAGGGCGATGGTGGTCGGTCGGATCTCGCCCGTATCGAAATCCGGGCCCTCGACCTGGAGGCGCACCTGTTTGCCCGTTTCGGCCTCAGACATCAGGGTGAGGGCTGCGGGGCCCTCGGCTGTAGCGTATTTCTCGCTGACTTGGTCCAGCAAAAAGTCGGGCCGAAAAAGCATGAAGGCGATGACCAGAAGGGCCACGGTTTCGTACCATCGCGATTTCGCGATGAAGTAGCCTTGTGTCGCGGCAGCGAATAGGAGCATGGCGGTCAGTGAGATGAAAAAGACCATGACCGCCTTCAATGGCCCGACATCAATTAGCAACAGGTCCGTGTTGAAGATGAAGAGGAACGGCAGCAGGGCCGTGCGGATGTCATAGGCAAAGCCCTGGACCCCGGTCATGATCGGGTCGCCCCGGCTGATGGCGGCGGCGGCATAGGCCGCCAACCCAACCGGCGGCGTGTCATCCGCAAGGATCCCAAAATAAAAGACGAACATATGGACAGCGATCAGCGGCACGATGAGGCCCGATTGCGCACCGACCGACACGATGACCGGCGCCATAAGCGAGCTTACAACGATGTAGTTGGCCGTAGTCGGCAGACCCATTCCCAGGATCAGGCTGAGGATCGCGACAAGGATCAACAGGACCATCAGGTTGCCGCCGGCGATAGTCTCAATCACCTGGCCGATCACCTGATGCGCACCGGTCAGGCTGATGGTACCGACGATGATACCAGCCGCGCCAGTTGCCACGCCGATCCCGATCATATTGCGGGCGCCCAGGATGAGGCCGCCGACGAAATCGCGCCAGCCGTCGAGTGCGGAACCCCCGATCCCTTCACCCCGGAACAGTGCCTTGAGCGGGCGATGGGTCAGCGCGATGACAATCATGAACATCGTGGCCCAGAAAGCGGATAGCGCGGGCGACAAACGTTCCAACGTGTCGGTCCGAACCATGAGGTTCCAGACCAGGGCAAAGATTGGCAGCGCAAAGTAAAAGCCGCCGATCAGCGTGGGTGTCAGGCGCGGGGCCGCCGGGACCGGCGCGTTGGGGTCATCCATGGCCACGTCCGGGTAGCGCGACGCGACCCAGACAAGCCCGATATAGGCGACGGCCAGCAGAACCACGGCGCCATAGACAGTTTCGGCCATGAAGGGCTCCAACACCATCCGCAGACCAATTATCAGGTAGGTGCAGATCCCCATAAAGATCACGCCTGACAGGAACAGGATCAGGATCATCAGGACATTGATCTTGCGGCCTGGTTTCTTGAGCCCCTCCAGCCCCATTTTCAGGCTTTCGAGATGCACGATATACAGCAGCGCGATGTAGGAGATCACCGCCGGGAGGAAGGCGTGTTTGATCACGTCAATATAGGGGATGTTGACATATTCGACCATCAGGAAGGCGGCGGCCCCCATAACGGGCGGTGTGAGCTGGCCATTGGTGGAACTGGCGACTTCCACTGCGCCCGCCTTTTCCGCCGGAAATCCGATGCGTTTCATAAGGGGGATCGTGAACGTGCCAGTTGTGACCGTGTTGGCGATGGAAGAGCCCGAGATCATGCCGGTCATCATCGACGACAGGACCGACGCCTTGGCCGGGCCGCCACGCAGGGCACCGAGCAGCGCCACAGCCACCTTGATGAACCAATTTCCGCCCCCTGCCCTGTCAAGGATCGCGCCGAACAGCACAAAGAGGAAGATCATGGTGGTCGACACGCCAAGGGCCACACCAAAGACCCCTTCGGTCTGCATCCAATAGTGGCCTAAAGCCTTTCCGAAGGAGGCCCCACCATAATTGGTGATGTTGCGCGCCCATTCGGAATAGCCACCAAAGAAGGCGAAGCTCACGAAAATCCCCGCGATGATGACCAGCGGCAGACCGAGCGAGCGATAGACCGAGATGAACAGCACCACCATGCCGATTGCGGAAATGGCGATGTCAGATGTGCTCCACAATCCCGGCCTGTCCGCAATCTCGAACCGGAAGACCACGAGGTAAAGGCATGTCCCCACGCCAAGGATCACCAGGACCCAGTCATAGGCGGGGATCCGGTCACGGGGAGAGGATTTGAACAGCGGAAAGGCAAGTGTCGCCAACATGATCGCAAAGGCGAGGTGCACAAAACGGGCCTGGGCCACGATATTGGCAAAGATGCTCATCCCGGTGCCCTGGGCCAAGACACCCGGCAGTTTGGAGGCGATGTAAAGCTGAAAGACCGACCAAGCGATACAGGTTCCGATAATTAGCCGCGCTTGCCAGGCGGCACTGGGGTTGCGCGCGCCGGTGTCGGCTTCGGCCACCATGTCATCGGCGGAACGTTCGGATTGTATCTGATCCGCCATGGGGCCCCCCAGCGTTTTGTTATTGATAAACGAAAGGGCCCGCGCAGGGCGGGCCCTTTCAAGGGTCTTGGATTACTGAAGCAAACCGAGTTCTTTATACGCCTTCTCTGCACCCGGATGCAGCGGGGCGCTGAGACCGTCTTTCACCATTTCGGCGGGGTCGAGGTTTTCAAAGGCCGGGTGCTGTTTGCGCAGGTCATCGATGTTGTCCATCACGGCCTTGGCCACGACATAGACGACATCTTCTGACACGGTGTCGGAGGTGACAAAGGTGGCGCCAACGCCGAAGGTTTCAGTGTCGCCATCGGTTCCGGTATACATGCCGCCCGGGATGGTCGCCTTGCGGTAGAACGGATTGTCCTCCACCAGCTTGTCGATGGGCGCACCGGTGACCGAGACGAGGAACGCATCACAGGTCGTTGTCGCCTCTTTGATGGCCGCTGCAGGATGACCGATCGTGTAGATCATGGCGTCGATATTGCCGTCACAGAGCTGCTTGGCCATTTCCGAACCCTTATACTCGGTCGCAAGGGCCAGATCGTCCATACCGATGTCGAAGGCGGCCATCACCACCTCCATAGTCGCGCGCTGGCCAGAGCCGGGGTTGCCGATATTCACGCGCTTGCCCTTGATCTGGTCAAAGCTGGTGATGCCGCTATCGCCGCGCACGATCAGGGTGAAGGGTTCTGGATGGACCGAGAACACGGCGCGGATGCCGGGGAAGGCAGCATCTCCTTCGAATTTCGATGTGCCGTTAAAGGCATGGTACTGCCAATCGGACTGGGCCACGCCAAATTCCAGCTCGCCCCCCTTGATCGTGTTGATGTTGTAGACTGACCCGCCGGTGGATTCGACAGCGCAACGGATGCCATGCTCCTTCCGGGTTTTGTTGACCATCCGGCAGATCGCGCCGCCAGTCGGGTAATAAACGCCGGTGACGCCGCCGGTGCCAATTGAGATAAAGTCCTGCGCGCTTGCCGCACCACCGATGGCAATGGCACCGGCGATTGCCGTGCCGAAAATCATGTTTTTCATGTGTTTGCTCCCAGTTGTATCAGCCCCTCGGAGGGACTCGATCGTGCTCAGTAGAGCCGGAACTTGCCAAACTGACAACTCCACGCATTAACTAAGATGAAGTTACCCATTGGATTTCGCTGTGAGTCATGTCTTTGCGCGCCATTGCCACAGCCAGTTGCCCCGGGTTGCACGAGGCGCGGGCGCCTATCTTTATGACACCGACGGCACCGCCTATCTTGATGGATGTGGCGGGGCTGCGGTGTCGTGCCTGGGCCATGGCGACGCCCATGTGATCGGTGCGATCAAGGCGCAGGCTGATCAGATCGCCTATGCGCATACCGGCTTTTTCATCTCAAATCCGGCCGAAGAGCTTGCGGAGCGGCTGATCGACCTGGCCCCTGGAGGACTGGACCGGGTTTATCTCGTCTCCGGCGGGTCCGAAGCGATGGAGGCCGCGCTGAAGCTGGCGCGCCAGTACCATCTGGAGGTTGGCCAACCCCAGCGGTCAAGGATCATCGCGCGGCGGCAAAGCTACCATGGCAACACGCTGGGGGCGCTAGCCGTGGGCGGGAATGCCTGGCGGCGCGAACCGTTTGACCCACTGCTGATCTTGGTCAGCCACGTCGCACCCTGCTATGCCTACCGCGACCAGATCGACGGCGAGACCGAGGCTGGTTATGTCGCCCGCCTGATTGCGGAGATGCAGGATGAGATCCTCCGCCTAGGCCCCGAAACGGTCATGGCAATTGTCGCGGAACCGGTCGTCGGGGCGACACTAGGTGCGGTGCCCCCGGTCGGCGATTACTTTCGGCAGCTTCGGGCCTTGTGCGACCGGTATGGCATTTTGCTGATCCTGGATGAGGTGATGTGCGGTATGGGCCGGACCGGCACCTTGTTTGCCTGTGAACAGGACGGGATCGCCCCCGATATCTGCGCCATCGCCAAGGGGTTGGGTGCGGGGTATCAACCCATCGGTGCGATGCTGTGCACCAGCAAGATCTATGGTGCGATCCGCGATGGCAGCGGATTTTTGCAACATGGGCACACCTATCTGGCCCATCCCACTGCCTGCGCGGCGGCGAGGGCCGTTTTGGACCGGTTGGTGGATGATGGTCTGGCGGATCGCGTGACACCGGTCGGAGACAGTTTGCGGGAACGGCTGGTGGAACGGTTCAGCCAGCATGCCCATGTGGGCGACATCCGCGGCCGCGGGCTGTTTTTAGGGCTGGAATTGGTAGCGCATCGTACCACCAAGGCGCCTTTTGATCCCGCGCGGCGGGTACATGCAAAGCTGAAGTCCGCCGCCATGGCCCACGGCCTGATGTGCTATCCCATGGGCGGCACCGTTGATGGAAGGCGGGGCGATCATGTTTTGCTCGCCCCGCCCTTTATCCTGACAGAGGATCAGGCCGACGAACTGGTCGACAAGCTGGGCCGCGCGATTGATGAGGTGCTGGATTAAAGCCGCGCTTCGGTGCGTTTGTCAAAGACAGCACAAGTGCTGGATGTAATCCCGATCTGCAGGCGCTCGCCGGGTTTCACTTTGGTCTGGCCATCGATCCGAATACGGAAGGGCTGACCTGCCAGTGTCGTCCAGACCAGCGTATCCGCCCCCATTGGCTCCACCAAGTCAAGCTGTGCGTCCAGAACCAAATCAGCGTCTTGCGCCGCGGGACCAACCAACACGTTTTCCGGACGGATACCCATCACAACGGCTTACTCCACGCCGCCACCGAGATGCGGAATGCAGATATCATGCTCACCGAACGTGACCCTGTCACCGTGCAAACGCGGCCCGATGAAATTCATGGCAGGTGCACCGATGAAATCCGCGACATAGAGGTTTTGGGGGCGATTATAAATCTCATCCGGGGTGCCAAGCTGCATGATCTTGCCACCTTTCATCACAGCGATGCGGTCGGCCAGGGTCATCGCCTCAACCTGATCATGGGTCACGTAGATCATTGTGTTGCCCAGTTGTTGGTACAGGCGCTTGATCTCAACCCGCAGATCGGCGCGCAACTTGGCATCAAGGTTCGATAAGGGCTCATCAAACAGGAAGACATCGACATCGCGCACCAGGGCGCGCCCGATGGCAACCCGCTGGCGTTGGCCGCCGGACAAGGCGGCGGGCTTGCGTTTGAGCAGCGGCTCCAGTTGCAGGATCTTGGCAGCTTTGGCCACGCGGGTCGCAATCTCAGCCCGGGCCATACCAGCATTGCGCAGGCCAAAGCTCATATTTCCCTCGACCGTCATCTGCGGGTAAAGCGCGTAGGATTGAAAGACCATATCGATGCCGCGATCCGAGGGCTCCGCCCAGGTGACATTCTGCCCGTTAATGAAGATCTGCCCCGCGCTCAGGTCTACAAGCCCCGCAATGCAGTTCAGCACCGTGGACTTGCCACAACCGGAAGAGCCGAGGAGAACCAGAAACTCCCCCTGCGCCACATCAAGGTCCAGGCCCTGCAAGACATTGACCACCCCGAAGTTCAGGTCGAGCCCCCGGATTGAGACCGACGCCTCAAGCGTTTCAACCACGTTCTGCATATTCATCAGCCTACCCTTTCACAGCTCCCGCCGCGATACCGCGTACGAAAAGCTTGCCGGAGGCGAAGTAGATCACCAGCGGCACCAGCCCGGTCAGCAGCGTGGCTGCCATGTTGACGTTGTATTCCTTCACGCCCTGGACGGCGTTGACGATGTTGTTGAGTTGCACGGTCATCGGATAGTGGTCCGGCTTTGTGTAGATCACGCCGAACAGGAAATCGCTCCAGATCCCGGTGACTTGCAGGATCATCGCCACAACAAAAATCGGTAACGACATGGGCAGCATGACCCGAAAATAGATCGACCAGAACCCGGCCCCATCTATACGGGCGGCCTTGAACAGTTCCTCCGGCAGCGATGTGAAGTAGTTGCGAAAGAGCAGTGTCAAGATGGGCATGCCGAACACGGTATGGACCAGGACCAGCCCCGTCACGCTGCCGAACAGGCCGAGTTCGCGCAGGATGATCGCGATCGGATAGATCATCACCTGATAGGGGATGAAGGCGCCAAAGATGAGGATGGTAAAGAAAACCTCTGATCCCCTGAACTTCCAATTCGCCAGGGCATAACCGTTTACGCTGGCCAACCCAATGGACGGGATGAGGATTTGAACGGAATTCCAGAACCCCTTGCTCAAACCATCGCAGCTCAGCCCTGTGCAAACCTCGAACGCGGCGCGTTTCCACGGCTCAAACGTCACCTCCAGTGGCGGGGAGAAGATATTGCCCATGCGGATCTCGGGCATGCCTTTGAGCGAGGTCACGACCATCACGTAAAGCGGCAAGACATAATAGGCGAGCACGACCACCAGCACTGACCACAACATGATGTTGCCACCGGAAAACCGCTTTTGCGGCTTTGGACCCGCCGGCGCATCAGCCAGAGCGGCCAAGGGGGCATCAAGCACAGGATTATGCATGTTTCTTGCCTCCAAACTCCAGGTAAGCCCAGGGGATCAGGATCACGAGGACCGACAGCAGCATCATGTTGGAGGCCGCGAAGCCCTGCCCGAGGTTGAGGTTGTTGAACATCATGTCGATGACGTATTTGGCAGGCACTTCCGACGCGATGCCCGGGCCCCCATTGGTTTGGGCTTTAACCAGATCATAGACCTTGATGATGCCGCTTGCGATCAGGACAAGCGCCGTGACAAAGACGGGGCGCATCATCGGAATGATGACCACCACGTATGTCTTCCAAGCCGGTATGCCATCGATGTGGGCGGCTTTCCAAATCTCCTGATCAATGCCGCGTAAGCCCGCCAACATGACGATCATGATGAAACCAGAGCCTTGCCAGACCGCCGCGATCAACACGCCGTAGATCACGATATCCACATCGAAAAGCGGGTCGAATTCGAAACCGGCCCAGCCAAAGCCGCGAACGACCGATTGTAGGCCAAAATCAGGGTTCAGGATCCATTGCCACACCAAGCCGGTGACAACGAAACCCAAAGCGAAGGGATACAGGATGATCGTGCGGATTGCGTTTTCAAACCGGATCTTTTGATCCAGAAGCGCGGCGAGGCTGAAGCCAATGACCAGGCTCAGCACCATCATGCACCCTCCGAAGATGGCCAGGTTTTCAACCGAGAGGATCCAGCGCCGGGTGTCCCACAATCGCTCATATTGCAGCAGGCCTACGAAATCCGCCTTGGGCAACATCCGCGATTTGGTGAAGGAATAGAGCACGGTCCAGACTGTGCATCCAATGAACACACACAAGGCCGTCACGATCATGGGCAAGGCCGCGATCTTGGCCGACAGGTTGCGAAACAGCCGGTTGGGACGTTTGGCGCGGTAGGACATGCTTGTGTATCCTCCGTGATGATCGGCACCCCGAGTGAGAGGTGCCGACCGGGAGGCGGACTAGTTCGCGGAACCGATGATATCTGCGTACCGCGCTTGTGCGGCCTCGATGGTCATGCTGCGATCGTTCCAAAATTCGGTAAAGAGGTCCTTGGTCTGCTCCACCGTGTCGGCGGACAGGAATTCCTCGCCCGAGGGCAGGATGTTTCCGGCGGCCAAGATCTCCAAACCCTTCTTCATACAATCATTGGCGGCAGACAGATCTATGTCCCCGCGCACAGGTAGGGAGCCTTTCTTCAAATTGAACGCGACCTGCGCCTCTTTCGAGAACATGGCCTTGGCTAGTTCCTTTTGCGCTGCAGTGACGGCCGGATCGTCGTGTTTGGGGAAATAGAATGCATCGCCCCCCGTCGAGATGACCTCGTTCACGCCCGAACCCGGCAGGCAGGTATAATCCTTTCCCGCGACCTTGCCGGCGATGGCAAACTCACCCTGGGCCCAGTCTCCCATGATCTGGCCTCCGGCCTGACCGTTGATCACCATAGCGGTGGCCGGGTTCCAGTCGCCAACATTGGAGTCTTTGGACAATTGTCGGGCGACATTGGCGGCGTCAAAGACTGCGGTCATTTCCGGTGAGGCTGCGGCCTCGGCTGATTTGTCGATGTTGACCCGCCGCCACAGATCTTCACCCCCACGGCAACATTCAGAACGCCAAAGGCACCTGCGGTCTGCCAGGGCTGCTGCCCTATGGCGAGCGGTACTTTACCGGCGTCCTCCAGCTTGGGCGCGGCGGCCACAAACTCGTCCCAGTTATGAGGAATCTCAAGCCCGGCATCGGCAAAGGCTTCGTTGCTCATCAAAAGCCACTGCCAGGAATGGATATTGATCGGCACGCAGTAGACCCGGCCTTCAATGGTGCAATTGTCCAGCAGGGAGACGGGGTTGATCGTTTCACGCCACCCTTCGGCTTCGGCGACATCAGTCAGGTCCAGCATCAAACCGGCTTCCACCAATTCCTCGGCCTGGCGGCCATGATTGAACTGGGTAGCATGCATGGCGTCCCCACCAGTGATACGGCTGATCATCACGGGACGCGCGGTGGACCCACCACCGGCGATAGCGCCGTCGACCCATTCATGCGCGGTCGTGTCGTTGAAGATCCGGGCCAGCTCTGCCACGGCCTTGGCCTCGCCACCGGAAGTCCACCAATGTGTCACCTCCAACTTGACGCCGTCTGCGGCAAGCTGCGTGGCGCACAGGACGGAGCCTGCAATCGCGAATGACATTGACCATTTCATAGCTTTCCTCCCGGTTTACATCGTTATAGTGAAATCTAAATCGTTTTAGTTTTAAAAAAAGCCTATTTGGCGGTAACGGCGCGTGAATGCCCTTGCTCTTGCTAGAGGATTGCTCATTTCATGCATCCGGAGCAAATTTCCTCTCAGAGGGCCATCCTTATGGCGAACGAACCGCGACCAACCTTAAAGACCATCGCCCAATTGACGGGCTTGGCCGTGCCCACCGTATCCCGCGCGCTCAGCGGGGCCGAGGATATCGGCAAGGCCACACGGGAACGGGTCCGACAGATCGCCAATGAAATAGGTTACGTCCCGAATCGCGCCGGTGTTCGGCTACGCACCGGGCGAACTCACGTGATCTCGTTAGTGCTGTCGACCGAGGCGGATGTAATGAACTTGACGGCCCGTCTGATCAACTCTGTCGCCAGTGCCTTGCGCGACACGAGTTATCACCTGACAATTACACCCTATTTTCCCGACGAAGACCCAATGCGCCCCATCCGCCATGTCGTGGAAACACGGGCCGCGGATGCGGTGATCCTGAATCAGGTGCAACCCGAAGACCCCCGGATCGCCTATCTGATGGAACGTGAATTTCCGTTTGCCACCCATGGCCGCACGAATTGGGCCGACGACCATGCCTATTACGATTTCGACAACCATGCCTTTGGCGCGCTGGCCGTGGAAAAGCTGCTTAAAAAAGGGCGTTCATCATTGCGCCTGCTGGCGCCCCCGGTGGATCAAAACTACTCACAGGCGATGATTTCCGGTGCCCTACAGGCAGCACAGATGGGTGGAGTTGAACTGGAGGTCTTTAGGAGAATCGATAGCGATGACCCAAGCGACAAAATTCAGGCCCATATCACTCAGATGTTCCGCAACGGGCTGGATGTCGATGGCATCATCTTTGGCTCTGCGAATTCCTGCATGGCTGCAGTCACCGGGATCGAAGATGCCGGACTGACGGTCGGGGGGGAGATCGACCTTGTCTCAAAAGAGGCTATCCCTTTTCTGCACCGGTTTCGGCCTGCCATTTTGAGCCAGCAAGAAGATGCCTGGGCCGCGGGAGTGTTTCTGGCCCAAGCTGTGATCGAGCGGATCGAACAGCCCGATAAGGCACTGATGCAGCAACTTGAGATACCCGGGCAAGACCGGCGGGTTTATTCCGCCGCCACGGTCTGAGATTGCGCCGCCTGATCTGCGCTGAGCTGACCAAACCAAGCACCACTTTTTTTCAAGGTCCGAACTTGCGTGTGATAGTCCACATGGACGATGCTAAAGCGCATCTTGTATCCTTCGGCCCATTCATAATTGTCCATCAGTGACCAGGCAAAGTACCCTTTGACCGGTATCCCGATCTCAATGGCATCGGCCACCGCCCCGATGTGATCAATCAGATATGACAGGCGCGCTTGGTCATCCACCTCACCATCGGGTCCGACCTCTGTGTTATAGCAGGCGCCGTTTTCCGTGATGTAACACGGCGGCAGATCGTAGCGATCATAAACCTGGCGCAACAAGTGGGGCAGACCCTCCGCCTTGATCTCCCACCCTATATCTGTCCGAACGTTCGATGTTGTCGACGGCACAGGGATGGTGGCGGGAAAAGCGGCATCGGATTTCGGATCATTGATGACGGTGGAAGGGTAGTAATAGTTGAACCCCCACCAATCGAGCGGCTGATGCGCAATCGCCAGGTCGCCGGGCTGCATCCGCAATTTATCACCGTAGGCTTCGATGAATTGGTTTCCGTAGCGGCCAGCAAACATCGGGCCGAAATAGATCTCGTTGTGGAACTGAAAATGCCGTTCCGCTGCGGCCACATCCTCGGGCGCATCACTGGCCGGGTAGGTTGAGATTGCATTCAACACCACCCCCATCTGGATATCTGACCGCTCTGACCGCGCCGCCTGGACCGACTTGCCATGGGCCAGGTTGTCACATGGGTCGCGGCCAAGGCAGCGTCCAGGTTTTGTTCTCCCGGCGCGTGCTTACCAACGTAATGGCCCAGATAAGACGTGCACCAAGGTTCGTTAAACGTGGCCAAGGCGTCTATCCGATCACCCAGACGTCGCACGACATGGCCGGTATAATCCGCGAAAGCATCAGCCGTGTCTCGATCCGTCCAGCCACCATAGCCCATCAACGCCAGCGGCAAGTCCCAATGGTAAAGCGTGGGGAACACGGCAATATCGCGCGCCACCAGGCCATCAATCAACCGGTCATAGAAATCCAGGCCCGCCTCGTTCACCCTGCCGCGCCCCTCCGGCATGACCCGAGGCCAGGCAATCGAAAACCGGTAAGCGCCCGAGTTGAGCGATTTGATCAGATCCAAATCCTGTTCCCAGCGATTGTAGTGATCGCAAGCGATGTTGCCATTATGCTCACCATAAACCCGCCCCGGCATGTGCGAAAATGCATCCCAGATCGACGGGCCACGCCCATCGGCCTTGGTCGATCCTTCAATCTGGAACGACGCCGTCGCCACGCCGAACTTGAACGCAGCAGGGAATCGATGGGCGAGGGCCTTGGTGTCCATGAATGATCTCCAGTCAGGTCGTCTTGCACGGCAGATGAATGGCTCCATTCCGCAGCCGGAGATTTGAGAACACACCATCTAACACGAAACTAAATCGTTTTAGAATGACCTTACAAGCCCTTTACCGCGCTATTATTCGCTGATCAGCCATGAGCGCCACCCCAAGAGGCAGCGCCTGGTTTGCAACACCGGCTCAATGACCACGGCGAAAATTGGCAGTGAGAACGGGACGACTGGTGACGATCAGATCCCCAACCATGCCGGCGAAGTCGGCGGTGGCTGACCCATAGGGACCAAAAATTCGCTTAAAAAACGGGCGCAATACCCTCATTCAGTCGTCTTTTTTGGGCAATTCTCGCCGAAGTGGTGGGGTCTTGGTGAAAAAGCCAGACTCTTCAGCCCCTGTCAGCAACTTTTATACCGAACATGGACACTAGGGTTCCGCCGACGGGTTTCGGGTCTGGTCCAAGAGTATCCGCCGCTGCGGCCAAATCCGCATCGGTACACGGCGGGGGAAAATCCCGGGAGAGCAGTGTTCCGACCTGGCCGTATCTCTCACCCTTGTTCTGCCGGCGGCCCTGTCGGTTTGTTTTGGCAGAACGGGAATGAGGTTAACCGCGATGACAAACACACATTGGATCACATCGATTGCCGCCGCTGCTTTGCTGGCCAGCGCACCGGCCATCGCCCAGGAAAAGACAGAGTTCAAGGTTGCGTGGTCGATCTACGTCGGCTGGATGCCATGGGGCTACATGGAAGACAGCGGCATCATGGACAAATGGGCCGAGAAATACGGGATCGATGTCGAGATCGTGCAGATCAACGATTATGTCGAATCCATCAATCAATATACGGCTGGCGCCTTTGACGGTGTCTCGGCCACCAACATGGACACGCTCAGCATCCCCGCAGGAGGCGGCGTGGACACGACAGCGCTGATCGTGGGTGACTATTCCAACGGCAATGACGCGGTGATCCTGAAAGGTGAAGGCACGCTGGCCGATCTGGCAGGCAAACCGGTCAACCTGGTGGAATTGTCAGTGTCTCATTACCTGCTCGCCCGGGCCCTGGATTCGGTCGACTTGTCCGAACGGGATTTGTCGGGGGTCATCAATACGTCGGATGCGGATATGATCGCGGCCTATGCCACCAATGATGTACAGGCGGTCGTGACCTGGAACCCGCTCGTCTCCGCCATCCTGGAGCAACCCGGTGCGACGAAACTCTTCGACAGTTCGGACATACCCGGTGAGATCATCGATTTGATGGTCGTGAACACCGAAACCCTGGAAGCCAACCCTGACTTCGGCAAAGCGCTAGTCGGGGCATGGTACGAAACCATGGCCCTCATGGAATCCGGAGATGAGGCCGCGCTGACCGCCATGGCCGAGGCGTCGGGCACGGATCTGGCCGGCTATCAGGCGCAACTTGCCTCGACCGAGATGTTCTATGCCCCGGCCGAGGCGGTGACCTTTACCCAATCGGCGGAATTGCCCCAGACCATGGTGAGCGTCGCGGAGTTCCTGTTCGACAAGGGAATTCTAGGCGAAGGCGCGCCCTCAGCTGATTTTGTGGGCGTGGCCTATCCCGATGGCTCGACCACCGGGGATGAGGCCAACGTGAAATTCCGCTTTGATACGACCTACATGCAAATGGCGGCAGACGGCGCGCTTTAAACGGCGTAAGCCATCCGGACCTGCATGGAGGCCGATGTGAACCCCTCAACTTCAACGGCTGGGCGCACCCGCGCCCATGCCCACGGCTGACGCCATGCGTTGGATCAACCGCAAACCGAGTCGGGTCTTGGCGTGGGTATTGGCAACCCTGCCTTTCATCATCGTGTTCGCAGCCTATGCAATTGGATCGGAGATCCGGCTGTCGGTGAACCCGGCGGACAAGCTGTTGCCAGCCCCTAGCCAGATCTGGGAGACCGCGCTGCGGTTGCTCACAGAAGGCGACCGGCGTTCGGGCCGGATCCTATTCTGGCACGATACGGCGGCCAGCTTGCGCCGGTTGGGGCTGGGCGTAGGAATTGCCGCAACGATGGGCTTGGTCTTTGGCATGGCCATTGGATTGCTGCCCTATATGCGGGCGACCTTTGCAACCTTCATTTCGGTTCTGTCGATGGTGCCACCACTGGCGATCCTGCCGATCCTGTTCATTGTGTTCGGGCTGGGCGAACTTTCAAAAGTCGCCCTGATCGTGATTGGCATCGGCCCCTTCCTGATCCGTGATCTGTGGATGCGTGTGACCGAAATCCCAACGGAGCTGGTGGTCAAGGCCCAGACACTGGGCGCATCAAGCTGGATCATCGCCATGCGCGTCGCAGGGCCGCAGATCATGCCGCGCCTGTTGCAATCGGTGCGGCTGTCGCTTGGCCCCGCCTGGCTGTTCCTGATCGCATCAGAGGCCATCGCGGCCGAAGGCGGTCTGGGTTACCGGATCTTTCTGGTGCGCCGTTACCTGGCCATGGATGTTATTCTGACTTACGTCATTTGGATCACGCTGCTCGCCTTCCTGCTGGATCTGTTGCTGAAGGTGTTAACCCGCGCGCTCTTTCCCTGGTTCGGGGAGAAGCGAGCATGAGCTTTGTCACCGTCAGCAACCTGCGCAAGGATTACGGCCCCCGCACCATCATCGAGAATATCAATGTGGAGGTCGAAGAGGGGCAGTTCATCTCCCTCGTGGGTGCATCGGGATGTGGAAAATCCACATTTCTTCGCCTGTTGCTGGATCAGGAACGCCCGACCTCTGGCACGATCACCGTCGATGGTGAGCTGTTTTCAGGCGAGCCCTGTCAGACCCGCGGTATCGTCTTCCAGCGCTATTCCGTCTTTCCACACATGACCGTGCGCGCCAACATCGTGGCCGCGACCGCATTCACCCAAGGGACCTGGGGCTGGCTTTTTGGCAATGCCAAGAAGCAGGCCCAAGCCGAGGCACAAAGCACACTTGACCGGATCGGCCTTGGCCATGTCGCCGCGCAATACCCAGCATCGCTGTCGGGTGGCATGCAGCAACGCTTGGCCATCGCCCAGGCCCTGGCCGCGAAACCCCGTATCCTGCTGTTGGACGAACCCTTTGGCGCGCTCGATCCCGGAACAAAACTATCGATGCACGGCTTTCTGGAGCAACTGAGGGTCGAGACCGGTATGACCGTCTTCATGGTCACCCACGATCTGGAAGAGGCTTTCAAACTGGCCGACCGCGTCCTCGTCTTTGACAAGCCCAAATGGGATCCCGACGACCTGGAGAAAGGCGGCGCCACCATCACCTACGACTTCGATGCCCGCAACGATGGCATCCCGTTTCAGACCCTTCAGGAGAACACCAATGTTTTCAAATCCGACTGACCGCCGCCGCTCTCATCACCCGGGCGATCAGCACCATGACGCCCGCCGCCATCACCACCCAGACCTCACCAAGCTGCTGGGCTGGAAGGCGATGCAAAAGGAAGCAGACATCCCAGAAACCGAATGGGATAAGGAAAAGGCCTGGGCGTTGCGGATGGGGCTGACGGGCGCGGGTTCGATCGAGGATCGCAACATCCCGACCTTCGCGCGCGGGGAACTACCCCATTACGCCGGGATCAACACCTTCATGAACGCGCCCTATGCGGAAGATGTCACCCAGGTTGGCCATTACGACGCCACCGTCCTGGGTGCGCCATTCGATGGGGGCACGACCTATCGCCCCGGCACGCGCTTTGGACCCCAGGGGCTGCGTAAGATCAGCACGCTTTACACGCCCTACCATTATGAGATGGGCGTCGATCTGCGTGAGGAGATGAGCCTGTGTGACGCAGGCGACATCTTTACGATCCCAAGCAACATCGAAAAAACCTTCGATCAGATCAGCCGCGCCGTCAGCCATGTATTCAGTTCTGGCTCCCTGCCGATCATCATTGGCGGCGACCATTCCATCGGCTTCCCCTGCCTGCGCGGCATCGCCGAATGTACGTCGAAAAAAATCGGGATCGTGCATTTCGACCGCCATGCCGACATCCAGGAAAAAGACCTGGACGAGCGGATGCATACAACGCCGTGGTTCCACGCCACCAACATGCCCAACGTCCCGGCGAAGAACCTGGTTCAGGTCGGTATTGGCGGCTGGCAGGTCCCGCGCGAAGGTGTGAAGGTCGCCCGCGAGCGCGAGACCAACATCATCACCATGTCCGATATGGAGGCGATGGGCATCGACAAGACGGCCGAGATGGCACTGGAGATGGCGTGGGACGGGGTCGATATGGTGTACCTGTCTTTTGATATCGACAGCATCGATTGCGGTTTCGTGCCCGGCACCGGCTGGCCGGAACCCGGCGGGTTCCTCCCGCGCGAAGCCCTGGCCCTGGCCAGCAAAGTCGCAGCCGAAGGGATCTGCGGAATGGAACTGGTCGAGGTCAGCCCGCCCTATGATCAGTCAGAGATTACGGCCCTGATGGGGACACGGGTGATCGTCGATGTGCTCGGCTCGCTGGTCTCCCACGGCAAGATGGGCGCGCACCGGCCCCATATCGACAAGCCCGTCAGCCTGCCCATGGGCGACTATTCCGAAGAAACCCATGGCCGCCGCTGGGGCAAACAAGCCGACCCGAACCGGAGACCCTGACATGCCCCATGACCACAGCACCCATGACCATCCCGGCCACGGCCATAACCACGCGGAGTCGGATCATCTGCATTCGCATCTGCATCCCGCCGATGAGGCCGCCGATCTGCAGATCATCACCGATCAGTTCGTCGACGGCTTTGTTCAGGCCAAGGACAAGATGGCCTATCTGCGCATCGCCGGTGTGCCGCTAGAGATCAATGCGCCCGATGGCGGCCCATCGATGAAGCTGGTCGATGTCACGCTGACCACCGAATGGCAGGTTGGCACGGCCTCGCCATCTTTCGGCTCGCGCGAATTGAGCTACCTGCCCTATCCCGGTGAGATGGTGACAGAGCGCACGAATATGGGTTTGGTTTATGTCTCGCTAACCGCAAAGCACATCACGGACTTGCGCGACCTAATGCGCAGCAAAATGGACACCGAAAACAGCTAGACCCAAACGGGCCCTATCTTTGCAAACGGTTTAGAACATTGGACCGTATCTCCAATTGTCCGCATCGGGAGTAACTTCGTCCAAATCGTAGTCAGCCCCTTGAAGCCGTTTGGCAATTGCCAGACCCTGATCAGCGGCCTGATCAACATATTTGCGGCCCAAGGTTTCATCCTGGGCAACGCCATGGCCACGCATCAAATCCAGGCCATAGTTGAAGCGGCCAACGGGATCGCCTGCCTCTGCGGCGCGACGGTTCCATTCCGCCGCGGCGTCCGGGTCGTAATCACCACCCAAACCGTTGTTATCAAGCTGGCTCATCCAGGTCATCGCCTTGGTATAGCCCGCCTCGGCACATTCCTTGGTGAGCTTTCTTGCCAGTTCGTGATTGTCGTATTTGGTGGCGTTGATGCCAAGAGAGCAGGTGATGGAGTCGATCACACCCATCTCGATCTTGCGTGTAAGCATTTCGCGGCCCGTGTCCTGGGGGTTCAGGATCCCAAGATCATCTTCGACGGTAGGGGGCGGTTCAGCGTGAACTGAACCCGCAAAGGCAATCGCTATCAGGGCATATGCCAGTTGTCGCACCGTGGTCACCTCCAGGTCGACTGCATACCACCGCGCGCCCACCAAGTCACTGTTACTTAGGTCGCAAGCCGTATCCGGGGCCACTCTCCCGATCATGATCGGATCGACCCTCCCGGATGATTGGCCATCGGCAGCGCTATCTACGATCCCTTTTTGCAATTCAAAACATCCGCTCACCGGCCTAAAATCGATCTGTCGCGCATGTTTCAATGCGGCATGAATTGGGGGCGACATGGCAGTAACGCTAAAGGATGTGGCAGAACGGGCAGGAGTTTCCCGTTCAGCGGTCTCACGCGCCTATACCAGCGGCGCGTCCGTTTCGGCCAAAACCCGGCAGAAGGTCGAACAGGCCGCGGCCGAGTTGGGCTACCGGCCCAATGCGCTCGCCTCCTCGCTCACCACGGGTCGGACCAAGTTGATCGGGCTGATCTCCAACAACTTTCACAATCCGATCTTTCTAGAAGTTTTTGATCTGTTGACGCGGGGCTTGCAGGAACGCGGGTTGCGCCCGCTTCTGGTCAATCTGTCTGGCGAACGCCAGCCGCAGAACTCGGTCCAGATGCTGCAGCAATATTCGGTTGATGGGGTTATTGTCGCCTCCTCAACCCTGCCACTCAGCTTTGCCCGCGCGTTTCGGGAGGCCGGTGTTCCGGTTGTCCATGCTTTCGGGCGACATTCGTCAAATCCCGGCGTCCATGTCGTTGGGATCGACAATATCGAAGCCGGGCGTATCGCGGCCCGCGAACTGATCCGGCGCAGCTACACTCATGTCGGCCTGCTTGGCGGTCCGAAAGAGGCAACCTCCAGCCAGGACCGCCGCACCGGTTTTCTGGCTGAACTGGAACAATACCCACAGATCCGGGTTCAAAGCTGCTTTGCCGATGCCTATTCGTTTGAGGCTGGTCGCCTGCAAATGGCCCGGCTGCTCGAAGCCGACCCGGCTGAAGCCTATTTTTGCGGGGATGACGTGCTGTCTATCGGTGCACAAAGTGCTATCACATCAGCCGGGCTGAGTGTTCCGGGAGATATCGGCCTGATCGGTCTGAACGATATGGAGATCGCGGGTTGGCAAAACATCGACCTGACGACGATCCACCAACCGATCCGGCAAATCATCACGGCTGCTATTGATCTGGTTGAAACCATGCTCGAAGATCCCAATTGCGTGCCCGAAGCGCGACTGTTTGCATGCTCGGTCGTCGAACGGGGCACATTGCGGCCTGTCGTTGATACGGCTTGACTGCCCCGCACCGTCAGCGCGCCGATACCAATGCAACAGGCATGCCCCGCTTGGTCCATCCACGGATCGGCTTTTCTTCGGCCCACGACAAGCGGGTTCACAGCACAAGGTCAGCGATCACGCAGGACCATATGGCCCGGGCTCACGGTGTCATACACCGATGCGGTCGGCACATAATCCAGCGGGAAAACGGGTGAAGGGATCGGCTTGAAATTCAACTCGGCCTCCCCTTTGCGCTGGCGGGGATCGGCCACGGGAACCGCGGACAGCAAATCGCGGGTATAGGGATGCTGCGGATTTTCAAAAATCGCAGCCCGCGGACCCAACTCCACAATTCGGCCCAGATACATGACGGCCACATGGTGGCTCACCCGCTCCACCACCGCCATATCGTGACTGATGAACAGCAGTGAGATCCCAAGATCGGCCTGCAGTTCGATCAACAGGTTCAACACCTGCGCCTGGATCGAAACATCCAGCGCCGACACAGCCTCATCCGCGATGATCAGCTTGGGGTTCAATGCCAAAGCCCGTGCAATCGCCACGCGCTGGCGCTGCCCGCCCGACAATTCATGGGGAAACCGGTTCAGGAAACTGCGCGGCAGATGCACCCGGTCGAACAGGGCGGTGACCTGGTCCTGCACTGTGCTGCCCTTTGCCAGACTATAGTTTCGAATTGGTTCGGCGACCTGATCGACCAACCGCATTTGCGGATTGAGCGAAGCAAACGGGTCCTGAAACACCATCTGCATATCGCGCCGGGCCTCGCGCAGCTGCATCTGCGACAGATCCATGACATTGCGCCCGCCGATCAGAACCTCACCGGACAAAGGCTCCACCAGCCGCAGGATCGACCGCCCCGTTGTGGATTTGCCACACCCGGATTCGCCAACCAAGGACAGGGTCTGACCCGCTTTCAGGCTGAAGGAGACATCTTCGACGGCATGAACCTGCGCCACGGTGCGGCGAAAGAATCCGCCTTTCACCGGAAAACGCGTGGTCAGGTTGCGCACGTCCAGCAAGACTTCGGCATCTTCATTGACCGGCGGCGCAGGCGGCGTCTCCTGTCCCATGATGTGCAAGGGCTCGGGTGCTGCCTTGCCAGCCATGTCTCCCAGCTTCGGCACAGCCGACAATAAAGCCTGCGTATAGGGATGTTCCGGCGCTTCAAAGATCCGTTCGACCGGCCCCTCCTCCACCTTGTTGCCGCGATACATGACAACCACACGGTCCGCGACCTGAGCCACCACCGCCATGTCATGGGTGATGAACAACACCGCCGTGCCCGTCTCGCGTTTCAACCGATCAATTAATGCGAGGATCTCGGCCTGGATGGTCACATCCAAGGCCGTCGTCGGTTCATCTGCGATCAACAATCGCGGCTCGCAAGCCAGGGCCATGGCGATCACAACCCGCTGACGCATCCCACCGGACAGCTCATGGGGATATTGCTTCAACCGCCGCTCGGGTTCAGGGATCCGCACTCGCTTGAGCAATTCAAGCGCCTTGGCTCGCGCCTCACCCAGGCTCAGCTTCTTGTGAACCCGCAACCCTTCCGTCAGCTGCCGTTCGATCGTGAATACCGGGTTCAGGGCGCTCATCGGCTCCTGAAAGATCATCGCAATGTCGTTGCCCCGGATATGCCGCATCAGCGCATCATCCGACGCTGCCACATCCTTCGTCTTGCCTTCAGCGCGGCGCACCTTCAGCTTGCCATTGGCAATCCGCCCGCCGCCAAACTCCACCAATCGCATCAACGACAGGGATGTGATGGACTTCCCGGACCCACTCTCGCCCACCACACAAACCGTCTCGCCGGACCCGATCTGAAACGAGACATCCTCGACACCAACCACAAGACCATCATTGGTATCGAACTCGACACGCAAGTTCTCAATTGAAACGAGGGGATCATCCAGCATAGGCACTCCAGTTTTTCGCACCATGAAGGGAGGTGGCGGGGGATATCAAGGGTGGGCGGGCCGATGTGCCCCGCACGAGGTCCGGTCCGCCCTGAAATGCGTCAGCTCCCCCGGTAGGTCGAATATCCATAGGGCGATAGCAAAAGCGGCACATGGTAGTGGTCCTCTTGGTCCATCTCAAACCGGATCGGCACATCCCCCAGAAACCGCGCCGCCCCCTCTGGCAAAACCCCGTTCAAATAGGCCCCGGCCCGAAATACCAACTCATAGCCTCCTGGCTTGAACTTGGCCTCGGGCAAGATAGGCTGGTCCGTGCGCCCATCGGCATTGGTCACAGCGTCGGCGATCTTGCGGTGCGAATTGCCCGACATCCGGTAAAGCCAAATCTCCAGGCCCACCGCCGGGCACCCCCGCGCCGTATCCAGAACATGCGTCGTCAAGTATCCCGCCATGGCCTTCCCCTTCTCTACCGACGTGAAGAAACAGACATTTTCGTAGGGAAGCAACCGGACAGGCTTCTTAGGTCCTACAACTTCTGTCGACGACGCAATACCGCTCCAAGGCCTGTTAGACCGGCAAACAGCAACACAAAGGATGCTGGCAGAGGAATCGGAGCCGGGGTTCTATTGTCTATGATCTGGGGCCGGGGTGTCGGACCATCCAGAACGCGGACGACCACAAACCCCTCAATCGACCAGGCCTCCCGACCAAATTCATAAAAAACAAATGTCCCGTTGTCGCGATCGCCCCTCTGCCAGACTTCATTTGCTTCATAGACTGCAATGTCATCGGGACCTAACCGAAACTCGGTCCCCGTCGGGGCATCGTACCATGCCTCCAAACCAAACTGCAGTATGTTGAGGCTTGATTCCGACTGGGTCTCACCCTCGAAATCGCGTTTAATCAACTTGAAAAAGGGGAACTCCCTCGCCACGTCGGCCTCGATCACGTCATATGTTCCAAACCGACCCGTCACCTCCAACCCCTCATCAGGCAATACAAATCGAGGGTCATAGGGTGGAAAAATTTGCCCCCGGCCTGGCCCTATCCGCGAAAAAAACTCAGGATTGAGGTCGAATTCAAAGACATAATCCGGTGTGTAACGCACCTTCTCGGGATCCGAGCCAAACTCCGCCAACACGATATTTGATAAATCAATCTGGATCGTCCCAGCCAACGCGCCTGTGATGGGTGCAGCACTCAACGCAACAGCCACGAAAATCGAGGATATAACACGCATAAATTCGGTCCTGTTTTGCCCATGTACCACCTGCCAATGTCATACCTGCCCCCTCCCAAAGGCCCAACAGAAATAGTGGTTGTCCCAGCCACCAAAGCCTCTTCAAATGGCGCCATTGTTCAAAGGGAAATCAAGGAACGCTTGCCATGAACCGCTACCCCCGCGACATGCATGGATATGGGCGCATTCCGCCCAAGGCCAACTGGCCCGGCGGGGCCCGCATCGCGCTGCAAGTGGTGGTCAATTACGAGGAAGGCGGCGAAAACTGCGTTCTCCATGGCGATGATCAATCCGAGGCATTCCTGTCCGAAATCATCGGGGCCGATCCATGGCCCAACCAACGCCACATGAACATGGAAAGCATCTACGAATACGGCGCGCGGGCGGGGTTCTGGCGTCTTTACCGTTTGCTCACCTATATGCAGATCCCGGTCACCGTCTTCGGCGTCGCCACGGCCCTGGCCCGCAGCCCCGAACAGGTCACCGCCATGCGGGAGGCCCGCTGGGAAATCGCCTCCCACGGCCTGAAATGGATCGACTACCGCGACTTCTACCCAGAGGATGAGCGCGATCACATGATGGAGGCGATCAAGATCCATACAGAGGTCACGGGCGAACGCCCCCTCGGCTGGTATACGGGCCGCAGTTCCGAGAATACGCTCAAGCTGATGTCCGAGGAAGGCGGGTTCGCCTATTGCGCCGACAGCTACGCCGATGATCTGCCCTATTGGGAAACCGTGGATAACCGCAATCAACTGATCGTGCCCTATACGCTTGATGCCAACGACATGCGCTTCGCCACCAACCAGGGTTTCAATACCGGCGACCAGTTTGAGACCTACCTGAAAGACAGCTTTGATTGCCTTTATGCAGAAGGCGCCGCCGGACGCCCCAAGATGATGTCGATCGGTCTGCATTGCCGTCTCGCCGGGCGACCCGGGCGGATCATGGGGCTGAAACGCTTCCTGGATTATGTCAGAACCCATGACCATGTCTGGTATGCCCGCCGCATCGACATTGCGCGCCATTGGACCCATACCCATCCGACCCAAGCCCAGCGCGTGCGCCCGTCACGCATGGATTTCGGGGCCTTTATGGACAAGTTCGGCGGGGTCTATGAACACTCTCCTTGGATCGTGGAGCGTGCCCACGGGATGGAAATGGGCCCGGCCCATGACAGTGCCGCCGGGGTCCATGCGCTGCTGTCCCAGGTCTTTCGCCGCGCCACTGAGGAAGAGCGCTATACCGTCCTGCGCGCCCATCCGGACCTTGCTGGCAAACTTGCCGCCGCCCGCGCGTTGACGACCGACAGTACCGCCGAACAAGCCAGCGCTGGCCTCGATGCGCTAACAGCAGAGGAACGCCGCGCCTTTGAAAAGCTGAACGCCGACTACACGGCCAAATTCACCTTTCCGTTCATCATCGCCGTGCGCGACCACGACAAAGCAGGGATCCTGCGGGCGTTTCAGGCGCGGCTGCAAAACGACAAGGACCAGGAGTTTTCCGAGGCGTGCCGCCAGGTCGAACGCATCGCCGAACTGCGCCTGCATGCGATGGATATATGAAGATCATCGCCCACCCCCTGACAGCCGCCGCCTTTGCCCCGTTCGGCGATGTTTTGGAGGCCAGGGGCGACCCTGACAAGATCATCAACCAGGGCTTTTGCGGCCGCTTCCATGACCGCGCGCATTTGGATGTCTCGGATGGACGTGCCGGGGTCAGCCTGTTTCAAGCCCAGCCGCGCGCCCTGCCCTACCGCCTCGACATGGTCGAACGGCACCCGGACGGCGCTCAGTGCTTTGTGCCGATGTCGATGGATCCGTTTCTGGTGGTGGTGGCGCCCGACGCCTCTGACAGGCCAGGTACCCCACTGGCGTTCCTTACCACGCCGGGCCAAGCCGTGAACTACCACCGCGGCACGTGGCATGGGGTGCTCACCCCGCTGCACGCGCCAGGTCTTTTTGCTGTGATCGACCGAATTGGCCTCGGCGGCAATCTGGAGGAAGCGTGGTTTGAGACGCCTTACACCGTCGTGGCGGATTAGACCATCGTGGCGGATTGCGGGACCATCACCCGGGCCATATCCAGCATGCGGTGAGAGAACCCCCATTCGTTGTCGTACCAGCCGAAAATGCGGGTCAGCCCGCCTTTGGCCACCGATGTCTCGGGCCCCGCAATGATCACCGATTCAGGACGCATTCGCAGGTCGGTCGAAACTAGGGGCTGATCCACCCAGCCGATCAGCGGACCCCCAGCGGCAGATCGGAGCCAGGCCGTCACCTCCTCCAAAGACGGTGCTGCACGCAGCGTCACCATCAGATCCACGGCAGAGACACTGGCCGTAGGCACCCGCACCGCGCGCGCTGTGATCCGGCCCGCAAGCTCCGGCAGCACCAAATCCACCAACCGCCCGGCTGAGGTTGAGGTCGGCACCATACTCATCGCCGCCGCCCGGCTGCGCTCCAACGTGGTGCGCGGCCCATCGACCGTGGGTTGGCTGCCCGTGTAGCAGTGGATCGTCGTCATATGCCCTGTTTCCAGCCCGAATGCATTGTCGAGCAGTTTCAACAGCGGCGCCAAGGCATTCGTCGTGCAGGAGGCGTTCGAGACGATTTTAGCCCCTGCTGAACGTTCTTCATTCGCACCAATGACCGCCGTGATGGCAGCGGCGGCTGAGGGACCGGAGATCAAAATCGCCCCTGCCCCGGCCCGCAAGCCACGCTCTGCCACGTCACGACTATCGGCGCGGCCCGTGCATTCCAACACCAGATCGACATCGCTGAGATCCAAGGTGCTGATATCGGAGACATGGGTAAAGGTCGTGCGTTTGCCATCCACCATCAGCGCCGACCCGGCCATGTTCACCGTTCCGGGATAGGGGCCAAAGATGCTGTCATACTGGAAAAGGTAGGCGCAGGTTTCCAAAGGGGCGATATCGTTGATCAGCACGATCTCTATATCGTCGCGCGCGCGTGTCGTCCGCAGCATCCTGAGCAGGCTACGTCCGATCCGTCCGAACCCGTTGATGGCGATCTTGATGGCCATCCTTGCCTTTCCTCTCTGGCGGTGGCGCTGGCCTTTCGGTCAACGCCAGTGATTATGTGCCTCCGGCGGGAGTATTTCCGACAATAAGAAAGTCAGAATGGGACTTTCTGGGCGATCCCGCGTTCCAACGCTAATGTGACAGCTTTTTCCGCTACGGCAAGATCCTGCAGGCCAACCCCGGTGCCGTCAAAGAGCGTGATCTCGTCGGATGACATTCGCCCGGAATGGGTGCCGTTGATAACAGCGCCGATTTCGATGATCGCATCCTCGGCGATCCGGCCCTGGGCGATGGCATGCTGCGCCTCCCCGATGGTAATCGATTGCGCGATTTCATCGGTGAAAACTGTGGCCGTGGCCAACAGATCGGCGGCGACCTCTTGTTTGCCTTTGGTGTCGGTGCCCATGCAAGCGATATGCGTACCCGGTGTAATATGGTCGGCCTGCAGGATCGCGTCAAAGCTGGACGTGATCGTGATGATCACATCCGCTTGGGTGCCCAGTTCCGGCAGATCCACGGCTTCAAACGGCAAGCCCAACTCGGCGGCAGTATCCGCCAGACGGCTCAGCATTTCGGGGTGGAAGTTCCAGCCCACAACCTTTTCAAAGTTGCGTTGCCGGACTGCCGCGCGCATCTGGAATGCCGATTGATGGCCCGCCCCGACCATGCCCAGCACCTTTGCATCATCCCGCGCCAGGTGCTTGATCGACACGGAGGATGCTGCCGCCGTGCGGAGTGCTGTCAACAGGTTGCCACCGACAATTGCCTTGGGCCGCCCGGTATCGGCGTCGAACAGGAACACCGTGGATTGGTGATTGGTCAGCCCTTTCGCGTCGTTGCCAGGCCAGTAGCCCCCCGATTTCAGGCCCAGCGCCAACCCCGCCCGGTCAAAGCCCGACTTGAACCCATAAAGCGCGTCGGCATGGCCGATGGCTTCCCGAATGACCGGGAAGTTGTAGGCATCCCTGCGCGACATGGCGGCAAAGACCTGTTCGACGGCCTCGAACGACGCTTCGGCATCGATCAGGTCGGCAATCGCGCTTTCGGGGACGATCACCAATTCATTGGTCGCAACGGTTGTATCCAGCGACATCAGTAGGCCTTTCCACGGGCCGAAACAGGCCAGAGGGTTTCAACCTTGCCATTGCGCACACCGACATACCAGTCATGGACGTTGCAGGTCGGATCACAATGACCGGGGACCAGTTTCAACTTGTCACCCACTTTCAGAACCGTATCCGGGTCGGCCACAACACCATGCTCGTCCGAACATTTGACGTATTCCACATCTGTGCGGCCATAGATCGTGGGCAAACCACTATCGACGGATTGCGCTTTCAGGCCCGCATCAACAATCGCTTTTTCGGCCTTGGCATGCGACATCACGCTGGTCAGCAGGAACAGCGCGTTTTCCCACTCGCCCTGGTCGATCCGCTTGCCGTCCTTGTCGAGGATCCGACCGTAATCGGCGTCCATGAATGCATAGGATCCGCATTGCAGCTCGTTGAAAACACCGGAATTGCTTTCGAAATAATATGACCCCGTGCCACCACCGCCGACGATATCGCTGTCGATCTCTTCGGCTTTCAGCATGTCTAATGTCTCGCGCACCTGGTCGATGGCGATGGTCGTCTTGGCCTTGCGATCCTCGTAATTGTCCATGTGCTGCATCGCACCCTGATAGGCCTGAATACCTGCATATTTCAGCCCCTCGGCTGCCTCGATGGCCTTGGCTAGGTCAACGACGGGCTGGCCATATTGCACACCGCAGCGGCCAGCGCCCACGTCGATCTCCACCAGGCATTCGATCTGGGTGCCGTGCTTGATGGCGGCAGCAGACAATTCGGCCACATTGTCAATGTCATCGACACAGCAAATGGCGCGCGCACCCAGCGTGGGGATCCGGGCCAAACGGTCAATTTTTTGCGGATCACGTACCTGATTACTGACCAGAACATCCTTGATGCCGCCGCGGGCAAAGACCTCCGCCTCTGATACTTTCTGGCAGCACACACCAACCGATCCCCCCAGCCGCTCTTGCAGCAATGCGACATCAACCGATTTATGCATCTTACCATGAACCCGGTGACGCATCCCATGCGCCTTGGCGAAATCACCCATTTTCTTGATATTACGCTCCAACGCATCCAAATCCAGCATCAGGCAAGGGGTCTGGATATCAGCTTCGTCCATCCCGGGAAGGGCTGGAACGTCATAGCCCACTTCAAGCTCGGACAGGTTCATATCTTTCATATCTCAGGTCCTCCTTCAGGCAGTCAGCCAGGGCAGCGTGTCCATGTCGACATTGCCACCGGTGACGATCACGCCGACCCGCTTGCCGGCAAATTTGTATTTGTTCTTCAAGATGGTGGCCAGGGGCACTGCGCAGCTTGGCTCCATCACGATCTTCATCCGCTGCCAGGTCAGCTTCATGGCATCCACTATCTCGTCTTCGCTGGCGGTCAGGATGTCAGATACGTAGTTCGATACGAAATGCCAGGTCAGTTCCTTCAGTGGCACCTTCAATCCGTCGGCAATGGTGACAGGGGCGTCATCGGCGATGATATGTCCGGCCTTGAATGAACGATACGCATCGTCGGCTTGTTCGGGCTCGGCTGCGATGATGTCGACATGTGGTGCCACGGTCGAAAGCGTGAGGCAGGTCCCAGATACCATACCACCACCTCCAATCGGAGCGATGACAGTCTCAAGATCATCCACTTGCTCCATCAGTTCGCGCGAACAGGTGGCCTGCCCGGCAATGACCCGTGGGTCGTTGTAGGGGTGTACGAACTCTGCACCCGTTTCGGCCACGACCTCGGCAAAGATCGCTTCACGGCTGCTGGTCGATGGCTCACATTCCACGATCTTGCCGCCATAGCCGCGTACGGCGGCTTTCTTGGCCTCAGGTGCGGTCCGCGGCATCACGACCGTGCAGGGGATCCCACGCCGCCCGGCCGCATAGCTCAGGCTCAGTGCGTGATTGCCAGAGGAATGGGTGGCGACACCCAGTTTCGCCTTTTCATCGCTTAGCCCAAAGACCGCGTTCGAAGCGCCACGCACCTTGAACGCCCCGGCCTTCTGAAAGTTCTCGCATTTAAAGAACAACTCCGCGCCGGTCAGGTCGTTGAAATAGGTCGAGGTCAGAACCGGCGTTCTGTGGATATGCGGCTTGATCCGCTCATGGGCCGCAATCACATCGTCAAAGGTCGGGATGCCGTCTGTCTGAATATCTTTCATGGCCGCTTACTCCGCTGCGATCTGCAAGGCCGCACCCAGATGGCCACGATAGACCTCTTGCGCCGCTGCAACGCCTGATCCCAGCGTGATCGGCACACCGTGGTCGGCCATCACCATCTCTGCCGTAGCAATCCCTTGCAGGGCCATTCCTTCGGTCAACATCCCCAGATGCCCGATACGGAAAACCTTGCCCGCAACCTCACCCAGCCCCGTGCCGAACGCCGTGCCGTAAACCTCGGCCGCGCGGGTCACGATATCGGTCGCATTGAACCCGTCGGGCACCAAGATGGCGCTGACGGTATCCGACTGCCATTCAGGCCGCTGCGCACAGAGATGCAACCCCCAGCCCGTTACCGCTGCCCGAACACCCGACGCAATCCGGGTGTGCCGGTCAAAGACATGCTCCAGACCTTCATCCAACAGCATACCGGTCGCCAGCTTTAGCCCGTTCAGCAGACCGACATTGGGCGTGTAGGGATAGCCGTTATTCGCATACCCATTCAGCATGTCCCGGAAATCAAAGAAGCAACGCGGCAATGCAGCCGCATCCATGTGCTTCAACGCTTTCTGGCTTATGCCGACAATGGACAGGCCAGCGGGCATCATGAAACCCTTTTGCGACCCAGTGACGGCAATATCCACGCCCCAGTCGTCCATACGAAAATCCATAGACCCGATGGAGCTGACACCATCGACCAGCAGCAGCGCCGGATGCTCAACCGCATCCAACGCTGCCCGGATCGCCGCGATATTCGACACAACACCGGTGGCGGTCTCGTTATGGGTTGCAAGCACAGCCTTGATCTTATGGCCGGTGTCAGACCGAAGCGCCGCGCGATATCGCTCCGCCGAAAGGCCCTCGCCCCAACCATGGTCCAGCACTTCGATCTCCAGACCGAAGCGGTTGCACATGTCGATCCAGCGGTGAGAAAACATGCCGTTCCGACCGGCCAGCACCATATCGCCGGGGCTGAGCGTATTCGCCAACGCCGCTTCCCAACCGCCGGTGCCAGTTGCCGGAAAAATGACAACTTCGCCTTTTCGGGTCTTCAGGACCTGTTTCACCCCGGCCAGTGCTGGTTGCAGGATCTCGGCAAACAATGAGGACCGGTGATCGACCGTCGGCATGTCACAGGCTTTGCGAAGGGCCTCGGGGATGTTGGTCGGGCCAGGAATGAATACCGGATTCTGCAGGCTCATGATCTCTCTCCCTATAAATCTGTGCTGGTGATAACCGAGCCCGCCTCAATCACCAATTTTTTTGAATTTATTTTTTGCATTGTGAAAAAATAAAGAACTATAATGATTTCAGTAGTTTGATTTTTTCACAAAGCGAAAGTTGCTTTCACAATCAAACAAAGACATCAAAGATCGCATCGAAAATGACCGAAAAACGCAGCCGCGGACGCCCTCGCGCCTTCAACGACAAGACCGAGCAGAACACGATCCAGGCCCTGGACCGCGCCATGATGATCCTTGAAGAGCTGGCGGGCTTCGAAGGTCTCACCCTCAGTGATGTCGCAGAGCGGTTGAGCCAGTCCCCCGCCACCGTCTACCGCGTCCTGGTGACCCTCGAAGGCCGCGGCATTACCGAGATGGATCCGGTATCGCAAACCTGGATGGTCGGGCCAAAGGCATTTCTGATCGGCTCCAGCTTCCTGCGACGCACCTCCGTCGTGGAACGCGCGCGGCCCTATATGCGCGAACTCATGCAGGCCACGGGCGAGACAGCCAATCTGGGCGTGGAACGCGGGACACATGTCATGTTTGTCAGCCAGGTCGAAACCCATGCCTCGATCCGCGCCTTCTTTCCGCCCGGCACCTTGTCGCCGTTGCACGCATCGGGGATCGGCAAGGCGCTCTTGGCCCATGCGGATGCGGACCGGCTTGATGAATTTCTAAAGGCCGGACCGCTTGAAGGGTTCACACCCCACACCATCACCAACCCGGATAACCTGCGCGTCGACCTGTCCGCGATCCGCAGTCGGGGTTACGCCCTGGATAACGAGGAACGCGCCAGCGGCATGCGCTGCGTCGCTGCCCCGGTCTTCAACGCATTGGGAGAGGCCGTGGCCGGCCTCTCCGTCTCAGGCCCCGTCAGTCGCATGACCGAAGGGCGCGCCAAATCCGTGGGCTGGGTCGTGACCAAGGCCGCCCGGGACCTGTCCATCAACCTTGGCGCCCCGGAAACCTGACGCCACGGGGCGCACGGCTACTTCATACGACTTTTGCGAAGCGCGCGCAGATCCGTAGGTTGATCCTCTGACAATGACCGCTGCAAGCCTGGCATGGGGATTGGCCCCGCCGCCCGGCTCTCCTGATACCACAACGCGCCCGCCGCCGCTTGCATGGCTGTCGGCCAAAGCATCAGCAGTGCAAGCGCCAGCAATTGATACCACGGAAACAGCCCGCCCCATCCTTCGTCGATATCTTCGGGCAAAACGGCCTGCAACGCATCCAGCCCCCAGAATATGACCGGGGCCGTCAGGACCATCGTCACCCAAGACAGCACGACAACCCCAAACATCACAGACAGCCGCGTGCCAAACCCGCGCAACGGTGTGTGGGCCTGCCCGTCGGGATCCCGCCCGATCGACGCACTAGCCAGGCTTGGCAGCAATGCCGCCCGGAACAGGCAGAAGGCCAGGAAAGAGCCAAAGACAGTGTAAAAAATCAACGGTGCATAAACCCAGCTTGGGATGCTCAAGGACGAGATGGCATGAAAGAAACCAATGATCGTCGGCAGGCTTGTCTGGGTCATGAAGCCGACCATGGTGGTCATGGCCACCAGGAAGATGCCTTCCAGAAACCCATATCCCAAGGCGCCCCAGATCAATGGTCCATAGCCCGTCTCGATCTTCAGACCTCTGGCCTGAAGCGCAAGCCGCAGGCCCACCATGAGCGGCAGCATATACCCGATCCCCATCGGCAAGGCGGCAATCATGGCACCCAGGCCCGGGCTGACGACGGCGACCAGTCCCCCAACAAACGCGCACAGAGCCCAGATCAAGACCATCACGACAAGAAGCAGCGGATAGATCAGCAGCAATGGCAAAAGCAGTTGGAAGGATAGTGGAATGGATCGGAATAAAAGCACGGCGATATCCTCATCTGTTTATGAGAACCACTCTCAATTAATTATGGCTGGATTGTGGCGGGCTGGTCAAAGCCTTGCGAAATGCCAAAGTGACGGCCCACCAATCGCGTTTCGCCGGATACCCGAAATACTATAGGCGCCCTCGGGTCTTGCGGATCGATAGGGGTGTCAAAATACCTTCCGATTCAGCCTGCCCGAGACCTGTTTGCTGGGCATCGGAGCTAAGGTCCTCGAAACCGGCACATAAGCTTCATCGGCACCACAGAAACCACATCGATGTGCATCTTCGTATGTATGGTTTGTGTATCGATTATGTATGGTTTGTGCATCCGGGTTTTCCCGTAAAATCAACACCCTAAGGCAAATCTGTTGCGGCAACCGATTTTCTGGGGTGCGCGGCCCGTTCACGGCAACACGATGTCATATCGGTCGCGGATCCAGCGGTCCTGGTCAGGTGGGATCTGGGACCGCGCTTGCGATAGGATATCAGCCTTACGCAGGGCCGCCTTTTGCACCAGATCGGGCGCGCCATTCTGCTCCCATTCGCCAGGGGACGTTCGGTCGGCGAGGTTGGGATAGACATAGTCCCGCTCCATGCGCGCAAGCGTCTCGGCACTGCCAAGGTAGTGACCGGGCCCGCCCAGACAGGTGGCGCGCATCGCTTCGATGCCAAGGGTGTCATCATTGACCTCGATCCCCCGCACACAGCGCAGGGCCTGACCCAGCATATCATCGCCAAGTATCAGGCTTTCATGGCAAAATCCCAACAGCGAAGCATGCATGCCGACGGCTTCATACACCATGTTCAGCCCCGATAGTCCGGCCATGACATTGCTAATCGCCTGCTCCCACCCGGCCTGCATATCGGGCAGCTTGCTATCAGCAATCCCCGCCGCGGCCCCGCCGGACAGACCATAGAAATGGTGCATTTGTGCGCAGGCCCCGGTCAACAAGGCCTGCTCCCCCGATCCGCCAGACATCGCCCCTGTCCGCAGATCGCTGACAAAAGGCCATGTACCAAAAACCGTGGGATGTCCGGGGCTTATGGCATGAACATACACCAGGCCCGCCAGACATTCGGCAACCGCCTGCACCACGGCACCCGCCAGGGTGACGGGTGCGGTCGCCCCCGCCTGCCCCGCGCTCAAAAGCAAAACCGGCATCCCGACCTTGATCGCCGCCTCCATCGCCTCGCAACTTTCGGTGGCGAATTTTAGCGGCGGGACGACAAAACAGTTCGATTGCAGAACAAAGGGCCGCGTCAGCCAACCGACTTCACTGCCCGCAAGGCAATGCAGCATGGGCACGGCATCATGCACATGGGAGGCTTCGACAAAACTGGTTCCGATGTGCTTGGTCGTCCCCGAAGCGCTGGCATAGATCGTATTCAGGTCCAGCAAACGGTTGTCAGTGATGTCACGCGCCACCATCGGTCGTTGGAAAAAGTGCACGTTTTCAAGTGATTGAACCAGAAGAGCCGCGTCGCGCAAATCCGTCAACGTGCTATCGCGATAGGCGCCGGTGACGCCGTCCACCAGATGTACCGCTGCACCGGCTGTTCCGTAATGCACATTTGCCCCGCTCAGGATCAGGTCATGATCGGGGTCGCGACCATGCAGCGTCAGGTCTCGCGTGGTCTGTGGCAGGGCCGTCTCAATGACCTGCGCCGGGAAGCGCAAGCGACCGTCATCCCCCAGGACCACGCCAACCCTTTTCATGGCGGTGATGCCGCTTTGTGGTGCGTCGGCCAGCCCGATCTCATCGAGCACTTGCAAGGCCGCAGCATGGATGCCGGCAATGTCATCGCCGCTGAGCGGGGTGTATTGCCCACCGGCCAGACCAGGCCGGATCGGGCGACGGTCGCGGGACGGGGCGGCGGCGCGCAAGGCATGGCGCGCCTTGCGACCTCCGGCACGGCGGGATTTCGAGGCACGCGCAGTATCAGTCATCACAAGATCTCCGGGGAATGGGATTTCGACAGGTGAACCTATCCCTGCGGTGATCCCCGCGCCGCCCGCCCGCGGCGAGCGCCAATGACCAAATGCGCCAAACGAATGGCGACCCTGCGGTCGGCGCATACGCACCCGGCTGTGACAGAGCTTTGTGACATCGGCACGCCCCTTTCGATATCACAGCCTCGTTTGCGCCAAACCGCTCTGTCAATTCAAATCGGACAAGGGCCAGATCCGAGGAAGAATTTACAGAGCTGGGTCAGCTGGGTTTGGTAACGCCTCGCTCCGCAACTGCATTGTGGATCATATGGGTGATCGGCGCTCAGCTATAGTTGCGCATATCTTTGGTGTGACAGCCGGTCTGCCGTGTCGACACGCACGGGAAACGCGGATCGGGCCAAGCGGGGTTGGCCCGATCCATAGCGCCTATCTAATTTCCATATGCTTTCGCCGGCAGCCATGTCGTGAGTTCCGGGAAGTAGAACACGATGGACAGGCCCAAAATCTGAAGCAAAACAAATGGGATGATACCCCTGTATATGTGGCTGAGCGAGATGCCGGGGGGGCACACCCCTTTCAGATAGAACAGCGCAAATCCCACGGGCGGGGTCAGAAACGAGGTCTGCAATGTCACGGCGACCAGGATCGCAAACCATACCACAGCCGGATCCCGCACCGTGTCATAGCCATTCACCGCCAGTTCCAAGCCCTGGATAATCGGCAGCATCAGGGGCATGATAATGATCGTGATCTCGATCCAGTCCAGCAGGAAGCCCAGCAGGAACACAATGAACAGGATGAACGCGACGATCATATAAGGATTGGTGAACCAGCCCAGAACCAGATCCTGGACAATCTCGTCCCCGCCATAGCGGCGCATGATAAAGGCAAAGAAGTTGGCCGCCAGGAAGATACCGACGATGTAGCCAGAGGTGTTGAGGGTGGATCGGCTGACCTCTTTCAACACCTTGAAGTTGAGGCGGTTATTCGCGCCTGCCAGCAGCGTGGCCCCCAATGCGCCAAGGCCCGAGGCCTCCGTCGGTGTGGCGAAACCGGCAAAGATGGACCCCAGGACCAGCAGGATCAGGAACATGGGCGGGACGACGGCCTTGAGCACCTCCAACACGACATCCAGGCCAACCTCATCGGTTTTTTCGGGCGCGGGCATGGAATTGGGGGACAAAAGGCCAAAGGCCACGATGAACAGGATGTAAAGCCCCCCAAGGATCAGACCGGGAAACAACGCCCCCATGAACAGATCGCCCAGGGAAATGGCCAGTTGATCCGACATGATCACCAGCATGATCGATGGCGGGATCAAGATCCCAAGCGTGCCGGCACTTGCGATGGTGCCGGTAGCCATGGTTTTGGAGTAGTTCTGCTTCATCATCGCAGGCAGCGCCATCACGCCGAGCAGCGTAACCGACGCCCCGATCACACCGGTGGACGCAGCCAGGATGATCCCGATCAACATGACCGTTAGGGACAGACCGCCGCGCAACCCGCCAAACAGTTTTTGCATGGCGTGCATCATCCGCTGGGCCACACCGGACTGGTCCAGCATCAGGCCCATGAAGATGAACATCGGCAAGGCCACCAGGACCGGGTTCTTGACGATATTGCCGAATAGGCGCCCCGACAGGGCGGCCAGACGTTGATAATCCAGGCCCGTGCGATCAAATTCGATCACGTCACGAAAAAGCGAGCGATAGGGGTCCAGAAAGATCTCGGCAATCAGCACGAAAATCAGGCTGACACCGACCAAGGCAAAGGCCACCGGGATGCCGCGGAACAGCATGTAGATAAAGGTGACAAAGATCGCCAAGACGGCAAATTGGTTCAGTGTGAGGATGTTCGACAGCGCTTCGAGAAGAAACATGATCTACGCCTCCTTCCGGCCGGACAGGGCACGGGCAATCAGGATCGCGGCAATTGTCGCAACGGTGGAGGCGATGATCGTGTATTCAATTTCCTGCGCTCCAATCTCTAGCTCTCCGAAAACAGGTTCGCGCGTCACACGGCGGGGGTTCAGATCCGCCCCGCCGGTGAACCGGACGAACCAGTACAAGGCATAGTAAATCGCAAGGTTGATCAGGAAAAACGTTGTGGGCAGGGCATACAGCATTTGCCGCCACAGGGTCGGTTCGACATTGCGGGCCAGATAGCGCCGAAACGCCGAATAGGCAGCCACGAACATCAGCAGGAAACACAAGTTCATGGCGATCTTGAGCGCCCATAGATTGTGCAAGCCATTCGGGCTGTCGGACCCTTCCCAAGCCGCGACGGAACTCGCCGCGTAATGGACCGTGATATCCCAGCACAAAACAAGGAATGGCATAAGCAGCCAGCCAAGCGCGAACATGTCGATCCGGTTCTTTTTACGGCCATCGAAGTTGTCGTAAAAGATATCAACCCGCACATGGCTGTTGGTGGTGATCGCGTAGGCGATGCCGACCAAGCAAGCGAACCCGTAGATCCACCATTGCAAGTCATCCAGCCAGGCCTGGTTCCCGATCATCGCAAGATTGGCCAGGACGGGCGTATCCGCCCAGGCATCACGGTAGCGCCCGAAGGTCCGCAACACGACCTGCGTGCAGATGGCCAGCATCAAGGCGGGAAAAAGCCAAGCCACCACGTTGGCCACGCCGACGACAAACCGGTCACCACCGTTATGTTCCTCCCGCCCCACTTCACCGGGATCGTAGAGTTGCACAAGCTTGTCGGGATCTTCCATGGCCCCCGCCCTTTTGATTTTTATTGTTGAATGCGCATGACGCCGCGGGCGCTACTCAACGCGCCCACGGCCAACATCGTGCCGGAACCCTTAGCGGGGACGGGGCAGATAGATCGTGTTGCCCCAAGTGGCATAGCCTTCGCGGAACTCTTGCAAGTCAGCCCAGACCTCTTTGAAATAGGGGTCTTCTTCGGCCAGTTCGGCGGCAACCTCATCCCAGGTCTCTTCGAACTTGGCGAGCATTTCTGGCGGCCATGACTTGATCGTCACACCATTCTTTTCGGTGTTTTCGACCATGGCGGTAAAGTTAGTCGCCTCACCCTCCGCCAAGTTGGTGGTGATGTTGGCTAGGCACGCAACCTCGATCTGCTTTTGCGCACGCTCGTCCAGGTCGTCCCAGGCATCTTTGTTGACCAGCAGTTCAAACATGGTCGCAGGCTGGTGCCAGCCGGGGAAATAGTTGAACTTGGCGATCTGGTGGAAGCCCAAGCGCGCATCGATGCGCGGCATCGAGAACTCGGTCGCGTCAATCGCGCCGCGCTCCAGGGCCGGGAAGATATCACCCGCAGCCAGTAGTGAAGTCGAGACACCCAGGCGTTGCATCACCTCGGCACCCAGGCCGAAGAACCTCATGTTCAAGCCCTCAAGATCCGCCATCGACGTGATCTCGTTCTTAAACCAGCCGGATGTTTCCGGTGCGATGATGCCGCAAGGCTGTACGTGAACGTTATAGCCGTTTTCGTCATACATCCGCTGCATCAGCGTGTGGCCGTCATCGTAGAGCATCCACGCCATGAACTCACCCGCTTCGGGGCCAAAGGGCACCGCCGCAAATAAGGAGGCCGAGGTGATCTTGCCCTGCCAATAGCCCGACGTGGTGTAGGCCGCATCGACCGACCCGTTGGAAACGGCGTCAAGTGCCTCAAGCGTGGGCACCAATTCACCTGGATCGAAATGTTCAAATTCAACGCTTTCCGAGATGCCGTTGATCTTATCAACGAAATCAAGCGCAGCCGTGCCAAGGATCGGCAGGTTCTTCCCGAACGCCGATGTCATCTCAAGCGTTTCCTGTGCCGATGCGGCACCGCCGATCGCCATCGAAGCGCCGGCGATCAAGCCAAGCAATCTAGGTGTCATGTGGTCTCCTCCCCTATTTACAAACGACGATTTGGTTACTTTTTCTGACCAAAATCGCCTTACCCTGACCATCGCTGAGCCAGAATCTCAATACCCATTACCCCGTAGATCAAAAGCGATCCCTATTTGGAGTCGAGTTTGCGCTGTGCTTCCAATGGGTTACCGCATAGTGCCGCCACTGCTGTTTTTCCGCTAACAGGCGCCGAACCTATGTTCTATCCGCTCCCTTCGGCTGATTCGCAGACCGCCAGTTTCTGATGTTTGGCTCTGGTCTCAGCGGCATTTGCGCACATCTTCCAAAGCGACGCCAGTCCAGTGGTCGATCTCAACGCGGCAACTGTATTTTGCGCCCCTCCTCGGCGGACCGGTACACGGCCTCTTCGATTTCGCGAACGGTCAAATAATCCGCGGCGGTGTTTTCAGGGGCTTGGCCGGTGCGGATCGCGTCGACGACATGGGCCTGCAAAGCATGGACACAATCGCCCGCAAATCCCGGATAGTCTTGTGCGGCCAACAGCACATGCCCGCCCCGTGATCCAAAGGCGCGGAAGTGAACGGCACCATCCCCGGTCAGGGTCAGTGTGCCAGCCGTCCCCTCGACCAAAGCCTCCCCCAAAGTCATGCGGTGATTGTCGGCATCATGGTCCAGCAGGCGATTGCCATCGAACAGCGCACGGGCTGGGCCGTGGTCAAACAGCAGATAACCGGCATCCTCACCCGCAATGATCGGATTCATGCGGCGCAAATCGGCATAGACAGCCGTGGGATCACCCAGCAAATACCGGAACGTATCGATCCAGTGCACGGCCGTTTCGTGTACCAAAAGGCGCGGCATGGTCTGGAAATAGGGCTGCCGGTCAAGATAGGCACGCGGGTCCTGCCCGTCCCCTGTGCGCAAGCGAAAGGTGATCTGATGGACATCGCCAACCTTTCCGGCATCAAGCGCGGTTTTTATAACGCGGTACCAGGGCTGGAAGCGAAAGTTTTCATGTACCACTAGGGTAGCGCCAGCCGCCCGCGCCGCTGCCGTGGTTTTACGGGCCTCATCCAGGGACGTACAAAAGGGTTTTTGGCAAATGATCGTGCCCACACCTGCCGCAATTGCCTGAGATATGGCAACCGCATGGGTTGGCGGGGGGGTCGCAATATCAAGGATATCGGGTACATCAGCCGTAAGCATGTCCGCCAAATCCGCAAAAGCCGGAAGGCCCGTGGCCGACGCACAGGCCAGATCTCGATCCGCCGATCCGATCAGTTGCACGCCCTCGATCCGAGCCCAGCCATCATAGTGAAACTGGGCGAAATACCCCGCCCCCAAGACCGCCACTGACAAGGCCGGGGTCAAACGTCACCCAGCGCATCGGCAACGGCAGCGGCAGCCTGGGCCGTATTGGCCTGACCGCCCAGATCCCGCGTGATCGTCGTTCCATCAGCCAGGACCGTGTCAACGGCGGCCTGCAACCGCTCGGCATCCGCAACCATCTGGGGCAGATCATGCCGATCCCCCAGCCAGTCGATCATCATCGCGCCAGACAGGATCATCGCAAACGGGTTGGCGACCCCCAGCCCCGCAATATCGGGTGCCGATCCGTGGCAGGGTTGGAACACAGCATGATCCTCTCCGATATCGGCGGAGGGGGCCATGCCAAGACCGCCCATCAGGCCCGCGCCGAGGTCCGACAGAATGTCGCCAAACATGTTTTCGGTGACCATCACGTCAAAGACCCAGGGTTTTTCGACCATCCACAATGCCGTCGCATCGACATAGGCATGGGCGGGTGTCACCTCGGGAAAACTGCGCGCCTCGTCATAAAAAATCTCGCGGAAGAACGCGAAAGCGCGGAAAACGTTGGCTTTGTCGACACAGGTCAGATGGCCCGGACCATGTCCCGCTGCCTTGCGTTTTTCCGCCATACGAAACGCAAACCGAAACAGTTTCTCACTCGTGGCCCGGGTGATGCGCAGCGTTTCGGTCGCGTCGCACTCTGTGACAGCCCCTTGTCCCTGGGTGAAAAACAGGCCTTCCGTACTTTCCCGGATCAACACGAAATCAATATGCTGACCGCCATCAAGTTTCAGCGGCGTCCGCTGGCCCGGTGTGATCCGAACGGGCCGCACGCCAGCAAAAAGGTCCAACGCCTTGCGCAGATCGATCTGCGGCGAAATTTCGGTCCCGTCATCATATCGCACATCCGGCAAACCCATGGCCGACAACAAGATGGCATCGGCCCCCCGCGCGATGTCCATCGATGCCTCAGGCAGGCTTTCTCCGGTCTTAGCATAATGCGCGGCACCAGCAGGTGCGATCTGCGGGCGCAATGCGTAGGTGCCGCTGGTCGCCGCGACTTGGTCAAGCAAGTCCAAGGTCGGGCCCATGATCTCGGGCCCGATCCCGTCCCCCTCGAACACGGCGATATCAAATGTCTTCATTGGCAGTCCTTCCAAAGCGCCGCACTTTAATGCATACATTAATGATCAGTTCAACCCTTGGCAAACCGCCGCAGCTTCGAAACAGTATCGAGATAGAGGAGGAAAACATGTTCGCAGTCACGGTCGTTTTTCAGATGTCCCCCGAAAATCTGGAGCAGTTCATGCCGCTCATGATTGAAAATGCCCGCGCGTCGGTGGAGACAGAAGATGGGTGCCATCAATTCGATGTTTGTACCGATCCGAGCCGCCCCGGTGACGTGTTTTTGTATGAACTGTACGAGGATGCAGCAGCATTTGAAGCCCACCGGCAAACAGCCCATTATAAAACCTTCGATGGGGCCGTCGGGTCATTGGTGTTAGAGAAATCGGTGCGGACCTACAGCACGGTCGCCCAATGACGTGGACCGTCCATGCAATCAAATATGCTGAACAAACGGACCGCGTGCGTGGGCACAATTTCATGTTCGATGACAACCATGACGCGCCTTGCCCGATCGATTTCTTTCTGTGGGTCCTGCAGCGCGACGGCGAGGTGATTCTGGTCGATACCGGCTTTGATGCGACCGAAGGCGCGCGGCGCGGGCGCCCCATCCGGCTGGACCCGGCAGAGGCGTTGGCGCCTTTGGGTCTGCGGGCCGCGGACATCACCACATTGATCTGCACGCATTTGCATTTTGACCACGCGGGCGGATTGCATCTGTTCCCGAATGCCCAGATCCATCTGCAAGCGGCCGAGATGCAATATGCAACCGGTCCTTGCATGTGCCATGACGCACTGCGCTTTCCCTTCACCGTTGACCATATTTGTGAAGCCGTCCGGCGGCTGTACCAAGGGCGCATCACCTTCCACGATGGCGATGGTCAGGTGGCAGATGGCGTGACGGTCCACCAGATCGGCGGCCATACCAAGGGCCTGCAAGCTGTCCGGGTCGAGACTGAGGCGGGCGCGCTCTGCCTCGCCTCAGACGCTGCGCATTTTTACGAGAACATCTCGGGCGGGAAACCGTTTCCTATTGTCGTTGATCTTGAGGCTATGCTGAACGGCTTCAAGCAGTTGCGGACACTGGCCAGCCGCCCTGCGCTGATAATCCCCGGGCATGATCCGCTGGTGCGCCAAATCTTTCCTGCCCATCCCAATGCCGACTTCATCACACGTTTGGATCGCGGACCGACGGGATCTGTTCCTTTGTAACGACATGGGCGAATCTCGGGCTCCACTCGCGGCAAATAATACCTCCCGCAACGTAAAGTAGTGGGTGAACTGTGGCGTAGAACCGCCACTCAAAATGACGACAGCTCAATTTGTGATCACACGAAAAATCACTGTGATCACAAAACTATCTTTTTCGGCTCAATTCGAAATATGCGGCGAATTGGCGGTATGAGTGGCCGTTCAGACGTGCAAAACCTGTCTTATCGCAGCAAGACGGGACAGTTTTCGTGAATATCCATGAATATCAGGCGAAGGCATTGCTTCGCGACTACGGCGCTCCGGTATCCGACGGACGGATTGTTTTGAAATCCGAAGATGCCAAAACGGCAGCGGCGGAACTTGATGGGCCGGTTTGGGTAGTCAAGGCTCAGATCCACGCGGGCGGACGCGGCAAGGGCCATTTCAAGGAAAACGAAGCTGGCGAAAAAGGCGGTGTGCGCATCGCCAAATCCGTGGGCGAAGCTGCCGAAGAAGCCGAACGTATGCTGGGCCGCACCCTGGTCACGCATCAGACCGGCGCGGCGGGCAAGCAGGTCAACCGCATCTACATCGAGGACGGCGCCGGCATCGAAACCGAATTGTATCTGGCCCTTCTGGTCGACCGCGCGACATCGCGCGTCAGCTTTGTCTGCTCCACCGAAGGCGGCATGGATATCGAAGAGGTCGCGGCGGAGACACCAGAAAAGATTCTCAGCTTCTCCGTCGATCCGGCCACTGGCTACCAGCCATATCATGGCCGCCGTATCGCTTTCATGCTGGGCTTGACCGGCGGGCAGGTGAAGCAATGCGTAAAGCTGATGGGCACGCTCTATAAAATGTTCCTGGAAAAGGACATGGAGATGCTAGAGATCAACCCGCTGATCGTCACGACCGGCGGAGATCTTAAATGCCTGGATGCCAAGATGGGCTTTGACGGTAATGCGGTCTACCGCCATCCAGACATCGCTCAACTCCGCGACGAAAGCGAAGAGGACCCTAAAGAACTCGCTGCCTCAAAATACGACCTGAACTATATCGCCCTGGATGGAGAGATCGGGTGCATGGTCAACGGCGCGGGTCTGGCCATGGCGACGATGGACATCATCAAGCTTTACGGGGCCGAGCCTGCGAACTTTCTGGATGTTGGCGGCGGTGCCACCACTGAAAAGGTGACAGAGGCCTTCAAGATCATCACCTCAGACCCCAATGTGAAAGGTATCCTCGTCAACATCTTTGGCGGCATCATGCGCTGTGACGTGATCGCCGAAGGTGTCGTGACTGCGGTCAAAGAGGTCGGCCTTCAAGTCCCCCTCGTCGTCCGACTGGAGGGTACGAATGTCGAAAAGGGCAAAGAGATCATCAACACGTCCGGGCTAAACGTCATTGCCGCCGATGACCTTAAAGACGGCGCCGAAAAGATCGTGAAAGCCGTCAAAGGGTAAGCCCATGCGTCGACTTTTAGCGGTGACGCTCACCACCCTGCTCTTGGCTGTCCCCGTGTCGGCCAAGACACCCAATCAACTGCTCTACGCGTCTGACGGGCCATTGGTGACCGGCAAGTCCTATTGCTACGCGGTGATGTCGGGAAAACGAGCAGCCGCAGTGACCCAAAAGGTCTTTGCAAAATTGGACCCCAGCGTCACACGCCGCCTAGGGGAAACATTCAGGCCTGTCCTGGTCGCAGGCCAGGGCCCGTCCTGGCATGGCAGCTTTGGTTCCAGAACCGCAAATACCGCGGTGGGGTCAGTTTTGGTGTCAATGCAAGCAATTACGGCGTGTGGGAGGCCGAACTGGTGCGCAGCGATCTTTTGAAAAAACAGTACGGGAATTAAGCGATGACGGCCCATCCGGCCAAATCAAATACCATTGATCGGACAGCCAAGTCTCTGTCTGCCCTTGATTGGTGGTCGTCTGGTCGTGCTGACGATCAACCGTACAATTGGTGGACGGCTGACATGATGAAATGGCCCATCGCGACCGCATTTGGTCTGCTTCTGTCATTTAGCTTTTTGTCCCTGCCGACCACAGCGGCAGCAGAGGAACGGCACCCTTTGATGTCTGCTAAGGACGATGCGGTCCATGGATCCGGTCAGACATACAGGAAAACCCCGCAACACGACCACATTGTGATCCCGATCTATCGACGCAAGACAGGACCAATACACGACTATGGCCGCCGCACTGCCCGGTGTCGGATCGTGGAGGGCTACCGCGCCGATCTAAACTGGGAGCATGGCAGCGTGAGTATTGGCCGGTATACCGAATATCATACTTGCGTCCCGGTCTACGTGACCCCGCGCGCCACGCAAACGGCACCGCGCTACACCCGGGCCCACCCACCAATCCTTGGCCATTCGGACGGCCCGGTGCAGGTTCCCCACGTCAACTTGACCGGTCCGAACGCGGCGAGCGAAACAACGAATTTCTTCTTTGGTAGTGAGTGAACATGTTTTCCCATCACCGTGACCATCGGTTCCGGCGCAGCATTCTCGGCTTGGTGGTCGGCGTGGTTCTGTTTGGGTGGGCCGGGGCCGGGCAATCTGCCGACCGTGCAACCAGCCTGGAAGAGGCCTTCCAGCGGTGCGCAGCGGCCTTCCCCGATATGAAAGCCGTGCGGCAGGCCCATAAAAATGCGGGGATGCGGGTCGAAGGGTTAGATAACGATCTATGGTTTCACAGTGCCCATGGCCGCCGCGTCTTTGCCGCGACCGGAGCGCGCCGGGGGGAGCCTTTTTGCATGTTCGGCATCAACCGGCAGGGCAACAAACCAACACTAGTTTTGGCCAAGCGGATCATCAAAAAGACGTTCGGTAAAAAGGCCTTGCCGGTCAGCAATTCCGGCGATCGGGATGTCCTCGCGGCCTGGGCCGTTCCCTTGGGCAAAACGGTGGGCGCAGTTTTGGTGACTCGGTCGCGCGTTGTCAGCCCCTATTATAGCGGCTCCATGATCATGATCGGGGAGATCGGGGCCGAATGAGACGCACGCTGATCCTCGCCCTGACCCTGCTCGTCGGCCTGCCCGCCCACGCCCAGAAATCAGCGGAAGTAGCGGCGCAAAACGTGCAATGCGCCATGACGATTTGTTTCGAAAACTACGCGGATCACCCAGCGATCAACAGTAGGCTTACCAGGGCAGGCTTTGTGCATGAACTCGAAATCCGGGCCGATGGTCAGGTGCTGAGTTGGTATGCGGCTCCGGCCGGCACGGCGCGCGCCCTTGTGATCGGCCAGCAAGGCCAAACCGAATGCCAGATCAGCACGAATGCATTCGGCGTTAAACAGGCCCCGCCCGTTGCCCGCGCGGTGATCAGCAAGCTTTACACCGGTAAAATCGCAGATGGCGCGCCGGCAGGTCAGAATGTTCTGCCCGGGACACCGCAGGCGCAACAGGGCGGGTGCGCGGGCTTTCATGTCTTTGCGCCGCGACGGCTGATCTGGGTCGCGGCTGAGCGTGCGGGCAATGACGGTACGTGTTTAAGCGACAGTACCACCCAAATCGTGTTGCGGATATGAGGATCAGATGTCCGGATTAGTCCCCCGCCTCCTTGGCCTAGCCCTCACTGTCAACACCCCGCAATTGGCGGCAGCGCAGCAGGCTGCACTGACGGCCTTTGCCGAGAACTGCTTCAGCCCATTCCTGACGGCCGAAACTGCCCGCACAAAAATCGCAGGGCCCGGCATCCGCCTGGATTTTTACGACCTCGAACCCTTCTCGGCCGCGGCACCTTCGCCAGTGACAGGCCGCGCGGCAACAGCGGGAACAGACCGCCGGTGCGAAGTGGCCTTCGATGGCGACAGCGGGCCCATAGCGGCAAACACCGCTGTCACCGCCTTGGCCGCAGAGGGGATCGAAACGGAGGCGGCTTTGCCCAAGACCCATGCAGATGCCGCCATCGCGGGCACCACATTGCTGGCGGCCCGCCGGTTGAACCCCAACCGCGTCGCCGTGGTCCATACCGGAACCCGCCGCGGTCCTAACGGAGCAGAAACTTTTTTGATGGTTGAACGCCTCACGCCGGAGGCCAGCCGCAGATGAAACGTGTCTGTTTAGCCGTTCTTTCATTGGCGATCATGTCGTCACCAATCTGTTTGTCAGCTTTGGAGAAATCCGACGGGCCTTTGCGTGACGCATTCAGACTGTCTCTCGCTGAGGAGGTTGGTGTGTTTGAAGAGATAATTCCAAGCGTTCTCGAAACGGCTCGCGTTCTTTTGGAATATCGTTGTCACAAACAAGCGACCCTCTATGCGACGAAGAAAGTGAAAGACCGGGCAGCGAACAGCCCCGGCTCTACTGAGTTCTTCCAACAGATCAACGCTGAAGTCGAATACCTGATGGCTGACGCTGTCGACTACGTACTAGCAGCTCGTAAAATCCGCCTAGCCAAATATTGAGGAACAATATGGCCATTCTCATTGACGAAAATACAAAGGTGATCTGCCAGGGCCTGACCGGCTCCCAAGGGACCTTCCATTCCGAGCAGGCCATTGCCTACGGAACCCAGATGGTGGGCGGTGTGACCCCGGGCAAAGGGGGGCAGACCCATCTGGATCTGCCCGTCTTCAATTCCTGCCATGAAGCGGTGCATGAAACCGGTGCCAATGCCAGCGTGATCTACGTGCCGCCCCCCTTTGCGGCCGACTCGATCCTTGAGGCCATCGACGCCGAAATCCCCCTGATCTGCTGCATCACCGAAGGCATCCCCGTACTCGACATGATGGCGGTCAAGCGGGCGCTGATGGATACGGATTGCGTTCTGATCGGCCCTAACTGCCCCGGCGTGATCACGCCCGATGCCTGCAAGATCGGCATCATGCCCGGCCATATCCACAAACGCGGCAGCGTTGGTGTTGTCAGCCGCTCGGGCACATTGACCTATGAGGCGGTGAAACAGACCTCGGATTCGGGCCTGGGCCAATCAACGGCGGTGGGGATCGGCGGCGACCCGATCAAGGGAACCGAACATATCGACGTTTTGGAGATGTTCCTGGCCGATGACGAAACCCAGTCCATCATCATGATTGGGGAAATCGGGGGCAGCGCCGAAGAAGATGCCGCCCAATTCCTGGCTGACGAGAAAAAGAAGGGCCGCTGGAAACCAACGGCTGGCTTCATCGCAGGCCGTACTGCCCCTCCGGGTCGCCGCATGGGCCATGCCGGGGCGATTGTGGCAGGCGGCAAAGGCGGCGCTGAAGACAAGATCGAAGCCATGAAATCTGCTGGTATCGTCGTCGCGGACAGCCCCGCCCAACTCGGCGAAGCCGTTCTGGAAGCCATCGGGTAACGGGATGCGATGACCGGGATGGCGACGACACCGAAACAAGGTCAAAGGGCGGCGTTGGCAACAGCGGCGCTGGCTGCTCTGGTTGCCTGCGTACCGCAGGGACAAGCATTGTCGGCGGATGCGGCAGCGCTCGTTCCAGCCTGTGTTCAGCCGTCGCCGTCCTTCGCCGCGCGTAAAGCAGCCATCAGCGCCTTGGGCTACCGCCCGATCAAGGGCGTATCGGACATGTGGGTCCAGGCCCAGGTCGCCCATATCGCCATCTCGGATCTCGAATATGATGGGACCCGCGCATCGATCAAAGCCACCTATGATGACTATTTGAAATCGGCCCAATCCGGCGATTTGTTCCGCACGGACACTGACACGCAGCATTTCACAGACACGGGCAAAACCCTCGAAATCTCACTCGCCGTCGTCGATGGCGAACCATCCTGTTCGATTGCCTTCGCACCCGGCACGAAGCCCTGGCCGGTGCCGGGGCGCACTGATGTGCGCAAGACAGCGGATGTCGGCCTTTATGAGACATATGCCGGGAGCGGTGGCGTTGATGGCGGGCGATCCGTTCTGTCTCAGGTTTGGGACGCTTGGATGGCAGGTGGGCGCAAGGCTTCGGGCTTTTTGATTTTGGGGGTCGACTGACGTCATGTTGGAACCCTTAGCGAAATCGCTCAACGCCATGGCACACAGCATCAGGCTGCTATTGCCCGATGCGAACGGGACCCTGCGCATGGATGCGGTCGGCCGATTACGAACTCTTGGTACCACCGTTGCGGTGGTGACAGCCCAGACAGGACTGGCGGCCCCCGCAACGGACCAGGGCAACGCATTCCAACACGCGGTGGAGAGTTGCAGCACACCGGCACATATGCAGGAGGATGTGGCACCAGCCCTTGTCGGCTGGCAACGCGTCGCACCTGATCCCAATCTCACCGCCGAATGGGCCAGCGCCACCACCTATGCGGAATTTTCGAAAGATGACAGCTACCTGCTGCCCGATAGCGGTTTTCTGGGTCTGGTCAATCGGCGCGCCAGGGAAGAACGACGCGAATGGATGCGCAGTAATTATCAAGAGGCTCTGGATATCGTCGCCAAGGATATCGAGGCCGGGCGGATGGCGTTTTTCACCCATGGAACGGGGTGGAGGCTGGCGCTGCACTACGATAAAACCAACAATTACGAGGGCGCGGAGACCCATATCTGCCTCGTTTGGCATCCTGCGCCCGAGGCGGCGGTCATTGATACGGCGGCCTCCGGTGATTTCGGGCATATTCCCATGCGCTCCACATTTGGCACGATGTTGTCATCATCCGCCGCGTACTTTCTTGATCAAAGCATGGTGACCCACCGGTTCAATGCATATTTTGATCAAAAAAGCCATGTTCTCCCTTCCATGCCATTTGTGTTCAGCGTCCAGACGACGGCAAAGCCAGGCACCGACCGGCCCAAATCCGCCCGCGAGGATCTTCGACCAACGGATATGCTGACGGCGCTGGACCGTATCGTCGAAAAATGTACCGACCCGTCGGTGATGCCCACCGATTGGCCCACCGTCCTGGCGGAATGGCAAAGCGTTTCGCCGAATGAACCGATTGTGTCAGAGCTTGTGGCCGCCAAGGCGATGATGTCCTTGGCCGATTCTGGATGGACCATCGATGAAACATCCCGCTTCCCGCAATGGGAGATGGAAACACGCCTGGTGCCCGAGATGGCCAGGCGGCTCAAATATACCTCAAACGAGATCGCGGAGGGGGACCGGACCTTTTATGACCACCCGACCGGTTGGCGGCTCAGCCTTGAGGTCTCGACCGACCGCGATGATGTGGCCTTCAACACCTGCAACCTGTGGCACATGACACCGGATGCGGCCACTCGGTCTGCCCTGTCGCACTTTGCGTCCGGTCTGGTGCCAGCACCAACCGCGGGAGGGCAATACCTGGTGCTGGACTATAAAATATACGACGACGGCGAGTATGGCGATGTCACCTACCGAAGCCTGACCAGCTCCAAAAGCCAAATCGTGCCAGCGCCGCCGATCTATCTTGATGTGTTCACATCGTCTTTCACGCGGGAAGACCGACTGCCAGCAGAGGTCAATCAATGACCATCAACACATCCCATTTACCAGATTTCGGAGCACATCGCTGACGATGGGACCAGCAGACGCCATAGCAACCTGTCTGGGCAAGTATATCGAGGTGCGCGGACGCGCGTCTCGGCCCGAATTCTGGTGGTTCGTGGCGTTCCTTATCGCGGGTGCGACCCTGGCCGCCCTTCTAGACGGGCAGTTGACGCGCTGGCTGTTTCCGGGGCGCGGCTACATGACAGAATTGCGGCGTGACGGCCTGCTTTCCCTGATCTTTTGTCTGATGACGACGCCCCCGGCCCTGTGCGCGGCGTGGCGGCGCATGCATGATACGGGTCGGTCGGGCTTGGAGCTGTTCTTCCCCTGTATCCTGGCGGCTGGCTGTCTGGTCGTCGCTCTCACCGCCAGCATCCTTCTGGCTCAGTTCGGGATCCGCACCCTCATGGCGGTCTTTGGCCAGATTGCGATGGCGGGCTGTGCAATCGCCCCGCTTGTACTGTTCTGGTGGCTCTTGCAACCGGGCGATCCAAACGCCAATGCGTACGGCCCCCGCCCGACAGGATCAGACCGATGACCCCCCGCAGCACCGATCTTTTCTGCACCGATCCGACCGCTGGGCCGTCAATGCGAGCCACCGCACTTGCCCCGGTCGCAACTGCCGTTGGCAGAATGGCGCAGCCAGTCATCGGCCAGGATCAGCCGCCGACCGGAACTCAGGACGTATTCGACGCAAATACTCTCCAACTCGCGCGCTCCAACGAAAAGAAATCGGAAATCCGCTCATCAGTTGTGAAGACTCTCACTTTCACATAGCTCCGCAAATCATGATCCGATGCCCACATATACAGCAGCCTCCAGAGGACCACGGCAAGGCCGCCCTGTTCATCGATTCAGACGAGCTGGAAATCCCATGCGCATGACGTTCCTCGACGCCATCAAAACCTGCATGGCGAAATACGTGACGATCTCGGGCCGGGCCAGCCGTGCCGAATTCTGGTGGTTCTACCTGTTTACAATCCTCGTCCAACTCGGAGCCACGGCGCTGGACGCTGCCTTCTTCGGGTGGGACGAGATCGAGGATGTCGGCCCCCTGGAACTCATCACGACCTATGGTCTGTTCATTCCAATCATAACTGCCACGATCCGGCGCCTGCATGACACCAACCGCTCTGGCTGGTACATTCTGGTGCCGATCCTGACCATTGGCGCCACCTTTGGAGTCGGAGCGCTCTCTCCCGGTCTCACCGTCGGGGCTGGTTTTGTGCTGGTCCTCCTCATCGGACTTTCCGGCTTTCTGCTACAACTCTACTGGCTCTCACAGCCATCCGATCCCGGCTCCAACACATACGGCCCCAACCCCTATGACGCCCTGAATGACGCAAACCTGATGGAGGTTTTCAAATGACCGAGCAAGGCCCCAATGACCAGTTCCATGCCTCCAGCTTCATGCAGGGGCATAATGCGGAATATCTCGAACAGCTTTACGCCCGCTACGCCAATGATCCCGGTGCCGTCGATCAGGCCTGGGCAGAGTTCTTCCGCCAGATGGGCGATGCCGAACTTGATGTAAAGGCAGAGGCGAATGGCCCCTCCTGGGCCCGCCCCGACTGGCCACCCATGCCCGGCGATGACCTCACCAGCGCGCTCACAGGCGAATGGCCGGTGGAGGCTGACGCCCCCAAAGCCGCCGACAAGATCAAGGCCAAAGCACAGGAAACCGGCACACAGATCACCGAGGACCAGATCAAGCGCGCCGTGCTCGACAGCATCCGCGCGCTGATGCTGATCCGCGCCTACCGGATCCGGGGCCATCTGATCGCCGATCTTGACCCGCTGGGTATGCGCGACCCCGAACCCCATCCCGAGCTGGAGCCCAAATCCTACGGCTTCACCGAGGCCGACATGGATCGCCCGATCTTCATCGACAATGTGCTGGGCCTGCAGATCGCCACGATCCGGCAGATCCTGGACATCGTCAAACGCACCTATTGCGGCACATTCGCCTTGCAATACATGCATATTTCAAACCCCGAAGAAGCCAGCTGGCTCAAGGAACGGATCGAGGGGTTGGGTAAGGAAATTCAGTTCACCCGCGAAGGGCGCAAGGCCATCCTCAACAAGATGGTCGAGGCGGAGGGTTTTGAGAAATTCCTCCATGTGAAATACATGGGTACCAAGCGGTTTGGTCTGGATGGCGGCGAAAGCCTGATCCCCGCCATGGAACAGATCATCAAGCGCGGCGGCAATCTGGGTGTGCAGGACATCATCATCGGGATGCCCCATCGCGGCCGCCTCAGCGTTCTCGCCAATGTGATGCAGAAACCCTACCGCGCGATCTTTAACGAATTTCAGGGCGGCAGCTACAAACCGGAAGACGTGGATGGGTCAGGCGATGTGAAATATCACCTCGGTGCCAGTTCTGACCGGGAATTTGACGGCAACGAGGTGCATTTGAGCCTCACTGCCAACCCCTCCCACCTTGAGGCCGTGAACCCTGTCGTACTAGGCAAGGCCCGCGCCAAGCAGGACCAGTTGAACGACGCCGACCGCACCAGCGTTCTGCCCATCTTGCTTCACGGCGATGCGGCCTTTGCCGGGCAGGGTGTCGTGGCCGAAGGGTTTGGCCTGTCGGGCCTGCGCGGTCACCGCACCGGCGGCACCATGCATATTGTCGTCAACAATCAAATCGGGTTTACCACGGCCCCGCATTTCAGCCGGTCCAGCCCCTATCCCACCGATATCGCGCTGATGGTCGAGGCACCGATCTTCCACGTCAACGGCGATGATCCAGAAGCTGTGGTCCATGCCGCAAAGGTCGCGACCGAGTTCCGGCAGAAATTCCGCAAGGATGTGGTGATCGACATCATCTGCTACCGCCGCTTCGGCCATAACGAGGGGGATGAACCGATGTTCACCAACCCCCTGATGTACAAAAAGATCAAGACGCAGAAGACCACTTTGACCCTCTACACCCAGCGCCTGGTCCAGGATGGTCTGATCCCCGAAGGCGAGATCGAGGATATGAAAGCCGCCTTCCAGGCGCATCTGAACGAAGAGTTCGAGGCGGGCAAGGAATATCGCCCCAACAAGGCCGACTGGTTGGATGGCCGCTGGTCACATCTTGACCGGCGGGGTGAGGAATATCAGCGCGGCCAAACCTCGATCAGTCGCGAAACGTTGGACGAGATCGGGACAGCCCTGTCCCGCGCACCCGATGGCTTTCCGCTGCACAAAACCGTCGGTCGGCTTTTGGACACCAAGGCCAAGATGTTCGAGACAGGCCAGGGCTTTGACTGGGCGACGGGCGAAGCCCTGGCTTTTGGCTCGCTCCTGACCGAAGGCTATCCGGTCCGGTTGGCTGGCCAGGACAGCACCCGAGGCACGTTCAGCCAACGCCATTCCGGCCTGATCAACCAAGAAACCGAAGAGCGGTATTATCCGCTGAACAATGTCCGCGCCGGGCAGGAACGGTACGAGGTTATCGACTCGATGCTGTCGGAATATGCCGTTCTAGGGTTTGAATACGGCTATTCGCTTGCCGAGCCCAACGCCCTGGTCATGTGGGAGGCGCAGTTCGGCGACTTTGCAAATGGCGCCCAAATCATGTTCGACCAATTCATCAGCTCGGGCGAGAGCAAATGGTTGCGGATGTCGGGCCTCGTGATGCTGCTGCCCCATGGCTATGAGGGTCAGGGGCCTGAACATTCCTCAGCCCGGTTGGAACGGTTCCTACAGATGTGCGGCCAGGATAACTGGATCGTCGCCAACTGCTCGACCCCGGCCAATTACTTTCACATCCTGCGCCGCCAGATCCACCGCAGCTTCCGCAAGCCGTTGGTTTTGATGACACCCAAATCGCTGCTGCGCCACAAGCTGGCGGTGAACACGGCGGATGACTTCACCGACGGGTCCAGCTTCCACCGCGTGCTGTGGGATGATGCACAGCAAGGCAATTCCGACACCACACTGGTGAAAGACGGCAAGATCAAGCGCGTCGTCATGTGCTCGGGCAAGGTCTATTATGACCTGCTGGAAGAACGCGACGCACGCGGCATCGATGACGTGTACCTGTTGCGGATTGAGCAATTCTACCCGTTCCCAGCGCTGAGCCTCGTCAATGAGTTGAAACGCTTCACCAAGGCCGAGATGATCTGGTGCCAGGAAGAGCCCAAAAACCAAGGCGCCTGGACCTTTATTGAACCCAATCTGGAATGGGTGCTCAGCCGGATCGATGCCAAACACCAGCGCCCGCATTATGTGGGCCGCGCCACCTCTGCCTCGCCCGCCACGGGTCTGGCCAGCCAACACAAAGCCCAGCAAGCCGCGCTCGTGAACGACGCGCTGACCATCGAAGGAAATTAAGTCCCATGTCCACTGACATCCGCGTGCCCACCCTGGGCGAAAGCGTTACCGAGGCCACCGTCGCCACCTGGTTCAAGAAACCGGGCGATGCGGTCGCGGTGGATGAAATGCTGTGCGAGCTGGAAACCGACAAGGTGACCGTCGAAGTGCCTGCACCCGTTGCCGGCACGCTGGGAGAGATCGTCGCCGGTGAAGGCCAGACCGTTGGGGTCGACGCCTTGCTGGCCACGATCAGCGGCGCCGATGGGGCGGCAGCCCCGGCGAAATCCGAACCGGCAGTGGCCAAGACCGCACCGGAGGCCGGTGGTGATGCCGGGCCATCGGTCGATGTGATGGTGCCCACCTTGGGTGAAAGCGTGACGGAGGCCACGGTCAGCACCTGGTTCAAGGCCGTGGGCGATAGCGTGGCCCAGGACGAGATGTTGTGCGAATTGGAAACCGACAAGGTGAGCGTCGAGGTCCCTGCACCGGCCTCCGGCACGTTGGTCGAGATCCTGGCGCCGGAAGGCACCACCGTCGATGCCGCGGCAAAGCTGGCCATACTGTCCTCCGGCGGCGGGGTCGCCGCCGCGGTTTCGACCGGCCCGGTGGCTGACGAAGCGGAACGGGCCAACTATGCTGCCGATCTAAATTCGAGCGACGCGCGCACGGATATCGAACATGCCCCATCCGCCAAGAAGATGATGGCGGAACATGACATGAGCCCCGCGCAAGTTCAGGGCACCGGCCGCGACGGGCGCATCATGAAGGAAGATGTACAAAAGGCACTGCAATCGCCAGGCAAGGGCGCAGCCCCAGCGCCTGCGGCGACTGTGCCCACCCCCGTTGCCCAAGCCCCCCGCGCCCCGGTTCCCGCCGATGATGCCGCACGCGAGGAACGGGTCAAGATGACCCGCCTACGCCAGACCATCGCCAAGCGCCTGAAGGACAGCCAGAACACCGCCGCCATGCTGACGACCTATAATGAGGTCGACATGGGCGCCGTCATGAACCTGCGCAACGAATACAAGGAATTGTTCCTCAAGAAGCACGGCGTCAAGCTGGGCTTCATGTCGTTCTTCACCAAGGCCTGCTGCCATGCCCTGAATGAAGTTCCCGAGGTCAATGCCGAGATCGACGGTACGGATATCGTCTACAAGAACTTTGTCCATATGGGCATTGCCGCGGGCACACCTACGGGCCTTGTCGTGCCCGTGATCCGGGACGCCGACGCCATGGGGTTCGCGGCCATTGAGAAAGCCATCGCCGAGAAAGGCAAACGCGCCCGAGACGGCAAGCTGAGCATGGCCGAAATGCAAGGCGGCACCTTCACCATCTCAAATGGCGGGGTCTATGGCTCGCTGATGAGTTCACCCATCCTGAACCCACCGCAATCCGGCATCCTCGGCATGCACAAGATCCAGGACCGCCCCATGGCCATCGGCGGCAAAGTTGAGATCCGCCCCATGATGTACCTCGCCCTCAGCTACGACCACCGTATCGTCGATGGCAAAGGCGCCGTCACGTTCCTGGTCCGCGTCAAAGAGGCCCTAGAAGACCCGCGTCGCCTCCTGATGGATTTGTAATTGCAGGCTTCTGTAATTAGTAGGGAGCTGATCCGTAAATGACATCACAGTGCTCACATCCTTCTGAGCTCTATTCCGGACCGCCCGATTTGAGCGTTGAAGCGCCACATCTGGTGTCCTTGGCATCGAAATGGGTGCGCCTCCCTCATCCGGAAGTTGTAACACAATTTGAAGGCTCGGTGTTTCCTGTCGTACGAGACACAAAAAAACGCGGTTCGTATGACAAAGCGCAGGATATCATATATGACGATAATACTGTCACAAAATGGGCATTGCTTTGGTCTCACAACGAAACCAGGACAGCGCACCCCACGGGTTGGACACTTGCACATGTTTGGTCCGTGCCAAAAGATCGGGACGCGTATTGCCATCTCGCCAATCTGTGCGTCATGCCAGAAGACCTCAAATCACTATCTGACAAGAACGCACCGCTTGCAGCTTTCTTGAGATATCATGCGCAAAGCGTCTACGGTTGGCGCCCTGGTGGCCATGAAAAACTGGATAAGCCTGCAGGTTTCGACGCTATCTCTTGGTGTTACTTCGAGCCAGTGTTGGACGCACCCAAGCTGGTTATCGCAAGACTACAAAAAGCAAATAGTGCTAATGCACGTGCTCTTAAAATGACGACTTGGTATCGCAACCTTCTGGTTTCGTCTGAATGACCATCGACCTCCCCTCCGCGCCCACGACCCAGAAAGTCGTCCAGACCTGGGTCGTGGGCGCAGCTATAGCCACAACCCTCATTTGGGGCTGGATGGCCTGGCAGGGCTGGCCGTCTTGGCTTTGGGCGGTGCTGCCGATCTATGTCGCTTCGTCCCTCGTCCTCAGTCTGATCATGAACGCTGTCCTGCACCGCAAGATCGACACTCTTACCGCCATGATCGACCATTCGGATTTACAAGATGACCCCTGAACTCACCGTTCTGACCCTTGCCGCCCTTTTGCAGGTGGTTCAATTCCTGCTTTATGCCGTGCCTGCCAATCTGGAGCTTGGCGTTGGCAAGACGCTCGGACCGCGCGATGACCCCAATCTCACCGATGGCCTGAGCCAGACCACCAAACGCCTGAAACGCGCGATGGAGAACCATTTCGAGGGGCTGATCTTTTTCACCATCGCCGTCGTCGTTGTGACCCTCGGGGACAAATCCTCCGGTTTCACCGCGCTCTGCGCCCATGCCTACCTGGTGGCCCGCATCCTTTACGTGCCAGCCTATGCCAGTGGCCTCATGCCGTGGCGGTCGCTTATCTGGGGCGTGGGCTTCGCGGCGACCCTGGCCATGTTAATCGCGGCGCTGTTCTGATGATCCGGCTCGCCACCCTTTTGCTGATGACGGGTCCGGCCCTTGCGGAGCCTCCCTTTGCGGTCGGGGATCATGTGGTGCAGGGACCGCTCTTTGATATGATGACCGGTGACGCGTTGCCCAATGCGACCCCGCCTGATCAACGCGCCTGTTTTCGGGTCGAGGCGGTTTCGGACACCAATCTGCAACTCCGGTTGGTCGCAGGTTATCTGGGCAGCGTAATGCCCGGCATGCCGCCACCGCCAAAGAGCATGGACAGGCCCCGCCACGCACCCATCGGAACCGGCACCAGCCACGCCGCCAGCGAGGGCCTTTGGGCCCCTTGCGAAGCACCGGATCCAACCGGCTATCGCACTGTCAGCACGACTTGCGATATGGGCCGATTTTATCAACGGGTCGCCGATTGCAGCGGTCGCCCCCTTCCAGAGGAATAGGCATGAACAGCCTCCGATTTGCGATGATCCTGACATGTCTTGCCAGCGCCGCAGTGGCAGGCCCCGACTGGAAGGCCGGTCAATTGATCACACCGATTTCTCATTACGACGCGTCCGGTCAACGGACCAACAAACCGGCCCCGGGTCTGAAGGGAACCTGCTGGCGCGTGAAGCAGGTGATCCGCAAAACGCCCGGCTATGAATATGACGGCTATGAGCTCACCTTGGTGTCCGGCGTCTACCGACCGGAATATGAGGAGGGTGCAGCGTTCAAGCCGCCCTATACAGATGTCTGGTTCAGCTCTTACGCTTATCTTGACGAGAACCCAAAGGCAGATGTCTGGACGGAATTGCATCAGACATTCCGGGCCGTCACCTCCTGCCCCAAGGCCCGGTCATGATCTGCCGTTGCCGAAATCCCTGGGAACCGTACGGCGCGTATGTATGGCATATGTATGCTTTGTGCATCGGTTCTGTATTCCAAATGTCCTACGAAGGAGGCCCCCATGGCCAGCTATGACGTCATCATCATTGGCAGCGGCCCGGGCGGCTATGTCTGCGCCATCCGCTGCGCCCAGCTGGGGTTGAAAACCGCCTGTGTCGAGGGACGGGAGACCCTGGGCGGCACCTGCCTGAATGTAGGGTGTATTCCGTCCAAGGCGCTGCTCCATGCGTCGCATCAATTGCATGAGGCAGAGCATAACTTTGGCAAGATGGGCCTGAAAGTTACCGCACCCAAGGTCGACTGGAAACAGATGCTCGCCTATAAGAACGAGACCATTGGCGCCAACACCAAGGGTGTCGAATTTCTTTTCAAAAAGAACAAGATAGACTGGCTGAAAGGGTGGGGATCCATCCCCGAGGCGGGTAAGGTCAAGGTCGGTGACGAGGTGCATGAGGCCAAGCATATCATCATCGCCACGGGCTCTGACAGCGCCAGCATTCCCGGGGCCGAGGTGACGATTGATGAAAAGATCGTCGTGACCTCGACCGGTGCGCTGGAACTGCCCAAGGTGCCCAAGACCATGGTCGTCGTCGGTGGCGGTGTGATCGGGCTGGAGTTAGGCTCGGTCTATGCCCGCCTCGGCACCAAGGTCACGGTGGTGGAGTACATGGATGCCATCACCCCGGGCCAGGATGCGGAAGTCGCGCGGCAGTTCCAGAAGTTGCTGACAAAACAGGGGCTTGAATTTGTTCTCAGCGCCGGCGTCAGCAAGGTCGAAACCCTGAAAACCAAGGCCAAGGTGCATTACACCCTGCGCAAGGACAGCTCCGAACAGGTGCTGGATGCGGATGTGGTTCTGGTTTCCACGGGGCGTAAACCCTATACCGAGGGGCTGGGTCTGGACGCGCTGGGCGTGGCCGTGTCGCAGCGCGGCCAGATCGAAGTGGATGGGCATTACACCACCAATATCAAGGGGATATACGCCATTGGCGATGCGATCGCTGGCCCGATGCTGGCCCATAAGGCCGAAGATGAGGGCATGGCCGTGGCAGAAGGCATCGCCGGGCAGCACCCCCACGTGAACTATGACGTTATCCCTGGCGTGATCTACACCCACCCAGAGGTCGCCAGCGTCGGTCATACCGAAGAAACCCTCAAGGAGGCCGGGCACGGCTACAAGGTCGGCAAGTTCTCCTTCATGGGCAATGGTCGGGCAAAGGCCAATTTTGCAGCCGATGGTTTTGTGAAAATACTTGCAGATCAAAGCACTGACCGGATCCTGGGGGCGCATATCATCGGCCCCATGGCGGGCGATCTGATCCACGAGATCTGCGTTGCAATGGAATTCGGGGCCAGCGCCGAAGATCTGGCCCGGACCTGCCACGCCCACCCGACTTATTCCGAGGCCGTCCGCGAAGCCGCGCTGGCCTGCGGCGACGGTCCCATCCATAGCTGATGGGTGATCTGATCCCCGTGGCGGAGGTTCAAACCTCCCCCACCCCCTTTACCGATCCGAATTTCAAACTGGCCGTCTTGTCATCCCTGCTGGATGACAAGGTACTGGATTTTGGCGACTATCCTGCGTTTTTGAAATTTATCGAAGGCACCGAATACGACTATGAGGAGCGCGGATATGAACCATCGGCCAAGGCTCAACGCTACCTGACGCACTATCCCCTGACCACAGATCAGCTTGCCAAGGTCGATACGCTGGTCTTTGACGGCGGCAACACGATTTATCCCTATGTCTATCCGTTCTGGGGCGGCGAAACGGAAGAATTCGACATTCGGAGCCTGGATGATCTGCGGCTACTGCCCAACCTTGAAACCTTTGAAATCATCTCGATGCTTTGGTGGGAAAACCCTGACCTGACGGCCCTTAGGCATGTTCCCAAGCTAAAGACCCTTGGATTGGGATTGACCGCGACGTGGCAGAATATCGAGGTTTTGGAGCAATTGCCCAATCTGAAGGAGCTTACGGTCTTTGGCCACGACCTGGACGAAGGGAGCGCGCTTAATGTCGTGAAACAGCTGGAGCAACGGGGAGTTCGGGTTCAGATTTTCTGAAGAGCACCACGTTCTCACAGGTTCCCCTCCCTCGATCCCTCCCCCAAGGGTGGAGGGAAGCGCCCGTTGAGAAGGTCCGGGCCCGAGGCGCGCGCGATCCCCGTATCTAGCCGACCAACAGGCGCAGCCCTTGCGTGACATCAGTCCGCACGGCGAGGCGCAGGCCCGGTTCATCTCCGGCCTTGAGCGCTGCGATCATCAGGCGATGATTGTGGGGGGCATCCGTCCGCCCCAACCGCCCGTAAAGCGACCGCATCGTCGGGCCCAGTTGCAGCCAGACCGTCTCTGCCATGGCGAGCATCGCGGGGGCCTGTGCCCTAAGGTAAAGTGTGCGGTGAAACTCAAGATTGGTTCGAATATAGGCCACTGCATCCTCATCAGCGATCACCTTGGTGATCTGGGCATTGATGGCCTCCAGCCGGTCGATCAGCGCCAGATGCGCACGCGGCAGGGCACGAGAGGACAACTCCGGCTCAAGCAAAGCGCGCAGGGCTGCCAGTTCTTCGATCCGTTCGTTGGACAGTTCGGGTGTCGACACACGGCCCGAAGAAGAGAGGGTCAGGGCCCCTTCCGCCACAAGTCGCCGCACAGCTTCCCGCACGGGTGTCATGCTGACCCCATGGGCCTTGCCTACCCCGCGCAAAGTCAAGGCAACGCCAGGCAGGATCTCCCCATGCATGATCTGGGTCCGCAGGCTACGATAGAGCCGATCATGGGCGGCCGTCGTGGGCTCGGTCGGGCGTTGCAAAACCATTGCGGCACCCTGTCGGGCAGGGGGCTGGCCGTCAACCGGATCAACCGGCGAAGCGGTACCGATGCAGGTCTTCCCCGTTTGCGCGCAGCCAAGCCCGGGGCGCCTTGTAGTCAGGACACAATCGGTCGACCACGGCCCAAAAGCGAGCGGAATGGTTCATCTCGACCAGATGCGCGACCTCATGGGCCGCGACATAGTCAAGCACATCGGGGGGCGCCAGGATCAGCCGCCACGAATACATCAAGCGCCCATCCGATGAACACGACCCCCACCGCGACCGCGTATCGCGCAGGACCAGCCGGGTATAGCTACGCTGAACCGCTGCGGCGTGGCGGTCGGAGGCGGCAGCCAGCCGGTCCCGCGCCAGTTCCCTGAGATATCCACCCACCCGGGCGGGCACCGCGCGAATACGCGCGGGCACCATGATGGCGTCGGATGTCAGGTGCAGCCTAGGCCCTTCCCCCCGCGTGATAAGGCGTGGTGTGCCTTCGACAGGCAGGTGCGCCCCGATTTCCACCACCGTCTCTGGGACAAGGTCTGCCAGATGGCCCCTGATCCAGTCCAGCTTTTCGGTGGCAAAGGCAACGGCTTCGGCCTCGGCCGCCATTTTGGGCATGGTAAGCGTCACCGATCCCTTCAGCCGGGACACGCGCAGACTTAACCTGCGCGCCCGCACGGATCGGCGCAGTTGGATATCAACCGGTGGATCGCCCGGGAATGTGAGGGTTGTCATCGATGGTCCGTACCTGTTTTGCCCATCATATCGGTGACCGGACGTTCGCACAGCCCCGATCTGCCTTTGCATTTGACAGCGTGGTGGCTCTGTGGCAACTGGCCTGTCTGTCAACCACTCATCAAATGACGAGGCTCTGGATGCCAAAGGAAGAATGGGGTGTAAAGCGCCTTTGCCCAACCACTGGTAAGCGGTTTTACGATCTGGGACGGGACCCGATTGTCAGCCCTTACACGGGTGAAGTTGTCACTCTGGATACCGGCACCAAAAGCCGGGTGCAGATCAAGGAGGTCAAGGCCGAGAAGCCTGCCGCCACCGAAGAAGAAGACGTGTTGCTCCCCGATTCCGATGGCGAAGTGCTGGAGGATGACGACGATACGTCGGATGTCGATCTGGCCGATGACGTCTTGGACGAGGATGACGACGACAATGTCTCCCTGGACGAAATCGCCGATGTGCCAGCCGATGACGATGACAGCTGATCAAACGTTTTTCGCTTGATCGCAGCAGCCGCGTTGCGTATGCAGCGCGCTTATGGGGCCTTAGCTCAGTTGGGAGAGCGCTTGCATGGCATGCAAGAGGTCAGGGGTTCGACTCCCCTAGGCTCCACCAAATCCTTTGAACATATTTGTCATGCCTCAGGCCATGGGGTAAAAACCCGGTCAGCGGCGAAGACTGACCCTATCATTCGATGGGCTGATCACCCGGGGCGCCTATTCATGTTCGCGTCTTCAAAGTAGTATTTTCAAGCGGCCCCGGATGCCTCGGCTGATTTTCGCGGCACAACAACGGTTTCGCGGCGACCTCCCCTTTTACTACTGCGGCAAAGGCTTTAGCCTCCCGCATAATTGGGGCTGACCTGAAGGGACCATAAACTCATATGGACGCCGCACTTTCGACCCTCCTCTCCCCCATCATCTTGTTCTTTCTGCTGGGCATGGTCGCGGCTTTGCTGCGCTCTCAAATGACGGTGCCGGAAGCCTTTGCCAAGGGCCTTGCCATTTACCTCATGATGGCAATCGGCCTGAAAGGCGGGGTCGAGATGTCGAAAAACGCCCTGACCTTCGATATCATCGCGATCTTTATCGCAGGTATCGCCTTATCCTTCGTGATCCCGGCCATTGCGTTTTACCTGCTGCGCGCCAGCACAAAGCTCGACACGACCGATGCCGCCGCAGCAGCAGCCCATTACGGATCGATCTCCATTGTCACCTTCGTTGCCGCGACCGAAGCGGTCCGCCTCAGCGGATTTGAAAGCTCCGGCCACCTGGTCGCCCTCGCCGCATTGATGGAGACACCGGCGATCATCACCGCACTTTTGCTGGTCCAACGCCAGAACGGCGCGCAGGCCGTGGCCGGGGCCGAACGGGGTGAATTGGTCCGGGAGGTGCTGCTCAATGCCTCCGTCGTGGTCCTTGTCGGCGCGCTTATCATCGGCTGGATCGTGGGAGAGGACGGCAATGCCAAGATCGCGCCCTTCTTCGTCAGCCCGTTCCAAGGGGTGCTTTGCCTGTTCCTGCTCGATATGGGCCTGTCCGCGGGGCGCGGCCTGCGCCAGGGCTGGCGGCAACTCGATGCCGGGACCATCGCGTTTGGTCTCTACATGCCGCTGATCTCTGCCCTATTGGCCACGTTGACCTGCGCGATCCTGAATGTCGGCACGGGGGATGCGGCGCTATTTATCACGCTGGCTGCCTCGGCCTCCTATATCGCTGTGCCCGCCGCGATGCGCTTGGCGCTGCCAAAGGCGCGGCCTTCAGTTTACCTTACCCTATCGCTGGGCATCACCTTCCCCTTCAACGTGACCCTCGGCATTCCGATCTACACTTTCCTCGCCAGCTTGGTCACATGAGGACGCCATGAATACCAAACATCGGATCGAGCTGATTATCGAACGTATGGCCTATAAACGGGCCTGCCGCATATTCGAGGCCGAAGGCGCCATGGGCTACACTGTTTTACCCGCCATGGCCGGGTTCGGCAACGGCAATCGCTGGCAACGCGACACCGATATTTCGGGCAGCCGCGACATGGTGGTGATCATCTCGATCAATGACCAGGGCACCGCCGAAAAGGTCCTCGACAAGCTGCGCACCCTGCTTGACGAACATATCGGCGTTGTCAGCGTGTCCACGGTCGAAGTCCTGCGACCTGAACGGTTCTGAACCGATGATCCGCGCTCTCAACCTCTTTCTGATCACGGGCTTGGCCATATGGTTTTTCTGGCCTGTCCAAGCCGCTGACAAACGCATCCTTTTTATCGGCAATTCCTACACATTTGGCGGTAACGTACCTGAACAGGTCCGCCGGATCGCCGCCTCTGCCACACCACCCGTCCGATATGAGGTCCAGATGGTGGCGCAGGCCAACTACATGCTGACCGATCACCTTGCCGAAGGCATTGCCCAGCGCCAGATCGCAGCTGGCGGATGGGACACGGTCGTGCTTCAGGATGCCAGCATGATGTCGTTCAGCGCCGATGGCCGGGATCAAATGGTGCTCTCCGCGACGCCGTTGGCGCAGGCAGCCCGCGCCGTAAAGGCCAAGGTGGCCTATTTCGCCCATTGGCCGCCAGACACCCCCTATCATCCCAGTTTTCCCAAATCCGGCGCGGTGACCCAGATCGAACAGACCTATGACCGGCTTGCCCAGGCCACGGATGGCACCGTGATCCGCGCTGGCGCCGTCTGGGCCCATGCCTGGGCAGAGGGACAACAGGGGCTGTACGCCGCCGATCAGCACCATTCCAGCGTCAAGGGGGCCTATGCTGCCGCCTTGGCTGTAGCGCAGCATTTGGGTGATATCGATTTGGACACCGTGACTTGGTCACCCCGCGCGGTGGAGGAACACGAGGCCGCAGCATTGCGCAAGGCGGCCCTGACCCTCGCCGCACCGTAATCCATGCGATCCCCGGAACGTTGAGAAAGCCTTGGCCCAACGTGCATAATCGTATGCATGGTTTCTGTATGGAATATGCATGGTTTCTGCATGAGGTTTCCCGTGCAAACCCAAGGGCTTGACCCCGTTCTGCACAGAATCTGCGAAAACCCTGCACAAGAGCTTGTCTTTGCCCTTTCGCGCAACTCCCCTATGCTCGGTTTGGGGCGAAGGAGAGGGATACCATGACCGAGCCAAAGCTAAGCCGCGCGGATGCCCAGGGGCTGCGCCATGCCAAGGAACTTGAGGGGCATATAAGCATCCTCGACAGTTTCACCGGCACGGCGCTTGGGGTTTTGGCAACGGCATCAGGGATTTACACCTATCTTGGCGTCTCGTCCCTACTGGATGACAATGGTGCGCTCAGTTTTTTTGCGGCCTTCGCGTATTCCCTGGCTGTATCCGTGGGGATCTTTGTCTTCTGGTCGTATCTCTTGCGTCTGTTGCCCGCCGTGCGCACGGCGGCTGCGCGGATCGGATTACTTTTGTCCATGGCGTTGGGATCATTGGCAATTATCGCCATGTCCAGCTGGCTCAACGCTGCCGCCTTGGCCGGGGCCGCCGCCGTTGAACAGCACTTGGCCAAGACGGTGCAGGATTATCAGGGCTCCCTCGAACGCGCCCACACCATCGCCATTTCGGCCCAAAGCCTGGAACGCGACGTGGCCCGCGTCCGCCAGAGTTTCAACGATTTGAGTGAGCAGGAGGCAACAGGCAACCTGTCCGGCATTGCCGGGCGTGGGGCTGTTTTCCGCGTGCTGCGCCAGAAGTCTGAGGAGTTACAAGGGCTTGAAAGTCAGATCGCCAGCCAGACACCCTTGGTCGATGCCGCCTTTGTTCAAGGTAACCAGATTCTGAGCCGGATGCGGGCGCTCACGGTCGAGACGGGCTCCGTTGAAACGCGCTCCGTCGAATTCTCCGAAGAGGCCGTCAGATTGGCCGGGATTATCACCCAGCTGCGTCAGCTTTCTGTCGCCCCTTTGGTCGAGCGCGCCGCCCAGGATCTGTCGGCCTCCGTGGTCCTGCCAGAGCTTGACGGGCGCACTGCCGAGGTGCGCGATGGACAACAGGCTGCCATCTCTTCGGTCCTCGGGGTGTTGGCGCAACGTGCTGAAACGCTTGAGAAAGCCGCCAGCGCGGTCCTCGCCATGGCACCTCCGTCAGAAACGACCTACACCCCTATCTCAACTGCCGATGCGGTCATTCTTTATGCCGAAAACTTCGTGCCGTCCTGGGCTGGGGCCATCGCCATCGATCTGCTGCCCGCCGTTTTGGTCTTCATCCTGATGGTCATTCAGGGGGCCATCCGCGCGGGCCGCGAACCGGTCGGGATCGAAGACGGGCTGACCCTGGCCGAATTACGTGCCGCCATGCAGGGCCTGCGCGAGGTCGAGGAGGCCATGGACCGCCAGTCCGAGCGCGTGGCACCAAAGGAAGAAGAAATTCCCGCACCACACCCGGTTGAGGCGCCCACCCCCCTGCCAACAAAGGCAAAGAGTTGATGGTGCTCAGCGCCCGGTTCGCCCTGCGCAGTCTGCTTTTCGTCCAGCTTGGAGTCGCGGCCATCCTGTTGGGGCAGGATTTTGCAAAGATCGCACCCTCCATCAGGCTGCCCAGTTTCGCGCCCTCCCCCGACATGCCCATTCGGCCCGGCGACCAGACGCGCCGGTTTGATCCGCGCACCATGCCGCGCCGCCCCGACCTACCCGGCGGCACGCCCATGCCCACCGATATCGACATGCCAGCCCGGCTTTTCTTTGAAGATCAGGGGGATGGCGTGGTTCTTGTCACCGGCACGATCCAACCGGGCGATGCTGACCGCTTTACCGATTGGCTGGCAGAGCAGGATCCCCAGCCCGAAACGCTACAGTTCCATTCCCCCGGGGGATCGGTCGATGACGCACTGGCCATTGGCCGCGCCATCCGCACGACTGAGGTGACCACCCAGATGACCGCCCAGGCCGTCTGCCTCTCCGCCTGCCCCTACATGTTGATGGCGGGTACAGAGCGGCGCGTGGCCCACGGTGCCTGGGTCGGTGTGCACCAACATTATTACGGCGAAAATACTATCTTGCCTGCGTTTCTTGCCGTCGAAGACATTCAGCAAAGCCAAGCCAGGGTCGTCGCCTACCTGGACGAGATGGAGATTGACCTGCGCCTGATGCAGCACGCGCTCAGCACACCCCCATCGGAAATATACCTCTTTGTCGCGAAAGAGCTGTTGGACTACAAAGTGGCCACGGAGATGACCGGCACACCCTGACCTTTGGGAGGTATGACCATGAAGACCTATTTCGCAGCGGCTTTGATCGCGGCCACCGCATGTGCGGGCGTGGCCCAGGCCGATCTGGCAGTTCGCTTCGTGGAAGGTGCGCCCAAGGATCGGTTCGTTCTGGAGAATACGGGTTGCCCCCTTGGTCCGGCGATTGTGACCCTGGACCTGACCTCTAGCGCGGGCGGCTTGATCTTTGACATCACCGCCAGCGGTGCGGGCGTCGAGGTGTTTCAACCCGTGGAGATCCAGCAGGGCGCGGACGCGTTGATCGGGATGACAGTGGTGGGCGACGGGGATCAGATCCTGCAACTGTCTCTCGCTGGATTGGCCGTGGGCCAGAGTGTGACACTCACCACCGATCTGGACGACACAGCACCGCAAAGTGCGCTGGGGCAGATCCGGGTCGCAGGTACAGAGATTGCGGGCAGCGCCGTCCGGGTGTCGACGGCGGGAACGCCCAATGGTACCGGATCTTTCGACGAGACGGCCCAGGCCATCGTTCCTCTGGCCGTTTGCGAATCCTGACCTTTGGGGTTGGGTCCGCAATGACTTGACGCCAGCCGTCGCAATGCGGATCACATAGCATGGATATTCGCCCGCTCACCCCCGCCTATGCCGTCTCGCCCCAGATCGCCGTGACCGACCTGCCGGCCATTTCCGCCGCCGGATACAAGACGGTGCTGTGCAACCGCCCTGATCACGAGATCCCATTGGATTGCCAGGCAACCGCCATCAGGGCGGCTACCGAGCAGCATGGCCTGATCTTTGTGGAGAACCCGGTGATCCATAGTGCGATGACGGAGGAGATCATCGCCCTGCAACGGCAGACCGTTGAAGAAAATGGCCCGGTTCTGGCCTACTGCGCCTCTGGCACGCGGTCCACTGTTGTCTGGATGCTGGGCTACGCCACCGATACCAGCGCAGAGGACCTGCTGGCCGCGGCAACCCGTGGCGGTTACCAGTTGGACCATCTGCGCCCGCATCTGGATGCTCGTTACCAGGGGTAGGCCCGGTTCTTCATTGCGTTTTCAAAGGTTGGGTACGTCGCGCGTACCCGAGCACTGGTTGATGGGCCAGCCTTGCGCATCGGTTGTGGGAAGTGCCTGAAGCCGATCTTGGAGCATTGAGAGCCATCCTCCACAATGCGCCGACGATGTTTTTAGCACGGCAACCGGCTTTGGGCAGTCTTCGAACAAGGTCCCCAGCTTCGGAAAAAGCGCGACGGATGGCTCAGGTGAGGTCGGGCAGGTCTTCCAGCGCCATGGATGACGCTCCCTCGGGCAGATCTGGCAAATCGTCCAGGTCGGCGACTGGATCACCGAAATCAGGGCGGGGTTCCGGCGCTGCAAGGTCGGGCAAGTCGGGTAAATCGGGAAGGTCAGGCATTTGGACATTCGGCGGTGTGGTCTGAAGGTTGAGCGGACCCGAGGGCAGATCATCATCCACCATGGTATGTTGCAGGGCCGGGAAGGCCGGCTCTTCATCGGGGTCGATCAATCGCAAAGCCCGCTGTGACATCGATTGACCCAACCGCGCCGCGCCAAGGATGGCACCATCGCCAGACACAAGTTGGACCCCCCCAAGCGCGCTGATTGGCACCGGTATCAGATCCCCGATATTCAGGTCAGATGCATCGGATATGGGCATGGCAACCCGGTGCAAGACGGCATCAAGGGTCACGGACCCTTCTTCGACCGCGCGGGTCAGGTTGCGTTGCCATTCCTGCTTTTCGGCCGTCCCATCACTCTGCGCGGCCTGGGGTTGTCCGGTGGGAGTGGGGCCTTTGCCATGGGCCAAAAGCGCCAGCGTCGCCGTACTTTCGCGCCCAACGTCACCCAGAGCCGCCGTGATCGAAAAGATGCGATAAACATCCTCTTCCAGCATCAGCCCCAGGGGCCGGATATCGGTCATCATGTTGGAAAAACTGTAGCCGTAGGTCCAGGTCGAATCCGGTGTGACCCGCAAAGGATCCTCAAAGAGGCGCAAGACCCTGTCGATCCAATCCGCCGTCAACGCGGCATCGGTGCGGGTTGCCCGACGCGGATCAGGCGCGTGGGGAGAGACGCTGCCAATGGTCTGCTGTTCGATCAAGGCGGCCAGAAAGCTGGGATCAAGGGTCAGCAATCCCAGGGTTTCGGAAGGACCTTCCAGAACGGCGATCAGTCCCTTTTCCGGCAAACTGTCGAGCAGTTCGGCCAAAGACGCATCCCGCAACTTGCAGGTTGAAACCGCAAGCGGCAGGGTCAGCGCCTTTTCAGAGGCACGGGCCAGGGCACCGGAGAGGGCTTTTTCCGGCGTCAGTTTGGCCTCATCGACCAGACGCGCGGCGGCGGCCTTCCGTTGCAGCACATTTTGCGCCGAGGTCTCGCTCATGGCGGCATCTTCTACTCCGTCGGGACATCCCCGTTTTGGCATAGTCGAGTTGGAAAAAGGTTAACCGCCCGCCGATCAGGCGGCTTGAACAGCACGCATCGGCAACCGGACCCGGAATGCCGCCCCCGACTGGCCGGGCATATAATCGATGGCGCCGCCCAGGCGGCCCATGATCTCCCGGCAGATGGCCAGTCCCAGACCGGCACCACCCGAGGACGCGCTATCGGTCAGCCTGGAAAACTTTTCAAAAATAAGGGCTTGGCTGTCAGATGGAATGCCAGAACCGTTATCCATGAAATCCAACAGGATGTCGTGGTGCAACATGCTGACGCGGATGCGCAAAACAGGCTCGGCCGCGTCGCAATATTTTTGGGCATTGCCGATCAGATTGATGAAAACCTGGGTTAGGCGATCCGTGTCGGTTTCAACGACGATCTGTTCATCGCGTTTGCGACGGTCCAACCGCAAGACAGGCGTGGCAACTTTCACACCGCTGGCCATCACGGCTCGGTCGATCATTTCAGCAATCGTGCCCTGCCCTATATTCAGCGTCACCTGGGCATTTTCCAAGACGCTGAGGTTAAGCAGATCATCCAATAGCCGCGTCAGACGCAAGGTTTCATCATGGATGACAGTCACGAATTGGGTGCGTTCACCATCGGTCAGGCTTTCGTCGCGCAAGATCTCAGAAAAGGACCGGATGGAGGCCATGGGCGTGCGCAGTTCATGGCTGATCTGGCTGAGAAAAGCGTCCTTTTGCACCGACAATGCTGTCAGCTTTTCATTGGCCCTTTGCAACTCCCCCGCCGTGCGACTCAGTTCGGTGGATTTCTGCTCCAAACGTTGGGAATATTCGAGGATCTGCTGAGCTTCGCCTGCCACGCGGATCAAATCCTCGACCAGCGCCTCGGTATTGCCAGCGATCTGACCGACCATGGCATGGGCCGTGGCAGACCCCACCGACCCCGACAGACGACGTTCCAAACGTTCCAAAAATTCAGGGCTGGCATCGGGCAAATACCCTGCGGTTCCCTGGCGTTCGGCCTCTGCCTGAAACAGCGCCTGCGCCTCTGACGGGCCCAGGATGCGTTGCGTCATGATCATCAAATCTTCGGTTTCCACCGTTCCCCTGGCCCAGCCGCGGGTTCCGGCCGTATACGCGAAAACATCCACAAGGCGCGCGGCCTGCAGCCGTTCCAGCGGCGTCGGAAACGTGATGATCGAGATGGCGCAAAAGGCCAGCGTGTTCAGGGCAATGGACCAAAACAACGCGTGAACAAGCGGGTCCATCCCGTCGATACCAAACAGCGCCTGGGGCCGCAGCCAAGACAAACCCCATGGCCCCTCCGTCAGGATCGCAGCCGAGATCACGCCACTCTCCCCAAAGCTGGGCAGGAACAACGCATAGGCCCAGACGGTGAAACCGGTGATCAGGCCAAAGGCCGCGCCCGTCCGGGTGGCTCCCCGCCAGAACAGCCCGCCCAGCAGGATAGGCAGCACCTGGGCCACACCGGCAAAACTGATCAAGCCAATGGCGGCCAACGCCTCTGCCCCGCTGGACAGGCGATAATACAGATAGCCCAGCAGCAGGACCGCGATGATCGTTGTGCGGCGGGAGATCAGGACGACCTTGCGCACATCCCCGGCAATCGTTGCGCCCCCCTTCTGGAACGACAGGTATATCGGCATGACAATATGGTTCGACACCATGGTCGACAGCGCGATGGCAGCGACAATGACCATCGATGTGGCCGATGAAAAGCCCCCCAGAAAGGCGAGCATGGCCAAACCGCCCTGCCCCTCAGACAGCGGTATGCTGAGTACGAACAGATCGGGATTTGCGCCCTGAGGCAACAGATCCAACCCGATGACGGCGATGGGAACCACGAACAGACTCATGAGCAGCAGGTAAAGCGGAAAGGCCCATGAGGCGGTGGCCAGATGCGCCTCATCAGCGTTTTCCACCACCAGCACCTGAAACATGCGCGGCAAGCACAGGATCGCGGCGGCGCTCAGAAAGGTCAGCCCGACCCAGCGCGCGCCCGACAACTCCCAGGTGGCGATCGGCGATGCCTCGATCCGCGCCATGATGTCGGCCGGGCCATCCGCCACACCCCAGACCACAAACACACCTACGGCAATCAGGGCAAGCAACTTGACCACAGCCTCCACGGCGATGGCCATAACGACACCGTGGTGACGCTCATTGGCATCCAGGTTGCGGGTGCCAAACAGGATAGTGAAGAGCGCCAGACCGACAGCCACCCAGAACGCAGTGCCGGACGGATCGGTTGGGGCGAAGCCGCTGCCCGATGGCTGGGTGAACACAGCAAAGGACAGCGTCACCGACTGTAACTGCAGCGCAATGTAGGGCGTGGTGCCCGCCACCGCGATCAGCGTCACGATCACCCCAAGCCCATTGGATTTGCCAAAGCGCGCGGCGATCAGATCGGCAATTGACGTGATGCGCTGGGTCCGTCCGATCCGCACCAGTTTGCGCAGGATCAGCCACCATGCCAACAGAACCAGGGTCGGACCCAGATAAATCGTCAGATATTCCAGCCCCGACCGGGCCGCGTTGCCGACAGCGCCGTAAAACGTCCATGCCGTGCAATAGACCGACAGCGACAGCGTATAGACCAGTGATGACCTCACCCATTCCTGACGACCCTGTTTCGCCCGCCGTTCTGCCGCGAACGCGACCATGAACAATAGCACGACATAGGCCAGACAACTGACGATCAGCAGGTCAAACGACATTGTCAGTGCCAGCCTCGGTATCGGGTTGCGGATCACGCCCGCGGATCGGATCGGACAAACGCCGCGCCAGGATACCGGCCAAGACGATCAGCACAAGCCAGGCCAGGAACAGATAAACCATGCCCCGTGCGCTGCTGATCGGTTTGTCGCCCAGCATCCAAAGGACCGGCAATAGAAACAGTACCGTGCCAAAGGCCGGCATCAACCGGGCGGCATCCATCAGGCGACGGCGGCGATAGATCCCGCGCGAGACATGGGTGGGAAGTTGATCCTCTGTGGACCGTCCACCAGCATCCTCCCCTGCGGCGGACGGTCCCGGCTCAGCGGGCCGAGGTGCCATAGCTACCCCGCAAGTGCCCGCACGGTGGCCAAGATATCGGCATTGGCAAACGGCTTTGTCATAAATGCGCTGGCACCGTAATGCTCTGCCAGTTCCCGATCCTTGACTTGCCCCTTGGCGGTCAGCATCAACACCGGCACATTGCGCGTCTCATCAGTGTCGCGGACTTCCCGAAGGATATCAAAGCCACTGCGCCCCGGCAGCATCGCATCGAGGATCACAACATCCGGCGGCGTCGCCGACAGAATGTCAAATGCCGTCGCACCGTCCGAATGGGATGACACATGCCATCCATCCCGTTGCAGGATGAACCGGATCGCTTCGATGATGTTGGGCTCGTCTTCCACCAGCAGCACACGCTTGCCCATTCGTCCTCCCCTTCACGCGGCGGCATCGCAATTTTTGTGCTTTATCCCACCGTGTCGTGAAACTATCGCCCAGATCTTGCGCCGAGTCAAAATGCATCCGCCAAAATTGATGGCTCTCGTCGGGCTGCGCATTCCGCCCGCGGGCAGATGCGGCACGACGTGCCGATCATGGTGTCAGGTTCCCGCTCCAACACTTTGGGATCAGGCAGAATATCGGCAGGCAAGATCAACATGGCCGCCTTGAGGACCTGCGGCCCGTCAAAACCGCCCGGCTGCGATGGCTGGCAGATGGCATAGGTCAAAAAGCGGCGCGGGGCCCGTTCCGCCATTTCAACTATCAGGCGCACCGGAGCCATGGGGCGGGTCAGCGCCTGGTAAAGCGGCCATAGCGGACAGGCGGCCCCAAACCGCGGCAGGGAAAACCCGGTAATGGGCTTGCGAAAGGTCAGCGTGCCGGAGCCGTCGCAAATCACCAACCCGATCTCGCCCCCCAAAAGCGCCTTGGGCACCGTGGCCAAACGCCGAAAGACCGCAGGAAGGTCGATCCCGAACTGACCGGCCAATGCGGCGGGGTCATAGCCGGTCTGCTTTGCCGCCTCCGCAAAGCTCTGCAATGGCATGTGATCGACATCCAAGAGGTAACGTTTCAGATGCGCCTCGGCGAGGGTTTGACTGGCCGCGCTGCTGAGGTGTTGAAAGCTGCGCACCATGGCGGACGGATCCGGCGGCAATGCCCGCTCCAGGTCAGAAAAGTGAAAATCGTTGGCCTGCAAAAACGCATCGAATTCGTCCTGCGGTGTGGCCCCGGTAACATCGGCGCTGCTGCCCTCATCCAGATACCGTACTAGCGCCTCCGCGCTTTTGGCCAGACGTTCCCCATCATCGTTGAGGTTTCGGTGGAACCGCCCCAACCATTCCGTATCCAGATCCGGCGTTTCGACAAGGATCGCGGCGGTCGATCGAATGGCCGTTACCGTCGACAGAACGTCATGCAGGGATTCCGACAGAAACGGGTCATGGGTCATTCGGTCAAGCAGCGTCTCGACCGTATGTTCCAATGACCGGGACCGTCGGGCCATATCGGCGAGCAACGCCGCCCATCCGGGAAAGCGGCCGACGAATTCCTCCATCCGGGCGGCTTCCTCGGTAGCGGGGGCATGACCATCGGCGGCTTCGCGTAACGTCTCCAATAGGGAGGCCGCCGCCCCCTCGGCCAATACGCTGGTTTCCACCCGCAATTCCCGCGCAATGGAATTCAATAAGCCTCCCCCTATCGGTCGGCGATTGTGTTCAATAAGATTTAAGTAGGAGGGGGATATTCCCACGGATTTAGCCAAATCGGCTTGCTTTTTTCCTAATGCCGTCCGCCGTTGCCGTATTCGGCTTCCTGTCAGGGTAGGTCGTGCCATCGTATAGCCTGCTGATTACACATCGTTTTTTGCGGCGCAGCGAGAAATACTTTACAAGATCCACAGCGGCCCTGCTAAAAAATTTACAAAAAAATGCAGCTTGGGCAAGCGCTTGTTTACATGTTTGCCCTCAATGCGCCCTTATAAACCGGCCCGCGAGGGCTTTGTGCGGCAGGGCAAACAATGCTCGCCATTTTACACAATTGGGAGGATATTCATGTCGAAAAAAATCACACGCCGCGGTGTACTCGCCGTGACGGCGGGAGCCGGCGCTGCGCTGGCAATGCCCACGATCTTTGACGGATCAGTTTGGGCAGATGGTCATTCGGGCTTCACGAACGCACCCCAGGGCGACACGGTCACACTGGGGTTCAACGTCCCGCAAACTGGCCCCTACGCGGATGAAGGTGCCGACGAACTGCGCGCCTATGAACTGGCCGTTGAACACCTCAATGGCGGCGGTGACGGCGGCATGATGTCGACGTTCTCGTCCAAGAAACTGCAGGGCAACGGCATCCTCGGCAAGAAGGTCGAATACGTCACGGGTGACACGCAGACGAAATCCGACGCAGCCCGCGCATCGGCCAAGTCAATGATCGAAAAAGACGGCGCCGTGATGGTCACTGGCGGATCGTCCTCCGGTGTGGCCGTGGCTGTGCAGGCGCTATGCCAGGAGGCTGGCATCATCTTCATGGCCGGTCTGACCCACTCGAATGACACGACCGGCAAGGACAAGCGGGCCAACGGGTTCCGCCACTTCTTTAACAGCTATATGTCAGGCGCTGCCCTGGCACCGGTGCTGGCGGCCAATTACGGTACAGATCGCAAAGCCTACCACCTGACAGCCGACTATAACTGGGGCTACACGACCGAAGAAGCCGTGCGCAGTTCCACCGAAGCCATGGGTTGGGAAACGGTGAATGCGGTCAAAACCCCGCTCGCGTCGACCGATTTTTCATCCTACATCGCGCCGGTGCTGAACTCGGGTGCCGACGTTCTGGTGCTGAACCACTATGGCGGCAACATGGTCAACTCGCTGACCAACGCCGTTCAGTTCGGCCTGCGCGACAAATCGATCAATAACAAGAACTTCGAGATCATCGTGCCGCTTTACTCGCGTCTGATGGCCAAGGGTGCCGGTGCCAATGTCAAAGGTATCTTCGGCTCCACCAACTGGCATTGGTCGCTGCAGGATGAGGGCTCCAAAGCCTTTGTCAAATCCTTCGGCACCAAGTACGGCTTCCCGCCGTCCCAGGCCGCCCATACCTGCTATGTTCAGGCGATGCTCTATGCCGACGCCGTGGAACGTGCCGGATCGTTCAACCCCTGCGCCGTTGTCGAAGCCCTGGAAGGGTTCGAATTTGACGGCATGGGCAATGGTCCGACCCTCTACCGCGCCGAAGATCACCAGTGCTTCAAGGACGTGCTGGTCGTGAAGGGCAAAGAGAACCCGGATTCCGAGTTCGACCTGCTCGAGATTGTGGAAGTGACCCCCGCTGAGAAGGTCACCTATGCCGCCGACCATCCGCAATTTGCGGGCGGCCAGTTGGGCACCTGCAACCCCGGCGCCTAAGCGCACCTTGGGCGGTCCGGAGATCGGGCCGCCCCACCAATACACAACGGAACCAGGCGTGACTGCGCTGGCCCATTTAACGTGGCCGGGCGCTCAGCCCGTTACCGCGGAAAGGGAGGACAATGGACGCTTTCATCCTGCAAATCCTGAACGGGTTGGACAAAGGGTCGGCCTATGCGCTGATCGCCCTGGGGCTGACCCTTATCTTTGGCACGCTCGGGGTCGTGAACTTTGCCCATGGAGCGCTTTTTATGATCGGCGCTTTTGTCGCGGTGACGGTATCGCGCATCCTCTCAATCTCCATGGTGGTCGAGGATCCCACGAAAACCGACTTTCTGGGTAATCCCGCCAAGATTTCCACACCATACGTTGAGGAATGGTTCGGGCCAACGATCGGTGCAGGCATCCTTGATTGGGCCGTCCCCATTTCGATCATCATCGCGATCCCCATCATGATCGTGATTGGCGTGATCATGGAACGCGGGCTGATCCAGCACTTTTACAAGCGCCCCCATGCCGACCAGATCCTGGTGACCTTCGGCCTCGCTATCGTGCTTCAGGAGGTCATCAAGTACTTTTACGGTGCCAATCCAATCCCAACCCCGGCCCCCGCCGCCTTTATCGGATCGTTTGATTTCGGCGCGATGATTGGGTTTGATCCCAACACGATCATCTATCCCTATTGGCGGCTGGTTTATTTTGCCTTTTCAGCCATCATCATCGCGGTCGTCTTTGCCTTCCTGCAATTCACCACCTTTGGTATGGTCGTACGCGCTGGCATGGCCGATCGCGAGACCGTGGGCCTGCTAGGCATCAATATCGATAAGCGGTTCACCATGATGTTCGGCCTCGCCGCCGCTGTGGCAGGGTTGGCCGGGGTCATGTATGCCCCGATTAACTCCCCAAATTACCATATGGGGATGGATTTCCTAGTGCTCAGCTTCATCGTCGTCGTCGTCGGGGGCATGGGCTCCCTGGGGGGCGCGGTCCTGGCCGGGTTCCTGCTGGGGATCCTTGAGAGCTTTGCCTCGATGAGTGCGGTGATCGAGCTGATCCCCGGCATCAACCAGGTGATCATCTACCTGGTGGCCATCATCATTCTGCTGACCCGTCCCCGTGGCCTGTTGGGCCGCAAAGGCGTGATGGAGGACTGAGCCATGCTCGGATTGACACGTAAAGACACAACCATCCTGCTGATCGTCACGGTTCTGGCCTTGGGCGCGCCCTTCCTGCTGAATCCGTTCCCGATCAGCTCTCCCCTAGCGCAGTTCAACGCAGGCTATCCTGACCTGATGCAGCGCTTCGTGATCTTTGGCATCTTCGCCATCGGCTTCAACATCCTGTTCGGGTTGACCGGCTACCTGTCCTTCGGTCACGCGGCCTTCCTGGGTGTCGGCTCCTATGCCGGGGTCTGGATGTTCAAGTTGCTGGGCATGAATGTCATCCCCGCAATCCTGGCATCCATGATCGTGGCCGGTCTCTTCTCGGTCCTGATCGGGTACATCTCGCTCAGACGGTCGGGCATCTACTTCTCGATCCTGACGCTGGCCTTCGCGCAGATGTCGTTTTCGCTCGCCTATTCGGTGCTGACCCCCATCACAGGCGGGGAGACGGGCCTGCAACTGTCGCTCAATGACCCTCGCATCCTAGGCCAAAGCGTGACACCGGATGGCAATATCCCCGTCCCCAGCCTCTTCGGTCTTGAAATGGGAGAGAATACCCGGCTGGTCATCAGCAACTGGGTATTCACCTTCAATGTCGGCTACTATTTCTGCGCCGTCATCCTGATCCTGGCCTTTTACCTGTCGATCCGGATTTTCCGGTCGCCCTTTGGTCTGATGCTGCGGGCGATCAAAACCAACCAGACCCGCCTGAATTATACGGGCCTGAACCCCAAACCCTACACGCTGGCGGCCTTCGTCATTTCAGGCATGTATGCCGGTCTGGCCGGCGGCCTGATGGTTGCCATGGACCCGCTGGCCGGGGCCGAGCGGATGTTCTGGACCGCCTCGGGCGAGGTCGTTTTGATGGCCATCCTTGGCGGTGCGGGCACCCTGATCGGCCCGATCTTGGGCGCAGGCTTCATCAAATACATGGAAAACATTGTCTCCAAGATCAACGAAACGATCCTGCATAACTGGTTTGCCTTCCTGCCTGACGGGCTTGAGGATATCGTGGTGTCGATGGTCTATCCCTTCATCGGCAAGGGCTGGCATCTGACCCTCGGCATTCTATTCATGCTCGTCGTGATCTTCCTGCCCGGCGGTCTGGTCGAAGGGGGACAGCGCATTGGCCGCATCTTCCGCCGCAAGAAAAAGAAAGAGACCGGCGACGGCTCCGGTGCCACCACCGTCAACCCCGCTGAATAAGGAAAACAGATCATGGGTATCCTTGAAGTCAAAGGTGTGGGCAAACGGTTCGGTGGCCTCCAGGCGCTGGGTGACGTCAACCTTTCCGTCGCCGAACGTTCCGTCCACGCCATCATCGGCCCCAATGGCGCGGGCAAATCCACACTACTGAACTGCCTGGTGGGCAAGCTGATCCCCGATACCGGCTCTGTCCTCTTTGATGGGCAGTCGGTGCTGGGCCGCTCCCCGCACGAGATCAACCAGATGGGCATCAGCCGCGTGTTTCAAACGCCTGAAATCTTTGGCGACCTGACCGTTATGGAAAACATGATGATCCCGTGTTTCGCCAAGCGCGACGGCGCGTTTGAAATGAACGCTATCGCGTCCGTCCTCAGCCAACGCGACATCGCCGCCAAGGCCGAAGAGATGCTGGTCGAAATGAACATGGCCGACAAACGTGACATGCACGCTTCCGCCATGTCACGCGGGGATAAGCGGCGGCTAGAGATCGGCATGTGCCTGGCACAGGAACCGCGCCTGTTGCTGCTCGATGAACCGACTGCCGGGATGGCGCGCGCCGATACCAACAACACCATCGACCTGCTCAAACAGATCCAGGATGAACGCCATATCACCATCGCCATCATCGAACATGATATGCATGTGGTGTTTTCCCTGGCCGAACGCATCACCGTCCTGGCCCAGGGCACGCCCCTGGTCGAAGACACGCCGGACAATATCAAGGGCCACCCCAAAGTGCGCGAAGCCTATCTGGGCGAAAGCACCGCAGCCGCCTAAGGAGCGCATCAGATGAACGTCAAACCCGACTTCTCGAAAAACGCCAACAAGGCCGCCACCGCCCCCGCCTTCTTCTCGGTCTGGGACATGCACGCCTATTATGGCGAAAGTTACATCGTGCAGGGCGTCAGCTTTAACGTCCATGAAGGTGAAATCCTGGCGCTGCTGGGTCGCAATGGCGCGGGCAAGACCTCGACCCTGCGGGCGTTGGCCCGCGTTGGCTCACCAATGGTGACCCATGGGGAAATCTGGCTGGATCACCAGCCGCTCCACACCATGGCCTCCCATGAAGCCGCAACCGCTGGACTGGCGCTGGTGCCGGAGGATCGCCGCATCATCCAGGGCCTCACGGTCGAGGAGAATCTGAAACTCGCACAGATCGCCCCGCCCATCGGCTGGTCCATCGAACGGGTTTACGACTTGTTCCCCCGCCTCGGCGAACGCCGCAAGCAAGAGGGCACGACCCTGTCGGGCGGCGAACAACAGATGCTTGCCATCGCGCGGGCCCTGTGCCGCGACATCAAGGTGTTGCTGCTTGACGAACCCTACGAAGGCCTCGCACCCGTCATCGTGGACGAGATCGAAAAGACCCTGATCACTATCAAGGAATTGGGGATCACCACCATTATTGTTGAGCAAAACGCCGTCCGCGCCCTGGAACTGGCCGATCGATCGGTCATCCTTGATACGGGCGGCATCGTCTTTGACGGTACCGCCGCCGAGGTCCTGCAGAACGACGAATTGCGCGCTGAATACCTCGCGATCTGACGCGGGGGTGGCGCGGCACTTACGCCTATTGCACAATTGACGTACCAAACCCCATGGGCGACCAGCCCATGGTCACAGCAGGGAGGCCGACATGCTCGATTCAGACGAAAAAACCTATGCACCATCGCCAGAATTCGCCGCAACGGCCCATGCCGATGCGGCCCGCTATGATCAGATGTATGCCGCATCGGTTGCGGATCCCGCGGCGTTCTGGGGCGAACAGGGCCAGCGCATCGATTGGATCAAACCCTATGCCACGGTCAAGAACACCTCCTTCGCGCCTGGCAATGTCGCGATAAAATGGTTTGAGGACGGCACCCTGAACGTCGCGGCCAATTGCATCGACCGCCACCTCGCCACCCGCGGTGAGCAAACCGCCATCATCTGGGAACCCGACGACCCGTCCGAGGCCGCCAAACACATCACTTACAGACAGCTCCATGCAGAGACCTGCAAGATGGCCAACATCCTTGAGGATCTGGGCGTCCGCAAGGGGGACCGCGTCGTCCTCTATCTGCCCATGATCCCCGAAGCCGCCTATGCGATGCTGGCTTGCGCGCGGATCGGGGCGATCCATTCCATCGTCTTTGCCGGCTTCTCACCCGATGCACTGGGGGCCCGGATCAATGGCTGCGATGCAAAGGTCGTGATCACAGCCGATTTCGCCCCGCGCGGTGGCCGCTCCACACCATTGAAATCCAACACCGACGCGGCCCTGCTCCATGTCGTCCACGATTGCAAATGCCTGGTCGTTCGCCGCACCGGCGCCCAGACCACCTGGGTCGATGGCCGCGACTTTGACTACAGCGAAATGGCGCTGGAGGCGTCCGACGTCTCTGCACCCGTCGAAATGGCGGCCGAGGATCCGCTGTTCATCCTTTACACGTCTGGATCCACGGGGCAGCCCAAAGGCGTGGTCCACACCACGGGCGGCTACATCGTCTATGCAGCCATGACCCATCAATATGTCTTTGATTACCATGAAGGGGATATTTTCTGGTGTACCGCCGATGTCGGCTGGGTCACCGGGCACAGCTATATCGTCTATGGACCGCTCGCCAATGGCGCCACGACGATCATGTTCGAAGGGGTGCCCACCTATCCCGATGCGGGCCGGTTCTGGGCTGTCTGCGAAAAACACAAGGTGAACCAGTTCTACACGGCGCCCACCGCCATCCGCGCCCTGATGGCCCATGGCGATGAACCGGTCGAAAAATATGACCTGAGCGACCTCAAAGTCCTGGGCACGGTGGGCGAACCGATCAACCCCGAGGCATGGAACTGGTACAATGACGTCATCGGCAAGGGAAACTGCCCCATCGTCGATACCTGGTGGCAGACGGAGACAGGCGGTCACCTGCTGACCCCCCTGCCTGGCGCCACGGCGACCAAGCCCGGCTCGGCCACGCGGCCCTTCTTTGGGATCACGCCCGTCATTCTGGATCCGCAAACCGGGGAAGAAATCACCGACACCGCCGCCGAAGGTGTTCTTTGCATGAAAGACAGCTGGCCTGCTCAGATGCGCACCGTCTGGGGAGATCATGACCGGTTCGAGAAGACCTATTTCTCAGACTACAAGGGGTATTACTTCACCGGGGATGGCTGCCGCCGCGATGCGGATGGCGATTACTGGATCACGGGCCGGGTGGACGATGTGATTAACGTCTCGGGCCACAGGATGGGCACGGCAGAGGTGGAATCCGCCCTGGTCGCCCATCCCAAGGTCGCCGAAGCCGCCGTTGTCGGTTACCCCCACGACATCAAGGGCCAGGGCATCTACGCCTATGTCACCCTGATGAACGGCGAAGACCCGTCCGAAGATCTGCGCAAAGAGCTGGAAAAATGGGTCCGGACCGAGATCGGCCCCATCGCCAAACCCGACCTGATCCAATGGGCACCCGGCCTGCCCAAGACCCGTTCGGGCAAGATCATGCGCCGCATCCTGCGCAAGATCGCAGAAGATGACTACAGTGCGCTTGGTGACACCTCCACCCTTGCCGATCCATCGGTGGTCGATGACTTGATTGAGAACCGGATGAACCGCGGCTAACACGTCTCACGTGGCTGCAGTTGTTAAAATGGCGGCCTCGCGGGGCCGCCATTTTCATGACGAAAGGACTGTACCATGACCGCACGGATGGACTGGCAACAATGGGTCCGGTTCAACCCGCCGCGCAGATTGTCGGTATTGACGTCGAACAAGTTGCTGATCCCGGACTATGAAGGGTTCTACATCTTCACAGACCGTCCCGGGCCACTCAAACCCGGTAATGTCCTCTATGTCGGCGAAACCGGGATGCGAGGTGGGATCCGCGCCCGAATGGGCACCTATCTGATCCCCGACCCCAAGCAGACGAAAACATCGCATAAAGGCGCCCTGTTCATCCTCGCCACCCGGCTCAAGCAAGGCGATGATACTCTGTGGCTCCGCTGGGCCGGTATTGAGATTGACCGCCAGACCCGCCAACAGATCGAAACGGCCATGATCCAGCACTATCGCGGCGCCTTCAACTCGCGCCAAACCGGAGCCTCAACCTCATTTGACACGTTCTGAAACGAGATGGGCCGCCCAAAGGCGACCCATCTCGTCATAAGCCAGGTCAGGCTCAGTATCTGCCACGACGGGGAAACCGGCGGAACGTTTTCTGGTAGCGCTCCATGAAGGTCAGGCGCGGTTTCGCGTGATCCAGCCTATGGGTCAGCGGCAGAAGATAGCTGGCAGTCATAAGGTTCATGTATCGTTCCCTTCGATAAAGTATTTGCGTCTAGCATTGTCATCAATCTGTTACATATAGCATAATTTGCCATCCTGAGAATGGATCCCATATCAATTTCCATGACAAAATTGCGCATTTATCAGTTATTTTGTTAGGATTTTAGAGGTTTGCATTAAGATTTTCTTCAGAACTCCCGGCTATGTCCCTTCTCGGGTGGGGGCTTCTTGTACACGGTACATGGAGTTTTTTATGCTGACCTTGTCCACCTTGACCGGCCCAAACACGGCTCAATCGCAACCTCAGAAATCGGCCAATCAGCCGGCTGAGCCCTCGCAGAAACAGACATCCAACACCTCCGGTTCGGATCAACCGGCTGCAGCGGCGGCATCTCCAAACAGTTCAGGCACCGTTGCCGCCCAAACGGCAAATGGCACCCGTCCGGTCGACCCAGCAACCAAAGCTCAGGCGACCGACCCGGCCCCCCAGGACAAACCTGCAGGCGGTCCAGTTACATCGCCACCCTCCTCAGAGGTGACACTCGATCAGGTCCGGAGTGAGGCCGAGGCCGCCCGCAACCACGCGGTGACCCAGTCTTTGATTGAAAGCATCAATCAGCCCACATCAAAATCGGCAAGTGAGGCTCTGTTTGACGCCGACCAGACCCGAACCCAGTCGATCGAAGATGGCGTCGCCGTCACCCGGCAAATCGCTGACAAGGCCGAGCCAGAGGTCGACGTGACCCGTTAACCTTGAATGCCCCGCAGAAGCTGGCAGAGCCGTTCTGCGGGGTTAAGGTTCGGTCAACGATTGTTGGGCAGACTTTAACCTATCTTACCAATTCATGATCAGGAGGCGAACAAATGCCGTCCATAGGCTCCGGGACAGGTTCAGTCTCGTCCCCGGCACATCCCCACATCTTGGAACGGGTCTACACTGATCAGATGGCCGACAAGCCCGCTGATCCCAAGGTTGATTATGACTATCCGATGCGCGCACCTGTCGCCCCACTCAAAACCTACGCAGCGATCCCGACCGAAGTGACCGCTGAAATCCTGCGCCTGCGAAGCGAGGCGGCGGAAGTGGCCGCGACCACGGATCCAAGATCCGACCGCACCACCCTTCCCACCTCGGATGACATCACCGAAAGCATTGCCACGATCCGCAACCTCGAAAACCCGCAAGATAGCCCATCCCTGGACCAGCAGATCTGACCACTTTCCGGTGTCACGCGTCGCTTGGGTCGCAGCGGTGGCACCGGACCGCCTTTCGGGGTGATACAGCTACAGCTCTTCCCCGATCAGCAGATCCGGCTGGCCATTGGTGAATTCCGGAATATCCGCCAGCACCGGCGCCGCCGCGCCTATGGCCGCCTCCAACTGCGCCATATCGGCGAACCGCATCGTCGCAATCGCAAAATAGCCCGGCGGCGTGTCGGGGCCCCCAGCCAACCCCTTGCTGACGGCCACCTCGGTCAAGCCATGGGGCTCGAAATGCTGCCGCACCAGCGGAATATGGGCGGCCATGTAGTAATCGAAATCAAACGTGACACCGTCTTTTACCGGATAGACGGCCTGTATCGTGGCAACCATCGTGGTCCTCCCTTCCAAATAAAAGGCCCTGCTTTGTCGGCAGGGCCTTCAAGATTTACTGCAACGCCAGGTCCGTGATCGCGCTGGTCCAGGCCCCTTCCGGTGCTGCCGTGATCACCGGATCAGACCCGCCAGCCAGCAGCGTGTCCACCGTCCGCTGGTAATCGGCCTCTTCAAGCGCCCCGTTCGATCCAGCGGTCAACTTGGCCACTTCGCCCATCATCCGCTTCTGGTGCTCTTCGGTCTGCGCTCCGGTCTCGTCGTTTTCCAGCACGATCTCAGCGGCTTCATCCGGGTTCTCTTCGGCGTATTTCCACCCTTTCATGCTGGCCCGCACGAACCGCACCATCTTATCGACAAAGGCGGGATCCTCCAGGTTCTCCTCCAACGCCCAGATACCGTCCTCCAGCGTGGCAACCCCCTGATCCTCGTACTTGAACGTCACCAGATCATCGGGAGAGACACCGGCATCGATCACCTGCCAGTATTCATTATACGTCATGGTCGAGATGCAATCGGCCTGCTTTTGCAACAACGGATCCACGTTGAACCCCTGCTTCAACACGGTCACCCCACCATCTGACCCATCGGTCGCGATTCCCAACTGCGACATCCAGCTCAGGAACGGATATTCATTGCCAAAGAACCAAACCCCGATGGTCTTGCCCGCCAGGTCTGCAGGCTCGGTGATCCCGGTATCCTTCCAGCAGGTCAGCATCAGGCCGGATGATTTGAACGGCTGCGCGATATTCACCACCGGCAACCCCTTTTCCCGCGCGGCCAAGGCCGACGGCATCCAGTTCAGCATCACATCGGCGCCGCCCCCGGCCAATACCTGCGGCGGCGCGATGTCCGGCCCACCCGGGTTGATGGTGACGTTGAGGTCTTCCTCCCCGTAAAACCCCTTATCCAAGGCCACGTAATATCCGGCAAACTGGGCCTGCGTCACCCATTGCAACTGCAAAGTCACATCATCCGCGGCTTGTGCAGCCCCAGCCGTCAACGCAAACGCTGCCCCAAACACCATGTTTTTCATTGTCTTTCCCTCTCTGTTGAACTCATCCCCTGGCCCGCTGGGACGGATGCCAAAAGGTCACCACCCGCTCCAAAAGGGCAATCGCGCCATAGAACGCAGATCCCGCCAAGGCAGCGACAACAATCTCGGCCCAGACCATATCCAGGGCCAGCCGCCCCACCTCTGTCGAGATTCTGAACCCCATCCCCTTGATGGGGGAGCCAAAGAATTCGGCCACAATCGCACCGATCAAGGCCAGGGTGGTCGCAATCTTCAGCCCCGTGAAGACAAAGGGCATGGCCGCCGGCACCCGCAATTTCCAAAGCGTCTGCCCGTAACCGGCCCCATAGGTTTGCATCAGATCGCGCTGCATCGGTGCACTGGCCCGCAACCCTTCAACCGTATTCACCAGCACAGGAAAAAAGACCATCACCACGACCACCGCCGCCTTGGAATGCCAGTCAAACCCAAACCACATCACCAGAATGGGCGCCGTTCCAATGATCGGCAAAGCCGCCATGAAATTCCCCACCGGCAAAAGCCCCCGCCGCAGAAAATCCGACCGATCCGCCACCAAAGCCACGGCAAAGGCCGCCGCAACGCCCATCGTATAGCCCGTCAAAGCCCCTTTGATGAAGGTCTGCACAAAGTCCTGCCAAAGCATGTTGTGGGCCGCAAACAACCGCGTTGCGATGGCGGATGGCGGCGGCAAAATGACAGGAGAAATCTCGAACTTGAGGACAGCCAACTCCCACAAAAGAAGAAGCGTGACCCCAAAAACAAACGGAACCGAAACGTCCCGCAACGCAACCTGCCAACGCGCTTTGGGTTGCCAGTTGGCCAATCTGGCATTCTGCCACCAAAGCGTTGCCCAGACCCCAACAAGAAGTACGATACTGACAGCAGTCCCCAAACCGGGGAGGGTCAAAAGAATACCCGCTACACCAAGACATATTCCCCCGCCAACGACGATCCATGTCTCCCGGGTCGGGCTGGAAAATGGCAGCTCTTTCTTATTGGCGAAAATACTCCCGCCGGAGGCAAAAAATTTCATCGCACCATCCCCATCCGCGCAAGGCTCGCCCGTTGCAGCACCCCGATCAATCCGACCAGAAAAGCCGCCACAATCGCCGCCATGAACAGGGCCGACCAGATCTGGATCGTCTGCCCGTAATAGCTGCCGGTCAGCATCCGGGCCCCCAGGCCCCTCACTGCGCCCGTGGGCAATTCCGCGACGATGGCGCCCACAAGGCTCGCGGCCACGCCGATCTTCAGGGACGCAAACAGATAAGGCAGTGACGCGGGCAACCGCAGCTTCCAAAAGCCTTGCGCCCGGTTGGCGGAATAGGTTTTCAGCAAATCCAATTGCATCGCATCTGGGCTGCGCAGCCCTTTGACCATGCCAACGACCACCGGAAAGAACGACAGATAGGCCGAGATCACGGCCTTCGGCAGCAGGCCCTGCACACCAACCGAGTTAAGCACCACGATGATCATCGGCGCAATCGCGAGGATCGGGATCGTCTGGCTGGCAATGGCCCACGGCATCACGCTCATATCCATCACCCGGCTGTGTACGATCCCAACAGCCAGCAAAATGCCCAACCCCGCCCCGATGGCGAAACCGGCCAGCGTCGCGCTTAGGGTGATCCCGGCATGAAAGATCAGCGACCGTTTGGAGGTCACCTTCCTTTCAACTGTCGTCTCCCACAGCTCGGCCACCACCTGGTCAGGCATTGGCAGGCGCGGACGCTCCTGCCCAAACGAACCCGCGACCACCTGCGCCACACTCAGCTGCGTTTCCGCCCGCTCCGCCTGTTGCAGCGTCCATGTCGTATTCATCCAGATCGCCGCGGCATACCAAACCGCCACGATCCCCGCGATCACGACCAGAACAGGGTAAACGGATCGCATCTAGACCGTGCGCTCCGTATGTATGGGATATGTATGGAATGTGCATGGGTCCTGCATCGCATCTGCACCGTCGGATCTAGTCATCCAGATGTCCCGCCCGCAGCCCTTCGCGAACCCGGTGCGCAACCGCAATGAATTCCGGTGTATCGCGAATATCCAGGGGGCGCTCCCGCGGCAACGGGCTTTCGATCACATCCGTGATCCGTCCGGGCCGGGGCGACATGACCACAATCCTAGTGCTCAGATACACCGCTTCGGGGATGGAATGGGTGACAAACCCAATCGTTTTTCCCGTGCGACCCCAAAGACTTAATAATTGTTCATTCAAGTGATCCCGCACGATCTCATCCAATGCACCAAAGGGCTCATCCATCAACAGGATGCCGGCATCAAAGGCAAGCGCCCGTGCGATGCTGGCCCGCTGCTGCATCCCACCGGACAACTGCCACGGATACTTCTTTTCAAATCCCTCAAGATCAACAAGTTGCAGAACATTCTTAATGCGGTCTAGCTGCTCTGTTCGGCTATACCCCATGATCTCCAGCGGCAACCGAATGTTGGCCCCGATGGTCCGCCACGGGTAAAGCCCGGCCGCTTGAAAGACATATCCATAAGCCCTTGATTTTCTGGCCTCATCCGGTGTCATCCCATTCACCGACAAGGCGCCTGTAGTTGGCGTTTCCAAGGCGGCGATGGCCCGCAGGAACGTCGTCTTGCCACACCCCGATGGCCCAATGAACGAAACGAAATCTCCCTTTGCAATCTGCAGGTTAACATCTTTCAGCGCGTGAACCGGACCGTCATTGGTCTGAAATGTCAGACCCACATCAACGGCATCAATGACGGTCTTCGCGTTGGGGGCATCCGTCTGCATAGCTTGCATGACCTGCCCGTCCATCACACGCCCGCGGGAATGTTCATCGGATCGCGTTCGATCTTGCGCGGTGTGTTTAGCGCTTTCCACTTTGACAACGCCGTCGAAGCACTTGCAAAGGCTGGTCTTTTCACAAATTTTCCCCGCCCTGGCTGCGGCTGGCTATTCTGTCCATGGGCCCAGATCACATCGCCACGGCTCAGCGTGTAGCGCGCCTGGGCCGTCACCTCTACACCCTCGAACACATTGTATTCTATGATGGATTTCTGCGTGGTGGGGGAAATCGTCTTGCTGATCTTCGGATCCCAAACCACCAGATCGGCATCCGCCCCCGGAACCATCGCCCCTTTCTTGGGATAGATATTCAGTATCTTCGCGATGTTGGTCGAGGTCACCGCGACAAACTCCTCGGGCGTCAGCCGTCCGGTCTCAACCCCCTTGGTCCAGAGCACCGCCAACCGGTCCTCCAACCCGCCCGTTCCATTGGGAATGCGCGTGAAGTCATTGAGGCCCATGCGTTTTTGGCTGTCATCAAAGGCACAGTGATCCGTGGCCACAACCTGCAACGACCCCGCCGCCAGCCCGGCCCACAACCCGTCTTGGTGATCCTTGGACCGAAAAGGCGGCGACATCACCCGCCGTGCCGCATATTGCCAATCCTTATTGAAATATTCGCCCTCATCCAGGGTCAGGTGCTGGATCAACGGCTCACCATAAACCCGCATGCCCTTCTGGCGCGCCCGCCGGATTGCCTCATGGGCCTGCTCACAAGACACATGCACGATGTACAAAGGGGTCCCTGCAGCATCGGCAATCATGATCGCGCGATTGGCCGCCTCACCTTCCACCTCAGGCGGACGGCTATAGGCATGACCCTCCGGACCGGTCACCCCCTCCGCCAGGTATTTCTGCTGTAACTCCTGAACGATATCGCCATTCTCGGCATGGACCAGCGGCAAGGCCCCCAACTCGGCGCAACGCTTGAAGGAGGCGAACATCTCGTCATCCTCCACCATCAACGCACCTTTGTAAGCCATGAAATGCTTGAACGTATTGATGCCGCGCTCCTTAACAACGGCCTCCATCTCACTAAAAATACGTTCACTCCAGCCGGTGACGGCCATGTGATACGAGATATCGCAACAGATCTGATCTTTGGATTTCCGGTCCCAATCATCAATGGCATTCAACAGCGAGCCATCCTCGCCCGGCAGACAGAAATCCACCAGCATCGTGGTCCCACCCGACGCTGCCGCAAAAGTCCCGCTTTCAAAAGTCTCGGCCGCCGTGGTCCCCATGAACGGCATCTGCAGATGCGTGTGCGGATCAATACCCCCGGGAATGACAAAGGCGTCCGAGGCATCGATCACCTCATCGCCATGCAATCCCTCACCAATCTCGACGATCTTTTCTCCTTCGATCAGGACATCGGCCATCCAAGACCGATCCGCCGTCACAACCGTCCCGCCTTTGATGACTTTGCTCATCCGAATACTCTTTCTTATTGGTGAAAATATTCCGGGGTCTGGGGCAGCGCCCCAGCCGACGCTAACTCACAATGCCCGCCGTCTCGACAACCGCGTGGAACAAGACATCCGTGCCAGCGGTTGCCCAGTCCTTGCTGATCTCCTCCGCCTCATTGTGGCTCAACCCATCCACGCAAGGACACATGACCATGGCGGTCGGAGCGACACGGTTGATCCAACAAGCATCGTGACCCGCACCGGAGATGAGGTTCATATGTGAATATCCCAACCGCTCGGCCGCATCCCGCACGGCCCCGACACATCCATCGTCAAAGGTGACAGGGTCGAAATGGCCCACCGGTTCAATCGTCAACCCCAGACCCAGATCCGCCGCAATCTCGGCAGCTTCAGCTTCCAAACGGCTGCGCATTGCGGTGAGCTTGTCCAGATCCGGCGTGCGGAAATCGATGGTGAACACGGCCTTACCCGGGATCACATTGCGTGAATTGGGATAGACATTGGCCTGGCCCACAGCCCCAACCGCGCCCGGCTGATGATCCATGGCGATGCGGTGCACGGCTTCGGTGATCCGCGCCATCCCCAGGCCCGCATTCACCCGCATATCCATGGGGGTGGAGCCAGTATGAGCGTCTTTGCCCGTCAGCGTAACCTCCAGCCACCAAAGGCCCTGGCCATGGGTAACGACGCCAATTTCCTTGCCTTCCGCCTCCAGGATCGGGCCCTGTTCGATATGCAGTTCAAAGAAAGCATGCATCTTGCGCTTGCCAACCTCTTCATCGCCCCGCCACCCGATCCGCTGCAGTTCATCGCCAAAGCGCTTGCCCTCGGCATCGACGCGGTCATAGGCCCAGTCCTGATCGTGCATGCCGATAAACACGCCGGAGGCCAGCATGGCAGGCGCAAAGCGCGTACCCTCTTCATTCGTAAAGTTGGTTACCACAATGGGATGCTTGGTCTTGATCCCTAAATCGTTGAGCGAGCGCAGGATTTCCAGCCCGCCAAGGACGCCCAGGACGCCATCGTACTTGCCGCCCGTCGGCTGCGTATCAAGGTGCGAACCCACATAGATCGGCAAGGCCTCAGGATCCGCGCCAGCGCGATGAGCAAACATATTGCCCATCTGATCAAGGCCCATGGTGCAGCCCGCATCCTCGCACCAGCGCTGAAACAAGGCGCGGCCATCCCCGTCTTCGTCCGTGAGGGTCTGACGGTTATTGCCGCCCGCCACGCCGGGGCCGATCTTGGCCATCTCCATCAGGCTGTCCCACAGCCGGTCACCATTGATCCGAAGGTTTTCGCCGGGTGCGGCCATGTGGGCTCCTTGCTGACATCGATCCACCCCGCGGTTCGGGATGCTGTTGGCGAACGCTACCATGCCGTTAAGGTCAGTCAAGCTGCCCTGGCTGACCGAATGACGACAAAGAGGGCAGTTGCCAGTTTTTTAGCCGATGAGCCGCGGTCAGACGATGCGGCCCGGTCAGGCGGCGCTATCCTGTGCTTCCAGCTTACCACCTGTCATGGTGCGGTACAGGTCTCCGGAAAAGGCATGGGGCCGGTCCCAGTGGTAAAGCAAGGCATCGGCCGGACCGACACCCGCATTGCGACGGGCATGCAGAAAACGCTTTATCCGCAACCGCATTCCGTTCGGCAACCGGGATTGCAAGCCGGTCCAGGTCCAGATCGGCGCCGTGGGATCGGCCGTGGGCAACAGACGGGTCTGCATCGAATTGGCATGTCCCCTGCGGTAAATCACCCCACGAAACGGCACGCGTTCATAGGACAACCCGTCGCTGTTCAGCAGGGCGAACCAGTCGCGGTGACCAGCAAGTTCGATGAGAATGTCATCTTCCAGCGCCGACTGGTCGGAAAATTTAAAATGCTTGGCCCGAACGGCGATGGTCGTCCCACAGGCCAGGTGCAGGCCATCGGCCTCAAAAATGTCCGAACTGCCATCGAACCAGACATAGCCACGATCAATGACCCAGCCATCGGTACTGTCAGAGCCCGCCTGGATGGTGCGCACCACGTCGCTATGGAGCAAATCATCATCATCGACATTCATGACAAAGGCCTCGGGCGGCACACCGTCGAGCCCGGCGAGTAGCCTGCGCCCCTTGTCCACACGGAACGGGTTCAGCACTTCCTGCTCGCGATCTTGCTCCGACGGTTTGACCGGCGGCGGAATATCAACATCCACGCGCTGCCCCTGGGCCGGTAACGGCGGCAGGACCTGGCTGCGGTCACAGATCACCCGCAGGACGTAACGGGGATCGGATTGACCGGCCAGGGAGCCGAACAAGGCTTCGAGGCACCGATATTGATGGTCTTTGTCAGATACCATCGCGGGATGCCGGATCGGCACGAGGAGATAGAGGTCAGCTGTCATGCCTGCGCGCTCTGCAGTTGTTATGTCGGCCTATTCGGCCGCTTTCAAAGCGGCCGGGTTATTCGGATGCGTGGTCCAATTTGCGTAAGCATCGTCCACCCGATCGCCGCTACGCGGATCTATGGCACCTACTGGCATCTCTTCCATCGTAATACAATTCTCGACTGGGCACACATTGACACACAAATTGCAAGCCACGCATTCTTCATCGATCACGGTAAAGACCCGATCCGGTGACATGGCAATAGCCTGATGGCTGGTATCCTCGCAGGCGGCGTAGCACCGCCCACATTGGATGCAATCCGCCTGACTGATCCGCGCTTTGGTAACGTAGTTGAGGTTCAGGTACTGCCAGTCCGTCACATTAGGCACGGCACGGCCCGAGACGGCGGCGACGCTGTCATAGCCCTTTTCGTCCATCCAGGACCTGAGGCCGGCCTTCATCTCTTCGACAATGCGAAAGCCATAGGTCATCGCAGCGGTACAGATCTGCACGTTTCCTGCGCCCAGCACCAGGAATTCGGCCGCGTCACGCCACGTGGTGATACCGCCGATGCCACTGATGGGCATATGGGCTGTCTCGGGCGCGCGGGCGATCTCTGACACCATGCTCAGCGCGATGGGTTTCACCGCAGGGCCGCAATAGCCGCCATGGGAGCCCTTACCGTCGATGGAGGGTTCGGGCGACAGCGTATCCAGATCAACGCTGGTGATGGAGTTGATCGTGTTAATCAGCGACACCGCATCTGCCCCCCCTTTTGCGGCGGCCTCCGCAGGTTTGCGAATATCCGTAATGTTGGGCGTCAGCTTGACGATGACCGGCATGCGCGTGAATTGCTTGCACCAGCGCGTGACCATTTCGATATATTCAGGAACCTGGCCCACGGCAGAGCCCATGCCACGCTCGCTCATCCCGTGGGGGCAGCCGAAATTCAATTCGATCCCGTCGGCGCCGGTTTCCTCGACCATGGGCAGGATGGCGCGCCAGGCTTCTTCCTCGCATGGCACCATGATGGAGACGACCATGGCGCGGTCGGGATAGTCGCGCTTGACCGCCTTGATCTCCCGCAGGTTCACCTCAAGCGGGCGATCCGTGATCAATTCGATATTGTTAAGGCCCAAAAGCCGTCGGTCGGCGCCATAAACCGCGCCGTAGCGAGGGCCATTGACGTTGACCACAGGCGGGCCTTCGGAGCCGAGCGTCTTCCAGACGACACCGCCCCACCCAGCCTCGAAGGCGCGACGAACGTTATACTCTTTATCGGTTGGTGGAGCGGAGGCCAGCCAGAACGGATTGGGGCTTTTGATCCCAGCGAAATCGGATGTCAGGTCAGCCATGGGTCATTCCCTTGAGCATTTGCAGAGTTTTTCAAAATATCGTTGCAGACCAGATGGGCCACGTCGATGACAGTTTCGCGCGACGGCTTCCAATCAGATCTGAATGCAGCGCAGATCCCAAAGATGGGACTCGGCGCGATGGCGCGTGTTGTACGGTCACCTTTGGTTTGTCCTACGCAATTCGATCTGTTCGAGGTCTGCGGCAGATGACAAGCGTTGAGCATACTTATTCGGCAGCGATTTCAGACGCACCGATCAAGGTGACATGGATATCCTCGGCGGCGTCACGCCCTTCGGCAACGGCGGTCACAGTCAAGTCATCACCACCACTGGCGCAATCCCCGCCCGCCCAGACGCCTGCAGCGGAGGTGCGCCCCATGCCTGTTACGGCAATTTTTGCACCATCGAGGGTCAGGTCTTCCGGAGCCGCGGCGAGCGTCTGACCAATGGCTTTGAACACTTGATCCGCAGCTATCTGGAAAGTCTGGGCCGAGGGGCGCAAGCCCTCTGGCGTTTCCTCGGTATAGGCGAATTCAACGGCTTCCGCCGTATCGGTGCCGATGACGCGCAGGGGCTGCGCGCCCGTGACGATGCGCACCCCATGCCTGGTCGCGTGGTCCTGCTCATAGGGGCTGGCTCCCATGCGGTCGCGACCCCGACGATAAACGATTGTAACCGTTTCAGCGCCTAGAAGACGGGATTGCACAGCAGCATCGACAGCCGTCATGCCACCGCCAATCACCACAACATTGCGACCAACCGGAACCTGTGCTTTATCTTCCGCCTGGCGCAGATCAGCGATGAAATCGACAGCGTCTTGAACGTAAGGAAAATCTTCTCCGGGCGCGCGCAAGGCATTGACCCCGCCAAGTCCCACGCCAAGAAACACGGCGTCGAAATCATCGCGCAGTTCGGTCAGCGTCACATCCCGACCCAAGGCCGTATCCGACACCAGGGTGATGCCACCGATCTCCATCAGCCAGTCGACCTCTGCCATGGCAAAATCGCCGACCGTCTTATAGGCTGCGATGCCGTATTCATTCAGCCCACCGGGCTTTGGACGCGCGTCATAAATGGTGACGTCATGCCCTTTCATGGCCAGACGGTGGGCACAGGCCAGACCGGCAGGACCCGCCCCCACGATACCCACGCGAAAGCCGGTTGGTTCGGCGCGTTGGTAAGGATGAACCCCCGTGACAAGGGCCGTATCGGTGGCAAAGCGCTGAAGCCGCCCGATCTCCACCGGTTTGCCTTCGGCAGTTTCGCGCACGCAAGCCTCTTCACACAGGGTTTCGGTCGGGCACACACGGGCGCACATGCCGCCCAAGATATTCTGATCAAAAATCGTCTTGGCCGCATCGCCTGGTTTGCCGGTCTGGATCTGACGAATGAACAACGGAATATCGATCGCCGTCGGACAAGCTGTAACGCAAGGCGCATCGTAACAGAAATAGCACCGATCCGCTGCAACCAGCGCCTCATGCGCATCAAGGGGCGGGTGCATATCCGAAAACCCATCGGCGTAATCCGTGCGCGAAAGGCGCTGAGGCACCACACCTGGGGTCATCGGGGTATTGGACATATCTGGCTCTCCGGGCTGGCAGTCACAGCAAAACGCTGCCACAGGCCGTTTTTTTTATCAAACGCTAAATAACCGGGCACATGACCGGCGCGGGCCACCGCTGCACCAATGGGCGATATGCTTGCCAATGTGGCATCCCGAAAGATCGCCCCTTGTCATCGGCACAACTGATGCTTTTCTCTGCATGGTGGCTGCCCTATAAGCGGCAAATCTTGATAGGCGTGTCGGGCGAGGACCTCCATGACGAAAACAACCCATGACGCGGATGTCGCGTTCATTCAGGCCTTGGCCGAAGTCTTGAAAGCCAATGACCTGACCGAATTGCAGGTAAAACGCGACTATGGGGAAGGCGATAGCCTGAATGTCAGGGTCAGCCGACAAACACAGGCGGTGACCCAGGTTGCTGTGCCGGCACCGGCCCCGGTGGCCGCAGCACCCGCACCGGCGCTGTCAGCCCCGGCAGAGGAAACCGCGGAAGATCCCGCGCAACTGCCCGGTGCCGTGACGTCGCCAATGGTCGGGACCGTCTATCTGCAACCTGAACCGACCGCTGCCGCCTTTGTAGGCATTGGGGACACGGTCGAAGAAGGGCAAACCCTGCTGATCGTCGAGGCGATGAAAACCATGAACCAGATCCCCGCCCCGCGCGGCGGCACGGTACGCCGGATCCTGGTCGAAGACGGCGCCCCCGTTGAATACGGTGCGCCCCTGATGATCATCGACTGATGTTTGACAAGATCCTGATTGCCAATCGCGGCGAAATCGCCCTTCGTGTCATCCGCGCGTGTCGCGAAATGGGCATCCCCTCAGTTGCCGTCCATTCCACCGCCGATAGCGACGCCATGCATGTGCGCATGGCGGATGAGGCGATGTGCATCGGCCCGCCGTCCAGCACCGACAGCTATCTGTCAATCCCCGCCATCGTTGCCGCCTGCGAGGTAACTGGGGCCAGCGCGATCCATCCTGGATATGGCTTCTTGTCGGAAAACGCCAAATTCGTGCAGGTGCTGGAAGATCATGACATCACCTTTATCGGCCCCAGCGCCGAACATATCCGCATGATGGGTGACAAGATCACCGCCAAGGAGACGATGAAAGAACTGGGCGTGCCCTGCGTCCCGGGCTCTGATGGCGGAGTGCCGGATTATGCGGCGGCCCAGAGGGTGGCGGCAGAGATCGGCTATCCGGTCATTATCAAAGCGACGGCAGGCGGCGGCGGGCGGGGCATGAAGCTTGCCCGTGAGGCCAGCGAGCTGGAAAACGCCTTCCGCACCGCGCGCGCCGAGGGCAAGGCCGCCTTCGGCAATGATGAGGTCTATATCGAGAAATATCTGGGCAGGCCGCGCCATATCGAGATCCAGGTCTTTGGCGATGGCAAAGGCAATGCTGTACATCTGGGGGAGCGCGACTGCTCCCTTCAACGTCGCCACCAGAAAGTGTTCGAGGAAGCACCCGGCCCTGCCATCGACGAGGCCACCCGCGCCCGCATCGGCAAGGTCTGTGCCGATGCCGTCGCCAAGATCGGGTATTCGGGTGCGGGCACGATCGAATTTCTGTTTGAAGACGGAGAGTTCTATTTCATCGAGATGAATACCCGGCTCCAGGTCGAACATCCGGTGACCGAGGCGATCTTTGGTGTGGATCTGGTGCGTGAACAGATCCGGGTGGCGGAAGGGCTGCCCATGTCCTTCACTCAAGACGATTTGCAGTTGAACGGTCACGCGATTGAGGTTCGGATCAATGCAGAACGCCTGCCCGACTTCTCCCCCTGCCCTGGGCGCGTGCAAACCTTCCACGCGCCCGGCGGCCTTGGCGTTCGCATGGACAGCGCTCTTTATGGGGGCTACTCGATACCACCCTATTACGACAGCCTGATCGGCAAACTGATCGTCCATGGCCGGGATCGACCCGAAGCCCTCGCGCGGCTGAACCGCGCCTTGGGTGAACTCGTGGTAGACGGGATCGATACGACCGTGCCGCTTTTTCACGCATTGATGGACGAACCGGATATCCAATTAGGGGATTATACGATCCATTGGCTTGAACAATGGTTGGAGCATCGGCTGGATTAGCCCCGAAACCAGCATCTCGGTTGGAGGTTTTGGGGCATTCCCTTACGACACCGTTTGATTTTGTATGCATTCAGGGCTATCGGGGGCTCATTGATCTCGATCTGATTTAACTGCTGCCCATCACCACACCGAAGACGACGATCACCAAAAGGCCGCCCATGGATGCAGCCCTGACCCCAGAGCTCTTGTTGCGGGCCTATGCCAACGGCATTTTTCCGATGGCTGATAATCGCGACAATCCCAAGGTATTCTGGGTCGATCCGAAAAAACGCGGCATCTTCCCGCTTGATGGTTTCCACATGTCGCGCTCCTTGCGGCGGCGGATCCGGCGGGCGGAGTTTGACGTGCGGACCAACACCGCCTTTGATGCGGTGGTGGAGGCGTGCGCCGACCGGGAAGAGACCTGGATCAACACCACCATATTTCAGCTTTACCGCGCGCTGCACCAAGCGGATTTCGCCCATTGCGTCGAAGTTTGGGACGGTGACGCGCTGGTGGGCGGAGTTTACGGAGTCACCCTTGGATCGGCGTTTTTCGGCGAGAGCATGTTTTCCCGCCAAAGTGATGCGTCAAAGGTAGCACTGGCCTTCCTGATCGACCGATTGCGGCTGGCCGGGTTCAGCCTGTTCGACACTCAGTTTCTGACACCGCATCTGGAAAGCCTGGGTGCTGTCGAGATCACCCGCGCAACATATCACCGACTGCTCTCAAAAGCGTTGAAAGAACCCGCGGATTTCAACGCGCCGGGCCCCTTGTCGTCAGTTCAGGACGTATTGCAGCGCAACACCCATACATCATAACGTGGATGGTCAAGCGCATTGAGTGCCGGGCTCGACGCGATCATCCAACCATCGAATGCCAATTCCGGATCATAGCGATCCACGATTGTCAGATAGGCATAGGCATTGGCCTGAGGATCCCCGGTCGGGTAGCGACAATCCTCAAGCGAAATCTGCAAACGACCCAGGCTTTTGGTCTCTCCCCGCGTGATCTCGATATCCGACAAGGCACCATCAATCTTGTCTAGCCCACGTAGGGTAGCGCTCTCGACGCTGGTCACCTCCTGTGCCGCTGCCGCCGTGGCCAGGAAAGCAGTCATGATCCCGACAGTTGCCCTCATTCAGCATCTCCGGATACGAATTTCGACAACAAGCTGATCAGGCTGATGGCACCTTGTGTGTCTTCGATTTCTGCCCCGGCTTCCAAGGGAAAGGGCGACCCGCCTGGCACAATTTCAACGAAATTGCCGCCCAACAGCCCCTCTGACGAGATCGAGATACTGCTATCTTCTGGCACTTCAATCACCTGGTCGACCGTGATCGTGATGTCAGCGCGATAGGATTCGGCGTTCAAGCCCATTTCCGTGACCGACCCGACCTTGACCCCGGCCAAACGCACATCGGTTCCCACGGCGATCCCGTCGGCAGAGCGAAAGCTGGCTGTCAGGTCATAGGTGCTGGCCGTTGCCCCGACCGTGAACCCTGTCACCTGCCCGGCATAGACCAGAAAGCCGATTGCGGCAGCCAGGACAACGCCGCCCACGGCGACTTCTGCGGTATTCTCGGCCATTATTCCGGGGTCCAAGCCTCGTAATCGGCACGGTCCGCGGGCTTTGCCTGGCGCAACGATCCCGAAGGCGCATAGGCCATAGTTGTGCCGGTCAGGTTCTCCTGATGCGGTTTTTCCCAGGTCTTGCGCTTTAGCGGTGCCGTGCTGGGTGGCTCGTCCCATGTCCGGTGCAACCATCCATGCCAATCAGGGCCAATGCGACTTGCCTCGGCCTCACCATTGTAGATCACCCAGCGGCGGGACCCGTCACGGGTCTGATAAAACACGTTTCCGGCCTCATCTTCTCCAACCTTGACTCCGTTGCGCCAAGTGAAAAGCTGGGTGCCGAGAGTCTGGCTGTTCCACCAGGTCACCGCGCGCAGAAATGTGTTCAGGATGCCCATCGACCGCTCCAAATCGTTATATTCGGTATGACTGATCAGCCAACCGGCGTCCAGTGACATGCAAGCGCAGGTTGGTCATGGCAGTTTGGCCGTCACTTCGATCTCGATCTTCATGTCGGCACTCAGCAAGCCACATTCAATCATGGTCGCGGCTGGCGGGTTGTCTCCAAAGGCGGCGCGCAACAGCGGCCAACATGGTTCGAAATCCGCGCGATCCGGCAGCACGTAGGTCACCCTTACGACATCGGCGAAACCTGCGCCAGCCTCCGACAATGCCTGTTCGATGTAACCCAAGGCCAGACGACACTGATCCACCACATCCGGCGGATAGGTCATGGTGTCAGGATCATTGCCCGTTGTTCCAGCGACATGTACCCAACCATCCACGACGACCGCACGACAATATCCGATCCTCGGTTCAAAGGCTGACTGGCCTGCGATACGTCTAATGTCCATTCCCGCGCTCCCACATACCAATCCAGGCGTAATACGATACTGACTCCCCCATAACAGCCAATACACCGGAGAGGTTAACGAACACTCAGACCGTCTCAATGTTGTTCGATGTCAAAGGATCCGACTGATCGACAGGATGCGTCTTATCAGATCACGGCCCGCCGTTCTGATGCGGGCCTCAACTTGCTCAAGCGATGTTTCGCATCAGTCAAACATTGTCTCCTCGCCCCTAAAACCCGACTGATCTGGTATGGACAACGGCCAATTTAGGTCACTCAAGCGAAAAACCGTCTCGAAGCGATCGTTGAATACATCAATGACGGTTGAACTAAGAAGGACTTTTGATATTTTTACTCATTCACGGAGATCAAGAAGGGCATTTTCCGCCAGCGAGCTCCGATCAGTTCGTTTCAAATCAAGTATGACCTATTCCACCAGAACAGCAACTTCTGGCCATAGACCACTCGGTCAACCCGCCGTGGCAGGCTCCGCGTGACTGTCGGCATGGATCATGAGAGGAGCGGCGTCAGAAGTTACAGCTTCTTCATTCACCACAACCTCTTCGACACTATCCAATCCCGGTAGATCAAACATGGTCTCCAAAAGGATATCTTCCATGATGGACCGCAATCCGCGGGCACCCGTCTTTCGTTCAATCGCACGTTTTGCGATAGCGCGCAGAGCATCATCCGTGAAGGTCAATTGCGTATCTTCAAGCTCAAACAAACGTTGATATTGCTTGACCAAGGCGTTTTTCGGCTCAGTCAGGATGATCACCAGGGCGTCTTCATCAAGATCCTTGAGCGTGGCTAGGACCGGCAAGCGGCCTACAAATTCCGGTATCAAACCAAATTTCAACAGATCTTCCGGTTCAAGTTCCGTGAACAGATCGCCAACCCCGCGGCTATCTTCATCTTTGACGTCAGCGCCAAATCCGATGGCGGATCCCTTGCCGCGTCGGGCGATAATCTTGTCGAGGCCCGCGAAAGCTCCGCCGCAGATGAACAGAATGTTGGTCGTATCGACTTGTAGGAATTCCTGCTGTGGATGCTTGCGGCCACCTTGTGGCGGCACGGAGGCGACGGTGCCTTCCATGATCTTCAGCAGGGCCTGTTGAACCCCTTCACCAGACACATCGCGTGTGATCGAAGGATTGTCCGACTTACGGGTAATCTTGTCGACTTCATCAATATACACGATACCGCGCTGCGCCCGCTCGACGTTGTATTCCGAGGCTTGTAGCAGCTTGAGGATAATGTTTTCCACATCCTCACCCACATAACCAGCCTCGGTCAGTGTCGTCGCGTCCGCCATCGTGAACGGGACATCTAGAATACGCGCAAGTGTCTGGGCCAACAGGGTTTTACCACATCCGGTCGGACCGATCAGGAGAATGTTCGACTTGGCCAGTTCGATATCACCGCCCGATTTAGCGGCATGGTTCAGGCGTTTGTAGTGGTTATGCACAGCCACCGACAGAACCCGCTTGGCGTGGCTTTGCCCGATCACATAATCGTCCAGAACCTCGCAAATTTCCTTGGGTGTCGGCACACCATCGGACGATTTCAATCCGGCGGATTTCGTCTCTTCCCGAATGATGTCCATGCACAATTCAACGCACTCATCGCAGATGAATACGGTCGGGCCCGCGATCAGCTTACGCACCTCATGTTGGCTTTTGCCGCAAAAGGAGCAGTAAAGAGTGTTCTTGCTGTCGCCGCCTGAACTGTTCGCCATGCTATCCTCCAAGGCCGCTGCCTTGCTGTTGGGAGCAACCCGCTCCTTGATCTATTGCCCGCTGGGGCAGCTTAGGCCAGCCCCTTACGGGGCACAATCGCAAATGTGCCCCTGCTTTAATTGTCGCGGCGTCGCCCGATTCAGCTACTGCCCTCATCATCGGATGTCTTCCGGCTCTCCACGATTTCGTCGATATGGCCCCATGCCTTTGCCTCATCCGGAGACATGAAATTGTCCCGCTCCAGGGCTTTTTCCACGTCTTCAATCTTTTGCCCCGTATGTTTGACATAGATTTTATGAAGTTGGTCTTTAATTTTCTGAGTTTCTGCAGCGTGGATCATAATATCCGTCGCCTGCCCCTGAAAACCGCCCGAGGGTTGATGGACCATAATCCGCGCATTGGGCAACGAAAAGCGCATTCCAGCCTCACCCGCGACCGATAGAACAGACCCCATAGACGCCGCCTGCCCAACCACTAGGGTTGAAACCTTTGGCTTGATGTACTGCATGGTATCATAAATCGACAGGCCGCTGGTCACGACGCCGCCCGGCGAATTGATGTACATGCTGATTTCTTTGGTCGGATTCTCCGCTTCCAAGTGCAGCAACTGCGCCACAATCAACTGGCTCATCCCGTCATGGACAGGGCCGTTCACGAAAACGATCCGCTCTTTCAGCAGCCTTGAAAAAATATCGTAGGCGCGTTCGCCCCGGCTGGTTTGCTCAACAACCATGGGGACAAGGTTCATATAGGTGTTCACTGGGTCTTGCATCTGGTTGCCTCGGACTGGGGAGCGGCAGGCGCTCTGATCGGTGTCAGTTGGTTCTAGTGCTGGGCGGGGGGGGCCGCAAGGGCTGCTCCTGCGCCTGAAATGTGAAGATAGCGTTGACAGATAAGTAAGTAAAGGCTTACCGTAAGTCATGAGTTACGGTTTGATACTCTCCGCCCTCGCCGATCCAACCCGCCGCGCCATTGTTGAGCAGCTGGCCCGTGAACCCAAAAGCGTGGGCGAGCTGGCGCATGGATTTCCGGTCAGCCGGCCGGCCATTTCGCAGCATCTGAAAGTGCTCAACGATGCGGGCGTGCTGGCCGTCACATCGCAAGGCGCGCGGCGGGTCTACCGGCTGGATCCAAAAGGTATGGCGGAACTGCGCCAATGGCTCGACAGCCTGTGGGACACGGCTTTGGCCGCGTTCGCGGCCGAGGCCGAAACCATGGCCAAGGACAACCAACGGAAATGACACCCCAAACCCAAGATTGAAGATGTTCCATGGAAGATTTCGACACCACACCAACAGCCCCAATCCACAAGACGATCACCGTCCCCCTCCCGCCGGATCACGCGTTCGAGCTTTTTACAGCCGGCATCAATAAGTGGTGGCCGGGGGACACCCATTCCCTGTCGGCGCGGGATGGGCGCGCACCCCGCCAACTGGATGTCGACCCACATCAAGGGGGCCGGATCTGGGAAACGACCCATGACGGCAAACGCCACGCCTGGGCCCGGATCACCGACTGGCAACCCGGCAGACGTTTCGCCTTTAACTGGCATGTCGGACAGGAAGAGGAAGACGCAACCCACGTCGTCGTCGCCTTCAGTCAAACGAAAACCGGCACCCGCGTCGATCTCACCCATGGCGGATTTGACGGGGTGACCGACGGCGCAACCATGATGGCCAGCTACCAGACCGGTTGGGACCATGTTCTGACCGCCTGTTACGGAACAGCCTGCCAGGGTGTGGTCACGGCTTGACCCGCATTGCTTGAAACGCGGCAGGCGCGGGTTAGCTCGCGCTTCATGGATAATCATAAAACCCCAGTATTTGACCCAACGCGCACCGCTGCCCTTGCGGCGCTGCGGGACTTTCTGCCCAAATCCGGCCGCGATTATACTGCAAAACGCAACTATGACCGCGGGGATCTGGGGCATCCCCATGTGTCGAAATTGTCGCCTTACATACGTCACCGCATGATCACGGAGGAAGAGGTGCTTCAGGCCGTCCTGGATCGCTATGCCTTGTCCACCGCAGAAAAGTTCGTGCAGGAAGTGTATTGGCGGACATATTGGAAGGGTTGGCTGGAAATGCGTCCGGCCGTCTGGTCTGACTATCGCGCGGGCCTCAACCAAGCGCTGAACCGGGTCAAGGCCGAAGGTGGTTTGCGCCAAAAATGGGAGGCCGCCTGCAAGGGTGAGACCGGCCTGACGTCGTTTGACAATTGGGCGCAGGAGTTGGCAGCAAGCGGTTACATGCACAACCACGCGCGGATGTGGTTCGCGTCGATCTGGATCTTCACGCTGAAACTGCCGTGGGAATTAGGGGCGGATTTCTTCATGCGCCACCTGCTGGATGGCGATCCGGCCTCCAACACACTTGGATGGCGTTGGGTAGCGGGGTTGCAGACCAAGGGCAAAACCTATCTCGCGCGGTCTTCGAATATCACCAAATTCACCGAAGGACGGTTTGGCGGCACCCATGGTCTGGCCACAGATGCACCCGCCTTGGACGGGCCACCCCACCCAACGCGCCAAGACCCCCCGGCAGAGGTTGACTGGGCGCCACATCCCGAAACCGGATTGCTGATCACCGAAGAAGACCTCTCCCCCGCCTGGCTCCTGCCCCCCGGCCTGACCCCGAAAGGCGTTGCCGGTTTGCTGGCCACCGAAGGTCGATCACCGCTGGCTGTCTCTCCCCTCGTCACAGACTTTGCCAAATCGGCCCTGCGGGACACGCGGGACAGGTACGGTGACACATTCGGCCCACACGGACCGCTGACCGATGACATCACCGCCATCGCGGCCTGGGCGCGCGACACAGGTTTGGCACAGGTCGTGACACCCTATGCCCCGGTCGGGCCAACCGCCACCAAGCTCAACACTTTGGAAAACCTGCTCCGCGACGATGGCATCGACCTGATCCGCCCGATCCGAGATTTCGATCTGAATGCCTGGCCCTATGCCACGGCCGGTTTCTTCAAGTTCAAGGAAAAGATCCCGACCCTCGTGGGCCAGATCAAGGGTTTGCGTGCCGCGTGATCTGCCCATCCTCGCCCTGTCAGTCCGGCAGCCCTGGGCCTGGGCGATCATCCATGGCGGCAAGGACATTGAGAACCGCACTCATGGTTCCATCAAAAGCGGACAGATGCGACCCGGCCAGATCTGCATTCACGCAGCCACCGGCCTGACGGAAGAGGAATATCGCTGGTCCGTCTACAAGCTTCAACAGGTTGGCGTGACACCACCCCGCCCCGATGACCTGGTCCGTGGCGCGATCATTGGCACCGTCGAGGTTACGGATATCGTCACGAAAAGCGACAGTCCCTGGTTCGGCGGCCCCTGTGGATTGGTTCTGCGGGATCCTAAGGGTGTTGACCCGATCGCTGCGCCAGGCGCGCTGGGTTACCTCGAATGGGCCCCTAGCGGCGCGGTCGTCTCACCTCGCCCTTGGATGATGCGGTATGACAGGGCGAACGGAGACGACCGGACCCGCGACCTTTTTCCGGATCTGAACCAATCCTTCGCAACACCGCCGCCACGCCCGTATCCCAAGTCCAAGCCAGCCGATTGACCGCAATCAGTTCGCATGCGCCGCCTCTTGTTCGCGCCGGGTCGCATTGCGTTTGCTGATCAGCGATGCGGTGATGACGCCCACGGTGACCGCAGCGATCCACAGCGTCGACAAGGCGTTGATCTCGGGCGAGACGCCCAGGCGTACGGCGGAAAAGATTTTCATGGGCAGAGTCGTAGCCCCGGGGCCCGATGTAAAGCTGGCGATGACCAGATCATCCAGCGACAGGGTAAAGGCCAACAGCCACCCGGCGATGACCGCAGGCGCGATGATGGGCAAGGTGACCAGCCGAAACGCCTCGAACGGGGAGGCACCCAGATCCAGGGCGGCTTCCTCAAGGCTTTGATCGAAACTGACCAACCGCGACGACACAACGACCGACACATAGCACATCGCAAAAGTCGTATGTGCCAGGACCACCGTGCCGATGCCGCGTTCCACATCCAGGCTGATGAACAAAAGCAGCAGCGACAGGCCGGTGATCACCTCCGGCATCACCAGCGGCGCATAGATCATGCCGGAAAACAGCGTGCGACCCCGAAAGCGGCCCCCGCGAACCAGCGAAATGGCGGCCATCGTGCCCAGTATCGTGGCCAGCGTCGATGACAGCACCCCGACCTTGAGCGAGATCCAGGCAGCACTCAAATACGCCTCGTCCCGCAGCACCTCGCCATACCATTTGGTGGACCAACCCGCCCAGACAGTCACCAGGCGGCTTTCATTGAAGGAATAGATGATCAGGATGACGATGGGGATGTAAAGAAACGCGAAACCCAATGTCAGGGCCGTGGCGTTGAACCAACCGAACCGGGTCATCCCTCGGCCTCCCGCTGGCGTTGGGCCTGGCGCTGGAACAGCACGATCGGAATGATCAGCAGGAACAGTAGAATGATCGCCACGGCCGAGGCGACGGGCCAATCCCGGTTGGCAAAGAACTCATCCCACAGGACGCGACCAATCATCAGCGTATCGCTGCCGCCGAGGATGGAGGGGATGATGAACTCCCCCACGACGGGGATAAACACCAGGAAGGCGGCGGCAATGATCCCGGGCCGCGACAATGGGATCACCACCCGCCAGAACGCCGCGATACGGGAACAGCCCAGATCACATGCGGCCTCTAGCAGTGACGGATCCATCCGTTCGAGGTTGGCATAGATCGGCAAGACCGCGAAGGGCAGATAGGTATAGACGATCCCGATATAGACGGCGCGATCGGTGTTCAGGATCAGCAGCGGCTCGCTGATCAGGCCCATCGCCATCAAGGTCTGGTTCAGCAGGCCTTCGTTGCTCAGGATCCCGATCCACGCATAGACCCGGATCAGGAAGCTCGTCCAGAAGGGCAGGATCACCAGCATCAGCAGCGTGGGCCGCCACGCGGGGCGCGCCTTAGCCATGGACCAGGCAATGGGATAGGCCACCAGCAGGGTCAGTACGGTCGAGACCAAAGCGATCCGCAGGCTCGACAGATAGGCGCGGTAATACAGGTCATCGCCGGTCAACCAGACGAAGTTCTCAAAATCCCACCCGGCGATCACTTCGCGCAGACCGGCCCATCCCGGCTCGTCCCACCGCGGCGTGTAGGGCGGGATCGCGATATCGGCATCTGACAGGGCCAGCCGCAGCACCGTCAGGAAGGGCACCAGAAAGAATAGCGCGAGCCACAGATACGGAAAACCTATGACGATCAGCCGGCGCATTACCGGGTCAACACCACGCCGCGCGCTGCATTCCAGCCCAGCCAGACGGGATCGTACCAGGTGAACGCCTGCTCTGATCGTTGGGCGGCATTGGCGACCATCGCTTTCAGGATCTGCCCGCCCGCTATTTCCACATGGTAGGTGGTGACATTGCCCAGATAGGCGATATCCATGATCTTGCCCGGCAGCGCGTTGTCCAGGTCCGGCCTGTCGCGGCTGATCGCAACTTTTTCGGGCCGGATCGACAGCGCGCAATCTGTCCCCGCGGGGACAGGGACTGCGCTTTGCACCGTGATCACCGCACCGTCGGCTGCGTGCAGCGTCAGATCGCCATCGGTGGTCGTACCCGCCTTAGCCTCGATCAGGTTCACGTCACCGATAAACTCCGCGACATAGCGGGATCCGGGATATTCATAGATCTCCGCAGGCGTCGCCACCTGCACGATCCGCCCTTCATCCATCACCGCGACCCGGCTTGAGACTGTCATGGCCTCCTCTTGATCATGGGTGACGATGACAAAGGTGGTGCCCGTGTTCTCCTGAATGTCCATCAGCTCGAACTGGGTTTGGGTGCGGAGCTTCTTGTCGAGCGCACCAAGCGGCTCGTCCAGCAACAGCAGCTTCGGGGCCTTGGCCAGACTGCGTGCCAAAGCGACCCTCTGGCGTTGCCCGCCACTGATCTGGTGCGGCTTGCGCTTAGCCAACTTGGTCAGTTGCACCAGGCGCAGCATTTCGGCCACGCGACCTTCGATGTCGGATTTCGGCATACCTTCGCGGCGCAGGCCAAAGGCGATGTTATCGGCGACGCTCAGATGCGGGAACAGGGCGTAGGATTGGAACATCATGTTCACGGGGCGCTTGTTCGGCGGCACCCCGGCCAGATCCTGCCCGCCCAGGGTCATGGTCCCGCCGGTCGGCTCCTCGAACCCCGCCAGCATCCGCATGATCGTCGTCTTGCCGCAGCCGGAAGGGCCGAGGAGCGAGAAAAACTCCCGCTCATAGATCTGCAGATCAACCTGATTGACGGCGGTGACATCGCCGTACCGCTTGGTGAGCCCACTGAGATTGATCAGCGGCACCGCCCCGTCGTCAGCCCATGGGGCGAAAACCGGTGGAGGTGCCGGGTCTGTCACCCCGCCGCCTATTGCCCCGATTTGATCTTGGTCCACAGGCGGGTCACGGTGCGCTGCACTTTGGCGTCGTAGGCGGTGACGGTGAAGAGGTTGGCAACCGTCGCCTCATCGGGATAGACGGCGGCATCCCCGATCACCTCCTCCAGCAGAAATTCCTGCGAGGCCTTGTTGCCGTTGGCATAGAACGTGTGGTTTGACGCTGCCGCCGCTACCTCGGCCCGCAAGATGAAATCGAGGAATTTGTGGGCGTTTTCCACGTTCGGCGCATCGGCGGGAATGGCCATCTGGTCAAACCACATCAGCGCGCCTTCCTTGGGGATGGTATAGGCCACCTCGACCCCGTTATCGGCCTCTGCCGCGCGATCCCGGGCCTGCAAGATATCGCCGGACCAGCCGAACGCCACGCAGATATCGCCATTGGCCAGGGCGTTGATATATTCCGAACTGTGGAATTTCTGCACATGGGGGCGCACGCCGCCCAGCACCTCTTCAACCTTGGCGATGACCTCCGGATCCTTGCTATCCGGATCTTCGCCCAGATAGCGCAGGGCGGCCGGGATCAACTCGGTCGGGGCATCCACGAAATGCACACCGCATCCGGCCAGCTTTTCCATATTGGCGGGGTCAAAGACGAGGGCGAGGCTATCGGTGGGCGCATCTTCCCCCAGCAATTCCGCGACCTTGGCGGTGTTGTAGCCGATGCCCGTCGTACCCCACATGTAGTTGATCGAATAGGCATTGCCGGGGTCGTATTTTTCGGTCCGGGCGTTGATGTCGGCCCAGACGTTGCCCAGGTTGGTCAGCTTGGATTTGTCCAGCTCCTGGAAGGCGCCGGCGGCGATCTGGCGGGACAGGAACGCGCCGGTGGGCGTCACGATGTCATAGCCGGTCTTGCCCGCCAGCAGCTTGGTCTCCAACACCTCATTGCTGTCGAACACATCGTAGATGACCTTGATCCCGGTCTCTTCGGTGAACTGGGTCAGCACGTCTTCGTCGATGTAATCGGACCAGTTGTAAACGCGCACTTCTTCGGCCTGGGCGGCAAGCGCGGTCACGGACAAAACGGTCGCGGCGATGGCGATACGGGTCATGTGGCAGATCTCCCTGATGGCCTTGGTCGGGCCGCATTCTTTTGCCCACTATCTGGACAAACTTGGCGTTTTGGCAAGGCGATAGTGCGCGACCTAACCCGGCCCGCCCGCACCGCCCAAGAATTAGGCGATGCCGGGCGGCAGGGTGCCGAATTGACAAGGCTTGGCGCGGCGGTTTTAGCTGCGTCAACCCTTGCCCGTCAGGTGACCGATGATCCCCAATCACATGCCCACATCCGAGCTTCAGGCGCTGGACGCCGCCCATCACATGCATCCCTTCACCGATGGCGCGGCGCTCGCGGCAAAGGGCACCCGGGTGATCACCCGGGCCGAGGGCGTGTGGCTGACCGACAGCGACGGGGCGCAGATGCTCGACGCGATGTCAGGCCTGTGGTGCGTCAATATCGGGTATGGGCGAGAGGAACTGGCAGAGGCCGCGGCCGCGCAGATGCGCCAACTGCCCTTTTACAACACGTTCTTTCAGACCAGCCACCCGCCTGTCATCGCCTTGTCCGAACGACTGGCGCGCCTGGCCCCGGGTGATCTGAACCATGTCTTTTATGCGGGGTCTGGGTCCGAGGCGAATGACACCAATATCCGTCTGGTCCGGCATTACTGGGCCGCGATGGGCCATCCCGACAAGCAGATCATCATTGCACGCAAGAACGGCTATCACGGGTCCTCGGTCGGGTCCGGTTCCCTGGGGGGGATGGCGGCGATGCATGCCCAAGGCGGGATGCCGATCCCGGATATCGTCCATATCAACCAGCCCTATTGGTGGGGCGAGGGCGGCGACCGAAGCCCGGAGGCGTTTGGCAGCGCCTGCGCCCGGGAACTTGAGGCCAAGATTGCCGAACTGGGCGAAGGCCGCGTCGCCGCCTTCATCGCCGAACCGATCCAGGGCGCGGGCGGTGTTATTATACCGCCTGACAGCTATTGGCCCGAGATTGCCCGTATCTGCGCCGCCCATGACGTCCTGCTGATCTCCGATGAGGTGATCTGCGGCTTTGGCCGAACCGGCAATTGGTTCGGCAGCCAGACCCTGGGAATTACGCCTGACATCATGACCATCGCCAAGGGATTAAGCTCCGGCTATGCGCCCATCGGGGCCTCTCTGATTTCGGACCGAATCGCAGAGGCTGTGAATGACGCAGGCGATTTCAACCACGGCTACACCTATTCTGGTCATCCGGTCAGTTGCGCTGTGGCCCTCGCCAACCTCACGATCCTCGAAGAGGAGGGCATCGTTGACGCTGTCCGCACTGACAAGGCCCCCTATCTGGCGCAGGGCTGGGCCGCCTTGGCCGATCACCCACTGGTGGGGGAGGCCGTGAGTTGTGGCATGATGGGCGCGCTACAATTGACACCAGACAAGGCGGGGCGCGCGCCCTTCGCGTCGGATCCTGGAACCGTCGGCTATATCTGCCGTGAGATCAGTTTTGAGACCGGATTGGTCATGCGCCATGTCGGCGACCGGATGATCATCGCGCCGCCCTTGGTGATCTCCCGGCCTGAGATGGATATCTTGTTGGACCGTGCGCGAACTGTGCTCGACCAGACGCTGGACAGGATCCGGGCTGAGGGATTGCTGGCCACCCGGGCCGCCTGACCCATGGACCTGCTGACTGCCAATGATCAACCGGGCGTCTATCCGGCCTCCTACTACGCGGCAACGACCGATCTGTTGCCCCTCTGCCCGGTCGCGCAAGGCGATCTGACCTGCGACGTGGCCGTGGTGGGTGGCGGCTATACCGGGTTGTCAGCGGCGCTGCACCTGGCCGAACGCGGCTATGATGTGGTGCTGCTGGAGGCGCAGCGCGTGGGATTTGGCGCCTCGGGCCGCAATGGCGGGCAGGTCGCCACGGGCCAGCGTCTGGATCAGGAAGCGTTGGAGGATCTGGTCGGCACCGATGAGGCCCGGCGGCTGTGGGAATTGTCGCTGTCTTCTGTCGATCTGGTCCATGACCTTTGCGACCGCCACGGAATCGCCTGCGACTGGCAAGACGGCTTGATCGAAGCGCTCCATACCAAGGGGCTGGCGCGGGAGGCGAGCCGCTACCCAGACCACATGGCAACGCAGTACGGTTATACCAGGATGCGCAACCTGGACCGGGCAGAAATGCGGGAGGCGGTGGAATCGCCTGCCTATGTCGGCGGCGTCCTTGATGAAGGATCAGGCCATCTGCACCCTTTGAAATACGCGTTGGGCCTGGCGCGGGCCGCGCTGAACGCAGGCGTCCGTGTGTTCGAACAATCGCGGGTGTCAAACCTGGTGGCGGGAGATCCGGTGCAACTGACCACGACACACGCGACCGTCACCGCGCGGCATGTGCTTTTGGCCGCGAATGGTTATCTAGGCGATCTGGCGCCCGCTGTCGCCGCTTATGTGATGCCGATCAACAATTTCATCGTGGCGACCGCAAAGCTGGACAATCCCGAGGCGTTGATAGCCCGGAACCGCGCCGTCGCCGACAGCAAATTCGTGCTCAACTATTTCAGGCGCAGTGCCGATGGGCGGCTGTTGTTCGGCGGTGGGGAAAGCTATGGCTACCGCTTTCCCCGCGATATCGCTCGAACAGTCCGGCGACCGCTTGCCCAGATCTTTCCTCAGCTGGCCAAGATCCCGTTCGATTATGCCTGGGGTGGGACGCTCGCGATCACGATGTCACGCCTGCCCCATGTCACACGGCTGCGCGGCAATATCCTGTCGGCCAGTGGGTTTTCCGGCCATGGTGTCGCGTTGGGGACCCTTGCGGGCCAGATCATGGCCGAAACTGTGGCCGGTCAGGCCGAACGGTTCGATCTGATGGCGCGGCAGCCCACGGGCCGTTTTTTTGGAGGGGCGGCGTTGCGCCATCCGCTGCTGGTACTTGCCATGCTGTGGTATGGGCTGCGGGATCGGCTATAGGACAGCCGGATTCTATGCCTTCGGCGAGGATATTTTCGAACACATAATGGGATTAGGTTTGGCGACGGTGTGGGCCGACAATGGCCGCGGCCAGAAGCATAAGGCCCGAGACGGTGGCGATCATACCTGCGGCGCTGACCGAATTGTCAAAGCCCAGCCAAAGCGGGCCAAAACCGGCGAAAATGTAGCCCAGGATCGCCGAGAGAGCCGCCAACAACACCGAAAGCGCGACCTGCGTTTCCAACCGGTTGGTCATCAGGCGTGCCGCGGCGGGCGGGCAAATGAACATCGCGATGACAATAATGGAGCCCACCGCATCGAAAGCGGCGACAGCAGCGACAGCCGACAAGATCACCAGGCCTAACCCGATCACCGTGTTGGGCAGGCCGACCCCATGGGCGAAGCCTTCATCGAAGGTCGTTATCTTGAGCGGACGCCAAAAGAGCCAAGTCAGCACCGCGACCAACGCCGTGACGACAGCGAGGCGGGTCAATTCCGGTGGCAGGCCCGCCAGCGCCCGAGGGTCGAGTAGCGAGGTCCAGCCAAGCGCATCAAGCCAGATCAGACTTTCAAGATTTCCCATCAGCGCGTGTTCCACATCAAGGTGGACATTGCTGGTATCCGATTGCTCCAACAGCAAAACACCACCTGCAAACATCGCGGTAAAGATCACGCCCATGGCCGCCCCGGGTTCGATCCGGCCCAGGCGGCGGATGACCTCAATCAGAACAACGGCGACCACGGCAGCAGCAGCAGCCCCCAGCATCATGGGCCAGGCAGAGACACGCCCCGTCACCAGAAAGGCCACGACGATGCCCGGCAGGACCACATGACTGATGGCGTCACCGATCAGCGCCTGGCGACGCAAGAGCAGGAAGTTACCTGGCACGGCGCAAGCGATGGCGGCGAGCACTCCGATCAACAGCGGCGTGAGGCTGAGGGCGACAAAAACCTGTCCGCTCACGGTGTGGCCCCGTTCAGTCGGGTGTCAATCTCAGCGATCTGATCCGCCGTCAGCAGCGTGTCGATGGGGCTGAGCCCGTCATGGCGGTTGACCAGCGTGTCAAAGCCGGGATCGGCGCGCATAATGGCCCACCGCGCCTCGTCCCGCAGGGCGTCCAGCGCCGCGCCGACACCGCGGTCGGTGGCGACGCCATCGGCGCGAACCAGACCTGCCTTTTGCAACAGGCGCAGGGTAAAGCGTTCATAGATCGGTTGCCCCTGCCCCAAGGCCAGCAGACCCTGGCGCAAATGCACCCGGCGTTCGAACCGGCGGTGACGGAACCAGGCGGCCAACACGCCACGATCCGGGGCCATGATCAACGAAATCAGGAACGCGGCAAAGGCCACCAGCACGATGATGGGGCCGGTCGGCAGGTCAGGCGCGGTGGCTGACAGACCCGCCCCAACCACGCCTGACACACCGCCCATGGTGCCCGCCAGGATTGCGACCCGCATGGCATGGTCTGTCCAGAATCGCGCCGCAACGGGCGGGATGATCAGCAAGGCGACAATCAGGATCAGGCCCACGATTTTCAGACCCACCACCGTGACCATCAGCACAAGACCCATCGTCGCAAGGTCGATACGGACAACGTTGACACCGGAGATCCCTGCGAAACCGGCATCAAAGGCGACCATTGTCATGGGGCGGCTGAGCGCAAGGCTGGCGGCAAGGGCCACTGCGCCACCCACCGCGATCAGCACGGCATCGGCGTAAAGCATCCCCGCCGTTGCACCCAATAGCAATCCGTCCAGGCCCGCTTGCCGCCCCGAGGGAACATTCTGGATCACCGTGAGCAACATGACACCAAACCCGAAAAACACCGACAGGACCGCGCCAATGGCCGTATCCTCGGACAGTCGGGTTTTGGTGCTGATCCAGTGGACACAAAGTAGGCCAAGGGCCGCGGTCACCGCTGCTCCGATCAGCAACACGGCAAGGTTGCGGCCATCCCCGCCCAAGGCGACCATCAGCAGGAAAGCGAGGCCGATCCCCGGCAACGTCGCATGGGCGATGGCATCCCCGACCAAGGCGCGCTTGCGAAGGAACAGAAACGTGCCGGTGACACCAGCCGCAATGCCTAAAAGGCCAGCGCCCACCATGACCAGCATGGCGTTATAGCCTAGCCCCAGGACCATGGCCTAGCTGGCGGTCTGCGCAGGATCCATCCGCGCCATGGTCAACTGGCCGCCATAGGTCCGCTCCAAAAGATCAGGCGTAACGATCTGATCCACCGGTCCTTCAGCGATGCGGCGGACATTCAGCAGCAGGGCGCGGTCAAAATATTCAGCCACCGTGGCCAGGTCATGGTGGACCGCCACGATCGTGCGCCCCGCATCACGCAGGTCTTTCAATACCGCGATGATCGCCTTTTCCGTGGCGGCATCGACCCCGGCAAAGGGTTCATCCAAAAGGTACAAATCCGCGTTCTGGGCCAGGGCACGGGCCAGGAACACGCGCTGCTGTTGGCCGCCTGACAATTGCCCGATCTGGCGTGTGGCAAAATCCTGCATGCCGACGCGGGTCAGGCAGGCCATGGCGCGGTCGTGATGGCTTCGGCGGATCCGGCCCAGTAGCCCAAGCTCCCGGTAAAGCCCCATCAGAACAACGTCGATCACGCGGGTCGGGAAATCCCAATCGACGGAGGCGCGCTGGGGCACATAGGCAATGCGCTGACGTTGATCGACGAGCGCTTTACCGAATACGGTCACATGACCCGACAAAGGTGTGATAATGCCAAGGGCCGCCTTCAGCAATGTCGACTTTCCCGCACCATTGGGGCCGATAATCGCGGTCATCTGGCCGGGTACGAAACTGGCATCGACCGAGAAAATCGCCGGTTTCTGACCGTAGGATACGGTGAGACCGCGCAGGGCCAGCGGGTAAACGGCCAAATCCTCAGATGCGGGAACCACCGGAACGACGCTAAGGGGTGTCACTGCCATCAAGAACTTGCCCCAAGCTTACCCAACCGTCCACGAGCGGGTACGGTGCCGCCCAGGGCCGCGGCAATCGTCGTCACGTTATGATCGATCATGCCCAGATAGGTCCCTTCATAGGTGCCTTGCTCTCCCATCGCGTCGGAATAAAGCTCTCCTCCTATGCGCACGTCATGCCCGCGCGCGGCGGCACCCTCGATGAGCGCTCGGATGTTACGGTCGCTGACCGAACTTTCAACGAAGACCGCGCCGATATCCCGGGTGACCAGCATCTCGACAAGTTCTGCGATGCGGTTCAGGCCCGCCTCACTCTCGGTGGAGATGCCCTGGATGCCCTCAACCTCAAACCCGTAAGCGTTGCCAAAGTAATTAAACGCATCATGGGCGGTGACCAGCACCCGGCTTTCTGCCGGGACCGATGCCAGACCATCTATCGCGTATTTCGACAAGGCACCAATGTCAGCACTATAGGCGGCGGCATTGGCGCGAAACGTCTCTGCATCCTCCGGCGCCACCGTCATCAGCGCCTCGGTCACCCGCTCAACGACACCTTGCCACAGGTCTGGATCCATCCAGATATGGGGGTCAGACTGGCCAGCATAGTCATCATCGGCCAGCAAACGGTCCGCGGACAAATCCTCCGCCACGGCCGCAACCGTGGTCCGGCCTTCCAGATCGCCGAAAAAGTCGATCATCTGTGCTTCCAGGTTAAGGCCGTGGTACAAAACTAGATCTGCGCCCGTCATTGCCACGATGTCACTGCGTGTCTGGCGAAAGGCATGTGGGTCGACCCCCGGCCCCATCAGGGCCCGGACCTGCACCTTGTCACCCCCGATGGCACGGGCCGCATCTGCGATCATGCCGGTTGTAGCCACCACTGTCAGCGCATTGGCGGCAAAGGTCGGCGTTGCCGAGATCGCCGCCAACGCGGCCAGGATGTGTCGTCTGGTCAGGTTTGCCATGATGCTCCCACCGTCATGAAACTTGGTTATCTCGGACTTAGGCTTATGAGAATGAGTTGCAAGTGTCAATGCACTTGAGAGGCACTCTCAACAAGGATCTGCACTTTAAATAGGCATCTGCAATCGCGCATGATCAATGTTTCACCCGGCCAAATGTTCCGCGGCGAGCATTGATTTAAGCTGATCCACCTGAACCTGCGCGACGCCGATGGCCTGAAACAGCGTCGCCGTAAAGCTAACCGGTGCGGTTCCTGGCGCTGTAATGATGCAATTGTCTATAATGGCGGTGGGGCCGAGCTGATAGCGGGGCGCGCTCGTGTATCTCGCCGCACCTGCAGGCAGAAATGCCACATCGTTCGATGTATGATCGACGTCATTCAGGGCCCGGCCCGGCTACGGACAAGCCTTTCATCGCAGATCCCGGCAATCGCCGCGCCGCCCGCATGGTGGCTGCGCAACATCTGTGCGAGGTCCGGAGCCGCCTCTGTCTGCCAGATCGTGCCCCGATGACAGCGATGGCATCAGGGGCTAAAGGCGCAATCGTATCAAGGCCTTGGGGCACCGCCGCGCTGAGGCCACCTTGGGATGTGACGCTGGTTGGGTTGGGCGTGACATAGGATATGGTCAGCTCATAAAACAGGCCACCGGTTCCGCCGATCAAGACATATTCCCAGTCGGCAAAGCCCGGGGTCCGGATCACTGCGACTATGGGCATGTACGGGACCTTTCGATGGCACGGCGGAAAGACACCTCCAAAAACAAAGAGGAAAACAGGGGCGGGTCAAGCTGACACCTGGCAGTCACCTGACACGTGTGGGCCATCCCCGTCGGAGCCGCCAGCGCAGGACCGCAATGATCTGATCCGGTGCAACATGCCCTAGATCGACAGACGGGGCCGAGCCGCCCCCATCTCCGCGCAACCCAAATAGACCAGACGGGCCAGGGATCAGCCGCTTGACGGTCAACCCGATCCCCGGACGCTCCACCAGTACGACATCACCGATACACGCAGGCCTGAAACGCGTGGGACCCCGCCCAAAGGCGAGGTCCCCCTCAAACAAAACCGGCTCCATCGAGCGCCCGGTGATGCGGACGACCCTGAGACCGGCAATCAATGCTGTGGCACGACCATGTCGAGGTTGGTGTTATAGGGGGCGGGTTTGCGCGCCGTGGCGACACCCTTGGTATCCCAGAACATTTCGGCGAACTGATTGACCAGTTCCACCAACTGCTCGCCATCGGCACGGTTCAATTCAACCTTGCATTTGCTGGCTGTCAGCATGATCGAATGGGTCAGATCATGGACATTCGGATGCTTTTCAATCTGAGGGGCCTTGATGTAGTCGCCCCAGATGATGCGGATCTCATCCTTGACCTTGGCGGCCTCGATCTCCTTGGTGCGCACGCAGCGGATGATGGTGTTCATGACACCGGCAGACATCTCTTTCTCGGCGTTTTCATGGATCAGGTCGAGCATACGAACGACGGAATGCGCGGCGATGATGGCCGTGGACGGGTCGTAGATCTTGCAGGGGATGTCGCAATGGGCCGCTGCAGCCTCGATGCCAAAGATCTGGTCCAGAAGGCGGGTCTTGGTCATGGGAAAGTCCTTTATGTGCCAAGTTGACGTCTTGGGAGTTAGCCTATCCCAGCGTCAAGCAAAGGTTCAATCGCGTTCCCTCCGTTGCGCGGCCCAAAAAGTTAACACGGCGTGAGGGGGATGCGGCACCCTTTAACAAGGCGCGCGCCGCGTATTGCGTTAACGCCTTAACCAGAAGCCGCGCCAACCAGACAGGGCCAAACGAGATCAAGCGGCCAACGGGATGTCGACCGCTTGATTGTAGCTTGCGATGAGGCGCCGTGCGCCCCGGGAGCTGGCGTTAGGCCGATGCCCGCTTTTTGGCGGCGCGCATGCCATCAAGGCCAAGAACCGCGGCGCCGAGCAGCAGGATCGGCGCTGGCAGCGGAACCGGTGCAACGGATGCATTGGTTTCAAGCGAGAAGCCTTTGATGACATGTGCGCTGTTCAAACCACCGGTCGCGGACGCAAAGCCGAAAAATGCCTGCTCCTCGAGGAAGCTGAGATCAATGCTCTCGCTCAACAGAAAGGTTATTGGGCGGGCATTCGCCTGTGATCGGCGAACATCAACCGTTCCGTTCACGTAATCGATGAAGGCAAATCGGCTCTGCTTGTTCTGCTCCAGAGCGATGGAGGTGATCGCAATATGGGCCGACTGGGTGTTTACTTGCAGATTGATGCCGACATGGTTGCCATTCGGATCGCCGAAATCGGCGTTTTGAATGATGAAAGAAATACCATCAGCACCGCTGCCGGTCTTGCTGATACCGAACTCAAACTCGACCGAGAATTCGAAGTTGTTAGGGATGGTGAAGGCGTTTTTCTGGTACGCGCTGCCCGCCTGACCATTGACGGCTTCGGTCAAATCAATCTCGTCGTTTTCGAACTTGGCGTCGCCGTTAAGCTGCAGGGAGTTAAGGTCAATCGTCGCAGCAGACGCGACAAATCCGATGAGGTGGTGGCCTATGACAGCAATTGCGACCTGATCCGCGATGCCGATGGCCAGCCCCTGACCGTCACTCGTGATCCACTGCCAGAGGTCCTGCGCGACAATCCCGATCGCACCGAGGCCCTGATCGACGCCAGCCGCCACCTGTGGACCTATCGCGCGGGTGTGATCAGTTTTGCGGACAGCGATGCCCCTACTGGGGATCATCAAACCGAGGTCATGGCCCAGTTCGAGCGGCTGGCCTTCGCGGGGCTGGAAAAGCCCTGTCGCCTTCGAATGTAAGGTGGCTTGAACGAGCACTTGTGGCGGCACGAAAGCGGGACAGGTCCAGATGAGCCTTGTCGCGCCATTGGTCCGAGCGACAATGGCGAATGCGCCGGAAGGTTCCGTCGGTCCGTTCACCCTTGTCGAAGACCGGGATGAAGGGGAGGATCTGGCGCTTTAGTGCCAGCCAGACCAGAGTGTCAGACGATCCGTAGGCCGTATCTGCCGCGATCCAATCGGGCTTCATGCCAAAGCGCTCTTCGGTCCGGTCCGGCATCTTCCGCATCGCGCCGACCTCAGCAGTCTTGTTCGACCGGCTGGCGTCGACATTCATGGGGATCCCGTGGCCCGTATCGATCGGATAATTGTCGGAATAGGCAAAGAATGCATTCGCCATTGTGCTTGAACCAATGGCGCATCCTTTGCGCGCGGCTGTCCATTGGCTGGCGGGATCTGCGTGTGCGGTGAACTTGGGTTTGGCCGTCGTCGCCCCGAAGGCTTTGTCGTCGAGCGTGTCGAGATACTCGCGCACGGCACGAGGCGCATCTGTGGGATCAATCTCGCGGGCCGCCCCGTCCTGCGGGTTACCGGAGTTCTGCTTCTGCACATCCGCACTGATCAAGCTGCCGTCGACGGCAAAGCCCTGGCCGCCGACCAAATCCCGGCGCGACCACCGCAATTGCGCTGACTTCCTTGAGCCGATCCGCGACATACCGATCCATGTAATCGACACGCCGCTGATCGCGGAAATTCACGATAAGGCTGCCACGAAGATAGGCTATCTGTTTGATCCCACGGTTTGATGGTGTGATCCTTTCGTTGGAATGGAAGGAAGCATTATGGGACAAGTTCGTCATGGGAGCGCCACGACCACGCACGCTGTCAGAGCAGCAATACAGCGATCGC
>NZ_JAFEUL010000007.1 GCF_016901225.1 Actibacterium sp. 188UL27-1 | reverse complement strand
CGCTCGACAGGAAGCATGTCCGCATTCTTTGCAATGAAAGCAAACCTCATTTGCTTCGCTCCGCAAAGAACTGGTTCGTCCATTGTCCTTGGACCAATGGCGGAAAATGGTCTCACCCTTTTTTAATACCTCCCTCTCCTCCCGAAGCATGCGGTTCTCTTTGCGCAGCTCCGCAACTTCGCGTTCAAGATCAGATTGGGTAGAAAGCTTCTCTGGATTGCGCCGATCCTGCTGGATCCAACGGCTCCGTGTCGAGAAGCCAACGCCAAAATCTGCAGCAACCTGCTTACGTGGCAGCCCGCTGGTTAACGCTACCCGCACTGCCTCTGCACGGAATTCCGGGTGGGGTTCGATGCCATGATGTCTCTCCTTTGTGGCAAAATACCAAGTCAAAGGAGCGGTACAATTCCGTGACAGGTCCAATACTGTCGATCTCTCAGAAGGTTGGATGCAGCAGGGACAGCCTACGCATCTGGGTTAAGCAGCATGAGACCGACACCGGCAAGCGCGATGGTCTGACAACGGCTGAGCGGGATCGTATCAAGGAGTTGGAACGCGAGAACCGGCAGTTGCGTGAGGCGAATGAGATCCTCAAGAAGGGTGAGCCAATGGTCCGAGAGACATTGGCGAACGCTTATTTTGCGCAGGCGGAGCTCGACCGCCCGTTCCGCAAATGATTGCTTTCATCAAAGCCAACAGAGAGCTGCACGGGGTCGAGCCGATCTGCCGAGTTCTGCAAATCGCCCCGTCTACATTCTATGAACGCCTTGCGATCGAGCGCGATCCCGACCGCCCCTCGGATCGTGCGAAGCGGGATGCGTATCTGCGCAAGGAGATGACGGACATTTGGGAGAAGAACAGATCAGTCTATGGCGCACGCAAGCTGTGGCACGCGATGAAGCGTGAAGGCATTGATGTCGCCCGCTGCACCGTTGAGCGATTGATGCGCCAGCTTGGTATTCAAGGCGTTCGGCGGGGAAAAAGGATCAAAACCACCCACGGGCAATCTGCGGATCAATGCCCGTTGGACAAGGTAAATCGCCAGTTTCGAGCTTCGATGCCAAACGAGTTGTGGGTGTCAGACTTTACATTCGTCTCGACCTGGCGCGGCTTTGTCTACGTGGCCCTCGTGATCGACACCTTTGCCAATCGGATTGTGGGCTGGAAGGCATCAACAACACAGGACACGCAGTTTGTCCTGGAGGCATTGGAACAGGCGATCCACGCGCGCAGGCCTGCCGAAAAACTGATCCACCACTCAGATCGCGGCAGCCAATACGTGTCGATCAAGTACACGGAACGGTTGGTCGATGCTGGGCTAGAACCATCCGTCGGCAGCGTTGGTGACAGCTATGACAATGCACTGGCCGAGACGATCATCGGCCTGTTCAAAACCGAAGTCATCAATCGGCTGGGCCCTTGGAAGTCTAAAGATCAAGTCGAGTGGGAAACCCTGCAATGGGTAGACTGGTTCAACAAAGAGCGCCTGCTGGAGCCGCTCGGATACATCACACCAATCGAAGCGGAGGAACGATACGAACAAACCTTGAAATCCGACAAAATCGCAGCTTGAAATACGAACTCAACAGTCGCCGGCTAAACCGGGGCGGTTCAAGTTGCTCGACCGCCGGAAGTTCAAGACAAAGGCCGAAGCCCGAGTGGCCTGCTTCGAGTGCATCGAAGGGTGGTACAATCCCTCGCGCCGACACTCAGCTTTGGGGTATAAGTCACCGATCAACTACGAAAGGACTGCCGCTGAAGGGCTGGAATCTCTAAGCCCATAACCGTCTAAAAAACCGGGGGAACTACAAACGTCGCCTTCGATCACGATATGATCGCGCCGCTCCAGATCTGGCCATGCAGCGGCCAGAGATCCCAGCGGTCCTTCGGCAAAGTCCGTAACATCCAGATCGCCAAAGGGATGGCACAGCCGGATGACCGCCCGGGGCGCGAATGTCCGCGCCATGACATCTCGCCAATCGGTCGGCTGACCATCGCGCAGAACCTACCGGTAGGGCCCTAGGGCGGGATGTGTCATGTGGGAAATCCTGCGCCCACGTCAATTCTTTCGATTGCGCGTGATCAGAACATAAAGCGCGATGCAAAAGGTCAGCAAATCCATGATCCCCGTGGGACTGGGCGTGTAGCCGCCCTGGGATCCGCCCGGCGCCTGTTGAACAATCGTTTGCAGTTGCTGTTGATCCGCTCCGGTCAGGGACAGATCATCCCCGCCTTCGATCAGCTTATCTAGCGATTTGATCAGGTGTTTCCATGCCACTTCCGGCCCGTTCATGGCATCAAGCAGCGCCATGATCGCCTGCGCTAGCTTCACAGTCAGTGCCCGCAATCCCGCGACATTCGCCCTGTGGCCTTTCATGCTTTGGCGCTCCGAAAAGCTCAGCTTGCGGCCTTGAGCGAACCGAACCCGGACCAGCCCAGCCTGTGATTTGACGCTGCTTTGAAACCCTTTCAGCTGCCCCTGCCAGCGCGCAATCTTGGCCATCAACGCATCATTGGCATTCGTGTTGGGCGATGGCGCGCCCTTTGCCAGGATGGCGCGGGTCTCACTCTCGACGGCCCGGATCATGCGCTGCAGCACGATCACCTTGGCTTCGTGGTTCATCTGGGTCCCCCTGAGCTTCGTCAAAATGTGAAATCAGGCGGGGCGACGGATCAATTGGCAGCCCCGGGCTGACGTCACCGTAAACCGGATCCTTCCGCGTCACAATCAGCCGTGATGCCGGTCATGCTTCACAAAACGTGCTCTACCACGGCCGAACCGCGGCTACAGCCCGGCCACCCAATCGCGCATTAAAGCCACGGCCGGGGCGGTCTGCCCAGGGCTCAGGATGTCACCCATGATCACATGGGCACCCGGATCATCCGCATCGGTCAGTTTCGGCGTTTCCATCTGCGTGGGCGCGCCCCAGCGATCAATCACGGTGCGGGTTGTTTTGGCCTTCACGACCATGTCGCCGTCCGAGAAAATGAACAGGGCCGGGATGGTCACCCCTCCGTAATCCAGGCGGCGCGCATGGCGCACGAGGGCTGCCATGGGAAAGACGGCTTCTGACGGGTAGCGGGTGGTCCAATATCGCGCGTGGTCATCATTCAGCGGGGCAAAGCTGCGTTCGGATCCCGCCAAAAGGGGTAACCAGGACCGGGCAAAGGGCCAGGTCAGCAAGCGTGCCAGCGGATTGACCAACTCGAAATTGGGTGAGACCAGGATAAGCCCCGCCACCTCTGCTGACATTGCCGGGTCGGTTGCGGCAATCGCGGCGAGCGTCCCACCGGTGGAGGTCGCGATGACGATGACCTGATCCCCGATCCGGCGCCCGATCTCCAGCGCTTCGGCGGTTTCTTCCAGCCAGTCGCCCGCCGTTGCCTCTGCCATCGCGGCGCCGTTGCGACCATGGCCTTTGTAGCGGACGAAATGCAGATTTGCACCCAATGCTTCGGCCAACCGGTCGGGCACGGGCCGGATCTCTTCGGATGTTGCGGAAAATCCGTGCAGATAAACAATGGATAACGGTGTGGATTGGCCCGCTGACCCGGCCCAGACGATCCGCCGCAAAACGTCCGGGTTCAGGTTGGCAACCTCCGCTTCGGCCTCCGCCAAATAGCGGTCCAGATTGGGGGTCAGGCTGTCAGGGTCAAAGCTGATGTCGCGATCCACCGGTTCCCGCGGGCCAAGGACCCAGACGGCTCCCCCCGCGACGATCAAAAGCAACAGCAATCGCCCCAACCATTTGCCCAAGCGTCTCACCCGTGATCTTTGACTGATTGCAATACATTTTCCACGGCGTCCTCGATCAGCTTCAAGGCGTCAAGATCGGAAAATCGGTGATCGCCGCCTTTTAGCAGCACCAAGCGCATGTCTGGGCCGGTCGCGTGGTCCAACAGACGCAAGGCCACATCCATCGATACATCGGCATCTGCCGTGCCTTGCAGAAATCGCACGGGAAAGGGCAAATCCAACAGATCGCGCAGGACCAGCGAGTTGCGCCCCTCCTCGATCAGCCGACGGGTGATTATGTAAGGGTCACCGTAATCGGACGGCAGGGCGATCTGCCCGTCCCGTTCCAAGGCTGCGCGCTGATCCACATCGAAACTGGCCCACATACTGTCTTCGGTAAAATCGGGAGCAGCCGCGATGGTGACGAGCCCGGCAATCCGCTTGGGTATGGCCTTGGTCATCAAAAGCGCGATCCAGCCCCCCATGGATGATCCGATCAAAACCTGCGGTCCGGCTGTCCGGGCGGCGATGATCGCTTGCGCATCGTCGGCCCATTCGCCGATCGACCCCTCCTCGAACACCTCCGATGATTGTCCGTGGCCGGAATAGTCAAACCGCAAAAAACCCATTCCGCGCGCCTTGGCCCATGCTTCAAGATGCACGGCCTTGGTCCCGGTCATGTCCGACTTGAAACCTCCCAAAAACACCAGGCCCGGCCAGCTGCCCTCTGTTTGGTGAAATGCCAAGCGGCGCCCGTGCGGCGTTTCGAATATCTGCGGTGTTTCCATGGGCTTGCTCTGTTGTCTTGAATAGGGGTCAGGCGGTGGCCAAGATACCTGCTGCGGCATCCAACGCCCCGTCGCCATGGGGCACCTGCAATGCGACGAGGCCCGCATTGATGGCGCCCAGTGCGCCCATCACCATCTGCGCATTCACATGGCCCATATGGCCCAGTCGGATGAACCCCGTGGCCTCCGGGTCCTCTGGCGTTGCCATTCCCAACCCGATGCCCAGCGTCACCCCGGCGCGGGCAGAGATCCATTTGCGCAATTCCGTGCCATAGGGGACGGGCATCCGGATGCTTGTCACAGCCCGGCTGCGGGATGCCGGATCCCTGACATTCAATTCCACCGCCCCGGCGCTGCCCCACCGATCAAACGCCGCCCAAACAGCCTGGGCAAGGGTCTCGTGCCGGGCCCAGATCTGGTCAAGCCCCTCTTCCTTGATCATGTCCAGCGCAGCGCGCAGGCCATACAGGTGATGCGTCGGCGCCGTGCCACAGAAATACTGGTAAAATTCCGCGCCTGCACTCCGGGGGCGCCAATCCCAATAGCGGGTCAGCAGGTCCGCCTGATCTCGGGCAGCGTCGGCCTTGTCATTGAAAAACACGAAAGCCAGGCCGGGCGGTACCATCAGGCCCTTTTGGCTGCCGGTCACCACCAGATCCGCGCCCCAGGCATCCATCTCAAACCGGTCGCTGCCCATGCAGGCGATACAGTCGATCATCAGCAGGGCAGGGTGGTTCGTGCGGTCAAGAACACCGCGCAGGCCCTTGATGTCATTCAGAATGCTGGTCGAGGTGTCGACCTGCACCGCCAGAACCGCCTTAATCTCATGGCCGGTATCGGCGACCAGTGACGCTTCGACCCGGGCCAGATCCACGGCATCGCGCTTGCCAAAATCCAGCCGCCGGGTTTTGACGCCCATCACCTCCGCCATATCGGCCCAGCCATGGGCGAAAATGCCGGTGGCGAGCGACAGGATAGTATCCCCGCGGCTCAACGTGTTGCTCAATGCGGCCTCCCACGCGCCATGCCCGTTGGCAATGTAGATCGCCACATTGTGCTGGGTGCCCGCAACCGCCTTCAGATCCGGTATCAGGTTGTCGACGATCTCGTGCAGCTCACCCGTGTAGATGTTGGGGGCTGGCCTGTGCATCGCGCGCAACACGGCATCCGGCATGACGGACGGTCCAGGAATGGCAAGGTAATGGGTTCCGTTTCCAAGCGACATTTGCAAATGCTCCTTTGCGGCAGACCTATGCCGCCGTTTCGCAGGGGTCAATCTGGACTGCTTGCGTCCCATGGGTGTTTCACGCTAGACCGCCCCGTCAGTTTCAGAGCCATCGGCCCAGCATGTTCACCCAGCTTAGACAGCGCCTCAAGACCGCGGAACGCAAGGTCAGAAAATCGTTTGGCGATGACATCTCCACACCGTTCAAGCGCTGGCAGGCCTGGTTGCATTTTCATTTGCTGGACCATGCTTTTTTGCGGGTCTGGTGGACGAATTTCGGTCGCGTGGCGGACGGTGTCTATAGATCCAACCATCCCGGACCAAAAAGGTTGAAAAAGTACAAGTCGATGGGGATCCAGACGGTCCTAAATTTGCGCGGAAACGATGGATATTCACCATGGTTGTTCGAACAGGAGGCGTGCGACCGTTTGGGCCTGACCCTTGTTGAGCGCAAGATATATGCAAGAAAAGCAGCTGGTCAGCAGGAGATCCTCAACCTGATCGACACCCTCAAGACCTTGCCGAAACCCTTTGTGCTGCATTGCAAGTCGGGCGCGGATCGTGCGGGCTTTGCCGCCGTTCTTTACCGCGCAATTGTTGAAAAAGTCCCCCTGTCCGAGGCGCGCAAAGAGCTTAGTGTGCGCTACCTGCACCTGGATTGGACCGCGACCGGCATCGTCGATCACATCTTTGACGTCTATGAAAAGCGCAATGCCCAGGACCCCATCGATCTGGAGACCTGGTTCCGGACCGAGTACAACAAACGCGAGGTCGAGGAGAGCTTTGCCGCATGGCGCAAGGGCACGTCGTAAAACCGGACAGATTGTTCGCCTGGCTGTGGACCCGCTTCCTGGGGCGTCACTGGTTCATGATTGCCCTGGCGACCCTGCTCATGGCCATCGAAGGCTCCATGATGGGGCTGCTCAGCTACATGATGAAGCCCATGTTCGACGATGTCTTCATCGGCGGCAGCCGCGATGCGCTTTATTGGGTCGGTGGGGGCATTCTGGGCATCTTCGTGTTGCGTGCCGTCACCTCGGTCACCCAGCGGGTGATCCTCAGCCGGGTCGGTGCGCTGACGGTCTACGACATCCAGACCAAACTGTTGCGCCATGTCATGGATTTGGACAGCGCCTTTCACCAGACCTACCCGCCCGGTGCGATGATCGACCGGATCAGCGGCGATAGCGGGGCGATCCGCAGCATTGCCACCACTATCATCTCCGGCGCCGGGCGGGATATCGTCGCCCTGATATCCTTGCTGACGGTGGTTTTGTGGATCGACTGGCAGTGGACGTTGGTGGCCTTGATCGGAACGCCGCTTTTGGTGCTGCCCACCCTGGCCGTGCAGTCCTTCGTGCGCCGCACCACGCTGATATCGCGCCAACTGGCGGGTAAAATGACCACACGGCTGGATGAGATTTTCCACGGCATCGCACCTGTCAAGCTGAACGCGCTGGAACGCTACCAGACCAAACGCTACCGCGACCTGGCCGACGATCGGGTCAAGGCTGATGTGAATGTCGCGATGGGCCGTGCGCTCATTCCGGCCCTGATCGATGTGATGACCGGCATCGGGTTCTTCGCCGTACTGCTTTATGGCGGGGCAGAGATCATCGACGGCACCAAGACCGTGGGGGAGTTCATGAGCTTCTTCACCGCCATGGCGCTGGCGTTTGAGCCGTTGCGCCGCTTGGGCAATATCGCAGGGTACTGGCAGGCCGCCAAGGTCAGCATCGGGCGGCTCAAGGAGTTTTTCGATGAAGAGCCAAACCCGCAAAGCCCCGCCAACCCCCAACCCCTGCCAGCGGGCACACGGATCGCCCTGAATGATGTGCACCTGTCCTATGGCGCAACACCCGTTTTGCGCGGCCTGAGCTTTGTTGCCGAGGCCGGGCAAACCACCGCCCTGGTCGGTGCATCGGGTGCGGGAAAAAGCACGGTGTTCAACGTCCTGACCCGGCTGGTTCAGCCGCAATCGGGCCAGGTGACGCTGGATGGTACACCGATAGAGGCTCTTGATCTCACCGATCTGCGTGCCCAATTTTCGATGGTGACACAGGATGCGTTGCTTTTTGATGAGACCCTCCTCGAAAACATCACCCTTGGCGATGATCGGCTGCAGGGTTCGCTGCTGGAAAGCGCCATGACTGCAGCCCACGTGACCGAATTCGTTAATGCACTGCCTGACGGCGTGAACGCCAAGGCAGGCCCCCGCGGATCTGCCTTGTCCGGCGGGCAGCGGCAGCGGGTGGCAATTGCGCGCGCCTTGCTGCGCGATACGCCGATCCTTCTGCTTGATGAAGCGACCTCGGCCCTGGATGTGCGGTCGGAAGCGGTCGTCCAGGACGCGCTCGAAGGGTTGAGCAGGGGCCGCACCACCCTGGTCATCGCCCATCGCCTGTCGACGGTCCGAAAGGCGCACAAGATCGTTGTTCTGGATAATGGCCGCGTGGTGGAGGAGGGCACCCATGACGCCTTGCTCGCCCATAACGGTACCTATGCCGCGCTCCATGCTTTGCAATTCGAAAAAGGAGATCGCTGATGGAACGCACCGTGTTGCGCCTCTCTGGCCCGGATATGTCTGATTTCCTGCAGGGCCTGATCACGAATGATATCGCTCGGCTGGCCGATGGTCTGGTCTATGCCGCCATCCTGACGCCCCAGGGCAAATATTTAGCCGATTTCTTTCTGCTTCAAAGCGCCGATGATATCCTGCTGGATGTCGCCGCGCCGTTGGCCGCTGACCTGACCAAGCGCCTGACCATGTACAAACTCCGCGCAAAGGTTGAGATTGCGCCGACCGATATCAAGGTCCTGGTCGGAGACGGCGATGCGCCTGCCGGAGCGTTCACTGACCCACGCCACGCCAAGCTTGGGTGGCGCGCCTATGGCGACATTGCCGGTACCTATGACGATTACGATCGCCAGCGCATCCGGTATATGGTGCCCGAAAGCACAATCGAACTGATCCCGAATGACAGCTTCATTCTTGAGATGAATTTCGAAGCCCTCAATGGCGTCGACTTCAAAAAGGGATGTTATGTCGGGCAGGAAGTGACCGCTCGGATGAAACACAAGACCAACTTGCGCAAGGGGTTGGCCCGTGTTGCCATCGATGGATCCGCTGAACCCGGGGCAGAGATCACGGCGAATGGAAAGTCGGCCGGCCAGCTTTACAGCCAGTCAAGTGGTGAGGGTCTGGCCTATCTGCGCTTTGACCGTGCCACCGGGGCGATGACCGCCGGTGAGGCCACTGTAACGCGCCTGTAAGGGGTCAGGCGCGTTCCGAATATTCCATGGTTTCCGTGTTCACGACGATATCCTCGTCCTGACCCACGAAGGGCGGCACCATGACCTTGACGCCATTGTCCAGAACGGCCGGTTTGAATGAATTGGCCGCCGTCTGGCCTTTCACGACCGGCTCCGTCTCGATCACCTTGCAGGTCACCTTTTGCGGCAGCGTCGCGTTCAGCGCCTCTTCGTCATGGAATTCAACGACGATGGTCATACCGTCTTGTAGGAACGGCCGCCGGTCGCCTAGTATCTCTGCCGGTAATTCGATTTGATCAAACGTCTCGGCATCCATGAACACCAGCATGCCGTCAGATTCGTACAGAAATTGCTGGTCTTTCTGTTCCAACCGCACCCGTTCGATCTTATCCGCCGACCGAAAGCGTTCGTTCAATTTGGAACCATTGCGCAGGTTTCGCAGTTCCACCTGGGCAAACGCGCCGCCTTTGCCCGGCTTCACATGGTCTACCTTCACGGCGGCCCAAAGTCCATCATTATGCTCCAGCACATTGCCGGGGCGGATCTCGTTTCCGTTTATTTTGGGCATTTGCGGCGAAACCTTGTTGAAATCTTGTGGTTTTCTTGAGCCGTTCTATATATTGAGGACTGTTGTCATGCAAGCGAACATACTGTAGCTCGAAAACGCTAGATATGCGTTGTGCGCATGGCAGCCATTCCAATATCGGCATACCGAATCGCGGAATATCAGCCATATTCGCGGTCACGCCAGATCGAGAAAAGCAAGAACAAAGGACGACCAGATGATCGATTTCGTTGATGGTACAGCCTTCAACCACGAACAGGGATCACGGGCACGCAAATTGTTCGCAGCTGTGGTGCTTGCTGCTTTGGACGACGCCATTGCCGATGACAAGAAATACGGCAACGGCCCTGAGCAGATTGCGCGATGGGCGCGGTCACGCGATGGGCGTGAAGTTCTCAGCTGTGCGGGCATTGACCCGAATGAACGTGTCGTGTCGGGCTTGATGGAATTCGTCGGAAACGGCGTTCGGACATCTGTTGCCCTGTCGCGGGAAGAAAGCGAGCGCCGCCAGGCGGCGGAGCAAGCAGAAGCCGCGTAAATTCACATCGCGCGTTTCAGGAAAAAAGCGTGTCCCCGCGGGGACACGCTTTTTCGTTCTCGCGGGTCAGGCATTCGCAAAGACGAAAAACCAGATCATCACCGGTGAGATCTGGGTCAGCACAGCCAGCACAATCACCGCACGAGACAAAGGGGCTTTGAACCGGCGCCACAAGACACCGCACAAGATCAACGAGGCCACAACCTCGATCGGTCCGACGATGTTGCCATAGGCGCGGCTGTCCCAATAGCTGACGGGGCTTTCAAAGATCCAATTGGTCAACGGCCAGAATTGTGGTCGCCCGTCATCGTGGTGCAGGGGGAAATCCAGCGCCAGGTGGAGCAGCGCCGCCCCGGTCAGCGCGATGCACCAGCGGCTGCGACAGGCCAGGGCCGCCGCGAAGCCAACACCCCACAGGATGAAACTGTTATCGACGCGAAAGATCCGCATCCACGCATCCGAAAAATACAGTTGATCGAATACCACCTGCGCAGGCGTTCCCAACCACAGCAGATGCCAGCCCACCAAGACATAAAGCGACAGGTCCGGCAGCATCGCCCCTGCGAGTGCGGCGGTGGTCACAGCCGGTGCGTTGGGGCGGGCAAAGGCGGCGGCGCCAAAAATCAGATGTGCCGGTGTGTTCATCGCCGCTTCCTTCCCGGCTGGTGACATCCTATGTCGGGCATATTGGTAGGGCGGACACAATGACAAAAGCTATCATGATCCAGGGCGCCGGCTCGAATGTCGGCAAATCGATCCTGGTTGCGGGGCTGTGCCGTCACTTTGCGCGCCAGGGTCTACAGGTGCGGCCGTTCAAACCGCAGAACATGTCGAACAACGCCGCCGTCACGCCCGAGGGGGCAGAGATCGGGCGGGCCCAGGCCCTGCAGGCCAAGGCGGCAGGCGTCGCGCCCCATGTGGATATGAACCCTGTTCTTTTGAAACCCGAAAGCGAGGTCGGCGCCCAGGTGATCTTGCAGGGCAAACGCTTTGCAACGCTCAAGGCACGCGACTATGCGACGGCCAAGCCGCAGCTTCTGGCATCCGTCCTTGAGAGCTTCCACCGGCTGGCAGAGGGCGTGGATCTTGTCGTGGTCGAAGGGGCAGGCAGCCCGGCGGAGATCAACCTGCGCGCGGGCGACATTGCAAATATGGGATTTGCAGAGGCTGCGGACCTGCCCGTCGTGCTGGTGGGCGACATTGATCGCGGCGGGGTCATCGCGCAACTGGTCGGCACACAAGCGGTGTTACCAGCGCAGGATGCCCGGCGGATCAAAGCCTTTTTGGTCAATAAGTTCCGTGGCGATCCAACCCTGTTCGCCGACGGGCAATCCGCCATTTCCCAACGCACCGGGTGGCATGATCTGGGCGTCTTGCCCTGGTTCGATGGTGCCTGGAAATTGCCGGCTGAGGATATTCTCGACCTCTCCTCCCGCGCGGGGGGCAAGATCAAGGTGGTCGTGCCAAAGTTGCCTCGCCTTGCCAATTTTGATGATCTGGACCCGTTGGCGCAGGAACCTGACGTAACGGTCGCGATCGTGCCGCTGGATCACGCGTTGCCGGGGGATGCGACCCTCGTGCTCTTGCCCGGATCAAAATCGACCATCAGCGATCTGGAAGCGCTACGCCGCAGCGGGTGGGATATCGACGTCGCCGCCCATCTCAGGCGTGGGGGGCATGTGTTGGGCCTTTGCGGGGGCTATCAGATGCTGGGGCAGCGCATTGATGACCCGCTCGGGATCGAAGGGCAGGGGGGCACGGTGCCGGGCCTGGGACTGCTGGATGTGACAACCAGGATGGTGCCGGAAAAACAGGTGGTTCTGACCGCCGCCCACCATCCGGCCAGCGGAACGGATGTGGAGGGGTATGAAATCCATATCGGTGAGACGACGGGGCCAGATCGCGCACGCGGCTGGCTTCAGATGAACGGGCAGTCAGAAGGGGCCGCATCTGCAGATGGCCGGATCCTGGGCACCTATCTTCACGGGATCTTTGCGGCCGATGGGTTTCGCCGGGCGTTTCTGAACGAATTGGGGGCCGCGTCGAGCGACCTGCAATACGATATGACAGTCGAGGCCACGTTGGACGCGTTGGCAAATCACATGGCGGCCCACCTTGATCTTGAGGGGCTACTCGCCTGCGCAACCGACCTGCCGGTATCAGCCCGCTAAAGCGGCTGCCCCACGATCCGATGCGATTTTGGCTGGCAAGACAAGGCCTTGGCCCGATCCCATACCTGCCCCCAAAAACGACTATTATTTTTCCTGAATGTAGATTACAGAAAAACTGAAAATCACGATGGAGCCGGATATGACCCAAGCCCCAAACGTCTATGACGCCGAACCGATCCCTGACGCGGCGCGGGCAGAGATCGACCGTCTTTTGGCGTCGGGCGATCTGTTCCGCTACACCGCACCGGAAAACGCCCCGGTCACGCTGCTGGAACAGGAATTCGCAGCTGTCATGGGGTCCAAATATGCACTTGCGGTATCGTCTTGCTCGGCGGCGCTGTTTTTGTCGTTGAAGGCCTTGGATCTGCCCGAGAAAGCCCGTGTTCTGATCCCGGCATTCACGTTTGCAGCCGTGCCATCCGCTGTCATCCATGCGGAATGTTTGCCGGTTCTGGTCGAAGTCTCAGATAATTATCGGATCGACATGGCCGATTTCGAAGCCAAGCTGGATGACACGATCAGCGCCGTCATCATCAGCCATATGCGCGGGCACACCTCTGATATGGACGCGATCATGGCGTTGTGCGATGCCCGCAATGTGCCGGTGATCGAAGATGCCGCGCATTCCCTTGGCACCACCTGGCATGACCAAAAGATCGGAACCTTGGGTCAGGTCGGCTGCTTTTCGTTCCAGTCCTATAAACTGGTCAATGCAGGCGAAGGTGGCATCATGATCACCGACGATGCCAATCTGGTGGCGCGCGCTGTGATCATGTCGGGCGCCTATGAGCATACCTGGAAAAAGCACAACATGTTGCAGGAGCATTTTGCGAAATGGCAAAACCAACTGCCGCTGTATAATCTGCGCCTGCAAAACCTGTCTGCCGCTGTCATTCGTCCGCAACTGGCCCATATCGAACGCCGTGTACGTGATGGACGCGCGGGCCATGATCATGTGGCGGGGCTGCTCAACGGGTCACCCTGGATCGATGTGCCTGCCCCTTTGCGCCCGGAATGTCGCGCCCCGGACTCCATCCAGTTCAACCTCGTGGATATGGACGATGCCGAGACAATGGCCTTTGCCAGCGCTGCTGCGGATCGCGGGGTCAAAGTGCAGGTCTTTGGCATGAGCCAGGACAATGCCCGGGCATTCTGGAACTGGCAGTTCATTCCGGGTGAAGTGCCCGATCTGCCGCAAACGCGCGCCATGCTGATGCGGGCCTGCGACGTTCGCCTGCCCGCCCGCCTTACCCGCGCCGAACTGGATGCCGTCGCAAATATCCTGCTCGCAGCCATGGACGATGTCATGGGACAGCCCCTGGCATACGGCACATAATGAACTTAGGGCGTTGCGTCGGTCAGTACTTTCAGTCTGCCGTCCAGCCATGGCACGCGGGCGATTGTCGGGGTCACGATCAACTCTTGGAGCAAGGGCCCGAGCCGATTGGCCAGTGTTTCAGGCATATCCTGCAACACGCCAGTGCGTGCGGTCAGGGAGATTGTGCGGATCAACGGATCCGTTGGCAGAGGCAGGATATCTGCATCATCGCGAAATCTATGGGCGCGCATCAGGCCAAGGGGGGGCAGGATCGTCCATCCAGCACCTTCCGCGACCATTGCCATAATGGCGTGATAGCTATCAAGCTCGAACCGGTGGGTCAGGCGCAGTTTCTGACGGGCCAGGTGGGTTGTGATCAGGCGCCCCATCAAGTGGCGCTGGGTGTATTGGATAAGTGGCATGCGTTTTAGCTGGCTCAGCATATTGCCATCGGGGTCAATCCGGCCCCGGGGGGCGGCCACCAGAAATGGCTCTTCCAGCAGCGGATAGACCTCCATCCAATCCTGCGGCGCGCTGATATCGCTGGCGACGATGACATCCAGCGTTCGGCTGTCCAGCAGATCGAACAGACGGTGGCTGGCCCCGGTTTCCAGCAGGAACTGGCAGCGTTTCAGCTCTTCGGCCATGTCGGAGAGTAGGCGCGGGGTGACGTCGGCATCGAAATCCTCGATCATGCCGAGGCGCAGATTGGTGAGGTTTGCCAGATCCTTGGCGGCCAACTCCGCGCGGGCCTGGGCCGCCTCGTTCAAGATGACTTGGGCACGCCTGCGAAAGGTCTCTCCCTGTGGTGTCAGGACCACGGGCCGGGTTGAGCGATCCATCAGGGACACACCCAGCGCGCCTTCCAGCGCCGTCAATTGCTGGCTCACGCCGGACGGGCTTGCCCCCAATCGTCGGGCAGCGGCCGAAACGGCGCCTTCCTCTGCGGTGGCCAGAAAAACTTCGATCCCCCAGAGGGTGATCCGTCCGGGCGCGTCGGGCATGGATCCTCACTTCGTATTTGTCGCGGCACGCTACTGGATCCGTTCAGGGAAGGGAAACGCCTTCGCGGCCTTGCCAATTGCGCAGACGTTACGCACCTTTGGGTCATGGGCAACATCACCGGTCAGTGTCTGTGCGGCGCCTGCCGATATACGTTCGCCGAAAGCGCGATCCTGTGGCAGCAGCTGTGCTATTGCGACAGCTGTCGGCGCGCGAGTGGTGCGGGGGTGGTCGGATGGATCGGTGTGTCGCAGGATGAGCTCGATTTGACGGGGGATGCCTTGACCGCATTCAGCGCCAGATCAGATACCGTGCGGCAATTCTGCGGGATCTGCGGCAGCCAACTGACCTATCGTTCCACCCAATGGCCCAATGAGATCCACATCACCGCGGGTACGCTGGCGGAGCCGGACAGGTTCGTTCCCACAGGCCAGGTCCATTGTGCCGAGCGTCCGAAGGCAACACCGCTGCGCCATGACCTGCCAGCCCATCCCGGCCAATCGTCGGACTGATTTACTTGTCCAGTTTGGCGAGCTTTTGTTGAAGATCCGCCAGCTGTTTCTTGATCTCGCCCAGATCCTCGCTCGTCGGGTCTGGCATGGCGGGGGCATCGCTGTCCGGAGCTGACCAGTTGCCCGCCATCCCGCCGGTCATCGCCTTCATGAACAATTCCTGCTGGGTCCGCATCGCATCAAAGCCTGGCATCGAGGTAAGGGGGTTCATCTTTCCCATATTCTCCATGACCTTGGACTGGCCATCGCGCAGCATCTCGAAACTCATGGCCAGAAACTGGGGCACAACGCTTTGGGCCTGCGTGGTGTAGCTGCGCACCAGATCGGTCAGAACGGTGGTGGGCAACACGTTGTCACCCTTGCTTTCATGTTCGGCGATGATCTGAAGGAGATATTGCCGGGTCAGGTCATCACCGGATTTCAGGTCAACGATCTGCACCTCGCGACCCGCCCTGATGAACTTGGCGATATCCTCCAGCGTGACATAGTCACTGGTTTCGGTGTTGTAGAGGCGACGGCTCGCATATCGCTTGATCAGGAGCGGTTTTTCATCGGTCAACTAGGTGTCTCCCATTCCCTGCGATCAACCGTAAGTCAGCGCCGCACAAAAAGAAAGAGCGAGCCGCAGGGGCTCGCTCTTCTTTAAGGCAATGTCGTTGGCCGTGGGAGGTCGGCCTTGGACCTTGCCCGATTACTTGGCCGTGGCGGCTTTCTTGGCAGCTGTCGTCACCTCATTGGTGGCTTTCTTGACAGCGGCTGTGGCGTCTTCAGAGAAATCCTTGCCAGCGGCCAGCATCAGTTCGACAGTTTCCATCTGAACTTTCTTGGCAACCTCAGCGAACGCGGCCATATGCTCGGCAACCAGTTCGGCCTGAGCGGAGGCGAAATCGGTGACGGCTTTCGAATAGTCAGCAGGCTCGTCCTTGATCTTGGTGATCTCGCCCATCTTCGACAGCGTGTCGGTGGTCAGCTTGGCGGAGATTTCGGTGGACTTGCTGGCAGCTTCCAGAGCCACTTTCGACATCTTCTCACCCAGGGCGGCAGATGTCTTGAATGCGTCGGTCATGGCATTTGTATCCATGGGGAAGGAAGCCATCATTTCCTGCATCATCTTTGTCATGTCGTTCGTCATGGTCGTGTCCTTTCTTGTGCGCCCCCACACACTGGTCAGCGCCATCTCATTTCGATGATCCATGATATACATGCTGCACTGCAGCATTGCAAGATTTTTCTGCATTGCAGCAAAATTAATTGGGGTAGGATCACTCGGCAGCGAGCACATAGGTGCCGGGTGCCGCATCCAGCACCGGAAAATCCTTTGTCCCCAGCTTGCGGGCCGGAACTTGCGCGCCCGACCGTTTCTTGAGCCAAGCTCCCCAGCGCGGCCACCACGACCCCTGATTGTAGCGGGCACCCTCCTGCCATGCGACCGGGGTGAGGGTCATGTCGTCATTGGTGTAGTGGCCGTATTTCTGTTTGGTCGGCGGATTGACGATCCCTGCGATATGGCCCGATTCCGACAGGATAAAGGTCTTTTGCTTGGACCCCATCCTTTGCACACCGCGATAGCTGGATTTCCACGCGGCGATATGATCGGTCTCGCAGGCGATGGCGCAAACCGGCAGATCGACATCTGCCAGCGATAGCGTTTCTCCGAACATCTGGATCTCACCACGGGCGAACCTGTCATCCTGGCACAGGTACCGCAGATATTCGACGGCCATCTTGGCGGGTAAATTGGTGCCGTCGCCATTCCAGAACAATAGATCAAAGGCAGGGGGCGCCTCTCCCATCATGTAGCTTTTGATGGCCGGGGCATAAATCAGGTCATTCGACCGCAGATAGGAGAATGTGCGCGACATGAAGAAACTGTCGAGCACGCCATGATCGGCTACCTCATCCTCGATCGCGTCGACGAAATCATTGTCCAGGAAAACGCCGACCTCTCCCTGATCCGAAAAGTCGGTAAGGGTCGTGAAAAAGGTGGCGGACCGCAAAGACGTATCCTTGCGCTTCTTCATCAGGCTCAGCGTCAGGCCCAGGGTCGTGCCCGCGATGCAGTAGCCCACGGCGTTTATCTTGTCTTCGCCGGTGATCGCCTTGACGGTTTCGATGGCGGCCAGATAACCTTCTTCGATATATTGCTCCATCCCGACATCGGCATAACTCGGATCGGGGTTGACCCAGCTGACGACGAACAGCGTGTAACCCTGGCTGACGATCCAGTTGATCAGGCTGTTTTTCTCCTTCAGGTCAAGGATGTAGAACTTGTTGATCCAGGGCGGGAAGATCACAAGCGGGGTGCGGCAAACCTTGTCGGTTTGCGGCGCATACTGGATCAGTTCGAACATGCGATTGCGGTAGACGACCGCGCCTTCGGTCGTGCCCAGGTTCTCGCCCACCTGGAACGCCTCCCGATCTGCCAGCGTGACCACCAGATTGCCATCATTGGCCTCAAGGTCGCGCACCATGTTCTCCAGACCATCGACCAGGCTTTGTCCTTCGGTCTCCACCGCGCGGGCCAGGGCATCGGGGTTGGTGCCCAGAAAGTTGGCGGGGCTGAACATATCGACGATCTGACGAGAAAAATAATCGAGCCGCTTCTTGTCTGCGTCGTCCAACCCGTCCAGGTCGGCAACGGCAGCTGTGATCGCCTCCGACGACAGCAGATATTGTTGTTTGATGTAGTTGAAATAGGGGTGGTTCTGCCACAGTTCCCCAGCAAATCGGCGGTCCTTGCCGGTATGGTCCGTGGGGGCTGTCAAATGGCCGCTGGCCAGCGCCTGGTTGGCCTCCATGTGATGTTTGAGCGTTTTTCCCCAGAAACTGATCTGATGTTCCATGATCTTGGCAGGATTTGCCATCATCTCGGTCATGTAGGCCGTGGCAGCCTTTAAAAACAATTCGTTAGAGGGGGCCTGCAAACCCGGTGGCACGCTGCGCTGATGCGATAGCGCCGTGACGACCCGGCGGGACAACTGCTCAATCTTGGCCAAATTGGAACCCAAAGTATCAAGCTCGCCCCCCGTGCGATTTTGATCAGTTGTCATGGCTACGGTTCCCCCCTAAGTTTGCGACATATTAATTACCGTCGCACATTGTTGGGGGGCAAAGCGACGATTTGTTCCGGGGTGGCCGGGGAAGGTGCGCATGAAATATATGGCGACATACGACTTTATGGAAAGTGTGCGGATTACCAACCAATGGTTGGGGGCCAGCGCCAAGGCCATGTATTCATACCCAGTTTTCGGGCTCACGGCCAATCCGATGATTCAGATGACCGCTGCCTGGGGGGAGGTGACGGAACGCAGTTTCGCCCGCATGGTGGTCAAACCTGACTGGAATATCGACTCTGTCGTCGGCGCGGATGGGCGCGACCACCTGGTCAAGATCAATGTCGAAGTGGATCGTCCGTTCGGCGATTTGATCCATTTTGACGTGCTGGGGCGGGAAGAGATGCCGCGCAAAGTGCTTCTTGTTGCGCCAATGTCAGGTCATTACGCAACGTTATTGCGCTCCACGGTCCTCAGCCTTTTGCCCGATTGTGAGGTCTATATCACCGACTGGCACAATGCGCGGGACATCCCCGTCAGCGACGGCAAGTTTGATGTGGAGGATTACACCCTCTATCTGGTGGATTTCATGCGCTACATGGGCCCCGACACCCATGTGATTGCCGTATGCCAACCTGCGCCCTTGGCCCTTGTCGCCACCGCATATCTGGCGGAAGAGGATCCGGCTGCGCAGCCGAACACACTGACCCTGATTGGTGGCCCGATTGATCCTGGCGCCGCCCCGACGGAGGTGACGGATTTTGGCCGCGCCGTCACCATGGGGCAACTTGAACGCCATGTGTTGCAACGGGTGGGTTTCAAATATGGCGGGGCCGGGCGGATGGTTTACCCGGGCCTGCAGCAACTCGCCTCCTTCATCGCGATGAATAGCGAGACCCATGCGACGGCTTTCTTTGATCAGATCGTCGCCACAGCCAAGGGCGAGGCCAGCGACAATGACCGGCACAACCGGTTCTACGACGAATATCTTGCCGTGATGGACATGACGGCGGAGTTTTATCTGTCTACCGTCGACCGCATCTTCAAAAAGCGGGAGATTGCCAAGAATGCGTTCGAGGTTGGCGGCAGGCCCGTCGATATCTCGAAAATCACCGATGTGGCGGTCAAGACAGTCGAGGGAGCGAATGACGATATCTCTGCCCCTGGCCAATGCATTGCCGCTTTGGATCTGCTGACCGGACTACCCGATGCAAAAAAGGCCAGCCATCTGGAACCTGATGCAGGCCATTACGGCATTTTTGCCGGGCGCAGCTGGCGCAATAATATTCGCCCGCTGGTTCTGGAATTCATCGACGCCAACATGACTCATTCCAAACGGTCCCTGAAGCGCAGCGCCTGACTGGGGCTCAACTGGTCGCATTGAAAAGACTGGTAAAATCCTGTCCCCGCGGGGACAGGAGCTTCTAGGCGACAGCTGTCAGCATTCGGTCAGTGGCAATTTATCAGACATTCAGCAACAGATGCTCTCTCTCCCAAGGGGAGATCACCTGCAAGAACCCGTCATATTCCAGCGCCTTGACTGCGCGGTAAACGTCGCAAAATTCCTTACCCAGAACCTGTTGGATCGGATCGGCCTTGGCAAAGGCATCGAGCGCTTCACCAAAGGTGCGGGGGATGTCCCCCTCGCTGTCATAGGCGTCACCGATGAACTCATCGGTCGGGTAGAGCTTGTCCTGCAGCCCCAGATATCCACACGCCAGCGACGCGGCGATGGCCAGATACGGGTTGCAATCCATGCCGGGAATCCGGTTCTCGATCCGCCGTGCCTCCCGCCCCGAAACCGGCACACGCAGACCGGTCGTGCGATTGTCGCGCGCCCAGGCCAGATTGATCGGCGCTGCGAGATCCCGGACATAGCGGCGATAGCTGTTCACATACGGGGAGAGCAGCGCGATGACAGACGGCAAATGCCGTTGTAGGCCCGAAACAAAGTGCATGAATTCAGGGGTCTCCCCGTCGTCGCCTGTGGCAAAGATGTTGTGGCCGCTGGCCGTATCAACGACGGAATGGTGGATATGCATGGCGCTCCCCGGCTCATCCTGAATGGGTTTGGCCATGAAAGTCGCATAGCAGTCATGGCGCAGGGCCGCCTCCCGGATCAGGCGTTTGAAATAAAAGATCTCATCGGCGAGTTTTACCGGGTCGCCGTGGCGCAGGTTCATTTCGATCTGGCCTGCGCCGCCTTCATGGAGGATGCCGTCGATCTCAAGGCCCTGCGCCTCAGCAAAGTCGTAGATGTCATCGATGATCGGCCCGTATTCATCGACTGCTGACATGGAATAGGCTTGGCGGGCAGCAGCGCGGCGGCCTGATCGGCCGATGGGCGGCTCGATGGGTTGGCCCGGGTCAATGTTGGGCGCAACGAGGTAGAACTCCATCTCGGGGGCTACGACCGGGGTCAGCCCCGCATTGATATAGAGATCGACCACACGTTTCAGGACGTTGCGCGGTGCAAAGGGGATCGGATCGCCCTGACGGTCGGTGATGTCATGGATCACCTGAATCGTGTAATCGGCGGTCCAGGGCGCGGCGGTCGCGGTGGAAAAATCGGGCCGCAGGACCATGTCAGGCTCGGTAAAGGCGCGACCTTCGACATCGGCCCAATCCCCTGTAATCGTTTGCAAAAAGATCGAGTCTGGCAAATAGAACTGCTCCTGCGTGGCGAATTTCGAGGCAGGCATGGCCTTCCCACGGGCGACCCCAGCCAGGTCTGAGACGATGCATTCCACTTCATCCAGTCGCCGCCCATCCAGATAGGTCTTCGCGGCCTCCGGAAGCTGTTCCATCCAAGATTTCATGCCGGTTCCTCCCGGTCCAGATGGAAGAAGGCGGCAATGTCAGCTGCGATCTGGACCCCATCCGTCGGGCCGCCCAATTGCGCGCGGGCATAGTCCAGACGGTTCTCGGGGACGACACCGGGCGCGCGGTGTTCAATCAGACCGGCCATGAAATCATCGCGAAACTCGGGGTGGGGTTGCAGGGTAAGTGCCTGTTTGCCATAGAGGAAACCGGCATGTTCGCAAAACGCATTCTGGGCGATGGAAGTGGCTAGAGGGGGCTTTTCGACGACCTGGTCCTGGTGCCAGGCGTTCAGCGTAACCTCGGCCCCGGCATAGCTGTAGACCTGCCGCCCGACACCCCAACCCTTTGTGCTTTTCTCGACCCGACCCCCCATAGCTTGTGCGATGATCTGGTGACCAAAGCAGATGCCGACCATGGGAACCTGGGCGATGAACGCGGCCTGGATGAACTGGATCAGGGGAGGAATGAAGGGATGATCTTCGTACACGCCGTGGCGCGATCCGGTGATCAACCACCCCTCTGCGGCGTCGATCGAATTGGGAAAATCCATGTCGACCACATCCCAGTTTTGGAATGTAAGCCCCTGATTTTCCAAAAACTTCGCAAAGACGGTTTCATAATCACCGCTGTGGGGGCGCAATTCTGCCGGGACATGCCCGGCCGTGAGGATACCGATATGCATATGTGCTCGCGTGCTGGATCTACCGGGAGGCTACCGGAGGCAGACGATGGTGGGAAGGCATCCGCAGATGCCATGCAGAACCGATGCACAAACCATGCATATCCTATACATACGGACCGTTCGGTGGGTGTTGCAACAGACGGAGCCGGGGCTTGTGCCGGGCGCCGTAGACATAGCGCGCCCAGAGCACGAAGAGCGGGGTCAACAGGCCCGCATTGATGATGACGTGATCGGTCAGGGTGGCACCCGTTTCTGTCGGGGTCACGGTCAGTTCATGCTGCCAGCTTTTGACGCCCGCACCGTGTTCAAGGGATCGAAACATGCGGGCGGCGGGGTCACATTCGACCACATCCATATGGTAGGGTTGCGCTGGCAGGATCCCCAGTATGGATACCTGAACGCTGATCTTCTGACCCTGGGCGATCTGCCCCCCGGGCAGTCCGGTGAAGGTGGCGACGCCCTTCATGACCTCCGGAAACGAATCCAGATCGGTGGCCAGTGCCCAGACATCATCTGCGCTGGCGGGGTAATGGTGGGTCAGGATGATCGTCCGGGGCATGGATCAGCCCTTGGTGTTGGGAAAGAGCAGGCGGCAAATGTTGTCGGCGTGTCGGGCGATTTCGTCTGGATCGGCGGCGGGGGCCACGGCGCGACCAACATAGGCCCAGTGCAAGAGCAGCGCCGAGGCGCGCGCGATCTGCACAGGCTGACCCATTTGGCGGAAGGTCTGGTCAAGATAGCCGATGCGGAGGGTGTCGACCTCCGTCACGGCCTTGGCGACGGCCGGGGTGGCATTGGCCCAATGTCGCATCGCGGCCTCCAATTCCTGCGGTGTGGTGAGGGCGCGGTGGATCAGGTCCCTGATCTGGGCCGGACCGTCGGGCAGGTCCTTGAGATCGGCGATCACGGCCCCGGTGATTTGGGTGCGCCAGGCGGTCAGGAGCGCTTGGTTGAAGTCGTCGATATTCTTGAAATGCCAGTAAAAGCTGCCGCGCGAGACATTGAGCGCTTTGACCATACGGTCGGCTTTCAGGCCGTCGGGACCGGTTTGCTTGAGTGTGGCGAAGCCGTGGAGGATCCAGTCCTGCCGGGTCAGTCGATCTGTCATGGGTTGACAATACAGTGGTGTACGGTCTTTTCAATACAGAACTGTATGGAGAGGTCAAGCATGTTGATATTAGCGGCAATTCTGTTGTTTGCAGTTGGACTGATGCACAGCCTGCGTGGCGACCGGCACCTGATCGCGCCGATCTTGGCGCTGCCGGATCTGCCCATCATCTTGGGCAGTCGGCGCAATACTGAGCTGACCTTGCGGATCGGGTGGCATGTCACCACGCTGTTTTGGTGGATCCTGGGGGTCGTGCTGATTGTGATGCAGTTTCGCATCGCGGCAGCGCCCGATGTGCTTTTGTGGGGGATCAGCGGTGCCTGCGGTGTGACCGGCCTTGCCGCGTTGATCTTGTCGCGCGGCAAGCACATGTCCTGGGTGTTTTTCTTGCCGATTGCGGTGTTGGCCGGGGTCTCGGCGCTTTGGGCGTGACCCAATTAGGGCTGATCGGTGCCGATGGCGTGGGCCAGGCTCCCATGGCCGTCGCGGGCGGCCAGGTCGTCAAGCTCACGCGCGATCTGAGCGGCGAGGCCTAGGCCGTGATAGGCCAGCGCCGTGTAAAGCTGGACAGCGGTCGCGCCTGCCTTGATCTTGGCATAGGCGTCTTGGGCGGAACTGATACCGCCCACGCCGATCAACGGCAGCTTGCCATCGGTGAGGCGGTAGAGATCGGCCAGCGTTTGGGTGGATTTCCTGAATAAAGGTGCGCCCGAAAGGCCGCCCCGTTGGTTTTTATGCGGGCCATGCAGACCATCCCGGTCGAGCGTCGTGTTGGTGGCGATGATACCGTCGATCTGGCGGGCGAGGGCGGTTTCGGCGATGTCGGCCAGTTCCGCCTTGGTCAGGTCGGGCGCGATTTTCAGAAAGAGCGCGGGGCGGTTCGGCAGCGCGTTCCGGGTTTCGATGACCTGGGCGAGCAGCGCGTCGAGGGCGGCCTTGCCCTGCAGATCGCGCAGCGCCTCAGTATTGGGGGAGGAGACATTGACCGTGGCGAAATCCAGATGCGCGCCGCAAGTGGACAGGACGCTGGCATAATCGGCCGCGCGGTCGGTGCTGTCCTTATTAGCGCCGAGGTTGAGGCCGATTACCGCGGATTTCGGGCGGTGTTTCAGGCGGGCGGCCATGGCGGCGGCACCGGAATTGTTGAAGCCGAACCGATTGATGACGGCCTTGTCCTGCGGCAGGCGAAAGAGGCGCGGGCGCGGATTTCCGGGTTGGGGTTTGGGTGTGACAGCCCCAAGTTCAATAAAGCCGAAGCCCGCGCGGGACAGGGGCGCCATGGCGAGGCCATCCTTGTCGAACCCCGCCGCGAGGCCCACGGGGTTGGGTAGGTCGAGACCTGCGAGGCTGGTTGCAAGGCATGGAGATTTGATGGCATCCGGCAGCGGAACGAGGCCCCCCGACAGGGCCTTGAGCGCCAGACCATGGGCGGTTTCGGGATTGACGCTGCGCAGGACGGCGAGGCCTGCGCGTTCCAGCAGGCTCATACCACGCCTTCGGGGAAGATATGGCCGGTGGCGCCCAGTGGCAAGGATTTGTCCCACACCACATCGGCCAGGCTGAGCGGGCGGTAGAGATGCGGAAAAAGAGCGCCGCCGCGGGACGCCTCCCATTTCAGGGTGTCGCCGAGGCGGGCCGTATCCACTGCAACGAGCACAAGGTCGCTTTCGTCTGAGAAGTGCCTGGCCGCCGTCTCTGCCACCTGGTTGGAGGTCGACATGTGGATGTAGCCATCGGCTAGGTCGATGGGCGCGCCCTGGGTTTTGCCCCGGCTGCGCAGCTCCTCCCATTCCGGGCGGCGAAAGATCTTGAAGATTAACATGGGCTCGGTGTGCCCTTAACCCGGCGGGTGGTCAAGTTTGTGCTGTTCTGAGCTTGCCAGCATGTCTGTACGGATGTGAAACTAATATCTGGGGTCTAAACAAAGTAATAGGTGTTTGGTGGGTAGCATATATGACGTGAGCCAGGTCAAATCGTCATCGGATTGCGGATATTTCTGCGCGTACATCGCCGCGCAGGTGAATGCCGGTACGGATTGGCGAACGATCACGTACACGCCGCAAGATGTTTACGCCTTTCGAAATGCCCATGGTACAAAGTTTCACGGTCCGTCCCCCAAAGACTATGTCGGGATGAACTTCGCCACCGCGATGCCGCCTTTTTTGAAACTGGCCGGTGTGACCGGTTACCGTGTTCACAGCCTGATAAAGCAACCGGCCGGAACGACGTCATTTGATCTGTTGGCCAAGTATACTGAAAAACGGAAGCGGGATGTGACGTTTGTTGCATTGAATGCGATGAAGCACTGGATTTTACGGCTGCAATCGACACCAGAATATTGGACCTTCTACGATTCGGCTGCGGTTGTCTTGTCCGGTTCCCATGTGTTTCGGGTCAGACCTGAACTGGTGAAACAAAAGCTGGGTCCTTATTTTCAGAACATCGTCGTGCGATAGGGAGGAATAGGGTCAAACATCAGGCCGGAGCAAAGCGTATCTGGGTTTGACGTTTCTGCATGCGATGGACATTCTGGCCTGAACCAACTGGGGAGTCTTTCATAATGCCGATGCGTTTATTCACCTCTGCTCTTGCAATTGCGGCCTGTTCCAGCGCGGCTCAGGCCGAGTTCACATTGCATGTCTTGCATATCAACGATCTGCACAGCCGGATCGAACCGATCAACCGATTTGACAGCACGTGCAGCGCTGAAGACGATGCCGCGGGCGAATGCTTTGGTGGCGTGGCCCGGGTGGCGGCCAAGATTAACGAATTGCGTGATCAGCTGGTGGCCGATGGGCAGAACGTGATCGTGCTGGATGCGGGCGACCAGTTCCAGGGCAGCCTGATGTACACGACCTATAAGGGTGCGGTTGAGGCTGAGTTCATGGAGGCCATCGGGTTTGACGCCATGGCGGTGGGCAACCACGAATTTGACGACGGTCCGGCGGCGTTGCGCGCCTTTACGGATTTGGTGAATTTCCCGGTGATCTCGGGCAATCTTGATTTGAGTGGTTCGGCAGAGTTGAACGGCGAGATCGACAACCATGTGGTGCTGGAGGTTGGTGGAGAGAAGATCGGGATCATCTCGGCCCTGGCGACCAATACGGTTGAGACATCGAGCCCCGGACCGGATGTGGTGTTTCAGGACGAGATCGAGAGCCTGACGGCGGATGTGGCCACCCTTGAGAGCGAGGGGGTGAACAAGATCATCGCGCTGACCCATGTGGGGCTGGGCAAGGATATGGAGATTGCCGGGGCGGTGCCCGGTCTGGACGCCGTGGTGGGGGGGCATTCGCATACCTATCTGTCTGCCAGCGATCCCGAGGCAGCGGGCAAATATCCGACCATGGTCGACAATGGCAATGTGCAGGTGCCGGTGGTTCAGGCCTATGCCTATTCCAAGTACCTGGGGCACCTGGAACTGACGTTCAGCGATGATGGCGTGGTGACCGCGTCTGGCGGAGATACGATCCTGCTGGACGCGTCTGTGACCCCGGATGAAGGGATCGCGGCGCGGGTGGCCGAGCTGGCCGGGCCGATTGAAGAGCTGAAAGCGCAGATCGTATCGGAGGCGGCGGAACCCATCGAGGGGTCGCGCGAGGTTTGCCGTGCCGGGGAATGTCCCATGGGCAATCTGGTGGCGGATGCCATGCTGGACAGGGTGAAGGAACAAGGCGTGTCGATTGCCATCCAGAATGGGGGTGGTATCCGCGCCTCTATCGATGCGGGCGAGATCACGATGGGCGAAGTGCTGACGGTGCTGCCGTTCCAGAACACGCTTGCCACGTTCCAGTTGAAGGGGGCGGATGTGATTGCGGCCCTGGAGAATGGCGTGAGCGAGGTTGAGGATGGTGCGGGGCGTTTCCCGCAAGTCTCCGGCCTGAAGTACACCTGGGATGCCAGTGGGGCGCCGGGTGAAGGCCGTATCAGCGATGTGATGGTGGCGGAGGGTGACAGCTTTGTCCCGATTGACCCGGAAAAGGTCTATGGCGTCGTCACCAACAATTATATGCGCGGCGGTGGAGACGGCTATAGCGTGTTTTCGACCAATGGGATGGAGGCCTATGATTTCGGGCCGGGCCTTGAACTGGTTGTGGCCGATTACCTGGCGGATAAGGGACCCTATGCGCCTTACACGGATGGTCGTATCACCCAGAAATAGGAATGCCCGGTCGGTTTGTTCAGACCTTAACGGCCCGGGACAGTGCCGCCCGTTTTGGGGCGGCTCTATCCGACGGTCTGCCGGACGTTCCGCGCTACAACATTTGTCCGACCCAAGAGGTGATGGCGGTCGTGTCGGATGACGGGGTGCGGCGGCTGATATCGATGCGTTGGGGCTTTGTGCCCGCTTGGGCCAAGGGTTTGAGTGACGGGCCGCTTATGATCAATGCGCGGGCGGATACGATTGCCGAGAAGCCGGCCTATCGTGAGGCATGTCGTCAGCGGCGCTGCATCGTGGTGGCCAGCGGGTTTTACGAATGGACGCCTGAGAGCGATGGTGGCAAGGCGCCGTGGTATGTCTATCCGCGGAATCGAGACGTGGTTGCCTTTGCGGGGATCTGGCAGGATTGGGGGCCACCCGAGGCGCGGGTGACGACCTGTGCCATTGTGACGACGGAGGCCAATGCTGCCTTGTCGGTGCTGCATGACCGGATGGGCGTGACCCTGGCGCCGGAAGATTACGCGATGTGGCTGGGTGAGGCGGGCAAGGGTGCGTTTTACCTGATGAAGCCTGCACCTGAGGATCGGTTCGGCTATTACCGGGTTGGGCGTGAGGTGAACTCCAACAGGGCCGCGGGTGCGAGGTTGATCGAACCGCTGGATGGATAGCGCTCCCGCCCCTTTCGCCTTTGTGGCGAAAACTTTGGGGGTGGGGGTGTCCTGAACGGCGGCGGGGCCTGTGTCCCCACCTTCGTTCAGGACGTTTGGGACGCGGCCTTGTGGCCGCGACAGCCCTTGCGGGCTGGGAGGCAGGGCCGTAAGTCGGTCTGAAAATGTTCGGGAGAGTGGCATGTCTTTTGATCGGTCGGTGAAGATTGCGCCGTCTATTCTGGCCGCGGATTTCGCCAATTTTGGCGCGGAATGCCGGGCCGTCGAGGCACAGGGGGCGGACTGGATCCATATCGACGTGATGGACGGGCATTTCGTGCCCAACCTAACCTTTGGCCCGCCCATGTGCGCCGCCCTGCGGCCCCATATCCATACGGTGATGGATGTGCATCTGATGATCGCGCCGGTTGATCCGTTCATCGAGGCCTATGCCGCGGCGGGAGCGGATATACTGACCGCCCATGTTGAGGCAGGTCCACATATCCACCGGACGTTGCAGGCCATTCGCGGGGCGGGAATGCGGGCTGGTTTGGCGTTGAATCCCGGAACTCCCGCCGAGGCGGCGTTGGGGCTGTTGGATATGGTCGATCTGGTTTGTGTGATGACGGTCAATCCTGGCTTTGGCGGGCAGAGATTCATCCATTCGCAGGTGGAGAAAGTGCGCTCCTTGCGGGCGGCCATCGGCGACCGGCCTGTGCATATCGAGATTGATGGCGGTGTGGACCGGGAGACCGCGCCGCTGGTCGTGGAGGCCGGTGCGGATGTTCTGGTCGCAGGATCGGCGGTGTTTCGCGGGGGGTCGGTTGATGAGCCCGCAGCCTATGGCACGAACATGGCGGCGATCCGGGCGGCGATATGAATATCGTCTTTGATCTGGACGGGACCTTGGTGGATTCGGCACCGGATATTCGCGCCGCAGCCAATGGGGCGCTTGCGGACCGTGGCATTGCGCCCTTGACCATGGCGGAGGCCCGCGGCTGCGTGGGACACGGGGCTGCCGTTTTCATGGAGCGGGCACGGGGGTTGCGCGGTGTTGGCGCCGATTTGCAGACGCCCTTATTGGAGGCGTTTCTGGCGCGATATGAGGACGCGGTGGATCTGACACAGCCCTATCCCGGTGTGATGGCGGCCTTGGCGGGGTTCCTGGAGCGGGATGTGCCGATGGCGGTTTGCACCAACAAACCCATCGTGCCGACCCGGAATGTGTTGGCGCATCTTGGGTTGGACCGATTCTTTCCGGTCGTGGTCGGTGGTGATACGCTGCCGGTTCGCAAGCCTGACCCGTCGCCCTTGTTGCATGTGATCGACGCGCTGGGCGGTGGATCGATTTTGTATGTCGGCGACAGCGAAGTGGACGCGGAAACGGCTGACCGGGCGGGAGTGCCATTTGCGCTGTTCACGGAAGGGTATCGCAAGGCTCCGGTCGAGACACTGCCCCATGCCCATGCATTTGATCATTTTGATCTACTGCCGGGGATCGTCCGTCAGGTTGCGGCCGGGCCTGCGGTTTGATCGACAGGCAGTTCAGAGGAGATGTCGGAAGCCTCCGGCGGGAGTATTTGAGACAATAAGAAAGTGAATGCCGGGTTGCGATTTGCCGACGCGTTTTGAAAACGGAGCAGCCCTTTAGTGCCTAATTCAAGGCAACATGCTGTAATGTTTGGAAACCTTTGAGTTTACGCAGCATCAAGTGCCGCGCGTTTAACGCCAGTTGATTGGATCGCTGGCAGGGAGTTGCAAAACCTAGAGACCGTTGACCGGAACCTTCAGCATTGGATTGCCTTTCCGGTCCTTGGGAACTTCGCCGGCGCGCATGTTGACCTGCAGGGACGGGATGATCAGTTTTGGCATGGAGAGCTGGGCGTCCCGTTCGGTGCGGAAGGTGACGAAGTTTTCCTTGGTTTTGCCATTGCCGACATGGATATTGGCGGATTTTTGTTCGGCCACGGTCGTCTCCCACCCGATGGCGCGGCCACCGGGCCCGTAATCGTGGCAGATGAAGAGGCGGGTCGCGTCGGGCAGGGCCAGCACCTTTTGGATGCTGTCATAGAGATCTTCGGCCGAGCCGCCGGGGAAATCGCAGCGGGCGGAGCCGCCATCGGGCATGAAGAGTGTGTCACCGGCAAAGGCGGCGTCGCCCATGACATGGACCATGCAGGCGGGGGTGTGACCCGGTGTGTGCATGGCGAAACAGGTCATGGCGCCAACCTGGTAGGTGTCGCCATCCTGAAACAAGGCGTCGAATTGGGAGCCGTCACGCTGGAACTCGGTACCTTCGTTGAAAACTTTGCCGAAGGTTTCCTGCACTTCCGTGATTTTCGCGCCGATACCGATTTTTCCGCCGAGTTCCTGCTGGATATAGGGGGCGCCTGAGAGGTGATCGGCATGGACATGGCTTTCGATCACCCATTCCAGCCGCAGGTCATGGTTCCGGATATGGGCGATCAGCTTATCAGCGCTGTCATGGGTGATGCGGCCGGCGGCATAGTCGATATCCATCACCACGTCGATGATGGCGCAGGCGGGGCCATCGGGCTCTTGAGCGACATAGCTGATCGTGTTGGTGGCGGGGTCAAAAAAACCGGTCACGGAAGGTTTGACGGATAGATCCATAGGATAGGTCATGGCGATGCTCCGGGGTTGGCGACGTCCCTGTACAGAACATCGTCGTGCATCACGTCCAGATCAAGGAAAAATGTTCATGATCCAATGCGGTGGAGGGGTGTTTTCCTTATCCTGGCGTGAGGCCGCGCAGGCGTTCGGAACGGCGGCGCAGAACCTCGACCGTTGTCAGAAGGCCGATGGAGAAGATCACCAGGATCGTGGCAACCGAGAGGATGGCGGGACTGATCTGTTCCCGGATCCCGTTCCACATCTGGCGCGGGATGGTTTGCTGGTCGAAATCGGCGACGAAGAGGACGACGACGACTTCATCAAAGGACGTGACGAAGGCGAAGAGGGCGCCAGAGATCACACCCGGCAGGATCAGGGGCATGATGATGCGGAAGAACGTTGTGGTGGGAGACGCGCCCAGATTGGCCGCGGCGCGGGTCAGGGAGTGGTCGAAGCCCACCAAAGTGGCTGTCACGGTGATGATGACGAAGGGGATGCCCAGGGTCGCGTGGGCCAGGATCACGCCGGTATAGGAATTGGCCAGGCCCACATCGGAGTAGAAGAAGAACATGCCCGTTGCGACGATGATGATGGGCACGATCATGGGCGAGATGAGGATGGCCATGATCGTGCGCCGGTAGGGCATTTCCGGTCGCGAGAGGCCCAGAGCGGCGAGGGTTCCTAGAACGGTGGCCAGGATCGTGGCGAAAAAGCCAATGATGGCAGAGTTCTTGGCGGCCTTGATCCAGGCGGCATTGGCCCAGGCATCGGACCACCACATGCCATCGCGAGGCGCGCCCGGGTTTTGCATGCCGAAGGTCAGTAGGAGATCGTACCAGCGTGTAGAATAGCCCTCGGGGTCGAGGGTCAGCATCTTTTCGGTGAAGGTGAAATAGGGCTCCGCGTTGAAGCTTAACGGGATCACGACCAGGATCGGGGCGATCAGGAATATGAAGACCAGTGTGCAGATCACGAGATACGTGTAATGCCAGATCTTTTCGAGCGGGGAGGCGTGTTTGGGGAGGGCCATTTTGCACTGTCTGGGGGGCTAGCCCCCCAGACCCCCCAGAGTATTTTCGACAATAAGAAAAGGCATTTGGATCATCCGAGTTTCAGGTTGTCGATACCAACCAGGCGGTCGTAGAGCCAGTAGAGGGCGAGGACGCCTGCCAGAAGAAGTGCGGCGAGGGCTGCGGCCAGGGACCAGTTGAGGCTGTCTGTCATGTGAAAGGCGATCTCGTTGGAGATGAGGGTGCCTTTGGCGCCGCCGACGAGGGCAGGGGTGATGTAATAGCCGACGGCAAGTATGAAGACGAGGAGCGCGCCTGCTCCAATTCCCGGAACGCATTGCGGCAGGTAGATTCGGCGGAAAGCGGTCCAGCTTGTGGCGCCAAGCGATCGGGCCGCGCGCACGTAGGAGGGGTTGATCGTGCGCATGACCGAAAAGAGTGGGAGCACCATGAAAGGCAGCAGGATATGGGTCATGGCGATGACCGTTCCGATCTCGTTATAAATCAGTTGAACGCGACCGTTTGCGCCGACAATTCCGAGGGAGACCAGGATGTCGTTGAGCACGCCCTGGCTTTGGAGCAGGACGATCCAGCTGGTTGTCCGGACCAGGAGTGATGTCCAGAACGGCAGCAGGACCAGGATCATCAGCAGGTTTGAGTAGCGCAGAGGCAGGGTGGCCAAGAGATGCGCGATGGGAAAGGCCAGAAGGAAACAGGTGAGCGTAATGATAATCGACAGGGTCAGGGTGCGCGAGAAGAGCTTGACCCGGATCTGACGGTTTTCGGCGACGGCCACGATCTCTCCGGTCTCAGATCGGCGCATATCAAGGGCCGCGAGGTAGAAGTTCATCGTGTAAGGCGAGGCCGCGGTGCGCATGGCCTGCCATAGTTCGGGGTCGGCCCAGTCTTCGTCCAGATCCAGAACGGCTTCCTTGAACGGGGCCTCCAGCTTTGCGGCGCGGCGGGCTGATTTGGTGAAAAGCGAGCGGGTGCCCGGTACGTCATAGTTGATCCGCGTGCCGACCTCGCCCTGGCCCCGCAACTCCCTGAGTTGAATGAGATCTGATACCAGGGCCGCGAAGGCGGCTTCGTCTGGGACCGTTCCAATCTCGGTCTCGCGAAACCACACCTGCAGATTTACCATGATCGGGGTTTGGATCTTGGTTCCTTTATCCTCGTGGATGGTGAAATCCGGATTATAGACCGATTGGTGCAGCATCTGTCCGATCGGGAAGATGAAGGTGATCAGAACAAAGGCCAGAAGGGGTGCGACAAGGTAAAAGGCGCGTCGTTTCGCCTTCGATGCTGCCGATTTCAACGCAGCCTTCAGGGGTTGACCATCGGCGGTTGTCAAAAGGGTGGTGTCGGCCTGCATCAGCGATCCTTGGGGAGTGGGGCCAGGATCGCGGTGTATTTTGCCCGGTCTTCCTGTGACATCTGGGGGAGGATCACTCGAACTGTGTAGGTGCCGTGCATCTTGTCGCCAGACCGGAACATCCAATCGCTGATATCATTTTGTGTAAATTTAACCGGGTCGCCGCGATTGCCGTCGGTGTAATGCGGCTGGTTCGACAGGTTTCCTGAAAATTCCCCGGGTGCCGTTTGGCGGATGTTTTCAACCCAGATATGTTCGTGGCGATCCGTTCCATCGGCCAGGGCCGCCTTTAAAAGAAAGCCATTTGCACCGGCAGGTGCGCCCGCCATGGCAGTGAAGAACGGATCCAAGGAACGCCGCACATCGCTGATCGCTGTGTTCATGGCTGAGTTGTTGTCCTTGAACAGGTAGATCGGATCACCATCCTTGGCCGCTTGGCTCAGGCCAGGCGACGGGGTAAGGCTCACAAACAGCCATACCAGAGCGCGTGCCGGTAGCATCATGTGGCTTGTTGCCCGGGTGATCATACGCGCAATCCAGTAACCGTTCATGTCATCCTCAAAGGCCGAGGGGGAGTGCCAGAGGTCCAAAGGCCTCGGCCCCCGGTAGGGGCCGAGTATGGTCGTGTCGCCCCGCTTGCGGTGCGTCCGTTGGATTATTGCGCAAGCCACGCGTTGAAGCGTTCGCTCAGCTCGGTGTCGCGGTCGGCCCAGAACTCGAAATCATTGACCAGAGCATTGGTCAGGTTGGCTTCGGCCGTGGGCATATGTGAGGCCATTTCCGTCTTGCCATCTTGATACAGACCCACCAGCGCACCCGAAGATTTGCGTGCCGGGCCATAGCTGATCCATTTGGCCTGATCTGCAAGACGCTGGGTGTCGGTCGAGAACTTGATGTAGTCCAGCGCCAGCTCTTTGTTCGGTGCACCTTTCGGGATCACGAACAAGTCAAAGTCGAGGATTTGGCCATCCCACACAATCTCAAACGGTTGGTTTTCACTGACCGCGGCATTGAAGATCCGGCCATTGTAGGCGGTCGACATCGTCACCTCCCCATCGGCTAGTAGTTGCGGCGGCTGGGCGCCTGCCTCCCACCATACGATCTCGTCTTTGATCGTGTCGAGCTTGGCAAAGGCACGGTCCACACCTTCATCCGTTTCCAGCATGTCATAGACTTCGCCAGCCGGGACCCCGTCGGCCATCAACGCCATTTCTAGGTTGGCTTTGGCCGCTTTGCGCATGCCGCGTTTGCCCGGAAATCCCTCGAGGTCAAAGAAGTCGGCCATGGTGGTGGGCTCACCCTCAACCACGTCCGAGTTATAGGCATAGACCGTGGACCAGACGATGTTGGCGACGGCGCAATCGGTCAGGGCGCCTTCGATAAAGTCATCCTCGGGCGCCGTTCCATCGGGGGCGGCAGGCAGGGCCGATGTATCGATCTCTTCCAGCAGACCCTCGTCACACAGGCGCACCGCGTCGGAATATTCGACATCGGCAACATCGATGGTCACGTTGCCTGCCTCGACCTGGGCCTTGATCGGCGTGGCCGGGTTGTCGGCATCCACCATGACGATGTCTTTGCCCGTCTGCTCTGCGAAGGGTTTGTTGTAGGCTTCAATCTGGCTTGTACCGTAGGCGCCGCCCCAGCTCATGATCGTCAAATCGGCGGCAGATCCCATCGTCCCAAACGCTGTCAGCGCGGTGGTCAGGATAAGTGTTCGTTTCATAGTTCCGTCTCCCTTGGTTGTCGTCATGTCCCTTGAGGGTTGCAGCCCTTCTTGGATTTGTGTCAAAGCGGGTCTAGCGCCCGAGCATCCTCAGCGGCCCAGCCGACCTTGGTCAGCTCGCCAACCGAAAGCGGCACCTTTGCGGCCCCGTTCGGCAGTTTGACAATGAACTGATCATTGCCATGCACATCCATTCGACAGCGGATGTGATCCCCTAGATAAATCAACTCCAGCACGCGCGCATCGGTGCTGTTGGTCAGGTCATCGCGGCCCACGCTGACCCGTTCGGGCCTGATCGAGATTAGGGTCGGCTCGCCTTCTGACACGGCCTGCACCGCGAGGGCCTGGCAATGTTCGCCGTCGTTGAACTCCACATGGATTATGTCGCCCGACCGGCCCTTAACCGTGCCCGGCAATTTGTTGTTCTCACCGATGAATTGGGCGACAAAGCTATTGTGTGGCCGCTCATACAGATCATCGGGCGGGGCCAGCTGTTGGATGACCCCGTCATTGAACACGGCCACGCGGTCCGACATCGTCAGCGCTTCTGACTGGTCATGGGTCACGTAAACCACCGTAATTCCAAGATTTTCGTGCAGATGCTTGATCTCGTATTGCATATGTTCACGCAGTTGTTTGTCGAGCGCGCCCAGCGGTTCGTCCATCAATACAAGCGTCGGATCAAAGACCAGCGCCCGGGCCAGGGCCACGCGCTGTTGCTGGCCGCCGGATAATTGTGCGGGGCGGCGGGCGCCAAAGTCATCCATCTGCACCATGTTGAGCGCGCGCTTGACCTTGGCCTCCCGGTCGGTTTTGCTGATCTTGCGCACCTCCAGCGGAAAGGCGAGATTTTCGGCCACCGTCATATGCGGGAATAACGCGTAGTTCTGGAACACCATCCCGATGCCGCGCTTGTGCGGTGGGATATTATTGATCTCGCGCCCATCCAGCCGGATTTCACCATGTGTGGCTGTCTCGAACCCGGCCAGCATCATCAGGCAGGTGGTCTTGCCAGAACCCGAGGGGCCGAGCATGGTCAGAAATTCGCCCTTGGGCATCGACAGGTTCAAGTCTTTGACGACCAGCGTCTCACCATCGTAACTCTTTTGCACACGTTCGAATTCAACGAACGCGTCAGCGCTTGATACATTGCCCAACGGGGGCTCCCTGTCTGACCGGGCTTTTTCGCACCCGTTGGCAAGAGTAGAACGTGCCGTGATAAAGGTTTCAAGCGCTTTGGCTCAAAAACCGGGCAAAAAGGGTCGATTGGCCAAATACGCCGCTTTTACAGGTCTGGCCGACTATTTCGTCGTCGCTTGCAGTTCAAATGAGTTCGGGATCGGCCATGATCTCAACCAGTGCAGGGCCGTCGACGGCCAAGGCCGTGACCAGGGCCTCTTCGACATCGGCACTGTTGACCACCTTTTGGCCGTGGGCGCCGCAGATCTTGGCGAATGCTGCGAAGGACGGGTTATGGAGGCCCGTCTCCCAGACAGGCCATTCACCCGCGCGCTGTTCTTTCGAGATTTTGCCCAGCTCGCCGTTATGCAAAAGGATATGGGTGATATCCATGTCGTGTTTGACAGCCGTCGTCAGCTCCATCGGATACTGGCCGAACCCACCATCACCGGAGATCGAGATGACCTTGCGGCCTTTGAACGCGTCCAGATCGCGGGTCGCGGCCCATGCCCCCATGGCCGCCGGAAAACCAAAGCCGATAGACCCCAGATAACCCGACATCAAAACGCGCTGGCCCTTGGTCTCGAAATACCGGCCAAAGGAATAGGTGTTGTTGCCGACATCGACAGCGATGATCGCATCGAGGGGTGCGACCCGGCTGAGCGCATCGAAGACGGCAAAGGAATGGACGCCTTTGTCGGTCTCCTCGGCCATGCGGGATGTCTTTTCGTCCCGCCAGATCTGCCAGCGCTCTGCCAATTCCGCGATCTGATCAGGGGCGTCCGCATGGCGTTTGGCCAGTGGGGTCATGGCCGCACAAAAAGCGCCCAGTTCCGACCACACGGGAAGGGCGACCGGGTGGAACTTGCCCAGCTGCATCCGCTCGTAATCCACCTGGATGATCGGTTTCGACCGTTCGATCCCCGTATGGTTCGAGAATGAGGTGCCTAAGGATATGATCAGGTCCGCCTCGTTCATGAACCAGCTCGCGATGGGTGTGCCCGACCGGCCGAGGACGCCCGCGGCATTGGGGTGGCTGTCGGGGATCACACCTTTGCCTTTGAACGTCGTCAGCACCGGCGCAGCCAGCGCCTCTGCCAAGGCGATGATCGGGGCGCGGACCTCCCACGCGCCGTGGCCGATGACAAAGATTGGGCGTTTGGCGGCGTTGATCATCGCCACGGCCGCGGCGACATCTTCATCGCCGGGTTTGACCACGGCGCGCCCCATGCGGCCCTCGGGCTTTGCTGCTGGTGCGTCACTGGAGATCGTCTGCACGTCATCGGGGAAGATCAGGTGTGCCACGTCCCGTTCGACCAGTGCATTTTTGCAGGCCAGCGATACCAGCTCTGCATGGTCGGACGTGGTCAGCACGGGTTGAGAAAAACGGGATACGGCCTGAAACGCGGAATGCAGGTCGATATCCTGGAATGCACCGGGGCCAAAGACTTGGGTTTGCACCTGTCCGGTCAGGGCCAGGACGGGCGCACGGTCGACCTTGGCGTCCCAGAGGCCGGTCATCAGGTTGGTGGCACCCGGCCCGGCAATCGTCAGGCACGCGGCGGGGGTGTTCGTCAGTTTGCCGTAGGCAGAGGCAGCAAAGGCCGCCGCCCCCTCATGCCGGATGCCAATGAAGGACATGTTGCCCGCCTCTGTCTGGAGGCGGATCGCATCAGCTAGGCCCAGATTCGAGTGGCCCACCATGCCAAAGACGGTTTTGACGCCCCAGTTGACCATCGTTTCGGCCATGACATCGGTCACGGTGCGTTCATGGGGTGCGGCAGGCTCCAGGCCCACGAAAATTTCCTCCTCGCGCAGCTCAACCGGATAGGTCGTCTGGCCGGTATCCTCATGCCCGCCCGGTGGTGCGCCGGTGATCGGGTCGAAATCCCAACCATGCCAGGGGCAGCGGATCCAGCATTGCCCCTCAACCCCACGCTCAATGGAACCTTCACCCAAAGGGCCACCCTGGTGGGGGCAGTGATTGTCCATCGCGGCCCACTGCCCGTCAAAATGGGACAGGCAGATCGAGACGGTGCGAGCGGTAACGGTTTTTACACGGCCTTCGGGCAGATCGCTGGTCTTGCCGACGCTGATCCAGTCCAGATCGGTGTCACTCATGGGTGTCTCCCTTTTTGGCATCGTGCAAACGGTTCAGCCGTCGTCGCGTTTGAACAGGTCAAAGAGTTTTTGCAGGAGGGTCAGCACCAGAAACGCGCCCACGGCCCAGATCAGCAGGTCATATTCGGTGAAATCACTGCCACGCAGCCAGCGCGTTACAAGGCCCCCCTGCGGGCGCAGGGCTTCGATGCCTAAGAGGCCGTCGCGTGGCCAGAGCGACCAGCCCCAAAAGCGGGAAATGTAGTAGAGGACCGCGCCGGCCAGCGTGGCAACGGTCAGGCCGAGGATGCGACCGATCACGGCAAAACCTCAATTGTCGTGGGGTCCATTGCAAAGACCAACAGGTCACCGTGGCGCGTGATCTCGCCTTCGACCGAGATGTATTCGGCCATCGCGTCATAGCCTTCCTGCGGCATCACCCCCCCGTCCGGGCCAGTCAGCATAAGGAAGTCAGACCCTTCGACAGGTTGAGAGGAGACAAAGACCGGCGGGATCTCCCCGGCGACACACAGGTTGGCGCAGGCCCGGTGGGCCAGACCGCGGCCCGGGCGCATGATCCCAGCATAGCATTTGCCATCGCAGATCTCTCCTGCCAGCTTCCAACGACCCAACGGCTTGGGTCTGGGCACGGCGCCATTTCCGTCGGCGGCTTGCAGGCCATTATTGCCGCCGCGCAGCTGCACCATGTCCAATTCGCCGCGTTCCAAAAGCAGGCCAGAGACCTGCACCACTTGTCCCTCCAAGGGGGCTGCGCGACCGACGGCACCGTTCTTGCCCCCGCTCGACAGTATCAGCGTTCGGCCCGTGGGGATCCGGTCCGTGCCTTGCGTAACATGTATCACGGGGTATCCGATCATTTCGACGACGCCCGTCACCGTCTGGCGGCCTTGGCCTGCGCCGGGGCCGGGATCGTCTTGTGTGGATCCGATCAGCAGGCCGGTCGCGCCAAAGATCACCACGAACGATACGATGCTGACGATGAGGAACAGACGCAGGTCCGGCGGGGCGGGCAGGTATCCTACGAAGAAAGGCTTTTTCGGGTCGCTCATGCCAACACCTCCTGCGGGACGGGGACCGGGTCGACGGGCGTACCCGGCGGGTTGGCGACCGGGTTTACCATGACGCTGCTGCCGTGGAGCCGGATGTCATAGGTTGGGATCTTTTCGGTGAACGGCGCGGGTGAGCGGCCGTTGCGCACGTCATATTGAAAGCCGTGCCAGGGGCAGGTGACCAGACAGTCGATCACCTTGCCCTCACCCAAGGGTCCGTTCTGGTGGGCGCAGGCATTGGAGATAGCCGATAGCAGCCCGTCTTGCCGGAATACCGCCACCCGGTCGCCGCCTGGCAGCCGCGCGATCTTGGCAAAGCCTTCGGTGATGTCATGCGCGTCGCAGATGCGGACCCAATCGGTACCTTCGGCCCGGGTATCGCTGCCGCGTGTCTCGGAAAACGCGGCCAGCAGGTGCAGGGTGGCGACAGCCAGCGATCCGATCAATACGATCCAAAGGAAGGTCACGTTCTGCGCGTCCAGCAACACCCCCAGCGCGACATGGGCCACCACGGCGGCATAGGCGGGGTAGATCAGGTAGTGCAGGCGCTTCCACACCGGCGGGGTCAGGAATTTCATCCAAAAGTCATGGCTGGTCGCCGACAGGATCATCAGGACGATCAAGGCAAAGACCCCAAAGATCTCAAACGGAAATCCCAGCGCCTGGCCGAAATCAGTGTTCGCAGACAGGACGGCCACGTATTTGTTGGTGGGCGAGAAGTTGAAATACCAGTCGATGATGAAACTGGCATGGGTGATTGCCACAAAGACGGTCATCACCCCGAAATGACGGCGATTATAAAGCAGCGGCAGAAAACGCTGGTCCAACCGTGCCAAGGGCCCGATGCACAAGATCACCGTCAACATCACAAAGGCGCAGGCCCCAAAGGCGCGGCCGTTATGAATGGGCGCGTTGATGGGGCGTTCATGGCTCAGCAGACCCGGGGCCAGTTCGACGAAGATCCAGAGGAATAGGGCGACCCCGGCCAGCATGACAGCGTCGTAGATCCACTTGTTGCGGTTCCATTGGACGGGGACGTATTTGACACTCATTCGTTTGCCTCCCCTGGTGCGGAAAGGCGTTCGGGTGCGATATCGGCGGGCCAAGTCTGGCGATTGCTGAGGCCCAGGAACAGCGCTGTTCCGATGCCCGCAGCCATCAGGATCGCGGCGACCAGGTGGCTGGCGCGCGGTGGGCGATAGTGTTTTGACCAGATCTCTCGTCCCGCCTCCAGTACGTACCACCGCCACAGGACCAGCGGCCAGATCAGCAAGATGGCGGGAACCAAGAGCGGGCGAAAGATGTAGGCCCCCCGAGCATCTTCATCGATCCGGTCGATGCCAATGAACAGAAACGCGACCGAGATCATGGCGCCAATGATCAACCACCAACGGACGAGGAGCAGGATGGTTTCGGCCCCGCTCACGCTATACCCCCGAACCTGACGCCCGAGATATCAGCCATATCCTTTTTCCAGGTGGTCAGATCCGCGTGGTTAAACTTCGACAGGTGATCGTGGCCACAGGCGCGGGCCATGACCTGCATCAGTTCAACGCTGGCCTCAAAGAAGTTGGTCAACTGCCGCGCTGATTTCTCAACCACCAACCGGTTGACCAAGTGCGGTTTCTGGCTGGCGATGCCCACGGGGCAGTTGTTGGTGTGACAGGCGCGCATGGCGATACAGCCGATGGCTTGCATCGCGGCATTGGACAGCGCGACCGCGTCCGCCCCAAGGGCCAGCGCCTTGATGAAATCAGCCGGTTTTCGCAGGCCACCGGTGATGACAAGGCTGACATCGCGGCGCTCCAATCGGTCCAGATGCCGCCGGGCGCGTGCCAGCGCGGGGATCGTCGGGACCGAGATGTTGTCGCGGAAGATGATCGGTGCTGCCCCGGTGCCACCCCCACGGCCATCCAGGATGATGTAGTCGACCCCGACCTCCAGCGCCGCATCGATATCCTTTTCGACATGCTGGGCAGACAGCTTGTAGCCAATGGGGATGCCGCCTGTCCGGTCGCGCACCTCATCGGCGAAATCTTTAATCTGGCGCGGCTCGGTCCAGTCGGGAAAGCGAGGTGGAGAGATTGCGTCCTGCCCAGGCTTAAGCCCGCGCACTTCGGCAATCTTGCCATCAACCTTGTGACCGGGCAGGTGGCCGCCCGTGCCGGTCTTGGCCCCTTGGCCGCCCTTGAAGTGAAAGGCCTGCGCCTTGGCTAGCTTGTCCCAGTCGAACCCGAACCGGGCCGAGGCCAACTCATAGAAGTAGCGGCTATTGGCTTCCTGCTCCTCTGGCAGCATACCGCCTTCGCCAGAGCAGATACCGGTGCCTGCGAGTTCCGCCCCGCGTGCCAAGGCGATCTTGGCGGGCTCTGACAACGCACCAAAGGACATGTCCGAGACGAAAAGCGGGATCCTCAGATGCAGTGGCTTTTGCGCATTGGGGCCGATCACGACGTCGGTGCCGACAGCGTCATCCTCCAGCAAGGGAACCTTGTGCAACTGCGCGGTCAGCAATTGGATATCATCCCAGTCCGGCAATTCCACACGCGGGATGCCCATCGCATCGACCACCCCGTGATGGCCCGTCTTTGACAGACCGTCGCGGGCATATTGCTGGATCAGGCCGGTATAGGTCTCTTCCTTTTCGCCATGGGACGGATCGGCATAGAGGCCCAGATAAGCGTCGCGGCTATAGGGTTGGGGGTTTTTCAACGCCCAGGCGGCAATCTCATCGGCATCCACCAGAACGTCATCGCCATCGACCCAACTGGCAAATTTGGGCAATGCTTCGTCATTGGCATATTCGGAGACGCCGCTATCTAGCCGGTAGTCCCAGTCATGAACACCGCAAATCAAGTTATCGCCCCGCACGAACCCATCGGCCATCAGTGCGCCCCGATGCAGGCAGCGCCCGTAAAAGACCGAAATCTCATGATCAAAGGCGACAACAACTAAATCGACTTCGCCGACCAAAGCGTATTCGGGTGTGCGGTCTTTCAGATGGCTACGCTTGGCGATAGCTGTCTTGTTCATATCGGTCCCTTCTGGTGGCCTGTCCTGACCTTGGGGCAATCTTGCATGACTCCGGCCCAGGCAAAAAGCGCTATCGGCTATTTGAATCATCACAATTGCCTCGGTTGGACGGGTTAACGTGCAAATCTTCATCAAATGGATTGGTCAGAACGCTTGACTTTATGGGGCAAAGCCACGATGTCAGGCTCAAGCGCTCGTCTTCTGCCGCGTGAGCAGATCGGCCCTAACAACCCGGGCCAACTAGCGCAGTTACCACCGTTCCCACATCACGCAGGGGGGCCACCGCGTTGGCGGGCCTCGGACAATTCGGTCCCGGCTTTTGTCGCAGCGCAACCCTGACGTCTCGCGGACCCGGCAACCGGGCCCGCTTTTTATGTTTTCCGGGTCGCAGGACGGCCCGCCCGAAAGGATTATCCTGATGGATTTCGATATGCTGGGCCTTGCGCCCCGACTGACTGCAAAACTGACCGAACTTGGCCTGACCGAACCGACCTCGATCCAGGCGCAGGCCATTCCCCATGCCATGAACGGCCGCGATGTTATGGGGCTGGCTCAAACCGGCACCGGCAAAACAGCCGCCTTTGGTTTGCCGTTGCTGGACGCGCTGCTGAAAGTGGGCACCAAGCCGCCCGCGCGCACCGTGCGTGCCCTTGTGCTGGCCCCCACGCGGGAACTGGCCAAACAGATCACCGACAACCTGGCCAGCTTTACCAAAGGCAGCCATCTGAAGGTCGGTCTGGTCGTAGGCGGCATGTCCATCAATGCGCAGATCAACCGGCTGGCCCGCGGCACGGATCTGCTGGTCGCCACACCTGGCCGCCTGATCGATCTGTTGGACCGCAAGGCTGTTGATCTGAGCCAGACCCGCTTTCTGGTATTGGACGAGGCTGACCAGATGCTGGATCTCGGCTTTATCCACGCCCTGCGCCGCATCGCCAAAGTGCTGTCGCCTGAGCGTCAGACAATGCTTTTTTCCGCGACAATGCCCAAGCAGATGGCCGAGCTGTCCGAAAGCTACCTGACCGATCCCGTGCGGGTTGAGGTAGCGCGGTCCGGCAAGGTGGCCGACAAGGTCACACAAGAGGTGCATTTCGTGGCCCAAGGCGACAAGACCGCGTTGTTGATCGACAAACTGGACGTCCACCGCGATGCCTTGGCGCTGGTCTTTTCGCGTACCAAACATGGGGCGGAGCGGCTTATGAAAAACCTCGACCGCGCCGGTTTCGCCGCAGGCTCGATCCACGGAAACAAAAGCCAGGGCCAGCGTGACCGCGCGATCAAAGCCCTGCGCGAAGGGAAGATCCGGGTGCTGGTCGCCACGGATGTGGCCGCCCGCGGCATCGACATCACGGGTGTCGAATATGTTTACAACTACGACCTGCCGAATGTGGCCGAGAACTATGTCCACCGCATCGGCCGTACGGCACGGGCCGGTGCCTCGGGCACGGCCATCGCGTTTTGCGCGGAGGCCGAGATGGGCGAGTTGAAATCCATAGAAAAACTGATGAAGGCGGCGATCCCCGTCGCCAGCGGCACCCCGTGGGAAAGCGCCAAGCCCGACCGCAAGCCGCGTCCCCAACAACGCCGCCGCCGTCCCGCCAACCGCAACCGGGGCCGCAAAGCCGCCTGATCCGTTACCCCGGCATGCGAAAGCGTGTGTCGGGGATGACCGCAACGGGCGTCAGTTCCACCAGAAAATCGAGATGCCCCAGCCCCGCTACCATGACGGAGGTGGAGGCGGGGCCCTGAGTTTGCCCAAACATGCGCAGCCGGATGGCCTGGATGATGGGGAGCTGATCGCGGTCGGTGAAATAGGTGGTCAACGACACGATATCGGCTAACTGACCTCCGACCTGCTGCAACAGCGCCTCGATATTTGCGAAACACCGCTGCGTCTGCGCAGCGATATCACCGGTGCCAACAATGCGCTCCTGTGCATCCCACGCGACCTGACCCGTCAGATGGACCATCTGCCCCGCAGGCTGCACGACACCCATTTGAAGCCCGCGGCCTTGGGATTGCCAGACATCGGGAGAGGCGAAGCCGGTTACCATTTGAAGTCAGGCGCGGCTGGTGAGTAGTTTAAAACCGGCAAAGGCAAAGAATGCGCCCAGGGTGATCTGGATATAGCGTCGAGCCCCGCCATAGATCCGCACCATGATCGGGGTCGAGAACGCGACCGCATAAAGAACGTGGAACAGGATCGATAAAGCGAAGGTGCCCAACACGATGGTCACGGCCACCCAAAGCGGGGCGTCCGGTTGCAGCCCCAGGGAGATGATGGCGATCCAGGATAAGGCGGCCTTGGGATTGGTCATTTGGATTGTGTAACCCCGCAGCGCGTAGCCGAAGGAAGAGCGCGCACCACCGGCCAGCGTCGTTGCCTCAATACCATGGGCCGATGCTGCCGCCCGAAAGGCCTTGTATGCCAACCACAGCAGATACAGGCCCCCGGCGATCTTGATGGCCGTCAGCGCCACTGCGTAACTGGCCAGCAACGCGGACAGTCCGGCCGCCGTCAGGACCGCCCAGGTGAAGGATCCCACAGCCACCCCCAATGCCAGCGCGATACCGGATTTCCGACCCATGGCCATCGACGTGCCCATCACGGCCAGCACGTTGGGGCCCGGGCTTGAGATCCCGAGCATAAAGGCGCTATAGGCCAAAAGGATGCCCGGCAGATAAAGTGCTATATCGGTCATGAACTGTCCCTGTCTTGCGTGTTCTTAGGTCGTTCTACCCTTCACAGCGGGATCTGACGACAGATGTTCGACCTATAGCCGATCACTGCTGTCAAACCTGACATCTCGCCGCCGTCTCAGGGGCATATGATGCATGCGGACAGCTTTGATATCGATCAGTATTTGATCTGCGATCAATTTCCGCGCGACGCGCAATTGCCGTTAACCCCGGTATGCTCTGCCGGGACGGACACTATGATCTACTGGCTGGGACCGGAGTTGTCTGTGCGCGTACCGCGCCGACTTGGGTCGGCCCGTCTGGTTGAAAAGAAATATGATTGGCTGCCTCGACGGGGAACCTGCGGTGATGGAGGTCATCGCCGACCCCAGCCAGGCGGCCACCATCTTGGGCCGGTTGATCACCGCCTTGCACAAGGTAGATATCGCGGATGCGCCACGGAGCGGCTCCGCGAACCACCATTGCGGTGTGCCGTTGATCCAGCGCGATGATCTGGCCCGCAAAGCAATTCATGGGTTGCGTGGTATCTTTAACAGCGCGGCGTTGACGCGAGCGTGGGAGGCCGCTTTGTCGACCCCGCCCTGGACCGGCGCACCGGTATGGCTCCGTAGCGATCTGAATGGGGGCAACCTTCTGTCCCGCCGTGGCCCTCTGATGGCAGCATGGATTTCGGATTGATGGGCGGGGGCGACCCGGCTTGTGACTTGCTCACCGGCTGGTGGTATCTGTCGACTGCTACGCGCCCGACCTTCCGCGCCGCCCTTACGGTCGATGATCATACCTGGAACCCGGGCAGGGGATGGGCGCTCTCGACCGCTGTCATCGCGCTTGATTACTATATCGACACAAATCCCACGCTCGCCGCCACCACATACCGGCCATCGAACAGGTCCTTACCGATCACGCTGGACCCCGCTTTGCCAGCGGTTAGGGTACGCGCATGGCCACCTACACCCACACCTTGCGCGTCTACTACGAAGACACCGATATGGGTGGCATCGTCTATTACGCCAATTATCTGAAATTCATCGAACGGGGCCGATCGGACTGGGTGCGGGCCATCGGGATGGACCAGAATGCCATGAAAGACGACCACGGCATCGTTTTTGTGGTCCGCCGGGTGGAGGCTGAGTATCTAGCGCCTGCACGCCTTGATGACGTGTTGACGGTTGAAACGCAGCTGTCTCAGGTCAAAGGCGCGCGCTTTACCATGGATCAGCGGGTGCTGCGCGCCGAACAGCCGTTGTTCACCGCCAAGGTCGACATCGCTATCATGACCCTTGCTGGAAAACCCACCCGCCTTCCGGCAGAGATCCGCGCATTGCTCACACCATAATACCTGCCTTTGGGGAATGACGCCTTCGTGTTGGCATTCTGCTGCGAAACAGGGTAAAAGCCCCTAAATGAAGGGTGCAAAGAACACCCGCACACTAGGTAACGAGCAGGCTATGGAAACCTCTACCCTCGCTGCGGCGCAGGAGATTGACTTCTCCTTGTGGGCCCTTTTCATCCGCGCGACCTTCACGGTCCAGGTTGTAATGATCATGCTGACAGTGGCCTCATTCTGGGCCTGGGCGATCATCATCGGTAAAATCATCATGTTCCGCGCCGCCCGGCGGGAGGCGAACCGGTTCGACGGTGCCTTCTGGTCGGGCGAGCCCTTGGACGAATTGTTTGACAAGATCGGGGCAGATCCCAACGGTCAGAGCGAAAAGATCTTTGCCGCCGGCATGACCGAATGGCGCCGCAGCCACAAATCTGATGGCGGATTGATCGCGGGTGCCACGGCCCGGATCGATCGGTCGATGGATGTGGCCATCGCCAAACAGGCTGAAACGCTTAATGGCGGGCTGTCTTTCCTGGCAACCGTCGGCTCCACCGCGCCGTTCGTGGGTTTGTTTGGCACAGTCTGGGGCATCAAGCACGCGTTTGAGCAAATCGCCATTGCCCAGAACACCAACCTGGCCGTCGTCGCCCCCGGTATCGCAGAGGCGTTGTTGGCCACCGCGCTAGGTCTTTTGGCGGCGATCCCCGCGGTGGTCTTTTACAACAAGCTCAGCGCCGACAGTGATCGGATCATCGGCGGCTATGAAAGCTTTGCTGATGAATTTGCGACGATCCTGTCGCGCCAGTTGGACAGTTAAGCCATGGGCGGCGGAGTGGTTCAGAAATCCGGCGGCAATCGGCGGGGGCGGCGCAAATCCCGCCCCGCCGCGATGTCCGAAATCAACGTGACGCCGTTTGTCGACGTCATGCTTGTCTTATTGATCATCTTCATGGTCGCGGCCCCGCTGTTGACGGTTGGTGTGCCGGTCGAACTGCCCAAAACAGCCGCCCAGGCTCTGCCAACCGAACAGGAAGAGCCGCTGACAATAACGGTGACCGCCGAAGGCACCGTCGCCATCATGACGACTGAAACGGATGAGGCCGATCTGATCCCCAAGCTGCGGGCCATCGCGGCGGAACGCGCGGATAACAAGGTCTACCTGCGCGCCGATGAAAGCGTGCCCTATGGCCGGGTTGCCACCATCATGGGGGCGCTCAATCAAGGTGGGTTCAACGATATCGGCCTTGTCACCGATACAGGCGGGCCGCGTCTTGACGGGCAGGGCGGGTAACCCCCCGTGCAACCGGGCACCTATATCTCCGGGGCCGGTCACCTGTTGTTGATCGGATGGGCCGCTTTGGCGGGCTTTTTTGATGCGCCGCCGCCCCCACCCGTCACCACGACCAATGTTTCGGTCATGACCGGACAGGAATTTGCAGCGCTGACCAATCAGCCTGTCGAGACGCCGCCTGACGCCATCTCGGAACAGCCCCAGGCCCCCGATACACCGGAGGCGACGGAAAGCCCGGCCGCCCCGGCACCGGAGACGGCACCTGACGTGGCCGCGGCACCGGATGTCACCGAAACACCGCCACCTGATGATGCGCCCGATGTTTCAGAAGTTCAGCCGATCCCCCGGGCAGAGGTGACGCCCGATGCGCCCGAGGCCCCGGATCAACCTGATACGGTCCCCGGTGCCTCCCTGGTGATCGGTGATAGCGACACACCAACGCCGCGCTCGGTCCCGCGGATCGCACCGGAAGCTGCCCCCGAACCCTCGCCCGAGGCCGAAATCGATGAGATCGTTCGGGAGGCCACGCGTTCGGACGACGCAGAGCAGGCCCCGGATCCTGTTGAGGATGAGCCCGAAACCGCGCCCGAAGCTGCAGCGACCGAAACCGTGACCGAGGCGGAGGAAGAAACCGGCGGCACCCAGATCTCGACCCTGGCACCTGCGCAGTCGCGCCGTCCACCGCAGCGCCCAAACCGGCCTGAACCCACACCTGCCGCACAGCCGGTTGAGGAAACGCCCGAGGTTCGGGAAACCCCTGCAGCCGAGGAGCCCGCGCCACAGGAAGCAGAGCCCGAGACGCCGCCGTCGGATGCCATCAATGACGCGCTGAACGAGGCGCTGGCCGGTGGCGGCGCTGACACTGACGCTCCCGCCCCCGCCCCGTCCGGCCCACCCATGTCCCGCGGTGAAAAAGATGCCCTGCGCGTTTCTGTCCAGCGCTGCTGGAATGTCGGCTCGCTGTCATCCGAGGCGCTGCGTGTAACTGTCGTCGTTGGCGTGTCGATGCAGCAAAATGGTCAGATCGTCCAAGGCTCGATCCGGCAGATCGAAGCTTCGGGTGGATCAGGTGCCGCCGCTAAACAGGCGTTCGAGGCCGCGCGCCGTGCGATCATCCGCTGCGGCGCCAGCGGCTTCCCACTGCCAGCCGAAAAATACAGCCAGTGGCGTGAGATTGAGATGGTCTTTAACCCCGAAGGAATGCGCCTGCGATGACAGCTATCCGTACCAGCACCTTGGCCTTGGCGGTTTTGACCGCAACCTCTGGGCAATCGAATGCAGAGACCCACAAACCAGGCGACGTTCAAACCAGTGTGTCGGCGCCCAATACGTCGCGCCATCCCGAGGAGCGTCCACGCAACAGACCCGTTACCCAGCCCTTCGCCCGCGGCAAAGCGCAACCAAAAGCGCCGCGTGGATATGAACAAGCCCAGATTGCCAGCAACATGCCCGAATCCGAGCCCCTGACTGCCGATGAAATCGCCGCCTTCCGGACCAGCATTCAGCGCTGCTGGAACATCGGTGGCCTCTCGAAAGAGGCGCAGGGCATATCCCTGAATATCGGGCTGACCCTGGATCGCGACGCAAAGCCCGATCCCGCCTCCGTGACCCTGATTAGCGCTTCCGAAGGCTCACAGGAAGCCGTTGCGCAGGCATTCAATGCAGCCCGCCGGGCAATTATCCGCTGTGGTTTGCGCGGTTTCGATCTTCCCAAAGACAAGTACGCCCAGTGGCGCGACATAGAAATGGTATTCAATCCCGAAAGGATGCGGATCAAATGACGATAGCCCGCCTGTTCCTGGCCGCCCTGCTGGCACTACCCATTGCTCCGGCACTCGCCCAAGACGGTCCTTTGCGGATCGACATCACCGAAGGCGTGATCGAGCCGCTGCCTATCGCGGTCCCAACTTTTGTCGCCGAAAATGCCGAAGCGCAGCAACTGGCGCAGCAATTGGCGCAGGTGGTTGTGGATGATTTGGTGGGCACGGGTTTGTTCCGGCAGATCCCGCAAGAAGCGTTCATCAGCAACATCACCAGCTTTGACAGCCCGGTCCAGTATGCGGACTGGAAGGCGATCAATGCACAGGGCCTCGTAACAGGATCCGTCAATGTCGGCAGCGGCGGGCGGGTCAACGTCAAGTTCCGTCTCTTTGATGTCTTTGCCGAAACGACTTTGGGGGATGGTTTGCAATTGGGCGGGTCCACCGATGCATGGCGCCGCATCGCGCACAAGGTCGCCGACCAAGTCTATAGCCGGATCACAGGCGAAGACGGTTATTTCGATAGCCGCGTCGTCTTTGTGTCTGAAGACGGTCCCAAGAATGCCCGTCAGAAACGCCTCGCGGTGATGGATCAAGACGGGGCGAATGTGGCCTATCTGACCAGCAGCGACAGTATCGTTCTGGCGCCTCGGTTTTCGCCGACAGGGAACCAAGTTCTTTATACCAGCTATGAAACGGGCTTTCCCAAGATCTACGTTTTGGACGTGGGCACCGTGCAACGCCGGGTATTGGCTGATCAGCCTGGCACCATGACCTTTGCCCCGCGTTTTGCGCCCAATGGCCGGACGGTGGTGTTTTCGCTCAGCCAAGGCGGCAATACGGATCTTTATTCGCTGGATATTGGTGGTGGGTCGCCGCGCCGCCTGACCGACGCGCCCTCGATTGAGACCGCGCCCAGCTTTTCCCCCGACGGCAACCAGATCGTGTTCGAAAGTGACCGCTCGGGCGCGCCGCAGCTTTACATCATGCCCGCCGCGGGTGGAGAGCCGCGCCGGATCTCCAACGGGGCAGGTCGCTATGGCACGCCGGTCTGGTCGCCCCGCGGCGATTTGATCGCCTTTACCAAGCAGAACCAGGGCCGGTTCCACATCGGTGTCATGCGCACCGACGGATCCGAGGAAGTGCTGCTCACGGCATCGTTTCTGGACGAGGGGCCCACATGGTCCCCCAATGGTCGCGTAATCATGTTCACGCGGGAGACATCGGGGGCGGGCGGGGCTCCAGCCCTTTACTCGGTCGACATTACCGGAAGAAACCTCAAGAAAATTCCAACGCCATCCCTGGCCTCAGATCCGGCCTGGTCGCCCCTGCTGCCCTGACAAGGCGAGATCACCGTGATAGACTTCCGTTTAACGAGCATCAGACAAATAAAAACAGGACACCTGAAATGATCCGCTCCCTTCGCCTTCCGCTTCTTTTGGTTGCCGTCCTTGTCGCAGGCGCCTGTACTGATCCCGACCGCCTGCGCGGGGGTGCCGGGGCCAATGACCCTAACGCCCTAGGCTTGAATGGCGGCGGCGGCGATCCAGCGTCACCCGCGTATTTCCAGTCCACCGTCGGAGACCGGGTCCTGTTCGCCGTGGATCAATCCACCCTGGGTGACGAGGCCAAGCAGGTTCTGGCCGGGCAGGCCCAGTGGCTGAACAACAACACCTCCTATTCGGCCATCGTCGAAGGCCATGCGGACGAACAGGGTACGCGGGAATATAACCTTGCCCTTGGTGCGCGCCGTGCCAATGCCGTGCAGGAATACCTGATCAGTCAGGGCGTGGCAGGCACCCGTTTGCGGACCGTCACCTATGGCAAGGAACGCCCGCTTGAAATCTGCTCCGAAGAGGCATGTTATGCCAAGAACCGCCGCGCCGTGACACTGCTCAACAACGCCACTGGCAGCTAATCCCAAGGGTCCGCCCATGCTGAATGCCTCTCGCCTGTCCCATTCGATCCGGGCCCTTCTTGTGACAGCGGCGCTTTTGGCGCCTCTGCCGCTTGCCGCGCAGGACACCCAGACGCTGGCCGACATCAAACAGGAGCTGACCGTTCTGTCGGTCGAGATGCAAAAGCTCCAGCGTGAGCTATCAACCACCGGCAGCCCCAATGTGCCAACCCTCGCAGGCTCGGCCCTGGATCGGCTGACCGCGATGGAAAGCCAGCTTCAACGCCTGACCGCCCGCACCGAAGAGCTTCAGTCAAGGATCGACCGGGTGGTGGCCGATGGCACCAACCGGATCGGCGATCTGGAATTTCGCCTGACCGAGCTGGCGGGCGGTGACCTCAGCAAACTGGGTGCGACCGAACCGCTGGGCGGCGGCGCTGGCGCGGCCCCGACCGCGATCACTCCCGCCCCTCAGCCGGGGCAAAACAATGGCGGTCCCCAACTGGCCGCGAGCGAACAGTTGGACTTTGATCGGGCGAAGGAGGCGCTCGATCAGGGTAGCTTTCGCAGCGCCGCAGACCTCTTTGCGGCCTTTGCCCAGGCCTATCCGGGCGGACCGCTGACCGGGCAGGCCCATTTCTACCGTGGCGAAGCTTTGACTGAACTGGGGGACACGGCCCCGGCAGCCCGCGCCTATCTGGAAAGCTTTTCGGGCAGCCCGGACGGCGCACTTGCACCCTCCGCCCTTTACAAACTTGGAACAACGCTCGAAGAGTTGGGCCAGGTTGACGAGGCTTGCGTGACCCTGGGTGAAGTCGCCACCCGCTTTCCCGGCACCGATGTCGCTTTCGACGCCGATGCCGACCGTTTGGCGCTTGGCTGTTCCTAACCCATGACCGGGCCGCGGGATCTCGGCCAGACTCTGGACCGCTTGTTTGACGGTCAGGTGCCCTTGGCCCTAGGCGTGGCCGTATCGGGGGGTGGGGACTCGGTCGCTCTTTTGGCCATGCTGGCGGACTGGAGCCGGACCCGCCGCAATATTCTGTTCGCGGCCACTGTGGATCATGGTCTAAGGGAGGGCTCGGCGGCAGAGGCGGCTTACATTGCCCAATTATGCGCTGAACTCGACATCGGTCACACAATATTGCCTTGGACCAACCGGCCGGACAGCGGAAACCTGCAGGACGCCGCCCGACGCGCCCGCCAGTCATTGCTTGGGGCCTGGGCCAGGAATCTGGAATTGCCTGCCATTGCGCTGGGGCACACCCGGGACGATCAGGCGGAAACGGTGCTCATGCGGCTTGCGCGCGGGTCGGGCGTGGATGGCCTGGCTGCCATGGCTGAAACGCGCCGCGATGACGGCTTCCTCTGGATCCGCCCCCTTTTGACCCGGAAACGCGCGGCGTTGCGCCGCTACCTGAAGGATCAAGGCATCCGCTGGCACGATGACCCCTCGAATGAAGATGACCGGTTTGACCGGATCAAGGCGCGCCAGGCGCTCCAAACCCTCGCCCCCCTCGGGTTGACGACCGAGACACTTGCGCGCACTGCAGGCCATATGGCCGATGCCCGTCACGCGCTGGAATGTGCGACCCAAGATCTGGCGAGCCGGGCCATGACCCTTGATCACGGCGACCTGCTGATCGATCGCACAGCCTTGGCCGTGGCTCCGTTCGAGTTGCAGGCCCGCCTCATGGCTCATGCGCTTGGCTGGGTCGCCTCGACCGATTATCGCCCCCGGTTCCGGGCGCTGACAGCGGTGATGCAGGCCTTGGCGGAGGGGCGGACCCAAACGCTGCAAGGGTGCTTGGCCACTGCAAATCAACGGTATTTTCGCGTTACGCGGGAATTTAGCGCCGTTGAAACGCTTCGCGTCCCCGCGAGCCAACAGGTCTGGGATACCCGCTGGCGCATCACTGGCCCCGCCACTGAAGCGACCTGGATTGCGCCGCTTGGGGAGGCCGGTTTGCGTCTGCTGGACCATCCCGGGCCGCTGCCCCGATCCAGCCGCATCGCTCTGCCCGCCATCTGGGATGGTGATGATCTCATCGCTGCACCGCTGCCCGATGAGGGCTCTGATTGGTGCTTGACCCTGCGCCACGGGGCAGAAGATCCGTTCACTTCTATTATATCGGATTGAAGAGACGAAATTGTTTTCTATCTTAGAGGCAACGCGCTAAGACCGCGCGACAACCATCTCAAGGAGCATCATCCAGTGGGTAACGCGCGCAATATCGCATTCTGGGTCGTCCTTTTTCTTCTGATCCTCGCCCTGTTCAATGTGTTCAGTGGCGGTCAGTCGAACATGTCTTCCCGGTCGATGGACTATTCGGAGTTTGTAAACGCCGTTGAATCTGGCCAGGTTACGACTGCGACGATCGACGGGGAACTGATCGAATTCCGCCAAAGTGACGGACAGACCTACAACACGGTTATCCCTCCCGAAGAAGACGTGACTGCCCGCCTGATCGAAAATAACGTGGCTTTCAGCGCCGAACGTCAGCAACAGTCGGGTCTTCTGACCTACTTGTCGACGCTTCTTCCCTTCATCATCCTGATCGGTATTTGGATTTTCCTGATGAACCGAATGCAGGGCGGTGGGCGTGGTGGCGCCATGGGCTTTGGCAAGAGCCGGGCCAAGTTGCTGACCGAAAAACAGGGTCGGGTCACCTTTGACGATGTCGCTGGCATCGACGAGGCAAAGGACGAGCTCGAAGAGATCGTCGAGTTTTTGCGCAACCCGCAGAAATTTTCGCGACTTGGCGGCAAGATCCCAAAGGGTGCATTGCTCGTCGGTCCTCCGGGGACAGGTAAAACGCTTCTGGCGCGCGCGATTGCGGGTGAGGCTGGCGTACCGTTCTTCACCATTTCCGGCTCTGACTTCGTTGAAATGTTCGTGGGTGTCGGTGCGAGCCGTGTCCGTGATATGTTCGAACAGGCCAAGAAAAATGCCCCCTGCATCGTGTTCATCGATGAGATTGATGCCGTTGGCCGCTCCCGCGGCGTCGGCTATGGCGGCGGCAATGACGAGCGTGAACAGACCCTCAACCAGTTGCTGGTCGAGATGGACGGGTTTGAGGCAAATGAAGGCATCATCATCGTTGCGGCCACCAACCGCCCCGACGTGCTGGACCCTGCCTTGTTGCGCCCGGGCCGTTTTGACCGTCAGGTTCAGGTGCCGAACCCGGACATCAAGGGTCGTGAAAAGATCCTGGGCGTCCATGCCCGCAAGGTGCCCCTCGGCCCCGATGTGGATCTGCGTGTCATCGCCCGCGGTACGCCCGGCTTCTCTGGCGCCGACCTCGCCAATCTGGTGAACGAGGCCGCGCTGATGGCTGCCAGGATCGGTCGACGCTTCGTGACGATGGAAGACTTCGAGATGGCCAAAGATAAGGTCATGATGGGCCCCGAGCGCCGCTCCATGGTCATGACCGATGACGAGAAAAAGCTGACTGCCTACCATGAGGCTGGCCACGCCATCGTCGGCATCCACGTACCGCAGCACGACCCCGTGCATAAGGTCACGATCATTCCGCGCGGTCGCGCCTTGGGTGTGACCTTTTACCTGCCCGAGCGTGACAAGCTGTCGATGACTCGAGAATCCGCGATCTCGAAACTGGCCTCCGTCATGGGTGGTAAGGCGGCTGAGGAACTGGTCTTTGGCGCCGAGAACGTGACCAACGGCGCCTACAGCGACATCCAGCACATGACAAACTTGGCCACAGCCATGGTCTCGCAATGGGGCATGTCGGATAAGTTGGGCAACATCAACTACACCTCCACCCAGGAAAGCTATCTGGGCAACCAGTCGCAATTCAACGCCTCTGCCGAAAGTCGCAAACTGATTGACCAGGAAGTGCGCCGCCTGAGTGATGAGGCCTATGACCGTGCAAAACAAATCCTGACGGACAATTGGGACGAGATGGAAAATCTGGCCCAAGGTTTGCTGGAATATGAAACGCTGACCGGTGACGACGTGAAGCGCGTGATGCGGGGCGAGCCGCCAGCGCAGGATGATGATGATGAGAGCGGACCGAGCAAGGATGACAAGCCATCCCTGACGGCCATTCCAAAGACCAAGCCCAAAAAGCCGCCCACCGCGGATCCGGGCCTGGAACCGGAACCCTCGACCTGATCCACGAAAACCTCGGCCTCTGCGCCGGGGTTTCTCTTTCAAAGGTGGCTTATTCCGATTCAAATATGCGCTGCGCTGGGATATCCCTCCCGAAACGGAGAGAGCGGATACGATGCCAGCCTTGAAACCCACAGAGTTTATCGGAGAGATCACCTGGCTGGGCTGCGTCCCACACCGGGACCAGCCAGAGATTGATGGCCACCCGGTCCAGGCGATGCAACTGACCTTTGCCGGACTGGCGGGGGAGGTGCATGCTGGCCTGACGCGCCCCTCCTGCTCCCGCGTCCTGTCGCAATATCCGCGCAAAACCACGATCCGCAATACACGCCAGATCTCGATCATCAGTACCGAGGAACTGTCCCAGATCGCCGCCAAACTTGGCCTGCCGCGTATCGATCCGGCCTGGCTTGGCGCCTCGATCGTGATCAGTGGTATTCCCGATTTCACCCATATCCCGCCATCGTCCCGTCTGCAGGCCCCGACGGGCACCACCCTGACCGTCGATATGGAGAACCGTCCCTGCCAATTTCCCGCCAAGACGATCGAAGCGCGTCATCCCGGCCATGGCACCGCCTTCAAGGCCGCCGCCAAGGACCGGCGCGGTGTGACCGCCTGGGTCGAGCGGGAAGGGGACCTGATCGTTGGCGACCAATTGCGCCTGCATATCCCTGATCAGCGGGGGTGGTCGCCAGAGGGTTCGTGAAATTATGCTCGTAACTTTCATAGAGGTCATAAATTTCTGATCCGAAACTTCAGCCGATCAGAACGGCGCGGATCGCAAGGGATATGTCGAAAACGGACTGTGGGTGCTTGCAAATCGGTGCTAAACTCTGTGGTATACCAGAGACCACAGAGTCCACCCCGGGGAGACAGCGCCATGAGTTTCAAATCAGATATCGAAATTGCCCGCGAGGCGAAGAAACGCCCCATCCAGGAGATTGGCGCAAAGCTGGATATCAGCACCGACGATTTGCTGCCCTATGGCCATGACAAGGCCAAGGTTAGCCAGAACCTGATCGACAGCGTCAAGGACCGCCCCAATGGCAAGCTGATCCTGGTGACTGCGATCAACCCGACCCCGGCCGGTGAAGGCAAAACCACCACGACCGTGGGCCTGGGGGACGGGCTGAACCGGATCGGCAAGAAGGCGATGATCTGTATCCGTGAGGCCTCACTGGGCCCGTGTTTCGGGATGAAGGGCGGGGCGGCTGGCGGCGGGTATGCACAGGTCGTGCCGATGGAAGAGATGAACCTGCATTTCACCGGGGATTTTCACGCCATCACCTCGGCCCATAACCTGCTTTCGGCGATGATCGACAACCACATCTATTGGGGGAACGCGTTAGAGATCGACACACGCCGTGTCGTCTGGCGCCGGGTCATGGACATGAATGACCGTGCCTTGCGGACGATCACCGCCAGTCTGGGCGGTGTTGCCAATGGTTTCCCGCGGGAGGCCGGGTTTGACATCACGGTCGCGTCCGAGGTGATGGCCTGCCTGTGCCTGGCCCTGAACCTTGAGGATCTGCAAAAGCGGCTGGGCGACATCATCGTCGCCTATACCCGCGACCGCCGCCCGATCTATGCCCGTGATATCAAAGCCGATGGTGCCATGACCGTGCTGCTGAAGGATGCGATGCAGCCTAACCTGGTGCAGACCTTGGAGAATAACCCCGCTTTCGTCCATGGTGGCCCTTTTGCGAACATTGCCCATGGTTGTAACTCGGTCATCGCCACGACGACGGCCTTGAAGCTGGCCGATTACGTTGTGACCGAGGCTGGTTTTGGCGCCGATCTGGGGGCCGAAAAGTTCATGAACATAAAATGCCGTAAGGCTGGGTTGGCACCGGACGCGGTGGTGATCGTTGCCACGGTGCGCGCCATGAAGATGAATGGCGGTGTGGTCAAAGCCGATCTGGGGGCGGAGAACGTCGCCGCTGTCGAAGCCGGTTGCGCCAATCTGGGCCGCCATATCGAGAATATCAAAGACTTTGGTGTACCCGCGGTCGTGGCGATCAACCACTTTGCCGGGGACAGCGACGCCGAAGTGGCCGCCGTCAAAGCGTATGTCGAAAGCCAGGGATCCGAGGCGATACTGTGCAAGCATTGGGCTAATGGCTCTGCCGGCACCGAAGATCTGGCTAAGCGCGTGGTCGAGCTGGCCGATGGCGGCACGTCGGATTTCAAGCCGCTTTATCCTGATGAGATGTCCTTGTTCGACAAGATCGAAACCATCGCCAAAGGGATCTACCGCGCCGATGGCGTGGTCGTTGACAAGAAGATCCGCGATCAGTTGAAGCAATGGGAAGATCAGGGCTATGGCCATCTTCCGGTTTGCATGGCCAAGACCCAGTACAGCTTTACCACCGACCCGAACCGTCGCGGGGCGCCTGAGGGATTTTCGATCCCGGTGCGGGAAGTGCGGTTGTCAGCCGGGGCCGGTTTCGTGGTGGCGATCTGCGGAGAGATCATGACGATGCCGGGTCTGCCGCGCGTGCCGTCAGCGGAGGCAATCATGTTGAATGATGCGGGCCAGATCGAAGGTTTGTTCTAGGAAGGCAGGCGGTCATGCCGCGCCATCGAGGCCGTGGCATGACCGCTGAGACCGGCGCGTGGCGCGCGTGGTCTCAGGGGGGTTAACGCAACGCGCGTTGCGCAATCTGGCCAATCATATGCATAGGATATGTATGGGATGTGCATGATTTGTGTATCGCTAGAATACAGGATCTGAGGCGGATATGAGCGCAACGATCATCGACGGCAAAGCCTTTGCGGCGCGGGTGCGCGCGCAGGTGGCAGAGCATATCACACGGCTGAAATCGGAGCATGGACTCACCCCGGGCCTCGCAGTTGTTCTGGTGGGCGAGGATCCGGCCAGCCAAGTCTATGTCCGTAACAAAGGCAAGCAGACGGTTGAGGTTGGCATGACCTCAATCGAACATCGGCTGGAGGCGGATACGTCAGAGGCCGATTTGCTGGATCTGGTGCGCAAGCTGAACGTTGATCCGAAAATTCACGGTATTCTTGTGCAGTTACCGCTGCCGGATCACCTGAACTCTGAGCTTGTGATCAACACGATTGACCCGGCCAAGGACGTTGATGGCTTTCACATATCGAACGTTGGGTTGCTTGGGACCGGTCAGACGTCGATGGTGCCGTGCACGCCGTTGGGATGCCTGATGATGTTGCGCGATCACCATGGCTCCCTCAGCGGTCTGAATGCGGTGGTTGTTGGCCGGTCGAATATCGTGGGCAAGCCGATGGCACAGTTATTGTTGGGTGACAGCTGTACGGTGACGATTGCCCATAGCCGCACCAAGAACATCGCGGAAGTTGTTGGAAAGGCTGACATTGTCGTGGCGGCTGTGGGGCGGCCTCAGATGATTACGGGGGATTGGATCAAGCCCGGGGCAACCGTGATTGACGTGGGCATCAACCGTATCCCCAATGGCGAAAAGACCCGTCTTGTGGGTGATGTTGACTTTGACAGTTGCGCGGCCGTTGCCGGGGCCATCACGCCCGTTCCGGGCGGTGTGGGGCCGATGACCATCGCCTGCCTGTTGGCCAATACGCTGACAGCGGCCTGCCGTGCCAACGGACTTTCTGAACCAAGCGGTTTAACTGCCTGAAATATAAGCGCTTTGCCGGGTAGGGTTTTACGGAATTTTCACATTTCGTGCGTGAACTTGCGAGATCAAGCATTGAAAGGATGGATGCGCTCTTTTATCCCGATCCGCGGGGTCGTTTGTTTCTGGGGTATCATTGGGTGTTTCGCGCGGTTTGGGAGGAGTGTGTCGACACGCTGAAGTCGCCGGCACCTTGGCTGTTTTGGGGCGTGGCGTCGATCATCGTCACTTCGATCGGTCCATTTGGCACCTATCTGACCATGGATATGCGATCGCGCGGGATCTACTGGACCAGTGTGATTGGGGCCGCTCTCCTTATTGTGGTGGTGGCGCGGACGGTCATCCGTCATGTGTTTCATGACCTTGACGCCCCCACACTGGCCACGGCGGACGTGGTCACATTCGGGCTGACTTTCACACCGTTTCTTTATGTTTTCACCATATGGTTCACCGGCTTGGCCAGCAGCCCGATGCCGGGTTCGGTGATGTTTGCGTTGGTTCTGTTGATCGCGATCGGCATTCGGTTTCTGGAATTCGTTCTGCCGCGGTCTGGTCGTAAGTTACCGGATAGGCCAACAGCGCCGTTGGCGGAGGAACAGACCGCGCCGCGTTTGGTTGCACGGCTGCCTTTGGGCCGCAGGGGCGCCTTGATCCGACTAAGCGTGCGGGATCATTACGTCGATGTTGTCACCGACCTGGGCGATGCGACACTTCTGATGCGGTTTGGCGACGCCTTGGCAGAGCTGGAAGGCGCTGACGGTCTACAGGTGCACCGGTCCCATTGGGTGGCTGTAAAGGCAGTGGATCGTCTCATTCGCAAAAAGGGGCGGGTTCTGTTGGTCCTGATCGACGGGACCGAAGTCCCTGTAAGCCGCCCTTTCCTTGCTCAGGTCCGGGATCGCTTCACCTCGCCAGAGCCCCCACAGCACTAGGCTGGAACGGCGGCGACAGATTTTCCGACCAGAATGGCCACGGCATCGGGCCCAACAAGATCGGCCAAGACCGGTGTTTCGCAATCCAGACCCCCAGTATAGGCCCCGTAAGCGGGGAGTATGACCCGTTTTTGATCGATCAGGAAACACGGGCGCAGAACTGAACGACCGCGTCCGGTGATCCGTTTCTTGGGGTGGTAATGGCCTGAAACTTCTCGATCTGCGCCGGGCTGCGCGATATGCCGGAACAACAACGGGGGCAGAGACAATTCCCGCATATGCGTGCCGCCGAACCCCATGGGGCCGGGATCATGGTTGCCCTCGATCCAGATCCAATCGCGCCCCGCCATCAATGTCACCAGCGTCTGCGTGCTTTCGGCATCCAGATGATCAGCGGCGCGCAAGTCATCGAAACTGTCTCCCAAACAGACCACCACACGGGGATCATAGCGGTCCAGGTCGGTTTGCAGACGGCCAAGGGTTTCGCGGTTCTCATAGGGCGGCAGCAGCGTACCGCCCCGTCGGGCGATCCGTTCCGACTTGCCTAGATGCAGGTCAGAGACACACAAAACCCGCTCGGTGGCCCACCACAAGGCGCCGGACGCCGTAGCGATCAATGGGATGCCGGCAAATGCGATCTGATACTCGTTCATGATCTGTTCACATCACGACTGCGCGCCAAATTCAAGAGGCAAGACCCGCCGCCATCATCAATCGTTCCGCCTCTTCCGCGATCACCCGTTCGGTGCCGGAGCCATGGATGGCAATCCGACCAGGTTCCAGAAACAGGGGTGCGGCCAGCGGTGTGACGCGATCCAGAATGCTGTGGTCGATCCGGCCCCCGATCCGGTCAATCATGGTTTCGATCCGGCCAAAGTCGATCAAACCGCGCAAAGCCTCCTCTCGGGTGATCTGCAACAATAGGTGGTTGGGATCGTATTTATGGAGCGTGTCGTAAAGAATGTCGGAGGAGAATGTGGCCTGTCGCCCTGATTTACGCGCCGATTGGGGGAAGTTCTTGTCGAGAAGCCCCGCAATATAGGCGCTGGCCTTGAAGGTGCGTTTCATCACGGCATTACCGGACAGCCACTTTTCCAGCCCCTCGCGCAGACCATCGGGATCGAACAGAGGATCGGCATTTTGCAGCGGGTCAAGGCCCCAGATCAAGGTCGCATAATCGGTTGCGACGAAACCGAGGGGGTGCAGACCCTCCTCCTCCATCCGCTGGGTGACGATCAGGGCGAGGGTTTGCTGAGCGTTGCGCCCGGCAAAACCATAGACGACCGTATGGTTGCGCCCGTCATGGGGAAAGCTCTCCACCAGCAGGCGCTCGGGTTCGGGTAATTTGCTGACCTTGCGCTGCAGGCGCAGCCAATTGGCCGTGTGTTCGGGCAGGTCCGGCCAGTCCTCCTGTTGGAAAATCCGCAAGATCCGGTCGCTCAGCTGGGTGGAGGTGGCGAACTTGGTGCCGTTGAACGTCGCGACCTTTGGCTCCTTGTCGGCGCGGCGGGTAACCTCGACCGTCAGTTCGCGCATCCCCTCGAACCGGACCACCTGGCCGCCGATCAGGAACGTGTCGCCGTGGGTCAGGGTGGAGGCAAACCCTTCTTCGATTTCGCCCAACGGTCTGCCCCCGCCACCGCGCCCTTTCCAGGCAACCTTCAGGGTCTCATAATCCCAGATCGTGCCGATATTCATGCGGATCTGGCGAACCGCGCGGGGATCGCGCAACTGCCATTGCCCATCGGGGCGCTGCATCAGGCGTTGCCAGCGGTCATAGGCGCGCAGGGCGTAGCCGCCCGTGGCGCAGAAATCGAGGCAATCGTCGAATTCCGGGCGGGTCAGGTTGACGTAGGCGCCGGTCGTGATCACCTCGGCGTAAAGTGTATCGGCCTCAAATGGCCCGGCACAGGCGGTGATCAGGATATGCTGGCAGAGCACGTCGCGGGGGCCGCGCCCGCGCGGATCGCCATCCAGGTCATGCTCTTTGACCGCTTCCAGGGCAGCATGGCATTCGACGATTTCGAACCGGTTGGCCGGCACCAAAAGCGCCTTGGAGGGCGCGTTATAGCGGTGGTTTGCACGCCCGATTCGCTGCACCAGCCGTTTGACGTTTTTGGGCGCACCGACCTGGATCACCAGATCAACATCGCCCCAGTCGATGCCCAGATCCAGCGATCCGGTGCAAACGATCGCCCGCAGATCACCGGCGACCATGGCGGCCTCTACCTTTTCGCGCTGTTCGCGCGCGAGGGAGCCGTGGTGGATCCCGATGGGCAGGTCGTCTTCATTGGCGAGCCAAAGGGCATGGAAAAAGATTTCGGCCTGGGCGCGGGTATTGTGGAAGATCAGTGTGGTGTTATGCTTTTTGACCTCATCCAGCACGGCGGGGATCGCGTAGCGCCCGCCGCCCCCGGCCCAGGGGGGCGGATCGTCGGTCATCAACATGGCGATGTCGGGGTCCGGGCCGGGATCAGCGTTCAAAATTTCGCACGGATCTGGGTGACGCGCCAGGAGGCGGGCAATGGCCGCGGGATCCTCAACCGTGGCAGAGAGCCCAACGCGCCGCAGCCCTGGGCAAAGCGAATTGAGGCGCGCGAGGCCCAGCATCAACTGATCACCACGCTTTGATTCCGCCAGGGCGTGAATTTCATCGACCACGACCCGTTGCAGCCCTTTGAACATGCGGGGCGCATCTTCGTATGAGGTCAGCAGGGCAAGGCTTTCCGGCGTTGTCAGCAGGATATGGGGCGGATCGGCGCGTTGCCGTTTCTTCTGTGTCTGGGAGGTGTCGCCGGTGCGGTCTTCAATCCGGATCCGCAGACCCATCTCCTCGACCGGGGTGCGCAGATTGCGCTTGATATCGGCAGCCAGGGCCTTGAGCGGGGAGACATAGAGGGTGTGCAACCCGTCCGCTGGATCCTCCGACAGTTCGATCAGGCTGGGCAGGAACCCGGCCAAGGTTTTGCCCCCGCCCGTCGGGGCGATCAGCAGCAAGGTCGGCGCGCCGGAGCGATCCAGCATCTGCTGTTGATGGGGATGGATCGACCAGCCGCGGGAAGCGAACCACGTCTGAAAGGGAGGAGGAAGCGTTACCATGGCGCGGATGTAGGCCGTCACCCCCGGAAAGGAAACCTGTGCGCCAGCCGAAGCCGGGGGTGACCAGCGCATAGGCGCGACGCGTCAGCCCTGACCGCGGCGCATCGTCACCAAACTGCCGAGCCCGGCAATCAGCAGAACAGCCGAAGCAGGCAGTGGAACCGGTGACACCCGTCCGCTCAGTTCCCCGCTGGCAAAGGCGTCCGTGTGGATGTTGATATAGACCGCGCTGCCCTGTAGCAGGCTGACGAAATCACCAAAGCTCAGGTCACACCCGGCAAGTGCCGCCGCATCCCCATAGGCAAGGTTCACCACGTTCAGGCCGAAGCCATCCTCGGTATCGTTGTAGGTGTCGGTGTCCAACGCAAGGGGCACCATAATCGGGCCGTTCGATCCCGCAGGCGCATTGTGAAGATGCACAGGACCAACGGGCGCTTCGACCAGGGTGTCAAACAGGCCGTCCAGGTCGATGCCGATCACATCAAGTGAGAAATCCAGTGTTGCGGCTGCCTGATCGACTGTCAGCGTCGCCGTGCCGTGGGCATCGGTGACGACTAGAGGCACTTCTTGATCCCGGCTAAGCACCGAAGTGAAGGACAGGATGGCAGCTTGGGCAGCCCCCGGCAGAACGAAAAAAAACGGTCAAAGCGACCGTCCATATATGTGAAAATACGATAAAACTCGCCAAAATGGTATGGATATCTCGCCATTCGAGATACCACCGGAGGCGAATGGCAGGCGCCCGACAAAAATTTCACCGATTTTCAAAATAGTTGAGGGTTGGGGGATTTTTAGGGTTTGGAGCGCGGCTGCAGGGCGCGGATTGCCGCGCGAATGCTGGCGGGCAGGTGCGTGTCGGCATTGTCCGGGGCGGCATCCAACGCGGCATCAATATCCTTGGTCAGGATAGCGATGGAATTGTCGGCTTCCCATCCATCGCGCGCGAATTCGATTGTATCCATACCGCTGGCCAGCCAGTTCTGGCCGGACGACGCCTCGATCAGGCGTAACAGATCCACCTCGTTCAGGCCCGCCTGATCGGCCCAATCCAGAACAAGCCGGGTCATCGCCGTGTGAGAAGCTGCCAGCAGGTTGTTCAGCACCTTGGCCTGTGCGCCGCTGCCAAGTGGACCCATCCAGTGAAAACTTTGGCCCATGGCATCAAAGAGCGGTTGCAGAAGGTCAAGGTCCGCTGGATCGCCCCCGAGCATGAAGCTGAGCCTGCGTTCAACGGCTCCTGCCACTGCCCCAGACATGGGCGCGTCGATCAGCCGGATGCGGTCTGGCAGCCGATTGCCGAGATCCCGGATGTAGCGCGGCGACAGCGTGGAACTGATGACCACATGGCGCAGGGCAGGGGCCTTGCGCACCAGATCACCGGCACCAAACAAGACATCATCGGTTTGATCGGCGTCGCGCACGACGCTGATCAGAACGCTCAGATCCCGACCAAAGACTGCGGGATCGGTTCCCATGATATCGGTCAGATCCCCGAAACCCTCGGGTGGTTGCAGATCGTAGCCGCGCACGGCAAACCCGGCATCGCGCAACGCGCGCAGCATTGGCGCGCCCATGCGACCGCATCCGGCCAGGCCGATCGGGCCCAACGTCAATGCTCGATATGCTCTTCTTTGACGAACATGTTGGCCCAGGCCCGGTCCACCAATTCCGGCGTCATCTGGTAAGGGATTTGTTCAAATTCACAAATGGCGCGCATCTGGTCGATCAGGAAGATCGGCTGGTAGTTCGCATATATATTGTGGATCGTCGGGTACTTTTGCTTCAGCAGGTGGATGAGGGCGTCCTGATCCAGCGGCATCTTCTTCTTCTTCGCGACCATGGCAAAGATCTTCAGGAAGTCTTCTTGGGTCGGGCCATCGATCTTGATCTTGAAAAAGATACGGCGCAGGGCCGCCTTATCGAAGATCTCGTTCGGGTGGAAGTTTGTGGAGAACACGACCAGGGTATCAAATGGCACCTGGAATTTCTCACCCGATTGTAACGAGAGAATATCGCGGCTTTCTTCCAGCGGCACGATCCAGCGGTTGACCAGCGCCTGGGGCGGTTCCGCCTGACGGCCAAGGTCGTCGACGATAAAGATGCCGCCGGTCGATTTCAACTGAAGCGGCGCCTGGTAGGTCCGCGCAGTAGGGTTATAGACCAGATCGAGCATCGAAAGGCTCAATTCACCGCCGGTGATGACGGTGGGCCGCTCGCAATAAACATAGCGTGTGTCATAGCGGTTGCCGGTCCGGCGCAGCGAATTCGGATCGTCGGACTGTTCCTCAGCCGCGGTATGCACGATCGGGTCGAAAACGGTGATGACCTGGCCGGAATATTCGATGGCGCGCGGGATATAGATCTTGTCGCCCATCGCGTCGCGGATCCCGTTCGAGATGGAGGATTTACCGTTGCCCGGCGGTCCGTACATCAGGATTGATCGACCAGAGGTCACCGCGGGGCCAAGCTGGTCCAGCAGATCATCGGGCAGGATCAGGTGGCCCATTGCGCCGGTCAGTTGGTCGCGGGTCATCTGAATGTTGCGGATGGACTGGCGCTTGACCTGTTCGGAATACACTTCCAGCGGAACGGGCATCGCCCCGTAATATTCCGACTGACCCAGCGCATCCAATGCGCGGGCTTTGCCGCCGTCGGTCAGTTGGTAGCCCATCTCGCCGCCCGAATTGGCGTGCAGGGTGCCAGTCGCTTCCAGCAGCTTTTGTTCGCGGGCCACATCCACCAGTTCTTGCGTCACGGGGATCGGCAGGCAGACCGCCTTGGCGATGGCGCTGACATTATCAACGTTCATGCGGAACATCGTCTTCAACAGAATGTCCCGCATCATGACGGGTGGCAGTTTCATCCCCTCCAGCCGTTTGGGCGCGGGAGGTGCCGTGACATTGCCAGCTTCCATGTTCATCGCATCACCTATTCAGTGGTAATTTATCGTCTTCAGTTTTCGCGGTTTTTGCCCGTATTTGGACACGTTACCTTGCCATAGGCTGGCATTGTGCACGGTATGGCCAAGAAAGATGGCCAAATGATGGAGAATGCGCAGCTATGACAAAGCCAAAATCAGGCGTCGTTTTTCTTTTCCTTGTCGCGATCCTGGTCGCGATGGGGGGCTCGGCCCTTCGGCCTGGGGTTTTCATGATCGGCCAACATGAAGGCGACGCCATGCATCTGCTGGAAATCGTGTTGCGCATGGCCGATGGCGACATCCCCCATGTGGATTTCATGACGCCGCTCGGGGCCTTGGGTTTTGCCCCGATTGTCCTGTTTGTCGAGGCGGGGTTCGGCATGGGGCAGGCGACCCTTTGGGCACAGATCCTGGTGGCAGCGCTGTTCTTGCCGGCGATCTGGTGGGTGGCCGTCTCCCGGTTTTCTGGTGTTTGGCCCTATGTGTTCGGGGTCATCATCGTGTCGCTTATTCTGGCGGTCGTCTATGGCGACGCCATTCGCGCCCTCACCATATCGATGCATTACAACCGTTGGGCCTGGGCCGCGTCATTCGTCGTGATTGCCTGCACGATGCTGGCATCGATCCATAGGCGCAGCGCCATCGCCGATGGGTTGGTTGTGGGGGCGCTGATGTCTTTCCTGGCGCTCACCAAGATGACGTATTTCGCGGCCTTCCTCCCCGCTGTGGCCGTTGCCCTGTTGGTGCGCCGTCAATGGGGCGCAATCGGGGTCACCGTGGCGGTGGGTGTCGTTGCGATCTTTTGCATGACGGCGCTGTACGGTGTCAGTTACTGGGGTGCCTATATAGGCGACTTGCTGAGTGTTGCCAGGTCCGAGGTGCGCCCCTTCCCAGGCGATCCCTTCGTGGCCGTGCTTGGCGCACCGGCTTATATCGGCGGTTCCTTGATCCTGCTTGCCGGTGTGGTGTTGCTGCGGCAAGGGGCGATGGAGGTCGAGGGGCTGGTTCTATTGCTCCTTGCACCGGGTTTCTTTTACGTGACCTTCCAGAACTTCGGGAATGATCCGCAATGGCTGGTGTTGCTCGGGCTTTTGATGTTTGCGGCCTTGCCATCGGCGGACATGGTCAATGGCTGGGGGTGGAACATGCGCCAGGCCGTATCGGCCATTGGTGTCGCGGCTATCGCTCTGTCTCTGCCTTCCATGGCCAACGTGCTTTACAGCCCCTTCCGGCATGGCGCGAGCGATCCTGATAAGCATACTGCGATCCTGGCCAAGTCAGAGCGCCATAGCGACCTCATGATGAATCTCGAACGGTACTACGTAGTGAATACGCTCGTCCCTTACGCAGATATGGGTGATGTCTTCCTGACATATAAAGAGAGTGCTGACCGGCCCGAATTGGTGGCGCTTGCAGGCGAGGTGCCGGATCGGTGCCAGATCGAACGGGGGTTACCGGCGGTCTTTCAGGCCATGGCCGATGACTTGACCGAGGCGGGCTTTGGCGGTGCCACGATCCTGAGCGTGGATATCTTCAGCTCGCTTTGGCTGTTTGGAGACTTCCAGCGCTTGCCGGGCGGGGCACCCTGGTATTACGGAGGCGCACCGGGCCTTGATGCCGCTACCCATGTCTTGATGCCGGATTGTCCCGTTCTCCCAAGAGTCCAAAAGATCCTGACGGAACATATCGAAAAGGCCGATATCTCACTGGTCGAGGTGCGGCGGACACCGCTCTACATTCTATATCGCAAGGAATGATCGCCTAGCTGCCCGTGCGGAACACACAACCGTCATGGGCAAGCTGCGGGGGCGTGATGCACAGGCCCCGTGCGACATTCCACGCGGCGAGCACCTTGGGCACGTAATCCCGCGTCTCATCATAGGGTGGGATGCCCTTATGCTTTATCACCGCATTCTCACCGGCATTGTACCCTGCCAGTACCAACAGCGGGTCACGCTCGAACTTGTTCATCAGCCAATCAAGGTAGGCTACGCCGCCCTTGATGTTCTGGCTTGGGTCGTTGCTGTTGCTGACACCAAACCGTTTGGCGGTGGCTGGCATGAGTTGCATCAACCCCTGCGCCCCGGCTGAACTGACTGCATTGGCCCGGCCCGCACTTTCAACCGAAATCACGGCCAGTGCCAGCGCGGGCGACACCTCGGTCCCCACAGTCGCTTTGAGTATTTCGGTGCCGTGGGCATTGGCCAGCTTTTGCAAGGTGGACAACCTAGGCGCGCGTACCGATCCGCCTTTGGGATCGCTGGCCAATGCGATCACAGCCTCTTCAAGGCGCCCTGGCCCGGTCTGATCGGTCGAAGGTGGGATACTGTCCCAGAACCATCCATACGCGGCCTTGCTGGACTTGGGCGCGTCGTCACTGGGTGTCTCCGCCTGATCATCCGTCCGCTCGCGTTTCTTGGCATCGGGCAAAGGCGGGGGCGGCGCCAATGCCAAAGCCTGCTCGACCGGATCAATTTGAACGGTAATTCGCTTGCCTGGTTTGGCATCACTGACTTTAACACGCTTGAATTTGAAATCTTTGACCTGAGGAAGATCTTGGGCCATCACCGAACCCGCGCCGACCGACAACCCCAGCAGAATGCCGGCTAATTTCGCATACGTCATGAATAGGGTCTCACCGCTCGATTTTTTGTTTGAATTATAGTGACAGCAGTTCGACTCGAAATTCCAGAAAAACCCCGGATTCATGGGGTCTGCTGCACAATTTGCGACATTATTCACGCATGCTATGGGGTGTTCCTTGCGTCAACTTCAGAAAAAAATATTTGTTAACAAATAGATAAATAGATTTTTTGCTGATTGATGGATGGCTGAAAAATTACCGCTGACCTGCCAAACTCTCGCCCCAATCCGACGTGCATATATCCCACATACCGAGACGGGGATTGAGCCAATAAGAGGCCGGTTCGAGACGATCCGCTGAGGTGAACTGAAACTTGAGCGTTTGATCCTTTGGAGGGACACAAAATGAACATGCTGAACACATTCAAGAACTTCATCAACGACGAAGACGGTGCGGTCACCGTTGACTGGGTTGTGCTGACTGCTGCCATCGTTGGCCTGGGCATCGCCGTTCTGGCTTCCGTCTCCGGCGGCGTCCTGAACCTGTCGAGCGAAATCTCCTCCGCTCTGTCCGACACGACGATCGCTTCTTACTAATAGCGATCCGGTTCTATCAACGGCTGCGCTCGAAAGAGCGCGGCCGTTTTTTATTGTTTATCCATTTTTTGCGTCTGTTTCTATTCATTAAACATAGAGGTAACGCGCAAAAAAGTGCCCCGCTTCCATCTCTAACTTAGCCAAAGCGAACCTTCGTTTCGCCATATTTGACCACCACTTCTGATTGCAACGAAACATTAATAGCCACCATGGCGAGATGCCTGGTTTTGGAGATAAGCATGATCAAGACAGTGACAAAGTTTCTGAAAGACGAAGACGGCGCAGTTACGGTTGACTGGGTTGTGTTGACCGCAGCTATCGTCGGGCTTGGGATCGCCGTCGTGGGCATCATGGCGCAGGGTACACTGACCGCAAGCGGCTCGCTGGGTAGCTCGCTCGAAGCGTTGACCGTCGCCAATTACTGAGGTGATACGGGTATACTGACCGGCTCTGGGGGCGGCCGAGCGGTTTAGATTTGATAGACGCGACTGCGTCATCCCCTTGCCTAGCTTATGCCAGATTTAGCCTCTAAGAACGAATGAGCCGAGTTGGCGATATTCGTCGGTAGGGCGGTCACAAGAAGTAAGGCAAAGGATCTACACCATGCGCTTCGTTTTCGCTTTGGTACTGTTGGTTGGCGTCGGGCTCGCTGGCTTTGCGGTCTACATGGCGCAAGGCTATCTGGCCAAGACTTCCCGGGAACGGGATGCGTTGATGGCGGAACGCGCGTTGGCAAAACCGCTGATCCAAGTCTATGCGGTGACAACTCCAAAAAAATACGGCGAGCGGATCACAAAAGAAGATGTGGTCAAGATCCTTTGGCAAAAGGACAGCGTGCCGGAAGGGGCCTTCCTCGAAGAAGAAGCACTTTTCCCTGTCGGAGCCGAACCTCGGGTCGTGTTGCGCCAGATGGAGCAGTTTGAGCCGATCCTGGCCGTCAAGGTCACTGAACCCGGTGAAGATGCGGGTCTGACGTCCCGCTTGGGCAAGGGTTTTCGTGCCTTTACGATCAGCGTTGATGTCTCGTCAGGTGTGTCTGGCTTTTTGCGGCCAGGCGACAAGGTTGATGTGTACTGGACAGGGCGTGCTTTCGGCCGTGGTGTGACCCGTCTGATCGAGGCTTCCGTGCCGATCATTGCCGTTGACCAGGTTTCCGACAGTGCTCGGTCCGGGCCGCAGATCGCACGGACAGTCACAGTTCAGGTGTCGCGCCAGCAGGTTGCGGCCCTCGCACAAGCGCAATCAACCGGACGCCTATCGTTGTCCCTCGTTGGTACAGATGATGACGCGACCGAAGAAGTGGTCGAGGTCGATCAGAACACGCTCCTGGATTTTCAAGAACCTGTGCAAGTTCAAGCGCCAGCCCCAAAGCGCGTCTGTTATGCGCGTGTTCGCCGCGGCGCCGAAGTTGTGAATGGCCCTGTGATCCCCTGTCCCGACGAATAAGCGGCGTTTTCCAAACGCAATTCTTGAAAAACTGCTCTTCAAAAACCCGCGACAGTGAATAACTGTTGCGGGTTAACTACATCAGCAATGCCGTTCAACCTGTTGATTATTGCAATGAAACCGAGCGTCGGGCACGTTTGGTTTAATTGCAGGCTCTAGACCTGCGTAAATCTCGTGATCAAGAGGCAGGTCACAATGGCATTAAGAGCACTAGTTCGGGCGGGCCTTATTGGCTTGTCCCTCACAATCGGACTGGCCGGGGTTGCCCCGGCACAAACATTGCGCGTTATGTCCGGCGCGCCTTCGACAAACCTGAAGGTTCCGATTAACCGAGCGGTCGTCGTCCAAAGCGATGCACCTTTTGCGGAACTTTCGATTGCCAATCCTGGCATCGCAGATATCTCGACACTGTCTGAGACAACGATTTATGTCCTGGGTAAAGCACCGGGTAGGACCACGCTGACATTGTTGGCGCCCGACGGCACGCTGATCACCAATGTGGAGGTGCAAGTCACCGCCGACGTCAGCGAACTGAAAGAACGGCTTCGTGAAGTTCTCCCGCGGGAAAGCATCGAAGTGCGGCCCGCCAATGATGGTTTGGTGATGTCCGGCATCGTGTCGTCGTCGCAAGCACTGGATCGTGCACTCGACTTGGCACAGCGTTATGCGCCCGGTCGTGTTTCGAACCTGATGCATGTCGGCGGAACACAGCAGGTCATGCTGAAAGTACGGTTCGCCGAAATGAGCCGTTCGATCAGTAAATCGTTATCGGCAAGCCTGGGCATTGGCGATTCCGGTGCTGTTGCCGCGGGATCAGGTGCGATCAACAACGCTGACAGTCTGAACAACCTGTTTGCAAATGGTCAGATCCTGAACGCACCGGTTCAAGGCAATGGTGGTGGTACCACCTTAATTTCCTTCGGAGGCAGCGATATTCGTCTTAACCTCTTGTTGGAAGCTCTTGAAACGCAGGGTTTTGTGCGGACTTTGGCAGAACCGAACCTGTCGGCGCTATCTGGTCAGAACGCTGAATTCCTGGCAGGTGGTGAATTCCCTGTTCCGGTATCCGACGGCGATGGCAACGTTTCTGTAGATTTCCGGCCCTTCGGTATCCTGATGAACTTCACTCCGCGTGTTATCGGCCAGAACATCAACCTGCGGATGACGGCCGAGGTGAGCAATATCGACACAACGTCAAGCGTGACAGCCAACCAAATCACCATTCCGGCTTTCAGCGTGCGGCGGACCCAAACCACAGTCGAATTGCAAGATGGCGAAAGCTTTGCCATTGCTGGTTTGATCGAGGACAATTTCCGCGACGACAGCAGCCAGGTACCTTGGTTGGGTGATGTTCCAATCCTCGGCGCGCTGTTCCGCAGCACCAGCTACCAGCGGGATCAGTCTGAACTTGTTGTGATCGTTTCGGCCCACTTGGTGTCGCCCACCCGCGGAGAGGCCTTGGCCTTGCCGACGGACCGTGTCCGGCCCCCGACCGAGCGTGAGCTTTTCCTTGGTGGCAAAACCGCTGCCTCTAACCTGCCCCGCCGTGGTGCAGCCGGCGAAGTGGCCCGGCAGGACTTTAGCGGATCCTACGGCTACGTGATGGAGTAAGCAGATATGCGTTTCCCACTTATCCTTGCCTCCGTTAGTGCGCTCGCACTTGCCGCAGGCTGCACCCCCGAGGCTAATGTCAATGCCAGCCGCGTTGCAGGAGCCGGACTAGACGAAGGTTCCTTCGGCAACACCACGATGAACAACCATCTGGTGATGACCGGGCAACAGAACGCCGTCGTCAACCTGTCCCGGCAGTTCGCTGCCGAGGCACCCACCATGGTCAACTTTGAGTTCAACAGCTCGGCCCTGGATGCGACGGCACGCTCTGCGCTGGATCAACAGGCGGCTTGGATTTCTGGCTATCCGGGTGTCCGGTTCCGGGTCTACGGCCATACCGACAAAGTTGGTGGTAATGCGTTTAACCGCCGCCTGGGCCAGCGTCGCGCAAACACGGTGGTCAACTATCTGGTGTCACGCGGTATCAGCCGCTCCCGTCTGGAGGCAGTTGTTTCCTTCGGCGAAACACAGCCTCTGGTGGTGACGCAGGGCCGCGAACGTCGCAACCGGCGCACAGTGACCGAAGTATCGGGTTTCCTGAAAGGGCGCCAACAGGTCCAGGACGGCAAATATGCCTTGTTCTCGTACACAGAGACCATCACCAGCGCGGCTGAACCCCATGATCTGGTGATCATCGATAGCGAAGGCCAGGCCGAAGAACGCTAAGACTCAATACCCTGACGACTCAGTGCGGGCGCGGCTGGACACAGCCGCGCCCGCATTACTGTTTCCGCATGGTCAACAGCGTTTGATTTGGAAACAAAACAGCGATTTTCGCCAGGACCATCCTGATTCCAAACAAATTCGGCTTTCTGGCCGCAATCTTGCCCGATTCAAACGGCATTGAGATGCCGAGGGGAGCGGGGCGCTCTTCGTCCGAATGTCAGACCCGGAAAACCGGTACTGTATGGCTTTAAGGGTCGTATAGCTGATGTATCCGGAGCTTTTGAAAGAAGGGGCAAGAGAACATGACCAGCAGCGCCGCAGCGCAAGCAGAACCAGCGCCGATATCGGCCTGTACGATCTCGCGCGATGTGCAGAACTTTGATCTGCTGATCGAAGACATGGAAACAGCGCTGGGTGAGGCTTGGGGCGATCTTCCGCTGAACGAAGCCGCCGCCTTCCTGACGCAGCTTGAATCCGGCATGCTGGAATTCGTGGCACTCGCGCTCGACTCCGAAGACGAAGACGATCTCGCGACCATCAATGAAATCATCGCCGTCGCAAAAGAACGCAAGATCAAGATTGTGATCATCGCCGAAGATGTCACACCCGGTGTCCTTCACCAGTTGTTGCGGCAGGGTGCTGACGATTTTGTGCCCTATCCATTGCCCGAAGGTGCGTTGGACGAGGTGATCGATCGCTTCCGCACCGCGGAAGATCTGGCCGAAAAGGCGCCCGCTGGCGCTGGTCAATCGCCTGCACGGCCGACCGGCGACCGGGACGGGGTGATCCTGCCGGTGCACGGCCTGGCCGGTGGCGTCGGTGCGACCAACTTTGCCGTCAATCTGGCATGGGAATTGGTCGCGTCGTCCAAAAACAAAGAGGATCCCACCCGGGTCTGCCTTCTGGATTTCGACTTTCAGTTTGGCTCCACCTCCACCTACCTCGACCTGGCCCGCAAAGACTCCGTCTATGAATTGTTGGCCGACACGTCGAGCATGGATACAGACAGCTTCATGCAGGCTTTGCAGGTCTACAATGATCGCCTGCATGTCCTGACAGCACCTGCGGATGTCCTGCCGCTGGATATCGTCGGACCCGAAGATATCGAACGCATGATCGAAGTGGCCCGCCTGAACTTTGATTTCGTGGTCATCGACATGCCCACCACCCTGGTGGCTTGGTCTGAATCCGTGATGCATGCGGCGCACGTGTATTTCGCTCTGATGGAGCTTGATATGCGCTCCGCCCAGAACGCACTGCGCCTGATCCGTGCAATGAAATCCGAAGATCTCCCGCTTGAAAAGGTCCGGTTCGCCTTGAACCGCGCACCGAAATTCACCGACATGTCCGGCAAGGCCCGGGTCAAGCGAATGGCAGAAAGCCTAGACATCGATATCGAATTGCTGCTTCCGGACGGGCTGAAACAGGTGGATCAAGCCTGTGACCACGGCACGCCGATTGCTGAAATTGCTGGCAAGAATCCGTTGCGCAAGGAAATTCAGAAACTTGCGATCTCGCTGCACGATATCACGCATTCCGAACAAACGGGGATCTAATCCTCCCCTCCTAAGGATGGGCTTCAACAATGTTCTCGCGCTACAAAAAACCAGGCGGCTCTCCGCAGACTCCGGCACCGTCAGCATCGCCCGAAAAGGCCGAACCTGCGGCCCAGCTGAACCGGAAACCCGTTGCCGCGGCCAAACCGATGCAGGCGGCCAAGGCGGCACCGGCGGATAAGGAAAAAAAGCGCAAGGAGCGGTTGGGCGAGATCAAGGTCGAGCTGCACAAGCGCCTTCTGGATAACCTAAACCTCGCCGCACTTGAAACCGCCTCGGCACAGGATCTGCGCCAGGAGATTGTCGCAATCTCCGCCGAGGCCCTGGAAGAGCTCAGCGTCGTCCTGAACAAAGACGAACGTGCGACGCTCCACCAGGAACTGTTCGACGAGGTGACGGGCCTTGGCCCGCTTGAGCCTCTCCTGAAAGACGAAAGCGTCAACGATATTCTGGTGAACGGGCCACAGCAGATCTTTGTGGAACGCGCCGGTAAGCTGCAATTGACGGATGTCCACTTCAAGGATGAACGCCACCTTCTGCGGATCATCGACAAGATCGTGTCGGCCGTGGGCCGCCGGGTCGATGAAAGCAACCCTTACGTTGACGCCCGTCTTGGCGACGGCTCCCGTTTCAACGCAATGGTCCCGCCGATTGCCGTGGATGGCAGCCTTGTCTCCATTCGTAAGTTCAAGAAAGACAAGCTCGGCGTCGACGATCTGGTCAAGTTTGGCGCCTTCACCGAAGAGATGGCCGCCTACTTGCAGGCCGCCGTTGCCTGTCGCCTGAACGTTATTGTGTCAGGTGGTACGGGTTCGGGTAAAACGACCACGCTGAACGCCCTAAGCTCCTTCATCGACAATGCCGAGCGTATCCTGACGATCGAGGATACGGCCGAACTTCAGCTGCAACAGACCCATGTGGGCCGAATGGAAAGCCGCCCTGCCAACGTCGAAGGGCGCGGCGCCGTCTCCCAGCGGGACTGCCTGAAAAACGCCCTGCGGATGCGCCCGGACCGGATTATCGTGGGGGAGACCCGGGGTGAAGAGGTTATCGACATGCTCCAGGCCATGAATACCGGCCATGACGGGTCGATGACCACGATCCACGCCAACTCCGCCCGTGATGCTGTCAGCCGTCTGGAAAACATGATCGCCATGGCCGGGATCGAAATGCCGCTCAAGGCCGTGCGGTCCCAGATCGCCTCGGCTGTGAACCTGATCGTGCAGGCCAGTCGTCTGCAGGACGGGTCGCGCCGCATGGTGTCGATCACCGAGGTGACGGGGATGGAAGGCGAGGTGATCTCCATGCAGGAGGTCTTCCGCTATGAACGCCTTGGACTTGCGCCAGACAACAAGATCATCGGTCGCTTCAACGCCACCGGTGTGCGGTCTTACTATTCCGAGCGCTTCAAGCAGTGGGGTTACGACCTGCCTGCATCCATCTATGAACCCATCGCGGCGGAGTAAGCCCCATGCAAATTAGTGCTGAGCCGATTATTTACGGCCTGATTTTTGTTGCGGTTCTGGTTCTGGTCGAAGGCATCTATCTGACGGTCTTTGGCAAATCGATAAGCCTCAACAGCCGTGTGAACCGTCGGCTTGACCTGCTGGAAAAGGGATCCGCACGGGACGAGGTTCTGGAACAGCTCCGCAAGGAGATGTCCCAACACCTCAATTCCAAGGGTATCCCGCTTTATTCGATCCTGGCCGACAAGGCGCAAAAGGCCAATATCGCCTTCTCTCCGCGGCAATTGATCATCATCATGGCCATCCTGTGCGTTATCGCCTTTGTCGGTTTGACGGTCGGCACACAAGCCGGTCTGCCTGTGCGGATCATCGTGGCCATCGGCATGGGTGTGGGCGGTGTCTATGTCTGGGTCAACAACAAGGCCAAGAAACGCCTGGCGCTGATCGAAGAACAACTGCCCGATGCCGTCGAACTGATGGTGCGCTCCCTGCGCGTTGGTCACCCGTTCTCCTCTGCCGTGAACATCGTGGCCAAGGAAGTGCCAGATCCGCTGGGCTCTGAATTCGGCGTCATCGGGGATGAAAGCGCCTATGGCCGCGACATCACTGACAGTTTGAAATCCCTGGCCGAACGCATGGATATGCAGGATCTGCGCTTCCTCGCCGTGGCTGTGACGATCCAGCAGCAATCTGGCGGTAACCTCGCCGAAATCCTCCACGGTCTGGCCCAGGTGATCCGCGCGCGCTTCAAGCTGTTCCGCCGCGTCAAGGCGATCACGGCCGAGGCAAAGTGGTCCGGTATGTTCCTCAGCGTCTTCCCGATCCTCGCCCTGGTCATGATCAACGTCATCAAGCCCGACTATTATGACGAGGTCAGAGATACGGCCGCCTTCATTCCGGCCTGCCTGATCGTTGGCACATTTTTGACCGTGAACGTGATCTTCATGAAGATCATGGTCAACATCAAGGTTTAGGGGCGCGATATGGAATTTCTGTCTCAAATCAATGATTACCTGATCACCAACTTTGGTGACCTGGGCCCGCTTTACGCCGTTGGCGTGTTGGGTATTGTCCTGATCTCGCTCACTCTGCCGATCTTTTTGAAAAAGCAATATGACCCGCTCGACAAGCTCAAGGGGCAAAATGTGCGCGGCGCCAGCTTCGGCGGGGCCACCGGCGACAAGAAGGACCTCCGCTTCAAAGAGATGAAGGGCGCCGAAAAGCTCGACCGCTTCGCATCCTTCCTTGAGCCGCAAGACGAAGAGGAAATGTCCTCCGCGCGTCTGTTGATGATGCAGGCAGGGTATCGCAGCAAATCCGCCGTGCGGACCTTTCATTTCGCGCAATTTGCCCTGGGCATCCTGTTCCTGATCCTTGGCGTGCTCTATGCCATCGTCAGTTCCACCACGGGTGAGGTGACCACCCAGCAAATGGTGCTTTCCATCATCATTCCAGGTGCGGTCGGCTATTACATCCCGAAATACTGGGTGAACCGTCGACTTCAGACGCGCCAGCAGGAAATTACCAACGGCTTTCCCGACGCGCTGGATATGATGCTGGTCTGCGTCGAGGCGGGTCAATCCGTCGAACAATCGATCATTCGCGTGGCCAAGGAATTGCGCGCCGGTTTCCCGGCTCTTGCCGACGAATTTGAAATCGTCGCGAACGAGACAAAGGCGGGCAAGGACAAGGCACAGGTCCTCAAGGATATGGCCGAACGCGCGGGCGTGTCTGACGTGGCCTCCTTCGTGACGGTGATGATCCAGTCGGCCAGTTTCGGTACATCAATTGCCGAAGCGCTTCGGGTCTACGCGGCCGAAATGCGCGACAAGCGCGTGATGCGGGCTGAGGAAAAGGCGAACGTGCTGCCGACAAAGCTGACGCTGGGCACGATGATGTTCACCGTTCCTCCGCTGATGATCATCCTCGTGGGGCCGTCGGTCTACGACATCTATATCACGCTGACCAACTCCAATTTCTGATCCGGTCTGGCGCGACGCCACCACAAAATCTGCCACATTTGCGCCAAGGGCACCCAGCCCTTGGCGATTTTTGTAAAATCGCACATACTGTGCGCAAGAACGAAAAACGAGCAGCCGATTGCGCCCATGCGCCCATCTTTGATCCTTTTGATCACAACTGTCCTGTTGTCCGCCTGTGCGCAGCAGAACCGGTTGGATGCCTTTGGCCAGGGGCCCAAGGCACCACGCGGAACGGCGGAGATCGAAGACACCGTCGATGGGCTGATCGTCGGGCATCGCCTCATGTCATCGGGCCAGTATGAGCTGGCAATCCGGGCCTATCTCAGGGCGGCAAATGAACAGGGCTTCAACGTGGACGTGCTGTCTGCCTTGGGCTCTGCCAACCTCAAGCTCGGGCGCCTGAACCAGGCTGAAAAGCTGCTGCGCAACGCGATCGAGAAAGATGAACGGTTTGTACCGGCCTGGAATAATTTGGGTGTGGTACTTATGGAACTGGATCGCGCCGGAGAGGCGCGTCAGGTCTTTAAAACCGCTTTTGCACTGGACAGTGGCCAAAGTGCCGATATTCGCGAAAATCTTCGCGTCGCTATCGCCAGAACCGAAGATTCTGCTACTAATGATCAAAATAACTATAATTTTTCGTTGGTGCGGCGGGGCAGTTCAACCTACGAGCTTCTCAGCACGCCATAGGCCAAGATACGAGCAGCAAAAAGGACGCAGAAAAATGCGCCAAACGATCCTGATCTCACTGGCCATGGCCAGCACCCTCGCAATATCCGCATGCCAAAAAGCCGCCGATGGCGAAGTCAATCGCGCGATACAGGCTGTGAACGCGATCGATGACAACAACCTGAGCGAGATTATGTTGACGGTCGCCGACCCGAACGAGGCGGTGACCTATTTCCGGCGTGCGACATCCGAGCAGCCGAACCGCATCGACCTGAAGCGCGGGCTTGCTACGTCTTTGATCCGTGCCAAGAAAAACCGCGAAGGGGCCCGGGCCTGGGCCGAGGTCGTGTCGATGCCTGAATCCGGCGATACAGATCGCGTGGAATTGGCCGATGCCTTGATCCGTTCTGGCAACTGGGACGCGGCCGAGGCCACGCTAGATGCCGTCCCCCCCACCGTCGAGACCTTCAAGCGCTACCGGCTCGAAGCGATGATCGCCGACGGCAATAAGGAGTGGAAACGCTCCGACAGCTTTTATGAAACCGCCGCGGGTTTGACGACCACGCCGGCCAATGTCCTGAACAACTGGGGATATTCCAAGCTCAGCCGCGGCGACTACAAAGGGGCCGAAGAGTTGTTTATCGAGGCGATCCGCTACGACGGCACCTTGTTCACGGCCAAAAACAACCTCGTCCTGGCTCGTGGTGCCCAGCGAAAATACCAATTGCCCATCGTCGATATGGGGCAGACCGAACGCGCACAGCTTTTGCACACCAGCGCCCTGACCGCCATCAAGCAAGGCGATGTGCGCACGGGTAAGGGGCTGTTGCAAGATGCGATCGATACCCATCCCCAGCACTTTGAAGAGGCGGTTCGGGCCTTGCGCGCGCTCGAAGACAACGTCACAAACTAGGTCATGGATGATCTCGTCATGCCCGCTTCGGCGGCGTTGTGGTTTCTACCCTTCGCCGTTCCCATCGCCCTCTGGGCGGCCTGGAACGATATGCGCGCCATGAAGATCCCGAACACGGCGGTGCTGTTGCTGACACTCGCCTTCACCCTGGTTGGTGTCATCGCACTCCCTTTTGACGAATATCTGTGGCGGTGGCTGCAGCTGGTCATTGTTCTTGTTGTCGGTTTTCTGTTGTCCACCGCTGGGTTGATCGGGGCAGGGGATGCGAAATTTGCCGCTGCAATGGCGCCCTATTTTGCCATGCAGGACGGGCTTGCCATCACCTTTCTGTTTGCAGGCATTTTGATCGTGTCCTTCGGTGCCCACCGGGTGGCGCGCGTGACACCCGCGATCCGTGATCTCACACCCAATTGGGAAAGCTGGACCCGGGGCGATTTTCCCATGGGGTTGGCGCTGGGATCATTGCTGATCGTCTACTTGCTGCTCGCCGCGATGGGCGGATCCTGACGGATCGCATGCGCGATTGCCCTGGATGCAGACCGTTCCAAATGGGCTTCAAGATTTAACATAACCTGTCCCCGCGGGGACAGGTTGTTTGTGTGACCTGCTGTCAGATCGACATCTTTTTGAAGATCGGTTCCGGGACGGATCGGATGATCATCATGATGTACCTCCAGAAGAACGGCGTGTAGATGATGTTGCGCTCCTTCTCGACCGCTTTCAGGATCGAGGCGGCAACGGCGTCCGGCGGGGCCACCAGGAACATGCCTTCCAGGCCCCAGGTCATTGCGGTATCCACGAAACCGGGTTTGACGGTGACCACGTGACCGCCGGATCGTGTCAGCCGGTTGCGCAGCCCCGAAAGGTAGGTGTGGAAACCCGCCTTTGACGATCCGTAGACGTAGTTACCGACGCGGCCCCGATCCCCGGCGACGGAGCCCACACCGACGATGCAGCCCATCTGGCGCGCTTCGATCATGGGGGCCAGCGCGGTCAGGAACCGGGCCGGACCGGTGAAGCTGTCGGTGATGACCCCTTCGATCAGGGACGGATCGGCATCGATGTCGGCTTGCGGTGGCATGGAGCCCACGAAGCAGGCGCAGTTCAGGGATCCGTCTTCTTTGCCCAACCGCTCCAGGATCGGCCCGAAGGTGGAGGGATCCCGGGCGTCGAATTTGACGGCCTCAGCCAGCCGCGCGCCGCGCAGGGTGCAATCGGCGGCCGTGGCCTCCAGATCCGCCATGTCGCGCCCGGCCAACAGCAACCCCGCGCCGCGATCTGCCAGGGCGCGGGCCAGGCCGCGCGCCATGCTGGAGGTTGCCCCTAAAATGACCCAGGTTTCCATCATGTTGTTGTCCTTAATTCCAAACGTTTCACCAGATCGGTGACCAATGCCTTCTCCGGGTCGACCGCGTCGCAGGCCTTTGCCCAAGTCTGCCAATCGGGATACATCGCTTTGACCTGTGCGGCGGTCGCCACGCTGTCCTTGGCCAGGTAGATCCGGCCGCCCGCATCGAGCGTCATGGCGTTCAACTCATGCACCAGGGAGGCCGCGCCTTTGCGGTTGGGGAAGTCCACGGCCAGCGTGTACCCTTCCATCGGGAAGGAGAGATGCCCTGCCGATCCCGGGCCCATCCGCTTCAACACGGCCAGCGGCGAGGCGAGCCCTGCTTTTGAGATCTTGGCCATCATCTCTCGCAGGACAGGGCGTTGTTCCACAGGCAGGACGCATTGGAACTGGTGAAAACCGTTCTTGCCGTAAAGCCGGTTCCAGTCGTGGATCTTGTCCAGAGGGAAGAAAAAATCGTCAATTGGCTTGACGACCGTGCGTCCTTTCAGGGGGACCCGACGATAGTAAGCGGCGTTGAAGGTTTTCACGACAGGGGCTGACAGGGCCCAGCCCGGCGCATCCATGGGGATCTTTTTGCCGCGTTTGGCGGCGGGGACGAGGCCGGAGCCTGTCTCTCCTTCTTCGAGAATGCCGCGGCCCAGACCTTCACCGCGGGCTGTCGCATCAATCCAGCCGACTGTGTAGGTGGCCTCGCTTTCGTCCAGCAGATCGCAGAATGTCTCAAGATCGGGGACGCGCCGTTCGGTGACCATCATCAGATCGCCCTTGCAGGCTGTCAGCTTGAGTGTGGCCTGGGTGATGATACCGGTCTGGCCAAGGCCACCGACCGTGGCCAAAAAGAGTGGATCACCAGGGCGGACGGTTTTGCGCCCCTTGGGCGTTTCCAATTCAAATTCAATGATGTGGTCGCTAAACGCACCGGCACCGTGGTGGTTCTTGCCGTGCACATTCATGGCGATCCCGCCACCCACGGTCGCAAATCCGGTGCCCGGCATCACAGCGGGCAGCCAACCGCGTGGGGCGAAGTCGCGGGCGATCTGACCCAAGGCGCAACCCGCCTCGACCGTCAGCAAACCTTGTTCGGCGTCAAAATCCAAATACCGGTCGAGCCGCCCCATATCGACGGCTTTGCCACCGTCGACCAGGCAGGCATCGCCGTAGGACCGGCGTTTTCCCAGGGCGGGACCCTCTGCCGCCAATGCGGAGAGCGCGCGCGCCCGTTCCGGTCGGGCCAATTCCCCTTGCGCCTTGTGGACCCGGCCCCAGCCGGCATACTCACTTGCCTTCCACACGTCATTTCTCCTGAATTGAGATGCGTTCCGCCAACGGGAACACACATAAACCAATGGCAATGGCAAACCACAGGGTGGTCAGTCGCACAACCGCGGTAGCCGCAGCAGCGACTTCGAGCGGGATGCCCTGCAAGCCAAGCAATGCAACCATTGTCACCTCGGCCCCGCCAACACCACCTGGCGCGCCGGTCAAGCCACCGGCCAGGGTCGAAAACACAAAGATCGCGACAGCGGTGAAAAAGCCGATATCGACGCCCATCCACATCAGCAGCAGATAAAGCGCCCAGCCTTCGGCGAGCCATCCGGCCAGACCCAGCGCCATGGCACCGCCCAGGATGCCGGGATGGGAAAACCGGTGCAGCGACCGCGCGGCCAGCCGGATCCGCCCGAAAAGGCGCGGCCATCGCCCGATGACCTGATAAAACAGCGTCACACAGCGGGCCAGCAAGACCGGGCGCGTGACGATATAGGCCGCGGCAAAGGCGAATATCACCACCGGCACGGCCCCTGTCATACCACCGGCAGAGAGCGCCAGTGCGACGCCCAGGATTGCGGCCATGGCGGCCAGATCGGCGGCACGGTCGACCAGGACCAGAGGCGCGGTTCGTTCAAAGGGCCAGCCGGTTTCGCGCCGCAACCAGCGCAGGCGGACCAATTCACCGACCCGGCCTGGGGTGACAGTCATGGCGAACCCGCCCAGGAAATGCCGGATGTCCTGCCAGACAGAGGTCGGCAGGCCCAGGCACCGGGCAAACATGTGCCAGCGCAGACCACGCGACAGGTAGTTGATCATCGAAAGCGACAGCAGCCCCAGGACTTGCAGCGCGGTGAGCTTGCCCAACTCTCGCAGCGTCTGCTCCCACCCGGTGGCGAGGAACAACCCGACCGAACCTGCGAGGAACAGGACCAGCAGACCGCCCAGGACCAGCGTATCCCGGTTGAACCGTTTGACCGCAAAAAGGGGATCATATGGCATCGGTGTTGCGATCATTCCTGCGCGCTAGCAACGGATTGGGGCAATACTATGAAGTGTTATGGCCCGATTTCCAGCATTCTACCCCAAGGGTCATATCACAGGTGTATCACCGGCCAGTATCGTCTGCATCCAGCCGGTATCGATATTGCCGCCGCACAGGATGACGCCAACCTTGCGCCCGGCCATGCGATCTTTGTCCTGCATCAGTGCGGCAAGGGGGGCGGCTCCGGCGCCTTCGGCCAGATTGTGGGTGTCGGTATAGTAGATGCGGACGGCCTCTGCGATGGCGTCATCGCTGACGCTGACAAAACGTTCGGCCCCTTTTGCATAGATTTCGAAGGCTTCCGCCACGGGTACGCGCACGGCCATGCCATCGGCAAAGGTGTATGCCGTTTCGGTTTCGATCAGCCGACCGGACTGGGCCGACAGCATCGCCGTTTGCGCGCCATCGGCCACCACGCCGACAACATTGGTCGCCAGCCCCAGCGCATCGCGGGCCGCAATCACACCGCAGATGCCCGAGCCACAGCCGATGGGCACATAGATGGTGTCGAGGTCCGGCACAGCGGTCAGCAATTCGAACCCATAGGTTGCCACGCCCCGGACCAGCTCGGGATGGAACGGTGGCACGATGGTCAACCCTTCGGCGGCGGCCACGCGAAACGCTTCTTCGCGGGCCGCGTCGAAATCATCTCCAAATTCGATGAGCTCTGCGCCAAAAGCCCGCATGGCCGCGTTTTTCTCAACCGAGTTGCCGAGGGGGACATAGACCAGGGCGCGCAGGCCATTGGCGGTGGCGGCCATGGCCTGCCCCTGGCCGTGATTGCCCCGGGTGGCCGTGACGATGCCGGGTGTCTTGGGTTGGGTGCGCACGAGCCAATCCATGAAGGTCAGCGCGCCGCGCACCTTGAAAGCTCCGGTGGGCGTGTGATTTTCGTGCTTGACCCAGACCTGTGCCCCGGTGCGGGCCTGCAGAGTCGGCCAGGCATATTGCGGTGTTGGCGTCATCCGGGTGTGGACAAAGGCCGTGGCCGTTTGCAACGCGTCTTTGCTGAACATCATCTGCCTTTCGGTGTACTGCTGAGACATGAGAGGCCGGGCAGGGCTGCCAGCCCGTCGATCACCCGGTCAAGCTGTGCGATGTCACCGGGGCCGAGCGTGTCGGTCGCCTTTTGCGTCAGGGTGGCCCTGTCATCGGGGCTCAAGCTGCCGAGCGCGTGGCCGAGGGCCTGGGCATCGCTGACCTGGATCGCGCCGCCGCCGGCCTTCAGGGCCGCATATTCCGCCGCGAAATTCGACAGATAGGGCCCATGCAGGATGGCTGATCCCAGAAATGCGGGTTCAAAGGGCGTGTGCCCGCCTTTATCGACCAGCGATCCACCCACAAAGGTTGCTCCGGCCAGGTGATACCACAGCGACATTTCCCCCAGCGTGTCAGCGAGATAGATCGTGGTTGCGGCATCCGGGTCTTCGCCTTGGGAGCGGACGCGGTAGGGGATGCCGGTCGCCGCGATCAGCGACTGGATCTCGGCCGATCGCTGGGGGTGACGCGGCGCGAGGATCAGGCGCAGGTCCGGGCGCGGCTTTCGGGCGATGGTGAAGGCATCAAGGATCTGCGCCTCTTCCCCGGCATGGGTTGATGCGGCCAGGACGGTCTCTGCGCGCGGCAGGATGGTGGCATAGTCGGTGAGGGTTTGGGCGTGAGGCGGCGGCAATCGCACCAGCGCCTTGAGCACCAGTTTTGGCCCCACCCGGTCGGACGGGAGGCCAAGCTGCGCGAACCGGTCCTGTGAGCCCGGATCCTGGGCGGACAGAAACGCGATATTCCGCATGATGTGCCGAGCCAAGGCGCCGAGGTGCTGCCATCTGGCCTGACTGCGGGCTGATAGCCGTGCTGCGATTACAGCGACGGGTTTGTCCCGGCGGGCCAGTGCGGTGATCCGGTTTGGCCAGATCTCGTTTTCGAGGATGATAAGCGCTATGGGTTTGAGACGTGTCATGTGGCGGTGCAGTGCCCAGCGGTAGTCCAGCGGGGCGAGCTGGACCGTGATGCGGTCAAGGCCCCAGTCCTGCACGGTTTGACGGCCTGTCGGCGTGTTGCAGGTGATGGCGAGCGAAACCTCGGGCGCGCGGGTCAGCAGGGCGTCGATAAGGGGCCGGGCGGCGTTCAACTCCCCGACCGATGCGCTGTGCAGCCAGATCACCGGGCCCTCCGGCCTGTCTGGACCGGCCCCCAAACGCTCTGCGATGTCTGACGGGGTGGTGCGCCCGCGCAGCCTGTCCCAGCCGAACCGCGCCAGCACCAAGGGGGCGGCCAAGGTCAAAAGCAATCGGTAGACGAACATGGAGGTGCTTTCCGGCAGTGGCCCGACTTGGCTAACTGTTGGGCCCTGGGGTTACAACCGCCGGTGGCGATCAGGGCATGGGAAACGGGTCTTCGGGGTAGGTGACACCGGTCAGGTACAGGCCCTGGGGCGGGCAGACCGGGCCGCATTGCGCGCGGTCCCGAGCGGCCAGGACGCGGGCAACATCGTCTGGCTGCCAGGCCCCGGCGCCCACGCGCTCCAGCGTGCCGACCATGCTGCGCACCTGGTTGTGCAGGAAACTGCGGGCGCGAAAGGTAAAGCGCACTTCCTGTCCATGGGGGATGGCATGGGCGGTCACCTGTGCCTCATCCAGCGTCTTGACCGGGGAGGCCGCCTGGCATTCGGAGGCGCGGAAGGTCGTGAAATCATGCTGCCCCACCAAGTGCTGCGCAGCCTGGGCCATGCGGTCTGGATCCAGCATGTGATTGACCTGCCAGACCAGCCCGGCCTCGTGGGTGGTTGGCGCGCGACGGCAGATCAGGCGAAAGAGGTAGCGCCGTTCGGTCGCCCCGAACCGGGCATGCCAGTCATCTGGCACAGCGGAAACGGCCAGGATAGCAACGGGCACAGGTTTCAGATGATGGTTCAGGGCTTCGCCCAGTCGAAACGGATCCCAGTCGCGCGCCATGTCGCAATGGGCGACCTGGCCGGTGGCATGCACACCCGTATCGGTGCGGCCCGCAGCACCGATGCCGGGATGGTTGGTGTCCAACTTGCGCAATGCATCCTCGACCGCGCCCTGGACCGTGGGCAGGGCAGCCTGCCGTTGCCAGCCCCGGAACGGGCCACCATCATATTCGATCTTGAGCGCATAGCGGGGCATGGCGCGCTTTAGCCCGGGCCGGACCGGCGTGCAACGCTCAGGCGGTGCCGCGGCGCATCACGGCGGTGGCAAGGCCCATCGCGACCAGCGCGCCGCCGCCTGCCCGGGTCAGCCAGGTCAGGATGCCGGGCCGCCCGATAGCCGTGCGCATCCGGTCGGCCAGCAGCGCGTAGACGAGCGCGTTCACGGTGGCGAGGCCCACGAATGTACCGATCAAGATGATGAATTGCGGCATCAAGGGGCTGGCTGGATCCAGAAATTGCGGCACGAAGGCGATGAAGAACACGATGGATTTGGGGTTCAGCGCCGTTACCGCCGCCGCATGGGCAAACACGCCGCGCGCCGGGCCCGCGCCGGACAGGCTGCCCAGCCGGGGGTCGCTGGCACTGCGGAACAGTTTGATCCCCATCCAGATCAGGTAGGCTGCGCCGATCCATTTGATGACGGTGAACAGCGTGGCTGAGGTCAAGACAAGCGCACCCAGACCCGCAAGGGAGGCTGTCATGGCGATGAAATCCCCGACCGCCACCCCGGCTGCCGTCGCCACGGCGACGTTGCGCCCCTGGCTGAGCGCATAGCTGAGAACCAGCAAAACCGTAGGCCCCGGGATCAAGAGCAGTGCTGCCGAGGCTGCGACGAATGTGAGCCAGACCTGGATATCCATGGATCATCCTCCGTTTCCGGGCCGAGGGAACAATACGCGGGGACAGAAGTAAATCCCGCAAGCTCTAGGCACTGTGTGCTGCTGGGCCTATGTAGAGATCCAAAGAAGGTAAGAGGCGCACACGTGGTTCTGGGACAGATTGCCGACGGGGTCGGCCGCGGCATCGGTGCCGTCACGGATACGCTGACAAGCCCGTTCGTTGATCCCACCATCCGGTTGGGTGTGACCGGCCTAAGCCGCGCGGGAAAGACGGTGTTCATCACCGCGTTGATTGCCAACCTGATGGATCGCGGGCGCATGCCTGGCCTGTCGGCTGCGGCGCGCGGCAGCATTCGCACCGCGTTTTTGCAGCCCCAGCCTGACGATACCTTGCCGCGGTTCGAATACGAATCCCACCTGGCGGCCTTGACCGGGCCCACCCCCCATTGGCCGGACAGCACGCGCAGCATTTCGGAATTGCGATTGTCGCTGCGGGTGCAGCCCCAGGGGATGCTGGGCGCGTTGTCGGGCATTCGCACCGTCCATCTGGATATCGTGGATTATCCGGGGGAGTGGCTGCTGGATCTGGCGCTGCTCGATACCGATTATGCGGCCTGGTCCGTGGAGGCGCTGCGCCGCGCAAAGGAGCGACCGGCCGCCGCCGAATATCTGGCGCTTATCGAGGGGACGGATGCCACCGCGGCCCTGGAGGAGCCCACTGCGCGCCGTTTGGCCGATGCCTATACCGCCTATCTGCAGGCGGCCCGGGCTGCGGGGTTTTCCGATTGCACACCGGGGCGGTTCCTGTTGCCCGGCGACCTTGCCGGATCGCCTGTTCTGACCTTTGCGCCGCTGCCGAAATCCGGATCGCCGCGCGGATCCCTGGCGCGGGAGATGGCGCGGCGCTTTGAGGCCTATAAGCGCGAGGTGGTGAAACCGTTTTTTCGCGACCATTTCAGCCGGATCGACCGGCAGGTGGTTTTGGTCGATGTACTGGGTGCGATCCATGCGGGGCCTGCCGCGTTGGAGGATTTGCGGCGCACAATGGCGGATATCCTGTCGGCGTTTCGACCGGGGCGGAATGCCTGGCTGACCTCGCTTTTGCTGGGCAAGCGGGTGGAGAAGATCCTTTTTGCCGCCACCAAGGCCGACCACCTGCACCACGCCCAGCACGGCCAGTTGACCGCGATTGCCGAAGCGTTGCTGCGGGAAGCCCGGGACAAGGCCGATTTCGCGGGTGCCAAGACCAAGGCGATGGCGCTGGCCGCCTTGCGCGCCACAACAGAGGAGACGCGCGCCCATAACGGTCACCAGATCGATGTCGTGCGCGGGACGCTGTTGGACAGTGGCAAGCAGGCGGCATTTTACCCCGGTGATCTGCCCGACGATCCCGCGCGCCTGTTGGCACCCGCTCGCGACGGGGCGCAAGGTTGGCTGGATGCGGATTATCAGGTGATGCGGTTTGCTCCGGCGCCGGTGAGCCTGAAACCCGGCGAAGGGCCGCCCCACATCCGGTTGGATCAGGCGGCCGAATTTCTGATCGGTGACCGGCTGTGAGCAAGGGGATGGCCCGATGAGCAAACCACCAAGCGGCCCGGTTCTGTTTGAAACAGGCGATGCACCATCCGACCCGGTGCTGCGCGGCGCAGATGAGCCTGAGACTGATCGGGCCCGATCCGGCCCGATCCTGTTGGATCTGGAGGGGGATGATGCGTCGCCCAGCCCGGCCCAGGCCCCCCCCGTACCCGATGCCGTACCGGTGCCCCGGGGACAGGCGATGCAAACGCTGGCCACACTGGCGGCCCGGCGCCCCTCGCGTTTGGCGCGGTATTTTTGGGCGGCGCTCACCGGGCTGATCGGGGTCATGCTGGCGATCGCGGCCTGGGATTTTGCGACCGCGATGTTGGAGCGCAACCCGGTGCTGGGCTACGGTGTGCTGGCGTTGATCGGGGTCGTTTTGGTCACGCTTTTGGGGCTTGCAGGCCGCGAGGCGGCGGCGTTGTTTCGGCTGCGTCGGCTGGACGAGATCCAGGCTGCGGCAATGCAAGCCCTGGCAGGGCGGGATCTTCCTGCTGCCCGGCACGTGACGGATCAGTTGGAGACGCTCTACGCGGATCGCCAGGACCTGACATGGAATCGGGAGCGTTTCGCCGAGCGGCGCGGCGATGTGTTTGATGCGGATGCCTTACTGGAGCTGGCGGAGACCGAATTGCTAGGCCCCATTGACCGCGCGGCTTTGCGGGAGATCGAGGCGGCCTCCCGTCAGGTGGCCCTGGTCACAGCGATTGTTCCGCTGGCGCTTGCGGATGTCGTGACCGCGTTGACGGCGAATTTGCGCATGATCCGCCGGATTGCCGAGCTATACGGCGGTCGCGGCGGCACCTTGGGCAACTGGCGTTTGACGCGCACGGTCCTGACCCATCTGGTGGCCACCGGGGCGGTCGCCGTCGGCGATGACATGATCGGTTCGATTGCGGGCGGCGGGGTTCTGTCGAAACTGTCCCGCCGGTTTGGCGAAGGGATCGTCAATGGGGCGTTGACCGCACGGGTTGGTGTTGCGGCGTTGGAAGTCTGTCGACCCCTGCCGTTTTCCGCCGCCAACCGACCGTCAGTGACGGGTTTGGTCAAGCGGGCCCTGACGGGATTGTTCGGGCAGTAAATTTGGGAACGATGATATTTTGTGCCTCCGGCGGGGATATTTCTAAACACATGATGGGGATGTCATGCCGCGAATGACCGTCGGCATGGCGCTATCCCACTGGCGCCCGTGATGGTCCTATGACACATCATGGGCATGAATACCGTGCTGCCCGCTGACCGTATCCGTGACCGCATTTCCGTGCGGGATTATGTCTTGGAGGTCGAGATCGGCGCGTTTCAGGCGGAACGGGGCACCACACAGCGGATCCGATTGAATGTGGAGGTCGAGGTCGCCCGTTCGGACGAGCCGGTATTGGATGATGTCGACCGGATCCTGAGCTATGACACCATCACCCAGGCCATTGATGCGGCGCTCGCGGCAGAACGGCTGAACCTTCTTGAGACCCTTGCGGAACGGATTGCCGATCTTTTGCTGCCTGAACCGCGGGCGCGCCGGGTGCATATCCGGATCGAGAAGCTGGATCGCGGCCCCTTTGCGCTGGGCGTGGATATCACGCGGGACCGGCAGATGGCGGCACGGGTCGCGGTGGATCGGCCTGCGCCCATCGTTGTCCATTTGGCGCAGGCGGCCATCGACGATACCCGGTTGCCCGGCTGGCTGGACCAGATCGAACGCCTGGGGCGGCCCGTGATCCTGACGGTCGTATCCCATGATCTGGAGCTTCCCCCGGCGGCGATCACACCGGCCCGACGCCGCATTGCCCTTCTGGCGATAGAACAGAATGCCTGGGTGCTGGCGGGACGGGATCCGCGTTGCGTCGTCGTGTCGACGCGCACGGAGATCGATTGGGCGATGGAGAATGGTCAGATGACCGTTTGGGCCCCTTCGAAAATGGTGCTGGATGCGGTCGAGCGCCCGGATACGGCATCCCAGGATGCCACGGCGCTGGCGTTATGGTTTGCCGAAGTGGTGGATGCGTGCCGGGTTCTGATGCTGGGGGAGACGGCTGTTGAAGGTGGCGAAGCGGTCGCGCTGGCGGATCAGCTGGCCCTGTGAGCGATTATTATCGACCGATCCCGTTATTGGGTGAGCAAGCGCTGGGCCACGCCTTGGCGGGCGGTGCGGTGCGGTTCAGCCATGTCGAGCATCTGCGCCGGGACGCTGCCCCCATTGTCATTCGGGCGGAGGATATGCCTCGGGACATTTTGAGGCGTTTGACAGCGGATCGGCCCCCGTTTTGCGGCCTGTCCTTTGAACGACCGCGATTGATGGGCATCCTGAATGTGACGCCCGACAGTTTTTCGGATGGGGGCCGATTTGATGCGCCGGAGGCTACCAATGCCCAGGCGCGATCCATCGCAAGTAGCTGTGATATCCTGGATATCGGGGGGGAAAGCACCCGCCCGGGCGCCGAAACCATTGAGGTGGCAGTGGAGATCGAGCGGACCGCGCCGGTGATCGCAGCCATTCGCGCCACCGGGCTGGATCTGCCGATCTCGATTGACACGCGCAAGGCGGGCGTTGCCACCGCGGCCTTGGCCGCAGGGGCGCAGATCGTCAACGATGTCTCGGGATTGACGTTCGATCCGGAACTGGCAGGTGTCGCGGCCCGGGTGCAGGCGCCGGTGATCCTGATGCATGCCCAAGGCACGCCGCAGACCATGCAGGATCGCCCCAGCTACGATGATGTCTTGTTGGATGTGTATGACCATCTGGCTGCGCGGATCGCCGTTGCCGCGGCCGCGGGGATCCCGCGCCACCGGATCGCCGTCGATCCCGGGATCGGGTTTGGCAAGACGCTGGAGCACAACCTTGCGCTGCTGCGCGGGTTGAGCCTGTTTCACGGCCTGGGCTGCCCGATCCTGTTGGGGGCATCCCGCAAGGGGTTCATCGGAAAGCTGGGCAATGCGCCGGATCCTGCTGACCGTGCGCCAGGTTCCATCGCGACGGCCTTGCATGCCGTGGCGCAAGGGGTGCAGATCTTGCGTGTTCATGATACAATTGCCACCAAACAGGCAGTGTCGCTATGGTCGGCGTTGACCTGATAACCGGAGCAAACCGGAGGCGGAGACATGAGCAGGACTCTTTTTGGTACTGATGGCGTGCGGGGACGCGCCAATACCCACCCGATGACAGCTGAGATGGCCTTGCGCCTTGGTGCTGCTGCGGGGCGTTATTTCAACACCGGCGGCAGCAATGGCAATCGGGTGGTGATTGGCAAGGACACACGGCTGTCGGGGTATATGTTTGAGACGGCATTGACGGCCGGATTGACCTCGACCGGTATGAATGTGCTTTTTTTGGGGCCCGTTCCCACACCGGCAGTGGGCTATCTGACCCGGTCCATGCGGGCCGATCTGGGGATCATGATTTCGGCATCCCACAATCCTGCGCCGGACAATGGCATCAAGTTCTTTGGCCCGGACGGCTTTAAGTTAAGCGATGAGGCCGAGGCCGAGATCGAGGCGCTGGTGGCGTCCGGTGTCGAACTGGCCGATGCGCCCCAGATCGGGCGGGCCAAGCGGATTGATGATGGGCGGCATCGCTATGTCGAACGGGCGAAATCGACCTTTCCGGCCAGCCGTCGCCTGACAGGGCTAAAGGTTGTTGTCGATTGCGCGAACGGGGCTGCCTACAAGACGGCGCCGGACGTGCTGTGGGAGTTGGGGGCGGAGGTCATCCCGCTGGGGACGTCGCCCAATGGCCACAATATCAACGACAAATGCGGCTCCACCCATGTGCAGACCGCGGCCGAGGCGGTGGTGGCCCATGGCGCCGATGTGGGCATTTGCCTGGACGGCGATGCGGACCGCGTGATGATCCTGGACGAGACCGGTGCGGTGGCAGACGGGGATCAGATCATGGCGCTGTTTGCCATGCGTTGGGCCGAGGCCGGGCGACTGACCGGCGGGGCCCTGGTGGCGACCGTCATGAGCAACTTGGGTCTGGAACGGTTTCTGGAAGGCCACGGATTACGCCTGGAACGCACCCCCGTTGGGGACCGATATGTCGTGGAGCGGATGCGCGCCGGGGGGTTCAATCTGGGTGGAGAGCAATCGGGACATATCGTTATGACGGATTATGCCACAACCGGCGACGGTCTGGTGGCGGGTCTGCAATTCCTGGCTGCCATGTCTGAGACGGGGCAGGCGGCGTCTATCCTGGCGCGCCAGTTCGAGCGTTGTCCGCAACTGTTGCAGAATGTGCGCTATGGGGCTGGGGCCGATCCGCTGGGGGCGGCGCCTGTGCAATCCGCTATCGCCATGGCAGAGGGCCGGTTGAACGGCCATGGCCGCCTGTTGATCCGAAAGTCGGGGACGGAGCCGTTGATCCGTGTCATGGCCGAATGCGAGGATGAAACGGTGTTGACCCAGGTTGTGGGCGATGTGGTGGCCGCAGTTGAGGCCGCGATCTAGCCTGGTCATCTGATGCTGCGGCCGATCGGGCGGCTTGTTCCGGCGGATGCGCAGGGTCGATTGCCGCGATTGGGCTGACCATTGACGCAGCCTTGGCGGGATAGCGTCGCTGATCTGGCGGGCCTGTTGGCGGATTATCACGGTGCCAATTTACATGCCGTCGCTGCGCGTGGATCTGTCGCCAGGGGAACGGCAGTGATCGGCGTCTCTGACATCGATCTGGTCGCGCTGTTGCACGAGGATTTGGGGGCGGTGCCTTTGGATCTGGCAGTGGACCGGGACATTACGGTCGGGGCGGAAACAGTTACCCTGACGCAGGCGGAGTTTTCCCATGGCCAACGGGGCCCGTGGCTGCAATTTGCCCTTGGGTTTTCAGGGTGCAGCATCCGGAGGCCAGATGTGGTGGCCGGTGTGCCGGAGCCTGTGTTGGGGAACCATGCGGTCGCGCATCTGAAAGCTGCGCCCAAATGGTTGGATCGCTGGCGGGATCCCTTTGAGCAATCCGGTGATCCCCAGATCCGCCGGAAGATCTGTCAGTGGTTGGCCAAACGGATTACCCGGGCGATGTTCGAGGCGATCATGGTGGATCTGAACGCCTATTCCAGCAATATCTATCCCTGTGCCAAGGCGACGACCGCCTGCTTTCCCGAACATGCAGCCGCATTGTGGCAGGCCGCAGACCTGGCCGTCGCACCGACCGACGACCTCGCCCGCATGCTAGGGATGGTGGAACCGCTCGACCTCGTCCTGCGGCAGCTTCATCAAAGACGGCGGGGCGCTGTCTGACCTCTTTCCGCTTGCCTTCCGGTGGCGGAGCCGATCAACTCGACCCGCTTGATCTACCCCAAACATCGAGGCCTCGCGTGCATCCGCCCGCCCCTTCTCCACCGCGTATGGTGACGCTTGTCGTGCTGACGGGCGTGTCGCTGATGTCGTTGAACATGTACCTGCCGTCGCTGGCGGGCATGGCGGTGACGTTTGACGTGGATTATGCGGTCGTGAATGCCTCCATCTCGGGCTATCTGGCGATTACCGCGGTGTTGCAGCTGATCCTCGGGCCGCTATCGGACCGGTTTGGGCGGCGGCCTGTCATTCTGGTGGGCATCGCGTTCTTCGCGCTGGCCTCGGTCGGGTGCGCCTTGGCGACGGATATCCGCGTGTTTCTGGCGTTCCGCATCTTGCAAGGGGCGATCATCGTCGGATCGGCTCTGTCGCGCGCCGTGATCCAGGACATGTTTCCCCCGCAAGAGGCGGCCAGCCGAATGGGATATGTCTCCATGGCGATGGCGCTGGCCCCGCTTTTGTCCCCGATGGTCGGGGGTGCCCTGGATGAATTGTTCGGCTGGCGCGCCAATTTCTGGCTCTTTACCGGGGTGGGTGCGGCCTTGCTTGCCCTGTGCTGGTGGGATCTGGGGGAGACCAATGCCACCAAGTCCGAGACATTCGTCAAACAGTTCCAGGCCTATCCTGATCTGTTCCGGTCCCGCCGGTTTTGGGGATATTCGCTGTGCATGATGTTTTCGGTCGGGGTGTTCTTTGCTTTTCTTGGCGGTGCACCGCTTGTGGCCACGACGGAGTTTGACCTCACTCCCGCCATGCTTGGCTTGTGCATGGGGGCCACGCCCCTGGGTTTTTTGGTCGGTAGCTTCCTGTCGGGGCGTTACGCGGCGCGGATGCCATTGATCCGCATGATCCTGATCGGGCGCACGGTCGCCGTGTTTGGGCTGGCCACGGGGCTGATCCTGATGCTGATGGGATATGTCACCGTTTTTGTGATGTTTGGATCGGTTATCTTTGTCGGTCTGGGCAACGGGCTGTCCATGCCCAGCACCAGCGCGGGCGCGCTGGCCGTCCGGCCCAAGCTGGCGGGCAGTGCGGCTGGCCTGTCCGGGGCCATGATGGTGGGAGGCGGGGCCATGTTGAACTCGATCGCGGGGGCGGTTCTGGTGGAGGGCCATGGTATCTTCCTGCTGTTCGGGGTTTTGCTGGTATCTGCCGTGATGGCCTTGCTGATGGCGCTTTACGTTCTGTCCGTGGATCAGGCGGAGGCGCGGGCGGCAACCGCCTCCTGATCGCAATTGACATCCGCGCTGACCTGACCTCCCGTTGGGATATGTTGCTTGCCTCAAACCGCAATTACCGGCTGCTTTTCTCGGCCTCTGCCATCTCGAACCTGGGTGACGGGATTTCGGCCCTGGCCTTCCCGTGGCTCGCAACGCTCATCACCCGCGACCCGGGTCTGATCGCCTTGGTGGCATTTGCCACCCGGTTGCCCTGGTTGCTGTTCGCCATCCCGGCCGGGGTCATCACCGACCGCGTTGACCGCAAGATGCTGATGATGCGGGCAGATCTGTTTCGGCTATTGCTGACGGGTGCGGTTATCGCGCTGATCCTGTCGGTGCCGTCTTTCCCGCCTGAAAGCGACGCGGCCCTTTATATTCTTGCCCTGTCTGCCTTGGCCTTTCTGCTGGGCACGGCGGAGGTCTTGCGGGACAATGCCGCCCAGACCGCGTTGCCGTCGGTTGTTGAAAAAGCGCAACTCGAAAAGGCCAATGGCCAGATCTGGAGCATTGAACAGATCATGGGGTCCTTCGTCGGGCCACCCCTGGCAGGGCTGCTGATCGCCTTTGCCGTGCCTGCGCCCTTTGCCGTCGATGCCCTGACCTTTGGCCTGGCGGCCTGGATGATCTGGTGCATCGCAATGCCCCCGCGGATTGCACCCGCCCGTCGCAGCCTTTGGGTGGAAACGGTCGAGGGCGCGCGCTGGGTCTGGGCTCATAAGACAATCCTGCAATTGGCGATCATGCTGGGGCTTTTCAACTTTGCCGCGATCATGGCCACGACGATCCTGATTCTGTATTCGCAGGAGATCCTGGGCCTGTCCGCTGCGGGATATGGCCTGTTAATGACCGCGGGCGCCTTGGGCGGTGTCATAGGCGGATTGGTTAGCCCGGCCATTGCAACGCGGCTGGGCCGACGCCTTAGCCTGTTTGTGGCGATGGGCGTGTCGACGGTCCATTTCTTTATGATCGCCGTCACTGCGACCCCCGTGGTCGTCGCATTCGCGCTGTTTCTTGAAATGCTCGCAGCCTTGTTGTGGAACGTCGTGACCGTCTCTTACCGACAGCGATTGATCCCCGATGACCTTCTGGGCCGGGTGAACAGCATCTATCGGTTCTTCGGCTGGGGCACGATGCCCCTTGGTGCGTTGATCGGCGGTTGGCTGGTGGCCTGGGGGGAACCGGATCTGGGCCGCGACATGGCCTTGCGCCTTCCTTATGTCGTGGCGGGTGCGATCACTGGCCTGATGTTGATCTATGGTCTGTTCCGGTTGCGGCTGGCTTAATCACCGGTCAGCCAGGGCCAATCGCACACCCAAGAGGCCGAATGTGCCGGCAAAGGCGCGTTTGATCCACGCCATGATCCGGGGGCGCGTGATCACGTAATCCCGCGCAAGGGCGGCGCAGGCCCCGTAGCCGACGAACACGATAAAGGTCAGCGCCATGAAAACAGCGGCCAGCAGGATAAGTGACTGCGTGGCCCCCGCCGCATCGGCAGACATGAACTGCGGCAGGAAGGCCAGAAAGAACAGTGAGAGTTTGGGGTTGAGCACATTCAGCAACATGCCGTTCAGCGCGATCCGGAAGGCGCTTTGGGGCGTGCGATCCTCTCTCACGTCAAGCGCACCGCCGTCGCGCAGGATGGTCCACGCCATGTAAAACAGGTAGGCGACGCCCAGATATTTGAGCACCTGAAAGGCCAGCGCGCTGGTGTGCAGCAGAGCGGCCAATCCCACGATGCTCGCCAAGGCGGCTGGCAGAATGCCGAGCGTGCAACCGAATGCCGCTGCGATGCTTGGCCTGAAACCTTTCCCCAGCCCAATGGCAAGTGTGTAAAGAACGCCGGTTCCCGGCAGCACAATCACGACCATTGAGGTCAAAAGGTAGTCCAGTCCCATCACGCGTGCTCCCGTATTTCTCCTGACTTTAGGGAGTGTCGCCTGTTTTGGCTAGCGGCGCAGAAATGCGATCAGGGCACGGCTTTGGCTGACGGCGATCCCGGCAAGGATCAGGGCCAATGCAAGGAACAGGCTTGGGCTAAGCGCCTCGCCCCGCAAGGTGATGCCAAAGATCACCGACCAGACCGGCACCATATAGCTGGTCAGCGACATGAACAGCGATCCGGCCGTTGTGATCACGCGCACCCGAATGACAGAGGCCAGCGCCGTGGGAAACAAGGCGGCATAAATGAGTGCGCTGAGCGGTGTGGCTGGCCAGTCGGCGGGTAGCCCTTCCTGCCAGAGCGCCAGCGGCACCAGCAAGGCCGCCGCCATGACCAAGGTTCCGGAGGCAAAGGCCAGCGGGGGCATCTGTGGCGCGCGTCGGGTCAGAACCGAACCGATGGCATAGCAGCCCGCGGCACCGATACAGGCCAGCTGTCCCCAAAGCTCCAGTGACGCGCCACTGCGCTGGAACGCGGCGGGGCCGACCAGGATCAGCAAGCCGACAAAACCCAGTATCAGCCCAATGATCCGCCGCGGCCCGATCCCTTCCTCTGGTGAAAAGATCGCGACCAGTGGCAAGACGAGCAACGGTACACATCCCATCGCGACCCCGGCAAAGGCAGAGGCCACATGCTGTTGCCCCCAGGCCAGCAATCCAAAGGGCATCGCCACGGCCCCCCAACCAATCATCGCGCAGTAAAGCCAGGCCCGGCCCGATCCCACCTTGGCCAACCCTTGGCCAAAGGCGGTTCCGATGGCCGCCAGAACGGTTGCGCCCAAAAGAACGCGCCCCGCAGCAACGGTCCAGGGGCCGAACCCGTCCAGGGCAAAGCTGACACTCAGAAAGGCGGCCCCCCAGATCACACCAAGAAACAGGATCAAGAGCCAGTTCAGCAGGCCGGGCGCGTCAGGGGAGGGAGAGGTCATGGACCGTAAAGACCCCAGCCCGACGGTGGGGTCAATCAGATCTCAGACCCTATTGTGCGGCCCATTTCGTGCATTCGGCCAGAACCGCGTGCGGTGTGGTGTCATCCAGCCGTGTGACCCGGGCCACTGCCTGATAGTATCGCGCCAGCGCTTCAGGGTGTGCGATTGGTAAGTTGTTGGCATAGCTGCGAAAATCAAACGCCGCATCATGGCCGCGCAGCGTTGCCAAGGTCTGCGATGCGGCGTCAAGATCATCCGACATTGCTTGCGACAGGCATCGAAAGACCAGCGCGGTAACATGATCTCTGCCTGCCATGGAGGCGTCGACGGCCCGGCTATAGTCACCCAGAAAGAAGGCCAACCGCGCCTCAAACATCCGGTGCCACCCAGCGGGCAGCGTGATGCGAGACAACCCGTTGTCGAGCGCTTCGAGGGCCGCGTCGGGGTTCCAGTCGATTAGGATGCAGAGTGCAGATATGGCAAGAAAACTGCGGGCATCTGGGGAATGCTGGTCCATAGCCCGCCGGATCAGGCTGTGCGCGGTCACTTGATCACCGCTCCGCGCGGATTTCAAGGCGAGGATATAAAGGATGTATACGTCGTTTGGATCCAGCGTGAACGCCTTTTCCACGGCGCGGTCGTACTTCTTCAGCAGAGCCTGATCTTGGAAACCGGACATCGTACTCAGGCAATGGCATACCACGCATGTCATGACCCAAGCGCTGACTAGATCCGGCTGACGCGCCAAGCATTGGTCCAGGTGCTGCAGGGACTTGCGCAGCCCGTTCGCATCGCGCTGTAAGTTGGGGTCGCAGGCGCGCACGAAATGCTGGTAGCCATTGAGGCTGGCATCGTCGCGCCCAGCGATCATCCGGAATTCGGCGCGGTGGACCTCCCCCTGCCAACCGACAAGCGCATTGGCGACCTGACCCACGATCTTATCACCAAGGGGCAGTAGTGCGCCGATCGGGTCATCGGAACGGTGGGACCAGATGTAGCCCCCGGTCCGGCCATCAACGAGTTGGAACACGATACGAGCCGTATCATCAAAAACGGCGATTGAGCTGACCAGCAGGTAGCCAGCACCGAGATGCGTAGCCACATCCCTGAGATCTTGGCCCGTATCGATGGCAAAGCTTGAATGGCGCGATACGACCGCGATCTCCCGCGCGCGGGTCAGCATAATGGTGATGTCCTCGGCCACGCCATCCATGAAGCCCTGCCATTGGGGCGCAGTATCGTAACAGTCCGGGCGGAGCACTGCGATCATTGGGCGAATTTCGCCTTTGCTGGCCTCGTGGGGCACCATATCCCGGCGGGTCGTTGGGACGATGTCACCGATCAGGCGAAAGCCTTTTCCACGGACCGTTTCGATATAACGGGGGGATTTTGCGTCATCTCCCAAGGCTGCACGCAGGTCAAAAATGTATTCCCGCACCAGATCCGGGGTCACGTGTAACCCCGGCCAAACGGCGTCGATCAGCTCCTCCCGCGGGACGATCTTGTCCTTACGGGCGGCCAGATGACCCAGCACAGCCGCGGCTTTCGGAGTGATTCCAATCACCTCCGATCCGCAAATCAGCGTCCTGTCTTCTTCGATAAATTGCCAGCGTTTCACGGTATCGCGCCTTTCGTTGCGCCGTGCGTTGCGATCAAACTCCACGAAAACTCAACGTTAACGCTAGCGAAAGCTAGGATAGATTTCAATCACGGCCCGATTTGGCCGTTAAACGCGATTGAACATCAACGTCTATTTTACGGAGGACGATTGCCATGCTGGGGGCTGATTTTGTCTGGCTGAATTTCGATCACATCTGTTTTGGGATTGATCAGGACACCTGCGGGTTTCGAACTGATGACCACCTCTGCGATGCACATTCGCCAGGTCAGCGGATGGCATATGACGGGTTCATGCCAATCCCGGCTAAGGACAATGGGCCAATACACCGTCCGACGGGCGGTGATCCCCCTCACATTCCTTGCGCGGTTGAGCAACAGCGATGGACTGGTGGCCATCTTGGTGCGTCGGATTTGCAGGACTGACAGTCTGACCTTGAGAGCCGTTTAAATTCCGCGCGGGGAAGAGTGGGTTCCCCGCGCTGCGGCAGAATCGGGTGGGCTCAGAGGTCGGAAATTATGCCGAAAACTCAGGCTCTGTCCCAGTTTTTCCCGAGATGTCGTGCTTTTCATGACGCACCGCCCGGCGATCCCCAATCGCCGGGCAATTTCCGTGATGCGCCTCTTTCGTGGGAACCAGGCCGATCCTCGCGGGTTTGTTTTGCGCAACCTGACGGAGGTCAAAATGGATATCTGGTTTTTTCTGCCCTTGCTGGCCCTGATGACTCTATTGGCCGGCACGGTTTTTGGGCTGATGGGGAAACGGGCTGTCGAGAAACGTCTTGATGACCCCGATGCCCCCAAATCGACGCTTGCTTCCGATGTTCCGAGTGATGCTGCGCCGGCAGACGTGTAATGAGTACTGGCCCGGCGATCCCCTCGCCGGGCCATTCGTATCAACCTCATAAAGATATGTTGCGCATCATGATCACGCCGCATCCCTTTAAAGGCACCCAGTATTAGCAAAAACCGCGGGGCCGCCCCCTTAGTTCTTGGCTTTATCGACCATCTTGCCAGCGCTGATCCACGGCATCATGTCGCGCAGCTTTTCCCCGACTTCCTCGATCTGGTGGGCGTCGTTCATGCGGCGTGTGCCTTTGAAGAACGGCTGGCCGACCTGATTTTCCGCCATGAAATCACGTACGAATTTACCGGTTTGGATATCGGTCAGAATGGCCTTCATCCGTGCCTTGGTCTCGTCATAGGGCAGAACCCGCGGGCCGCTGACATATTCACCATATTCAGCGGTATTGCTGATCGAGTAATTCATGTTGGCGATACCGCCTTCATAGATCAGATCGACGATCAACTTCACCTCGTGCAGGCACTCGAAATAGGCCATCTCGGGTGCATAACCGGCCTCTACCAGGGTCTCAAAGCCCATGCGGATCAACTCTACCAGCCCGCCGCACAGCACGGCCTGTTCGCCGAAGAGGTCGGTTTCGCACTCTTCCTTGAAGTTGGTCTCGATGATGCCAGAGCGTCCACCACCAATTGCCGAGCAGTAAGAAAGGCCAATTTCCAGGGCCTTACCGGACGCATCCTTATCCACGGCCACCAGGCACGGCACGCCGCCACCCTTGGTATATTCGCCGCGCACGGTGTGGCCTGGGCCCTTGGGTGCCATCATGATCACGTCGACGCCCGCCTTGGGTTCGATCAAACCGAAATGGACATTCAGACCATGGGCAAAGGCGATGGCCGACCCCTCCTTGAGGTGGGCATGGACGTGGTTGCGGTAGGTTTCAGCCTGCAACTCATCGGGCATGGTGAACATCATCAGGTCGCACCAGGCCGCCGCCTCTTCGATCCCCATGACCTGAAGACCCTCACCTTCGGCCTTGGCGCGGCTGGCGGAGCCTTCGCGTAAGGCAACAACCAGGTTTTGTGCCCCTGAATCCCGCAGGTTAAGGGCATGGGCGTGGCCCTGGCTGCCATAGCCGAGGATCGCGACCTTCTTGTCTTTGATCAGATTGATATCGCAATCGCGATCGTAATAAACGCGCATGGAAACTCTCCCGTCCGTTGTGTTCTGGCAGGGGAGCATAGGCAAGTTTTGCAGAGACAGAGATCAAATATACCAAAAAATACTTAATATACACCAGTTTCATGTGCAGTATTTGATGTTTAGTATAATTTCATGCAGATCACAGATACTGATCGCCGCTTGTTACGTCAGCTCATGGCGGCCCCCAATGATACCACGGCCGCCTTGGCCGAGCGGGCGGGTGTTACGCCATCAACTGCAGCGCGGCGATTGGAAAAGTTGAGCCAAAACAAGGTGCTACTGGGTCAGGAGCGGGTGATCAACTGGGCCGCGTTGGGATTTGCGGTACAGGTCTCGCTTCGGATCACGCTGGACAAGACGGACCCCCGGGCCTTTGACGAAATGCTGGGCGCGGCGAGGGGCGTGCCGGAAGTCATTGAGATACAAACATTTTTGGGGCGTGTTGATCTAAGGTTGCAGGTTCTGGCGCGGGACATGGCGCATTACCAGGAGGTTTACCGGACCCGGATCCTGGCCCTTCCCCATATCACGGATATCGAGGCGTTGATGCATGTGGCGACGATCAAGGATGATGAGGCGCTACCCTTGTGATTGATCTGGATGACATCGACCGCGCGATCCTGCGCAAACTGGTAACAGATGCCACCCTTGGCACGGGGCAAGTCGCGCGTGATCTGGGGATGAGCCAGCCTGCAACATGGCGCCGTGTGCGGCGGTTGGAGGAAGCAGGGATTCTGGGTGGGCGCAGAATTTTGTTGGATAAACAGGCGCTTGGCTTTGGTGTGACCGTCTTTCTGGGCGTGAAGCTGGCCACCAAGGGCCGCGTCAGTTTGGAGGATTTCGAGCGAGCGGTTACCGCCATCCCCGAGGTGCAGACCGTTGAGCATGTGCTTGGCCTTTACGATTACCGCCTGCGGATCGTCGCCCGCGATCTGCCTGATTTTGAACGGGTGCTGCGCCGCCGGATCATGACATTACCCGGTATTGGCGAGGTCGAGGCCAATGTCTTGTTGAGTGAGGAACGCCTGCCTGGTCCCTTGGGCTAATGTGCTTTAGCGCGCATTCGTCCCCTCATCGCCGCTGAGTGTGCGAAAAGACGGATACACATTCCATACATATGCCATACATAAATCATGCATACAGATGGCATATCCACGTTCGGGCTGGCGCTTGGGAGCAACCGGTTTTTCAGCTTCGCTGCACAGAATTTTCTGCAAGCCTGTCGCTCGGTGAAATCAGCCGCCGGGGCGGACGAAACGGGCGCCACCCTCTGTCCGCTCTCCGATCCTGACCCGTCGCGCCCCGACACCGACGGGCGCAAGCGCCCGCCTGTTGCGCAGAACCTGCAGCAGCTTGGGAACATGCTTGGCCAGTTCGACGCCGTAGGTTATCTTTTCACCGGTCTCTGAATTGGTGCCGCTTGATACGATGGAAAAGATCCGTTGTGTCCCGGCAACCTGGACGAAAACCGGCGCGCCGGAGGATCCGAATGTCGCATCACAATCCATACCCACGATGCCTTGGCGGTATTGCGTGTTCAGGGAGCAGCCGCGTTCCAGGGTCAGTGCCTCCATCCGGCCCTGGCCGTAGGAGGCCAGGGTCAGCTTGGCCCCTTCCCGCGGGGTCTTGGCAAGTTGATAGGGGTTGGCGCCATGGTCGTAGATCGGGATGATCAGCCGAACGAGCGCCACATCATTGGCGATGGCACTGACCCAGTCGCCTGTCTTCTTGGCCTCAAGATAACCCGGGGCGATCACGACATCCACGGCCTTGCGGGTCGCGATGGCAGCGCCGTCGCTGTAGCCCGCACGAAAGACAAAATCCGTGCCTTTGCGGTAGACACAATGGGCGGCGGTCAGTGCCACGTCGCGGGTGATGAGTGCCGCCGTGCAATTGCCACCGCGGCTTTCAAGTCTGCCAACGGATTCGAATCCAAAAAGTTTGTCGCGCCGGTCCAGACGATCCTTGGTCTGCGTGAGGCCTGCCTGCGGCCCGCCCATAAGCAAGGCGGCAAGAATGATCCAAATCCCGTGTCGCATACTATCATTTCCGTTAAATCCACCCCATGCCTGAGGTTAGGCCGGATCTAAGGGCGATTAGCGGTGAGATTGCGGCGAAACTGTGATCTGCGGGCCGCCAGCTACCCTCCTATCCCGGCGCGCATCACGCTGCGGCGCAGAGGGGCCGCATCATGGACCAGCTTGAGCCCGTTCAGCCGCAGGGATTGGAGCCATGGTGTACCGGATTTCGTCACCCGGTTGAAAAGGTCGATGGCGGCGACGCGCGCCCGGATATCAGCGGTGCGGGCGCGACGATACGTGGCCAGCACGGTGTCGGCGCCGGGGTCACCGGGATGGGCGGTCAAAGCGCCCATCAGCGCCGCGATATCATTGAGCGATGTGTTGAGGCCTTGCGCGCCGATGGGTGGCACGACATGGGCCGCTTCAGCCAGCAATGCGACCCGTGGAGCCGTCAAAGCCTGGGCGCGTTGGCTGATGATGGGCCAGATCCGGCGTGGTGATTTCAGCGTCATCGGGCCCAGCCAGTGACAAGACCGTTCGCTGGCATGGGCGGCGAAGTCGGCATCCGGCAGGTCGGCCAGTTCCAACGCCTTGGCAGACGGGTTCATCCAGACGATGGCAGAGGCGGGTTGCCCGTCCTGATCGGGCAGGGGGACCATGGTGAACGGCCCCCCTTCGTTATAAATCTCGGTCGAGACATTTTCGTGCGGGATCGCGTGCCCCACGACAAAGGCGAGCGCCTTTTGCCCGTAGCGGGTTGTTGCGACATCGATCCCGGCGGCGGCGCGCACGGCGGAGTTACGACCATCGGCGGCGACGACCAGGCGCGCGGCGATACTGTCCCCGTTGGTCAGGGTGACGATCACCTCCCGGTCGCGTTGAACCATGCTTTTGAACGCAGTGCCGTAGCACAGATCCACATGTTTGTGGCGCTCAAGCGATTGGACCAAGCGGCCCAGGGTTTGCCAGTTCAGCAGGTTCCAGCCAAAGGGCTGGTCGCTGATATCCGTGGATTGAAACTCGCGCGTCGTGCGCACTTCGGGCGGCCAACCGATGCTATCCACAATGCGCAGCCCGTCCAGCGCCGTGGCTTGCGGGCCAAGATCAGACCACAGGCCGATTTTGTCGAACAAGGCGACGGCCGGTTGCAGGAAAGCCGTCGAGCGGAGATCAGAGCCGTCGGCGGCAGGTTCGGTCACGGGGGTGTCGGGGGAGACCAGCGTGACGCTGTGCCCGGCATGGGCGCAGGCCGCAGCGGCGGTCAGGCCGGCAATACCGCCGCCGGCAACAAGGATATCGGTTCGGGTTCGGGCCATCATGTCCTCCATCACGCGTCAACATAGGGCGCATGGGCCAGCGGCGCTGTGTGACATTGCGTCAGACCTGCCAGGGGGTTAGCCTGCTCCAACCCGGCAGAGAGGACCAAGTGATGCCAGAGATCCGTGCGCCGCAGAAGGATGCCTATCAACTGATCCTGGACGCAATCGATGTGGGTGTCTACCGCCCGGGTGACCGGTTGGTGGAAAGCGAGTTGGCGGACCGGTTTGGTGTGTCGCGGACCCCGATCCGGGAGGCCCTGCAGCGGTTGGAGACCCAGTCCTTGCTGGCGCGGGACGGGCGGAGCCTGATCGTCGCCTCGCTGGATCATAACCAGTTGGCCGAGCTTTATGTCGTGCGCTGCGAGCTAGAGGGGTTGGCCGCACGGCTGGCTGCGCGACATGCGACAGATGAAGAGATCAAGGTGTTATGCGATATGGTCGATACGGACCGGGCGCTGATCAATGACCCATCTGCCTTGGCCCGGGCGAACCGCCGGTTTCACCGGCAGATCCACCTGGCCTCCCATAACCGGTATCTGGTGCAGCAGCTGGATCTGGTCTATCGCTCCATGGCGTTGATGGCCACGACCTCCCTTGCAGCCGTCGGTCGGGGGGAAACGGCCTTGGCAGAGCATCAAAAGATCGTCGATGCGATCACGCAGGGCGATGGTGACGCGGCTTATGAAGCGCTCAAAAGCCATATCTCCATCGCGTTCGTGCAGCGGCTCAAGCTTGATGCGGAGACGGCCGAACCTAACCTGTAGCGGCCTGTTCGATCGATGCGGCAGGACTGACGACAGGCTCCGACGGGGGCGCCGACACGTCACGCAATGGTGCTACGGCCTGTTCCGGAATGTCGACGGTGTCGGGTTGTTCGTTGGGCGCCTCGTCATGGAGGCCATGCATGGTCTTGTCCCAGTAGAACGGCGCGACCACAACCTCCCACAGGGCCTTGTAGGAGGCGATGGCACCCAACGGGAAATAGAAATGCATGAAGGGCACCCAACACAACATCTGTTGGCGGCCTGACCGGGCCAGGCCAAGGGTGCCAATGGCCAGGTTGACCAATTCGGCCACCACAAAGACGGTGATGCAGGTCCAGAAGACGGCCGTTGGCAGGATGTCCACAACCGGATGGGACAGGCCGAAAAGGGTGATCCAGAAGGACCATAGCAACGGCGCGAGCAGGAACTGGCTGAGCGTTCCCAGAAACACCACCTGCACCCCGAAAAACTGCCACGGGCCGAGGTCGCGCCAAAGCGCCACCGGGTCACGCATGTGGACGGCCCAGGTCATGGCATAGCCCTTGAGCCAGCGGGAGCGTTGCTTGATCCAGGGCAGGGTCTTGCAATTGGCCTCTTCCTGGGTCGTCGTCTCGATCATTTCGGTCCGGTAGCCCTGACGCGCCAGGCGAATGCCCAGATCCGCGTCTTCGGTCACGTTATGGGCATCCCAGCCGCCAAGTTCTTCCAGCACCTCGCGGCGGAAAAACAGGGTCGTGCCGCCAAGGGGAATGGCAAGGCCCAACTGCTCCATCCCGGGCAGCAGCACCCGAAACCAGGAGGCATATTCGATGGTAAAGCAACGTGACAGCCAGTTGATCCGGGGATTATAGAAATCAAGTTGGCCCTGGAGACAGGCCAGGTCTGGCCCGCTTTCCTGAAAGCGCTGGACGACGCGGTGAAGCTGGTCGGCGGCGGGCGCGTCTTCGGCATCCCAAACGCCGATGATGTCCCCGCGGCAGAAATCCAACGCATAGTTCAGAGCGCGGGGTTTGGTCTGGATCTCACCCTCGGGCACGGTGACCACCCTGGTCCAGCGGGGCAGGCGGGTTTTGGCGATTGCGTCGCGTGTGGTCGTATCGTCGGCCTCGACCACCAAACAGATATCCAGCAGCTCTTTGGGATAGGCAATGCGGGCAAGCCGTTTGAGCAGGGTTTTGGCCACAGCCTGTTCGCGAAAGAGCGGCACCATGATCGAAACGGTGGGCAGGCGGGCGATGGAGGTGATCTTGTCCCGCGCGCCAAGGAACGGGGAGGGGCGATCGGTGCCAAGCGACCGCAGGGTCATCGCGGTTGCCATAACCTTGATCGCGACGGTGATGGCCAAGGTAAAAATAGCCCAACCGCACAGGATCAGGAAAGCGGTCTGGGGCCAGATGATCGCGGCGGTGAACATAAGGGCAAGGCTGAGGGCCATCATCATACGTGAGCGCATGCCGATCAGGCTGCGGCAACTATAGTGCGCTGGGGTTTTGGTCTGCGCGTTCCGGGCCAGGACATGTCGACGGACCTTGGCCAGGGCTGCTGCAATCTGATCTTCGGGCGCAAGGGCCAGTGCGACGGGGCCAAACAACGCGTTCAGCGTCTCCAGCTTGTCCGCAAACTGATCGGGACGCGCCGTTGCGATGACGGTCAGATGGCCCGCCTGTTGGACTGGTATGACGGCGTCGCGCAGGCAATTGGCGGCCCCATATCGATCAATCAGCGCGGCATCCGGTGTGATACCGGTCAGGTCGATCAGGTCCGCCGCATATTGGTCGGACAGGGTCTCAAACAGCTCTTCATCCGAGATGGCACCCATCGTGGCAAGAATATCGCCGATGCGCGCCTCGGACCGGGCTTGAATGGCCAGCGCCTTTGCCAGATCGCCGGGTTCGATCTGACCCGTTTCGACGAGATGTTCGCCCAGAAGTTTGGGGCGGTTTGCCTGTGTGGTGCCGACGACCCGTAGGGTTCGTTCCGGCAGCGATACAACGGTCGTATCGCCTGTAACTTGTTCACTTTGGACCGCCATACCTTAACCATGCATTCGGCCCCATCGCACCGGGCGAACGTGATATGTCAAGGTTAACAGAGGGTTAAGTTAACCAGTGGGGTCAGGTATTCATGACTGATTTACCATAGCGGCGGCAAATCTTTCGAAAAGGTAGTAACTGTCCTGCGGCCCAGGGCTGGCCTCTGGGTGATATTGTACCGAAAAGACAGGACGGTCGGCCACGCGAATCCCGCAATTGGATCCGTCGAAAAGGGAGATATGTGTCTCGATCACGCCCTCAGGCAGGGATTGGCCATCGACCGTGAAGCCGTGGTTCATTGACGTGATTTCAACCTTGCCGGTTTCGATATCCTTAACAGGGTGGTTCGCGCCGTGATGGCCATGATTCATTTTCACGGTTTGTGCACCCAGGGCCAGGGCCAGCATCTGGTGACCCAGGCAGATACCAAAGATCGGCATATCTGACTGTTCCATGATGTCGTTGATCATGGGCACGGCATAGACTCCGGTCGCAGCCGGGTCCCCCGGCCCGTTCGACAGAAACAGCCCGTCCGGTGCGTGCGCCATCACATCAGCGGCCGTGGCCGTGGCGGGCAGCACAGTGACATCACAGCCGGCACTTGCCAGACACCGCAGGATATTGCGTTTGGCCCCGTAATCAATCGCAACGACCTTGTGTTGCGCCGCCTCCTGCGTGGTGTAGCCTTCCGGCCAGGCCCAGCGTTTTTCATCCCACCGGTAGGATTGGGCGCAGGTGACATCCTTGGCCAGGTCCACCCCTTCGAGCCCGGAAAAACCGCGGGCCGATGCGACGAGCGCCTCCAGATCGAAGGCGCCGTCCGGGTCATGGGCCAGCGCGATATGGGGTGCCCCCTGCTGCCGGATGGCGCGGGTCAGCCGCCGTGTATCCACGCCGCCGATCCCGATGCGGCCCCGCCGCGCAAGCCAGGCCTGTAACGGTTCCGCCGCGCGCCAATTCGAAGGCGTGGTCGGATCCCATTTGACGACCAGACCCGCCGCAACCGGATCTGCCGTCTCATCATCTTCTGGATTGACTCCGGTATTGCCGACATGGGGAAAGGTGAAGGTTACGACCTGCCCGGCATAGGACGGATCCGTCATGATCTCCTGATATCCGGTCATGGCGGTGTTGAAACATAGCTCTGCCACCGTCTGACCCGTGGCGCCAAATCCATGACCATAAAAGACTGTGCCATCGGCAAGGGCAAGGCAGGCAGTGGCGGTCATGGCGACGACTCCGGTTGGGCAAATTGGCGGGAAGCTATGGTGAAGGCAGCGTAACGTCAAGGTTGCATCGCCTTGAAAACAAGGGGTTAGCGTGGCGTTCCTGCGGTTGTGCCGCGGCCCGGTTCGCAGTAGGCTGGCCAACTTGTGAACCACCCATGGGAAGACCGAGATGCCAGACCTGCGAACCCGGATCAGCGCCGCCTTGAAACAGGCGATGCGCGACAAGGATGCGGTGCAATTGTCCACGCTTCGGCTGATCAATGCCGCCATCAAGGATCGCGATATCGCCTTGCGGGCCGAGGGCACTGAAGAGGGTGTGCCCGAGGCTGAAGTGCTGCAGATCATGGGCCGGATGGTGAAGCAACGTCAGGAATCGGCGCGAGCCTATGAAGAAGGTGGGCGTCTGGAATTGGCAGCCCAGGAACAGGCGGAAGCCGAGGTGATCGAGACGTTCCTGCCGCGCAAGCTGAACGAGGATGAAGTCGACCGGGCGATCGGTGGCGCAATCTCCGAGACGGGCGCTGACAGTATTCGCGACATGGGCCGGGTCATGGCCGCGCTCAAGGCAAAATATGCGGGCCAGATGGATTTTGGCACCGTGGGCCCCATGGTGAAAGACCGTTTGGGCTAAGGGCGTAGATATCTGGTGGTTCGGGGTTCCTGAGGCGACCTGACTATTTGGGCCACGCATTCGGCGGCTCATTCCAGCGAGGTGAGACGGTTATCCCGGCGCGATTGACCCGGCTGGAAACCGGGCGGCCAGACCTTGCTGCATCTTTTGATCGGTTGTTTTGAAGCGCTGGACATAGCGGGTCTTGAACGATGTCCGCCCACGGCGCGCACCAAAATTCTGGCCGTGATTGATGATATAGAGCACTGCCGGTTTGCGGAGCGTCTCCAGCGGACGGTTGGCCAGTCTGGCGAGGTAGGGAAACATGCGATGTTCATGGGCGGTCACCGCGCCGATGAAAGCGGCGTCACCCTGGTTTTCCGAAAAATCGAAACGGAAGGCGGCGCAGGAGCCGCATAGCTTCCAGAACGCCTTTTGCCCCGGCTGGGTGATGCTTTGTGGAGCCGTTTCAGCGATATCCCCCGTGCTGGCATCCAGGACATATCCCTTTTCGATCAGATAGCCTGTTGTGCTGCGGCGGTTGGTCATTTCTGCGACTGTATCGCAGGCCAAAAGATCATCGGCGTCAAACGGCATGGCATAGCCATGGATCAGCCCAAGCGTTGGAAGATGCGCGGCGAGGGCTGCGAGCTTGTTCCATTTATCGTTGCCCTCAACTGTTTCGGTAAACGGCAGGAAGGTGACCTGATCGTCAAAGGACAGGTCGGGGCGGTCCTGGCCACAGATCACCGCGCGCCAGTTGGGGTTTGTTTGCGCGCGCAGGCTGGCAATGGTTTGGCTGAGGCGGGACTGGACCGCGGACCAGTTTGCGATCTGGTGCCGGCCCACAAGGGGGATCAGGCAGACCAAGACGGGGGTCCGGGGGCGTGCCAATGGAACGGCACGGCGGTGGAGCGCTGCGGTTTCCGACGCGGCCAGTGTGCTCCATTTCGCCACCTGTCCCGGACCAAGACCGGCAGCGATAAGGCTTTTTACAACACGCTGGAATTTCGGGGTGGCTGGGGCTTGCGCCATTACGGGCGGAGCCAGCGTTGGTTCAGATCGTCGTAAAGCGCCAGCCGCTCCTGCGCGCTGAGGAAGGCGCCGATTTCCACGTCGCGCCCCCCGCCACAGAGGGTGATGTAGTTTTCGACCGGGCCGCCGGTCTTGTGCATTTCGATCCGGACCCAATAGGGATTTGCCTTCCATTCCTGTTGGGGGCCACGGGGGTTGTGCCGGATCAGTTCAACGCGTTCGGGCCAAAGTGTCAGTTCCTCCAGGATTTCCCCGTCGCGGTAACTGCGCTGCAGGCCCCACCAGAGGCCCGCCACCGCAAGCGCAAGAAAGGGGAGGAGGCCCCACAGGATCGGGGACCCGAGGACCGAGAAGAGCGGCAAGCTGATCAAAGCTGCCGTCGCCGCGATAAAACCCACAAAGCCCTGTTTTGGCAAAGAGCGATGGGGCCAAAGCGACAATTTAATCGGAGCGGTGTCAGTGGACCATTGATACGGCATTTTGACAGTTTACTCAGTGGACCGGTCACGTAAACGGGCAAGGATGTCACGCATCGCCCGGAAAAGCTGGTCGCGATAAAGGGACGCTGCCAAAAGCTCCCTCGTTTCATTGAGACCAAAGAGCGCGATGGAGCAGACTCGTTTGTTGGGGGTCATTATCATTGGGAACAAACGAAAACGGCCCGGACAATGCCGGGCCGTCGTGATGTCACAGCTGATTAGTGACCAGGTGCCTTGTCCCACTCTTCCTGCTTGGGCAGGATTTCGAACGTATGTTCGGGCGGGGGCGAAGGCAGTGTCCATTCCAATGTATCGGCATAGGGTGTCCACGGGTTTGCAACCTTGGATTCCTCACCTTTGCGCAGGGCATAGATGATCAGACCAAAGAACAGCAGGAAGCTGGCAAAGGATACGAAGGCACCGATGGAAGACCACCAATTCCAATAGGCAAAGGCCTCCGGATAGTCGATGTAGCGGCGCGGCATGCCCTGACGGCCCAGGAAGTGCTGTGGGAAGAAGGTGACGTTGGTTGCTACAAAGAACATCCAGAAATGCACCTTGCCCAATGTTTCATTATACATTCGGCCCGTCATTTTCGGGAAGTAGAAGTAGCAACCGGCAAAGATCGCAAAGGCCGCGGCAATCGCCATCACATAGTGGAAATGCGCCACCACGTAATACGTGTCGTGATAGGCGCGGTCGATCCCGGCCTGGGACAAGACAATACCGGTCACACCACCCACAGTGAACATAAAGACAAAGCCCGTGGCAAACAGCATCGGCGTTTTGAAATCGATGGAACCGCCCCACATGGTGGCGATCCAGCTAAAGATCTTGACCCCGGTTGGGACAGCAATGACCATTGTCGCCAACATGAAGTAACTCTGCTGGGTGAGGGACATGCCCACCGTATACATGTGGTGCGCCCACACGACGAAGCCCAGCACACCGATTGCCACCAACGCGTAGACCATCGGCAAATACCCGAAAATAGGCTTTCGGCTAAAGGTTGCGATCACATGGGATACGATGCCGAAGCCCGGCAAAATCACGATATAGACCTCGGGATGCCCGAAGAACCACAAGATATGCTGATACAGCACCGGATCGCCGCCACCTGCAGGATCAAAGAACGTGGTGCCAAAATTCCTGTCTGTCAGCAACATGGTGATGGCACCCGCCAACACGGGCAAGGACAACAGGATCAACCAGGACGTGACAAAGATCGACCAGGCAAAGAGCGGCACCTTGTGCAGCGTCATACCCGGCGCGCGCATGTTCAGGAACGTCGTTATCATATTGATTGCACCAAGGATCGACGAGGCCCCCGACAGGTGTACGGCGAAGATGGCGAGGTCCATCGACCAGCCTTGTTCGTTGGTCGATAGCGGTGGGTAAAGCACCCAGCCTACTCCCGATCCGAGTTGTCCGTTACCGCCCGGGCTCCAGACCGACATGACTGCCATTGTCGTACCTGCGACATACATCCAGTAGCTCAGATTATTCATCCGAGGGAATGCCATGTCGGGCGCACCGATCTGTAACGGCATGAAATAGTTGCCAAATCCACCAAACAGGGCGGGGATGACGACAAAGAACATCATCAGGATGCCGTGGCCCGTGATCAGCACATTCCAGAGATGACCGTTGGGCGTACATTGTGCCGTGTCGTAGGTCGGGAAGAGGCGCGCACCCTCAAGGCACATGTATTGCACGCCGGGATCCATCAGCTCCATCCGCATGTAGACGGTGAAGGCCACGGAGATGAAGCCTGCGATCGCAGCCGTGATCAGGTATAAGATCCCGATATCTTTATGGTTTGTGGACATGAACCAGCGGGTAAAGAACCCGCGCTCATCTTCGTGTTCGTGCCCGTGAATGGCTGCATCGGCCATGCGTCGTGCCTCCTGGCTAATCTGTGTGTCGGCATACCAAGGGTGGGATGCCCACTGTTCCCTGATGGTGAGGTGTAGTCTGGACAATATGACTCGGCAATGAACAAACCGCCGCAGGCGCTCCGTTTTGGGTTGGCAAAAAGTCTACATATCCCATGCAGATAGTATGCATAAGCCATACATACGCGGCGCACGGTTCGTTGCGCCGCTCAACACCCAACAATCACGTTGATCCAGGCGCCGCGCGTCGTGGCATATCCGGCAACGTGCACCGCGCCCTTCGGATTTAGAAGCCCGCGGTGAAGAGCTGTTCGGTGGAGCGGAGAAGACCGAGGAGGCCGACGACGGCCAGTGCGGCGATCATCGCGGTTGTAAGGCCGGGTCGTCGCTGTAGCGGACGAGAGATGAGGAGCGCCGCCAGAACCAGCACAGGAAGAAGGGCGGCGGGCAGTTGCAACCCGCCCAGAAACCACAGCAGATGTTGAAGGAACATGTCCCCTCCGCCCTCTGGATCGAAGAACACGACCGGTGCGTTACGGTCCGGTATGGCCGCGACCAAGGCCCATGCCAGACCTGGCAATATGGCGAGACTTGACGCGGCGGTGGCGACGAGACTGGCGGAGAACAAGGGCAGGGGGATATGCCGGTTCAAGATTGTGCCGACAACGATCCCCGCCGAAACCAGACAGGAGGAAAACGTCACAAGGCCAATGCCCCATTTTGCCCAGATGATGGGTTGCGCCGGGGGGAGCAGGAGAGCGGCGAGGATCAGAAGACCGCCTGCACCATAGATCAGGATGCCCGCCAGATGAATGCGCGGGTCGAGGCTGTGCCGGCGGGCGGTTTGGGCGGCCATGATGCTTGGCGCGCATCCCCCAACGGTCAGGGGAATGACGATCATCGTAACGTAAAAGGCGGTGAAGCTGCCGCCTCCCAGCAAACTCGATGTCGTTGCCATGGAGGTGGCACAGTGGACGGGCTCCCGTTCCGTGAACAGGGAGAGGAGAGCACCACAGGGAAATTGAATGCCGGGTGCCATCAACTCCCACCTGAGATAGACCAGACCCGCCACCACCAAAGTGGTGATCACCGTTGTGATGGCGAGATAGCAAAGCGCCGTTCTTGCCGAAGCGACTGCGGCTTTGTCGCGCTGCGCGGGCGCACGGGGCCGGGTGCCTGTCATGGCGACTGCCGTGTTTGGCGAGAGATCTTTGACATCGTTGACCCTTTCATCGGGTCGGGTTAGCTGCCCCTTCCGGGCTGAGCAACCGTAGGAGGGCACCATGGCAACGCGTATCAAACCCGAAGATCGGCCGCCCCTTTGAGGTCACGTCCAAGCGCAGACGGTCTTTCCTATCGGAAACGCAGGTGACGTCCGGACCGCGCGTGGTGCATGGGTGATGTGGAATTGTCGAAAAAGCTGGGTCGCAACGATCCGTGCCCCTGTGGATCTGGGCGGCGGTTTAAGCGATGCTGTCTGACCAGTGGGCGGTATGATGGCAGTCTGCCGGGTCATTTTGGGCCAGATGCGCTGGGCGCATTTCAGTGAGGTGGAAGGCCTCGCGTTTTTTTCCTGCGCAGGGGGCAGATCAGGCAGACAGGTGAGGTGCGCTGTGGGTCTGCAGCAAACCGGACATGGGCAGAACCTGTCAAAGCCGGTGGGACGGGGAATTCCGCCGGCTCCGTTCCAGCCAGCGCATTTGCGATGGGGAGGAAATCGAACCGATGACGGACGCCTCGGCGGAGGACTGGAGCCAACCAAACGGAATTGTCAGGTTGGTCGGGCATGTCTTCTGGGCATGTCTGGTGAAGAGCTGGTCTAGGCCAATGATCTTGAGACCGGGGCGCCCCACATGGTCGCAGCCTTTGGAATTGGCCTGCGAGCGCCAAAGGCCCGCGTTCACACGGGGTATAGTCGGCTCTTGTCGCACATGATGGAAAGTGCTTGGAACCCGGGACCCTTTGTTCGGCTCCCCCTCGGGGGATGATCAAGATGGCTGATGATCGCCGGGCAAGGGGGCGGAGCCTTCGTACTCGTCTGGCAAAGGGGCACAACCTCGGCCCGGGATTGCATGCGGGGGCGTTGTTCGGTCAGCACAAAGGCCCCACCTTCGAAATCACAGGGCGGGCTGAGCAGAATGACGACCTGTAGCGGGAAGGTCAGCTCCCCGTAGATGTCCTGGTGGAGGGCATTGAAATCCTCCGGGCCATAGCGCAGGATCAATGGTGTTGGACGGATTTGATCGGCGGCGCGGCATAGGTCGATCAGATCGGTATGGCGATCAGGCCATGTTTTTCCGGTTCCCAATAGCACTTCCCACTGGTTGGCGATGCAGGCGAGGGCCGGATAGAGGCTTTGGCGCAGTTCCTGAATGACCCCGGGCAGGGGGGGCGAAGTCTTTGTATTCCCCCCGGCCGAAACCATGACGCTGCATGTGGATATGGCTGCGGTAAAGCGCGTCGTTTTCATAATCCTTGATCAGCCCATGCGCGACCGATGGCCCCAAGACGGGGCCAAGATCGGCGTGGCCATGGCCGGTCAGATCTGTGGCGACATCCTCCCAGTTACATGTCGCGACAGGCGGGGGAATAGGGGTATGGTCGATCATCGAAACTCTCCTTTTCGGCCCTGTCTATGGGGCGAGGATCAGGTGGACAGCCCGGTTCCTGCGCATTTGCGCCGTTGATCGATGAGTTTCGGGTTGTTAACGGTTAGGGGTAATCTGTCGCATATTCAGCGGCTCTTAACGATTGTTTCGCAAGTTAAACCAAATGCGACTTAAGATGGAAACAATGCGGGGCCGCAGTTTGGCTGATCGTCAGGGATCTTGGGGGGAACGGTTGCGCCGCGCCGCAGGGCTATGGGTCTTGGTGACCTGTCTCACACTGCCGTCGATGTTTGCCGTATTGGCCGAGATTGTGCCGGGGGTCCAAAGTTACGTGATTTGCGCGGGCGACCGGCTGATCACCGTCAAGGTCGGACCGGATGGGGAGCCGGTGGACGCCCCCGAGACCACGTTCACCCATTGCGTCATGGGCGATGTCGTGGTGCTGACCAAAGCGGTTGCTCCTGACTGGACGCTCCTGGCGCGGTCTTATGCGCGGCCATTTTCCTTGAAGCTGCACCAGGCCCCCGATCAAGAGAGGCTTGCGGGACAACGGTTTTCACGCGGGCCACCGCGTCGGGCGTAGTCTGCCTTTTTCCGTTTTTCCAACACTATATTCGAGGATATTCCGATGACCGATGTCACTGCATCGGCATCCGCTGCGTCGAACACGACCGGTGGAGCCTTTTATCGCCTTGTCTGGAAATGGCATTTCCTGGCATCTCTGTTCGTCCTGCCCTTCATGGCCATGCTGGCCCTGACCGGGGGGATCTACCTTTACAAGCCGCAGATCGAGGAGGTGATCTATGCGGATCGCCTGAATGTCGCTGTGGGCGAGACCCGCCAGAGTTATGAGGCGCAAGTCGCCGCCGTCGAAGCGGCGGCCGGTGTCACGCGTTTGCGCGGTGTGACAATCGAAGATGACCCGACCCGGTCAACCGTCATCGAATTCGATAACACCGACAAGGTCCGGTCGCTGGCCTGGGTCAACCCCTACACCGCAGAGGTTCTGGCCGTGGTCCCGCGGGACGCGACCGCTATGCGGGTCCTGCGCAAGTTCCATGGGGAGCTTTTGTTGGGCGATGTGGGCACAAAGTTTGTGGAACTTGCCGCCCATTGGTCGATCGTGATGTTCATCACCGGGATCTATCTGTGGTGGCCACGCGGGCAGCGCACCCTTGTCAAGGCGGTGAGCCTGCCATCGGGCAAGGGGCGCAGTTGGTGGCGCGAGACGCATATGTTTACCGGTTTTTTGGCAACTCTCCTGATCGTGCCAATCATCATTACCGGCCTTCCCTGGACTGACGTGTGGGGCGGTGGGTTGTCCTATGTTCAGGAACGGACGGGGACCAAATCCAAGAGCCTGCGCTTTGGTGGGGATGTGCCGGATTCGACGATCGCTGATGGAACACCCATCGCTTATCAACAGGTCTTTGACGTCGCTAAGGCCGAAGGGCTGGTGGCACCTTACGAGATGCGTCCTGCCAAGGGCACGGAGGGGGCGTTCTGGATCCGGTCGGCCAGCCTGAACCGCTACGATCAGACCGAGTTGATCGTGGATCAGTATTCGGGCGCGGTGTTGAAACGCCACGATTTTGCCGCCAATCCTGGCGTGTCACAGGCCGTTTCCCTCGGGATCTCGTTCCATCAGGGGGAGCTTTATGGCTGGCTCAACATCGCGCAGAACACGCTGGCCGCTGTGCTGGGTGTGGTGCTGTCAGTGTCGGGTTTTGTGGTCTGGTGGATGCGGCGGCCTGCGGGATCGCTGGGTGTTCCTGCAGCACCCGAAGCGTCCCTCGGCACTGGCATGATCGTTCTGGTCATTGCGCTGTCGCTGCTCCTGCCGCTGGTGGGCGCGTCGTTGATCCTGGTCCTGGCGCTCGATTGGCTGATCTTCCGGCACCTGGGATGGTTCCGTACCTCCTCGACGGGCTAAAGATTGGGCCAGCCCCGGTTATTTGGGGCTGGTCGCGACACTAAGGAGCCGGTTTGGCTTGCACTTCGCGGGATTTCACCAATCATTGGCCCCAGAAAAACAGGGAGCCTTTGATATGAAACAGACTTCGACCTTACTTGCGGCAGCGCTGCTGACCTCAACGGCGCTGACCGCCCATTCAGAGACGATCCGGTGGGCCCGTGCTGGCGACGCACTGACCCTTGACCCCCATGCCCAGAACGAAGGGCCGACCTCTGCCCTGGCGCACCAGATCATGGAAGGGCTGGTGATCCGCGACATGGAGGGCACGCTGGTGCCCGCCTTGGCGACGGAATGGGGTGTGTCGGAGGAAGATCCCAATGTCTGGACCTTCAAACTGCGCGAAGGGGTGACGTTCCATGACGGTGCGACCTTTGACAGCGAGGACGTGAAGTTTAGCCTGGAACGTGCCATGACGCCGGACAGCGATTACAAGGAGTTGCTGGCCAGCGTGGCCGAGATCCGCGCGCCTGAATCCCATGTGATCGAGATTCTGACCGACGGCCCCAACCCGATCATGCCCGCCAACCTGACGAACATGTTCATCATGGACAAGGATTGGGCGGAGGCGAACAACGCCACCAAGGTGCAGGATTACGAAGGTGGCGAGGATACGTTTGCAGCCAAGAATGCCAACGGCACCGGACCCTACAAACTGGTCAGCCGGGAGCCCGATGTCAAAACCGTGCTGACCCTGAATGAGGACTATTGGGGCAAGGACGAGTTCCCCATGCAGGTGACCGAGATCATCTATACCCCGATCCAGAACGCCGCGACCCGGGTGGCGGCGCTGCTGTCGGGCGAGGTTGATTTTATCCAGGATGTACCGGTGCAGGACCTCAAGCGGGTGGCTGATACCGATGGTCTGGATGTGCGGACATCTCCGCAGAACCGGGTCATCTTCTTTGGCATGAATATGGGGGACGAGGATCTGGCCAATGACAGTGTCGACGGCGCCAATCCCCTGTCGGATGTGCGGGTGCGCCAGGCTATGTCGATGGCGATCAACCGTGATGCAATCCAGCAGGTGGTGATGCGCGGGCAGTCCCAACCGGCGGGCATGATTGCCCCCCCGTTTGTGAATGGCTGGACGGAAGAGCGCGATGCCGCCTCGGTGACCGATGTTGCAGCGGCCAAGGCGTTGATGACCGAAGCGGGCTATGGCGACGGGTTCAGTATCCAACTGGATTGCCCCAATGACCGCTACATCAATGACGAGTCGATCTGTCAGGCGGCGGTTGGCATGTTCGCCCAGATCGGCATCACCGTGAACCTGGATGCCAAGCCCAAGGCCCAACATTTCCCGTTGCTCAGCAACCTGGACACCGATTTCTACATGCTGGGTTGGGGGGTGCCGACCTTTGACAGCGAATATGTGTTCAACTTCTTGGCCCATACCAAGGGGGAGAAATACGGCTCCTGGAATGCGACGCGTTACAGCAACGCTGATCTGGATGCTAAGATCCAAGGCCTGGCCAGCGAAACCGATCTGGATGTGCGCAACCAGATGATCGGAGAGATCTGGGATGTCGTCCAGTCCGAGCACCTATATATTCCGATCCACCACCAGGTGCTGAACTGGGGCATGAAAGCAGAGATCGGCACGATCGTGTCACCGGAAGACACCGCCAAGTTCAAATATTTTACAATGAACTGATCAAGGGGGCCGGGCTGAGATCCGCGGGATCCTGGCCCGGCCGCAATTTGCGCGATGCGGTCTGCGTTAAAGTGGCCCCCGATTAATGAGCTGTTCAGCCTCTGACGGTATGTATGAGCGGCAGTTCGGGGGCCGGATCACGATGACCAGACGCTCATTCATCAATAGTATCAACCATCAGATCTTCAGTTCGGTTGGGCCGGCCAGGATTGCCATACTCACGCTCCTTTTGGCGAAAGCGCACCGGCAGAATGCGTGTCTATGGTCGCAAGGCGTCATTGAAAGCGCGGTGGAGCGGTTGCGGATGGCGCAGCGCATGTTGCGTGTGTCCTTTAGTCAATTGATCGCGGATGCGGGCATCGAACCGGGTGAGGCGATGAAGGCGGCCCATCGGGAGGCATTGGCGGCCATCGACAGGTTCGCCCCTCTTACCGTTGAGGAGGCATGTGATGCCGAAGTCGTGGGCCGGTGGCTGGACAAGCAGCCGGACCTCGCTCGCGACTACGTCGAAAAGATAGAGCCCGCCATCAATCTGTTCCTCGAACTCTCGATCGAGGCGTTGGACGCGGAAGGGACCCGTCGCTCCACCTCGGCCAGGCACGACGCAGACCAGGCGATCAAGGAGGTTGGGCGCATTGGCGCATCGATCCGCATGGTGGCGGTCAATGCGTCGGTGGAGGCGTCCCGGGCGGGGGAAGCCGGTGCGGGCTTTGCCGTCATCGCCAATGAAACGCAAAACCTTGCTGGCCGCATGACAGATGTGATCGACACGATCTCCCAGCGGCTGGCCGAGATCTGACTGGCTAAAGCGGTTGTTCGGCTTCGGTCGCAGGAGAGTGCTAATCTGAACCGTCCATCTTTGCGGATGCGCTTTTGATGCGTCACAGAGGGGAGCAAATCAAACGCGCTTAAGATCTGCCTCATTGCTGAACGGGTCTGAGATCGACAGGGCTTTTCAAGCAGTCAGCGCAGATTTGACGAGCCGACGGGCTGTGCGTGCCGCTTCGAATACGGCCTTGTTCAAGGACGCAGGCCGCGGCTCAAATATACGTCTGATCCCGGATACTGCAAAGCAGATGATGCCCGTCTCAAATCAATCTGGTGCTTGGCATGTTCATTTGCCTCCATCAGATCGAAACTATCTTCCGATGACGGGTGCGGATCTTACCGGCTGGTCAACGGGGCTTCGGTTTGAACGTGTCGTTGGTATCAGGTCAGCGCCGCTGCAGAGGGTGGTTTTCGGCGCGCTACTGATGAACACCGATTCAATGCAAGTCAGGCCGATGGGGACGCCCGACATAGTTTGAAAATTCCGGTTGTTTTGAATGCGGATTGCTGCGGAAACGGTCGATATTGGTGAAAATCCTGCCACTAGATGCTGCGTTTTCAGCCTTGTTTTGTGTCTAAATCTCTGCTTCTGACGGGTTAAAAGGATGGAGGGACGGGCGATGATGGGGCGAGAACCTTTTCAACGATTTCCGGTTTGGGGATCATGTCCCGGCGGACCATCTGCTACGACAGATCGACCGGCTTCTTGACTTTTCCGAGCTGTGAGCGGGCCTCCGCGACCTCTACAGCCCCACAGGTCGGCCGTTGGTCGATCCTGAGTTGATGATCGGCATGCCGATGGTTGGATATCTCTACGGCACCCGGTCCGAGACGCGGCTTTGCCAAGAGGTGCATCTCAATCTCGCCTACCGGTGGTTTTGCAAGCTCGGTCTGGATTGCCCTGTGCCGGATCGTTCGACCTTCTCTAAGAGCCGCTATGGCCGCTTTGCCGAGGGCGATGTGCTGCGTAGTGTCTTTGCGCTGATCGTCGCGCGCTGCATGGACGCCGGTCTGAACTGCATCATGTCGATGTCGAGGCAACACCTGCGCGGCTGAGCCACGAGATCATTGCCGCCAAAGCCATGCTCGACCGCAGCAAGGAAAATGGATTCACGCCCAAGAGCCGGACGCCGACGCGTCTTACGGCACAAGCCCTTTTTTGAGCTGACTCGAAGTCCGCAAGATCACGCAATACATCCCCGTCCTCGATCTGACAAAGCAAACGGATGGAAAGCTGACCCGGGAGGCCTTCACCCATGATCCTGAGTAAGATCTGTTCGTCTGCCCTCAAGGGCGCGATCTGACGCTGCGGGCCGACATCCCGGCGCGACGATTGAAACGGTATCGGGGGAATAAGCGGGTTTGTGGGACGTGTCCGGTCAAGGCGACCTGCACCGATGCTCCATCGCGCAGTCTTGCCGTTTCAACGGACGAACCACTCCGCGAAAAGCTGGGCGCCATTGCTGAGACGGAAGCATACCAGAATGCCCGACGACGACGAAAGGAGGTCGAGATGTTGTTCGCCCACCTGACACGACATCTCGGCATCAAGCGCCTCCGGCTCCGAGGCCTGTCCGGAGCAGAAGAAGAAGTCCTCCTCGTTGCGGCTGCTCAAAACCTCAAACGCCTCGCCAAACTAGCACCGGCCTGATCAATGAACAGAAAACCCAGGATGATCGCCGCGCCCACCGAGCGCGGCGGCAGAAACTAGCGAAAATACAAGATATGGTGGGGCGGGTTTTCACCGATATCGGTTGCTTATGGGGTGGCACCGCAAAACAGACGATCCGCGCGTGAGATTGATCTGGTGGTCGCGGGCTGTATCCCCTTAATTGCCAGGAGCGGATGACTGTTATTGGCCGACCAAATGATGTGCCACCCGACAGATAACCAGTTCGATCTGTAACACAGCGCATTTCGGCGGAGGAGAGAGTGCGGTGAAGTCTTTCGAGGGCGGCTGCCTTTGCGGTCATATCCGCTTCTCGGTGGCGGGTCCGCTCCCCGTCGCGCACACATGTTCATGTCTCATTTGCCAGCGCCATACCGGATCATTAACGGCGATATGGCTCGAAGTTCCGGCAGATGCCGTGACGTGGGCTGGGCCGGGTGGGTCGCCTTCGGTCTTTCGGTCGTCGGAGATGTCATGCCGGGCATTTTGTCCCATTTGCGGAAGCTCGATCGGGGCCATCGATGATGCGCCGGTGATCGCACTGCTGACAGGTACATTCGACAAGCCGCATCTAAAAGCGCTCAAACCAGCCAAACATTCCTACAAGGGAGCGCGACCCAAATGGTGGCGTCCTGAGATCGACCCCTAAGCCCCATCGCTGGGCAATAGAGGCGGGTGGGGGCGCCATCTGGCACCCCCGATGTTTCAGAAGATCGAGCGATCAGGTGCGACGACGGCGGCCCAGAACCGTCAGACCGCCCAGGCCAGCCAGCAAGAGCGGCAATGCGGCAGGCAGCGGGACCACGGCGATTTCGATGGTCGCCAGCGATGTGCCGGTCTGGGAGAAATCAACTGTCGTGCCATCTGCCGTGGGCTGACCGTCAAGGAAGGCCAGGCTGTCCAGCAAGGCCACGCCCTCAGACGTGTCCGTCGATGTGCCACCGGTCGGATTGAAGGCTGCGCCCTGGCCGTCATTTTCCTCTGTGCCGCCGTCCCAGACATTGGCAAAGCTCAGCTCGATGGGCCCCAAACCTGTGAAATTCCCATTGGCATCAAAGATCTCGATCCCTTCCGGATTGCCGATGAAGGCATCGTTGGACGGGATGACCATGGCCGCAAAGCTCAAGAACCGTTCGGTCCCGGTATTGACGTTGTCAAAGGTGAAGGTCGCGGTCTCTCCGGGGTCCAATACCGGCGCCCCACCAAATCCGTTGGCATTGGCCAGAATGCCGGTCCTGAAACCGCCAGCTTCTGCCTGGGCCACAAGGCCACCCACGCTGCCCTCTTCCGCCAGATCTTCAAGCGCCTGGCTGGCCGTGTCATCGGGGTTGAACGTGTCGAAGGACCCGTCATGGAGCGTTGTGAAAAGCGGGGTCAGATAAAGGCCCTGTTCCGTCTGGTTGTTGGTGATCGTGATTTGCACACTGGCCGCCATAGCGGCGCCTGCACACAAAGATATCAAGCCTGCGGCGACGCCGCAGGTCAGTCGAGTGAGTGTTGTCATGGCAAGGAACTCCCTGTTTCGCCAAATGGTGGGTCGCACCACCGCGCACGCTAGGGGGCCGACAAAAGGTATACCAATCACCTTGCTTCACAGCCCTGCGATCTTCCTTGACGAGATGTGAATTGTTCCGTCCGGCCCCTTTGCCCCTGCGTCATTCTGGCCTACCGTGCAGAGCGGCGCGGCGACGCGCGTTCAGACAGGAAGAGGACCCCCCATGTATCGATCACACACGGCCATGGCGCTTGCGCTGGGACTGATGACCGTCGGCGCACCGTTTGCGCAGGCCGAATTCTTTCGCTGGGCAGGGACAACAGATCCCCAGACAATGGATCCCCATGCCGTAAACTCGGCGCCCGTCCTGGGATTTCTGAACAATGTTTATGAAGGGCTGGTTCGGCGCGACCAGAACATGGTGATCGAACCCGCATTGGCCACCGCGTGGGAGGTGATCGGTGATGGCGAGGGCTGGCGGTTCACCTTGCGCGAAGGGGTGAAATTCCACGATGGCAGCGATTTCACGGCGGAAGATGTGCTGTTCAGCTATCAACGCGCCAGTAACGAAGCCTCTGATACGCGCAGCTGGTTTGCGCCGGTGAGCGAGGTCAAGGTGGTGGATGACTACACGGTCGATATCCTGACCGCCGCGCCCAACCCGATTTTCCCGGACAGCATCGCCAACTGGATGATGATGGATAGCGGCTGGGCCGAAGCCAATGACACGACCCTGCCGGACAAGGAAACCGGCAACTACGCCACACTGAATGCTAACGGGACCGGGGCGTTCAAGGTCACGGCGCGCGAGCCCGGATTGCGCACGGTGCTGGAGCCCCACGCGGATTGGTGGGGCGAGGTTGAGCACAACATCACCCAAGCCGAGTTCACCCCCATTGAAAATCCGGCCACCGCCGTTGCAGCGTTGCTGTCGGGTGATGTGGACATGATCGATCCGGTTCCCATTCAGGATGCTGCGCGCCTTGGCAGCAATGCGGCGGTCAACGTGATCCAGGGGATCGAGGCGCGGGTGATCATGCTGGGCTTTCCCCACCAGGCCGAGGCGCTGAAATATGCCGCCAATGCAGGGGACCCCAATCCGTTCAAAGATGTCCGGGTGCGTCAGGCCGTGGGCCATGCGGTGAATGTGCCAGCAATCCTTCAAACCATCATGCGGAACAATGCCGAACCCGCCAGCCAATTGGTGAGCGCGGCGATGCGCGGTTTTTCGGAACCCAATAATAAGCGCCCCGATTACGACCCTGAAAAGGCCAAGGCATTGCTGACCGAGGCGGGCTATCCAGACGGCTTTTCATTCGGGTTCAAATGCACCAACGACCGGTATTTGAATGATGAGGCGGTGTGCCAGGCGATCACTGGAATGCTGGCGCAGGTCGGCATCATGGCCGAGCTGGATGCCATGCCTGTTCGCAACTACTGGCCCGAACTGCGGGAGGATAATTTTGATATGTATCTGCTCGGCTGGTCACCTGGGACGTTTGATGCCGAACATCCGATCCGCTTTCTGGCCGCCACACCCAATGAAGCGAAAAAACTGGGCAGCTGGAACTTCGGCGGTTATTCCAATGCCCGCGTCGATGAGCTTTTGCCCCAGATCCAATCCGAGATTGACGAGGCCTCCCGTCAGGGCATGATCGACGAGGTCACCCAGATCCTCGCCGAAGAACGGGCCTATGTGCCACTTTACATCCAGCCGCTGGTTTGGGGCACACAGGCGAATATCGAGGTGACCCAACGCCCCGATAACTTCTTTATCCTGCGTTGGGTTACGGTAAACTAAGGCGGCAGATGGGCCGCGTTGGGCGGGATCCAACGCGGCATCAATATCCGAGGTTTTCAAAATGCGTGCAGGTTCCAACTGGACAGCGATCCTGCTGGCCTTTGCCCTGGGCGTGCTGGGTGCCATGCAAGTGGGGCGCGTGGCGCCTGCCGCCGATAGTTTGAGCCAGTCATTCGACCTGTCATTGACGGCAGTGGGGTGGCTGATCTCTGTGATCGCATTGGCGGCTGCCCTTGCGGGTATCGCTGCGGGATATCTGGTGGCGGCCCGCGGCGGGTGGGAGACGCTACTTATTGGCACAGTCGGCCTGGCCGCCGCCGTGTTGCTGGGGGCGATGGCACCAAACCCGCTGGCCCTGTTTCTGACCCGGCTGCTGGAAGGGGTCGGTTACCTGTTGGTGGTCGTGGCCGCACCGACTCTGATGGTGCAGGTTGCCTCGCCCCGGCAAATGGCGCGGGCCTTGGGCCTGTGGAGCATTTTTTACACAAGCGGCCTCAGCCTGGCGGCCCTGTTGGGCGGGTGGCTTTCGGATGTCGCGGGGTGGCGAGCGCTTTTTACGGTCAACGCCGCTTTGTTGGTTGCCGGGGCGCTTGCGCTTTTGATCCTGGTGCCGCGTTTGCCGCCATCCGGCACGGTGGCCCGCGCGACACCGACCAAGGCGGCCTGGCTGCTCGCGGCAGGTTTTTTTGGGGTCGCACTGGTCGCATTGGCCCTGCTGAGCATGCTGCCGCTCTTTCTGACGGATCAACGGGGATACACGGCGGCCCGTGCAGGCAGCGTGACCGCGCTGGTGGCCTTGGCCAGCCTTGCGGGCGGGGTTCTTTACGGTGCGCTCGCGCCCCACTTGTCCTTGCGGCCGCTGGCGATGGTCAGCAGCGTGGCGATGATCTGTGGCGCGGCGCCAGCTTTTGCAACAGGTCTTCCGGCGTTTGCCAATTTCGCGGGCATTCTGGTGGCGATTTGCGCAAACGGAGTTTTGGTCGCACTCGTCTTTGCCGCCGTGCCGCGCATGTGCGCCACGCAGGAACAAGTGGGGCCGGCTAACGGCGTCATCGCTCAATTGGGCAGTTGCGGGGCCTTTGTCGGGCCGCCACTCTTTGCCTGGATTGTTTCGGCAGCAGGATGGGCTGCTTTGTTCGGTGCCGTCGCGCTTTGCGCTGTGTGGTTTTTGAGCCTTTACTGGATCACAGACAGCCCATCGCGTCCGGTCCGCGACACGCCGTGATCCGAAACCATACACCACTTGACCCCACCCTGCCAGAGGTCCACGCTTAGCTGATGCTGGCCTATACCATTCGTCGGATCCTTCAGTCGCTGCTTGTCCTGCTTGTCGTGGGGCTGGTGGCCTTTTCGATGTTCCGCTTTGTGGGTGACCCCATCGATAACCTTTTGGGTCAGGAACGCACCGATGCCGATATCGAGCGTCTGCGTGAGGTTCTGGGCCTGAATGATCCCTTCATCGTGCAATACGGCAATTACCTGATCGGGGCCTTTCAAGGAAACCTTGGAATCAGTTACCGGCAGGGCCGCCCCGTGGCCGAGATCTTGCTGGAACGCGCACCGGCCACCCTGGAACTGGCCTTTGTTTCGGGGATCATTGCGGTGGTTCTGGGGATCGCGCTGGGCGTTTATACCGCAATCCGGCGCGACGGGATCCTGGCCAATGTCATTATGTCAGCGTCCCTGATCGGGGTCTCGTTGCCGACCTTCCTGATCGGCATCTTGCTGATCTATTTCTTTTCGGTCTACCTGGATCTCCTGCCTTCCTTCGGTCGGGGGCAGGTCGTCAGAATTGGCGGGTGGAGCACAGGTTTCTTGACCAGTTCAGGCCTCAAAGCGCTGATCCTGCCCTCCATCACGCTGGCGCTGTTTCAGATGACACTGATCATGCGCCTCGTCCGGGCAGAGATGCTCGAAGTGCTCAGGCAAGACTACATCCGGTTTGCCCGGGCCCGTGGCCTGAATGAACGGGCGGTGAATTTTCGCCACGCCTTGAAAAACACGTTGGTGCCCGTCGTGACGATTATCGGGATGCAATTTGGCAGCATCATCGCCTTTGCGATTATCACTGAAACGGTATTTCAGTGGCCCGGCCTTGGTCTGCTGTTCATCAACGCGATCCAGTTTGTCGATATCCCGGTGATGGCCGCATACCTGATGATGATTTCGGTCATGTTTGTCTTTATCAACCTGATCGTCGACATGCTGTATTTTGCCATTGATCCGCGGCTGCGGGTCGACCGAAGCGGAGCACATTGATGTCTGACGAAAGCCTGCCGCATATCGACCCTACTGCACCTGTCCGCGTCTCGCGCCTGCGCGCGATCTGGGACAACGATCTGACCTATAGTTTTCGCACCAATCCCGTGGCCGTGGTGTCGGCCGTCGTGGTGTTGATCCTGTTGCTATCCGCGATCTTTGCGCCGCTGATTGCGCCCCATAACCCGTTTGATCCGGCCACGCTGAACCTGATGAACGCCTATTCCGCGCCATCGACGCCGAATCAGTTCACGGGCGATACGTTCCTGCTGGGCACCGATGACCAAGGGCGTGACGTGTTCTCAACCATCCTTTACGGAATGCGCGTATCGTTGTTTGTGGGCATCACGGCCGTGTTGCTTGGCATGGTCTTGGGTGTCACGATGGGCTTGCTGGCGGGGTATCTGGGCGGTTGGACCGAGACGATCATCATGCGCGTGGCCGACGTGCAACTGACCTTTCCATCGATCCTGGTAGCGATGCTGATCACCGGGGTCGCCAAAGGGTTCACGCCCGTCGAATACCGTGACCAGATGGCGATTATCGTGCTGATCCTGGCCATCGGGCTGAGTGATTGGGTGCAATTCGCCCGGGTTGTGCGTGGCGCCACCATGGTTGAGAAAGGCAAGGAATATGTGCAGGCCGCGCGGCTGATCGGGCGCAGCAGCCCTGCCATCATGCTGCGCCATATCCTGCCAAACGTGATGGGGCCGGTCCTGGTGATCGCCACGATCAGCCTGGCCCTCGCGATCATTGCCGAGGCGACGCTCAGTTTCTTGGGCGTCGGCGCGCCACCCACTCAGCCGTCGCTGGGCACACTGATCCGGATCGGGCAAGGGTTTTTGTATTCCGGTGAATGGTGGATCCTTGTTTTCCCAGCCTGCACCTTGCTGGCCCTCGCGCTGAGCGTGAACCTGTTGGGGGATTGGCTGCGCGATGCACTGAACCCCAAACTGCGATAGGCCATGCAGCCGCTGGGCCGTCCCATATCCCCTTGGTGGATCCTCATTGGCGCCCTGAGCCTCGTTCTGATTGCACAGACCTGGTCTGTCACAATCGCGGACGATGAAAATCGGGGGCGGATCATCGCGGCGCTGATTGGGTTCGGCGGGACATTCATTTCGGCCATCACCGGTGTTTTGCTGTTCAACCGCCAGCAATCGGTCCGGGAGCAAGAGCAGGAACGTCAGGCCAACCGCCGCGATGAAGAGGATGCCAAGCGCGAGCACAAGCGCGTTGGCCGACTGGCAGCGGCGCTGCGCGCCGAGATCTCGGAAAGTCTCACGCGGCTGACCCAACAGTTCAAAACGGATCAGATCTTGGAGGCGCTGGACCGCGATGCCCGCAACTTTGCCGTCGCCGACGGAGATAGCGCCTTGCGCGGCATGCCCGCTGGCGTCGGCCCCGAACGCAGCACGATTTTCGAACAGCATCTCGGGGATATCCGTGATCTGCCCGAAACCGTGATCTGGGCCATTGTCAGCTATTATCAGAATGATCTGCATCTGGCGCAGTATCTCAACAAGATGACCGAAGGCGCGTTTGATCGGCTGGCAGCCGACCGGCAGCGTCTTGCGGTCGTGTTTTATCGGGATCTGGGTCAGGATACGCTCCGCTCGGCCTTGCGGGCCAAGGCGATGCTGGACGCGTTTCTGGTGGTTCACCACCTTGATGACGGTCCCCGGCGATCAGAGCGTGAATTGAAACTCGCGCGGGTCCTGATGCTGGATCGGCCCACAGATCAACAATTGGCTGAAATGTTGGAAATGCGTCAAAGCCGCCCTGAATTGGGTGGCGTCCTACGCGCGCTGCCATCGGATGACAGCGTCGATCATTTAGCGGCCTTTCAGGCGGCTATCGGAATTAGAAGCGGATGACGGTGGGTTGTGGGCCAGGCATGGCGTTCCCTTTCATCTATTCTGGCAATCAAGATATAGGCGCATCGTGAAAGATTTGCAAACAGAGCCAACGCTTTCGATCAGAAACCTGACCGTCGACATACCGACGCGCCATGGAATTTTGCGCCCCGTGGATCAGGTCAGCTATGACATTCAACCGGGAGAGATCCTGGGCGTGGTCGGTGAAAGTGGTGCCGGCAAGTCCATGGCGGGGAATGCGGTCATCGGGCTTTTGAACCGACCTGCCCATATTGCCGGTGGGGAGATCTGGTTGGGCGGCACTCGAATTGACGCCCTGAAGGGCGACGCCATGCGCCGCTTGCGCGGCAAGAAGATCGGAATGGTGTTTCAGGATCCGCTGACTTCACTGAACCCCTTGTTACAGATCGGCGATCAGTTGGTTGAGACGATGACGGCGCATCTGGATATCTCGATGTCCGAAGCTCGCAAACGCGCCATCCAGGCCTTGGAGGAGGTTGGCATCCCAGCTGCCGCGGCCCGGATCGACAGCTACCCCCACGAGTTTTCCGGCGGGATGCGCCAGCGCGTAGTCATCGCGCTTGCCCTATGCGCCGAACCCAGTCTGGTGATCGCGGATGAGCCGACAACGGCCCTCGACGTCTCGGTTCAGGCGCAGATCATCGCGTTGCTCAAAAGGCTCTGTCGGGAGCGGGGGACTGCGGTGATGCTGATCACCCATGATATGGGTGTGATCGCCGAAACAGCGGACCGTGTGGCCGTGATGTATGCCGGGCGGCTGGCCGAGATCGGGCCGGTGCGTGACGTGCTGACCGCGCCACACCATCCCTATACACGCGGCCTTATGGGGGCCACGCCCCTGGCCTCCCAGGGGAAGGCCCGGTTGCACCAGATCCCGGGCGCCATGCCGCGGTTGGATGCCTTGCCCGACGGATGTGCCTTTCACCCCCGGTGTGATTGTGTGCAAGGTAAATGTCGGCAGAATCCAGCGCCGGATCTGGCTGCCGATGCAGGACGGTCGGCCTGTTGGTATCCGGTGGGGGCGTTGGTCTGATGGCGCTTGTCGAGATCTCCAACCTGACCCGCGTTTTCGACGTTTCAAAACCATGGCTCAACCGGGTGCTCGAACGGTTGCCGAAATCGCTTTTGACGGCCGTTTCCGATGTCAGCCTGCAGATTGAGGATCGCAGCATTTACGCATTGGTCGGCGAAAGCGGATCCGGCAAATCGACCATTGGCAAAATCGTGGTGGGCCTGACGGCACCCAGCAGCGGATCGGTGACCATCGGCGGTGTTGATCTGGCGCGCGAGAGTGATCGCGGTGCCGTTGAACAGACCCGTTCTGACATTCAGATGATCTTTCAGGATCCCTATGCCTCGCTCAACCCGCGCTGGCGGGTGCGTGACATCATCGTGGAGCCGGTGGCCGCAAAAGGGGGCAAAACCGATGGCCTGGCCGAACGGCTGCTGGAACAGGTTGGCCTGGTCGCGCGGGATGCGGGCAAGTTTCCCCACGAATTCTCGGGCGGGCAAAGGCAGCGGATCTGCGTCGCCCGCGCCCTGGCGTCAGAGCCGCGGCTGATCGTCTGTGACGAGCCGACCTCGGCCTTGGATGTATCGGTCCAGGCGCAGGTGTTGAACCTGATGAGCGATCTCAAGGATACGTTCGGACTGACTTATCTGTTTATCAGCCATGACCTGACCGTGGTGCAGCACATGGCGGATCGCATCGGCGTGCTGTATCTGGGTCGGCTGGTGGAGGAGGCGGCACCGGCTGAGCTTTTTGCCGACCCCAAGCATCCCTACACCCAGATGTTGCTTGCGGCGGCGCCCAAGATGGACGGCTTCGGGCGGGAGGTCGATCCCCCCAAGGGAGAGATCCCCGACCCCATCAACCCGCCGTCGGGCTGTGCCTTTCACCCCCGCTGCCCCCTGGCCACCGATGTCTGCAAATCGGAGCGTCCGGCGATGCTGGACCTGCGCGAGGCCCGCGTGGCCTGCCACCACGCCATGTGAGACAGTTTTAGCACATACAAAGTGATGGTGCGGGCGGTGGGACTCGAACCCACACGGGCATACGCCCCTCAGATTTTAAGTCTGGTATGTCTACCATTCCATCACGCCCGCAGCGTGTTCGTGCTAGTCCGAACTGCGCCATAGCTCAACCCGTCTTAATGCTCTGCCCATTCCCACTGACCGGTGAAATTGCCCAACAGATGGGCAATCGCCTCATTGTCGATGGTGCCGGTCTTTTTCAGGCGCGCGACCAGGCCGCGTTTCTTGTCTTCAATAACTTCGGCCACTTCGGCCTCGATCCCGGCATCGTGCAGGGTGGCATTGTAGATCCGCTCGATAGCCAGCTTGCGCAAGGCGGGTTTAAAAACCTTGCCCACCGCGGTTTTGGGCAGTTCCGGAATGACCTCGATATGTTTTGGGATCGCTGCGCGTTCGTGGATGTGATCCTTGGCATGGGCCATCAGGGTATCAACCGTGGTGCTGGCGCCTTCGACCAGTTCAACATAGGCGCAAGGCAGTTCACCCGCATGGGCATCAGGTTGACCAATTGCACCGGCAAAGGCCACATCGGGATGACCGGCCAGCGCTTCCTCGATCTCGGCAGGGTCAATATTATGGCCGCCCCTGATGATCAGATCCTTGGCACGCCCCGTGATCCAGAGATAGCCATCGGTATCCACACGCCCCAGATCACCGGTGCGCAAATAGACATCGTGGTGGAACAGATCGTGGTTTTTATCGACCTCGGTATAGGTGGATCCGGCAAACACGCCGGGGCTGTCGATGCAGATCTCACCCACCGTATCGGTCGGGCATTCGACCACACCGTCGGCGCTGTGATTCAGGATCTTCACATCCGAATAGGGCATGGGGATCCCGATTGACCCGATCTTCTTGGCGCCATCCACCGGGTTGAACGAGACAATGCAGGTCGCCTCCGTCAGGCCATACCCTTCGACAATCTCCACGCCGGTCGTCTTCTCGAACCGCTTGAACAATTCCACCGGCAGCGGTGACGACCCCGAAAACGCCTGTCTCAATGACGAGATATCGGCATCCACGGGCCGCTGCATCAGCGCCGACAGTGCGGTGGGAACAGTGATCATAAAGGTCACCTGCCAGCGCTCGATCAGCTTCCAGAAATTGTCGAACACGCCGTCGCCGCGATACCCGGCCGGTGTCGGGAAAACCACATGGGATCCCGCCGTGATCATCGACATCAGGATCGGGTGACAGGCCATGACATGGAAGAGCGGCAAGGGGCAGATGATAACATCTTCGGGCTGATACAGCAGCGTATCGCCACACCAACCGTTATAGATCAGGCCGGAATATTTGTGCTGTGCGACCTTGGGCATTCCCGTGGTGCCACCGGTATGGAAATAGGCGGCCACGCGATCTTCGGCGGTATCTTCAAAATCCAACGTCGTGTTCTGGCGGGCCAATTCCTTGTTGAAATCCAATACCTTGGCTTGATGTGGCGTCGTCCCCTTTGGCCGCAAGAGCGGGACGATCAGGCGCTTGATCCCCGTGAGATAGCGCAGCAGATCAACTTCCAGCACATGGGTGACATTCGGCGCCATGGCGACGGCTGCGGCGGCTTTCTCTGCGACATCGGTCTTGGGAAATGCTTTCAGCGTGACCAGAACCTTGGCCCCGGTCTCCCGCAGGATGGCGGCGATCTGTTCGGGATCCAGAAGCGGATTGATCGGGTTGGCAATGCCAGCCACCGCACCGCCCAGCAAGGTCAGGACCGTCTCATTCGCATTGGGCAGCAAATACGCCACCACATCATTTTCGCCGATGCCAAGCCCCCGAAACATGTTCGCGGCCTGTGTGGTCTTTGTGTGGATGTCGGCCCAGGTCATCGTCTCGGCCTTGTCTTTGGGGCCAGAGAGCAATTGGAAGGTCACACCATTTCGGTGGCCATGGGCCTCCTTCGTCTTGGTCAGCAGTTGGTAAAGGGTTGTCGGAACGTCCCGATCTTCCCATGCCATTTCATTCTCGACCGCATCGCGATCGGCCAGATTGGCAAAACCCATTGCCGTCCTCCCGTAATGTTGCCCTCACAGCGGAGCTTATTCGCAAAGTGGGTACAAACCAAAGCGGGTGCAAGTCGCCCGTTACGTCATGACTACTCCGCAGCGACACCTTCCGTAAATTGCAATCGTGCCAGGCGCGCGTAAAGCCCTCCCTCGGCCACCAACGCATCATGCGTACCGGTGGCCAAGACCCGGCCCTGATCCATGACGACGATCCGGTCGGCTTGTTTGACCGTCGCCAGTCTGTGCGCCACGATCAGCGTGGTGCGGTCGGCACTCAGGCTGGCGACGGCATCCTGTACCGCGCGCTCGCTTTCCGCATCCAGGGCAGAGGTCGCCTCGTCCAGCAATAGGATCGGGGCGTCGCGTAAAATGGCACGGGCGATGGCAATACGTTGCTTTTGCCCCCCCGACAGCATCACGCCCCGCTCGCCGACATAGCTGTCATATCCTTCGGGTAGTGCCGCGATGAAATCATGGGCCGCAGCGGCATGGGCCGCGGTCTCAACTTCCTGATCCGTGGCAGCGGGGCGGCCAAACCGAATGTTTTCCCGGGCGGTGTCGGCAAAGATCACGGGATCCTGGGGGACAAGCGCGATCGTCTGGCGAAAATCAGCGCGCGACATATGCGGCAAGGCAACGCCGTCGATGGTGATCTGTCCCTGATCCGGGTCGTAGAACCGTAGCAGCATTTGCAGGACTGTGGATTTGCCCGCCCCGGACGGGCCGACAAGCGCCACGGTCTCGCCTGCCCGGACCGACAGGGATATTTCGTCCAGCGCCTTGTCGGCGGGCCTGCTGGGATAGCGAAACCCCACATTGTCAAACACGATCTCTCCGCGCGACGGCGTGGCCAATGGCACCGGGTCCGGGGGGTCCTGCACGCTATCCACGGCACCCAGCAGATCCACCAACCGCTCGGTCGCGCCGGCGGCCCGTTGCAATTCGCCCCAGATCTCGGACAGGGCCGCGACAGACCCTGCGACGATGCCCGCATAGATGACGAACTGCACCAGTTCTCCGGCAGACATCAGGCCGGTGCGCACGTCCCGCGCGCCGATCCACAACACGCCCAGAATGCCGGTAAACACCACAAAGATGATGATGGCCGTCAGGGTGGCGCGTACAAGGATACGACCTTTGGCGGACTGGTAGGATTTCTCCGTCACATCGCCAAACTTTGCGCGGCTCGCGACTTCGTGCGTGTAGGCCTGCACCGTCTGGACCGATAGCAGCGCCTCAGATGCATTCCCGCTGGAGGCAGCGATCCAGTCCTGGTTCTCCCGGCTCAGCTTTCTCAGCCGACGCCCCAATGACAGGATCGGGACGATCACCACCGGCACTATGGCCAGCACCATCAGGGTCAGCTTGACCGAGGTGAAAAGCATCAAAACCAAACCGCCCGCGAACAGCAATATGTTGCGCAGGAACCACGAGATCGAAGAGCCGACAACAGACAGGATCAGGGTCGTATCCGTCGTGATCCGGCTCAAGACTTCACCGGTCATCAGTTTTTCGTAATAGGCGGGGCTCATCCCGATCATTCGGTCGAACACTGCTTTGCGAATGTCGGCCACCACGCGCTCGCCAAGCCGGGTCACCAGATAATAACGCAGCGCCGTGCCGAGGGCGAATACAACGGCGATCCCGATGGCAGCCACGAAATACCGGTTGAGCTGAGACAGATCCCCAGACCCGAACCCATCTACCACACGCCGCGCCGCCAGCGGCAGCACCAGGGAAACCGTGGCCGTCAGGATCAGTGCAATCGCGGCGAGGCCGACATAGCGTTTGTATGGCACGAAAAACGGGATCAACGCACGCAATGCGCCGATCTGCTTGGATCCCTCGCGGTCCTTTTCATCCTGGATCAGGGATTGCGCCATTTCGTTCCTCCCGCACTGCACGCCGCAGATAGCCGACGCGATGACGGGGGGCAATGAGCCCGCGACAAACAGCGTCAATACCTCGATTTAGCCTTGCCGCGCGGGACGGCCATCAGAATTGCAAAGCTGTCAGGTCGGACCGCTGATCGCCACATAATATCGTTTCAAAGGCGATTGCTGCATTGGCGAAATAAGCCGGGCGATCATTGGAATGACGAGCATATGTCGCGATTGATGGCTCCCCTGTTTTCAATCTGCCATCGATTGTGAATTCAGAGTGAAACCACCGATACTATTAAAGCAAAAAATTGCTTATTTCGCAGTCGTCCTACAGTTTTATTTAACATATTCGTCAAAAAATCGGACGACCTTATGGTGTCGCGTTGTGGACTGGTGTCAGCTCGATACCTTGATGCAGCCTTCTTGTTGGCAGGTTTGTTGTTTAGCACAGCTGTTTTATCGGCCCACTCTTGCTCAACACTCACGAGAAGGTTAACAAATGGTTAACGCAGTTGGGGCGTTATGTGAAGGAAACGGAAAACAGTGACAGACATTAACTTAGAAGAGATGTCTCTTGATGAGCTTAAAGAGCTTCGGAAAGAGGTCGTAACCGCAATCGACGGTTATGAAATTCGCAAGCGAAATGAAGCGCTTGCTGCAGTTGAAGCGACGGCCCGCTCTATGGGTTACTCGATCACCCAACTCTTGGGAGAGGCTGCGGGTGGTAAGCAGATCAGCGTGCCGAAATATCGCCATCCAAGTGATGAAACGCTGACCTGGAGCGGTCGTGGACGGCAACCTGCATGGTTGAAACAGGCGCTTGAGGAGGGTCACGTGCTGGATGACCTTCTGATACAGGCCTGATTCTGTATAAATTTGGATATCGGCCACCGAACAAACTGTTGCCGATATCCATCAATTTTATTTCTGAAAACCGTATCGACCTTATGATTATTGCTACATGATCTTTTCAATTAGACGGCCCGGTCGAATATCCGTGATACGTCCCGGGATTGTCTAGCTAACACCTTCTCGGCACTTGCCCACCAGCGCTAGGGCTTAAACCCAACCGCTGTCCGGATCCCGCATGGCCTGCAGTCGCCGCGCGGAATGGCGCGCGAATTTTTGCACCACGGCACGGCGACGTGCGGATGCCAATTTGGTTTCGGGGCCCAGGCGCATCACCTCCGCATCATAGCCATCCGCCAGGATTAACCCCGTTTCATCCGGCAATATCTCAGTCGGAAAATCGGCATCCACGGCCCAAAAGAACCGGTCGCACCACGGCAGATAGCTTTCCCACTTATGATCGCTGGTGAAATCCGCGCGGGAGGATTTGCATTCCACAACCCAGATCTCTGACTTCGGCCCCAGTGCGATCACATCGACGCGCAATCCCCGGGCCGGGACAAATTCCTCAACACTGACGAAATCCAAACCCAACAGGTGACGGCTCACGCCGCGTGCCAGCAATTGCCCGGGCCGCAGCGCGTCGGACTGGACAGGAAAAGGCAAAAGGCGATCCTCATGCATGGTCAAATGTGAACATAGAGTGAACAAAAGATCAAGTCGCACGGCTTTTTCCAAAATCAACCGCCCCAGTTTTGCTGCTCTGCCCAGTTTTCGATAGGACGCAAGCCATGGATCGATTGACCCAACTGTCTCGCGATTGGCATCTCACTCCGGTTTCCCAAATCGCGTCCTCCCCTGCGGCATCCGTTCACAAGGTGCTGCAAAAGGATGGTCGATACGCCGCGCTCAAGATCTTTACACCGGCCGGACAGCGCTCGGAAGGGCGCGGGGCGGATCTGCTCAAAGCGTGGGATGGCAACGGGGCTGTCCTGTTGTTGCGCAGCACACCAGATGCCCAACTCCTCGATTGGCTGCCGGGGCCAACCCTTGGTGATCTGGCGCGGGGCGGTCAGGATGAAACCGCGACCACGATCCTTGCCCAATCGGCTCAAAAGCTCTGGTCGAAGGGGCCTGCGCAATCGCTTGATATGCCGCCGATTGACCACTGGTTCGCAGCTCTTTTCGCCTTGGATCTGACACCGCTCCCCAAGGATCACCGGCACGCCATGGAACAGGCCAGCATAGCCGCCCGTGATCTTCTCGCGCAATCAACACCGCGGATCGTTCTGCATGGTGACCTGCACCACGACAACATTCTGCAAACGCCCAACGGTTGGACGGTCATCGACCCGCACGGCGTCAGCGCACCGGCTGAGGCAGAGTTTTCAAATGCGTTCCGCAATCCAGTCAATGCCGCCAAATGGGTCACTGATCCCGCGCGCCCTTGGCGCATGGCACGGGGCCTTCAGGCTGTCACTGCCTTGGATCCGTTGACCCTGCTGACGTGGGCCGCCGCGCGAACCGCGCTTTCGATGGCATGGCAGATGCAAGACGGCGCCGTTGATCAGGTGGATATCGCCCTGCTGTCGCGGCTTTTGAAACCGATCTCCCCCTTGCCGAGCGGGCCCATAGCCCCTAGGTAGCGCGGTGGCGGATCTGTCCTTCTCGTAATTGGGGTCAAATTCCGGTGGCCTTAAGCAATTCCGAGGGAGCTGGCTCTGTGCGGATCCTGGTCCGTTTACCTGGCACCCACCTGTATATACAGGTCCTCGGGAATGAAACACCCCAACGGCTGCGTACGGTCCCCGCCACCTCGTGGCCTGGCTCTAACGGGCCAGGCTCACGACCCGTCCAAACGGGCAGGGCGGCACTGGATCTTGGGGCACGGCCCACAGGACGGGCATGGTCCTCGGTTTGGGCCCGCTTGGGCCGTCCAGATCTGTCAGGACGACTGCGATCGACGCCTCCAGCTGCGCCGCGGTTTCAATCACATCGATGAATGACGTACCGCCGCCGCGCGCGATGTCCGTGGGCATCAAATCCACGGTCCAGACCGCGCCGGGCAAGACCCGGATCCGGTCCAGCACGACGTCATCAAACGGCAGGATGTGGGTTTCGGCCCGGTAGCGCGCGGTGATGTTGCGGATCTCGGCGGCAAATCGGGCCAACAGGGCATCATCGACCGAGCTTGACATATCGATCCCCACAGCCACGCGTGGCGCATCCCGGGTGGCGCGGGTGCCGGGCTCATAGATAGGTTGCGGCCCACCCTCCAGACGGTGGGCCGCATCCATGGCCAGCCAGCGCCGTGACGGGCGTTGCGTCGTCCGGTCAGGCTCCGGCAACAACGCGCGCGCAATGGTCTGGCGCAGGATCTGCTCCCACGGGGTCCGCGGCACCGGCAAATCGGCAATCCGGTGTCCCAGCACGCCGATCCCGCGCCCGGCCTGGCGCCCGGCTTCCAACGCGCGGGCCAGATGGTTGCGCCACTCCGCGGGGTCGGTGTCTTCCGACGGGACACCACCCGGGGTCTCGGCCTCCAAATCTTCCACAAATGCGGCTTCGGCGGCATAATCCCGCGCCGATGTGGCTGTACCCGCGCCGTCGCCTTGGCCGGTCGCTCCCCCGACCAGGGCCAGATACAGCGCCTCGACATCATATTTCGCAACGGCTTCTTCGGCAGAAACGGTTTTCCCAAGCGCCTGAGTCAAAAGTGGGCTCAGTTCCACGCTGGGCCGTGGCAAGGCATATCCCGCCTGGTGCAAGGTGGTGTTGATCAGCGCATCGGCTCCGATATTGAACAGATCCTGCTGAAAAGCCTGCCCTAACCGTGCCCGCAATTGCGCGGCCCGACCGCTATGTTGCAGCGCAATATGCAACAGATGGTGCCCGGCCACCGACATCTGCTCTGCCAGCGTCAGATCATCGAAACCGGCGCCATAGTAAACGCTGCGGCCGTCGCTCCAGGCCGCGGCTCCGCCCTGTGCCGCGCTGTCCCGGTGCCGCACCCAGAGTGAAAGTGCAGCAAAGGCCGGATCGGTCTCAGCCAGTTTCAACAGGACGCGCGCGGCCCGGCGTGACCGGTGACGCGCCTCCACCCTAGGTCAGCCCCATGGCGTCGCGTTCCGCCTGGTAGGCTTGGTAATCGGGCGAGGCCAGGAAATCCGGCCCCAACCCGTCGGCCAGACCCTTGCGGATCAATGCCTCAAACCCGTAGGTGCACAACTCCCCAAGGGGCAGCCCTGCCAGATCGGGGCGCCGTTGCGCCAGTGTGCGTACCGTGGCCATCACCTGCACAACATCCAGCACCGTCTCACGCCGCAACGCCCCGATCAGCCCGTAGATCAACGCGGTCAAACCATGGAGCGTGCCGGGATACATCGCGATCCGGTCCGCAGGCGCGGCCTCCAGCATATCCGCCACCCGCACCGTCGCGGCAATGTCATCGGCGACGATGGCAAATTCCGCTGCGACCGCATCCCCGACCGTCCCCGACACCATGATGTTGCGTAACGTCCGGTCTTCAACCGCGCGCAGGATATGGCTGACCCGCTCCCAGGACCGGGGGGTGCAGGCGATCATATGTCCGTCCGACAGCGTCGCATCCGTCGTATCCAGCAAATCGGGCCGCACCTTGATAAAGCTTTGGACGGCGGGATCCAAACCGTGCGGGATCGCGAAATTCTCCAGCCAATCCGCCGCCTGGGCCTGAACCGCGATATGGATCACCCGGTCCGACAGCCCCGTCCCCATGTCATAGGCGATTGCGCCATCTTCAACCTGATTGCCCGCCGCCACCAGAAACACGCTGTCGGGCAAATGGTGGTTGCCCACCCGCCGCTCTTGCAACAGGCCGTAAACCGTGGGCTGGATCTGGGGCGCGGCCGCGGTCAACTCATCCAGAAACAGCACGGCGGGCTGGTCAGGGTCGCGCGGCAGATCCTCGGGCCGGTACCATTTCGTGGTCTGCGCCTCGTGATCGTAATAGGGCAGACCGCGCAGGTCCTGCGGCTCGATCGTGGTCAGGCGCACGTCGTAAAGCGTGGCACCGATCTCGCGGGCCAGCGCCTCGACGATCTGGGTCTTCCCGACGCCCGGCTTGCCGTGGAGCATATAGGCCGTCCGCAGGGTTCCGGCTTGTTGTGCCCGCCACCCTGCCTGCAAAACGCCCAAGGCCTGCCCGGCAGCCACGCGCCCCGTATTGACGGCCATGTTTCCTCCGCAACTTCCGTCGTGATTGTCGCCAACATGGCGCGTATCGGCGGAAAGTCGAGCATTTGCGACATCCTTGCAACAGCTTGCATCCTCTAGCTGTGCCGCTGATCCCACATCTCGCCGCAAAATCTGGGGTAGGGGGCGACAACTTGCCCAATCTGCCGCACCCTCAGGTCACAAAGACGCGTACGCCCCAGGGCGAAAAACACAAGCGTCAACAGGCACGTGCCGGTCCTTGGACCGGTCCACCGCCCCAAGCGGCACAAGACCGCGCCGGGCACCGAGCAGTGAGGTACGCCATGGCGGCGTCGACAGATCAGTTCCGCTGGCCCCCCAACGGGTGTAGCCAATGACCCAAGTATCAGAACACATGCAGCCCCCACCGCGCGGTGTGAGGGGGCTTGTCACCCAAACCCCAACGGGCCCCCATGTCCCCCAACCTCCCCAGGCTGCGGCGGAAGAGGTGTCCGCTGATGGGATCCCACTCTCTCTGATACCAGCGCAAGACGACGCTATTCTGGCCCGGGCCAAGGCGCGTGCCCGGCTGGCCGCCCACTATGCGCGGCTCCAGGGCCATGCGGTCCTGCCCCATCAAATCGTCGCGGTCTTGGCAAACTATGGCGCGACAGAGGTCCTGCCCCCGCCCAATGTCGTCGCCACCGCGCTGTCCGATCTTGGTGTCCGGGCCGATGTCACCTCCGTTGGGGCCTTCACCGCCGATCAATGGCCCGCCTTGGCAGAGATGACGGGCGGCCAGCTCATCCTCGTGCTGGGGCAGGGCGAGACCACGCTGTCGGTCTATGATCCGACGCGGCCAGGTGCGCCACAGGATATCGCGCTTGCCGAATTTGCGCCGTTCTTTACCGGCACCCTGATCCGCATCGCCCAACGCCGCACCGCCTCAACCCGGTGGGAAGGGGTCAAACAGCACTTGCGTGACCATTGGCTTTGGACGGCGGTGCCGCAACTGCACCATCCCGTGCGCATGGTCGCGCTGGCCGCGGCTGCGGTCAATGCACTGGCTTTCTGCCTGGCCCTTGGCGCGCTTGCCATCTATGGCAACGGCCTGCCTGCCGGGACGTGGCATGGCGGGGTGGTCCTGGGGCTGGCGGTTTGCTTTGTACTGGCCTGCGATGTCTTCTTCGGACTCTATGTCCGGCGCCTTGTGCGACGGTCCCGCGCGGCCCTGACCCAGGGCGCCCGCCGCGCCGCCTTGGAAGCGGCCGCACCTTTGCGCGCCGATCTTCGCCCGGCAACACCCCAGGCGCTGGACGGGCAGATCCGAAACGCGGCCCTGCTGACCCGCATGTTCCGCCCGGGCCGGGTGGCCTTGCTGGCGGATCTGCCGGGCGCGCTCCTCGCCCTCGCGCTGGTTTTTGCCATTGTCGGCAATGCGGGCTGGCTCGTGGTGTTGATGGGCCTCTTCACGGTCGGATCCACGGTCGCCTTTGCGACCTGGCGGCGCCATCAGTTCCCGACAGCCCACCCCAATCTCACCGGTGGCGCGGCCAAGGCGGCCTTGCAGGCGCTCACACAGCTTCCCTCCCCGAATGCCATGGCCCGGTTCCGCGACGCATGGGAAAGCCTGACCAGCCCCAAACCCAATCAAAACGAGGCTCGCGTGATCCATCTGCTGGGGCATTGGCCCAAGATCGCGCTGACCGTATCGCTGATCTCGGTCACGGCGCTTTACGGATATCTCGGCCTGGGCGGTCAGCTTACGCTGGGTGCCATCGTCGCTGCAGGCATCCTCAGCGGCCGCGCCTTGGCCCCGCTGACGGACCTGCCCGACCTAATCCGCGACTGGCCCGCCTTTCGCGACGCAATGGGCGGGTCAGCCCGGCCCGCCGCCCCGATCAAGGTGCAAGGGCTGGTCGAGCTTCACCATATTGCCCACCGCACCGGTCTGACGGTCAAGAACCTGACTGTCCAGCCGGGGGAGCGGTTGGCCCTGCTGGATGATGGCGGTCCCGCCACCGAAAGCCTGTTTGGTATCCTTGCCGGTCAGGTCGCAGCAGATGCTGGCCAGGTCTGGATCGATGGTGTGGCCCCGTCGCAGATCACACCGCTGGATCAGGCCCGCGACATCGGTTATCTGCCCCGGCAGACCCAGCTTTTTGATGGAACCTTGCGCGATAACCTCCGGGTCGGTGATCATTGCGATGCTGACCTGATGACGGCGCTTGATTTCGCCGGTCTCGGCACGGTCGTGCGGCAGCATCCACGGGGTCTCGACCTTGGCATCGGCGACGCGGCTCTCAACGGCTGCGCCGCGGCCATCGGCTGGGCCCGGCTGTGGCTGCAAAACCCGCCGCTCGTCTTTCTGGATCGCCCCCGCTCGCTGGCGGCCTCGTCTGCGGTGGCCACTGTCCGCGATGTCTGGTTGGCCCAGCGCACGGTTGTGATGCTGACCGACCGGATGCCTTTGCTGAACACAGCGACGCGTATTCTGGTTCTGCAGGGCGGTCAGGCGATGGTCGATGGCCCCGCCGATCAGGTGATCCGCTTTTTGAACACCCCGCCTGTCGCTCCGGCGACATCCGCACCCGCATCCCAGATGACCAAAGGAGCCGTGATATGAGCGACCGATTTGCCATCAACCGCATGTGGCATCCCGCCCATGGCCGCCTGGCTGCGTCACGCAGGTCCGCTGGGGCTTTGGACCTTCCTGAGAATGAGGTATCAGAACACCGCGATAACCCTGTGCCTGGTCCCGACGGGGTCACCGCGACAGCCCCCGTGACGGATATCGCATCGGTCTCTGCCTCTTCCCTGGCGGGGGCCGCGCCACCGGTGAGCGGTGGGCGGGATGGCTCCGTCCGGCGCTTTGCTCTGGGCGCACTAGTGGCCCTTCTGGGTCTCAGCGCGACCTCCCTGATCCCGGCCACGCCTGTGACGCAACAGCTGGGCGGCAAGATCATCTCCACCAGCCAACCCCAAGCGATCCAAAGTGGAACATCCGGCCTGCTTGACCGGTTCGAGGTGCAACCAGGCGATCACGTCACTGCCGGTCAGGTCATTGCGCGCCTGCACCGGTCCGGGATGTCGCCGGATCTCGATACCTTGATCACCTCCATCGCGGCGCTCGAAGTGCGGCATCTGCGCCTCAAGGCAGAGATCAGCGGCCTGCCTGATTTCATCGTGCCCGCGCCTTTACTGGCCCTCGCGCCCGACACGGTCCCGCAAGAGCGGCGCCTGCTGGCCGCCCGCCAGCTGGATCAGTCCAGCCGCCTCGATGGGGCCCGCCGCGCCATGGAAGAGGCGCGGCGCGAACGGGATCTGGCCGAGCGGCTGGTCGACAGTCAGCTGCTCTCGACACAGGATGTGGGTTCCGCCGATGGGGCATTTGTGACGGCCCGGCAACGGTATGATCGGATCATGGCGCAGATCGTCACCGAACGGGAAGGAGCATTGGACGCGGTGCTGACACAGCTCTCGACGCTCCGCCAGCAACTCGACGCGGCCCAGCGTCCGCCCGAACCCGGCGTGGTCAAAACGCCGATCCCCGGCGTGGTGCGGCGGGTTGCAGATCTGCATCCCGGTGCCCGGATCTCCCGTGGATCAACACTGGCCGAGATTGCGCCGCGGGCTGAAAACCTGTCTGTCGAACTGATCCTGGAGCGGGATCAACTGGCGCAGCTTCATCGCGGTCAAATTCTCACCGTCAGCGTGACGGGCGGCCGCGACGTGCCGGTTGGCAGCCTCACCGTGGAGGTCCCGCAAGGGCAGCCAGCCGAAACCGCTGCGGGTCAATACGTGCTGCACTTGCCGCTTGATGCGAAACAGATGCAGACCCTCCCAGACACGGCCCGCCTGCGCCCCGGCTTGCAGGCCTTTGTCGAGGTCAATCAACCCGACACAACCGTTCTGGACCGGGTCACAGGATGGGCCAAGCCGGATCGCTGACGCAACCGGCCCTGCTCTGGCGTAGAGGTCGCCGCAGCGTGTCCGGTCAGCCTGTTTTGGGAAGCAATTCTATCGGCAGCCCGTCTTTGGGTTTGGGGATCGGCAGATGAGCCCAGCCGGATGGCGTGTCCGCCGCCAGCCGCACCCGGTGGTGCCGCAACAACGCGACGGCAAAGGCCTTTATCTGCAGCGTCGCGAAATGCAGCCCGATGCATTTATGGGCGCCTGCACCGAATGGAGCCCAGGCCATTGGATGGGCCCGATCCTCGGCCCGGTCGGGCGTGAAGCGGTCCGGGTCAAACTGGTCAGGCTGGGCGAAAAACTCCGGTGACATCATCTCGATACCTGGACAAACCAGAACGCGTGTCCCCGCGGGGACACGAATGGGCGGTGTCCCCGCGGGGACAATCTCGCCAGGCCAACTGAAATCCCGCAAGGCGCGCCTTGGAATGAACGGGACCGGCGGGCGCAGGCGGATGGCCTCCCGAAAGACCCGGTCCGTCACCACCATCGTCCCCAGATTTTCGACCGTCAGCGGCTGACCGTCGAGATGTGTGACCTCGTCGATGACCCGCTGCTGCCAGTCGGGATGCTGGGCGAGAGCCGCCACCATGGAGGTCAGGCCGCTGGCCGTCGTGTCATGGGCCGCGACCAGCAGGAAATTGAAGTGATCGACAATCTCGTCGTCGGTCCACCCTTGGCCGTCCTCATCCCGTGCGCGACACATCTGCGAGAAGAAGTCGGATCCCCCGGAGGTGCGGCGCTGTGCGATCAGTTCAAGAAATTGCCGGGCAAGTTGGGCCCGGCTGCGTTGCCCGCGCCACATCTTGGTCAGTGGCAGCGGTGTGCGGATCAGGCCCATGGAGGCCGCAACCTCAGCGGTGAAGGCCCGGTTCAACCCGTCGCTGCGGGGATCATCGGGATCAAGACCCATCAAAACCTGGTTGCCCAATCGCAAGGTCAGTGCCTTGACCCGCGGATAGAACGCGAAAGGCGCGCCGCGGGGCCAGCCGGCCAGGGCAGCGCCAAAGGCCGCATCCATCCGGGCGGCGTAATCCTGCAAGGCGGCGACGCGGAAAGCCGATTGCATGATCCTCCGGTGACGGCGGTGATCCTCGAAATCGCGCAGGGCCAGGCCACCATCGAAGATCCCATGCAGGGTCTTCCATCCCTCCCGGCTGGAAAAGATCCGGTCGCGGTCATGCAACACCAGATCCATGGCCGCGAGACCGGGCAGGCAGACACGCCAATCGCCAAAGACCTTGAAGCGGTAGGGGCCATGGAACTGCGCCCGGTTGCGGTGGTGAAAGCCGTAGCTGTCCTTGAGGATCTGCAATGTATGACCCGTCACCGGGTTCATGGGCAGATGCGGGATATGGGACAGCGGATCATCAGCCATGGACGCCTCATTCTTGAGACGTGGCTTACCCCGGATGGACCCGACCCGCCTTGTGAAACCACAAGACGGGCGGCATCCCGCTATTCGGCGGCCGAGAGGGCGGTGCTTTCGGTTTCCTCCTGCTCGGCCAGGAATTTTTCGGCTTCCAAGGCAGCCATGCAGCCCATCCCGGCACTGGTCACGGCCTGGCGATAGATATGGTCGGTCAGATCACCGGCCGCAAAGACACCTGGGATAGATGTTGCGGTGCTGTCAGGTTTGGTCACAACATATCCGCCCATATGGGTCTCCAGCTGGTCCTTGACCAGTTCCGAAGCGGGGGCGTGCCCGATCGCCACAAAGAAGCCATCGCAGGGCACGGTGGTGGATTCACCGGTCGTGGCGTGGCGAGCCTGAACGCCAGTCACCCCAAGGGGATTTTCGTCACCCAGAACCGCATCGACAGAGTGATCCCACAGGATCGCGACCTTGGGGTTCTTGAACAGCCGGTCCTGCAGGATCTTTTCGGCGCGCAGACTGTCGCGGCGGTGGATCAAGGTCACCTTGCTGGCGAAGTTGGTGAGGAACAAGGCCTCTTCCACCGCGGTGTTGCCGCCGCCGATCACCACGACCTCTTTGTTGCGGTAGAAAAACCCATCGCAGGTCGCGCAGGCGCTGACACCGAAGCCCTTGAACTTTTCCTCGCTCGGCAGACCGAGCCATTTCGCCTGCGCCCCGGTTGCCAGGACGACGGCATCGGCGGTGTAGGTGGTGCCGCTATCGCCTAGGGCCGTGAAGGGGCGTTTGGACAGGTCGATGCTGTTGATGTGATCGCCGATGATCTCGGTCCCGACCTCTTTGGCATGGGCTTCCATCCGGACCATCAGGTCGGGGCCCTGGACCATGGCATCACCGGGCCAATTCTCAACTTCGGTGGTGATAGTGAGTTGTCCGCCAGGTTGGATGCCCTGGACAAGGATGGGGTTCAACATGGCACGGCTGGCATAGACGGCCGCTGTGTAACCAGCGGGCCCAGAACCAATGATCAGAACTTTGGTATGGCGGGTGGTGGACATGGGCGATAATCCTTGATCGGGTCGAGCCGATATAAGAGGTCGCCCGGGTCGTCGACAAGAGAAGAGCACGCAAATCGCCGCTACGTGATTTCCGATTATCTATGATTTCGAAATGTTGCGCAACTGAGAAACATTGTTGCGCTCCAGATAGGTATCTTGTATCTTTTGCGTATTGGGGAGACATGCATGCCACTATCTAAACTTGATCCAATCGACCGTATGATCCTGGCCGAATTGCAAGCAGATGGTCGCATGACCAATGTCGAACTTGCGCGGCGCGTGGGAATTTCGGCACCGCCTTGCCTGCGCCGGGTGCGGGTTCTGGAGGAGGCGGGATATATTCGCGGATACCATGCCGATGTCGATGCGCGGGCCCTGGGGTTCGAGGTGCAGGTCTTTGCCATGGTGAGCCTGCTGAGCCAGGCTGAATCGGATCTGAGTGCGTTTGAGCAGAAATGCCATGACTGGCCGCTGGTCCGCGAATGTCACATGTTGAATGGCGAGATCGATTTCATTTTGAAATGCGTGGCGCCGGACCTGTCGACGTTTCAGTCATTTCTGACCGGGGATCTGACGGCGGAGCCGAATGTGGCGGGGGTCAAGACATCCCTGGTGATCCGCGGCGCGAAAGACGAACAATCCGTCCCCTTCGAGGTTCTGGAGGAGCGGCTGGCCCAGACGGCCTGACCCGGCGTGGCCTGCGTGGCGCTGAGGAGATCGTGAGGCCCCCTCAGACCGTTATTTTATGGGCGCGACCGGCAGCGTTTGTGATGCTGCGTCTTGGTCGTCTTTCCCATGATGCTTTAGAACATCGACTGTACATTGATGCCGAACGCCATCACACCGATCCGATCGCCGCTGTCGGGATCATAGACGGGCAAGGCGACCTCTGCCTGGTAGACATGTCCGCCCTCTTCAAGGTGAACACCGCTGATATAGATGTTGTCGGCATTGGTGGTGGCGACGCTGTCCCAGCGCGGCTCCCCGACATGGACATAATGGGGGGTCGGTTCGCTTTCGGCGACGACGATGCCGTTCCGGTCGATCAACACAATCTCGGTGATCATATCCGCCGATTGGTTCTTTTTGCTTTTCAGCAGGTCAGAGGCCGGATTGGCAGTGACCTTGTCCAGCAGGGGCCCTGCCTGATCCGCAGTCTCAGACACCCATTGCGCTTGTAACAACTGGAGCGTGTCCATGTTGACGCCTTGGTTTTCCGAATTGTGGCTGCGCAGCGCATCCACGATCTGAGGCGTGGTCGTCCATTCCATCAGCACGGCTTCGGCATAGGCGGTGAGGGGGATATCGATCAGATCCGATGCACCCGGCGCCGTCAGAAGATATTCCACCACGATCGTATGCATCCGCTTGTCCAGCACCTCTGACAGAGTGCTGACCTGTTTCATTTCCTCTTCGGATAGGTGGTTTTTGTCTGTGATGGAGGCAAAGACCGGCTGCGCGATCTTCCATTCCTCCCATGCGCGGTCCAGTTGGTAGCGAATTTCGTCATTGGGGGGCGGGCGAATGCCTGCATCCGGGAAGCCATCGCGCAGGGCCACAAGGGATTTCTCGAACAGGCCGATGGTCAGGACAAAGTCCGCCTTGATCGCGTTATCCGCATGGCCGCCGGCAATTTCGCAGGCTTCGCGTTTGAGCTTTTGCGAAAAGATCTCCTGACGTTCTGCGATGTTGATGGCCAGCGCATCGGCAAGGACCAGATCGAATGGGTTGGCATATTCATTCAGAATGATTGAGGCGAGCTTTTCGGTATCCTTCAGCAATTGCTGATTGGTCTGAGCGATCAGTTTGGCATGTTCGGGTGCTGGATTATCATCCAGCATGGCCATCGCGGCCTTGTCCATCGGGCCCCACAGGGTGCGGATGTCGTTCAGCGCGATCTTGGCTTTGCGGTAGGTCTCGGGTGTGGGGATGCCGACCCGCTGATTGCCGAATTCCAAGGCGTCGAGCATCCGGATAAAATCATCATGGGCGTCGCGCAGCACTTCTTTTTCTTCGGCGACGTTGTATCCCAAATCGATGCTGCATGCGGCGGCTGCCAGTTTCTGACCAAGGATCGCCAGCTGTTCCGCGGCGTTGATCCGGGCGCGCCCGCCTTCTTCCAGGCCCTGGGCCATGGCTTGGCTCATCTTGCCACTGGACAATGTGGGGCCGACGAAGGTGAACCCCACAACCAAAGCAGAGCACAGCAGAGTCGCTTTGATCGACCGTGTTGCGAAAGGGCCCAGAATGCCCGCGTCTCTTTTCATCATAACATTTCCTCGAATGGACCGTGCCGATGGGCACGATCTGTTGGGGAATACTCGAACAATTTTTTACGGCGCTAGAAGTGCGTTACTCTGGGGCAGGTTGGCGTTTTGCCAATGGTTTTTTTGTGTCATGGCCCCGAAATGGCGACTTGAATGAGAAATTGAGAGCAATCAAACCAAAAAACCGATTGCGAAAAACGCGGTAATTTTTACTAAATCGATTGCAGAGCTTTAATAATGTATGCGTTGCGGACGGAATGCTGGCCATACGTGGTGGGATAGCTGATTCGCTAGTTCAGCACATATCGGAAGATCGCAGAGGCGCCCCAACCGGCAGCAATGGCGATGACCAGCGACAGGATGCCGTAAACGAGCGGCTGATCATGGGCGAGCCGATAGATGGCGCGTTCAAGCCCGACCTTCTGGACATCGATCCGCGTGGCGTATTCGGCGATCACCGCCCCCTCGCGGACCAGAAAGACCCGTGCGTCATAAGTGCCTTCAACCAGGTTGGCGGGCAGGGCAATTTCGGCATCAAAGAGGGTTTGATCCAGCATCCGTACGGAATCTTCCAAAACGGCGTAAAGGCCTTGGTCCTTGCGGATGCGGATCAAGGCTTCGGTGAAATTTCTGGCATCCTCCACGTTATCGGGGGCACCGACGGATCGGATGGCACGGGGGATGGAGATCTTGTGGCGCAGATCCTCAACCTCCGTCAGGATATCGTTCAAGGGGGCGGTGGTGACCAGCTTGTAAAAACTGGGGGCCTGGTCGACCTCAACGCTTTGGGTGTTCACCCAGATGCCCGCCACGCGATCTTTTTTGCGGACGGTCACCGGCATGCTGGGGCCGGATACCGTGATGATCACATCCAGGTTTTCGCCAATGGCCAGGGGTGTGCTGCGTTTGACCGCGCCAAAGACGCGGATTTCGGACCCGTCGAAATTGGCGGTGATATCGACGCGTTCCTGGCTGAGGCCGATGATGACATCACGGGACTGGGCGGCCAGTGGCAGGGCTGTCAGAACCAACAGGAGGGCGAAGGCGAGGCGGATCATGTCAGTGCCCCGCCGCGGCGCCGAGGGAGTAAAGCTCGGACGGTTGCACCAATAGATCGAAGGCCAGTTTGCCACAGACCGCCAGAACCATCAGGGCCAGGAGGATGCGGAGTTGTTCGGCCTTGAGCCGCACCCCGATCCGAGTACCGATCTGCGCACCAACGACGCCGCCGACCAGCAAGAGGACGGCCAGCATCATATCGACGGTAAAGTTCGTGGTGGCATGCAGAAGCGTGGTGAACGCAGTCACGAAGATGATCTGAAAGAGGGAGGTTCCCACGACCACCTTGGTTGGCATGCCAAGGATATAGATCATGGCGGGCACCATGATGAAGCCGCCGCCAACACCCATGATCGCGGCGAGGATGCCCACGAGCAGCCCCACGACGATGGGCGGAATGACCGAGATATAAAGGCCCGACGTCCGGAACCGCATCTTGAATGGCAAGGCCGTGATCCAGCCACGGCCTTTGCGGGCGCGCACCTTGGTCGGGGCGGGATTGCGGGCACGCCGGATCGCAGACAGGCTTTCGATGAACATCAGCCCACCGATGACCCCAAGGAAAATGACATAACAGAGTTTGACGAGCAGATCGACCTGGCCCATCCCCTTGAGGATGTTGAAGATCACAACGCCAAGCGCCGCCCCCGCCAGGCCGCCGATCAGCAGCACGCCCCCCATTCTAAGATCCACCGTCTTTCGCCTGAGATGTGCCAGCAAGCCGGAAAAGGACGAGGCGACGATCTGGTTAGCCTCTGTCGCGACGGCAACGGCTGGAGGGATGCCGATGAAAAACAACAGGGGCGTCATCAGGAACCCACCGCCGACCCCGAACATGCCAGACAGCACACCAACGATGCCACCGAGCCCGAGCAACAGGAAGGCGTTCACAGAGACCTCGGCGATGGGAAGGTAGATCTGCATGCGCTTCCTTAGACCCCCGGATACCATTGGGGCAATGGGCTTCCCGATTTGGCCTTATGGAAACCGTTTGGGTGGCTTTTCGGTCAGTTTCGTCTCAATTTCGCGGCTTTGGAGGTTTGCCCGATCATCGCTCTTTGACATAGGGTTCGCCCCCGGCGCGCGGCGGCACGGCGCGCCCCACGAACCCGGCCAGAATGACGACCGTCAGGATGTAAGGCAGGGTGTCCATCAGTTGCACCGGCACCGCGATGCCCGCGATATCAAGGTTTTGATAGCGCAGGGCCAGGGCCTGGAGCAGTCCAAAGAGCAGGCAGGCATAAAGCGCAAACCACGGGCGCCATTTGGCGAAGATCAGGGCGGCCAACGCGATGAAGCCCCGCCCCGCGGTCATATCCTTGACGAACCCGGCCTGCAGCCCCGTGGCCAGATAGGCGCCCGCCACCCCGCACAGCACCCCGCAGATCACCACAGCGGCAAAGCGCAGGCCGACCACGGAGATCCCTGCCGTATCGACGGCGGCGGGGTTTTCCCCCACGGCGCGCAGGCGCAGGCCGAAACGGGTACGAAAGAGGACATACCATGTGGCGGGGACGCAGATGATCGCGACATAGACGAGGATCGAGTGACCGGAGATCAGTTCCGAATAGATCGGGCCCAGGACGGGGATCCTGGAAAGGGTGTCTGCCAAGGGGAGCTTGATGGGTGAAAAGCGTCCGTCACCCAGCAATGACGGCGTGCGGCCGCCCTGTTGGAACCAGTGTTGTGCCACGAGGACGGTGAGGCCCGCCGCCAGAAAGTTGATGGCGACGCCCGAGATGAGTTGATTGCCGCGAAAGGTGATGGAGGCCAGACCATGCAGCAGCGATAACATGACGGAGGCGCCGATCCCGGCGGCCAGCCCGATCCAGGCTGAGCCGGAGATCGCAGCGAATGCGCCTGAGGCAAAGGCGGCGGCCAGCATCTTCCCCTCGAGCGCGATATCGAAGATGCCTGCCCGTTCCGAGAAGAGGCCGGCCAGGCAGGCCAGCAGCAACGGCGTGGCCAGTCGCAGGGTCGAATCGAGGATCTGTATCAGGGTCGGAAAGTCCATCTTATCCCCGCCGCATCGCCAGGAACATGCGTTCGATGGGCATGCGCACCATGTTATCCAGCGCTCCGGTAAAGAGGATCACCAACGCCTGCACAACGACGATCAGTTGCGCGGGGATCGACGTCCACAAGGACAGCTCGGCGCCCCCTTGGTAGAGAAAGCCAAAGAGAAGGGCGGCCAGCAGGACCCCAATGGGATGGCTGCGGCCCATCAGGGCCACGGCAATGCCGATGAACCCCGCCCCACCCGTGGAGTTGAGCACGAGGCGCTCTGCCTCCCCCATCACCGTGTTGATGGCCATAAGACCGGCAAGGCCACCGGAGATCAGCATCGCGATAACAGTGATCTTCAGCGGGCTGATCCCGGCATATTTGGCGGCAGTTTCGGAATGGCCAAAGGCGCGGATTTCATAGCCAAGCCGGGTGCGCCACATCAGCACCCACACCAGCACGCAGGCCAGCAAAGCAATCAGGAAGGTGACATTGACGGAATCGTCGCGCGCGGCCTGTATCCCCAGATCCGTCAGGATCGAATTGAGCGTGGGCAGGTCATAGGACGGGCTGAACTTGGCGCTGGCCGGATCGCCGCTGCCCGCCGGTTTCAGTGTGTAGCTGAGCATGTAGTTCAGCAGACCGGCCGCGATGAAGTTGAACATGATCGTCGTGATCACGATGTGGCTGCCGCGTTTGGCCTGGAGCCAGGCCGGGATCAGCGCCCAGAGCGCGCCAAAGGCGGCCCCGCCCAGCATCGCGGCAAAGAGGGCGACGGTCCAATGTGGCCAGGGCAGGAATAGCAGAACCAGTGCGACGCCAAGCCCGCCGAGGGAGGCCTGACCCTCGCCCCCGATATTGAACAGCCGCGCATGGAATGCGACGGAGACGGCGAGGCCCGTGAAGATGAAGTTGGTCGTATAATAGAGCGTGTAGCCCCAGCCCCGGATCGAGCCGACGGAGCCTTCGATCATCAGTTGCACGGCCTCTACCGGGTCTTCGCCAATCGCCAGGATCACCAGGGCCGAGATGGCCAGGGCCAGAAACAGGGAAATCAGCGGCACCAGGATGACATCCGCCCATTTCGGCATGACGGTCATGGCTTATGTCCTGTCCGCGGGTGGGGCCGGATCATGCCGCGTCCCCGGTCATGCCCGCCATGAGCATCCCCAATTCGCGTTCATCGGTGGTGCCTGCCATACGTTCACCCATGATACGGCCGTCGAACATCACGGCGATCCGGTCGGCGAGCCCCAGGATCTCTTCCAGCTCGACCGAGACGAGCAGGATCGCCTTGCCCGCATCTCGCAGGGCCACGATTTGCTGGTGGATGAATTCGATCGCGCCGATATCCACACCGCGGGTGGGCTGGCCGATCAAAAGCAGATCCGGGTTGCGCTCAATCTCGCGCGCGAGCACGATCTTTTGCTGGTTGCCGCCGGAAAAGTTCTTTGCCGCCTGCCAGCAATTGGCCGGGCGCACGTCGAAGCGTTCGATCTTACCCTCGGCATCCTGGCGCAAGGCGCGGTTGTTCATCAACAGCGCGGATCGTTGATATTCATCCTGGTGGTGGTAGCCGAATGCCACGTTTTCCCAGGCGTGAAAATCCATGATCAGGCCTTCGCGCTGGCGGTCTTCGGGGACATGGGCGATGCCGCGCGCCCGGCGGGATTGGCCATCTGATCTGGCACCGGTCAGGTCAATGGACTGACCGTTCATCACGATCTTGCCGTGCCCGTTCCGATAGCCGCCCAGCACTTCGAGCAATTCCGACTGCCCACTGCCAGCGACCCCGGCAATACCCAGGATCTCTCCGGCATGGATATCCAGATCGATGCCCCGCAGGCGTTCCACCCCCTTTTCATCGACCACGCGCAGGTCACGCACTTCGAGGATTTTGGCGCCAGGTGTGGCGGGTGTCTTTTCGACCCGCAGCAGGACCTTGCGGCCAACCATTAGCTCGGCCAGTTCGGTGGGGGAGGTGTCCGCTGTTTTTACCGTGGCCGTCATTTCGCCACGTCGCATCACGCTGACCGTGTCTGTGACATCCATGATCTCCCGCAGCTTGTGGGTGATGAGGATGATCGTCTTCCCCTCGGCTTTGAGGTTGCGCAAGATGCGGAACAGGTGATCAGCCTCGGCGGGGGTCAAGACACCAGTCGGTTCATCGAGGATCAGGATATCGGCCTGACGGTAGAGCGCTTTCAGGATCTCGACCCGCTGTTGCATGCCGACTCCGATGTTTTCGATCACCGCATCGGGATCGACATTCAGTTCATATTCCTCGGCAAGGCTTTTCAGCTCTTTGCGCGCCTTTGACAGGGAGGGGGCCAGCCAAGGACCATCCTCTGCCCCCAACACGATGTTTTCCAGAACGGTGAAATTTTCGACCAGTTTGAAATGCTGGAACACCATGCCGATCCCGGCGGCAATGGCGGCCTGACTGTCGGGGATCGCGGTCAGCTTGCCATCGATCAGGATGTCGCCCCGGTCGGCTTTATAAAAGCCATAGAGGATCGACATCAGCGTGGATTTGCCTGCGCCGTTCTCGCCGATGATCCCGTGAATGGTGCCTTTGGTGACCTGGATTGAGATATCCTTGTTGGCCTGTACCGGGCCAAACGCCTTGGATATTCCGCGCAATTCGATTGCCAGTTCCGTCATGCCACCCCTTACCCCCGATATGTCAAAGGTCGGACAGCCGCACGCCGTCCGACCCCCTGGTTTGATTAGTTCACGGGGCAGCTGTTGTCGGACATGTAATCGTGCACGGCAATCTCGCCCGAGACGATCTTGGCGGATGCCTCGTCGACGGCCGTTTTCATCTCGGCGGTCACAAGCTCTGCGTTGTTTTCATCAACCGCATAGCCGACCCCGTCATTCGACAGGCCCATGACATTGACGCCGGTTTCGAGACCCGGGCCATCAGTGAAGGCCGTGTAGACGGCATTGTCCACGCGCTTCATCATCGATGTCAGAACCTTGCCCGGGTGCAGGTGGTTCTGGTTACTGTCCACACCGATGGACAGGATGTTTTCATCCGCGGCAGCTTGCAAAACACCGACGCCCGTGCCGCCTGCTGCCGCATAGACCACGTCAACGCCCTGGCTGATCTGGGCCTTGGTCAGCTCGATCCCCTTGCCGGGGTCATTCCAGGCTGCAGGTGTGGTGCCGGTCATGTTCTGAATGACGGTTGCATCTGGGTTCACCGATTTCACACCCTGGGCATAGCCGCAGGCAAATTTGCGGATCAGGGGGATGTCCATCCCACCGATGAAGCCAACGGTGCCTGTCTTGCTGGCCTTGGCGGCCATCATGCCCACCAGAAAGCTGCCTTCATGTTCGTTGAACACCACCGAGCGGACGTTGGGCTGGTCGACGACCATGTCGATGATCACGAAGGAGGTGTCGGGGTAATCGGGGGCCACTTCGTTGAGCACATTGCCGAACGCAAAGCCGGTCATCACGACGGGGTTCGACCCGCTTTCGGCCAGCCGGCGCAGGGCCTGTTCGCGCTGTGCCTCTGACTGCATCTCGATCTCGCGGTAGTCGCCGCCGGTTTCTTCGGCCCAACGCTGTGCGCCGCCAAAGGCCGCCTCGTTGAAGGACTTGTCGAACTTGCCGCCCAGGTCAAAAACAACGGCCGGATCGGCCAGGCTGGCCCCGGCGCTGACGGCCAAAGCGGCAGCTGCGCCCAGAAAGGTCCGCATCAAGATCATGGATATCTCCCGTCGGTTGTTTTTCCGTGACGTGCATTTGCGCACATCGCAGAGCATATTTTTAACTGTTTCTGATAAGGCCGCAGGGCTTAGCGGGGGTCAACCGGTTTTTAGCGAGAGAGGATGCTGGTCAAGGCTTTGCTTAGAAGGTGGGCAGCGACGGTTTGATCTGCGCGGCGGTAATAGTTGGGGCGGATCCCGACCCCGGCATATCCTGCGGCCGCGTAAAGCTGGCGCGCCCCGTGGTTGTCTTCGGCCACCTCCAGGAAGGCGGATCGGGCGTGGCGGGTGCGGGCCTCGTCTTCGAAAGCCCCAAGGCAGGCGCGGCCACGTCCCTGGCGCCGGAGTTTTGGATCTGTCACGAGGGTGAGCAGTTCTGCTTCTCCGCCCACTGCGCGCCCCAGGGCAAAGGCGCCATCTGTCCAGACCCCAAAACAGGTGGGACTGGCCAGCAGGCTTTCAAACTCATCCGCGCGCCAGGGCCGCCCCTGGTCGAACCCTGCCGCATGGAGGCGCGCCATCTCATCCGGTGTCACGCCAGGATCATCGGCGGTTTGTCCCTGGACGGAGCCGCATCGGGTGCCTTGATGTAAAGCGGCGCTGGCCGGTCCATGGCTTTGCCTTGGGCCAGTTTGGCGGCAGCGATTTGCGCGATGTTGGATGCGGCATGTTGCCAGTCGATCCGAGCCTCGGTGCCATCCGCCTCCCTGCGGTTGTTTTTGAAAAGCGCTGTGGTCAAGGCGGTGGCGCGATGCCCGCAGACCCGGATATCCGGGTCAGGACAGGCCGTGGACAGATCGTCGAACCCGTCTGCTGTGACCATGCGCGCGGGGCCGTTCGGGGCGCCATTCGCAAATGGCTGCAGATAGAGGCTGTCCCGCGGCCCCGGCAGGCTCATCAGCCAGGTTCCGTGGGCCATAGCGGCGTCGGATCCGTTCAAAATCTCAAAACTGCTCACACCAATGGCGGGGATCTTGAGCGCCAATGCCATCGCGCGGGCTGCGCTGACAGCGATGCGGATGCCCGTGAAATTGCCGGGCCCGATGCCTACAGCGATGGCGTCAAGCTGTGCCATCACGGTGCCGGATCCGGCCATGATATCGGCCAAGATCGGCATCAGATGTTCGGCCTGGCCGCGTGCCATGTCTTGAAAGCGAGTCTGTTTGATGTCCCTGCTCAACAGCAAAGCGGCCGCGCAATGCGCGGCCGATGTGTCAAAAGCCAGGATCGCAGGGTCAGACGGCAACCGGGCGCACCTCTACCACCTCGGGGATGTAGTGGCGCAGCAGGTTTTCGATCCCCATTTTCAGCGTCAGGGTCGACGAGGGGCAACCGGCGCAGGCACCCTGCATATGCAGATAGACCACGCCGCGATCAAAGCCGTGAAAGGTGATATCCCCGCCATCTTGCGCCACAGCCGGACGGACGCGGGTGTCGAGGAGGGTTTTGATCTGGCCTACAATCTCTGCATCCTCACCGTCATGGGCCGCATGGCCGCCATGGCTGTCGGCTTCGCCTTCCATGACGGGGGCGCCGGATTGAAAATGCTCCATCACGGCACCCAGGATCGCAGGTTTGATATGGTTCCACTCGATGCCATCAGCCTTGGTCACGGTGACAAAGTCATGCCCGAAGAAGACGCCCGTCACGCCATCGACGGCAAAGACCCGGGTCGCCAGGGGCGATTTACCGGCCGTGTCGGGGGCGGGAAAATCCGCCGTTCCAGCCTCCAGCACGGTCTGGCCGGGCAGAAACTTGAGCGTGGCAGGATTTGGAGTGGATTCGGTCTGGATAAACATAAATCGCCCCTTTTTGGTTGGTCTTTATATGCGCCTTTCCCATGGAGGTGTCAATGAGTTTAGAATTGTTCTAAAACTGTATAATTATGACGCGGCGCATCTGATCCCCACGATGGCTTCGGTGACCGTGGCGGGGACCTGTCCGCCCAGCAACGGCGCGGCTTCTTCATCGGATGAGTAGATGACGTTGCGCTTGTCCAGAAATTCGCGCAGCCATCCCACTGACACTGCAAACGAGATACGCTCGGCTTTCTTTTCAGCGTCCGGCTGCAGCAGGACAATGCCCGAAAGCGCACCCGCTTCGGTGAGGATCGGCCAGCCAAGGCTGCCTTCGGGTACGGTGGAGGTGATGGCAAAGTAACCCTCTGGCGGGGCGGCAAGGGCCAGGACATCCTCATCACCGATGCTGAGAGACCCGGCAGAGACCGCGCTGATCTCACCGATGGTCTGCAACATGAACTCCGTCAGTTCCGCATCGCGCCCGATGGCGCGCACGATGGTGCCAAGCGTCGTTCGCTCGCGTGTGGCCAGCGGCAGCCAAACCGATTGCTGGGCCGAACCGCGCAGAACGGCGAGGTCGTATTTTTCACTGATCGCGATGGGAAAGAGGGTGCTTCCATCGGGCAGGACCGGACGTTCACACAGATCCAGCATGCTGGCCGTGGTCAGCAAGTCGGAGGAGTTGATGTAGACGCCGTTGACATAGGCCGGGCGCACTTGGCCCCCCGGTGGCACGGGGGCGGGGAGCAGGCGTTGGGCAACGTCTGAGGCTGGGCTGCGCGGAGGACGGTCTGGTCCCATGATCGTGGCCAGCCGACCCTCTTGGGGCGGGGCGACGGAAACGTCGCGCCGGGTTGAGACGCTGCTGGCCATGAGCATCAGCCGACCTGCATCCTTTGGCGCCGCCCGGAACCAGACGCTTTCATACCGGTCGCCCGCGCGATCCGTGCGGACATAGACGCGGTCGCGGTCCGGCAGCGTGACGCTCGACACGATGAGGTCCCTGCGATCCAAGGTGAAGGCGGGGTCGGCGCCCGCATGGCGGTCCCGCCAGGATTGGTGGATATTCTGCGCGCTTTGCAGCGTGCCGACGGCACGGGTGATCCGCATCGCCTTATCGGCGCTGACCATCAACAGGACTTCGCCGTCGGTCGAGGTCGTGTTCTGGAACAGGGCCTTTGGCGCCAAAAAGCGGGATTGCGTGTCCTGCGGCTCGATCCAGGCCCAACCATCGGCGGCATAGGCCGTGCGATAGGCGGTCATCAACCGGCGCAGGGTTTGTTCGCGCGCATCAAGGCCCATGCCCTGACGGACCAGATAGGTTTGAAAGGCCCGGGCGCTGCGGGGACCCCAGGCGCCATCAAGGGCACCATCATAGTCACCCTCAAGCGCAAGGGCGGCCTGAACGATTCGCTTTTCTGATCCGGTCAGCGGATCGATCAGGTCATCGGCCTGGCCGGAAACAAGCGTCACAAAAAGAACGGCGATGGACACGATAAAAGGGCGCGCGAACGCGATGAAACGAGACTGCATTTTAATGCTCCGTCAGGTAATGGCCTGAAGCCGGTCTTTCGGCATTTCGCCAGGGACAATGGTGATGGGAACAGCAAGGTCGCCAGATGCCTTGGTCAAGGCGGTGACCAGGGGGCCGGGCCCGCTATTTTCGGCGCTGGCCCCAAGGACGATCACGCCGATTTCGGGATCTTCGCGGACAAGGGCCATGATTTCGGGCACGGCTTCGCCTTCGCGGATGACCAATTCGGGATCGACTTTCTGCTTGTCGCGCATCCATTTGGCAAACACCTCGAAATGGGCTTCGATCCGTTCCCGGGCCTCCGCGCGCATGACATCGCCGACGCCGATCCAGTGCTGGAACTCATCGGGGGGGATGATCGACAGAATCTCGACCCCGCCGCCCGTATTGGCCGCTCGCATAGCGGCAAAGCGCATGGCGTTCAGGCATTCACGACTATCGTCCAAGATTACCAGAAACTTGCGCATTTTGACATTCACTCCCTTAGCGAGTGGAGTGTGACCCGCTGGCGGGGGGCATGCAACGGCCATCTGCATTTTGCGCTCCTTGATCGATGCTCCGATTACAAGGTCTACGGGCGAGGGAGAGTCTTTATTCTCAATGAAACTGAGGAATGCTATTTTTCCGACAGCGCCCAGTCCCAATACAACTCGCGCGCCCGGCGGGTGATGGGGCCGATCTGGTAGGATGTGTCATCAAACGCGGTGACCGGGGTGACCTTCATCATATTGCCGGTCATGAAGACTTCATCGGCCCCATGGAAATCGTCGAAGGTGAGTGTCGTCTCGACCACCTCATGCCCATCGGCGCGCAGGTTCGTCATGTGGCGGGTGCGGGTGATGCCGGCCAGGAATGTGCCATTGGGGACGGGGGTCATCACGACACCGTCCTTGACCATAAAGATGTTGGCGGAGGCGGTTTCGGCGACATTGCCCACGGCATCGGCGACCAACGCGTTGAGAAACCCCTTTGACTGCGCCTCGGCCATCATGCGGGCATTGTTGGGATAAAGGCACCCGGCCTTGGCGTTCACGACGTTGTCTTCCAGGACGGGGCGGCGAAACCGCGTACGTGTCAGGGTGGTGACGCGTGTTTCGGGTGCCAAGGGGATCGCTTCGAGGCAGATGGCAAAACCGGTTGCCCCCGCCTTGGGCAGGATGCCCATCTCGCCGCCTTCCAGCGCCCAGTACATGGGGCGGATATAGACGGCGGTTTGCGGATCATACTGCGACAGTCCTTCCCACACGATGGCGACCATCTCATCGGTGGTGACAGTGGGAGTGATCATCAGCGCCTCGGCCGAGCGGTTCACGCGGTCGCAATGGGCGCGCAGATCCGGGGCCACCCCGTCAAAAAAGCGCGCACCGTCAAATACGGTTGAGCCCAGCCAGGACCCATGATCGGCCGCCTGCATGATTGGCACATCGCCCTCATGCCAGGTCTCCTTGAAATAGGTCCGTATATTGGTGCCGGTGGCCATGGGGATCCTCCTGATATCAGCGTGCATGCTAGGAACAGCCACGTGCCGCGTCCACCCGCAACGACAAAGAGAATGCCCGACCATGCAAACAGCAGGGTCGGGCGTGGCGGGGCAGAGGAGGGTACGATTCAAATACCGCCGGGTGCTGGTAGCTGGGCCTTGGCCGCCCGACCGATCCCAAATACGAACCGTGAAACGACCAGCGGCGCCCGTTGGGGTAGGCGCGACATCCTGATGCATGTCGAAAGCCTCAATTTCGTGACGGTCGGGCTAACGTTATGTGACGGTTTTATTGCGCTTTGGCAGACCGGTCGATTTGGGCGACTATGTGCCCGCGCCAACCATGCCGACGATCTCATACGTTTTCTTCAGGACCGGTGCGGCCAGTTCGCGCGCGCGGTCCGCCCCCCGGGCCAACAGCCGGTCCAGTTCGGCGCTGTCATCCATGAGGCGCGACATTTCGCACGAGATCGGGGAGAGCTTAGCCACCGCCAAATCGGCCAGCTTGGGTTTGAACGCGCCGAATTGCTGACCGGCAAATTCGGCGATCACGTCATCTGCGCCGCGATCATCCAAGGCGGCGTAGATGTTGACCAGATTTGCCGCTTCGGGACGGTCTGCCAGGCCATCAAGGGTATCGGGCAGCGGCTCGGGGTCTGTTTTGGCCTTGCGAATTTTCTGCGCAATTGCATCCGCATCATCGGTCAGGTTGATCCGCGACATATCGGAGGGATCTGATTTGGACATCTTCTTGCTGCCGTCGCGCAGGCTCATGACACGGGTGGCCACCCCATGGATCACGGGTTCGGTGATCGGAAAGAAATCGACGCCGTAATCATGGTTGAACTTGGTCGCCACATCGCGCGTCAGTTCCAGATGCTGCTTTTGATCGTCGCCTACCGGGACATGGGTCGAATGATACAGCAGGATATCCGCCGCCATCAGTGCAGGGTAAGCCAGCAGCCCGAGCGAGGCATTTTCGGCGTTCTTGCCCGCCTTGTCCTTGAACTGTGTCATGCGTTTCATCCAGCCCATACGGGCCACGCAGTTGAAGATCCAGCCAAGCTGCGTGTGCTCTGGCACCTGGCTTTGGTTCATCAGGATCGAGCGTTCGGGGTCGATGCCAGACGCAATATAGCCCGCGGCCAGTTCCCGCGTGTTGCGGCGCAGGTCGGATGGGTTCTGCCAGACCGTGATCGCATGGAGATCGACCATGCAATAGATCGTCTGGTACGTGCCGCCATCCTGCATTTCGACAAAGCGTTTGATGGCCCCCAGATAATTGCCCAGAGTCAAACCGCCGGACGGCTGAATGCCGGAAAAAACGCGCGGCGTAAACGTGGTGTTATCGGTCATTGGGGCACCATCTGGCATTCGGAACGCTGGTGTCCTATCGGTAGGTCCTCGGGTCGTCAACCGACGGCTCCGCACCGAAACGCAAAGGACCAGCGCCATGTCATTTGATCCCAATGCGTCGCCGTTCAACGCGCTGCCTCCTGTTGTGGTGGCGTTGGCCGCCGCCATTGCCGTACCGGAGTTGATCTTTCAACTGGCCGGGTCCGGGCTTTTGGCTGGCGTTGGGGCAGGCAGCGATTTGCGGCTGCTTGCTATCCGTAATTTCGGCTTTTTCGGCGATGTCTTTGGCTGGATGATCCAGAACCAAACCGTGACGGTGGATAGCCTGACCCGGTTTGTCACCTATCCGTTCGTTCATGGCAGCTTTGTTCAGATGATATTTGTCGCGGTCTTCACCTTGGCCCTGGGCAAGATGGTGGGAGAGGTGTTTTCCGCTATCTCGGTCCTGATGATCTTTTTCGGATCGGCCATTGTCGGGGCGCTGGTCTTTGGTCTCATCTTTCGGTCGGAATCGTTGCTGGTGGGCGGCTTTCCGGCCGCCTATGGCTTGATCGGTGGCTATACTTTTATCCTATGGACGGGCTATCGGGCGATGGGGGGCAATCAGTACCAGGCATTCCAGTTGATCGGTCTGCTCATGGCGATCCAATTGGTCTTTGGGCTGCTTTTTGGCACCAACAATGATTGGGTCGCCGATATCGCTGGGTTCGTGACAGGATTTGCCCTGTCGGTTCTGGTCAGCCCGGGTGGCTTTAACCGGCTGTTGCAGCAGATCCGGTCGCGTTGATCGCGTCAGCCGGGTGCAGGGCTACGACGCACGGCGCGGCGCAATTCCGACAGTTTGAATGCGCCGATCACATGTCCGGCCACACCATATCCGACCATACCGGCAAGGATCAGACCCGCCAAAGCCCAGTAGCGCAGCCATGGCGCGTAAAGGGATCCCCCCAGTAGCCAGGCCACCCCAACGAGGATGCCTGCCATGATGGCAGAGGCCAGGATGATGCGCAGGATCCGAGCCTTGAGCCTTGCATCAGGTTGTGCTGCGTCTCCCATGTCACGCGAGCCGCGCCAGAGCAGCCAGACCATGGCCCAACCCGCTATGGTCGTGGCCCAGGCGGCGGCAGTGAACCCGATCAGACTGTAAAACCCGAAAGCCACCGCGGCATTGATCACCATGGCGACCAGCGCGAACCGAAAAGGCGATTTGGTATCGTGGCGTGCGAAGTAAAGCGGTTGCAGCACCTTTTGCAGCACAAAGGCAGGCAGCCCTGCGCCATAGATCGCAGTGACAATCGCAGTGGCCGCCGCGGCCTCTGCATCAAAGGCGCCGCGCTGGTACAGGACGGAGACGATGGGGTCTGCGATCACGACCAGCGCCACGGCGGCCGGCACGGTCAGCAACAAGGCGAATTCGGTCGCGCGGTTCAGCGCCTCGCGCCCGCCTGCCACGTCATTCTCGGCCAGGCGGCGGGACAGGTCAGGCAAGAGGACCACTCCGATGGCGATGGCCACAACGCCAAGGGGCAGCTGGTACAGACGGTCGGCAAGGTTCAGGTAGGTGATCGCCCCGTCAAACCGGCTTGCAACCTGTTTGCCCACGATCAGATTGATCTGCACCACACCGCCCGCCAGCATGGCCGGGGCGGCGATGATCGCCAGGCGTTTCAGGTCCGGTGTCAGCCGTGGCCAACGGGGCTTTAGGAGGAATCCGGCCTGTGCCGCGGCCCGCCACAGCAGCGCCAATTGTGCGATACCGGCGATGGGCACGGCCCAGGATAAGGCCCAGCCGAAATCCCATCCCAGCGGATCGGCCAATAGCATGGCCGAGACCAACGTGATGTTGAGCAAAACCGGTGCCGCCGCTGCTGCCGCGAACCGCCCCGTGGCGTTCAAAACCCCCGAGAGCAAGGCCGCGAGTGAGATCAGCAAGATGTAGGGAAAGATGACGCGGCCAAAGTCCGTTGCCATTTCAAATCGTTCATCGCCCCAAAAGCCCGAGGCGAGCGCCAGGACCAGCCATGGCATGGCAACCTGGGCCAGCAGGGTGAACAGGATCAGAACCGTGGCCAGCCCGGAAAAGGCGTCCCGGGCGAAGGTGCGCGCATCGTCTGCGTCCTGCAGCTTTTTGGAGAAGAGGGGCACAAAGGCCATGTTCAACGCGCCTTCGGCGAAGAACCGGCGGAACATGTTGGGCAGGGTCAGAGCCACAAAAAACGCCTCACCCACCGGGCCATCACCCAGCCGCGCAGCGATCAGGATATCGCGGGCAAAGCCCAGCACTCGGCTGAGGAAGGTCCACAGGCCGACGGTGAGAAACCCGCGGATCAGTTGGATAGGACGCATCAGCCCTTGGCGCGCTCTGCACCGGCCAGAATGGCCTCGCGCAATTTGCGTTCCAGCGTGGTCTGTTTGGATTTGGCGTGGATTTTCAACCCGAACATGTCCTTGACGTAAAAAGTATCGACGGCCTGGGCGCCGTAGGTCGCAATCACCGCGCTGGCGACATAGAGGTTCGCCTCTGCCAGGGTGCGCGACAGATCGTGCAGCAGGCCGGGGCGGTCGCGGGTATCGACCTCGATGATCGAATAGATGTCAGAACCCTCATTGTCGAACATGACCGAGGTCGGGAAACGGAAGCCGCTTTCGCGCTTTTTGACCTTGTCGCGGGATTTCAAAGCGTCGCGGGCCAGAACCTCTCCCATCAGGATCTTGTGAAGCATGGTGCGCAGGCGGGGCAGGCGACCGACCTCATAGGGGGAGCCATCGCCGTCTTGAATCCAAAAGACCGAGGTCGCAAAGCCGTCCTTGCTGGTATAGCTGCGCGCATCGACGACATTGGCACCAACCAGCGCCAACGCACCAGTGACGCGGGTGAAGATACCGGGATGGTCGGCCAGGGCAAAACAGGCGCGGGTGGCGTCGCGGTCCGTATCAGGGGTCAGGTCCAGCTTGACCTCGTCATCCCCCAGCCCGTGCAGCAATTCGGCAATCACGACATGCGTGCTCGTCTGCAGACCCTGCCAATAGGGCGGATAGTGGCGGGCCGTTTCCTTGCGCAGATCAGCGGCGGACCAATCCGTCAAGGCCGCGCGCAGGGATTTCTTGGCGGCGTTTCCACGATTTTCGCGGTTGAGCTCTTCAAGTCCGTGTTCCAGCGCCTCTGCCGTGTGATGATAGAGCGTGCGCAGCAGCACCGCTTTCCAATTGTTCCAGGTATTGGGGCCGACACCGCGAATGTCGCAGACGGTCAGGACGGTCAGCAGATCCAGCCGCTTGCGCGTTTTGACGGCCTTGGCAAAATCGCGGACGGTGCGGGGGTCTGACAGGTCGCGCTTTTGCGCCATGTCAGACATCAACAAGTGATAGCGGACCAGCCACTCCACGGTCTCGGTCTCATCCTTCTTGAGGTTCAGGCGCGGGCAGATGCTGCGCGCCATGCGTGCGCCTAGAATAGAATGATCTTCGCTGCGCCCCTTGCCGATATCATGAAGCAGCAGTGCCATATAGATGATCCGGCGATTGACGCCTTCCTTCAAGACCCGGCTGGCGATGGGCAATTCCTCGACCAGCTCCCCCCGCTCGATCTGGGCGAGGACACTGATGCACTGGATCGTGTGTTCATCCACCGTATAGTGGTGATAAACGTTGAATTGCATCATCGCGACAATGGGTTCAAATTCGGGGATGAAGGCGGAAAGCACTCCCAATTCGTTCATCCGGCGCAGCGCACGTTCTGGGTTTCCGTGGCGCAGCAGCAGATCCAGAAACACCTTGGCGCTATCCTTGTTGCGCCGCATATCGTCGTCGATCAGGTGCAGGTTTGCGGCAATCAGGCGCATCGCATTTGGGTGAAGCAACAGACCCGTGCGCAAGGCTTCTTCAAAGATGCTGAGCAGGCGTTTGGGTTCGGCCAGAAATGCCTTTTCATCCGCCACGACCAGCCGGTTCTGGCGCACATCGTAGGGCGGGTTTACCTTGCGCCGTCGCCGAAACAGCCCGGCCAGCATCGGTTCGCTTTTCAGGTGGCTGGCTTCCATGGCGGTCAGCAGGATCCGGGTCAGTTCACCTACGCGGGTCGCGTGGCGGAAATAGTCCTGCATGAAGTGTTCGACTGCGCGACGCCCGCCATGATCGGAGTATTCCATGCGGTCTGCCACGTCGAGCTGCATGTCAAAGGTGAGCTGATCCATCTCGCGCCCGGTGATCAGGTGCAGGTGGGAGCGCACCGCCCACAGGAACGTCTCCGCCTCTTCAAAGGCTGCATGTTCATCGGCCGTGAACACCCCGACAGCGACCAGATCCCCCGTCCGATCCACCCGGTGCACATATTTCGCGATCCAGAACAGCGATTGCAGATCCCGGAGCCCGCCTTTGCCTTCCTTGACATTGGGTTCCAGCACATAGCGCTGGCCGCCTTGCTTTTTGTGGCGCTCTTCGCGTTCGGCCAGCTTGGCCTCGATAAATTCCTGGCTGGTCCCGATGAACAGATCGCTCCAAAGGCGCGCCATGAGCTCCTGGCCCAGATCAACATCGCCATCCAGAACGCGCAATTCCAACAGGGCCGTTCGGATCGTGAAATCGGTACGGCCCAAGCGCAGGCAATCCCGGATGGTGCGGCTGGAATGGCCGACCTTCAACCGCAGATCCCACAGAATGTAGAGCATGGACTCGATCACGCTCTCTGCCCAGGGCGTGATCTTGTAGGGTGTCAGAAACAGCAGATCGACGTCTGATTGCGGTGCCATTTCCGCCCGGCCATATCCCCCCGCGGCCAAGACGGCGAGGCGTTCGGACGCGGTCGGGTTGGGGGCGGGATGGGAATAGATGGTGACCAAACGCCAGATCGTCCGGATCAATCCATCCGTCAGATGAGCATAGGCTTTGACCAATTTACGGGCGCCTCGTGGGTTTTGGGCAAAGGCCGCTGCAATGACGTCGCGACCGTTTTTCTGAGCTTTCTGAAGATGCGGCACGGCAATGGCGCGGATGTCCTGCGGCGCGCGGTTGGGCCCGTCGTCACGTGGACTGGTGGTCTGATCCAGCGCGATCTGCAAGCCAGACCACAGAGCATCCAGGTCGATGATCTGCTCGGCCGGACAAATGAGATCGTCCTGCGGTTCGGTTTGTGCCGGTACGGATGCTCCAGGCCTAGAAGCCTGCGCCGCCGAAGCTTCGGGGAGCGGGATCAATCACAACCACCTTGTTGTTACGGATCTGGGCAATGGCCAGGCCCCGCTGGTTGGTGCCATCATTGCGCAGGCGAAAGATACCATCGACGCCCACAAAACCGGATCCCCGGGTCAGGGCGGCTTTGCTCAGGGCATTTGCGTCGCCTTGTTTCACCAAGGCGCCGATCGCCGCGATCCCGTCATAGGCGCGGCCTGCAATCTCAATGGGTTCGCTGCCATAGGCAGCCGTATATCGGGCGCGAAATCTGTTGTTCAGCGCGGGGTCGGACAAAGCGAACCAGGTGCCCTGCAGGCCCGGCTGTGCTAACGCCTGGGGGGGTATATCCAAACGCGCCATGCCAACATATTGTGTGACAGTTGGTGATAAGCCGTTTTCTGGCAGCAACTGCGCCAGAAACCCCATGGCGCCTTCATTGCCGGATGTGAAAAAGACGGCATCCGCGCCGGAGCTTTTGACTTGCGATACGATGTTTGGCACGGCGGCGACGACAGCCTGCTGTGACAAATCGAACGCGGTTGCGCCGACCAGCGTGGCCCCCGATCCCGAAACGGATCGTGTGATGGCATCCCGTGCCACCTCCTCTGCCACGCTGCGTCCGTTCACGACAAAGATCTGGCCCTTGCCGTTCTGCTCAGCGTAACGGACCAACCGTTCGGCCGTGTTGTCGAACGTCTGCCCAAGAATGAAAACGTTGCCGCCCGCGATGGCAGGGTTGTTTGAAAAGGCCAGCACATTGACGCCCTTGCTGGCCACAGCCACGCCTGCCGCATTGGCGGACTCCGCAAAAACGGGGCCAAGAATGATCTTGGCGCCTTTGTCGACAGCTTCAATTGCTGCCGTTTGTGCGCCGCTGGCTGTGCCGGTCGTGTTGTAGATCCGCAAGTCGATCGCGACGCCGTCCAGATCTGAAATCGCCAGTCGGGCCGCGTTTTCCAGGGATTGCGCCAACGCATTTTGTTGCCCATCAGCGGATCCGCCAGGTACCAAAAGTGCAACCGGAACGGCGTCGCGCGTATTGATTGATGGCCCGGTCCCGGTATTGGGCAAATTTAGGTTATCGCACGCGGCCAGCCACAGGACGGAACACATCGTCAGGACCCGAAGCAGCAGGGAGCGGCTGATCATCGGTCTAGGGGTCCTCATGGCAGGCAACATCAGCTACTCCTCATAGGTCAGTGCCAATGCAGGAGCATTTGGCGGATGCACCATAGATCGTAAGGGCGGGGGAAGAGCAAGTAAATGTCACATGGATCCGGGTCGGGTGTGTTTCGCAAGGTCTTGCTGCCTCCTGCTCTCTATCTTGTCGCCACACCTATCGGATCCGCACGCGATATCACGTTGCGTGCGTTGGATATTTTGGCATCTGCCGACATGATCGCGTCCGAAGATACCCGCGTGACGCGACATTTGATGGAACTGCACGGGATCGCCTTGGGCGGACGACCGATCCTTCCCTATCACGACCATAACGGTGCTGCACAGCGCCCTCGGCTCATGGCGGTCCTGGCAGACGGGCAGTCGGTGGCCTACGCCTCTGATGCGGGCACGCCGATGGTGGCTGACCCTGGGTTTTCACTTGTTCGGGCCGCTGCAGAGGCGGGCCATACCGTGACGGCAGCGCCCGGACCGTCTGCCGCTTTGGCCGCACTTACGGTTGCGGGTTTGCCAAGTGACCGATTCATGTTCGCTGGCTTTTCGCCCGTGGCCAAAGGGGCCCGGCGCACATTTCTAAAAAACCTGACCAAAGCTGATGCAACTGTCATCGTTTTTGAAAGCCCAAGGCGGCTTCATCAGACCTTAAGGGATATGGTCGATGTTTTCGGAGAAGATCGCTTGGTCGCCGTTTGCCGGGAACTGACAAAGAAATTCGAACAGGTGGTGCGTGGTACGCTTGGCGACCTTTCGGCACGCTATGCAGATGAAACAGTGAAGGGTGAGGTTGTGTTGGTTATAGACCGGATGCCGGACGTCGTGGCGGACCAGGCGACAGTGGAGGATGCGTTGTGCCGGGCCATGCAAACCCAATCGGTCAAGACAGCCGCGGCCGAAGTGGCAGATGTTTTCAACCTGTCCCGGCGCGACATGTATCAATTGGCCCTTCGCCTGCGGGATGACGCGGAATGACCGCCCAAGCAAAGGCCGTCACGAGGCAGGTTGCCTACCGCGCCGGTTTGTCAGCCGAAGCCGCCGTCGCACGCCATTACGAACACGCGGGCCATGCCATCCAAGCGATCCGTTGGCGGGGCCAGGCCGGTGAGATCGACTTGATCGCGCGGGACGGGGACGGCCTGATCTTTATCGAGGTTAAGAAATCAAAAAACTTCGCGAATGCCGCGCGCAGCTTGTCGGATCGCCAGATTGCCCGCATCTACGCGGCTGCCGGCGAATATCTGGGGCAGATGCCCCTGGGGCAGTTGACCGAAACACGGTTCGATTTGGCGATGGTCGATGTCAGCGGCCATATCGAAGTGCTGGAAAACGCCATCGGGTTTTGACCCGTTGCGCTTGCCCGGAACCTCAGTCATGTAGAGGCGTTGCCACGGAGACGCCCCATGAAAATTGCCTTTCAGATGGATCCGATCAGCGATGTGGATATCGCCGCTGACAGCACCTTTCGGTTGGCCGAGGAGGCGCAGGTCCGGGGGCACATACTATTTTTCTACACACCGGATACTTTGAGTTATCAGAGCGGTCAGATCATGGCCCGCGCTGCATCCCTTACCGTGCACCGCGAGCAGGGCAATCACGCGGATCTGGGGCCGTTTGAGCAGGTCGATCTGTCACAAATGGATGTAATCTGGCTGCGCCAAGATCCCCCCTTTGACATGGGATACATCACCACGACTCATCTGCTGGAGATGCTCACTCCCGGCGTGCTGGTGGTGAATGACCCGTTCTGGGTCCGCAACTCGCCTGAAAAGCTGTTGGTTTTGAAGTTTCCCGACCTGACACCCCCGACGACAATCGCTCGCGACCTTCAGACACTCCGCGCGTTCAAAGAGACCCATGGAGATGTCATCGTCAAACCGCTTTACGGCAATGGTGGGGCGGGCGTCTTTCGATTGGGTCCCGAGGATCGCAATCTCGCCTCGTTGCATGAGCTGTTCAGCGGTATCAATCGTGAGCCGCTGATTGCCCAAAAATTCCTTCCCGATGTTTCGAACGGCGACAAACGCGTCATTCTGGTCGAGGGCGAACCCGTTGGCGCGATCAACCGCGTGCCTGCTGCGGGCGAGACCCGGTCAAACATGCATGTAGGCGGACGTCCGGAAAAGATCGGCCTGACCGCACGGGATCGAGAGATTTGCGAAGCCATAGGTCCACTGCTGCGGGAGCGCGGGCAAATTTTTGTTGGTATCGATATTATCGGCGATTATCTGACCGAGATTAACGTGACCTCCCCCACAGGTATTCAGGAACTCGAACGGTTCGATGGCGGCAATATCGCGGGGCAGATCTGGCAGGCCATCGAAGCCCGTTTGGCGACTGACTAAGGCTCATTTCCCAAGGCCAGGCGATAGCTGACCGCTTCGGCGACGTGGGATTTGCCCAGGCTTTCGGAGCCGTCGAGATCGGCAATCGTGCGGGCCACGCGTAAAACTCGATGATATCCACGGGCAGAAATGCCGAACCGCGCCGCAACATTGGACAGCAATTCTTTGGCAGCATCGTCCAGGACGCTGGTCTCTTCCAGCAACCTGCCTTCGATATCGGCATTCACACGCACGCCGTCGATGCCGTCATAGCGCGTCGCCTGGATGTCGCGGGCGGTCGCAACGCGGGCTGCGATCACGGCGGAGGCATCGCCTGAACATGGCAGATCAAGGTCTGTGTAACTCACCGGCGGCACTTCAACCCGTAGGTCGAATCGGTCCATCAAGGGGCCTGAGATCCGGCCCATATAGTCTTCGCCGCAGTTTGGCGCGCGGCCACAGGCCCGACCGGGATCGCTGAGATATCCGCATTTGCACGGGTTGGCTGCCGCAACCAGCATGAACCGGCATGGATAGCGGACATGCGCATTGGCGCGGGCCACCACGACTTCGCCTGTTTCAATCGGTTGGCGCAGCGTTTCCAAAACCTGTCGGGAGAATTCGGGGAACTCATCCATGAACAAGACGCCGTTATGAGCAAGCGAGATCTCTCCGGGTTTTGCGCCCCGCCCACCACCGACGATGGCCGCCATGGAGGCAGTGTGATGGGGTTCCTGAAACGGGCGCTCAGGCGAGATGCCGCCATCATCCAGTAATCCGGCCAGGGAACGTATCATGGAGGTTTCCAGAGCCTCAGCCGGTGACAGGGCCGGCAGAATGCCGGGCAGACGGGCGGCGAGCATGGATTTGCCCGATCCTGGCGTGCCGACAAGCAGGACATGGTGCCGCCCCGCCGCTGCGATCTCGAGCGCGCGTTTAGCCCGCTCCTGCCCTTTGACATCGCTGAAATCGCGGGAACTCGTGCGGCGCACGACTTCTCCCGGTGTGGCCGGTGACAAGGGAGATTGGCCGTTGAAGTGGCGCACGACCGATGTCAGCGAGTCTGCTGCAATGACTTCCGCCGCGCCAACCCAGGCTGCTTCTGATCCGCAACTTGCGGGGCAAAGCAGCATACGGTCGTCATTGGCAGCCGCCATCGCCGCGGGCAGGGCGCCGATCACCGGCACCAACGTGCCGTCCAGGGACAATTCGCCCAAGGCCAAGGTCCGCTCCACTTCATCCCGGGGCAGGATTTCGAGCGCCGCCAGGACAGAGAGCGCGATAGGCAAATCGAAATGGGAACCTTCCTTTGGTAGATCGGCGGGCGACAGATTGATCGTGATCCGTTTTGAAGGCAGCGCAATTGCCATGGCCGTCAGTGCCGCGCGAACCCGCTCGCGTGCCTCGCTGACGGCTTTGTCCGGCAGGCCGACGATGGAGAATGCGGGCAGTCCGGCGGAGACGGCGCATTGCACCTCCACCCCGCGCGTCTCGACCCCTTCAAAAGCCACCGAATGCGCCCGTGCGACCATCATCACCCTCGTCTGTCGACAATCGGTTAATGGCTAGATCCCAGACCTTTAATTTTAGTAAATTTTTCTAGGGATGGGCAATTGGTCTTCCAGCGATATGGTCCTGCACGACGCGGGCGAAGAGTGCGGGATCCTGCCCGGGCCAGCCATGGCCAAGCCCCTGCGCCTCGAACATCGAATGCCGGGGCAGTGTTTCTTTGAATATGGCGTTGGATGACCGGATCACAGGATGTTCCTTGCTGCCAAAGGCGATCAATACGCGTGTCTGGATTGCCGCCGCTGCCGCTGGTAGAGAATAATCGATCACCTGATGCCCGGTGCGGCGCATCGCCTGCGCCGAAGTCTTGATCGCCTCGCGGACAAATCCCTCCAGATCCCCGTCATCCTCCACGAACATCTTGCCCGTCCTGCGAGCACGACTTGGCCATTTGACGGTCAAGGCGGCAATCATGAAAATCGCTTTCAACAACGGTTTGTGGGTCATGCCACCCGCATGGATGCCGCTGAGCAGGGCGCTGGTGTATCGCTGTGGTTGCCGGATCATCAATGTCATCGCCACGTAAGAGCCCAAAGACAGACCGACCAGATGCGCCTCATCCGCGGGTGCGCAGGCCTCTATGACCTGTTCGACATGCGCGGCGGTGTCCTCCAGATCGCGCCACATTATATGGCGGCTGTCCCCGTGGCCCGGCAAGTCGATTAGAATGCAATTCATGCGGGATTGGTGGGCGATCATCCGGTGCCACATCCAGCTGCTGATCCCCGCCCCGTGCAAATACACGACTAGGGGGCCGGTTTGCGGGCCCGTTCGGTGAAATGCCAACATGCCATGTCCAATGCGTCAAAGGTTAATGGCATTGAAATGGGGATGCAGGTTGGCAACCGCAAGCGATCAGCCGGCAGGGCCGGGCCACGGAACCTGCCGATTATCCATGGCATATCGTTTCAGATCAGGGCCTTGCGTCAGGCCCATCTGACGCCAGACAAGAAAGGATCGGTCGGCCAGATGCGCGGCGACGTAATCCGCAGCCTCGAAAGAGATCGCCAAGCCGTAGCCTGCGATGCGCGCGGCGACGGGTGCATAAAAGGCATCGGCAATCGAGTAGTCACCGCACAGCCAAGGGCCGCCGCTTTGGTTCAGCGCATGTGTCCAGATGACGTCAAGCCGGGCGAGGTCGCGTTCCACGGCGTCATCGGCGGTAAAATCCCCGTAGGCGCAGCGCAGGTTCATAGGACAGGCATTGCGTAACGCCATGAACCCTGCATGCATTTCCGCAGTCAGATCCCGGGCCCGGGCGCGAAATGCCGGATCGGTTGGCCACATGGCATGGTCCGGATGGCGCGCTGCGACCTCCTCTGCAATGGCCAGGCTATCGCCAAGGATGGCGCCGTCGGGCAGGCGCAAGGCCGGCACTGTCTTGGCCGGGGCCATGTCGGGCATCTGTTCGGCAACGCTGCGGTCATCACTGAAGCTTACAAATGCTGTGCTGCAGGGGATGTCCCAGCGATGAAACAAAAGCCATCCACGTAGGGACCAACTGGAATAGGCGGGGTCGCCGAGGACGAGGTGATATTCAGACATGCAATGACCTTAAGCGCGTGGATGTTTGGTGGGAAATGATGCTTTGTGAGGCTCGATATCACGGACAGTGATCGACCCGAACAAGGTGCCAAGTGCCATCATATGTCAGTTCGGTCACCGATAGATTGCTGATCCGCTGGGCCAGCGTGTCATAGGCTGATTTTCCGTTGGCCCGCTGTACTTGTGTGAGGATTGCACCCATATGGGCCACGGCGACGATCGTGTCGACATCGGCAATCAGCGCGTCGGCGGCGGCACCAATGCGTGCGCAAAGGTCATTCCAGCTCTCACCGCCAGGCGCGCGTTGGTGTCCGGGTGCCTCCCAATAGCTGCGCATGAGGGCGCTGTTTGCTGCGTCCAACGTGTCAAAGCGTTGCCCCTCCCACGCTCCAAAATGCAGTTCTCGCAAATCGGCGCGGTGGTCCAGTCGGGGCCGGTCCCCCTGAATAGCATCCGCTGTGGCCACGGCGCGGATAAGATCGGACGAGATGACCGGTGCATTTGGCAGGAATGCGGATAACCGGGCCAAGGCGGCATGGTCGGACAGATCGGCAGGCACATCGGTCCAACCATTGATCTCTGCCCGATGGGTTGGTCCGTGGCGCACCCAGAATATTCGCTTCACAACAGATCCTCGGGCAGCGTCCCTTTCAGGACCAGTGGCAGGCCTGCAACGACCTGCACCACCAACTGTGCCTGTGCTGCCAGCCGCCGATTCAATTGGCCTTGTGCGATGCGAAATTGGCGGCCCAGCTTCGTATCGGGCACGATGCCCTGTCCAACCTCGTTGCTCACCACGACAATCGGGCAGGCGCATTTTGCCAGCGCATCAATCAATGCATCAACCTCGGTCTCAAGATCCGCGTTGGCCAGCAGTCGGTTGCTCAACCACAAGGTTGCACAATCGAGTAAAACAACCTGTTCAGACTGCAAATCCGATACGGCCAATGGTACATCATGGGGGACTTCAAGTGTGGTCCAGCCTGTGCCGCGGGCATTTTTATGCGCATCGATTTTAGCGCGCATTTCGTCATCGAAAGCTTGGGCTGTCGCGATGTAACATTTTGAAATATTGTAGTTATCTACCAGCTTTTCGGCGAAGCTGGATTTGCCGGAGCTTGCGCCGCCTAGCACGAGTGTCATCTCCGACAACGTCTTGGCCATATTTTTTGTGAACCAATCCCGATCACCCTGCGTAACAACAATATCAAACAGATTAACGGCCCGCACGCAATTGCGACACGGCCGCAACATCGGGAGACGCCCATGGCTTTGGATGGTACCTACGATCAGTCTTTGTCGCGACGGGCGATGCAGGCAGAGTTGCTTGACGCCGAGACAGAGTTGAAGCTGGCCTATGCTTGGCGGGATCATCGGGATGAGAAGGCGCTCCACCGGCTCGTAACAGCATATATGCGGTTGGCCATTTCGATGGCGTCCAAATTTAAGCGGTACGGCGCTCCGATGAACGACCTGATCCAGGAAGCCGGATTGGGATTGATGAAGGCAGCTGACAAATTTGACCCCGACCGCGGGGTCCGGTTCTCTACTTATGCCGTCTGGTGGATAAAGGCGTCGATCCAAGACTATGTGATGCGGAATTGGTCCATGGTGCGAACCGGATCAACCTCGTCTCAAAAATCGCTTTTCTTTAACATGCGACGTGTTCAAGCGCGGTTGGAGCGAGAGGCCGCGTCGGTGGGCGAGGAATTGGATGGTCACCAGCTGCGCCAGATGATTGCCACCGAGGTCGGCGTGCCTCTGCATGATGTTGAGATGATGGAAGGGCGCCTCTCTGGCTCCGACTATTCCCTGAATGCCACGCAATCGACCGAAGATGAAGGTCGCGAATGGATAGAGACGCTTGAGGATGACAGCGAACAAGCGGCTGAATTGGTCGAGCACGATCATGACATCGATACTTTGCGCGGTTGGTTGGTGAGCGCTATGACCCAGCTCAACGAGCGTGAGCGGTTCATCGTCAAGGAGCGTAAGTTGCGTGACGAACCACGCACCCTTGAGAGTCTTGGGAACGAACTTGGTCTCTCGAAAGAACGGGTGCGCCAACTTGAAGCGGCGGCTTTTGGCAAGATGCGCAAATCGCTAGAAGGGCAATCCCGCGAGGTTTTCGAATTTTTCGGGTGATCCGCGTCGCAATCTTCACCTTCTGGCTGGTCGGTGTGACTTCGGCTACCGCTGAAGTCACGATCTGCCAATCAGACGTTCCAGGCGAGGCACTTTTTAGCGCGGATGTGGTGTTGATAGGTGAGCAGCACGACAATCCTGCACATCACAACGTCCAAGCTTGCATTATCAGCGTCCGCCAGCCGGCAGCGCTGGTGTTTGAGATGATCAGCCCACCGAAGGCTAAGTCCCTGACGACCGAAGATCGCAGCAGCGAAGCCACTTTACGGTCAAAACTTGAATGGGATCAGTCGGGTTGGCCTGATTTTGCCATGTATTACCCTATTTTTGTGGCCGCTCCTCAGGCTAAGATATACGGGGCAGCTCTTCGTCGCGATGTGATGCGAGCCGCCGTTACAGATGGAGCCGCAGCGCAATTTGAAGGGGACGTGGTCCTTTTTGATCTCGACATGCCATTACTTCCCGATGAACAAATCGAACGCGAGCAAATGCAGTTCGACGCTCATTGCCAAGCCATGCCAAAGGAAATGATGGGTGGCATGGTTGAGGCGCAGCGCCTGCGCGATGCCGAACTCGCTCGGGTCACCCTGCAAGCATTAAAGGACACCGGCGGCCCGGTTATTGTGATCCTGGGCAATGGCCATGCGCGCACGGATTGGGGCGTGCCAGTTTATCTGCGGGCGGCTGACCCAACCATAAACATGATGTCCATCGGCCAGATCGAAGGAAGGCTGCTCGACAACCCGCCCTATGACGTGGCGCTAGCAGGCCCGGTGATGGCGCGGGACGATCCGTGCGCAGCTTTTACAGATCAAAAGGAATAGTCTGGCGGGTTGGGTTGAGCTGTCGTACCACATGGTATGGTTCCGAGCTCTGATCACCCGGTGCGGTCCGCGCAAATCGCGGACGCGCCCGAACTTGCGCGCATCTGGCACGACGCGTGGCATGATGCCCATGCGGGATTGGTGCCAGCTGCTCTTGTCTCTCAACGCTCACCGGATGAATTTCACCAGCGCATGGCCGAGCAACTGCCACAGCTTCGCGTCACTGGTCCCGTGGGCGCACTGGTCGGTCTTGTGAAGCTCATTGAAAACAAGGTGGACGATCTGTTCATAGACCGTCCTGCCCGGGGCACCGGTGCGGCCCAGGCCCTGCTAGCGGATGTAGAGGCATCGGTCAAAGCTGCCGGTCGCGATATGATCTGGCTTGTCTGCGCCATCGGAAATGATCGCGCTGCCAGGTTTTACGAAAAGTCCGGGTGGCACCGGGTCGGGGACGTCGTGATTGATCTGCAAACCACAGCCGGGCCCTTTTCCACCACGCTCTGGCGCTATGAAAAGCGGCTGTTTTGACCCGTTGCCCCTTTAGCACTGCCACATTACGGTGCCGGTGCAATCGGGGGGCTGACGATGGATACCGCGCTGACGGGCAAGCAAATTCTTCTGATCATCGGGGGTGGCATTGCGGCCTTCAAATCCCTTGATCTGATCCGTCGGTTGCGGGATCGCGGCGCCGGGGTAATGCCCGTCCTGACGCGCGCGGCGGAGGAGTTTGTGACACCCCTTTCGGCGTCTGCCCTGGCCGCGCAAAAGGTGTATCGGGATCTGTTTGACCTGACGGATGAGGCGGAGATGGGTCATATCGAGCTGAGCCGCGCCGCCGATCTGGTAGTAGTGGCACCCGCGACGGCGGATCTGATGGCCAAGATGGCGGGCGGTCATGCCGATGATCTCGCCTCGACCCTTTTGATGGCCACCGACAAGCGCGTGTTGATCGCGCCTGCCATGAATGTGCGCATGTGGGAACATCCTGCGTGCCAGCGCAACGCTGCTACCCTGCGGGGCGATGGCGTGATGTTTGCCGGGCCGGTCGAGGGCGCCATGGCCTGCGGAGAGTTTGGTCCAGGTCGCATGGCCGAGGTGCCTGAGATCATCGATGCCATCACCTCAGCCCTGTCCAACGGTCCCTTGGCAGGGCAGCACATCGTGGTTACCTCCGGCCCGACCCATGAACCGATTGACCCGGTGCGCTATATCGCCAACCGATCCTCCGGGGCGCAGGGCACGGCGATTGCATCCGCCTTGGCCGGTTTGGGGGGCAAGGTCAGTTTCATCACTGGCCCTGCGGAAATGCCCCCGCCCGGGGGTGTCCACGTCATCCCGGTGCAAACGGCACGCGACATGCAGGAGGCTGTCATCCAGGCGCTTCCTGCCGATGCGGCAGTCTTTACAGCCGCCGTTGCGGATTGGCGGGTGGCGGCCCAGGCTGATACAAAGATGAAGAAGAACGGTAACGCGCTGCCCGACCTGAAACTGACCGAAAACCCGGACATTCTGGCCGGGGTGGCCCAGATGACACAGGGGCGGCCGCGGCTGGTTGTCGGGTTCGCGGCGGAAACCCATGACGTGTTGGATCATGCAGCGGCGAAACGTCAGCGCAAGGGGTGCGACTGGATCGTGGCCAATGATGTGTCCGCCGGAACCGGCATCATGGGCGGTGCGGAAAATGAGGTTACCCTGATTACTGACGCAGGCCCCGAACACTGGCCCAGGATGGAGAAAACCGCCGTTGCCCGCCAGCTTGCCCAACGCATCGCGGATGCCCTGGCGACATGAGCGTTACGATCCCCATGGCCTGGAGCGACGCCGCTGATCCGGATCTGGGACTGCCCAAATATGCCACCGCGGGCGCGGCAGGGGCGGATCTGCGTGTGAATTTCCCGCCAGCGCAGCGGGCTCTTGGCATTTGGATCCAACCGCAGGCTATTCAATCGCTCCCGACCGGCCTGAGATTTGAGATTCCGGCAGGATATGAGGTGCAGCTGCGTCCCCGATCCGGCCTGGCCTTGAAACAAGGGCTGACGCTGCCCAATAGCCCCGCCACGATCGATGCCGATTACCGCGGCCAGGTCATGGTCATCCTGCAAAATCTGGGCGCCAAACCGGTTCATATCCGCCATGGCGACCGTATCGCGCAGATGATCGTTGCTCCGGTAATCCAGGTGACGTTCCAGGTGGTGGAAATCCTCTCGCAGACGAAGCGTGGCACGGGCGGCCACGGCTCCACCGGGCGGGCCTGATGCTGTTGGTTGGCGTCATGGGCGGCGCGATCTGGGGCATCGGGCATTTGATGGATATGCCGACCAAGGCGCGTTGGAGCATGATCTGGCTGTTGCTTGTGGCGGTGTTGATGGCGCAGGTCGTGCTACCTGCCGATAATCCCCTGCGCACTGCAACGGGTGGATCTGCGGCACCTTGGCTGATCTTGATTGCCTTTGGCGCCGTTATTGCCGGGTATCGCCAATTGCTTGGTTATCTGCGCGTGCGGGCGGACGGGGACGTGGCTGTGGAGACGCCGCGCCCGGAAGCTTTTTCCGAGACGGAGTTGGATCGTTATGCCCGCCACATCATCCTGCGGGAGATCGGCGGAACCGGACAGAAACGCCTGCGTGATGCGCGGATCCTTGTCATCGGGGCGGGCGGTTTGGGCGCGCCAGCATTGATGTATCTCGCCGGTGCTGGCGTGGGCACGATCGGTTTGATTGACGACGATACGGTGGAGAATGCGAACCTTCAGCGTCAGATCATCCATTCCGATGCGCGGATCGGCATGCCAAAGGTCTTTTCCGCGGAAACTGCGATGAAGGCGCTCAATCCCTTTGTCACTGTTCGCCCGTACAACCGCCGCCTGACCGATGAGATCGCGGATGATCTTTTTGCCGACTACGATCTGGTCTTGGACGGAACCGATAATTTCGCGACTCGCTACCGCGCCAACGCGGCCGCGGTCCGCGCCGGGCGACCGCTGATTTCCGGCGCATTGACCCAGTGGGAAGGGCAGATCAGTGTCTTTGATCCCGCCCACGGCGCGCCGTGTTATCAATGTATTTTTCCGGAATCGCCCGCAGATGGCCTGGCCCCGAGTTGCGCGGAGGCTGGCGTCTTGGGCCCTCTGCCCGGTGTCATTGGGGCGATGATGGCGGTCGAGGCAGTCAAGTTGATCACAGGTGCAGGTACCCTGATGCGGGGAGAGATGTTAATCTACGACGCGCTTTATGGCGAGACCCGCAAAATCGGGATCCAGAGTAACCCGACTTGCCCGGTCTGTGGCGCGGGTCAAAAGGCGGCAGTGGTTTAATCGACTGGCAGCCGCCAACGGGCAGCGCTACCTTGCTGTGAAAGGAGCCTCGTCATGACCAATCCGCTGCTTGCCCCCTGGACCGCCCCATTTGAATTGCCCCCTTTCGCCGACATTGAAGACACCCATTTCGAACCGGCCTTCGAGACGGCCTTGGCCCAGGCAGAGGCCGATGTCTCGGCCATCGTGAACAATTCGGAAACGCCGACTTTCGCCAACACCATTGAAGCGTTGGAAACCTATGGCCGTGACCTGAACCGCGTGCTTTCGGTGTTCTACACGATGTCGGGCACGGACAGTAATCCGGAGCGGGAACGGATGCAGCGCGATTTCTCGCCCCGTCTGTCGGCCTTTAGCTCGGATCTGGTGCTGAACCCGACCCTTTTTGCGCGGATCAAAACGGTTTGGGATCAACGCAACGATCTGGATCTGACCGACCAAGGCAAGCGTTTGCTAGAGTTGACACACCGCAATTTCGTGCGCGCGGGCGCCGAACTCGATGAAGCCGGGCGCGTGCGTTTGAAAGAGCTGAACGGACGGTTGGCAGAGCTTGGCACAGCATTTGGTCAGAACCTGCTGGCTGATGAACGCGATTGGGTCATGCCGCTGTCTGAGGAGGATCTGACCGGCCTACCTGATTTTGTCATTGATGCGGCCCGCTCTGCCGGAGAGGAGAAAGGCGCCGATGGTCCCGTCGTGACCCTGTCACGTTCGCTTATTGCGCCCTTCCTGCAATTCTCACCGCGCCGGGATCTGCGTGAGAAAGCCTACCGCGCCTGGACGTCCCGCGGTGCCAATGGCGGGAAGACCGATAACCGCGCGATGACGGCCGAGATGCTGAAGTTGCGTGCCGAACGGGCTGATTTGCTGGGGTATGACAACTTCGCAGCGTACAAGCTGGAAACCGAGATGGCGAAGACGCCCGAAGCCGTGCGCGACCTGCTGATGGCCGTGTGGGAGCCCGCCAAGGCCCGCGCGGAACAGGACGGCACGGTGCTGGAGACCATGTTGGTGGCCGATGGTTTGCCTGCCCCGTTGGAGGCTTGGGATTGGCGCTATTACGCGGAAAAGCGGCGCCTGGCCGAGCATGATCTGGATGAGGCCGAGATGAAGCCGTATTTCCAGCTCGACCAGATGATCGAGGCCGCGTTTCATTGCGCCAAGCGGCTGTTTAATTTGGATGTCAAACCGCTCGATGCCGTTGGCAACCATCCCGATGTGCGTTTATGGGAGGTCAGTCGCGATGGCGAACATATGGCCGTTTTCATGGGCGACTATTTCGCGCGATCCGGTAAGCGGTCGGGGGCGTGGTGCAGTGCGCTCCGGTCGCAGCAGCGCTTGCTTGGCGATATCCGGCCCCATGTCGTCAATGTGTGCAACTTCGCCAAACCGCCTGCCGGGCAGCCTGCGCTGTTGAGCTACGACGATGCGCGAACCCTATTCCATGAATTTGGCCATGCTTTGCACCAGATGCTGAGCGATGTGACCTATGAAGAGATCTCGGGCACCTCTGTCCCGCGTGATTTCGTGGAATTGCCGAGCCAGCTTTATGAACACTGGCTGGAAGTGCCTGAGGTGCTGCAAAAATTTGCGACCCATGCCGAAACCGGTGAGCCGATGCCGCCTGAGATGTTGCAGCGTGTCCTGGATGCCGCGAATTTCGATATGGGGTTCCAGACGGTGGAATACGTGGCTTCGGCCTTGGTGGATCTGGAATTTCATGACGGGCCACCCCCTGCCGATCCGATGCAGAAACAGGCCGAGATCCTGGGGCATTTGGGGATGCCGCACGCCATCGGGATGCGCCATGCCACGCCGCATTTCGCCCATGTGTTTTCGGGCGGATATTATGCCGCGGCCTATTACAGTTATATGTGGTCTGAGGTCATGGATGCCGATGCGTTTGCCGCGTTCGAGGAAGCTGGCAGTGCCTTTGACCCGGAGACTGCCGAGAAGTTGGAGCGCCATATCCTGTCGACCGGCGGATCGGTTGAGCCCGATATCCTGTACAAACAGTTCCGCGGTCGTTTGCCCGGGGTCGAGGCCTTGTTGAAGGGCAGGGGGCTGGACAAAGCTGCGTAAACCCCTTCCCTCGGTCTCGTCCCCCTCCCTCAATCCCTCCCCCTCATGAGGGGGAGGGAGGCGCCGGAAGTCAGGGCAGCGCTTTGGCGGGATCGCGCGGTTATGTGTAGCTGATCACCTCGATCTCGATCCCGTCATGGCTGTCGAAATAGAACCGGCGGCCAGGCTCATAGTTGCCATGGGCGTGGGGGGTGTAGCCTGCGGTTTTCAGGCGGTGTTCCATCGCGTCCAAGTCTTGGACCACGACGCCGATATGGTTCAGCCCGCCGCGGGTTGTATGGGTGATGCCGCCATCCCCGACCTGAGCGGCGGGGGTGTAGATGGCCAGATATGTATGATCCTCGCCAACATAGACGGTGTGGCCGTTATCCTTGGCCTCCCCTTCCCACCGGATTTTCCAGTCGAAGATCGAGCAAAGCTCCGCTGCGGTGGTCTTGGCATCCGGGACGGTGATATTGGCATGTTCCAATCTTGCTTGTGTCATGGGTCCGCTCCTTCGATTGCGTTTGAACGATTGCCGGTCTAATTTCTAAACCTCACTTTAGGTCAAGCTATTTCTGGGAGGATATATGCCGCTGCAACAAGAGTTGAGCATCGGTCAGGTGGCGCGCCGTACGGGGCTGGCCGTATCAGCCATCCGGTATTATGACGCAAAGGGGCTGATCTGTTCCAACCGCAATGCCGGTGGACAGCGGCGGTTTGAACGGTCGATGATCCGGCGGTTGGCGTTCATTCAGATCGCCCAGCAGTTTGGGTTTACCCTTGAACAGATCCAGATGGAGTTGGCCGCCTTGCCCCGGGGCCGTACGCCGAATGAGGCGGATTGGGTGCGGATCGGCACGGGCATGCGGGCCGAGCTTGACCGCCAGATCGCAACCCTGACCCGCCTAAGGGACAATCTGGACGGGTGCATCGGCTGCGGTTGCCTGTCGTTGAAACGCTGTGCGCTCTACAATGCCAAGGACACCGCCGGCGAAAAGGGTGCCGGGCCGCGCTATCTGATGGGAGATCGGCCCGAGGGGGTTTGAAGTTACTTGCGCAACTCGTCTGGTGCGACGCCCCATAGTGCTGTTTTGCTGACCCAGCCGCGTTGACGACCCGCGGTGATCCGGCACCAGTCAGGCAGGCACTTGCCCAGCCGCGCCACCACGCCCAGCTCTGCCTGGGCCGTCGTCGGGGCATCAATGTCGGGTTTGGCACGCATCGGCACCATATCCTGTTCGATCAAAACGGTGCGCACGCCGGAAATTAGGGAATAGTGCATCCAGCCGCCCGCCCCTTCGCGGTCGCGCACCCGGCGCCAGTGGCCAAATTCCGCCGTCACCTCAAGCGGCATGGCACGCCGGGTGAAGACCCAGTCGATCCGGTGGGTCAGGGAGGGCCCGCGCCGCGCATTGCCTTCGACGGCTTTCAGCGACACGAAGCGGGGCAAAGGCAGATTTGTCACAGGCCCGCGCTGATCAGCCACGCTGGTCTGCGCGGCCAATAGGATGCAAAGGCCTGTTAACGCTGATAAAAGCCGTGTTTGACCGACGTGTGAACTGCGCCACTTGGAAAAAAGTCTGCTCATGATCCCGGGTGCGCTTGTGCGCTTTGGTGTTTGTGCGCAATGTGCCAAAGCAGGGCGATTTAGGAAAGCGAAGGGAGAGGTCCATGCCGTCTGAACGGCTTAGTGTTGTCGTAACGCGACGGTTGCCCGAAGTGGTAGAGACCCGCCTGAAGGAGCTTTTTGACGCCGAACTGCGCGAGGACGACGCGCCGATGTCGCGCGACGATATCGGGGCCGCCATGCGCCGGGCCGATGTTCTGGTGCCGACGGTGACCGACCAGGTCGATGCAGGGCTGATCGGGCAGGCGGGGGATAGGTTGAAGTTGATTGCCTGTTTTGGTGCCGGCATCGACAATATCGATGTTGCCACGGCTCGGCAGCGTGGCATCCTGGTCAGCAATACGCCAGATGTGGTCACGGATGACACGGCCGATATGGTGCTGGCTCTGATCCTGAGCGTCACCCGCAAGATCCCAGAGGGCCTGTCGGTCATGCAAGCAGGCAGTTGGCAAGGCTGGGCGCCCACTGCGTTTCTGGGCGGGCGCGTTGCCGGACGTCGCCTTGGCATCCTGGGAATGGGCCGCATCGGGCAGGCTGTAGCCCGCCGGGCCCAGGCGTTTGGCATGCAGATCCATTACCATAACCGTAAACGCCTGCGCCCCGAGGTTGAGGAGCAGTTAGAGGCGACCTACTGGGAAAGTCTGGACCAGATGGTCAGCCGCATGGATGTGGTCAGCGTGAATTGCCCCCACACGCCCTCCACCTTTCACCTGATGAATGCCCGCCGCCTGAAGCTGATGAAGCCCGATGCGGTGATCGTAAACACATCCCGCGGGGAGGTGATCGACGAAAACGCCCTGACCCGGATGCTGAGGGCCGGAGAGTTGGGAGGCGCGGGCCTTGACGTTTATGAACATGGGTTCAAGGTGAATCCGCGCCTGCGCGAGATGCCGAATGTCGTCTTGCTGCCGCATATGGGCTCTGCCACGCAGGAGGGCCGGGTTGAGATGGGCGAAAAGGTCATCATCAATATCAAGACCTATCAGGACGGTCATCGCCCGCCCGATTTGATCGTCCCCTCCATGTTATAGGTGCAGCTTCTGTTGCCATTAGGTTTTTTAGTGTGTCGTATGTCGGTCGTGTTGCTGACGGTGCTGCTGCTGAGCGCTTGCGGCAGGCCGCTCTCTGTCAATGAACGCGCTTTCGCGACCGAGGTTTTTGGCCCAACCCTGGATGTGGATCGCGTTCGTGTTGCCCAAAGTTTCAACCCACGCCCCGTTGATCCGGTCCAACCGGCGGCGACGGAACCGCTGTCCCGCCAACCCGGCATCTGTGACCGCATTGCCCCAAGGACAGAGAAACCGCCGCCTGCAGCCTGGGCCATTCGCAATCAGGTCCACTTTTCCCGCAACTTTTATTTGACCGACATCATGGAAGGGTGGCCCCGGCAAGTGCTGATGCCGCAATCCCTGATCCTGCTCCACGAGCTGGTCCATGTCTGGCAGTGGCAGAACCGCGAAACTACGGGATATCGCCCCATTCGTGCAGTGTTTGAAGGGGTCTTTCAACGCGACCCTTATTTCTATCAAGCGGGCGATCCCGAAGCCTTCCTGGACCGCGGATATGAAGAACAGGCCGCCCTGCTGGAAGATTACATGTGCTACGCCATCTTCGATCCGGGCAATCCACGCCGCAGCCTTATCCGCCCGATCATCAGTGGCACCTTCCGTGTTGACCGGATCGACCAGATATTTGACCAAACACCTGAACCTGACATTCTGGGCGTCGCCGTGCCCTGACCGGACACGCACCGCGACCCGTCCCGTTTTTTGTTGAGATTTTCGGGAACCATCCCCCCTCCCATCCGTTCCTTCTCTAGACGTAAACAGCAGACAGGAGATCGTTATGAATTGGGATCAAGTACAAGGAAACTGGAAGCAATTCACCGGCAAGGCCAAAGAAAACTGGGGCAAGCTGACCGATGATGAGTTGCAGCAAGCCGAAGGCGACCGCGAGCAGCTCGAAGGGTTGATCCAAGCGAAATACGGCAAGACCAAAGAAGAGGCCCGCGATGAGGTGGATGACTGGATGAAAAAGGCCAGCTGACATGGCCGACACGGACCGCACAGATCGCGACGCCAAGGGTCAGTTGTTCGACCAGCTTGATGACATCCATGCTGGTATGTTGGGTGTCATCGGGTCGGGGCAACACTATCAACCCATGGCGCCGTATATGGATCGCGATGCGGGCCAGATCTGGTTCATCACCTCGCGTGAGACAGACTTGGCCCATGCTGCAAATGTCGGCGCCGATGCTCATTTCAACGTGACAGGCAAGGATCATGACTATCACGCCTGTCTAAAGGGCACCCTACGACCCGTCGTAAATCCGGCCAAACTGGATGAGGTGTGGTCGCGCGTCGCAGCTGCATTTTTCGATGGCGGCAAGGATGATCCGAACATCCTGTTGCTTTGCCTCGATCTGCAAGACGCTGCGATCTGGTCTTCGACCGGCAGTGGCGTCGTTTTTGCCTTGGAAATCCTGCGCGCCAATCTGAGCGAAACCCACCGCCCGGATATCGGCACTCACCGTGTGGTGTCCTGGGATAAAGCGGCCTGACCGGTCACGCCCCAACGCGTCAAAGATGGCCCCGTCCCCTGCGAATTGATACGGCGGACGGGGCCTTTTCGTCTGCGCTCGACTAAGGCGAAACAGGCCAGCTCTGCGGTACCGGTGCGCCCGGTTTCCCCAGCAAGGCCAGGTAATGCTTCATCTTATGCCGCAGCCCAAGTTCCATCTGTGCAAGTCGCAATGTCGCCGTCCGTCCCAGCGTCGAAAAGGCCAGTAACTTTGACGGAACTTTGCAAACCGGATCGTCGCTTCGCTTTATGTTGAGTATGTGATGCGCTCCCGGAAACGCCCGGGCATCGCGTTTCGGCTGGGGGGATGCAAAGGCGATGACCGGTATATCTAGGCTCGCTTCCACAATCTGGGCCGAGGCCGCGCCCAGCGAATGGCCAATCAAAAGCTGCGGGTTCTTATCCTTCATCCAGTCATCCAGTACCTCAGCATGCTCCGGAAAACCGCCATGCCAGCGAATGCCTGACGCGCCGGGCCGCGTGGCTGTCCCGGCAAACCGCAAGGTCCACCGGTCAAACTTGAAGTTGAACCGCTGCCAGTCTCGCAAATCATTTGTGCCGGGCACAACGACGATACCCTTGGTCAGCAGATAGGTCTCAACCCCGCGCGCCACATGTTTGTCTCGCACCCGCAACCCCTGCGCGTTCGGATTGTACTCCATTTGCATGATCTTCGCAGCCTTCATCAAATGCATGAAGGTCCCTCCTGAAATGACATATGTCTAAATTTCAATTGCACCAGTTCAGTCAGCGTGCCGCACGGTTTGCGATCCGACAACAGGGAAGTGGTCTGGGTGACGAATGCGCGCGCGTCGGTTTCGGAATAATATCGGTCGGCTGAACCTGTCCCGACCCCGGCACATCCGGCACAGTATCGGGAAAACGGTCGGGAGTCGGGACAATGAAAACCCACGTAAAAGCATTAGTGATCGGCGGCGGCGCTGTCGGCACCGGCATCGCCTACCACCTGGGAAAGGCGGGCTGGGATACGATGCTGTTGGAGCGGGACGAGCTGACCTCAGGCTCCACCTGGCACGCCGCCGGTCTGCTCCCCTACTTCAACATGTCCTACGCCACGACCCATATCCACGACTATTCCATCAAGTTCTACAAAACGCTGGAGGAGGAGACCGGCCTAAACCCCGGCTTTTCGGTCGTCGGCAACCTCCGCATGGCGCAGACCCAGGCCCGCATGGACGAATACATGCTCTATGCCAGCACGGCCGAAACTTGCGGCGTCCCCTATGAATGGCTGACGCCGGCCCAGATCAAAGACCGCTACCCGCTGGTTCGCACCGAGGATCTGAAAGGCGCCATCCTCCACCCCACCGATGGCTATATCAACCCCGCCGATGTCACCCAGGCCATGGCCAAAGGCGCCCGCAATCACGGCGTGACCATCGAACGGCGCTGGCAGGCCGACGCCTATTGCTGGACCGGGTCCGAATGGCAGGTCACCTGCACAAAGATGGTCGAACAGGGCGGCAACCTTATCCCGTCCGACGAACAGGTTATCATCACCGCCGAACATGTCGTCACCGCCACCGGCAACCATGCCCAACGTACGGCCCGCCTGCTGGGCATCAAAAGCCCCGCCATCCCGGTCGAGCACCAGTATATCGTTACCGAACCCGATCCGGCGTTGCAGGAATGGCGCAAGAACAACCCTGAACACCCTGTCCTTCGCGACGCCGACGCCAAATGGTACGTGCGGGAGGAGCGCGGCGGCTGGATCCTAGGGCCTTACGAGCACGGCGCCCCCGCCCGGTTCGAATATGGCTGCCCCGACAGTTTCCGCGCCGACCTCTTCCCCCTCGACCTCGACCGGATCGAAGCGGAATACATGTCCATGATCCACCGCATTCCGTCCTCGGAAACCGCCGGTCTCAAAGACGACTTCAACGGCCCCATCTGCTACACGCCCGACGGCAACCCCCTCGTTGGCCCCGCGCCGGGCCTGCAAAACATGTGGCTGGCAGAGGGGTTCAGCTTTGGCATCACCGCCGCGGGCGGCACCGGGCATTACCTCGCACAGCTCATGACCGAAGGCGAGGCCGAGATCGACATGGCCTCCCTTGATCCCAAACGCTACGGCGATTGGATCACCACCGAATACGCGATGCGCAAGAACGAAGAATGCTATGCCCACGTCTTCATCCTCCACCACCCGGACGAAGAACGCCCCGCCTGCCGCCCCCTGAAAACCGCGCCCGCCTATGACCGGCAGAAAGCGCTGGGTGCCCAATTCGGCCAGGTCAACGGTTGGGAGCGGCCTAACTATTACGGCTCCCTCGATGCCCCCGACAGCTTCGACCACGACGCCCGCAGCTTCCGCCGCGGCGATTGGTGGCGATATGCAGTGGCAGAGGCCAAGGCCATCCGCGAAAATGTCGGCCTGATCGACGCCACCGCCTTCGCCAAGCACCACATCAGCGGGCCGGGTGCCACCGCCTTCCTCGACTGGTTCACCTGCAACAAGCTGCCCAAGGTGGGGCGCATCAACCTGACCTACGCGCTCACCTCCCACGGCACCACGCGCACCGAATACACGATCGTGCGCGAGGCCGAAAACGAATACTACCTCGTCTCCGCCGGGGCCTGGCACGCCTATGACCAGGACAACCTCTACAAGGCGATCTGGGAAACCGAAGACCGCTTCGGCCGTATCAACGAACAGGACGTGACCAGCCAATGGGGCGTCTTCGCCATCGCTGGCCCGAAATCTCGTGAAGTCCTGGCCAGCCTCATCCGCGACCCCGATCCCGCCACGGCCCTATCGAACAAGCGCTTCCCCTGGCTGTCGGTCCGCAATATCGAGCTTGGCATGTGCCCGGTCAAAGCCATCCGCGTCGCCTATACCGGAGAGCTGGGGTGGGAGCTTCACCACCCGATGGAGATGCAGACCTACCTCTGGGACCGTCTCATGGAGGCCGGCGCGCCGCATGGCCTCAAACCCGTCGGCGCCCGCGCCCAGAACTGGCTGCGGCAAGAGAAAAGCTACCGTGCCTTCGGGACCGAGCTTGGCCGCGACGCCACACCCCTAGAGGCCGGCCTCGACCGCTTCGTCGACCTCACCAAGGACTTCCACGGCAAAGAGGCGATGGAGCGTACCGGCATCCGTTCCAAATGCGTCACCCTCCTGATCGATGGCCCCCCAGACGCCGACCCCTGGGGCCGCGAAGCCCTGTATGCGGGGGAAGAGCGCATCGGCCGCCTCACCTCCGGCGGCTACTCCGTCCATTTCGGCAAAAGCATCGCCATGGGCTATGTCACGCCCCAGCACGCTGCACCCGGCACCAAACTCCAAGTCAAACTCCAAAACCAACTCTGGCCCGCAGAAGTGGTCGAAGACAGCCCCTACGACCCCCAAAACCAAACCATCCGCAAAGACGGGTAGGGTGGGCAAGTTGCCCACCGCGCCGCAAAGGTGGGCAGATTGCCCACCCTACGCCTGATTTCGACGGATCAAGCCGCTCAACCTGGCGTGCTGCTCAGCGGCCTAGCGCGGAGTCAAGGCCGAAGGCCGCCGCGCCATCGCCGGGCCGCCCCCCGGTCCGGCGATCCTTCAAAGCCAGCGCACCGCTTCAGCTTGACGGCCAAACTCAGCCATATAGTGCCGGTCTAGACTTGAATGTATACTCGAACACTGGGGCCAATCCGTTGTAACTCAATCAATACGTTGGACATCGACGCGCAATTCAGACAAATCTAATCCTTTTGTTATCATTATGGCATCCAGCCTCTTAAAATAAGAAAGAAATTTGGCGGGCTCGATGCGAAATTCGACGCCTCTAACGTCTTTCGGTTTTTCTTCAAATGCACCTTTGTTTACAAAATATACGGTGATGAATATCTCCGATACATCATGCCCTTGATTTTCGCCAATGTTCAGTTTGTAAGCCGCAACTATTTCATGATCTCGGATATAGTTTTTGCTTTCTAGATAATCTACGAAGCGATTGCTATCGGATCTATCTGCTGCGATAGTTCCTTGTAAATCATTATACTGAGTGCCTGCTTGAAAGGTATTCATTGGCTTTATTTCTCCTCACCTACCAGCTGAATATATAGCAAGAAGTGGTTCCGTGAAAGTATAAAAGAGAACAGCAGATATCATTAGTTAGCATATAAAAAACTAAGGCGGGCAAATTGCCCGCCTATCGTTTATAGAATTGCCCACCCTATGCCAGTTTAAATCGTCTGATCGTACTCACCGACCGATGGCTCGGTGCGGATGACTGCGTCGATGTCGGTGAAGATGGCGCGCATTTCGGCGTCGTTTTCGGGGCTTTCGCAGACCACCACCAGATTCGGCGTGTTGGAGCTGGCGCGGACAAGGCCCCAGGCGCCATTGTCCAGGATCACCCGGGCCCCGTTCACCGTGACCACCTGTTTGATGGAGCGACCGGCCAGGGTCTCTCCGGCGTCGTGTTTCGCCACCAGCTTGTCGACCAGGCGGGCAAGGACGTCGTATTTCTCGGTATCGGCGCAATAGGGCGACATGGTGGGGGTCGAGAAAGTCTTGGGCAGGGCCTTGCGCAGGTCCGACATCTTCATATCGGGGTTGCGGTCCATCAGCTTGCAGATTTCAACCGCCACCCGCATGCCGCAATCGTAACCACGGCCCACGGGCTCGGCCAGGAAGTAATGGCCCGACTTCTCGAACCCCGCCAGCGCGCCCAGTTCCTTGACCCGGCGCTTCATGTGACTGTGCCCGGTCTTCCAGTAATCCGCTGTCACACCATTGGCCTGTAACTCCGGGTCACTGGCAAACAGCCCCGTCGATTTCACATCCGCCACAAAGGTCGAATTCGGATAGATCTTCGACAGATCCCGCGCCATGATGACCCCGACCTTGTCGGCAAAGATCTCCTCGCCCTCATCGTCTACCACTCCACAGCGATCGCCATCCCCGTCAAAGCCCAACGCGAAATCAGCCCCCGACGCTTTCACGCTGCCCGCCATGTCGTGCAGCATCTCCATCGCCTCTGGGTTCGGGTTGTAATGCGGGAAGGTGTAGTCCAACTCGTTATGGGATGGCACGACCTCCACCCCGATCCGCTCGAAAATCGCAGGCGCGAACGCACTGGCTGTCCCGTTGCCGGTGGCGCAGACGACCTTCAACTTGCGCGACATTTTGAAATCACCGCATAAATCGTCGATATAGGCCTCCATCACGCCATCCACGAATTCGTAGCTGCCGCCATCGCGGGTCTCGCTCCGGCCCTCCAGAACGATATCGCGCAGCTCACCCATCTCGTCAGGGCCGTGGGTCAGGGGCCGGTCAAAGCCCATCTTCACGCCCGTCCAGCCGTTCGGGTTGTGCGAGGCCGTGACCATCGCCACCGCAGGCACATCCAGGTGGAATTGGCTAAAATAGGCCATTGGGCTCAACGCTGGGCCAATGTCCTTAACCTGGATCCCCGCCCGCATCAGCCCCAGGATCAGGGCGTTCTTGATCGACAGCGAATAGTCGCGATAGTCGTTGCCCACCGCAATCACCGGATCAATCCCGCGCTTGTGCATCTGCGTGCCCAGACCTAGCCCCAGGGCCGTGATGCCCGGCAGGTTGATCGCGTCTGGGTACTTCCAGCGGGCATCATATTCACGAAACCCTGTGGGCGTGATCATCGCATCACGCAGAAAGGCCCAGGTGTTTTGGTCAACGGTCGGTTGGGGGGTGGTCAAAGGGATTCTCCCGGAATTTCAAACTCTAGCTGGCGCCTCTTTAGCCAAAGCGTCAAAGGCCATCAATTGGCGGATCAGGGCGGGCATCTGATCAAGCGGGATCATGTTCGGCCCATCACTCGGGGCCGTATCGGGCGTGGGGTGCGTTTCGATAAACACCGCTGCGATGCCCAAACTGACGGCAGCCCGGGCCATAACCGGCGCAAATTCACGCTGCCCGCCGCTGGATCCGCCTTGCCCGCCCGGTTGCTGCACGGAATGGGTCGCATCCATCACCACCGGATAGCCCGTCGCGGCCATCTGGGGCAGGGCGCGCATGTCAGCGACCAGCGTGTTATAGCCAAAGGATGTGCCGCGCTCGGTCAGCAGGATCTGGTCATTGCCGGTGCTGGCGACCTTGGCTGCCACATGCGCCATGTCCCACGGGGCCAGGAACTGCCCTTTCTTGATGTTCACCACCGCGCCGGTTTCCCCCGCAGCGAGCAACAGATCTGTCTGGCGGCACAGAAAGGCGGGGATTTGCAGCACATCCACGGCCTGGGCCACCTGGGCGCAATCACCTGGCAAATGTACATCGGTCAGAACGGGGCAACCCACCTCTGCCCGGATAGTGGCCAGCGCCTCTAGCCCCGCTTCAATCCCCATGCCGCGCATGCCGGAAAGAGAGGTGCGGTTGGCCTTGTCGTAACTCGCCTTGAACACGTAACCCGCCCCGGCTTCGGCACAGGCGGCGGCCATGGTTCGCGCAATCTCCAGTGCATGGTCCAGGGTTTCAAGCTGGCAAGGGCCCGCGATGATGGTCAGGGGGCGGTCATTTCCAAGGGTCAGGTCACCTATTGCCACATCGCGCATGCTGTCCTCCTGCCGTGGGTCGGTCAGGATGTATCAGGCACCATGGGAAAACCCCAGCGCCCATTCCTCGTGGAGGTCAAAGGGGGACTAGGCACGCTGGCGCAGGCTAGGGATCCCGCGCGCAGTTACCATATAGAGGCCGCCGAAGATTAGGAAAGCCAGCACACTGGATTGCGCCACCCGGGCGGGACCGGACCATGCGCGCACGACTGGTTGCAGACCAACCGACAGACACAAATGCTCGCGCAAGGCGGCCCGGCGTTGCTGTTCCAGCGCGATGACGGCGGTGTGAAGGGCCATGCTGTCTTGGCGCAGGTCGGTTTCGGCCATCTTCAGGATCGGATTGCGCGCCGTGACCTCATCGGGCCAGTCCGGCCGCAGGTCCGCGATCACGTTCTGCATGTTCGTGATAGAGAGTTTGTTGGGGTCCAGCCCAATCTCATCTGCGGCATCCATCTCCCCAAACAGCGGTGCGCTGAGGTTGCGGGTCACCTGATCAGTGCCTGCCGGTTCAAACTGTTTGCGTACAAAATCCAGACGCGCCCGGCTGGCCACGATCCGGTGGCGGGCCTGTTGATAGGTGTGCAAGGCGTCGCGGGTCAGGTCCGCGCGGCGCTCCGCCGTGAGTAATCTGACGTAGCTGCGTGCATAATCGACCAGCTGTTCTGACATCTGCAGCGCGCTTTCGGGATCAACCCCGCGGACCTGCACCTGAATCAGGCCAGTCTCCGGATCGCTTGAGATGCTCACCCGCCGCGTGTAGGCGCGATGCCGCCCGGCTTCCGACAGATCGCCGCGCAGCCGGTTTAGCGGATCAACATGGCCTTGGCTCCAATGGCCATGGAAATCCGTATCCACATCGAGGCGCCGTCGTGTAGCGCGCGATTGCAGATGCGCCTTGACGAGGTCAATGTCCTGATCGAGCGCCCTATGCGCCGTCTGCAGCGTCTCATGATCTGGTGGTGCCTGCTCGATCTGTTGTAGCATGAAATCGGTCGTCGCCGTGTAGAGCGGTGTTGCAATGACCGCCATGTACCAGGCTACGATGGCGGTCGGAACCAGGACAACAGCGGCAAACCGCACGGCGGACATAAGCGCCCGTTTCCGGCGATATCGTACATATTGGGCATATCGCGCAGCCGTGTCCTGCCCAGACGGTTCATCTGCCGAAACCGCCAGCAGCGGCAAATGTCGTGCTGATTTGCGCGCGACATTGTGGGCGGCGTATCCCTTTCGGGCTGCCGTCACCTTGGGCCGTATGCCCTTATCACCAGCCATGGCGCGGCTCGCCTGGCTGCCTAAATCGGATAGCCCCGGAATCGTTTATGGGGCCCCGAACCAGAATACCGGTTCGAGCCCCACAGCCCATTAACACTGAAAACACGGCGAAAACCCTTCGTTTTCACAAACCCCCGATACTATCGATAGGCCGTTAAGGTTAACAAAGTGTTTCCAAATGCGTCAGGCGTCTTGCTTTTGCACTCCGGTCACCCGTCCCGCGATGATCGAGATAACGGCAGCGGCAAAGCTAAAGAGCGCGCCCATTTTCGCCGCATCCTGCACCGGGCCCGCATCAAAGGCGACGGTGGCGATGAACAGCGACACGGTGAACCCGATCGCCGCCACACAACCGATCACGAACAGATCGACCGTGCGCATGCCCGCCGGCAGGCCCAGCCCCATGGGCCCGGCAGCCAGCCAGCCAAAGAACAGCACGCCCGCCGGTTTGCCGATGATCAGCCCCGCCAGCACCAGCCATGTGGCATCGCCGATGGAAGACAGCTCAACCCCCGCATTCAGCAAGCCAAAGAAGAACAGGACGATCTGCACGGGCACTTGCAGCGCATGCTCCATCTTGTTCAACAGGTCCGTCAGATATTTTTCAGCCTCGGCAAAAATCCCAAAGGCGCGTTCGCAATGGGGAATCGTTGGCACGATAGGCAACAGGCCAAGCGCAGGGTGTAAGCCGCTTTGCTGAAACCCGTACCAGCTGAGGCACCCGGCCAGGGCATAGGGCCAAAAAGATAGCTTTTCACGGACCCAAGTGGAGTTCCGGCGCAACTGATCGCCCCGGTCCATCCGCCGCGGCAACCAGTTGGCCAGCACGTAAACCGCAATCGCCGCGCCAGCAGACAACAGTAACCAGACCGGCGCCAAGGCTCCGCTGGGATAGAACACCGCCAGAATGATCAGCCCCGCCGCATCATCGGCAATCGCCAGCAACAGCAGGAACCGCACCGCAGGGTGACCCGCGCCAAAGACGATCCGCCCAATGAGGTAGGAAAACGCAATATCCGTGGCCGTCGGGATCGCCCAACCATTGGCTACCGCGTTGAACGTGGTGCTGCCAAAGATCGCTGCCAGGCCCAGATAAACACTTATCGGGCCGACCATGCCGCCAACCGTGGCCACCAACGGGGTCGCGGCCTTCTTGCCACGCAAGGAGCCGTTCTTCAGGATCACGGCTTCCCATACTTCCTTGGCCGCTATGGCAAAAAACAGCGCCATCAGGACGTCATTCACCAGGTAATGCAGTGTCAGGGTGCGATGCCCATCATGCAGATGGCCGATGAAAAAATCTTCGATCAGCACCAGATCGTGGAACGCCTTGTAACTGTCGTGGGCAACATTCGCCCAGATCAGCGCGATCAGCGCGCCTGCAATCAACAGCAAAGAATAATTGTTGATGAAATTCCAGACGCGATACATGGACAGCCCCCGCTTGTTATGAGGCCCATTCCTGACGCTTTGGCGCAGACAACGCAAGCCCGGCCATGACTTAGCCGGGCTTGATAATGCTCAGATGTAGCAACGCTCAGGCGATGGCGCCCCAGATCAATCCAGCGATCAAAGCCCCGATGAAGGCAAAGCCGATATATCCGGCAAAGACCCGGGGTTTGACCAGCGCCCAGACCGCGATCGCGGCCGGGATACAGCTGACCCCGCCTGCAATGACAAAGCTCATGGCGGCGCCATTGCTCATGCCCTGATCCAGCAGGCCGTCCAGCAAACCCACCGCGGCATAACCGTTCAAGTAGGCTGGCATCCCGACCAAGGCGCCCATCAGAACTGGCCCGATCCCTTCGCCACCCAGGGCCTGTGCGATCCATTCGGCGGGCACATAAGTCAGCATCAACGCCTCGAACAGATAGGCGACAAGCAGCCATTTCAGCAGGAACAGCCCGTTCTCGACAACGGCGTCCTTGAACACGATCCGACGCTCCACATCGGGCCAGAATTTCCAGACCGGCTTGCCTTCAAAAGATCTTTTGGCGCCGCATCCGCAGCCACCACTGGCCTGGGGGCGCAGCGGGTCCGCGAATAGGGCCGACCCGGACAGCATCCGCGTGCCAAACCCGCCCAACAGGCCCAAACCTACAGCGGCAAAAACCTTGGCAATGGCAAAGGACCAGCCCAACTCGCCCGCAGTGATGAAAAACATGGCTGGATCCATCAGCGGTGATGCCAGCCAAAAGGCCATCACAGCCCCCAAAGGTGCGCCAACAGCCAGCAAGGCCGCGATGAACGGGATCACCTCACATGAACAAAAGGGCGACAACCCGCCCAACAAGGCCGCGGCGATGATCATCCGGGTCTGATTGCCTTCAAACGCGCGGGCCAGCAATGTCTCGGCCCCGGTCGCCTTCATGTAGCCCACGGCCAGTACCGCAAACACGATGAAGGGCAGCGTGTGCAAAAACGCCCCCGCCGCAAAGGTCACCGTGGGCCAGGCTTGCGGCGGATCAAGGACCAGCACCGCCAGCGGGATGGCAATGATCACCATCCAAACCTTGCTCAGCCGCTTCCACAGGCCGGGGATCGAGGGGAGGGATTGCGTCAGTTCAGCCATGGTCATGCTCCTCGCACGGCGTGTCGGTATCGGCGCAGCATTCCTGCACCAGAAAAGCACTCAGCGCGGTGATCTGGTCATAGGCGACCGCCGCACAGATAATCGAGCGACCAGCCCGGGTCTGGGTCACCAACCCGGCCTGCGTCAGAATTTTTAGATGGTGGGTCAACGTCGATCCTGTGATCCCCGACCGCTCCCCCAGCGTCCCGATGCTGGTGCCATCCGGTCCGGCCCGCACCAGCATGCGCAGAACCGAAAGGCGCTGTTCCGATCCAAGGGCGGCAAAGGTCGATGCCGCCTCTTCCAGCGGCAAGGTGTGTTCGGTCATTCTGGTCGTCTGTTCCATAATTCTAGAATTATCGAAATGAACTGAGTTGGCAAGGATTATTTCGACAAACATCGAAATATTAATTCGAGACCCAAAGATGAACGCGGGCTTACGGCAGCGCGCGGCGCGTATGTATGGGATGTGCATGGAATGTGTATCGGTTGTGCATCCCCTGTGACGGGCTAAAACAACGCGATGGATGTGCGCCAAGATCTCGCCCGTTGTACTCTCTGTGCCGACCGGTTTGCCGCGACCGCAACCGCCCATGAGCCGCGCCCGGTCGTCTGGTTTCAGCCCGGTGCCCGCCTTCTGATCGCCAGCCAAGCCCCGGGCCTGCGGGTCCATCAGGCGCAAACGCCCTTTTGGGACGCGTCTGGTAAGCGTCTGCGGGACTGGATGGGTGTCGATGAAGACACATTCTATGATCGCTCTCGCATCGCCATCGTGCCCATGGCGTTCTGTTTCCCGGGCTATGACGCAAAGGGATCGGACCTGCCCCCGCCCAAGATCTGCGCCCAAACGTGGCGTGCTCAAATTATTGAAAGCCTTGATAAAATTCAGCTTACACTGCTGGTCGGTGGCCATGCGCAAAGCTGGCATATCACCGGCAAACAGTCGGTGACAGCGCGGGTGCAGAACTGGCGCGACCACGCCCCGCGTGTCTTTCCCTTGCCCCATCCGTCTTGGCGCAATACCGCGTGGCTCAAGAAAAATCCGTGGTTCGAAGAGGACCTGCTGCCGACCCTTCGCAGCCAAATCGCCAAGGTATTGAAACCATGACAGAAACGCCGCTCGATCAAGCCCATGCCGCGATGGAGGCTGCCGCCGACAATGACGCGGCACGCCTGCGGTTTTATGAGCGCCTGGCTGACAGTGAGTTGTTTTTGCTGTTGGAATCCGAACCCGACGGCGACCAGATCACCCCAAAGATCTTCCCGCTTGATGATGGCCCGGTGGTTTTGGCCTTTGACCGCCCCGAACGCCTGACAGCCTTCACAGACGGCCCCGCTCCCTATGCTGCCATGTCGGGCCGATCCCTCTGTAACCTCTTGAACGGAAACAACATATCATTGGGCGTCAATCTCGAAGTCGCCCCCTCCGCCATCCTGATCCCGGCAGATGCCCTCACGTGGCTCTCCGAAACGCTCGACACGGCGCCAGAGGAAACCCAGGCCACCCCGACCGAGATCTCGCCCCCATCAACACTCCCGGATGTGGTCATCGCCGCGCTCGACACAAAACTTGCCACGGCGCGCGGCTTGGCCCACAGTGCGTACCTCGCCCAGATCCGTTACGAAACCGGCCAACAGACCCACCTTTTGGCCTTCATCGATCCCGTCCCCGGCGCAGAGGATGCACTGGCCCAGGCTGTGTCCGAGGCGCTGACCTTCTCGGGCGTTGAGGCCGGCCAGCTTGACGTAGCGTTCTTCCGCGCCTCCGATCCCATAACCGCCAAGCTCGCCCGCCATGGCCTGCGTTTCGATTTGCCAAAGGCCGAAACCATTACCGGCCTCACGCCTCCTGGTATGGATCCCGACAATCCGCCAATCCTGCGATAGGTCGCGTAAGATATTGAATAGGTTGAATTAAAATTGCGCAGCTTCGGTGGGCGGCATCGTGCACCATGCATCCGCGCCTTGACTTCCACAGCCCGCGGATGTCTATCGCCGCGAACATCAGCACCTAACGGATTGAGCCCGCCATGCATGCCTATCGCAGCCAGACCTGCGCCGACCTGAACAGCGCCTATGTGGGCCAAACCGTGCGCCTGTCGGGGTGGGTCCACCGGGTGCGCGACCATGGTGGGCTGCTGTTCATCGATCTACGCGACCACTACGGCACCACGCAGCTTTTGGCCGATCCCGACAGCCCGGTTTTCGCCGAGGTTGAAAAGGTCCGGTCCGAATGGTGCATCCGCATAGACGGAGAGGTGAAGGCCCGCGACGAAAGCCTTGTAAACCCAAAGATTCCTACCGGCGAGATCGAGGTTTTCATCCGCGACCTCGAAGTCCTGGGTGCCGCCGATGAGTTGCCCCTGATGGTGTTCGGCGACCAAGAATACCCCGAGGAAACGCGCCTGCGCTACCGGTTCCTCGATCTACGCCGCGAAAAGCTCCAGAAAAACATCACGTTACGCAGCGACGTTGTGGCTTCGATGCGCCGCCGCATGTGGGATATCGGGTTTCGCGAATACCAGACGCCGATCATCACCGCGTCCAGCCCCGAAGGTGCGCGCGACTTCCTGGTGCCCTCCCGCCTGCATCCCGGCAAGTTCTACGCGCTGCCCCAGGCGCCGCAGCAATTCAAACAGCTCATCATGATGTCGGGCTTCGACAAATATTTCCAGATCGCGCCCTGTTTCCGGGATGAAGACCCGCGCGCCGACCGGTCCCCGACAGACTTCTACCAACTCGACATGGAAATGAGTTTTGTTGAGCAACAGGATGTTTTCGATACGATCCAGCCCGTTCTGACCGGTGTTTTCGAGGAGTTTGGCAGCGGCAAAAAAGTCGATACCGACTGGCCGCAGATCAGCTATCGCGACGCCGCGTTATGGTACGGCACCGACAAGCCCGACCTGCGGAACCCTATTAAAATGCAAGTGGTCAGTGACCACTTTCGCGATTCCGGCTTTGCGATTTTCGCAAAGCTGTTGCAGCAGGAGGGGACCGAGATCCGGGCCATTCCCGCGCCGAAGGGTGGCAGCCGCAAGTTCTGCGACCGCATGAACGCCTTTGCCCAGAAAGAGGGCCTGCCCGGAATGGGCTACATCTTTTGGCGGGAATTGGCCGCCGATGGCCTGACTAAGATCGAAACCGACCTTGACGGTGTACCCACCGGTGGTGGATTTGGTTTTCCCGATGATGCAGCCAAAGATCCAGAACTTCTAAAGCAGATCAATCAGCTTGGTGCTTGGTATGATCCTGACCATGACCGATGGTTCGAAGCGGCGGGGCCGCTGGCCAAGAATATTGGGCCGGAGCGGACAGAGGCGATCCGGCAGCAACTTGGGCTGGGCGTTGGTGATGCCGCGTTTTTCCTGGGCGGTAAGCCTGCGCAGTTTGAGACGGTCGCGGGTAAGGCGCGAGTGACGATCGGGGAGGAGTTGGGCCTGACCGACCTGGACCGCTTTGCCTTTGCCTGGATCGTGGATTTCCCAATCTATGAGCGCGATGAAGAGACAGGCGCCATCGATTTCGAACACAATCCGTTCTCCATGCCCCAGGGGGGGATGGCGGCACTGGATGGCGATCCGCTTGAGGTGCTTGGATACCAGTATGACCTGGCCTGCAACGGCTACGAGTTGGTTTCGGGCGCAATCCGGAACCACCGGCCAGAGATCATGTTCAAGGCGTTCGAGATTGCAGGCTATCCCGCTGAGGAGGTGGAAAACCGTTTTGGCGGCATGGTCAACGCGTTCAAATACGGCGCGCCGCCCCATGGCGGCTGTGCGGCGGGGATCGATCGGATCGTGATGCTGCTGGCGGAAGAGGCCAATATCCGCGAGGTCATCATGTTCCCGATGAACCAGCGGGCCGAGGATCTGATGATGGGCGCCCCGTCCGAACCGCTGAACGAGCAGCTGCGCGAACTGTCGCTCCGCGTCATCGACCCCGAGGGTTAGGCGATGCGCGATATTGGCTCCGCGGTGCCCGGCTGGTCGCCACCTCCCTGGCCCGACGCGCCGGTTCTGGAGGGCCGCTACACTCGGCTGGAGCGCTTGAGCCTGGACCATGCGGCGGATCTTTTCGCCGCCAATTCTGCCGATGATCGCATTTGGGACTGGCTGTTTTATGAGCCGTTCCAAACCCTTGAGGACTATCGCGACTGGGTGTCTGACAGGGCGGGGGCGCCCGATGCCGTCTATTATGCCATCCGGGCTGAGGATGGCCGGTGGTCCGGTGTGGCCAGTCTTATGCGGATCAACCCCACGGCGGGTTCTATCGAGATCGGGGATATCAACATCTCCAAACGGCTCCAGCGCAGCCGGGCCGCGACAGAAGCGCTGACCTTGATGATCCGCTGGGCGTTCAAAGCCGGGTACCGGCGGCTGGAATGGAAGTGCAACGCGTTGAACCTGCCCTCGCGTCGGGCCGCCGAACGGTTGGGGCTGAGCTATGAGGGGACCTTCCGCCAGGCAATGGTGATCAAGGGGCACAACCGCGATACGGCGTGGTATGCGGCGATTGACGGCGAGTGGCCTGCTTTGGCGGTGGCCTACGATGCCTGGCTGGATGCCGCGAATTTTGATGCAGCGGGCCAGCAGATCAGCAGCTTATCTGGCCAAACGGGCCCTGTCTTGGTGGCGCGGGATCCGGCGTTGTTGCCCTCAACCTGACCGTCATTCGGGCGTTTCAGATCGGACCATTCGCGGTCAGACGATCATCCACCAGGTTCGAGATCTGCGCGATGGCCGCTGCAGAGGGCTGACCGTTCGCGCGGGCATGGGACAACGACTCAGCCGCGCGGGCCAGATGGTCATCCGTGGCGGAATAGGCCAGGCTGGCCAGGAACTGCGCCACGTAATCCAGCGTATTATCGTCGGAGCCGCCCGACAGGATGTCGGCCACATGGGCCAGATCGTCGCGCAGGGCGATTGGGTCGGGGTTGATCTCCTCGGTTGAGACCTGCCGCAATCCCTGGGGCCGGGAGGTTGGTGGCAGATGCTCCAGGATGGCCTGTTGGAAGGGGGCAAGCCCAGTGATCGGCTTGGTCAGAAACCCATCCGCACCGGCTTCCCGCGCCACAGGCTCCATCTCGGGATCGCCGCTGGTGCCCAGGATCACCGGAACCCGGCTTTCGGCATGGGCCAATTCGCCGATCAGATCCAGACCGGAGCCGTCAGGCAGGCCCATATCCACGATGATCGCCGTCGGACGATAGGTTTTCAGATGCCGCGCCGCCGAGGCCAGACAATCCGCCCGCCGGATCCGGGCCCCACTGCGCAAGCATAAAAGGCGCATCGCTTCGCAGGCAAACCGGCTATCCTCCACCACCAGAACAGTCGATCCCAAAAGAGGGCGGTCGGATGTTGGTTTTCGCAAGGGCAGAAGGTCTTTCAGATCGTCGGACATTTTTGCCTCCGGGGCTGCAACTTCACAGCCAGTAAGACGAAAACTCCCTAATGGGGGGTAAACGGTCGCCTTGCCATGATTAAAAACCCTCTGCATAGGTTGCGGGCCAGTTGCCAAAAGGAGTGTCATAATGATCGGTCGCCTGAACCATGTTGCGATTGCGGTGCCGGATCTGGAGGCTGCCCAAGCCATGTACCGCGATACGCTGGGCGCCAATGTCGGCGCGCCCCAGGATGAGCCGGACCATGGCGTGACGGTGGTGTTTATTGAACTGCCCAACACTAAGATCGAGCTGCTGTACCCCCTGGGCGACGACAGTCCAATTGCCGGATTTCTTGAGAAAAACCCATCAGGTGGGATCCATCATGTGTGCTATGAGGTCGATGATATCATCGCCTCGCGCGACCATCTGGCGGGGCAGGGCGCCCGCATTCTGGGTGGTGGGGAGCCCAAGATCGGTGCCCATGGCAAGCCGGTCCTGTTCCTGCATCCAAAAGATTTCAACGGCACCCTGATCGAGCTGGAGCAGGTCTGATGGCCATCACCTCTGCGTTGGTGCTGTTCGCCGTCATCTGGTTCATGACCCTGTTCATCGTACTGCCCATTGTGACCCGGACCCAAGGGGATGACGGCATGGTGTTGAAAGGCACCCATGCCTCTGCCCCGTCGGATTTCAAACCGGGCCGCACCGTGCGAATCGTCACGTTGATCACCATCCCGCTTTGGATGCTGATCTACGTGATCATCGTGACCGGGACGATCACGGTCGACGATTTTGATCTGCTCAAGCGGTTTGGGCCAGGCTCTGGCGCTCCAACCGATGGAACAGGTGGGTGAATGTCGCCACTCCCAGCACTGGAATAAACAGGTTGATCAATGGGATCGACAGGGGGGCGGCCATCAGCGTGCCCGCCAACCAGGCCGCGCCGCCATTGCGTTTGCGCGCGGCATTGGCGCCCGCCCGGCCCAAACGGCGCATGGCGACCATCTGGTAGTATTCCCGGCCCAGCAAAAATCCGTTGACGACCCAAAAGATCGGGACGGCAAATGGCAAAAAGATCAGCGCCATGATCATGGCCCCCGCATTGACCGCCACCAGAACGCCAAAGAAATTGACGCTGTCGCGTACTGTGTCGGCCAGGGGAATGCGCTGCACGGGAGGCAGCTCTGGGTAGTGCTTGGCCTCCACCGCGGCGGCCACATCCTCTAGAAAGAACCCGGTAAACAGTGATGCCACCGGCACCATCAGGAAGATGGAAGCCACCAGCATCACGCCCACAAATGCCCAGGACAGTAGGTCATCAATCCAGCGGATCTGGTAGCCGCCCAGGGTCAATTCGTCTGGCGTGATCGCGTTGATGCCCCACAGGAACAGGCCTGTCATGCTTGCAAGCAGGACGACCGTCAGTGCCACGCCGATGAACAGCACCCTCAGGAACCGACGGTCGCTGAGTTGCCCCAATGCCTTGGTAAAATCGCTAAGGATCATGCGCTGACCCATTCGGTGATGGCGGTCAGATCCGGCCTTGGTCGTTCTGGCGGGATCCGTGTGGCGGTGCCGATATGGATCAGGCCGGCGACGCGCTCGCTCTCGGCCAATCCCAGCCCCTGGGTTACGAAATCACGGTCATGGCTGGCCCAACCGCTCAGCCAATTGGCCCCCCATCCGGCGGCAAGTGCTGCGTTCAGCAGGGCCAGACAGACCGCCCCGGCAGAGAGGACCTGTTCGATCTGGGGGATCTTTTCGCTCGGTTTCGGGGCAGAGATCACGGCGACGGCTAAAGGGGAATTGGCATGATCCGCGCGCGCCTTCTCAATCGTGTCAGGATCCCGTCCCAACGCGGTGCCGCGCGCCACCACCAGTGCCGCCAGTCGTTGCATCGCTGCTGCCTCCAATACGATGAAGCGCCATGGCTCCAGCTTGCCATGGTCGGGGCTGCGCGCGGCTGCGGTCAGCAAAACGGTCAGGGCGTCGCGGTCGGGCACTGGCGCGGCCAGTAACTTGGCCGGGCGGGATCGGCGGGTCAGCAGAAAATCAAGCGCAGGTGAGGTATCAGACATGGATACTCCTTTGATCACGGGAACAGATGTTGGGGACCGCAGGGCTGGGATCAAGGGGTTGCCGCGTGTTCTGCCTCCAGCGCATCAAGCCAGTCAGACAGCATGGTATCGAACCTTGGGCCGGGCTGTCGCGCCATAAAGGTGGCGTCAAACGGATCGGGTGCGGTGATCTGGCTGCCCGACAGTTCCTCCAGAACCGCATGGCCGCAGAAAGGGACATAAACCTCGGAATATCCACCCTCATGGACCAGAACAAGCCTGCCATCGCAAATCTCGTTGGCGGCGCGCTGGATCTGCGCCGTCATGGTGCGAAAGGTCTGGGCCGTGGCGAGCATCCGGCTCAGCGGATCAATGGCGCTGGCGTCAAAGCCGCAGGCCACGACAATCGCATGGGGCTCAAACGCCGTCAAAGCAGGCAGAACGAGCCGATCCATCGCGGCGACATAGCCGAGGTGACCGGTCCCGGGCGGCAGCGGGATATTCAGGTTGGTGCCAAGGCCCGGCCCCCGCCCTCGATCGACCGCATCACCGGTATCCAGCGGATAGTTATGCTCCTGATGCAATGAGATGGTCAGGGTATCTGCCCGGTCATAATAGATGGCCTCAGTTCCGTTGCCGTGATGCACATCCCAATCCACGATGGCCACCCGCCCCAGCAATCCTTCGGCCCGTGCTGCCTCCACCGCAATCGCGATGTTGTTGAGCAGGCAAAATCCGTTCGGCCAATCGGGCAGGCAATGGTGACCGGGCGGACGCGACAGGGCATAGGCATTGCGATGCGCGCCGGTCAGTACCGATTGCACCGCCGCCTTGGCCAGCCCGGCGGAGAGCGCCGCAATCTCAAACCCCCCCGCCCCGAACGGCGTTCGCAGGCCCAACTCGCCGCCACCCGTGTCGGACGCGTCCTTGAATCGGTCCAGGTAACTCTGCGGATGAACACGGCCCAAATCCTCATCCGTGGCCGCCGGGGCGTCCAACATAGCCAGATCCGCCGTAATCCCCGTGACATGCATCAGGTTCAACAGGCGCCGCTTGGTCTCGGGATTTTCCGGCAAACCACCCCCGGGCTGCACCAGATCACCGACCGGCAGCGTGAAAGAGTAATTACCGCCACCATGCCAGAAACATCGTTCATCCCAGAAAAAACCGGTGCTCATATCTGCCCTTTTCTTGTTGTTAAAAATACTCCCGCCGGAGGCATAAAATTCAAATGTTGCGCCCCACGATCTTGTGCCTCCGGCGGGGATATTTCTGAACACATGATGGGATGGTCTAAGCGCGAATGGCGGTGCGGTTCACATGACCCATCTTGCGTCCGGGCCGGGTTTCGGCCTTTCCATAAAGGTGCAGGGCGACATTTGGTTGGGCCGCTAGATGTGGCAGCCGGTCCATGTCATCGCCGATCAGGTTTTCCATCACCACATCCGCATGGCGGGTGCCATCGCCCAGCGGCCAGCCGGCGATCGCGCGGATATGTTGTTCGAACTGGTCAATGGCGCAGCCATTCTGCGTCCAATGGCCGGAATTATGGACGCGCGGCGCGATTTCGTTGACGATCAAGCCCCCCGGAGTCACGAAAAGCTCCACCCCTAACACGCCAACATAATCCAGCGTATTCAGGATCTTCGCCGCGATAAGCACGGCATCGCTGCGTTGGCCAGATGTGATCCGAGCAGGGACAGTGGTGGTGCGCAGGATACCGTCGCGATGCACGTTTTCACCAGGGTCAAAGCAGGAAACCGCACCGTCAAGACCACGTGCGGCGATGACCGAGACTTCGGACCGGAAGTCGACAAACCCTTCGAGGATCGCGGGTGCGCCTTGGAGACTGTCCCAGGCCTGGGCCAAATCCGTGTGCTCTGTGATCCTGACCTGGCCCTTGCCGTCATATCCCATGCGGCGGGTTTTCAGGATCGCAGGCGACCCGATCTGGCCTGTTGCATCTCGCAATCCAGCCAGGTCATCGACTTGGGCAAATGGGGCCGTTTGCAGACCGAGTGCGCGCAGTCGCGTCTTTTCGACTAGGCGGTCCTGGCTTGCGTCCAGCGCGGCAATGCCCGGACGCAGCGGGGAAAGCCGGGCCAGCGCCTCAAGGGATGAAAGCGGGATATTCTCAAATTCGAACGTCACCACATCCACGGCCTTGGCAAAGGCCGCTATCGCGTCTGCATCGCTGTAGGCGGCTGTTGTCACCTTGGCGGCGACATCGCCGGCAGGGGCTGCGTCGGGTTCAAAGATATGGCAACGATAGCCCAGTCGGGCCGCGGCAACAGACAACATCCGCCCCAGTTGCCCGCCGCCCAGAATGCCGATCGTGCTGCCGGGAGGAAGGGGGGGCGTCATGGTGCCGGATCCACGGGTTCTTCTGGGATGGAAGCCGACAGATCAGCGCGCCATTCATCCAACCGCGCGGCCACACCTTCATCTTTCAACGCCAGGATACCCGCCGCCATCAGCGCCGCATTGGCCGCCCCGGCCTCCCCAATCGCCATCGTCGCCACGGGATAGCCGCGGGGCATTTGCACGATGGAATACAGGCTGTCGACCCCGTTCAACGCCCGGGTCTGGATCGGCACGCCGATCACCGGTACCCGGGTTTTCGACGCCATCATGCCCGGCAGATGCGCAGCACCACCGGCACCGGCGATGATCACCTGCAAGCCCCGGTCCACCGCCGTCCGACCATAGTCCCAAAGCCTGTCTGGGGTCCGGTGCGCTGAGACGATCCGCCGTTCATACCGGATGTCCAAGGCGTCCAGCACCGCGCCCGCCTTCGCCAGGGTTGGCCAATCGGACTGGCTGCCCATGATAACACCTACGCTGACCATCCGATCCCCCTGCCTGAGCCGCGATTTATACCGACCCCGCCCGGGTCACGCAATGATATCAGGCGTCAGCTCATCCTCGATCTGCGAGATCTTGTCCTTCAGCACCAATTTCTGCTTTTTCAACCGCTTCACCGTGAAAGGATCCGCATTCGGTTGCGCGGCCAACGCCGTAATCGCCTCGTCCAAATCCCGATGCTCCCGCCGCAAAACCTCAAGTTTCACACGCAAGACGTCGTTGTGGCTCATTTCAGGCGTCGTGGTCATGGAATGGCTGGTTACCTAAGACGGATTGGGTGAGATATAGGCAAGTTGGCGAAGGACGCAATTGCCTTGACACTTGCGGGCCTGGCTTTCGCTCCCCATATTCTTTTCAGGGTCGCCAAATGGGGCCCATTGCAGTGTCGCTTAGGTCGAGGACATGCCGCATGAGCAAATTGATGTTGGGGTCACACCCCTTCCTTTTGGGGTTTGAGCAGTTGGAGCGGCTGGTGGAACGCACCGCCAAATCCGGCAATGAGGGCTACCCCCCCTACAATATCGAACAAACCAGTGAATTGAGCTACCGGATCACCCTGGCCGTCGCCGGCTTTGCCGAGGCTGACCTTTCGATCACGGTCGAGGACCGGCAATTGGTGATCCGCGGACGCCAAACCGATGATGCCGAAGACCGCATCTTCCTCCACCGGGGGATCGCCGCCCGGCAGTTCCAGCGCAGTTTCGTGCTGGCCGACGGGGTCGAGGTGTCGGGCGCCCTGCTGGAAAACGGGCTGCTTCATGTGGATCTGACCCGGTCGGCGCCTGAAAGCGTGGTGCAAACAATTAAGATTAGTATGGGATAAGGGAATGACAGACATGATGAAGAATGTGCAAATGGACCAGGTCGACCCGAAAACCGTGTATGTGCGCCCGGTCAAAATATCCGACCTGCCTAAGGAAGTGCAGGAACAGGCTGACGGGCATGATGCGCTTTATGCCGTCCACGATGTCGATGGCGCGCCCCTGGCCCTGGTCGCTGACCGCGAACTGGCCTTTATTCTGGCCCGCCAGAATGACATGACCCCGGTGAGCGTGCACTAAACCATGGCCGTCTACCCGGTCGATTGGGTCGACGCGTTCACCAACCGCCCATTCGGCGGCAATGGATGCGCGGTTGTCGATGACAGTGGGGCGATGTCCGATGCGGACTGTATTGCCTTCACCCGCGAAACGTCCCTGGTGGAATGCACGTTCATCGGCGTGGCCGATGCAAAGGTGCGCTACGTCATGGCAACGGGTGAGATCCCGTTTGCGGGTCATCCGACCATTGCGAGCGTCGGGTCTCTTCTCCATCGCGGTCTGATCCCCGGTGACACCCTGACGATTGAAAGCGGGGCAGGCGTGATCGACATCCGTCTTGACCGCAGTGGCGGCGAGACCTGGATCGAGATGACGCAGATCGCCCCGACCTTTGGCCCAACCCTCCCGGCTGAAGAGGTTGCCGCGGCCGTTGGTTTGACGGCTGGTCACATCATCGGCCAGCCCCAGGTCGTCTCGACCGGGCTGCCGTTCTGCATCACCGTGATCCGTGACCAGGATGCCCTGCGCCGCGCCGCGCTCATGCCGGATCTCGCCGCCTTCGCCAAGCGCCACGCGATCCCGAACGTTGATGAGGTCTTTCCCTACCTGGTCACCCTCTCCGGCGCGTCCGAGGTCGGAGCCACCTTCGCCCGGCTCCTGCTGTCCCCGCCCCTCCCGCCAGAGGATGCTTTCACCGGCTCCGCCACCGGCGCGACCGCCGCCTACCTGTGGCATCACGGCCTTATCGACAGCCCCAGCTATATCGCGGAACAAGGTCACGCCATGGGCCGCCCCGGCCAGGCCCGTGTCGAGGTCTTGGGCCCGCCCGATGCCATCACCGGCGTCAAAGTCGCCGGCCAGGCACACGTCCTGATATCAGGCGACCTGCTCGTGTAATTGCCCGCAATTGCGGGTGCGGTTCAAGCTGCATCCCGCATCGTAAAACACTGTGTTTCATTCATAGATCGCGCGGGTCACGTATTCCGTAATAGGCGCCCAACCCATCGGTTCTTATCTCGCAGCACAGACTGTTGATCACCGATGGCGAGGTTTTGCGATCACATGACATTCAGATATCGCCCATCCCGCGCTTACTTATTCAACAGATATTGCCGTATCGTCTTTTCCCTTATTGTTGCCACTGCGGCGACGGTGATCCTCACAGGTCTCATTTGGGGGGATCCGAGCGATCATTACACAACCCGGATCGGTAGTTTTTGGGTTGTTCCCTTTGTTCTATCCCCCGCACTCTTCCTGCTCGGCGTCGTTTTTCTACTACTGGATCGAACCGTATTTCCGTGGATCGTTCGGCGACCAATACTGTTCCTTTTGGTTGCTGCCATCCTGTTTTATCTCTCAACGGTCGCATATGCAGACAGCCTATCAAGATTTATCTTTCTCTGTCTCCTCATATACTGGCTGTTGACGGGTCGTGTTGCAGGTCGCCCCGGAGGATCGATTGCCCATTTTCGGCAAAATGCCCTCGATGAAAAAATCTACATGCTGTTCTCTGCCCTTATCTGCGCGGCCTTTATTTACACTGTCGGCCCCCCTTGGATCGCGAGCTATTTTCCGGATCGTCATTCAAATGCCAAAACTGAAGCCTTCTTGGAAAACCCGGTGGACTGGTACGGCTGGTGGGCTTTGGTCCGGTTTCCTGATGCGCAATCCTGCCTGGAACCTGGTGACGAAACAGAGACTGCCGCGGACTTGAAACGCCTGGACTGGAGCCGGATCCGAAACACGGCCGATGCAGAGCTTTGTATCTTCCGATTGCTGTCAGCCTCCGGCGGCATTGAACAGGCAACCGAATGGCTGGAGGCTCAAGGCTTTCAGGGATTCGATGGCTGGAACTCGATGAAACCCCATGTCAATCTTGACGGAACACTTCAAGTGGACGGCGCCTACTATAACCGAAAACAGGGCCCCAAATTCCCAGCGGATGTCGTGCGGCAGGTTGTCCTGTACGGAGGGGTTCTTTCAACGAGAATTGAGGCCAACTACGATGCTGAAGGCGAGGCGATACGAAAAGTGCGCGTATCCCTTTCAACCAAATGACATATCTCTAAGGCGTGGCCCCGCGGCCCGACGTTTGGAAACTGTTATTGGTGGATGAACAGGCCGCGCGGCACGTATGCACGGTTTGTGCATCGGATGTGCATGCCTTGTGCATATGCCGAACAGGTCGGCGGCGCGGCGGGGGCCGCCGCGCCGGGGGCGTTGATCAAGCGGCGATCAGGCCCATGGATTCGAGCTTCAGAAATACTTGCTGAGCGCAGTAATCCACGTCCACGGTCTCGGTATCCAGGCTCAGTTCCGGGTTCTCTGGTACGTCGTAAGGGTCTGAAATCCCGGTGAATTCCTTGATCTTCCCCTCGCGCGCCAGCTTGTACAGGCCCTTGCGGTCCCGGCGCTCGCATTCCTCGATCGAGGTTGCCACGTGGATCTCAATAAAAGCGCCATAGGCCTCGATATCCTCGCGCACGGCCCGCCGCGTCGTGGCATAGGGCGCAATCGGCGCACAAATCGCGATCCCACCATTCTTGGTGATTTCACTCGCCACATATCCAATGCGGCGGATGTTCAAGTCCCTGTGTTCCTTGGAAAAACCCAGTTCCGAGCTGAGGTTCTTGCGCACGATATCGCCGTCCAAAAGGGTTACTGGACGGCCCCCCAGTTCCATCAGCTTGACCATCAGCGCATTGGCAATCGTGGATTTGCCGGACCCCGAAAAGCCAGTGAAAAACACGGTGAAACCCTGCTTGGCCCGGGGCGGACGGGTGCGCCGCAACTCGTCGACCACGGTGGGGAAGCTGAACCATTCCGGGATCTCCAGCCCTTCGGCCAGACGCCGCCGCAGCTCTGTGCCCGAGATGTTCAGGACGGTCGCACCATCCTCAACCTCATCCGCAGGCTCGTACTGCGCGCGCTCCTGTACAAAGACCATGTGCTTGAAGTCGACCATCTCGATGCCGATTTCTTCGGCATGTTTCCGGAACAGGTCTTGTGCATCGTAAGGCCCGTAGAAATCGTCCCCGGCCGAATTCTTGCCCGGTCCGGCATGGTCACGGCCCACGATCATGTGCGAACAGCCATGGTTGCGGCGGATCAGACCATGCCAGACAGCCTCGCGCGGGCCAGCCATGCGCATGGCCAGGTTTAGCAGGCTCATGGTGGTGGTGGCCGACGGGTACTGGTCCAGTACCGCTTCATAGCAGCGTACGCGGGTGAAGTGATCGATATCGCCAGGTTTCGTCAGGCCGACGACGGGGTGAATCAGCAGGTTGGCCTGTGCCTCCTTGGCGGCACGGAATGTCAGTTCCTGGTGCGCGCGATGCAAGGGGTTCCGGGTCTGAAAGGCCACGATGCGCCGCCAGCCCATCTTGCGGAAATAGGCCCGCAGCTCGTTCGGCGTGTCGCGGCGAGCCCGGAAATCATAGTGGACCGGCTGCTGAATGCCGGTCACGGGGCCACCCAAATAAACCGCACCCGCATGGTTGTGCAGGTAGTTCACCGCTGGGTGGGCGCTGTCATCGGCACCAAAGACATGGGCCGCTTCCTTGGCCTTATCGGGCGTCCAGCGGTCGGTCATCGTCATCGTGGCGAGGATGACACCTTCCTGGTCACGCAGGGCAATATCCTGACCCGGTTCGATCGAATTGGCGAACTCTTCGGAGACATCCAGCGTGATCGGCATCGGCCAAAGCGACCCGTCGGTCAGGCGCATATCGGTAACGACACCGTTGTAATCCGCCTCCGACAGGAAACCTTTCAGCGGATTGAAGCCGCCATTCATCAGCAGTTCAAGATCGCAAATCTGGCGCGGAGTGAGATCCCAACTGGGCAGCTCCCCCGCCTCTACTTTCAGTTTTTGGGCGCTATCGTAGGAAACGTAAAGCTCTGGGATCGGAGCGAGATGAGAGTTCGACATGAAAGACCACGCAGGTTTGGTTCAAATATGTGTCGGCGCCCGCAGCCCCCCACCACGCACGCATCACGGCCCCATAGACCTGTCGTGCAGGGAGATTCAAGGGTGCCATGCAGCGATTTGGTGCCGATTACCGCGCGTATTGATGGTTTCAACCTGATGGGGTCCTCGAACTTCCTGTTGGTTGCAGCCGCTGAAGCCCTCGGTCGGTGCGTCAGTTTTGCGTCATCCAGGTTTTCCGGAGATCCCCTTCCGCAGTCTCTCGTGTAAACGCAGCGAGGTTACAATTTGCGGCGCATTGATTTTGGCTGGCCGTTCTTTCAGGGAGCCACGTCATGGCATTGCCGGTCAAGAAGCGGCTATTTCGTCGACGCCACCGGAATTAGGACTGTTGCGGGTAGCCAAGGGTTTTGAGGCGGGACGTGATTTCATCGAGGATGGCGGGGTCGTCGATCGTGGCGGGCATTTTGTAGGGTTCGCCGTCCGCGATGCGGGCCATGACGCCGCGCAGGATCTTGCCCGAGCGGGTCTTTGGCAAGCGGTCAACCACCGTAGCCAGCTTGAAGGCGGCAACGGGGCCGATCTGGTCGCGGACCCGTTTGACGCAATCGGCGACGATCTGATCGGCACCTCTTTCTGTACCGGCATTGAGGCAGAGGAAGCCCATGGGCAATTGACCCTTCAGGCCGTCCGCCACACCGATCACGGCGCATTCTGCGACATCGGGATGGCCAGCCAGCACCTCCTCCATCGCGCCGGTCGAGAGGCGGTGACCGGCGACGTTGATCACGTCATCGGTGCGGGCCATGATGTAGAGGTAGCCATCGTCGTCGATCATGCCCGCATCGCCCGTCTCGTAATAGCCTGGGAACGTGTCGAGGTAGCTTTTGCGGAAGCGCTCTTCTGCATTCCATAGCGTCGGCAAAGTGCCTGGGGGGAGGGGTAGTTTCACGGCAATCGCGCCAAGTGTCCCCGCGGGGACAGTGTGGCCCCCTTCATCCAGCACCTGCACGTCGTAGCCTGGCATGGGCACGGTGGGGGAGCCGATCTTGACCGGCAGCGCCTCGATCCCCATGGGGTTTCCGGCGATGGTATAGCCCGTCTCGGTCTGCCACCAATGGTCGATCACGGGGATCCGCAGCATGTCCTGCAGCCAGTGGATCGTGTCGGGGTCGGCCCGCTCACCGGCCAGGTAGACGGTCTGCAAGTGGCTGAGATCATGGGATTTTGCCAACTCACCCTTCGGATCCTCACGCTTGACGGCCCGGAATGCGGTCGGGGCGGTAAAGAAACTTTTCACCTTATGTTCGGCAATCACACGCCAGAACGTGCTGGCATCGGGTGTCCCGACGGGCTTGCCCTCGAACACAATGGTGGTGTTGCCGTGGATCAGGGGAGCATAGCAGATATAGCTGTGGCCCACGACCCAACCGACATCGCTGGCGGCCCAGAAGACATCGCCCGGATCAACATCGTAGATGTTTTTCATGGTCCAGTTCAGCGCAACCAAGTGCCCCGCCGTGGGGCGCACCACGCCTTTGGGCTGGCCGGTCGTCCCGGAGGTGTAAAGGATATAGGCGGGGTGGGTGCCTTCGACGGGCACGCAATCGGCCGGTGGGACATCCGCCTGGAAGGCGTGCCAGTCGACATCGCGGCCAGGCTCCAGCGCCACCGGCAGCTGATCCCGTTGAAAGATAACACAAAATTCCGGTTTATGCGTGGCGATTTCAAGTGCGCCGTCCAGCAGGGGCTTGTATTCGACAATGCGCCCGGGTTCTTGCCCGCAGGAGGCGGCGATGATGGCCTTGGGCGTGCAATCATCGATGCGGATGGCCAGTTCGGCGGCGGCGAACCCGCCAAACACGACGGAATGGATGGCGCCCAGGCGGGCACAGGCGAGCATGGCTTCCAGCGCTTCTGGCACCATGGGCATGTAGATGATGACGCGGTCGCCCTCGGTGACACCTTTTGCAGCGAGCGCCCCGGCCAGAGCGGCAACACGGGTCTGCAATTCGGCATAGGTAATCGTGTGTTTTGAACCGGTTACCGGGCTGTCATGGATGATGGCGGCCTGGTCGGCGCGCCCGTTTTCAACATGGCGATCCACGGCATTATAGCAGGTGTTGACCATGCTATCGGCGAACCATTGGTACAGCGGAGCATGCTCATCCGACAGGGCCTTGGTCGGGGCTTTGACCCAATCGATGGCATGGGCCTGTTCGAGCCAGAACGCCTCTGGATCCGCTTTCCAGCTCTCATAGACCTCTTTGTAACCCATGGCGTCGCCCTCCCGATCTTTGCCGAGATCCGGCATACGACGCGGTTGGACGCGCGGCAAGGTGGGGCAGCATAGGCGATGCAGAACCCATACACATGCCATACATACGCATCGCGCGGCCCGGTCAGCGTTTGGTAAGACTAAAGCGGACAAGGGTGCGGACAGATCAGCCTTGGCACCGGGACGAATGACCCTCATCCACGGCTAGTCGTTCACCGCGATTGCTGGCAGATGCACGGGCATCTGGAAGGTGAACACGGTCCGTTCCGCATCCGACGCGACGCTAAGGTCGCCGCCATGCTTGACGGCGATCTGCCGGGCGATGAACAGGCCCAAACCCAACCCTTTTCCTGCCTGCGGATCGTTGCCACGCGAAAATGGCTCAAAAAGTCGGGGCAGGATGTCTGGCGGAATGGGGTCCCCGATATTCTCGACCGCGATCGAGATGACGTCGCCCGTGTCGGTGGCCGTCACCCGAATTGGCAAACTGGTTTGCCCATGGGCCACCGCATTCCCCACGAGGTTCGACACCAACTGCCCGATCCGATCGGGATCAACCTGGGAACTGCGGTTCAGGTCATAGCTTTCGATGATGGTCACATCTGGATTGCCGAGCCGCAATTCCTCAACAGCCTGTTGAATGACCGGCGCAAGGTCGCAATCGTCAACGGGTATGATATCCAAACCCTGGCCCAAACTAACCCTGGCGAAATCCATGAGATTGTCGATCAGTTCCGAAATCCGGTGCACGGATTTTTCGCCGATATCGAGGAATTCCAAAGATTTTTGCGATTGCGGCTGACGCCGCATGAGGCGCATTGCGGCATCAACCGCGGCAAGTGGGTTTCTGAGGTCATGACCCAGAACGGCCGTGAACTGATCGCGCAGGCGGGCCTCTTGCTCTCGCGTTTTGAGGCTGGCCGCGTTCACTTTGGACAGGGTGATATCCCGCGCGCTGCAAAAGAACAGATCGCCTTCCGGCACGGCATTCCACGACAACCAGCGATAGCTGCCATCCTTATGGCGGTACCGGTTTTCAAAATTCAGGATGGGTTGGCCTTGTTGGATCGCAACGAAAGCCTGTTCGGTTTTCGGCAGATCCTCGGGGTGGATGAAATCAAAGAATTGACGGCTTTCGATATCTTGCGGGAGTAGGCCGAGCGTGGCCCACCATGCGGGATTGGTGCGTTTGAAATAGCCAGAGGTGTCCAGAACGCCCAGTAAATCCGGGGTAACGCGCCAAGTGAGGCTTTCGGGGTCGATCTGTGTGGCCATCTTATCCCTCGGACCGGACTGTGTGGGGGCAGTTTTACACGTGATCAGGGGCATAGGAAATATCTGCGACGCTGCCCATGGCGGCTGTTCTTGGGTTAATCCGCCCATGTGCTGCTTGTATCATCAAAGCTGAATATGGATGTGATCGTCGTGGCGCGCGGCGCGGCAGCCTTGGAAGCGGAGCTTGGAGTGGCCCAGGCCCAAGCGGGTTTCCAGATGCGGCTCTATCAGGATCTTGCCGATGCGGGGATCCGCGATCAGCGCCTGGACCAGGGCGGTGGTGCGGGCTCCTTCAAGTGGGCGGTCGGGCCAGAGGGGCTGCAGCAGATCCATATTCCAGCGCAGGGTCGGAAATTGGCGCGTGCAGGTCGATGGCCCCGTTTCAAAAGCCCAATATCCCAAGGGGGAGCGTGTCTGGCCGGGCAGATACTGGCTCGCCGGATCGGTGTAATAAAAGGCAAGGTCGAGCTTGCGACCGTCATCATGGCTGAGATGCGGCAGGAGCGGCATGCCATCCAGGAACGGAAACCCAGCATCCAGTGCGATAGTGTGCGTGCCCGGGAACGTCTCTGCGACGGTTTGCGCCGCCTGGATCGCGGCGTGGCGGAGGTCGGGCGTCACGTAGTGCCTGTTGAGGGCGCAGTATATCGCCTTGGTCCGCAGGCCTGCCTCATCGCTGCACGGCATCGGGACACGTCCAAACGCCGCCGCCGCAAAGGGTGTTATCAGCCAGAGTGCCAGATAGGCGCCCGCAAAGCTGACGATGCGGGGGCGCACGGCCAGCGCAGCCAACCATGCCAGACCGCCGACCTGGGTGAGCAGGGTCAGGATCACAAAGGCGCTGACATGAAGGATTGCACGCCCCGCTCTTCGCCATCTGGGGATCGGAATGGTCACGTCAGCACGTGTAATTCATGCGCAACCGGCCATCATCGACATAGATCGTCCCCTCCCGTGATATAGCTGGCTTTCCGGCTGGCCAGGAAAGCGACCGTATCCGCAATTTCCCGCGGGGCACCCACCCGTTGGAGCGGGGTGCGCGACATCACCTTGGCCATGGCGGCTGGGTTTGCGTTGACGCCTCCCATCATGGCCGTATCGATGGATCCGGGCCCCACCGCGTTGACCCGGATATTGTAGGGGGGTAGGGCCAGCGCCGCAGCCTTGGTCAATTGCATGATCCCTCCTTTTGAGGCGCAATAGGCGGCGATGGATGGGATTGCAACCTGAGCATTGATCGATGACATATTGACGATGGCTCCGGCGATCCCGTGGGTCATCATCCCCTTGGCCGCCCTTTGTGAGGCCAGGAACGTACCGGTCAGGTTGATGTCGATCACCCGCTGGAACTGCTCCGGTGTGGTGTCGAGAAAATCGGCCGGCATCGCAATACCGGCATTGTTTACCAGAATCGAAACAATGCCATGTTCTTCTTCGATCCGGTCAAAAAGAGCGGTGATCTGGTCGGGATCGCCCATATCGCACGGGATCGCCACGGCGCCGTGACCCAGCCGTTTGGCCGCCTGGTCTACGCCGTCGGCGTTGACATCACTCAGGATCAGGCGGGCGCCGTCTTCGGCCAAGGCTTCGGCGCAGGCATAACCGATCCCCTGGGCCGCCCCGGTGACAAGGGCGATGGGCTTGTCAGTCATGGCGATGCATCCTTCGGAATTGATATGTTTGCGTTATGGGCGCATCAAGTGCTGCGCAGCGCCAGGGCCCGTTGATTTTGCCCATGCCGCAGGTGGTGTGGTTGGTTTGCGCGAATTTGTGACGTTTCAGCCTTGTTCTTTGCCGTACTGCGCTGCTACACCCACTAATGGAGACGTGGCCGAGTGGTCGAAGGCGCTCCCCTGCTAAGGGAGTAGGCGGGAAACCGTCTCGAGGGTTCGAATCCCTTCGTCTCCGCCACCCACACTTTTTATTCTTGTTTTCCAGTTTGCTTCGGCAAAACAAAGCTTTGTGCAACTTGTGTTGCTACAATAGGCTGCTATGGTAAAATCTATGAACCCACGTGTATCAGTCCCCAAAATCTTTCTGCGTGGCAACAAATGGTACGTCCGTGTATAGGTGCCTAAATCCATGCAGGAGCGCCTTAAACGTAAGGAATATTGGGTTTCCTTGAGAACGTCGGATCGGGCCGAAGCATTGCAACATGCCACCGCCGCCACTCAGAAGAAGCGTCATGAGGTATCTGCGGTGTATCGTCGACTCAGCGCCATCAAGGAAACCTTTCACGAACTGGATGCTGACCAACAGTTAGCGTTAGGGCGAGAAGCTTATGCCACTCATGTCCGTGGCGGCGCTGACCTCATCGCAGAGTTTGAGGCAAGTAACTTTGACACCCTGAAGGCATTCATAGAAGCACGATCAGAGACGGTGGATGATCTGGTCGCGAGATTGCGATTGGCAAGATCAGATACACCGCACATCCGTGTCATGGCTCATACTCTGATGGAGGAGAACGGTATCAGGCTGCCAGAGGGTTCGTTGGCCTTCCAGCAACTCTTGGAAATCTGTGCCGACACATTCATCGAAGCGAAGCGGAATGAACTGGCTCAGTTGCGGGGTCGTGCAGTGCATGATGCTCCTAACCCGCATTATGTGGACACGGTAACAGGTGGACCGAAGGATTATGTCTCGCTCGGGGAACCGCTTTCTTTGCCGCCCGAGCCGACACCGAAGCGCCATGCGTCATGATCCAGCCGGAGCCTCTATCTTCATCATGCTGCGCAATCTCAAGCTATACGGCATGGCAAATGCAGTCGACGATCTGGTCGCCCAAGGGGCGCCAGCATTCGAGG
>NZ_JAFEUL010000006.1 GCF_016901225.1 Actibacterium sp. 188UL27-1 | reverse complement strand
GCCTGATGTTCTTTCAATATCCCGATTATCTGTTCTTCACTGAAACGGCTTCTCTTCATCATCTGTCTCCTTCTTGGAGAACAGGCTAACCAAAAACACCGGACATTTCAGGGGAGCAGGTCAACATCTCAGATAAGTGTAATGAAACAACATCGGACTGCCCCGTATCGGGCGCAGCTTCACGCATGACACCGATCAAGCTCTTTTCGAGCGCCGCGGCAGCGGCAAAACGTGCAGAGGAATGCCCTTCAACGCCGACATGTACGAATATCGTGACGGGCATGTCGTTGCGGGCGATCCCGAAGGTTTCCAGGTCTGCCATCGCCTTGTTCAGGTCTTTGGGCCATAGGCCGCTGACCCCACAAAGTTGATCGGTGGAAATCCCTTCGGCAGCGGGCGCATCGATCAAATGCTGGACAATAGCCAATAAAGCCTTGCGCCTGGTCTCTGTGACCTGAGACCCATTCAGCTTCCGCTTTGCCTCAGCAACCGTGCTGAGCGTGAGCGATGACGGATAAACTTGGACGCGGTTTTCTTCCCGTGAAAGCAGCCTCGCCTCTTCTAGCCAAGACACCGCCGTTTTCACCCGCGTGTCATCAGTTGTGCTGTCACGTTGGAAATCCCGTTCCTTTTCTTCCAAGACGATTTCCCCGGAGGTCGCCACGACTTTTCCGGTCTTTCCCGTGCGTTCATCAATCCGCCGGATCGCCTTCAGGATTGCGCCAATCTCATGACGTGTAAGTCGCGACCGGGCCGACAGTTGGAATTGCCGCTCCACGTCATCGACCGCGTAAAGAAGAACGCAATTTGCATCCTCTCGGTCTCGCCCGGCGCGCCCAGCCTCTTGCAGGTAGTTTTCGAGCGATCCGGGAATATCACAATGGACCACAAGACGAATATCCTGCTTGTCGATCCCCATGCCGAAAGCGTTGGTCGCCGCGATGACGCGCAACTCTCCGACACGAAATTTCTCTTGGATGTCCTTCTTCTCGTCGGGGCTCAGCCCAGCATGGAAATGCGCCGCTTCCATCCCCTGATGGGCAAGGAACGCCGCGACACGTTCCGTTGATTTTCGACTGGAACAATAAACGACAGCGCCCGACCGCCCATCCTGCGGCAGCATTTCTGAAATCACATCATAGACGTCACCCAGCTTTGTTTCTCTTCGTGTTGGGCGCACATCAAATGCAAGGTTGTGGCGGGCTGCGCCGCCATCCAATAGAATCAGATCGGCGCCCACACGGCTTTTGAAATGCTCAGAGATATCGCGTACGACCTCAGGCTTCGCCGTGGCGGTCAAGCAAAGAATGGGTGTAGGCGCATCGCCAGAGAACTCTTTTACGAAACGCGAGACATAGCGGTAGTCGGGCCTGAAATCATGCCCCATTTTGAGACGCAATGGGCTTCATCAAGAACCCACAGGCCGATTTCACGTTGTTTTAGCGTGGTGCGTATGGAGGTGCTGCGGAGCTGCTCCGGGGAGATAATCAGGATGGATGCATCGCCCATACGGACTTTCTCCAGTGCATCCTGACGTTCCGGCATGGACATCATGCCATTGACCGTCACCGATGACGAGATGCCGGCGCGCTCCATGCCTTGCACCTGGTCAGACATGAGCGCCACAAGGGGTGATATAACCACGGACAGGGCACCCGTCTTATCAAACTTCGTTAACGCCGGGATCTGATAGCAAACGGATTTACCAGTGCCTGTTGGCAGGATACCTAAAACACTGTTCCCGCCCATGGCCTCATCGACGATGCGTTCCTGCAGCGAATGCCCGCTGGGATCTTGTGGTTGTGGTCTGAATGCATCGAATCCAAACCACCTTTGGAGTGCTGCAACCGGATCATTTTGCTCGGCGCACCACTTGCAGTTCGGATCCTTGCAAGAGGTATCGCGGAGATGCCGTAGGATCAGAGACGCTTCCTTGAATTTGGCGCGAACCCATGGCGGCATAACGGAGTCGCCACCTGAGACTGAGATCCAAGACAACGCATAGGCCATTGACCAACCTATGTTTGCGCGATCCAGACGACTTAGAACCTGCTCAAGACGTTTCTCGCAAACCTTGCTCCTGACGAGACGGCGGATGGCCGTAAACGCTTCCGGCTGCGTTGGCCTCTCAATTCCTCTGACGTGACTGAACACGGCGTCAAATCCGGGCAATAGATCCCCAAGCGTTGTGAGCCAGTGATAAGCCAACACCGCATCGGGGGTGTCTCGGTTGAGTTGATCAAAGGCCTCCAACTGGTTCGCCAAAACCTGAAAGACCAGCTTTGCATCAAGCTCTGGATCATTCAGGTGACCTGCCTGCAATCGCCCGTCATGGTAGTGCTTGACCAAATGGTGATATGGATTGCGCGGAAAGGCGAGCGGGTTCAGCCAAAGTGTATCAATCGGTGCCTGTATTGTCCGCGCCAGGCGTGGTCGTCGCGCCAAAAGATGCGTCATGTCGTGTTGCAGGAGGTTGTGGCCGATTGGGTGTTCAATGCCGTTAAGCGCCTGTTCCAAGCGATCAAACCCTGCTTCAATCCGTTCCCCTTTTGAGACAATTGATCGGCTTTGGTCGAATGGAACCGCCGCAAACGCAAAGATCCGCGCCGTCTTTGGATTGACTTCTAAATCAATCGACAAACACCGCTTCAAAAAGGCGCGATGCTTCTGAGGCAACAAAGATGAGGTATCTGGGTCAATCATTTAGCAAGATGGAATACAAATCTGAGGATGAGTGCAACTGGAACGTCATTGCTGCCAAATGCAGGTCGGACCGCGCAAAGAACGTATTTCGATAGTTTCTTTCGGGTCTAAGTATAGGCCATGTTGACAAATGGCGCATCCAAAGCCGGATAGACGTTACGTCGATAAATCCGAGGTAGCTTTCTGCGGTTTTGTCGTAGCGGGTAGCGATGCGGCGGGCGTTCTTCAGCTTGTTGAAGCAACGCTCCACCATGTTTCGCAACTTGTATAGTCCATGTTCGACACCAAAGCGCAGTTGCGGGTTCAACCGCCCGATATGAAAAGGGCACCCGGTTGGGCGCCCTTTTTTTGAGAGTTTGGTCTTTGACCTGCTGTGGGTTCAGCAGCTGTAGTACAGCTTGAACTCCATCGGGTGCGGGGTGTGTTCGTAGGCGTAGATCTCTTCCCATTTCAGATCCATGTAGCCTTCGATCTGGTCGCGGGTGAAGACATCGCCTGCGAGCAGGAAGTCCATATCGGCTTCCAACTCTTCCATGGCTTCGCGCAGGCTGGCGCAGACCGTCGGGATGCCTTCCAGCTCTTCGGGCGGCAGATCGTAGAGATCCTTGTCCATGGCTTCGCCTGGATGGATCTTGTTCTGGATGCCGTCCAGACCGGCCATCAGCAAGGCAGAGAAACACAGATAGGGGTTGGCAGACGGATCGGGGAACCGTGCCTCGACCCGCTTGGCCTTGGGGCTCTCCGCCCACGGGATCCGCACGCAGCCCGACCGGTTGCGCGCCGAATAGGCGCGCAACACCGGCGCCTCGAAACCCGGGATCAGGCGCTTGTAGCTGTTGGTCGCGGGATTGGTGAAGGCATTCAGCGCCTTGGCATGCTTGAGTATGCCACCAATATAGAACAGGGCCTCGTCCGACAGGTCGGCGTATTTGTCTCCTGCAAACAGCGGAGCGCCGTCTTTCCAGATCGACATGTTCACATGCATGCCTGTGCCGTTATCGCCTGCGATGGGCTTGGGCATGAATGTCGCCGACTTGCCATAGGCGTGGGCGACGTTGTGGATGACATATTTGTACTTCTGCAGCTCATCGGCCTGGGTGACGAGGCTATCGAAGATCAGGCCCAATTCGTGCTGACAACTCGCCACCTCGTGGTGGTGCTTGTCGACCTTCATGCCCATGCGCTTCATGGTGCTGAGCATCTCGGAGCGTAGATCCGTGGCATCATCGACCGGGTTCACGGGGAAATAGCCCCCCTTGACGCCGGGGCGGTGGCCCATATTGCCCATCTCGAACTCGGTATCGGTATTCCAGGAGGCGTCCTGGGCATCCACCTCGTAACTGACCTTGTTCATCTCGACCGAGACGCGGACATCGTCGAACAGGAAAAACTCGGCTTCGGGCCCGAAATATGCCGTGTCACCGATGCCAGAGGATTTCAGGTAAGCTTCTGCCTTTTCGGCGGTGCTGCGCGGGTCACGCTCATAGGCTTCCCCGGTGTCCGGCTCAACGATGGAGCAATGCACGCACATCGTCTTTTCCGCATAGAACGGATCCATATAGGCGCTGGCCGTATCGGGCATCAGCTTCATGTCAGATTGATCGATCGATTTCCAGCCAGCAATGGACGAGCCGTCGAACATGAAACCGTCATCCAGGAAATCCTCGTCCACCTGGTCCGACATGACCGTCACGTGCTGCAGCTTGCCGCGCGGATCCGTGAAACGGATGTCGACGTAATCGACTTCCTCATCCTTGATCGTCTTGAGAACGTCAGCCTTGCTCACTTCCCTATCTCCTTCGTTTGTATCGTTGTTGGTGTTGGGTTACAGCGCGTCTTCGCCATCTTCACCGGTGCGTATCCGGATGGCCTGGCTGACATCGCTGACAAAGATCTTGCCATCGCCGATCTTGTCGGTCTTTGCGGCTTTGATGATCGCATCCACCGCGCCGTCGAGTTGATCATCGGCCAGCACGACCTCGATCTTTACCTTGGGCAGAAAGTCGACCACATATTCGGCGCCGCGATAGAGTTCGGTATGCCCTTTCTGGCGACCGAAACCCTTGACCTCTATGACGCTCAAACCTTGAACGCCAATTTCCTGAAGCGCCTCCTTCACATCATCCAGCTTGAACGGCTTGATGATCGCTTCAATCTTTTTCATGGCCGCTCGACTCCTTGCAGATGTGATCAGGGCTTTGGTGGACCATGATCGCGCCGAGGGAACAATCGGTCGCAGGGAACGGAGTGTTTCGAGGATTGGGGTAATTCTGAGTGCGGCTTAATTTTTATGCGATATGTTTAATTTATGAACTGTATTGAATCGTAGATGGAGATCAGTTCTGGTCGTTTTCAGGACTTATGCCCAAATGCGCGCCATATTCATTGTTTGGCAACGGCTTGCCATGCGGCCTTAACCCCACGGCATGGTTGTCTTTGATGTGCCTTGTGTCACCGAGTCGGCTTTTCGTCACGGCACCAGTTGACCGGTCATTCGCGGATTGCCCGACGGATGGGCGAGTTTGCCCAAAATCCGGTCAAGCGGCGTGGATGGGCCGGGCAGGTCGACTTTGGTCCCATGGTCATCCGCTGAAAGGTCCTGTCGCGGCCATGCTTTCGCCACCATGCTCGCTTGAGCTTCCGATGCAGGTGAATGTAGGAAAGGAGACAGGATATGGCAGCATGGCACGGAACCGCCGGTCTGGCGGGCGGGTTTACCGCGATGGGCCTGATCGCAGGGATCGGCATGGGCATGGCCAGCACGGCAGAGGCCGAGTTGAAGGGTACCCATGTCAGCAACAATGTGGTCGAGCGTGCGGTCAATGACACAGCGATGACCCAGGCGCGCCAGGCCGCGCGCCGCACGCTGGATACGTTTCTGACCGCGGCGCGCACGCAATCGGGCAAATGGCAATCGGCCACGGTTCAGGTCGCGTTGGAGCGTGATGGCGTGGTTGAGCGGATCTGGGTGTCGGGCTTCCAGCGGGTTGCTTTGGCGCGCTACCAGGGCCGACTGGCCAATGAACCGGTGGGGTTAGAGGGTTTGCACCACGGTGATCAGGTTCTGTTCGACCGGAGCCAGATTGAGGATTGGGCCTTTATCCAGGCGGGCCGTGGCTATGGCTTTTTCGGGGTCCGGGCACTGTTGCCGATCATGGATACCGAACAGGCCCGCGGGATGCGCGCCTTTCTTGCGGTCGATCCGCTGCCCAAGGGCTGGTAGCCCGTCTGACGGTGAAATATCATGGTGGTTCATCGCTGGAGCCACCGGATGACCACACTTTTGACCGCCGCGCAGATGCGCGCCATCGAACAGGCCGCCATCACCGCGGGCGAGGTCACCGGCCTCGAACTGATGGAGCGCGCGGGTCGCGGGGTGGTCGAGGCCATCTTGGAACACTGGCCCGACCTGGCAAAAACCAACCACCGCGCGGTGGTGCTGTGCGGCCCCGGCAACAATGGCGGTGACGGTTTTGTGGTCGCGCGCCTGCTGCATCAGCAGGGCTGGGAGGTCGAAGTCTTCCTTTACGGCGACCCCGACAGCCTGCCCGCGGATGCGCGTGCCAATCACGGCACCTGGCGCAATTTGGGGACTGTGACCCAGCTGACCAAGGGTGCTTTGGATGCTGCGATCGACCGTGCCTCGGCCGCGGAAGGTGTGACACAAGATGGCCGTCCCGATCCCCGCTTTGGCCAACGGACACTCTATATTGACGCGTTGTTTGGGACTGGTTTGAACCGTCCCTTGCCCAAGGATCTTGAAGAGGTCCTGCGCCTTGCATGGTTGGATATCTGCTGGGACACCGGGGTGAGCATCGATATTCCCACCGGGATCTCTGCGGATACGGGTCAGCCGACGGGAGGCCATGGATGCTTCAACACGCGCTTGGTCGTGACGTTCCACTTGCCGAAACGCGGACATTACCTTGGTTCATGGGCCTACGATTGTGCTCAGCTGAGTGTCAAAGATATCGGTTTGCGGAGGCGGGACGATGTTGAGGGCGTCACGGTTGATCTGCTCTCGCGTGCTGATTTTTTCATTTCGGACTATACTGGCTTTGCCCTCAACAAGATGGGTGGCCAACACAAATACAGCCATGGTCATGCGCTGATCCTGTCGGGTGGTGTGGGGAAGGGGGGTGCTGCGCGATTGGCGGCACGCGGTGCGCTGCGGATCGGGGCCGGGCTGGTGACGGTGGGCTGTCCTCCGGCGGCTTTGCAGGAGAATGCGGCGCGGTTGGATGCCGTCATGCTCAAAAGCATCCGGGACGCAGCTGCGCTTGAAGAGATCCTCTCAGATCCGCGGATCAATGCGCTGTGTCTTGGCCCTGGCCTCGGCACCGGCGCGCGGGAGGCTGATGTGGTGCGGGTTACCTTGGCCGCTGATCGCAGCACTGTGCTTGATGCCGATGCGCTGACTTTGATTGCCGCTGCCCCCGGTCTGTTTGCGGCGCTCCACAGCGGATGTGTGCTGACGCCCCATGCGGGCGAGTTCGCGCGGCTCTTCCCTGACATCGCCGAAAAACTGTCCGCCCCCGCCACCAAGGGCCCCGCCTATTCCAAGGTCGATGCAACGCGGGAGGCGGCAAAGCGGGCTGGTTGCACCGTGCTGTTCAAGGGGCCCGATACGGTGATCGCAGAACCGGGTGGGCGCTGCGTGATCAACGCCGCCCTTTATGATCGCGCGGCCCCTTGGCTGGCCACCGCCGGATCAGGCGATGTGCTGGCCGGGTTCATTACCGGTCTGTTGGCGCGTGGGGTCGACAATGCGGTCGAAATGGCGGCGTGGCTGCATGTGGAATGTGCCCGCGCGTTTGGGCCGGGATTGATTGCCGAAGATCTGCCGGAAGAGCTGCCAAAGATTTTTCGGGCCTTGGGCCTGTGACACGGATCGAATTCTTGCAAACATGGCGTGAAACGGGCCTTGGGGTGCGTTTTTGCTCTCGCATCCGGGCGCACCCTTTGCTAGGAAGCGCCGACTTCGGGGCAGTCTTTGACTGCCCCTCATGCATCATGCGGGTGTGGCGGAATTGGTAGACGCACCAGATTTAGGTTCTGGCGCCGCAAGGCGTGGGGGTTCAAGTCCCTTCACCCGCACCATAAACAATAAACGAAGGGGATACCGATGCAGGTTTCCGAGACCCTGAATGACGGCCTGAAGCGCGGCTACCAGATCACCATCACCGCAGCAGAGCTGGAGGCCAAGGTCACCGAAAAGCTGACCGAGGCGCAGCCCGAGGTCGAGATGAAGGGGTTTCGCAAGGGCAAGGTCCCCCTGGCGCTGTTGAAAAAGCAGTTCGGTCCCCGGCTGTTGGGCGAGGCGATGCAGGAAGCCGTCGATGGCGCGATGAGCAGCCATTTTGAGGAAACCGGCGACCGCCCGGCGATGCAGCCCAAGGTCGAGATGAAGGGCGAGAACTGGAAAGAGGGCGACGATGTCGAGGTCGACATGTCCTACGAGGCGCTGCCCGATATCCCGGAGATCGAACTGGGCGATATCGCGTTAGAGCGTCTGGTGGTGAAGTCCGACGAGGCCTCCGTGACCGAGGCGCTGGATGAATTGGCGGGTCAGGCCAAGAACTTCAAGGAGCGCAAGAAGGGTACCAAGGCCAAGGACGGCGATCAGGTTGTCATGGATTTTGTTGGCAAGGTCGATGGCGAGGCATTTGAAGGTGGCACGGCCGAGGATTTCCCGCTGGAGCTGGGATCGGGGCAATTCATCCCGGGTTTTGAAGAGCAACTGGTCGGTGTGAAGGCCGGTGAGGAAAAGTCGGTCGAGGTGACCTTTCCAGAGGAATATCAGGCCGAGCATCTGGCGGGCAAACTGGCGGTGTTCGATTGCACCATCAAGGAGGTCAAGGAACCTGCGGCGGCTGAGATCGACGATGAGTTGGCCAAGAAATTTGGCGCCGATGATCTGGAGGCGCTGAAGACCCAGATCGGGGAGCGGCTGGAAGCGGAATATACCGGTGCGGCGCGCGCGATCATGAAGCGGGCCTTGCTGGATACGCTGGATGAGAAGGTTAGCTTTGACCTGCCGCCCAGCCTGGTGGATGCGGAAGCTGGACAGATCGCGCACCAGCTGTGGCATGAAGAAAACCCCGAGGTTGAGGGACATGATCACCCCGAGATCGAAGCGACGGATGAACATAGGTCCCTGGCCGAGCGTCGGGTCCGCCTTGGCCTGTTGCTGGCTGAGCTGGGCAACAAGAACAATGTCGAGGTGAGCGATGCCGAGATGACCCAGGCGGTGATGAATCAGGCGCGTCAATATCCCGGTCAGGAGCGTCAGTTCTTTGAGTTCGTGCAGCAGAACCCGCAGATGCAGCAGCAGATGCGCGCGCCGATCTTTGAGGACAAGGTTGTCGATTTCATCTTTGAACTGGCCAAGATCGAGGACAAGGAAACCGACAAGGACGCGTTGAAGGCGGCTGTCGACGCGTTGGACGACGAGTGACGGGATAGGGGCGGACGCTCTTGGCTGCGCCAAGACGCCCCGCCCACCATCCCTTGGAAAGCCGCCCTTTTGGGGGCGGCTTTTTGTTGGGTGCTATTTCGACGGAAGTGGGTGGGGCCCGCGTTTGAGGAGGGTAAATGCCTGCGGCGCCGGTTCTCTTCGGTGGCCAGGCCCTCTGGACGAAGGATCTGTTATGAAAATGTTGACCTACAAGACCGCGTTGATCGTTTCCGTTGCTGTCACCCTGACGGCGGCAGCTGCATTGGCCCAATCCCCCCGACCGGCTTTCGGTGACACACAAGGCGTCGAACGGGTGGAACGCGCGCAATTCCGGGGCGGTGATCACCGCCATGGAGGACGGCAGGGGGAGCGTCGCGTTCGCGCCCGGTTGGAACGGTTGTTGGAAACCTTCGATAGCAATGCCGATGGTGGCGTCACCCAGGAAGAGATCACCGAGACACGGCAGGCGCAATTGGCTGAATTTGACGCCAACCAGGATGGTTCGCTTGACCTGACCGAATATGAGGCACTGTGGCTGAGTGTCATGCGCGACCGCATGGTGGACAGGTTTCAGGCCCATGATGACGACGGAGATGGTGCAGTGACAGCGGCGGAGTTCGAGGAGGAATTTGCCCGCCTCGTCAATCGGTGGGACCGCAACGGCGATGGTGTGTTGAATGCCGATGACCGGCGCGATGGTGGCCGCGGGGCAGAGGCCCCCGAAGCCGACGAGTAAGACCGCAATCGGGCATCAACCCGATGTGAGCAAGAAGACGGTGCCCGCGCCTTTCCCCTGTGGCGCGGGCACGGTATTATGGCGCCACCAATTCAGATTTCAGGCCATGAGGATGCGATGACGGACCGATTCATGCCCCGCCCCACACGCCGCGTTGTGCTGGCGGGGGCTGCCGCCACTGCAACTGCCACGGCTTGGCCCCGGATCGGGCGGGCCGCCGGGATCGGCACCGATATGTGCAGCCGGGCGGAAAGCTGGCTGAGCAGCCTGTCCGATACCCAGCGCGCCGCCGCGATGTTTGATTTCGATGACCCGCAGCGATTGGCCTGGACGTTCATGTACGGCTCCCAACCCGCGCCTGGCATCCGGCTGGAACAGATGACGGCGGCGCAAAAGGATGGCGCGTTGGAGGTGCTGGCGACGGGGCTGAGCACCGAAGGGTTTCAGACCGCGCTCAACATCATGCTGCAGCAGGACATCCTGCGCGATGAGTGGAGCAAAGGCAGCGCAGATCGCAATCGGGAGCGGTTTTCGCTGATGATCTTTGGCACGCCTACTGCCGATACGCCATGGGCCTGGCGGTGGGAGGGGCATCACCTGTCGCTCACCTATACGTTGATCGGGGAGGAAGTGATTTCGGTCACGCCGTCGTCCTTTTCGTCGGAGCCCAATACCGTGCCCTCCGGCCCCCATCGCGGGCTGGTCGTATTGCCAGATGAAGAAAGCCTGGGCCGCGCACTTTACACTGACCTGAATGCGGTCAACAAAAGTGTCGCGTTGTTGGAGGAGCGGTCATTTGGCAACATTCTGACAACGGCAGGCAATGAAGGTCGCATAAGTGCCCCGGCGGGTGTGCCCCTTGGGGATCTGCCTGCGGTACAGATGGATATCGCCCGGCGCCTGCTGGATGTTTATACTGTCGATCATCTGCCCGGTACGCTGGCCGAAGGGCAGGCGGCCCGGATTGCGGGGGAGGATCTGACAGCCGTGCGGTTTGGTTGGGCCGGGCCCAACGAACGCGATGCCTCCATGTATTACCGCCTCCATGGCGAGACCTTCCTGATCGAGTTCGCGACCTTGCGTAATCAGCCGGAACATCACCACGCGATCCGCCACGATCTGACTCGCAATTTCGGGGCGCATCGGCTGTAGCAGTCGGGGGGACACAGCGTTGCGCGATCTGTATCTCTCTTTTTCCGTCCTGCCGGCTGTGGTAAACCACCTTCGGTAGAAGGTATTTTAATGACCAAGTCACAGCTGTTTTTTGCGGCCAAGCTTTTGTTGGGCTTTGCCTTGATCGCCGTTCTTTTGATGCAGGGCGATGTGTTGCAGCAAACCTTGCAGGTTCTGTCGCAGCTTGATCTGATCGGCGTCGCACTGGTCCTGTTGATGCCCATCCCCCTGGTCTGGGCGAGCTGCATCAAATGGCAATTGCTGCTGAATTACCGGGATATCCGTGTTGGTCTGGCACCGCTGATGCGGTTCTACACGGTTGGCTATTTCTTTAACAACTTCCTGCCCAGCAGCCTGGGTGGGGATGCTGCGCGGTCGTACCTGGTGGGCAAGCGCATCGGGTCGCAGACCGAATCCTTGGCCGCTGTGGTATTGGAGCGTCTGACCGGCCTTGTCACCTTGGTGGCGCTGGCCTTCATCGGTTTCGTGGCGACACCGGCGATCCATGGTGATGTTTTGGTGACCGGATCCCTGACGATCCTTGGGGTAGGTTGCGTCGTGCTGATGGCGCTGATCTGGGCCCCGCAGCGCCTGGTTGGGCCGCTTGAGACGGGTTTGGTCCGGGTACCGCTGGTGGGCAAGGTCGTTGCCAAGCTCAGCCAGATGCGCGCCGCGATGCAGACCTTTTGGGGCGCGCCCCGGGTGGTCGGTCTGTCGCTGCTTTATTCCTTTGGCTACCACGCGTTAACCGTCGTCAATGTCTATGTGGCAGCCCGCGTGCTGGGGATCGAGGTCAGCTTTATCGGGCTTTGCGCCGTCACACCGATCATTCTGGTCATCGCCGCGCTGCCGACCACGCCGGGCAGTATCGGCGTTTGGGAATGGGCCTATTCGGTACTGCTGCTGCCCATCGGCGCGGAATTGGAACAGGGGCTGGCTATCGCACTGGTCTTGCGGGGGCAGCTTTTGTTCGCCTCCCTGGTGGGTGGTGTGTTGTATTTGGCCGAGCGGCGGGCGCCGGCACCACAGGATTTGGAAAAAGCGGATGGATGACAAGGCATTGACAGATCAGGCAAAATCTTCGGGTGAGATCAGCTATAAGGTGCAGGATGAGGTCGCGGGCCGCAAAACCTCGGCCATGCAGAAATACCAGGATATGGTGATTGGCTCCCGCTCCGTCTGGGCGCTGATCAAGTATGAGCTGATCATGCTGCTGGTCTGTTCCATGCCGGGCGCGTTGGGGTTGGTGCTCCGCGGCAAGCTTTACCCGCTGATCCTGGGCCGCGTGGGGCGGGGCGTTGTGTTTGGGCGCAATGTCTCGTTCCGGCATCCGCACAAGATCACCTTTGGGGACGGGGTGATCGTCGATGACAACGTGATGATGGATGCCAAGGGCGAGACGAATGAAGGCATCCTCATCGCCAATGACTGCTTCATCGGGCGCAACTCGATCCTCAGCTGCAAGAATGGGACGATTGAACTGGGGGAACGGGCGAATATCGGTTTCAATGCCGAGGTCTTTTCCTCGACCCGTGTTCTGATCGGCCCCGACACGCTGATCAGCGCCTATTGTTACGTCGTGGGCGGCGGCAATTATGATCCGGAGCGGGTGGACGTGCCCATCAACCGCTCCCTACGCGAAGACCGCGCCCAGGGGATTACGCTGGAGGGCAATATCTGGATCGGCACCCATTCCGTCCTGCGCGACGGCGCCCATATCGGGGCAGGCACGGTGGTGGCCGCGGGGTCCGTGGTGAATGATCCGATGCCCGGCTGGTCCATCGTCGCGGGCACCCCCGCCAGGGTCCTGCGGGAACGCCCACCGGTAGAAACGTCCGAGCCCAAGTGATCAATCGGCCATGGGGACCCTGAGCGCGTATCGCCAGACGGCGATGATCGGCGACCAGAGTTTACCAAGCTGAAGCGCCCCTTTGTGCGATCTCAAAATCTTCGTCACTGTTGCACCAGATGATGCTCCAACAACGGGCCAAGTTCACTTTTGCCATGGCGGCAAAGCGGTGGTTCGCATCCCTGATGATCAACGATCCAGACTGCCACTCCGTGATGAGAGGCGGCAGAGCATCAGGCCTGTTGAGACGGCCCGCGATGCATGTGACCGTGGTGGACCATGTATCGGGCGGCACAGGATACTTCATCGTTGTTTCCGGTCCGCAGTACCTTTGCAGCGCATCGAGCGGAGCATGAACCGGGCCAATCCAGTAACGTCGATATTGTTTCAGACCGGATCGCAGACTGGCATTGGCCCAATCGCCAGTGGCCAGATATCGGTCGCCCCAATGGTCCAGGGCGCCCTTCTGTGATGCCAATTGACAGGAGCTAAGATCAAATACAGTCACGTCGCCGTTCCAAATGACGGGCAGATCGATGCCTGGGGAGATGGAGATTCTGTCAGTTTGTCTATCACACGCGGACGGTTGAGGTGGGTTACTCAACGATGATGACCTGTCCGGTGATAGCCCCTTCGACGCTTTTGGCATAGGCGCGCCCGACGCGTTTAGAGGGGACGGGATCATGACCGGGAAACCACGCGCCGTAGCGCGGAACAGAGACATCCGACAGGCCCGGGCTAACCACGTTGATCCGCTGGCCCGGTGGCAACTCAATCGCGGCGCCTGTGACGAAACCGGCAAGGGCGCCGTTGGCCGCCGCGGCTCCGGTCCCCATGCGGATCGGGTCACGGTCCAGAACGCCGCTGGTCAGAGTGAACGATCCGCCCTCGGCGATCCGTTCGATCCCGGCGAGCACCAGGTTGACCTGTCCCATCACCTTGTTGCGCAGGCCGACCATGAATGTCTCTTCCGTGAAGTCCGACAACGGGCCGAAATGGACATCCCCGGCGGTGGAGATGACGGCATCAACAACCCCCACGGTATCATACATCGCATCGACAGAGGCCCGGTTGGCCAGGTCCACCTGCACGTCGCCGCTCTTGCGTCCGACCTTTATGATGTCGTGCCGCGCGCCCAGCTCTGCACAGGCGGCGCGCCCGATATCGCCCGCAGCCCCTACCACGATGATCTTCATCTCTGATCCTCCATCCGTGTCGCTGGTATCCTGGGCCCGTGACCTCTTGATGCGCAAACGAAAAGCCGGTCCGCGTTCAGCGTTCGATGGCCGGGACATGTACCCTCTGGCACAGTCCACTTCATCTGACGGAGAAAACACCATATATCTTGGTGAGACAAACACGCGGCAGAATGAGGATCTCTCATGTCGGATATCCGTTACGGTTTTCATCAGGGCGCTGATTTTGATCAGGGATGGCATCCCGCATTTGCGGCCAAGCTGAACCTGGGCGTTTTCGACGATCTGCCGCCGGATGACGGCAATCAGATCCTTTTTGAGGAGGATCAGGCCCGCGACGCTGCCGTATACGACGGCGACAAAACCGTTCCGATAGATACGACAGAACACCGGGGGGCTGACCCTCGAACCGGCAGCGAGGGGGCCCGGGCAATGGTGACCGTTGGCGTGGCTGTCTCGCTCGACTTGCTGTTAACGGGGGAACAGGGGCTGGCGGTCATGGCCTCTGCCGAGAACTTTGATTTCCTGCCGTTCCGGATTGGAACTGTGGAGGAGGTCGAGTTTTCCGACATGATGGTCGATATAGCCGTGCTGTTCCAGGCCGCCGCACCTGTTGAGCCGTTATATGTTGATGAGCTGATGCCAGCCGATGTCGAGACCCCGGATCAGGTGGATCAGCCACCTGCGGAAGAGGCGACAGAGACCACGGCTTGACGTCACACAACTGAACTCTGGCGGGGTTGGACAGAGCGATATCACATTAAAAAGGCCGCATCTGATGACGCGGCCTCGATGGTTTCGTCAGAAGACCTGTTTAGTCTTCGATGGGTTCGTTCGGGGCGTCCTGGTCGGGGCCACTCTCTGACGGCGCATCGGCCCGCAGATCGTCATCCATGCCAGCTGCACCGATATCGTCGAACAGTTCCGCAATCTCGAACTCTGCCTCAGCTTCGGCTTCGGCGGCAAGTTCCTGAATGGATTTGCCCGACGCTTGCAGCTCGGCCTCTTCCTCGGACCGGGCGACGTTCAGGATGATCGTCACTTCGACCTCGGGGTGCAGGCGCACTTCAACATCGTGCAAACCCAGATCCTTGATCGGGCGACCCAACGCGATTTGCTTTTTGTCGACCGTGAACCCACCGGCAGTAGTGGCCTCGGCCGCATCACGGGGTGTGACCGAACCATACAAAGCCCCCGCGTCAGAGGCGGAGCGAATCACGATGAACTGCTGACCATCCAGAGTTTCGGCCATCTTCTCGGCCTCTTTCCGGGTTTCCAGGTTCTGCGCTTCAAGCTGTGCTTTCTGGGTTTCGAACTGAGCGATGTTGTGTTCGTTTGCGCGCATCGCTTTGCCCTGGGGCAACAGGAAGTTGCGGGCATACCCGTCCTTGACCTTCACCACTTCGCCCATCTGGCCCAGTTTGGCCACGCGTTCCAAAAGGATAACGTCCATTGGTCTGTCTCCTTACTTCACGGCGTAGGGCAGTAGCGCCAGGAAGCGGGCGCGTTTGATGGCACGGGCCAGCTCACGCTGCTTTTTGGCGGATACGGCGGTGATACGGCTGGGCACGATCTTGCCACGCTCGCTGATGTAGCGTTGCAGCAGACGTGTGTCCTTGTAGTCGATCTTGGGCGCATTGTCGCCAGAGAATGGGCAGACCTTGCGGCGGCGGAAAAATGGTTTTGATGCCATATCTTACAATCCTTTCTTAAACCGAAATTCAGCGACGGTCGCGGCGGTCGCCACGATCCCGGTCGTCACGCTTTTGCATCTGCACGGACGGACCTTCGGGATGTGCGTCGACCTTGATGGTCAGCACGCGCATCACGTCATCATGCAGGCGCATCAGGCGCTCCATCTCCTGGATGGCGGGTGCGGGCGCATCGGTTTTGAGAAAGGCATAGTGGCCCTTGCGGTTCTTGTTGATCTTGTAGGCCATCGTTTTGACACCCCAATATTCGTGCTCAACGACGGTGCCGCCGTTGTCAGCCAGAACGGTGCCAAAATGTTCGATCAATCCCTCGGCCTGTGTGTTCGACAGGTCCTGACGGGAAATAAAGACATGCTCATAGAGCGGCATGCGCGGTTTCCTTTTGCTATAGCGGGCTTCACCGACCGGATAATCCTTCGCCCCCGGTCCCGAGGGGCTCCGCTGACAGAATAAATGCGAAGGATGGCGCGTTATACCGATGCAAGATCGCATTGCAAGCATCCCGGGTACCTCAGCATCGGTGAACACATTCTGTTCAACTGTGATGAGTTGCTTTGGGGCCTGTTCGCGTCATCTTGCCACACACCGATGCTTACAAACCACGGAGCCCTTGAGCCAATGAAGCACCTACTGATTGCCGCAGCCCTGTCCACCGCTGCCACCGTCGCTGTCGCCGCCCCCGAAAAGTACGACCTGGATGCGAGCCACAGCCAGATCCTGTTCTCATATAACCACCTTGGGTTTTCCACGACCTATGGCATGTTCTCCGGCTTTGAAGGGGAGATCATGTTCGACAAGGAAGAGCCCGGCAATTCGACGGTGAACGTCTCGATGCCCGTCAAGTCCATGTTTACCGGGTGGGAACAGCGCGACGCGCATTTCATGGATGCCGACTTCTTTGGCGCCACGGATGAGGATCTGGTGACCTTCACCTCAACCGCGATCGAAGTGACCGGCGAAGACACGGCCAAGATCACGGGCGACCTGACCATGAATGACGTCACCAAATCGGTAGTGCTTGATGCGCGCATGAATTCGATTGGCGAACACCCGATGCAGAAAAAGGCATGGGTTGGCTTTGATGCGACCACAACATTGATGCGGTCCGATTTTGGTGTTGGCGCCTTTGCACCGGCTGTCAGTGACGAGGTTGAGGTCGTGATCTCGATCGAGGCTGGCAAAGCCGAATAACTCAAAATCCAGCCGCAGGATCCAGGGCCGTCCGGTTTCGGGCGGCCTTTCTTGTTGGGTCGTACCGGCTTGGCCCTTCATTTGTTTGGACAAATGAAAGTTTTTTGTCGCTGACCAAGGATTGGGCCCCCTCGCTCCTTGCGACAACAGGATCCCTGTGTCAGCGTATCGGTACACCACGACATGCCGAAAATACGTCTTCGTTCAGGAGCTACGCTATGGCGGGAAAGTCGTTGAAGGGTGATCAGTTCGACCGGGCGGCCTATCAAGAGGCGTCGTCCCGGTTCATTTCGTTAAAATCACACCTGCCGGAACAGGCGGTTCATGCCCTGGCGGCAGAGGTGATACAGCGGGTCGCCGCCCGGGCGGGCGGTGGCGCAGGGGTGCAGGACGGTGTGTCGTCTTTGGATCAGGTCGATCACCTGGCCTATGCCCTGATCGACGGGGAGGCCGAGGCGGCGCTGGATTTTGTCACTGCCTTGAGCGCGCGCGGGATGCCGGTGGAGGAGATCTATCTGTCATATCTCGGCGGGGCCGCCCGCAGGTTGGGGGAATGGTGGACCGACAACCACGTCTCGTTTCTGGATGTCACGCAAGGGACGGCGCGGATCTATGGCATCCTGCGCGTGCTGGACAAAGTTCAGGGCGGCCCGGTCATGCATACGCAGAAATGCGCCCTCTTTGCTTCGACGCCAAATGACACCCATACGCTTGGGGTTCGGATGGCGGCCGATCTGTTTCGACGACACGGATGGGAGATCGACCTGGTGATGGATCTGGGCCATGCCGAGTTGGTCGCCCGGATCAGTGGGGCCGGTTTTCGCATCATCGGGCTGTCGGCTGCGGGGCAACATGCCGTTCCGGCGTTGGCGCGTCTGGTGATGGCCCTTCGGATCAACCAGCCCGATGCGCTGATCTTTGTCGGGGGTGCATTGGTCAACGACGCGCCTGACCTGGTGCGCGACCTTGCGCCCGATGGCACGGCGACGACTGTGCCTGACGCGTTTGAGGTGATGGACAGCCTGTGGGCGCAACTGGCCAAGCCGTAAGCTCTGCACCAGCGAAATGACCCAACCGCCATAGCCACATCTGGCCGCGAGGAACTGGCCATGACCGCCCATCCTCGATAGACCATCGTTCAGACCAATGGGACAGGACCGACGATGGCACGACACGGAGCAGGTGGAACAGAAGGTGGGACAGGCAGCTTTCTGCTGGGCCTTATCATGATGTGCGCGGGGGGGTACCTGTTGTTACGCGGCATCGTCGTGCGCCCGAACTTTGGCTTTGGCACGCCGGTCTTTGCGGTGGGGCAGTTTCCCATCACCAGCGGCATGGTGCTGGTCCCGTTCATGTTTGGCGTCGGCATGATCTTTTACAATGGCCGCAATATCATCGGTTGGCTTTTGGCGGTCGGATCCATCGTGGCGCTCATCTTTGGTGTGATCACCAGTATCGATTTGCGACTGGTGTCGATGACGGCCTTTGATCTGCTGGTGATCCTGATCCTGCTGGTGGGCGGGATCGGCCTGTTCCTGCGCTCGTTACGCAATTTCGGATAGGCCGGAGCGGGGCTGGCCGTCTCCCGGGCATATCTTGGTCCGTCAAATGAATGGCGCGTGACAAAGATTGCGCGGCAGGGTTCAGTCGTCATCCTCCAGAAAGGTCCAGGTCTCTGCGCCATCGAAATGCCGGACAGGCACCTGATTGATCACCTCCGGATCGGCCAGCATCAGGTTAACGGCGATTTTTCCCTGACCCGGATCAACCCGCATCGCCCAATGGGTCGTCGCACCGCAGGTCGCACAGGAGTGAAAGGCCAGCGCGCGGTCGCCGTGGGAATATCTGACCAACGCATCCTCCGCTGCGGTAAAGGTGACCCGCGCGGCATCGGCATAGATCCAGACCGCGCCGAGTTTGCGGCAGATCGAACAGTTGCACCGCGTGGCCGCGGTCGGTTGATCATCAAAGGCGTAGGTCACCGCACCGCAATGGCAGGATCCCTGTATTGGCATGGTCGGTCCTCCCTGAATATTCAGGGCGTGGTTTAGCATGGTCTGGCGGTGGCCGTCAGCCTCGGTCGCTTGGCCCGAACAGCAGATCATCGATCTTGTGGCGGTTGGGCCCGGCCCCATGCGGCAGCAAGCGCACCTGATGATCCGACAAAACGCGGTAGCGCGGAATGGCAAGGTTGCGGGGGGCGATACCCTTTCGAATACGGCCCAGCACGTCATAATGCGCCGCGCAGCAGGGGCAGAACCAGCCATCAAAATCCCCGCTATCCAGAATGGGCACACAGCCTCGCCGCGTACACCGTCCGGTCACGATGACAATGGCATGGCCTGCAACCATGCGGGTGTCTTGGTGCGCCAACAGACCGGCAGAGAGGTTGGCATTGCGGGCCAGCGGATTATACAGGTTTTCGGCTGCAATCTGCTCCCTGGCCTCGTCCCGTTGGGCGGGTGTCAGGTGGCGCACAAAAACAGGTTCGTTTTCGGAGATGACCGTTTGTTGGGTGCCCGGAGCGATCTTGTCCAACCGGATAACAGGGCCCTGTCTGCCGGCTACGGTCGCATCGGGGGCCATGCTTTGCAATATTCCTCAAAGCCCCGCACCGACCGCCACGGCCCCGAAACTGGCGGTGGCGTAATGCAGAAAGCTGCGGCGTGACGGGTGGCTATTAAGGCACGCCATGGCAGCGCCGCAGGGCGGGGTTTCCTTCATTCGCTGACCCGCTGCGCCGTCAGGGTGACGGTGACCGGGACGGGGAACCCGACAGAGCTTTCGTCGGAATAGCTGGGGATCCCGATCTCATAGTTGCGACGGTCGAGCGTCGTGGTGCCCTCCATCGTGGCCGTGTCGCCATCGAGGGTCAGCGTGAAGGGCAGGGTGACGGGGCTTTCCTGACCGCGCAGGTTCAACACGCCCTCCGCCACATATCCGTCCCCGTCGCCTGGCAGGATATCTGCGGTAAAGGTTGCCGTGGGGAAATTGCCCGCGTCAAAGAATTCCGCCCCCATGGCCTGATCCGTGACAGAACCCAAGGACAGGCTGCCGATGGCGATGGTCACCTCGACCGTGCCGTGGCTGCCATCGGTCGGTTCCTCGGCAAATTCGATGGCGGCGGTCCAATCGGCAAAGCTCCCTTCGACCGCTGATCCCAGCTGCGTGACGCTGATACCAAGGGTGCCTTCGGTAACGTCCCACCCGGTTTCAACCTCTGCCAGCGCGGCCACATCCGACGCCGTGCTTTTCTGGGCAAAGACGCCAAGGCCAAGGCCCACGATGACAGCCAACCCATAGGCTCCGGCCGCGGCGATCATCGGTGCGGTACTGGCCGAATGCTTGCCCACTGCAGGGGCATCGACGTCGCCGGGCAGCATCCGCTTGAGCGTCACGTCCTTGTCCACGAAATGATGTTTCAGCGCGCCTGCGATATGCAACAGCAGGGAGATCACGAGGACCCGCTCAAACACGATATGCAAGGCGGCAAACGTTTGGGCCACCCCTTCATCTTTGGGCACGAATGGCAGTGTCTGGCCAAAGGGCCACCAGATCGGCGCAAATCCGGTCGTGGCCGAATGGTGGATCCAACCGGTCAGTGGGACGATCACAAGGGCCGCATACAATGTCCAATGGACCGTCTCGGCCAGCCAGCTTTCGACCTTGCGATCCGCATGGAGCAGCCCGGGCTTGGGCTGGCTCACCGCCCAGGCGATCCGCGCCAATGCCACGAAAAAGATCGTGACCCCCACCGTCTTGTGAAACGAGAATAAAATGGCCTTGGTCGCCAGTGCCTCTGACGTGTCGAATGACCAGTTATGCGCGATGATACCCAGCGGGATCACGGTAAAGATCAAAAGAACGGTCAGCCAATGCAGTGTTTTCGTGACGCCGCCATACAAGGCGGGAGAATTGGTCAGGGCCATGGGACACTCCTAAAATGGTCCACTGCGTTACGCGGTAAGATAGGGGTCTATTCCCGTTTTGTCATAAATTCGTCCGCACAGATTCTGTGCGCTTTGGTGCCCGCGCTGGGCCCGACCGCTTGGCAAGGCCCGGCACAGGGGCTAGACCGACCCGGCAGTAAGGGAGGGATATCGCGATGCGGGCATTCGTATTTCCGGGGCAGGGCGCACAGACCATTGGCATGGGCAAGGCGCTGGCCGAGGCCTATCCGGCCGCACGGGCCGTCTTCGATGAAGTGGACGACGCGCTGGGGGAAAAGCTCTCAACCCTGATCTGGGACGGCGATATCGCTACATTGACCCTAACGGAGAATGCCCAACCTGCGCTGATGGCCACATCCATGGCTGCTCTGCGCGCTTTGCAGGCCGACGGGATCGGAATCGACAGCGCCTCTTTTGTGGCCGGTCATTCACTGGGGGAATACTCGGCGTTATGTGCGGCGGGGGCTTTCACGCTCAGCGATACGGCGCGGCTGTTGCGCGTGCGTGGGCGCGCGATGCAGGCTGCCGTGCCGGTGGGCGAAGGGGCGATGGCCGTGATCCTGGGGCTGGATCTGGCCGCTGTCAAAGAGGTTGCGGACGAGGCCGCCTCCCACGGGGTGTGCCAGGCCGCCAATGACAATGACCCCGCCCAAGTTGTCGTCTCTGGTGCCAAGGCCGCGGTCGATGCCGCCGTTGAGATCGCCAAGGAAAAAGGCGCCAAGCGTGCGATGTTGCTGCCGGTTTCCGCCCCCTTCCACTGTGCGTTGATGGAGCCCGCAGCACGGGCCATGGCCCAGGCTCTGGACGGTGTGGAAATCAGAGCACCTAGCGTGCCGGTCGTCGCCAATATCGAGGCGCGCGCTGAAACCGACCCGACCACGATCCGGTCCCTGTTGGTCGATCAGGTCACAGGATCCGTCCGCTGGCGGGAAACCGTGATCTGGATGGCCGGTCAGGGCGTGACGGAAATGTGGGAGTTGGGCGCAGGCAAAGCCCTGTCCGGCATGATCCGCCGTATCGACAGATCCGTGGCCACCCGCGCCATCGGCACACCTGACGACATCAAGGCCGTGCTGGCGGGATAGAGGCACTTGAGATCGGCGGGCCCAGGGCTCGCCTGCGATCGGCGACCTAGGCAAAGGCATTTGAACCGATGACAACATTTCGAGTTCTGCTGACCAAGATCTTCATGGGGTTGGTATCTGCCGTCGCGGCGGACCCCAGTGCAGATGAGGTTGCCCAATTTCACGCCTTGGTTCAGACCGGCGCGGCGTCTGAGGTTGCAGCTGCCCTGGCGCAGAACTCGGCCCTAGCAACGGTACAGGATCGCTACGGGTTTCAGGCAATCCATGTGCTGGATTACAGCGATTTTGCGGCCAAGCTATCGCTGCTGATTGACCATGGTGCCGATGTGAATGCCCGAAACGATCAGGGACACGCGCTGTTGCACATCCTGATCGATCCCGAGTTTGTTCCGGTGGTTTTGGCTGCGGGCGCGGATCCCGACGTCAGGGATAATGAGGGGCGCACACCACTGATGCTGTTTCTTGCCGAAGCGGACAGCTTTGACATGATTGCCGCGCTGCTGGGGGCGGGCGCCGATCCCAACGCCCGCAATTCCGCTGGCCAAACCGTACTGGCTGTCGCCAAGGCGCTGGAGGTCGATCCCGAAATCGTTGATCTGCTCGTCAGTGCCGGCGCAACCGAGTAGCGACCTCAAACCAGGTCAGGTGGCAGACGTTGCTCAAGACCGCTGGTGAAAGATCATCAACCGCCGCAGATTTGAATTGGGCCTGCATCTGACGCAGGGCGGGAGTTATCGCCGGTTTGTCGCGACTGGCGCAGACATCCATGCTGCAGGATTGGCCATTGAGGGGTTGATTTTTGCGCATCACCTTTGCGGCCCTGGGCGACAAAAGTGACCTTGGATAGGAGCCGCAAGATGACTGAGGCAAATCGAAAAGCCTGGACTGCAGGTCGTTACGACGCCTGGCGATTTGCCTTTGGTGAGGCCGCCGAGGCCGCAGATCGGATCGTATCAGATCCTCAACATGTGGTGCGGCGCCTCTCGCCTTATCTGGGCGAGGTTGGGGGTAAGCGCATTTGCAATGTTCAAGGCTCACATGGCCGCATTGCCGTTGCGCTTGCCCTTCTGGGCGCCAAGGTGCAGGTCATCGATTTCTCTGAGGAGAACGAGCGATTTGCCATGGATCTTGCAAAGGCGGCGGATGTCTCAATCGACTACGATGTCTGCGATATACTGGAGGTTGAACGCCTTGATTTGCCGCACAAGTTTGATGTGCTCGTCCTGGAACTTGGTATTCTGCACTATCATCAGGACCTGAGCGCGTTTTTCGGTGTCCTGCGCCGCCTGACAAGGGATGGCGGGATGCTTTTTCTGAATGAGTTTCATCCCGTCCAACGCAAGCTATTTTGGCCGGAGGGACCGCATGACTATTTTTTCGATGGGCTGGTCGAGGGCGATGTCCCCAATCCGAATGCCGATGGGCCGTCCCTTGGTATGTGCGCTTATCGCTTCTGGACGCTGGGAGAGGTTGTGACTGCCATCGTGGAGAACAACTTTACGATCACCCGCCTGGACGAGCATCCTGAAATGGGCGACAGGGCGATACCGGGGACCTTCACGTTGCTGGCCCGCGCTTAGCACCTGATCGGTGGACATGTCGTCGGTTGGTTGCACGCGACGAGACATTGCGCCTTTTGACGGGGCGTGTCATGGGCGTGTGCACCAAAATCGCGGAGGAGCCCCCATGTTTGACCTGACTGAAAAGCGCGCCCTGATCACCGGAGCGTCCGGTGGGATCGGCGCAGGGATTGCCCGGGCGCTCCATGGCGCGGGGGCCACTGTCGCGCTGTCGGGCACCCGGACCGGGCCGCTGGAGGAGTTGGCGGCGGATCTGGGCGACCGGGCCCATGTCACCCCGTGTAATCTGAGCGATGCGGATGCGGTGGAGGCGCTACCCAAACAGGCGGCGGAGGTCATGGGCGGCGTCGATATATTGGTGAATAATGCAGGCATCACGCGGGATAACCTGTTCATGCGTATGTCCGATGAGGAATGGGCCAGCGTGATCGAGGTCAATCTGACCTCCACCATGCGTCTGTGCCGCGGAGTGTTGCGAGGCATGATGAAGGCGCGCTGGGGGCGGATTGTCAATATCAGCTCTGTCGTGGGGGCCACGGGCAATCCGGGGCAAGGCAATTATGCAGCCTCAAAGGCGGGGATGGTCGGGATGTCGAAATCCTTGGCCTATGAGGTAGCGAGCCGGGGCATCACCGTAAACGCCGTGGCGCCCGGCTTTATCACCACTGCCATGACCGACAAGCTGATCGATGACCAAAAGACCAAGATCCTGGCCCAGATCCCGGCCGGTCGCATGGGACAGGCCGACGAGATTGCCGCCGCCGCTTTATACCTGGCGAGCCCAGAGGCAGCCTATGTGACGGGAACCGTTCTGCATGTGAATGGCGGCATGGCGATGGTTTAAACGGGGCGTTCGGGTTGGCTATTCCTGACCCGATCTTGCAGTTCTGGCCGCGCTTTCCCATGTCTGATGCTCCAGATGCGGGGACCAGCGAAAGCGTTTGCCTTACGAAAGGACTATGCTATAGGCGGCGCAGATTTCGGCCCCGGTCTTCCGGAACGTCGGGCGAAACCCCGCCACAGACGGGATAAACCGCTTCGGTGACGGAGCACACCAAACGGCGCTGGCAAGAGCGTTTATGAGCAGCTCCGCAAGGAGTGAGGGACACGGAATTGGAGCGCTGCTCCACCCATCTATGAGGATATAAGACCATGAGCGACATCGCGGATCGCGTTAAAAAGATTGTTGTCGAGCACCTGAGCGTCGACGAAGATAAAGTTGTTGAATCTGCCTCGTTCATTGACGACCTGGGCGCGGATAGCCTGGACACCGTTGAGTTGGTCATGGCGTTCGAAGAAGAATTTGGGATCGAGATCCCGGATGATGCTGCTGAAACCATCCAGACCTTTGGCGACGCCGTGAAGTTCATCACCGAAGCCGCCTGACTGCGGATCGCGTTTCTGATAGACTGCCAAAAAGCGCCCTTGGGGGCGCTTTTTGCGTTTTGGTGCGCTGGGTGGCGATCACTTGGGGGCACTTGGTGATTTGTGAAAGGTATTTGCCTCCGGCGGGGATATTTAGGAACACATGATGGGGGCGATGGTCGGCTCTTATGTGTGTGTGTCTCGTAGGGTTCTGCTTGCGTTTTTGCTGACTAGCCAGCTGCAGTCGGCATATCAGGCCAACACCACGAGCGAAGTTGGGGGAGAACGTGCTGTGGGCGCCGAGCGACATCTGATTTCAGAGCGGGGCGTTGCCGCCTGATGTGCGGGCGCTCTTGCTCCTTGCTTGGTGAGGCGTGTATTACAACGCTAACAAGAAACGATATGAGGGTGGGTTGATGCGGCGTGTGGTAATCACGGGTATGGGCATTGTGTCTCCGCTGGCTTGCGGTGTCGAAGAGACCTGGAGCAGGCTTTTGGCGGGGCACTCCGGAGCAGGCACGATCCAGCAGTTCGATGCGAGCCATATGGCCACGACCTATGCCTGCGAGGTGCCGCGCGGCGATGGCAGCGATGGAACGTTTAATCCCGATGATTGGATGCAGCCGAAGGAGCAGCGCAAGGTCGACACCTTTATCCTGTTTGGCATGGCGGCGGCGGATCAGGCCGTGCGCGATGCAGGCTGGATGCCCGAGGACCTTGAGGATCGGTTGCGTACGGGCGTGTTGATTGGATCCGGGATTGGCGGGCTCAACTCCATCGCCGATACCTCGATCACATTGCGGGACAAGGGACCGCGGCGGGTCTCGCCGTTCTTTGTGCCGGGCGCGCTGATCAATCTTGTTTCGGGGCAGGTGGGCATTCGCTATGGGTTCAAGGGGCCCAACCACGCCGTGGTGACGGCTTGTTCGACGGGCGCCCATGCCATTGGGGACGCGGCGCGGCTGATCATGTGGGACGATGCCGATGTGATGATCGCAGGCGGCGCGGAAAGCCCTATCGGGGAGATCGGCATCGCCGGGTTCAACGCCTGCAAGGCTTTGTCGACCAAGCGGGGGGATGATCCGGAGGCGGCGAGCCGCCCTTATGATGCCGACCGCGACGGGTTTGTGATGGGCGAGGGCGCCGGAGTTGTGGTTCTGGAAGAGTTGGAACATGCGCGGGCCCGCGGGGCCAAGATCTATGCCGAGGTGCTGGGCTATGGCATGTCGGGCGATGCCTTTCATATCACTGCACCGGATGAGACGGGCGACGGGGCCGAACGTTCGATGAAGGCCGCGTTGAAACGGGCCCAGCTGGAGCCGAGCGCCGTGGATTACATCAATGCCCATGGCACGTCCACCATGGCCGATACGATAGAGCTGGGCGCGGTTGAGCGTTTGTTGGGCGATGCGGCGGGCGGGGCGACGATGAGTTCGACCAAATCTGCCATTGGGCATCTGCTGGGTGCGGCGGGCGCGGTCGAGGCGATTTTCTGCATCCTGGCCCTGCGGGATCAGGTGGCACCGCCTACCATCAATCTGGACAATCCGGCTGTCGACAGTGCCCTAAATCTGGCGGCCAATGCCAAGCATGAACGGGAGATCAAGGTGGCCCTGTCCAATTCCTTTGGGTTTGGTGGCACCAATGCGTCCCTGGTTCTGGGACAGGTGGCTGACTGATGTGGAGAGCGCTGGCATCGAACGCATTGACCGTTTTTGTGGTGGCCTTGATCGGGGCGGCCATCGGCATCGGTTGGGCCCAAAGCACCTATCGCGGGTCTGGTCCGCTGGTTGAGGCGATTTGCCTTCAGGTTGAGCCTGGATCGAATATGACTGTCGTGTCGCGTGATCTGGTGGAGAAAGGGGCGGTCGCCAATGGTGCCATCTTTCGGATGGGGGCAGATTATACAGACAAGACCGGTTTGCTGAAGGCCGGAAGCTTTCTTGTGCAACCCGGCAGCAGCATGGAAGAGATTGTAGATACCATCACCCGCGGAGGGCGAAATACCTGCGGAACGGATGTGAATTACCGGATTGGGGTTTTGCGGACCAGCATCGTCGTGCGCGAACTGGATCCGGCGACGAATGATTACCGGCAGCTGCTGTCCTTCGCACCGGGCGAGGACGAGGTGCCGGCGGAATATGAACAGGTTCTGGAACGCGCCGACGCCCGGCTGCGGGTGACCTTGGCCGAGGGGGCGACAAGCTGGCAAGTGGTCGATGCGCTGCGCAAGGCGGAGTTTCTGCAAGGCGATATTGCCGAGGTTCCTGCCGAAGGTATGCTGGCGCCCGACAGTTATGATGTGCAAAGCGGCGACGACCGGGCACAGATTCTCTCCCAGATGCAACAAAAGCAGTCTCGCATCTTGGCCGATCTATGGGCTGCGCGCGATACAAATGTGCCGTTGCAAAGCGCCGAGGAAGCACTGGTTCTGGCCTCGATCGTGGAGAAGGAGACTGCCATCGCAGATGAGCGTCGTAGGGTTGCCAGCGTCTTTGTCAATCGTCTGAACCAGGGGATGCGCCTGCAGACGGACCCAACCGTGATCTATGGGATCACCAAGGGCCAAGGCGCGTTGGGCCGGGGGTTGCGACAGAGTGAGCTACGCCGTGAAACCCCTTATAACACTTATGTTATTGACGGTTTGCCGCCGACCCCGATTGCCAATCCAGGGGCAGAGGCGATCCGCGCCGCGTTGAACCCCGACAGCACCAGCTACTTGTTCTTTGTGGCCGATGGCACGGGCGGTCATGCCTTTGCCGAGACGCTGGCAGAGCATAACGAAAACGTCTCTCGCTGGCGCGAGATTGAAGCGCAGCGGCAGTCCGAATGACACCACCGTACGGTGGGGGCCGCTGCGCAACGCATTGACCGGGCGCACGGTCCAAAGTAGAACTTAGTCAAGCTGGAAGAAATGGGCAAACCGCCGACCGATGGGTCTGGCGGTTTTTTGTTTCGATCGTGCGGAGGCATGGGAAAGCGGGTCAAACAATGAAAATCGATACGACACTTGGGGAAGAAGCCATTCAGCGCGAACGCGATGAAATGGAAATCACGGAAAGCATGTTGGCGGACATGCGGGCAGAAATTGCTGAAATTGTTAAGGAAATACGCCGGGGTGAATCGGGGCGTGCGAAGAAGCTGTCTTCGGTCGCGGGTGATTTGCGCAAGGCGACGTTCCTGGTGGTAGAGGAAAGGCGGCGACATGAGCAAAGGCTTGGCAAAGGAAGCGCAGGGGATGGTCTCAGCCCTGCGCTCGATCTCGAAAAGGCACGCGATGAGGTCGAATGCCGCCTGGCTCGCCTGCGCCTCGCCCGAGGTGCAGGAGGAGTTTCTGGACAGTCTTGAGCCGGAAACAGTGATGGCGTTGCCCTGGCTGTTTGAGTTCTGGGCGATGCCGCATCAGTTGCCGCCGGAAGGCGACTGGCGCAGTTGGGTGATCATGGGGGGGCGCGGCGCGGGGAAAACCCGCGCCGGTGCCGAATGGGTCAGATCAAAGGTTGAGGGGCCCCGGCCGGAGGACACCGGAGAGGCGCAGCGTGTTGCTCTGGTGGGTGAAACTGTCGAGCAGACGCGGGAGGTGATGGTGTTTGGTGAAAGCGGTATCCTGGCCTGCAGCCCACCGGATCGCCGTCCGGTTTGGGAGGCCACGCGCAAGCGGTTGGTCTGGCCGAACGGGGCGGTGGCACAGGTCTTTTCGGCCCATGATCCCGAGTCCCTTCGTGGGCCGCAGTTTGATGCGGCCTGGGTCGACGAATTGGCCAAATGGAAACGCGCGGAAGAGGCGTGGGACATGTTGCAGTTTTCGCTGCGGTTGGGCGACCGACCGCAGCAATGCGTGACGACGACGCCGCGTAATGTGGGTGTGTTGAAAGCTTTGTTGAATGCCGGCTCGACGGTTGTGAGCACGGCCCCAACGGAGGCGAACCGCGCCAATCTGGCAGCTTCCTTCCTGGAAGAGATCCGCAACCGGTATTCCGGGACGCGGCTGGCGCGGCAGGAATTGGACGGCGTATTGTTGGAGGATGCCGAAGGCGCGCTTTGGGGTCTTGCCGACATGGAGGCGGCACGGTTGCGCGAACCGGTCGAGCCGATGCGCATTGTCGTTGCGGTTGATCCCCCGGTGACGGGTAAAAGTAATTCGGATGAATGCGGGATCATTGTGGTCGGGGCCGTGGTGGATGGCCCCCCGCAAGAGTGGCGCGCGGTGGTTTTGGAAGATGCGACTGTGGCGGGCGCCTCGCCTCTGGAATGGGCGCAAGCGGCCTTGGACGCGATGGCGCGACACAAGGCTGACCGGCTGGTGGCAGAGGTCAACCAGGGCGGTGATTTGGTGGAAACGGTAATCCGGCAAATCGATCCGACGGTGCCTTATAAGGCGGTCCACGCATCCCGCAGCAAAGTCGCCCGGGCCGAGCCTGTGGCAGCGCTTTATGAACAAGGGCGCGTGGCTCATTTGGCTGGGCTGGATACGCTGGAAGATCAGATGTGCCGGATGACGGCGCAAGGCTACAAAGGCAAAGGCAGCCCCGACCGCGTCGATGCGCTGGTCTGGGCCATCCACCACCTTTTGATCGAGCCTGCCGGGCAATGGCGCAGACCCCGGGTGAGGTTGCTGTAATTGCTTCATTATGTGTTCAAAAATATCCCCGCCGGAGGCACAAATCTTGCTGTGGGGTTGTAAGATTTTACGGCTTCCGGCGGGGATATCTGGAAACACATAATGTGGGCTTCGAGGCGCTCTCGTGAGAGCCGGTCGAGATCACTACATCGGAATGAAAAAGGTGCGGGCTGCGGCGCGGCCCCCTTTTGTGCCCGCCCCCTGCCGATTGGACCGGCAGGGGGATGGGTGAGTTATCGGCATGTCGCGGTGAAAAGGAGCTGAACCAGATGGTATTCGAGTTTATGCGGCGGGGACGGGAGGTGCCGGAGGCCAAAGCTTCGGCCACCGGTCCGTTAACAGCCGGGCCGGGCATATCCTATCATGGCTCGGGTCGGGTGGTGTGGTCGCCGCGCGATACGGTATCTCTGACCAAAGCGGGATTTGCTGGTAACCCAGTGGGTTTTCGTGCGGTCAAATTGATCGCCGAAGCGGCCGCGGCTGTGCCCCTTGCCTGCCAGGACAGCACACGGCGCTACGATGCGCATCCTGTGCTTGGGTTACTTGCGCGGCCAAACGGGGCGCAGGGGCGGGCGGAGTTGCTGGAGGCGGCTTATGGGCAGCTTTTGCTGTCGGGCAACCTCTACTTTGAGGCCGTGGGTCTGGAGGGGTTGCCGCTGGAACTGCATGTTCTGCGCGCCGACCGGATGAGTGTCGTGCCGGGGAGTGACGGGTGGCCCATCGCGTATGAATATGCGGTTGGCACGCGCAAACATCGGTTTGATATGACCGGTGATGTGGTGCCGATCTGTCATATAAAAAGCTTTCATCCGCAGGATGATCATTATGGTTTAAGCCCGATCCAGTCGGCGGCCAGCGCGATTGATGTGCATAACAGCGCGTCGCGTTGGTCGAAGGCCTTGTTGGACAATGCGGCCCGGCCTTCCGGAGCCATCATTTACAATGGTGGTGAGGGTCAGGCAGCGATGACTCCCGAACAGTATGATCGTCTGTTGAGCGAGATCGAGAGCAACCACCAAGGCGCACGCAATGCAGGGCGCCCGATGTTGTTGGAAGGGGGGCTGGACTGGCGCCCGATGGGCTTCAGCCCCTCCGACATGGAGTTCCAAAAGACCAAGGAGGCGGCGGCGCGGGAAATTGCGACAGCCTTCGGGGTGCCACCGATGCTGCTGGGCATTCCGGGCGAGGCGACCTTTGCCAATTATCAGGAGGCCAACCGGGCCTTCTATCGCCTGACGGTGCTGCCCCTGGTGACGCGGGTGCTGGCGTCTGTTTCCGATTGGTTGGGGCGGTTTGACGGTTCGAACGTGGTGCTGAAGCCGGATCTGGACCAGATCCCGGCGTTGTCGGTGGAGCGGGAGGCGCAATGGCGAAGGGTCTCTGACGCCGGTTTCCTGACGGATGCTGAAAAGCGGGCCCTGCTGGGTTTGCCGCCCTTGGTAGAAGGCGGGGAATAGGAGATGAGCATGATTACAGAGGGTTACGGGCCTGCCTTGGAGCGGAAGTTCTGCCAGGCCGACAGCACGCTTGAGGTGATCGACGGGGCTGTGATCGCGGGCTATGCCTCCCTGTTCGGGCTGCGCGACAAGGGCGGCGATTTGGTGCAGGCGGGGGCCTATCAGGCCTCCCTTGACCGGTTGGGTGCAGCCGGGATCCGGGTCAAGATGTTGTGGCAGCACGATCCGGCGCAGCCCATCGGGGTCTGGGACGAGGTCCGCGAGGATGAGAGGGGCCTTTACGTCAAAGGCCGGTTGCTGCCTGAGGTCGCCCGGGCTCGGGAAGCCTGCGCGCTAGTGGAAGCCGGTGCGATTGACGGTCTGTCGATTGGCTATCGCACCAAGCGGGCTGAGAAGGCCACAGGCGGTGCGCGGCTTTTGCACGAATTGGAGCTATGGGAAGTGTCGCTTGTGACCTTCCCGATGCTTCCCGAGGCGCGGGTCGGGGCCAAGGGCGAAGATCCCGACACGCCGGTGCTGCGCGAATTGGCGGAGGCGCTGCAGGCGGCCCGTCGGGAAATGATGCAGGGCTGAGCCTGTATCGAGACTGACCACCCGAAAAAGGAAAATAGCAGATGAGCACACCCGAGACGAAGGCTCGGGCCGGGAGCGATGTGCCCGGCGGACAAGGTTCTGGCACTGATGTCACATCAGCGCTGACGGGGTTTCTGAGCGATTTCAGAGCCTTTCAGGACGACATGAAAGCAAAGTTTCAAACACAGGAAGAGCGACTGACCATGCTGGATCGGAAAACCATGATCTCTGGGCGTCCCGCCCTTGCGACCTCGGCTGAGGTTGAGGCCCCCCACCAGAAGGCGTTTGAGGCCTATCTGCGTACGGGCAATGATGACGGCCTGCGCGGGCTGGCTCTTGACGGCAAATCGCTGAGCACCGCAGTTGATGCGGATGGCGGTTTTCTGGTCGATCCCCAGACATCGATCAGTGTGCAGAGCGTTTTGACCTCGACCGCGTCGATCCGGGCGATTGCGAATGTGGTGACCGTTGAGGCGACATCTTACGATGTGCTGATCGACCGCGGCGACATGGGATCGAGCTGGGCCAGCGAGACCGGTACGCTGACTGAGACGACGACCCCGCAGATCGAGCGGATCGTGATCCCCGTCCATGAGTTGAGCGCGCTGCCCAAGGCGAGTCAACGTTTGCTGGACGATGCGGCCTTTGACATCGATGCTTGGCTGGCGGGCAAGATCGCGACGAAGTTCGCCCGCGCCGAGTCGGATGCATTCATCAACGGTGATGGTGCTGACAAGCCGACCGGTTTCCTGACCTATCCGACCATCGACAATGACAGCTGGGCCTGGGGCAATATCGGCTACATCCCCACCGGTGTGGCTGGCGATTTTGGCAGTGCCGATGCCATTGTCGAACTGGTCTATGCGCTGGAGGCTGAGTACCGCGCCAACGGGACGTTCGTCATGAACTCCAAGACAGCCGGAACGGTGCGTCGTCTGAAGGACAATGACGGCCGTTTCCTGTGGTCCGACGGTCTGGCCGCAGGTGAGCCTGCTCGTTTGCTGGGCTACCCTGTTCTAGTTGCCGAAGATATGCCGGACATTGCGACCGGCGCCGATGCGATTGCCTTTGGCGATTTCACGGCGGGCTACACCGTGGCCGAGCGTCCTGATCTGCGCGTTCTGCGCGATCCGTTCTCTGCCAAACCGCATGTTCTGTTTTATGCAACCAAGCGTGTGGGCGGCGATGTGAGCGACTTTGCTGCAATCAAATTGCTGAAATTCTCGGCCTCTTAAAACGAGCCCGGGAATGATCCTGCGCGCCAGCAAGCGCGCAGGGTGGCGGGCGTGTTTCACGATATTTGCGTTGTCCAGCTGCTCCCCCTCCGCCCGAGCAACGCAAGAGACATGTCCGCCGATCCATCTTTTTGGGGAGCTGAAACCGGAGAGACGAGATGGAATTGAAGGAATTGGCGCCGGTCCCGGTGGCCTCGTTGCCGATTGCCAGCTTCAAGGAGCATTTGAGGTTGGGCACCGGTTTCGCGGATGCCGGGGGTGAGGATGGGCTGTTGGAACGCTTTCTGCGCGCGGCCATTGCCGAGGTTGAACAGCATACGGGCAAGGCGCTGTTGGAGCGTATTTTCCAGCTTAAACTGGCGAGTTGGTCAGTGGCGCGGCTGCCGATCGCCCCGGTTGGTATCGTTGTGCGCGCGCGGCTTCAGGCTGCGGACGGGAGCTTTGCTGACTTGAGCGCTGGTGATTACGCGCTGGGATATGACCGGCATCGCCCGACGGTGACTGCCGTTGGCGGGACATTTCCCGCTGTGCCCCGGGGTGGGGCACTGTTGCTGGATCTAGAGGCGGGCTTTGGCCCGGATTGGGCCGACGTGCCGCCTGACCTGGCTTTGGCCGTGATGCAGCTTGCGGCGCGCCATTACGAAGATCGGACAGGCACCGCGTTGGACACGAAGGTGGCGGCGGAAAACATCGGGCGGCTGTTGCGCCCGTGGACGAAACTTTCCGTGGGGGCGCGGTGATGCGGCGCATGGGTGTTCCAAATCTGAGCCACCGGTTGGAGTTGCAGACGCCAGAGCGTGCTCCGGACGGGTGTGGCGGTCACATCACCACCTGGACCACGGTGGGCACGGTCTGGGCCGAGATCCATGCCGGGCGCGGGCGTGAGCGGATCCGGGCGGCGCTGACATTCTCGACCGTGCCGTGCCGCATCATTGTGCGGGCAGCCCCGGTCGGATCACTGGCGCGGCCAAGACCGGAGCAACGGTTTCGCGTTGGAAATCAGGCGTTTCGCATCATGTCGGTCGCCGACAGCGATGTGTCCAGCCGGTATCTGACATGCATGGCCGAAGAGGAGGCCGTATCATGAGTTACACTTTGGGAGCCGCGTTGCAGGCTGCGGTGTACGAAACGCTGACCCAGGATCCCGCTGTCAGCGGGCTGGTCGGCGATGCCATTTTCGACAATGCGCCCGCCGGTGCTGAGCCCCAGCTTTATGCCGTGTTGGGCATAGAGGATGTGTTTGCGCGTAATGACAAAACTGGCACCGGGGCACTGCATCGCTTTACCGTGGGCGTGGTGTCGAACGAGGCGGGCTTTGCATCGGGCAAGGTGCTGGCCGCCGCAATCTCGGATGCGTTGCATGGCGCGCAGCCGGTGATGTCGCGGGGGCGCATCGTTTCCATGAATTTCGAGCGGGCGCGGGCGCGGCGAACGGGGCCGGAGCAACGCCGCCAGATCAATTTACGTTTTGCCGCGCGGGTCGAGGATGCCTGAGCGTTTGAGCGCGGCAGGTGGACAATAATCTTAAAACGAGGAGAGCGAAATGGGTGCTCAGAACGGCAAGGACCTGTTGGTCAAGCTGGATATGGATGGCAGCGGCGCGTTTGTGACGGCGGCAGGTTTGCGGGCGACGCGGATCAGTTTCAATGCCGAGACGGTGGATGTGACCAGCGTCGAAAGTCAGGGGGGATGGCGTGAATTGCTGTCTGGCGCTGGCGTCAAGTCTGCATCGATCAGTGGGTCTGGTGTGTTCAAGGATGACACGACCGACGAACGGGCGCGGCAGATCTTTTTCGACGGTGTGACCCCGGCCTTTCAGGTGATCATCCCGGATTTCGGTCTGATTGAGGGGCCGTTTCAGGTGACCAGTCTGGAATATTCCGGCAGCCATGATGGCGAGGCGACCTATGAGCTGTCGCTCGCCTCTGCCGGTGCCCTGAGCTTTACGGCGCTATGATGGCCAATCCTTGGGCGGGGGAAGTGGCGCTGGTTTTGGATGGGCAGCGCCATGTCTGCAAGCTGACCCTGGGTGCCTTGGCGGAGCTTGAGGAGGCAATGGAGGCCGGTTCGGTGATTGACTTGGTCCAGCGGTTTGAGGGTGGAGGCTATTCCACCCGCGATGTGCTTGCCTTGATCGTGGCCGGGTTACGAGGTGGCGGTTGGGATGGCCAGGCCGCGGACCTGCGCACCGTCGAGATTGGTGGCGGGCTGGTGGAGGCGGCGCGGGTTGCTGCGTTGCTGTTGACGCGGGCCTTTGCCTTGCCGCCCGGTGCCTGATGGACTGGGCCGGTTTGATGCGGTTGGGACTGCATGTGTTGCGCCTGCCGCCGGAGCAGTTCTGGCGGCTGACGCCGGTGGAGCTGCTGATGATGTTAGGGCAGGAAGCGACGGAGCCGCCGCTGACGCGGGCGCGGCTTGACGCCTTGGCTGCGGCCTTTCCCGATGGACCAAGAGGAGATGCGTGATGACGGAGATCGACGGGGCCGATGGCCTGGAGGCGCAGTTGGATGCCTTGGAAGAGAGCCTGGGTGGCGCTGGTGGCATGTTGTCGGCTTTTGACGGTGAGTTGCAGCGGATGCAGGTCAGTTTGGCCGATGCTGGCAAAGCCTCGGGGCAGCTGTCGGGGAGCATCAGCCGGGGGTTGCACGGGGCTTTCAAGGGGCTGGTGTTTGACGGCATGAAGCTGTCCGATGCGTTGCGTCAGGTGGCCAATTCCGTTGTGAATGCGACGTTTTCGGCGGCCGTGAAGCCGGTGACCAGCCATTTTGGGGGTCTCATCTCCCAAGGGATCAATGGGTTGATTGGTGGCGCTGCGGGCTTTGCCAATGGTGGTGCGTTCACCCAAGGCCGGGTGACCCCCTTTGCCAAGGGTGGCGTTGTGACGGGACCGACCCATTTCCCGATGCGCGGTGGTTTGGGGTTGATGGGAGAGGCAGGGCCGGAGGCGATCATGCCCCTGAGCCGAGGGGCCGATGGCAAGCTTGGCGTGCGGACCGAGGGTGGTTCAGCGCGGCCTGTTCAGGTGGTCATGAATATCTCGACCCGGGATGCGGAGAGCTTTCAACGCAGTGAGGCGCAGATTGCCGCGCGGATGAGCCGGGCATTGGGCAAGGGGCAGCGGAACCGGTGAGGGGTTTCGGATCGCAGGCGATCCGACCGATCGGGGGGCCAGCCCCCCCGGCCCCCCCGGGATACTTCCGAACATATAATGGGGACGGCAGCTGCAACGCGCGGTCTTTGTCATGATCCCGCAACGGTGGGTTTCTTGAGCGATACTGTTCGGGCGGCTTGGTTTTGGAGGATATTCGATGGGCTTTCACGAAGTACGGTTTCCGGCCTCGCTGAGCTTTGGCTCGGCCGGTGGACCGGAGCGGCGCACGGAAGTGGTGACGCTTGCCAATGGCTTTGAAGAGCGCAACACGCCCTGGACCCATTCGCGCCGCCGGTATGATGCCGGGATGGGGGTCCGGTCATTGGATGATGTGGGCATCCTGCTGGCCTTCTTTGAGGCGCGGCGGGGGCAGTTGCACGGGTTTCGCTGGAAGGACTGGGCGGATTTCAAATCTGGTGCGGCGTCGGATGATGTGGGCGCGACCGATCAGCAGATTGGGTTGGGGGACGGCGTGGCGGACGTCTTTCAGCTATCGAAGACCTATGTGTCGGGGCAGTACAGCTACACCAGGCCCATCGCAAAGCCGGTGGCGGAGAGTGTGCGGGTGGCCGTGGATGGCGTCGCGCTGGTCGAGGATGTGGATTACGCGCTGGATCTGGTTGGCGGGGCAGTGACCCTGGTCGATGTTCCGGTGGCGGGTTCTGTGATTACCGCCGGGTTCGAGTTCGATGTGCCGGTACGGTTTGATACGGACCGGATCCAGAGCTCGGTTGCGAGTTTCGAGGCAGGCGATGTGCCGTCGGTGCCGGTGGTCGAGGTGCGGGTATGAGTGCCGCCGGTCTGCATACGCACCTGGCGACCGGGCACACGACGGTGTGCCGGTGTTGGGCGATTACCCGCAGGGACGGGCGGCGGTTTGGGTTTACCGACCATGATTTACCGCTGGAATTTGATGGCATCATTTTCAATGCAGATACCGGATTGACCGCGAAGGCCTTGGCCCAGAGCACGGGATTATCGGTGGACAATACCGAGGCCCTGGGGGCGTTGAGCGATGCCTCTGTCACCGAGGCTGACATTCTTGCGGGTCGGTTTGATGAGGCTGAGGTTGTGGCCTGGTTGGTGAACTGGGCGGCACCTGCCGAGCGGGTGGTGCAATTTCGCGGCTCTATCGGTGAGGTCAGCCGGGGCAGCGGGGCTTTTACCGCTGAGTTGCGCGGATTGACCGAGGCGCTGAACAAGCCGAATGGTCGGGTATACCAGAAGCCCTGTTCGGCTGTGTTGGGCGATGGGCAATGCGGGTTTGATCTGGAGACACCTGGCTATGCCGCGGAGGCAGAGGTGATGCAGGTCACCGATGCGCGGGTATTTCAGTTGAGCGGATTGGATGGCTTTGCTGCGGGATGGTTTGACCGGGGTCGGTTGGAGATTTCGACCGGTGCGGCGGCCGGGTTGAGCGGGCTGATCAAGTCTGATGAGGCGGATAACGGTTTGCGACAGATCGCCGTTTGGCAGGAATTGCAGGCCGAGATTGCCGTGGGAGATCGGGTGCGTGTCGAAGCAGGTTGTGACCGCCGGGCTGTGACCTGCCGCCTGAAATTCGACAACTATCTGAATTTTCGCGGATTTCCGGATATTCCGGGGGAAGACTGGCTGATGAGTTATCCGAGCCAGGCGCGACCCAATACGGGCGGTAGCCTGAAGGGGGATACATGAGCGCTATTGTTGATGAGGCGCGGCGCTGGATTGGAACACCCTATCGACATCAGGCCTCTGCCATAGGGGCAGGGTGCGATTGCCTGGGTTTGTTGCGCGGGGTCTGGCGCGCCGTCCATGGTGAGGAGCCGGAACCTGTACCACCATATACGCCCGACTGGTCGGAGGCGGAGCGCGAGGAGCGGTTATGGCGCGCGGCGTCGCGGCACTTGCGGCCCCAGGCCTTGGCCGATGGGGTGGCACCGGGGGATGTGCTGCTGTTTCGGATGCGGGCTGGATCGGTGGCCAAGCATCTGGGGATCGTTGGGCGTGTTGGCACACAGGCATCGTTTATCCACGCCTATTCAGGCCATGGAGTGGTGGAAAGTGCGCTGAGCACACCGTGGCAGAGCCGCCTTGTGGCGCGGTTTGCCTTTCCGGAAGGGATTGAGTGATGGCGACGATATTGCTTTCAGCCGCCGGGGCGGCCGCCGGATCAGCCTTTGGGGGATCGTTCCTTGGGCTGTCGGCGACGGTACTGGGCAAGGCCGTTGGTGCGACCCTTGGAAAGGTGATTGACCAGCGACTTTTGGGAACCGGTAGCGAAGTCGTTGAGACCGGCAAGGTCGAGCGGTTCCGGGTCAGCGGTGCCGGCGAAGGCGAGGCATTGGGCCAGGTTTTTGGCCGGGTGCGTTTGGGCGGTCAGGTTATCTGGGCCTCCCGTTTCCAGGAGCGGATCAGTGAAAGTGGGGGAGGCGGCAAGGGGTCGCCACCGCAACCGAAGACACGGAGTTTCAGTTATTCGGTGAGCCTTGCTGTGGCCCTGTGCGAGGGGGAGATCACCAGCGTTGGCCGGGTCTGGGCCGATGGGGTCGAGATTGCGCGTGATAGCATCAACATGCGGGTCTATACCGGGACCGAGGATCAACTGCCGGATTCCAAGATGGAAGCCGTGGAGGGTACCGGGTTGGTGCCTGCCTATCGCGGGATTGCTTATGTGGTGATCGAGGATCTGGCATTGAGCGCCTATGGCAACCGGGTGCCGCAGTTTTCGTTCGAGGTGATCCGTCCGGCCGATCCGACCTTTGTCCCGGAGGAGACTGAGAGCATGTCGCGGCTGGTTCAGGCCGTCGCGCTGATGCCCGGGACCGGAGAATATGCTCTGGCCACAACGCCGGTGCGGTACAAGGCGCGGTTGGGCGATGTGCGTTCAGCCAATTTGAATGCGCCCAGCGGCAAGACCGATTTTGCGACCTCGTTGGATCAGCTGACCAGCGAGTTGCCCAATTGCAGTGCTGTGTCGTTGATCGTGTCATGGTTTGGAGATGATCTGCGCTGTGGTGCGTGCCAGTTGCGGCCCAAGGTCGAGCAGCGCAAGGTCGATGGGGTTGAGATGCCTTGGCGTGTGTCGGGCGTGTCCCGTGGCCAGGCGGAGGTGTTGGCTCAGGTCGACGGACGGACGGTTTACGGAGGGACGCCGACCGATGCCTCGATCATTCAAGCCATTCGCGCGTCGCAGGAGGCGGGCCAGCGGGTGATGTTCTACCCATTCATTCTGATGGAGCAGTTGGCCGAAAACGGGTTGAGCGATCCCTGGACCGGAGAACTCGATCAGCCGGTCCTGCCGTGGCGCGGGCGGATTACCTTGTCGGCCGCGCCGGGGCAGGCGGGGTCGCCTGACCAGACGCCGCAAGCCGATGCCGAGGTGGCGGCGTTTATGGGCCAGGCTTCGGTGTCGGATTTTTCCGTATCGGGATCGAGCGTGACCTATTCCGGCCCGGCTGAATGGTCGTTTCGCCGGTTCATTTTGCATTACGCACATCTTTGTGCGGCCGCAGGCGGTGTCGAGGCATTTTGCATTGGCTCAGAGCTGCGTGGGTTGACGCAGATCCGGGGGGCGGCTGGTTTTCCGGTGGTTGAGGCATTGCGGCAATTGGCGCGTGACGTGCGGCAGATCTTGCCCGACGCAAAGATCAGCTATGCCGCGGATTGGTCGGAATATTTCGGCTATCGGCCCGAGGACGGGTCAGGGGATGTGTATTTTCATCTGGATCCGCTATGGGCCGACCCGGATATCGATTTCATTGGGATCGACAATTACATGCCCCTTTCGGATTGGCGGGACAAGGATGGGCATCTGGATGCCGTCTGGGACTCGATCTACGACCTGGAATACCTGACGGCCAACATAGATGGTGGCGAGGGATATGACTGGTTCTATGCCAGCGATGCGGATCGGTTGGCCCAGGCACGTACACCCATCACGGATGGCGCCCATGGAGAGCCGTGGATTTACCGCTACAAGGATTTGTACGGCTGGTGGAACAACCCGCACCATGAGCGGATTGGTGGCGTCCGGCAGGTCGCCCCAACCGGTTGGATACCGCAATCCAAGCCTTTCTGGTTTACGGAATTGGGGAGTGCAGCGATCGATAAGGCCACGAACCAGCCGAACAAGTTTCTGGATCCAAAATCATCAGAAAGCAGCTTGCCGCATTTCTCGAACGGAGGGCGGGATGATCTGATCCAGGCGCAGTACTTGCGAGCGATGGATACGTTTTGGGCGGATGCAGACAATAACCCGGTATCGGCTCAATATGGTGCTGCGATGGTCGACATGTCGAACGCCCATGTCTGGGCTTGGGATGCTCGACCCTTTCCAAACTTTCCGGGCAATACCGCGCTTTGGTCCGATGGGGCGAATTATGCCCGCGGGCATTGGCTGAACGGGCGCACCTCGAACGAGACTCTGGGTGCTGTTGTGGCTGAGATCTGCGGTCGGGTCGGATTGACGGATATTGATGTGCGCGAGCTTTATCGGCTGGTGCGTGGATATTCGGTTGCGGATTTGAGCGGGGGACGGGCTGCGCTGCAACCGTTGATGTTGGCCTATGGGTTCCAGGCCATTGAGCGCGATGGCATTTTGCAGTTCCGTATGCGGAACGGCAAGCCGGTTGCCGAGCGAGATACCGGGCAGCTGGCCTATGTGTCTGATATCGGCGCGGATATCGAAACGGTTCGCGCGCCCGAGGCCGAGACGGCAGGCCGGGTCCGGCTGTCTTATGTCGAGGCGGATGGAGATTTCGAAGCGCGCGCTACGGAGGCGATTTTTCCGGATGATCAATCGTTGGCCGTTTCGCAATCGGATTTGCCCATTGTGCTGAACCGGGCCGAGGCGCGGGCGGTGGTCGAGCGTTGGCTGTCGGAATCGCGGATCGCGCGGGATACGGCACGGTTTGCTTTGCCACCGTCAGATACCGCTTTGGGTGCAGGTGATGTGGTGCGGATCGGCGCGGATGGCGAGCGTTACCGGATCGATGCCGTTGAGCTGGCCGACGCCCGGATTGTCGATGCCGTACGGGTCGAGGATCACATCTATGATCCACAACCCGGCCTGGAGGAAGAGGTCACACCGCGGCCCTTTACCCCCGTGATGCCAGTGCTCCACCAGTTTCTGGATCTGCCGCTGCTTACCGGGAACGAGGTCGAGCATGCGCCCCATGTAGCGGCGGCCGGCGTTCCTTGGACCGGGCCTGTGGCGGTGTATCAGGGCCTGGCCGACAACGGTTATGCGCTCAATACCGTGATCGAGACGCCGTCCCTGATTGGAGAGACGTTGACCGATCTGCCTGCAGGGCCCGTTGCCATCTGGGATCGCGGCAACACCGTGCGGGTGGAGGTCGTGGGCGGCACACTTTCATCGGCCGAACCCGGCGATGTGTTGAACGGTATCAATGCCATGGCCATTGGCGATGGCAGCCCGGCCGGGTGGGAGATTTTCCAGTTCGCCGAAGCCGATCTGATAGCGCCCGATACCTATGAGCTGCGCAACTTGCTGCGTGGGCAGGCGGGCACGGATGCTGTCATGCCGTCGGTTTGGCCCGTGGGCAGTCGGGTGGTGTTGCTGGACGGGCGTCCGCAGCAGATCGACCTGCCCGTATCGGCTCGCGGGTTGGAGCGCCATTACCGCGTGGGTCCAGCGGCCTTGCCCTATGACGCACCGTCCTATGAGCATGGCAAGTCGGCATTTGATGGGATCGGCTTGCGGCCCTATGCACCGGTTCACCTGAACGCGACACGCCAGCCCAATGGCGATCTGGCCGTGCGCTGGTTGCGGCGGACGCGGATCGACGGTGACAGTTGGGCGGGACTTGACGTGCCGCTAGGCGAGGGCAGCGAGGTCTACCAGGTCAGCATTTGGTCGGACGACACGGAGCTGCGCAGCGCATTGGTTGCCAGCGCCGATTGGACCTATGCCGCGGCCGATCAATTGGCCGACGGTGTCACCGCCCCCTTTGAGCTTCGTATCGCACAAGTGTCGGACCGGTTCGGTCCTGGCCCGTTCAGAAGGATCGTGATCAATGACTAAGACAACTCGGCTCGGATTGCCGTTGGTGCAGGCTGCGCAGGCGCAGAAACACGTGACAGTGAACGAGGCTCTGTCCCGGCTGGACGGCCTGGTGCAACTCAGGCTGGTGTCGCAGAGCATCGCCACTCCGCCTGTTGCCGATGATGGTGTGGCCTATGCCGTGCCGGCCGGCGCGACGGATGCTTGGGCCGGGCGAGCGGGCCAGGTGGCCATTGCGGTGGGGGGCGGATGGGACTTTGTCACGCCGGATGTCGGTTGGATGGCCTGGCTGGCCAGTGAGGCGCGCGCGGTGCGCTGGGAGGGCACAGCGTGGGTTGCCATGCCGTTGGCAGTGTCCCCGAGCGGAGCCGCTACACAAGTTGCGATCGAAGAGTTCGACCATGTGATGACCCCGGGGGCGAGCGATACGACGGCATCGGTGATCCCGGCCAATGCCATGGTCCTTGCCGCATCCGCCCGGGTGACCGACACGATTTCCGGCACGCTGAGTGCGTGGGAATTGGGCACAGGTGCGGCCACGGATCGGTTCGGATCGGGCCTGGGTTTGGCCGCAGGGTCATTTGCAAGCGGTATTCTGTCTGGGCCCACGACTTACTATGCGGACACACCGCTGACGCTGACGGCCCTGGGCGGAAATTTCGGTGGTGGGACAGTTCGGATTGCCCTGCATTACATCCGATTTGCATTGCCGCAGATCTGATGCGACCGGTTGTGTTCACGGATGTCGCTTTTGCCGCGCGGGCCTTGCTGGCCCTGCCAGCTGATCTGCGAGAGGAACGGGCAGCGCGCCTGGTGCGGCAGGCGGCGGTGGCGGACCGGTATCGCCGCCGCTTTGGCAAGGCGCATCCGGCCTGGGGCAATGGCAGTCTGATGGGGGCCGCAGCGCGCCTGCCGCGATCACCGATCGAAAGCTTTGGGGATCCGGGATTTTGCGCCTGTTTTGCGATGGTATTGCAAGCCTTGGTGGCGCACGGTTATCCGGCGACGCAACGCGCGCCGACGGGGTCAGGATCCTGTTGCTTAGGCGGGCCATCTCAGCCCCAATTCGTGTCTAAGCCGGAGGTGCCATCGGCCCGGCCCGCCAAAGTGGCCTGATCGGCGGTATCGAGCTCGCTTGCTTCGGTGAACAAGTCATTGGCCCTTCTCAGGAACGCTGCAATCTGGGTGCCTGCGAGGGGCATTTTTACCGTTGGGGCGTTTTCCAAGTGGCGTCGGGGTCTTACGTCGCCTAATGTGAGCGCAACGGGACGGAGGACGTCAAATGGCCGAGAGACAGTCAAAGATCGCCGCGGTCGATCCGGTTTGGGCGCGCATTTCGGATGAGGCACGGTCCGCCGTGGCGGATGAGCCGCTCCTTGGCGGGCTGGTCCATTCGAGCATCCTGCACCATCCCACGATGGAGCGGGCGCTGAGTTACCGGATCTCCATGAAGCTGTCCTCTGGCGAGATGTCTGAGCAGATCCTGCGTGAGATTGCAGATGAAGCGTATCTGGCGAACCCGGATCTGGGTCAGGCGGCGCGGGCTGATCTGGTGGCCGTCTATGAACGCGACCCCGCCTGCCTGCGCCTGATGCAGCCGATCCTATATTTCAAAGGCTACCAGGCTGTGCAGGCTTACCGGGTCGGTCATTGGTTGTGGACAGAAGGGCGGCGCGATCTGGCGCATTTTTTCCAGGCGCGGATTTCGGAGATCTTTGGGATCGACATTCACCCGGCTGCCCGGATGGGCCGTGGGATCATGATTGATCATGCCCATTCGATTGTCATTGGTGAGACGGCGGTGGTGGGTGACAATGTCTCGATGCTGCATTCGGTAACCCTGGGTGGGACCGGTAAGGAAGACGATGACCGGCATCCGAAGATCGAGAATGGTGTTTTGATCGGCGCTGGCGCCAAGGTGTTGGGCAATATCCGCATTGGCCATTGCAGCCGGATCGCCGCGGGTTCTGTCGTTTTGCATGACGTGCCGCCGTGCAAGACGGTGGCCGGTGTTCCCGCGAAGATCGTGGGGGAGGCCGGATGCGACCAACCCTCGATCACGATGGACCAGTTGCTTAGGGGTGGTGCCACTCCAGCAGGCTAACAATCCGTTGGTTTTGCGCGTGCGGGAACTTCCATCATGTGTTCAAAAATATCCCCGCCGGAGGCATTAAATTCTATGCCTCCGGCGGGGATATTTTACGACACATGATGTTGTATCGTCGTCAGCCACGGCCCCTGTAAGGCGGTACACCTTGGTCCGGGATCCAAGTGGTGTCTGGCGGATGCCCGGTTTGCCAGAAAACGTCTATGGGTATACCTCCACGGGGATACCAGTAGCCACCGATACGCAACCAATGTGGTTCAAGAAACGAGACCAGGCGGCGTGCGATGGAGATGGTACAATCCTCGTGGAAGGCGCCGTGGTTGCGAAAAGCCCCGAGATAGAGCTTGAGCGATTTGCTTTCGACCAGCCAGGCGGCAGGAACATAGTCGATCACCAGATGGGCAAAATCGGGCTGGCCGGTCATGGGGCAGAGTGACGTAAATTCGGGTGCAGTGAACCTGACATTGTAGCTGACATCGGCCTGGGGATTTTGGACCCGTTCGAGTTGCGCCTCTTCAGGATTGTTGGGCAGTGCTGCGTTGCTGCCCAACTGTTTGAGATCTTGATAGATATCGGCGCTCATGGGGCTGCCTCTTTGTTGTCGGGCCTCGCAGGCGACACTGTCGTCTGCTGTCTTTCTTAAGAAACGTTATCGTTTCAGGCGAGCATCATCATGGGATTTTCGAGGTTGGTGACGATGGTCTGGAGCAATTCGGCACCGAGGGCCCCGTCGATGGCCCGGTGATCGACGGAGAGGGTGACCGACATCACGGTGGCGACGGCAAGTTCGCCGTCTTTACCGACGATGGGTTTTTTGACACCTGCACCGACAGCAAGGATCGCGCCATGGGGCGGGTTGATGACGGCGTCGAAATTGTCGATCCCAAACATGCCGAGATTCGAGATCGCGAAGGTGCCGCCTTGGTATTCGTGCGGGGCAAGTTTGCGGTCCCGGGCCCGAGTGGCGAGGTCTTTCATCTCGCGCGAGAGGGCGGAGAGGGACTTCATCTCAGCATCGCGCAGGACGGGGGTGAAGAGACCGCCTTCGATCGCCACGGCCACGGCGACGTCGGATGGTTGGAGTTTGAGCAGCCGGTCGCCAGCCCAGACGGCATTGGCATCGGGCACGTCCTGAAGGGCGAGGGCGCAGGCCTTGATGATGAAGTCATTTACCGAGAGCTTGATACCTTTCGCGTCCAGTTGCTTGTTGAGCTGGGATCGGAAGGCGAGGAGCGCATCAAGCTGGATGTCGCGGCGCAGGTAGAAATGCGGGATGGATTGCTTGGCCTCGGTCAGGCGTGCAGCAATGGTTTTGCGCATGCCGTCAAGGGCGACCTCCTCATAGTCGCGGTCGGCATAGGTTTTGAGGACGGTATCTGTGGGGGGACCGCTGGCTGCGACCGAAGCCGTTGGTTGTGTGGGGGCCGCTGCTGCGACTTTGGGGGCCACTGCGGTGGCGTTTTCAACATCCGCCTTGACGATGCGGCCATGGGGGCCGGAGCCTTTGATGTGGCCGAGATCGAGCCCCTTGTCGGCGGCGATGCGACGGGCAAGGGGGGAGGCGAAGATACGGACCCTCTGGGCTGTGGTCGGCGCTGCCGTTGCCGGCGGCGGAGGGGCGGCTTTGTCAGGGCTCCCGCCGGGAGCCGCTTCCGTGGCCGCGTCGGACGCCTTTGGCACCTTCGGAGAGGGTGGAGATGTGGTGTCAATCTGGTCGGCTGTTTCGCCATCCATCAGGAGGACGGCGATGGGGCTGTTGACCTTGACGGCTTGGGTACCTTCGGCCACCAGGATCTTGCCGATGGTGCCTTCATCCACCGCCTCGAACTCCATGGTTGCCTTGTCTGTTTCGATCTCGGCCAGGAGGTCGCCGGATGACACGGTGTCCCCTTCCTTGACCAACCATTTGGCGAGGGTGCCTTCCTCCATGGTGGGAGACAAAGCGGGCATCAGGACTTCGGTAGGCATGGCGTAGGTTCCAATCAGGAGAGTGAGAGGATGAAGGTTGCCGGGGGCAGCAACAGGATGAGGCAGGACAGCACAACGACTGGAACAGGTAAGGCCCGGATCCGGGTCGGCATCGTCAAATGATGTTTCGCGGCCCAGGTCATGGAGTTGTTCAATTCCCCGGCGCGGGGGAGATCGTTTTCGGTGGGAAAGTCGGTGGTCTTTTGCAGCACAGCAAAGATCACGCAGGATACGATCACTATGAAAAACATGGCACCTTTCCATGGCACGACATTTTTCAATTCGGCGTCGACGTTGATGAGAAGCGAGATGATTGCCCCCAGAAGAATGACCACGCCTGCAAGGCCGACCTGTTTTCCGATAGCCGGCATCCGACCGATCGAGCGGTCAAACAGCCAGTTTTGCGGCGTTTTGGTGGGTTCTGCCTGCGGGCCCATCGATCTGATCAGCGATAGGTCACTTGCTTGACGGCGGCGATCACTTCTTGCGTCGTCGTCAGGGCCAGTTTTTCGAGATTTGCGGCATAAGGCATCGGGACATCCTTGCCGGTGCAATTCAGGACGGGCGCGTCGAGGTAATCGAAGGCGTGGGTCATGATATAGGCCGACAGGTGGTTGCCGATGGCGCCGACCGGAAAGGCCTCCTCAACAGTCACGCATCGGTTGGTTTTCTGGACGCTTGCGATGACGGTTTCATAATCGAGCGGGCGTAGGGTGCGCAGGTCGATGACCTCGGACGAGATGCCCTCTTCGGCGAGTTTGTCCGCGGCTTCAAGCGCGTAGGTCATGCCGATCCCGAAGCTGACGATGGTGACATCGCTGCCTTCGCGCCAGATGCGCGCCTTACCGAAGGGGACGGTGTAATCCTCCATGACCGGCACGTCGAAGCTGCGCCCGTAGAGGATCTCATTCTCAAGAAAGATCACCGGGTTTGGGTCGCGGATGGCGGTTTTGAGCAAACCCTTCGCATCCGAGGCAGCATAGGGCATGACGACTTTCAGGCCGGGAATGCTGGCGTACCAAGCGGCATAATCCTGGCTGTGCTGGGCGCCCACGCGGGCGGCGGCACCGTTGGGGCCGCGGAAGACCATGGGAGCGCCCATCTGACCGCCGGACATGTAGAGTGTTTTGGCGGCAGAGTTGATAATCTGATCAATGGCTTGCATGGCGAAGTTAAAAGTCATGAATTCAACTATTGGCTTTAGCCCACCGAAGGCTGCGCCGACCCCGATCCCGGCAAAGCCATGTTCGGTGATGGGCGTGTCGATAACGCGTTTGGCCCCGAATTCGTCCAACAGGCCCTGGCTGATCTTGTAGGCGCCTTGATATTCGGCGACTTCTTCCCCCATCAGGAATACCGTGTCGTCGCGGCGCATCTCTTCGGCCATTGCATCTCGTAACGCTTCGCGGACTGTGGTCAATTTCATCTCGGTACCCGCGGGAATGTCCGGTTCGGCCACGGGCGCACTATTGACCGGCTTTGGCACCGCCGGTGTGGGGACTGCATCGGTTGTTGCGTCATTGGTGGCGGTGGTCGGTGTTGTGGCCGTCACATTGTCCGCGCTTTCGCCATCTTCGACCAGAACGGCGATGGGCGTGTTGACCTTCACACCTTCGGTGCCCTCGGCAACCATGATCTTGCCGATGATCCCTTCATCCACCGCTTCGAACTCCATGGTGGCTTTGTCGGTTTCGATCTCGGCCAGGATATCGCCGGAGGCCACGGTATCGCCTTCCTTGACCAGCCATTTGGCGAGCGTGCCTTCCTCCATCGTGGGGGAGAGGGCGGGCATCAGAACTTCGGTTGCCATTTGGAGTGCTCCGGTTTTCAAAAAAGGAGGCCTGCTGCGATGATCGCCGCAAGAACCCAAAATAGGTTTAGGAAAGCGGCGCCGATTGCGGCGCCAGTGCTGATCCGTTGCGTTTCCGACCGTCCAGCGGCGATGACGCACAGCGTATCGAAGACCAGGCGAATGCCCAGGACCAACAGAATGACCAGAAACAGTGAGCCGACCCCGCCGACCAAGTTACTGGTCCCGATGCCCAGCAACATCGCGAGCGTATTGCTGATCAGGGTCAAGAATAGAAGACCCAGAAGCGAGGGTTCCACCTTTTGATCCAAGACGGCAGATGAGTGCAGGACGAGGGCGGATATGACCGAAAATCCCGAGATAAAGGCAAGACCGGTCAGAAAGCCTATCTCGTCCTCGCGAAGGACACTCGCAAGCATTACACGGCGGCCTCTTGCGGGATCTCGGTCGCGTAGATGTCGGTGTAAAGCTCGTCGAGCGCGGGTTCAGGACTTTCCTTAGAGAATTCCGCAGCCTCGTTCACGATGCCCTTGATCTCCTTGTCGACTTCTTTCAACTCATCCTCGGTGGCGTGTTTGCCGGTCAGTAACAGTTCGCGGACATGTTCGATGGCGTCGCGCTGTTCGCGCATTTTCTGCACCTCCTCGCGGGTGCGGTATTTGGCGGGGTCTGACATGGAATGCCCGCGATAGCGGTAGGTCATGACCTCCAGGATGTAGGGGCCCTTGCCCGCACGGCAGTGGGCCACGGCTTTTTCGCCGGCCGCCTTGACGGCCAGCACGTCCATCCCGTCAACCTCTTCCCCCTTGATCCCGTAGGCCGCGCCGCGTTCCCATAGGCTGGGCGATTTGGTCGAGCGTTTGACGCTTGTTCCCATAGCATATTGGTTGTTTTCGATGACGAAAATCACCGGCAGATCCCAGAGTTCCGCCATATTATAGGTCTCATAAACCTGGCCCTGATTTGCTGCACCATCGCCGAAATATGCGAATGTCACGCGGTCATTGCCCAGATACTTGTCGGCAAAGGCAAGGCCCGCCCCAAGCGGCACTTGGGCCGCGACGATGCCATGGCCACCATAGAAATGCTTCTCCTTCGAGAACATGTGCATGGAGCCGCCTTTGCCCTTGGAATAGCCGCCTTCGCGACCCGTAAGCTCGGCCATGACGCCCTTGGGATCCATGCCGCAGGCCAGCATATGGCCGTGATCGCGGTAAGAGGTGATACGCTTGTCCCCTTCATCGGCGGCGGCTTCGAGCCCGACAACCACGGCTTCCTGACCGATATAGAGGTGGCAGAACCCACCAATCAGCCCCATCCCGTAAAGTTGCCCGGCTTTTTCCTCGAACCGGCGGATCAGCAGCATCTCGCGGTAGTAATGCAAAAGCTCGTCTTTTGAGACATTGGGCTTTTTCGTCGTCCTGCGCGCGGCCATCGCCATCCCCCTGAGCTACGATAGTTTAACGTTGAACCATTCCTAGCGAAGATGGTTCCGCAATCCTACCGGAAAAATTGCCCTCCGGCGCAAGGCTGTTGGGCTGCACATGATTTCACCCACTACCGGCCACACAACTGCCGTCAGGACGCGACAATCCCGGCAGCCTAGGTGACGAAAGAGACAATCATGGATTCCAGGCGACTTGCCGTATTGATCATGTCGGTCATGATGACTGCGAACACATCATATGCCTTCGACTATGGGTTTGTCCGCGCGCCCGATTACATGGATCAGCTTTTTGGCTTTCTGCTCTTGATCATGATTCCGTTCCTGATCGGGCTTCTTTTAAGCAAGCCGAAGGACCTCCCTTTCAGCGATCTATACGAAAAGCGGCATTTGCTGAGCCCGTTGGCAAACGCCTACCGGATTGGGTTTGGAATAGTTTTCATGATCTTTTTTGCTGCGCTGATGATTGGCATGGGTTTGCAACGCATGGCGGAGGCTTAACGGAAGACAAGTTCGTCAGAGCGGACGAGGCCCAGAACGTCACGAGCCTGCTGATCGAGCAGATCAAGGTCGAGGTAGTCGTCTGACAGGCGGTGTGTCTTGTTGCGCATGTCCCGGACCTGGGCCAGCAGGCGTGCGCGTTCTGCCCGTAATTCCACCAGTTCGGCGTTAATCTCTACCCGGCGGAATAGCCCGAAATCGCCCTGGACGGCGGCAAAGGTAAAATACATCGCTAATGAAAATGTCACCGCGAAATAAAGCACGACCGCAAGGGCGGGGCGTTTTTCAGATCTGCTCATATCTGCCTCTTTGGCCTCTGACGGACCGTTAGCCAAGACCGTGTCATAGCTGATTCGATTTGGGAATCCCTTAATAGTGGTTTTTCCATGCTCTGCCGGATTGTCGCCTATATGATGCAACCAAGTGTTAACGTTCGCCACGTATCACCGGCGCGGGTCATGCTGGGATGCAGGAGGACTGTTGGTGATGAAAGCATGCGTTTTCGCGATGCTGGCCTGGGCGGTGTTGTCGATGCCGGGCCAGGCGCGGACAGTCGTCTTTGACGAAGCGGATTACGGTGACTTTGCCAGCAGCGGTACAACCCTGCGGCTGTTCAGTGTGGGTACGTATATCATTCGCGGCTCGCAGTTTTCGGATACCCGCATCGGTGGATTTCGTGACAGCGACAAGATCGGCTTGAGCGTGATCGCACCACTGCGGATCGCAGGGGTGGAGATCGATATTGTGTCCGGGGAACAACCCGATGACAGCTACCGCGTGATCTATGCGCTGACCGGTACGGATCGATCCGGGACCAACACATTGCGGCGATGGCAATTTGATGTCGAAGGGCGTGAAACGCTTTTCGAACAGCGTCTGCGCGGGGAGCCGTTTCCACAGGAAGATTTCACCATCCTGTCGTTTTTTGGACGGGGGCGTACTGCCGAACAGGGCGTTCTAAGCTGGGATTATGAGATCACGGTAGATGTGCAGGAAATTGCAGAAGTGCCCTTACCGGCCACTGCGCCGGTATTCGGCGCGGTCCTTGTCGTGATCGGCTGGGCCGGGATGTGGCGACGGCATAACCCGGCTGCGTAATTTGTAAGGCACCGCCGGTGACATTTGATTTTGTGCCTCCGGCGGGGATATCTTTAAACGCATAATGGGGCAGGGAAACGCTATTCCTTGCCTTTGTAGATGTTAATCAGCTTGCCCAACATGTCGAGCGCGTCTTCCTTGGAGCGCTGGAAGGAGTTCCGCCCGATGATCGAGCCGTTGCCGCCGCCATCGCGGATGGCACGGGCATCATCATAGACGCCGTCGGTGCCCTTCTTGGCCCCACCGGAGAAGACGATTAGGCGGCGACCATCAAAAGCGGATTGCACGCAATGGGCCACGCGCGCGGCCTGGGTCGATATGTCGATATTCTCGGCCTCATAGACCTTCTTGGCTTCGGGCAGCATCAGATGATCGGTGGACAGCTTGATCTTGATGATGTGGGCGCCCAGCAGTGCCGCCATATGACCGGCATAGGCGGCCACATCGATGGCAGTTTCCCCTTCCTTCGTGATGCCTTCGCCGCGGGGATAGGACCAGATCACCGTGGCCACGCCTTTGGCGGCGGCCTCGTTGCGCATCTCGCGGATCTCTTCCATCATGTCGAGCGCCAGGTCAGAGCCCGGATAGATTGTAAATCCGATGGCCGCGCAACCCAGGCGCAACGCATCATCGACGCAGCCCGTGACCGCCTGATTTTTGCCGGCCGTGCCCGACATCAGCGAGTTCGCCGAGTTCACCTTTAGGATTGTCGGAATCTGACCGGCAAATGTATCGGCGCCCGCTTCCAACGGTCCAAGTGGTGCGGCATAGGCGTTGAGCCCGGCATCGATCGCCAGTTGGTAATGGTAATGCGGATCATAGCCCGCCGGATTGGGCGCAAAGCTGCGCGCGGGCCCGTGTTCAAACCCCTGATCGACAGGCAGAATGATCATCTTGCCGGTGCCGCCCAGCTTGCCCGTCATCAACATGGAACATAGCTTGGCCTTCACGCCGGGGGTTTCGCCTTCGTAATTGGCAAGGATGCGTTGAACGGTGCGGGTGGCTTTCATCGGGAACCTCATATGACGTAAAATAGCTTTGCCGCTGCGTAAGCGGCGCATCGGGCAACTTCAACGCCGTTTGCGCAAACACGCTGGCAAAAGCGCCATTCCACCGCCATTTCGCCGATCCGCAGCTTGGATCACCCGGATGACTGGCAGATCTTGGATCCATGGCGCGCCAATATGGGGGGCTCAACTCAGAAACTTGGCCGCAATCCGGGTGACGACGGCCCGCGGCGTGATCCGGGGCAGGGCAGCCAAAATGGCGTTCGGCGCACCGGGCACGACGATCCGCTGGCGGGCGACCATGGCGTTCCAGCCAGCCATCGCAACCTTGTCGGCGTTGGCCACCATGCCGGAATTGACCACCATGATGTCATGCATGCCCGCATCGTTGAAAAAGTTAGATTTGGTCGCGCTGGGGCACAGGGCCGTGACGGACACTTTGGTGCCGCGCAACTCCTCTGCCACGGCTTCCGACAAGCTCAGGACATAGGCTTTGGTCGCGTGATAGACCGCCATGTTGGGCCCTGGCAGGAAGCCCGCTACAGAGGCTACGTTGAGGATACGGCCATCGCCATGGCCAATCATATGGGGCACGGCCTGTTTCATCAGCACGGTCAGCGCGGTCATATTGACCGCCATGGAGCGTTCTTCGCGCGCCCACTCGCCTTCGGCAAAGGGGCCGTTGCGCCCCAATCCGGCATTGTTGATCAAGATCTCGATCCGTCGCCCGTCACTGGCCTCCGACCACAGACGTGCGGCCTCCCCCGGTTGGCTGAGATCGGTGGGAATGACGATGGCCTCCACATCATGGGCCGCCTTCAGCTCTTCTGCCAGCTGGGTCAACTTGTCCTTTGACCGCGCCGTCAGGATCACGTTGCGCCCGCGCTTTGCGGCAATCCGGGCCAAGGCGCGCCCGATCCCGTCAGAGGCACCGGTCACCAGGGTATAGTCATCCATCTGTCTCTCCCTTCGTTTCGCCGCCCAACGCCGCGACGCCGGGCAGGGTCTTGCCCTCCATCCATTCCAGGAAGGCGCCCCCGGCGGTTGAGATATAGGTGAACCGGTCCGCCGCCCCTGCAGCGTTCAACGCGGCCACCGTATCGCCTCCGCCTGCGACCGAGACGAGCGCCCCCGCCGCCGTCAACTCTGCCGCCTGTACGGCAGCGGCATTGGTGGCGGCATTGAACGGCTCTAATTCGAACGCGCCCAGGGGCCCGTTCCAGATCAGCGTTTTGGAAGTTGTAAAGACATCGCTGATCCGGGCGACTGTCGCAGGGCCGGCATCCAGGATGATGGCATCGTCCGGGCAGCTTTCCACATGCAGGGTCTGATTGGCGGCATGGGCCGCAAAGTCCCGCGTCACGACGATGTCCACCGGCAGATGGATCGCACAACCCGCGGTATCGGCCTTGGCCATGATCTGCTGCGCCGTGCCGGTCATGTCGTGTTCGGCCAGGGATTTTCCGACATTCACCCCCTGGGCCGCCAGAAACGTATTGGCCATGCCCCCCCCAATGATCAGGTGATCGACCTTGGATACCAGGTTACCTAACAGATCCAGCTTGGTCGAGACCTTGGCCCCGCCCACCACCGCTGCCACCGGTCGGGTCGGATCGCCCAACGCGCTTTCCAGGGCGGCCAGTTCCGCCTGCATCAGCCGTCCGGCACAGGCGGGAAGCAGCCGGGCCAGCGCTTCCGTAGAGGCATGGGCGCGGTGGGCCGCCGAAAAGGCATCATTGCAATAGATGTCTCCCAGGCTGGCCAGCCGCCCGGCGAAACCGGGATCATTCTTTTCCTCCCCCGGGGCGAAGCGCAGGTTTTCGACCAGCAGCACATCACCGGCGGTCATGGCGCCAGAGGCCGCTGCATAATCGCCATCGGCGAAGGCCACCTTTTGCCCCAGCGCCTCAACCAAAGCGGGCAAAACATGAGATAAAGACATCTCTGGCACGACTTGGCCCTTGGGTCGCCCGTAATGGGCCAGCAAGATCGGCAAGCCGCCTTTGGCCTGGATGTCCTTTACGGTTGGCACGATCCGGTCGATCCGGGTGGCGTCTGTCACCCGCCCGTTTTCCATGGGCACATTGATGTCGACACGGGTCAGCACCCGCTTTCCGTTCAGATCCATGTCGTCCAATGTCTTCCAGGTCATGGCGTCCCCTTTCATGGTTTCACCGCGCTTTACCGCGCGCAGGTCCGCTTGGCCACAGGTGGGGTTTTCCTTCACCGTCCCGCGGTCTAGGTTCCACACAAATAGTCAAGAAGGACCACAAATGGCCGAAATCAAAGACCCCGAAAACACCATTCTGATAGAGTTGGAGAGTGGAACCATCACCATCGAGCTGTTGGCAGATGTGGCCCCGAACCATGTGGATCGGATGAAGACGCTCGCCCGCTCCGGTGCCTATGACAATGTGGTCTTCCATCGCGTAATCGATGGTTTCATGGCGCAAACCGGCGATGTTCAGCATGGCAAGGCGGATGGTAAAACGGGCCGCGCGGGCACCGGTGGCAGCGAGTTGCCGGACCTGAAGGCAGAGTTCTCAAAACTGCCCCATGACCGCGGCACGATCGGCGCGGCGCGGGCCTCAAACCCCGACAGCGCCAATTCGCAGTTTTTCATCAACTTCAAGGACAATCACTTCCTGAACGGTCAATACACCGTTTATGGCCGCGTGATCGAAGGGATGGATCTGGTCGACGCCATCACCAAAGGTGAACCCCCTGCAAACCCCGACAAGATGATCAGCATGAAGGTAGCGTCTGATGCGTAAAATCGCTTTCGCCTTGGCCCTCCTGGCCACGCCTGTGATGGCGCAGGAAGATGGCCCCGGTCCCAACCTTGAGATCACCGTGACCGGTGAGGCCAACGGGACCGTCATCATCGATCTGGCCGAGGATCTGGCGCCCCAGCATGTGGCACAGATCACGGCCCTGGCCGAGGAAGGCGCCTATGACAATGTCGTCTTTCACCGCGTGATCGAAGGGTTCATGGCCCAGACCGGCGATGTGCAATACGGCAAGGCGGGGGAAAGCACCGGTCGCGCCGGAACCGGCGGGTCTGAACGCCCCGACCTGCAGGCGGAATTCTCTGAAACGCCATTTGACCGCGGTGTTGTCGGCATGGCCCGGGCGCAAAACCCGAACAGCGCCAATTCGCAGTTCTTCATCATGTTTCAGGAGGGTCATTTCCTGAACGGTCAATATACTGTCGTCGGTCGCGTGATCGAAGGGATGGATGTGGTTGACGCCATCAAACGCGGTGAAGGCCAAGGCGGCGCCGTTCCCGGCGAACCCGATGTGATGAGCTCGGTCAAAGTCATTCGCTGAAACATATCATATGGGCAGCCGGGCCATGCGTTCGGCTGCCCCTGCGTGATCCTGAACCGTGATGCGACCGTTTTGCGTGATTGGTTCAGCCCTGCTGTGCAAAAGCCGTTCGGATCAGGCCCAGCCCGGCGCTGGCGAACAGCCCAGCAACCACACCATCGATCACCGGCGCGACCTGCCATAGGCCAGCATCGCGCCGGATGTCGAAAACGCCATCGCGTAGACCCCATAGATGACAAATCCGACAGCGATGCATAGCAGTGTCGCCAAGCCGACCTGCCACAGGCTACCCGCATCACTGGCACCAAGGGCCAGGGTCGCCATCCAGGCCAGAACTGCCTTGGGGTTTGACAGGTTCAGGATCACGCCACGTCTGAACCAGGCACCATCGGCCACACTGGCAGAGCTGGATCCTGTCGGCGCCTGGCGGACCGCGCCGCACCATAGGCCATCCATAGCAGGTAAAATCCGCCCAACAGTTTCAGCAGCGTCAGGCCATGGGCCGATGCTTTCAGGGTCGCACCCAGGCCCGTTGCCGCGATCACCCCCCAAAAGGCCAGCCCAACGGAAAGGCCCGCGCCAAACAGCATGCCGTGTCGGCGACCGGCCCCCATGCGACCGTCGCCAAGGCAATCGTCGCGGGCCCTGGAGAGGCGGCAACGACCAGAAATGCGGCCATCACCGTGCCAAGGGCGATCAAATCAAGCATGTCCGTCTGCTTTCATCAGTGTCGGGGCGCCGGGATCCATCGGTGCATCACTATGGGGCAGCCGTCAATCAACGCCCCGATTGTCGCCGATCATGTCAGTTTTGCATAGATATCGCCGGAATTGGCAGCGGCGGGCAGGCCCGCGATCTCGGATTTCATGTCGGCCGCGCTGATCCAGGTCGCGTGGCGCAGATCATGATCCTCGCCCAGGCTGAGGTTAAATTCATAGCGGCCCAGATCGTTCAGATAGCTCAGGCATGCCGCGGCGATGTCCCGCTGGATGGTCGTGAATTCAAACGACAATGCCGCGACCGGTATGTTCAATCCCCGCAACGCCTCTAATTCGTGGCCTTCAACATCGATCTTGATGAAACCGGGTTGGCCATGCTTGGCGATCAGCCCGTCCAGGGTCACGACGGGCACCCGCATCGTCCGGTCCCAGACCTGATCGTCCCACCCCTCTGCTGATTTGGCAGCGGCGACAAGGTCACCGGAGATTGTCGAGACTGTGGGATTGCCGGAATTCACGAACATCTCCATCTCGCCGGCCGCTGCCCCGGCTGCCGCACATGTCAATGTCACCTGGGGATCGCGCCCGTGGATCAGTCGCAGCGCGCGAAAGACACGGGGCTGGGGCTCCAACGCAACGACCCGTGCGCCCAACCGGGCAAAGCTGGCGGTGCGGTCGCCGACATGGGCGCCGATGTCAAAAGCCAGGCCGTCCTTGGGCACGAAACGCGCATTCAATAAGTCCATCCTCCGGGTGCGCGCTGCGTCGCGATAATAAACATCAAGCGACCGCCCGATAGCCGCTGCCCCCGATTTTGCACCTGCCCACATTGGTCATCCTCCCGCGTCACCTCGGTGATCTGCCTGAAATTGCGCCCCGCGTCACGCGGTAACGGACGGGCAGGGCGATGAATGCACCCCATTGCCGTGCGATAGATGGCAGATAGGTCAACATTTATTGCCCTTTACCTTCTGCGTATGTCCCGCTTTATACGGGTGAAACGACCCGAAGGAGACACCCGCCATGGCCGCACTGACCCTCACCAAATGCCGCAAGATTCTGCGCAGTGCCGAAAGCAAGGGCAAGGAGCTTGATCTCAAGCCGCTATCGATCGTGATCCTCGATGCCGGTGGCAATGTCGTGGCGTTCGAACGGGCGGATGGGGCCAGCCCCGGCCGGTTCGACATCGCACGCGGCAAGGCCTATGGCGCGGTCATGCTCGGGTTGGGGGGGCAGGCCCAGATGGCCCGGGCCGAGGCTCAGGCCTACTTCATCAATGCTGCCAATGCGGCTTTCGGTGGCAAACTGGTCCCCGTGCCAGGTGGTGTGCTGATCCGCGACGGGCGCGGCCAGGTCATCGGGGCGGTCGGTATTACCGGCGACAGTTCCGAAAACGACGAGATATGCGCCATCGCGGGGATTGAAGCGGCTGGATACACGCCAGAGCCGTGATTGGCGCCGCCGCTTATCGACCTTTCAACCATCCCGCGCTATCGTCCCCGTGAGGGGCGTAAAGCTATCGTCCCCGTGAGGGGCGTAAAGCTATCGTCCCCGTGAGGGGCGTAAAGCTATCGTCCCCGTGAGGGGCGTAAAGCTATCGTCCCCGTGAGGGGCGTTAAGATGTTGGAGTTTCAATGGCACGGCCAGTCGTCGGGATCATCGGCAATCACTACTTGATCAACGATCAATACCCGGCCCATGCCGGTGGCACCATGAATGCCGAGGCGGTGTCCCTGGTGACCGGAGCCTTGCCGCTGATCATCCCGACCGATCCGGATCTGCTTGATATCGCAGAACTTATGGAGGTCTGTGATGGTTTCCTGTTCACCGGTGGCCGTCCCAATGTGCATCCCGAGGAATATGGAGAACCCGAAACACTGGCCCATGGCGAGTTCGACCGTGATCGCGATCGGGTCGCCCTGCCTTTGATCCGGGCGCTCGTCGACCGCGGCCAGCCCTTCCTGGGGGTCTGTCGCGGCTTTCAGGAGGTGAACGTGGCCATGGGCGGCTCGCTCTATCCAGAGATTCGCGATCTGCCCGGTCGGTCCAACCACCGCATGCCGCCAGATGGCACGCTGGAGGAGAAGTTTGAGCTGCGCCATGCCGTTACGTTCACCCCCGATGGACCGTTTGCCCGGTTGATGGGCACGACGGAGGTCATGACGAATACGCTCCACGGGCAGGGCATCAAGGTGCCGGGTGACCGCATTGTTCTGGACGGTCACGCCCCCGATGGCACGCCCGAGGCGATCTATGTGCGCGGCGCGCCCGGCTTTACCCTGTCTGTTCAATGGCATCCCGAATGGAACGCTGCAGCTGACCCGGTCTCTCGTCCTTTGTTTGAGGCATTCGGCCAAGCCTGCCGTGCATGGTCCCAGGGCCAGACAACGCCCTTGCGCGCCTCCGCCTGACCCGGGGTTTATCTCGCGGTCTGCAATCAAGCCCAAAGGGGGGGCGCGCGTCAGCCCTCTCGCTGCGGCGATGCCGGCCCGATTGTCCAAAACAATCCGGCATCGCTCCAACACGACACCCGACCTAACAAATATTACCAATCATGGGGCGTGTCACCAAGGCCCGGCGCGCGCCCACATTGACAGTCCCGGGGCTTCGCTTATCAGTTTCTTCAGCTTGTCTGGAACATCGCCAAACTGGACCTTTGCCAGGCTGGTTTTGTCTGCAGTCAAGCTGGAAAGTTGCGATTGAACCTATTGTTTGTGATCTCAAAATTGCCCGGTTGATGATGGATGCATACCCATCCCGAGCAGTTGGAAAAGCTGTCTTTAAAAGAGGAAAAAAGATGAAAATCCAGAAAATAGCAGTCATATTGTCAATGATGGCCGCAGGCACTGCCTCTGCGGAAGGTATCTCAGAGCAAGATGTCATTGACGCTCAGACTGCTTGGGGTGACGGCATCGTGGCCATTGCGAGCGCGCATGCGACGGGTGGAGATTACGTGGAACGCGCCAGGGAGCATATCGAAACGCTCTATGCCTATGGCGACGGCGCGGTCATGTTTAAGCCGACATTGGCTGCCGAGGATCAATTTCGCGAGAGCTTCGACGAGGCCTTGAGCTATTTTGTTGGGACCGAAGGCAGCGAAGATACCGGGTTTGCCATCAAGGGCTGGACGAACGTCCGCTTCGAAAGCAATGGTATTTTCACGACCGATGACGCCGCCATTGCCATGGGAAATTACTTTTTCACAGGTCCAGATGGGGCCGAGACGAAAGTGGAGTATTCCTTTGGCTATGTGACGGATGATGAAGGTAACTTGCTCATCAACCTTCACCATTCGTCGCTGCCATACGACCCGAGCTGAAGAGGTTCTGACATACGCGCGTGACCTGACATGTCACGCGCGAACATGGCACGAGGTCTCCCATATTGCAGATCGGCTATTGTCGTTTTGCAGGGTGTCACAGCGCGTCGTAAGCGGGCCCCTTTATTGCGTCTGACGAGATACCTGAACATCAAGCATCACTTGCCGCTTTGAAATCTTTGATTTCAGGCAGTTAACAGACCGTCCGGTGCGTATGTATGGGATATGTATGCCTTGTGCATGGGGTGTGTACGGCCTGTGCCCAGTCTCGATTTACGACGTTAGTGAGCCTTCCTTTGCGGCAGAGGCTTCGATAAGTTCTCGGTATCCATGGGGAGGACCGCCTGATGCAATTCGCACGTATCTTGATCAACACCTTGATTTTTCTGGTCTTTGCTGGATCGGTCGTGGCGCAGGACACCCCAGCGCCGGATCGAAGCGTGACGGGCGGGGCGCAAACCCTCGAAGATATCATGGCGCGTCAGCGCGGTGAGGAGGTGGATCTTGATTTCCGCCGCAACGCCACCGGCGATCCCGGTCAAGCCGCTGAAATGTCGGGGCAATTGGGCACTCTTGGTGGCGTGTCCGACCCCGAATTATGGCGCGCCCTGCGCTTTGGTACTGCTGATATCACCTCCACCACCACCTCCCCCGGGGCCACCCTTTTGGTGCAGGATGGCGGTATGGCGTGGCTGACATTTCGCGATGGGCCGCTGCGAAGCTGGGGGGGATATAGCCTGCTTGGCATGCTGGGGCTTTTGGCGCTGTTCTACCTGTTTCGTGGCCGTATCCGGATCGAAGGGGGGCGCAGTGATGCCACGATCGAACGGTTCAAGGCGGTCGAACGCTTTGGCCATTGGTTGCTCGCCGGCTCCTTCATCGTGTTGGGGATCACTGGCCTGATCTCCTTGTTCGGTCGGGTGGCCTTCATCCCGTTATTCGGCAAGGAAATGTTCGCCACGACCGCCATGGCCTGCAAATGGATCCACAACAACGTCGCCTGGGCCTTCATGCTTGGTCTGGCCATGGTGTTCGTGATGTGGGTCCTGGAAAATATACCCAACCGCCATGACCTGAAATGGATGGCCAAGGCCGGTGGGCTTTTCTCCAAACATTCCCACCCGCCGGCACGCAAGTTCAATGCGGGGCAAAAGATCATCTTTTGGGCGGTGATCCTGCTGGGGGGCTCGATCTCGCTGTCCGGCCTGTCGCTGCTGTTCCCGTTTGAACTGCCGATGTTTGCCAAGACCTTTGCCTTGATCAACGCGACCGGGGCGCCGGGTTGGGTCGGTCTTGCGCCGCTGCCAGAGGTCCTTTCGCCCCATGGGGAGATGCAATTGGCGCAGGCCTGGCACGCCATTGTCAGCTTTGTTCTGATGGTCATCATCCTGGCGCATATCTATTTGGGATCGGTCGGAATGGAGGGTGCCTATGCCGCCATGGGCTCGGGTCAGGTTGATCTGCAATGGGCCAAAGAGCACCATGGGCTTTGGGTGGAAGAGCTAGAGGAAAAAGGAAAAACCCCCGAGACAACCGCGCGGGCGACACCGGCGGAATAGCACATGCGCGCCCTTGTGATTCTGCTGTTATGGGCAGGTGCGGCTCTGGCGGAGCCGGTGCGTCTGGAGGGGCATGGCGGGCCGATCCACGCAACCGCAGTGGCCCCTGACGGGCGCAGCGCTCTGACGGCGAGTTTTGACAATTCCGTCGGTCTCTGGACCCTGCCGGACGGTCAACCAACCTGGCTGGACGGGCATGAGGCCGCCGTAAAGTCCGTGATCTATCTGGGGCCGGATCGGGCCGCATCCGCCGGGGATGACTTCACCATCATCATCTGGGATCTTGCGACCGGACAGGCGCTGCATCGAATGACGGGCCATCAGGGCACGATCAATGCGTTGGATATCACACCTGATGGCAGCATGTTGGTGTCGGCCAGTTGGGATGGTACGGTTGGGGTATGGGATCCGATGACCGGACAGAACCTCGCCATGCTGGGCCACCATGATGGGGCGGTGAACGATGTCAGCATTCGCGATGGCGGGGTGGTCAGCGCCTCTGCCGATGGCACCTTGCGCACCAGCAGCTTTGATGCGGCCCGACAGGACGTCATGCATGAACACGGCTTGGGCATTACGCAGGTCTTGGTGAGCCCCACGGGCACATGGTCAGCCTTTGGTGGGGTCGACGGAACTGTTCAGGTGCGCGGTGATGGGGAGGTCGTGGCGGATCTATCCGCCGGGCGACGCCCGATCCTGGCCCTCGCCACCGATCCCGCTGGATCGATCCTGGCCATCGGGGATGGGGAGGGGCATGTGACCCTTGTCGATACGGAAAACTGGACGATCCAGCGCGATATCAAAGCCAGCGCTAAAGGCCCGATCTGGGCGCTGTCTTTCACGCCGGACGGGACGCAACTGTTGATCGGGGGCATCGACGATACGGCGGTCCTGTGGCCTGTCGCGGCCAAGGGCGGCCCGGGCCTGGGCCAGATCCAGCGCGCTTTTCTGATGGATCCGGACCAGATGGAAAACGGTGAACGGCAGTTCAAACGCAAATGTGCGATCTGCCACAGCCTGACTCCTGACAGCCAGCGGCGGGCTGGGCCCAGCTTGCATGGATTGTTCGGACGCAAGGCCGCCAGCGTGCCGGGCTACACCTACAGTCCAGCCCTGAAGGCAAAGGGGATCGTCTGGACAGACGACACCATCGACCGGCTGTTTGATGAGGGCCCTGATCACTATGTACCAGGCACCAAAATGCCGATGCAACGCATCACCAAGTCCACCGACCGGCAGGATTTGATCACCTATCTAAAAGAGAATACAAAAGGTTAGGGGACGGGCCGCTGCCCGACATCCCCGCGGGAGGAGACCTTATGCGCCCCATGCTGCTTGCTTTTCTGGCCATCGCCATCATCACCGTCGGCGCGTGGTACGGGCTGAACCAGGCCGGGTTTTCAGCGGCGGACCGGCAATCGGGCGACGCGGTGCGCCTGCCATGATACGCTGATCCTGTGAACGACCTTTGGGAAGGGGTGGCGGCGGCCTTTTGGCTGGTCGTGATGCTGGATGCCGATTTGATGGAGATCACCGCCCGGTCGTTACAGGTGACCCTGACGGCCGTGGTGATCGCCGCGGCATTGGGTCTGCCCATGGGCGCGTGGCTGGCCATCAACCGGTTCCGGTTTCGCCGCCTGACGATTGCGGTTCTGAATGCCTTGATGGGCCTGCCGCCCGTGGTGGTGGGGCTGGTCGTTTACATCATGCTGTCGCGTTCGGGGCCGCTGGGGGTGTTGAACCTGCTTTTCACGCCCACGGCCATGGTGATTGCGCAGGTGATCATTGTGACGCCTCTGATTGCCTCTATCGCGCATCAGGCCCTGCGGGATCTGTGGGCGGATTACCATGACCTTCTGATTTCGCTCAACACCACGAAAGGGCAGCGGATCCGCGCGTTGATCTGGGATGCGCGCCGGTCGCTTTTGACCGCCACGCTTGCGGGTTTTGGCCGGGCCATCGGAGAGGTCGGGGCGATCATGATCGTGGGTGGCAATATCGATCATCTGACCCGTGTTCTGACCACCGCCATCAGTCTGGAGACGAGCCAGGGTAATTTTGCCCTGGCGTTGGGACTGGGTTTCGTGCTGATCGGGTTGGCCATAGCGGCAAACCTCGCCATCCACACCCTGTCCCGGACCGAGCGGGCAGGCCGATGGTAGCGGTTCTGCCCCTGGATCTGAAGGCTGCGACTGTGCGGCGGCGCGGACGTCACATCATCGGTCCGGTCACCCTGCAGGTGAAAGCCGGGCCGCCGACAATTGTGCTGGGCCCGAACGGAGCCGGAAAGACGACATTGCTGCAACTGTTTCACGGTCTTGTGCGCGCCTCTTCCGGGCAGGTCAGTTGGGCCGTTGACATGCCGCAGGCCGATCTGGCGCAGGCTTATGTCTTTCAAACGCCGACACTGATGCGTCGATCGGTGCAGGACAACATCGCCTATCCGCTCATCGTGCGCGGTGTGGCGCGGCGGGCGGCCCGGCGCCAGGCGTCTGAGGCGGCGCAATCCGTTGGCCTTGGCGCGCATCTGGAAGCCCCGGCCCATGTCTTGTCCGGGGGGGAGCGGCAAAAGCTGTCGATTGCGCGGGCCATGATCACCGAGCCGCAAGTGTTGTTCCTGGACGAGCCGACGACGAACCTTGATGGCCGCTCCGTCCGGGAGATCGAAGAGATGTTGATGGCCGCCGTCGCCCGTGGGACAAAAGTTGTCATGGCAACCCATGATCTGGGCCAGGCGCGGCGGTTGGCAGGCGATGTGATCTTTATATATAACAAAGGGATACATGAGCACGGGCCCGCATCCGGGTTCTTGGATGCCCCCGTCACCCCCGAGGCGGCCGCCTTTTTGAACGGAGATATTCTGGAATGACCTTGCGCTGGATGATCTTTGCGGTGGTGGCGGTGTTGATGACGTGCGCGGCCCAGGCCGAGACGATGCGGATGGCCGTGACCACGTCCTTTCATAACTCGGGTCTGGCCGAAGTGCTGTTGCCGCGGATTACGCAGGAGACCGGGATCGAGGTTCAGTTGCTTGTCGTTGGTACGGGACAGGCGCTGAAGCTGGGGCAGGCGGGTGATGTCGACGCCATCCTGGTGCATTCCAAGGCGGCGGAGGAGGTGTTCGTGGCGAAGGGCTATGGCACGCATCGGCGAGAGATCATGTATAACGACTTTGTCCTGATCGGACCGGAGGATGATCCGGCGGGTGTCAAGGATGCTGCCACTGTGGCCGAGGCGCTGCAAAAGATCGCCCAGACCCGTCCAGCTTTTGTCAGCCGTGGCGATGACAGTGGCACCCATCGCCGGGAATTGGCGCTTTGGGCGTCGGCGGGTGTGGACGTGACCGATGCCTCGCCGGATTGGTATCGCGCGGCCGGGGCGGGCATGGGTGCCACGCTGAACACCGCTGTCGGGATGGGCGCCTATGTCCTGTCGGACCGCGCCACCTGGCTGAAATTCGGTAACAAGGCGGGGCAGGCGATCCTGTTTGAGGGCGATGCCGCCCTTTTTAATCAATATGCTTATCTACCGGTTTCACCACAGCTTCACGCCCATGTTGCCCATGACAGCGCCCAGCGGGTTGAGGAGTGGCTGACCAGTGCAGCGGGCCAGACCATGATCGGCGATTATCAGATCGCGGGGACGCGGTTGTTTGTTCCAAATGCCAGGGCGCGGGAATAGAGCCCCCATAATCCGGCAGGGCAGAACCGCGTCACACCCAGACAGCGAACCTAAAGCCCGATCAGGGGGCCTGTGGCGACAACGGGGCCAGACGGGGCACCGGTGGGCGATCCGCCCGTTGGCTCCAAACTGACGGCAAGCGTGGTGCCATCGACCACTGGCAGCGCCAGGGAGTGCAGGTTTTGCCCGACCAGGCCGAGCGAGACGGGTGCGGCATCCCCCGCGATCACCCACAATTCCAGGGAGCGGCCCGTGGGAACAACGCCGGAGCGCGCGGCGATCGTGATCCGGTCCCCGGTGAGGCGGGCGGTCACTGCAAAGTCATCGCCGGTGAGCCGGGCGACATGGCTTGCATTGTCCCCTCCGATCCGGGGCAGGATCGCCAGGGCGATGACAGCGGCAAACACTGCAGCCCAGGCCAGACCCCGCCACATCCAGATCCGGTCATCTTTTTTGGGAAAGAGCCGTTCATCGATGGCCCGCTTTATGCGGTTGGGTGGTTCGACGGGCGCGTAGGTCTCGTTGAGTGGCGCAAATTCATGCTCCCAATCCATCACAAGTTCGGCGAAATCCCTGTCGACCTTGATGCGCGCCTGGACCTGGGCGCGGCCAGCCGCGTCCAGCACGCCAAGCGCATATTCTGCGGCCAGCGTGTTGTCATCTTCGGGGGGCGTCGGCTCCGTCATTCGGCCAGGCAATCTTTCAACGTTTGCAAGCTGCGGCGCAGCCTAGTTCGCATGGTGTTCAGGGGCGTGCCGTAGCGATCCGCGAGCTCCTGATAAGTGTATCCTTCGATATAGGCGGCTTGTACCGCTTCGGCCCGCCGTGGTTCCAGACGGGCCAGGCAATTGGCCAGCCGGGCCCGCTCGCCCGATGCCACGGCCAGCTGTTCAGGGGACGGGTCGGGATCTGTCATCCGTTCTGCGGTGCCCAGATCGGTGGTCTGTTCCCGTCTGACCCGCAGCTTGTCGATGGCCTGATTGCGGGCCACAACGATCAGCCAGGCCATCGGATCCGCGTTGGCGCCCACAAACCTGTCTGCCTTTTGCCAGATCTTGATAAACACATCCTGCAGAGTGTCTTCGGCCAATTCGCGATCTTTGAGCATACGGATGAGAACGCCAAAGAGTTTCGCTGAAACCGTGGCATAAAGCCGGTCAAATGCGCCACGATCCTGCAGGGCCACGCGGGTCAACAGCTCGGAAATCTCATCGGTTGGTGTCAAAACCAGCGCCCCATTTGCCGGTTTCCAGGATCGCGAACGCGGCGGGATCATAGGTGACGCATGTCTGGCGAATGGGCAAGAGGCGCGGCCGGTAACCGGGCCGACGCGTGGAGTTTGGGCAGCACTGGATTGCAAAATGCGCCAATCGTCTGGTCATTTTGGCGTGATTTTAACCGCTTAGCACGCCTGACGGTCCTGGATTGATGCTCCGCTCGCGCCATCGGGGTGCGCCTTTGGCAGGCATTGGGTTGGGCCTGATCGCCAATGGTGGCGGATGATCGGTTCACGCGGTATCCAAGGAGGGGGATGGCGGGGAGGATCGCGATGAACACGTATGACCTGACAGGCAAGGTGGCCGTGGTGACGGGCGGGGCCCAGGGATTGGGGGAGGCGGTGTTGCGGCGGCTGTACCTATCTGGGGCCCGTGTGGCCAGCTGGGATGCCAATCTTGCGCGAAATGAGGTGACCTGTGCGCAGCTCGGGCCCGACCTGTTAGCGGTACCGTGCGATGTGGCGAATGCCGGATCCGTGGCCGATGCGCTTGCCGCGACCGAGGCTAAGTTTGGCGGGGTCGATATCCTGGTCAACTCCGCCGGGATTGCCGGGCCCAACGCGCCGGTGGCCGCCTATGAACTGACGGCGTGGGAGCAGATCGTCGCCGTGAACCTGACGGGCACGTTTCTGGTGAATCGGGCCATGGTGCCGGGCATGGAGGGCCGGAATTACGGGCGGATCGTGAATATTGCAAGCATTGCCGGCAAGGAGGGCAATCCAAATGCCTGTGCCTATTCCGCGTCCAAGGCCGGGGTAATCGGCTTCACGAAATCCCTGGGCAAGGAGCTGGCGGGCCATGATATCGCCGTGAATTGCGTAACACCGGCGGCGGCGCGCACCCCGATCTTTGATCAGATGAGTGAAGAGCACATCACCTATATGCTGTCGAAAATCCCCCGCAACCGATTTTTGGAAGTGGAGGAGGCGGCCAGTATGGTTGTCTGGCTGGTAAGTGCCGAGAATTCCTTTACGACGGCCGGTGTGTTCGACCTGTCCGGAGGGCGTGCCACATACTGAGACGGGGGTGCCCCCCCCCTGGGGCGAAGCGGCATAGCCGCTGGCCCAAGGCATTGGGCCGGGCAGGCGCGGCGCGCCTGTTTGATTTTGGGCCTCCGGCGGGAATATTTGCAACAATAAGAAGGGGCTGGGTGTGGTCCGTCAGGTCAGGTCACGGTCTTGGCGGTGGCCGGATGTGTCAAGACGACGGGTCGCGCGGGTGCCGGGAACCAGCAGTTCTTCTTTGCGGTAATAGGCGCGCATTTCGGGCTTGCTCAGGCCTAGGTCACGGCGCAGGGCCGCGATCGTTTGGCTTTGGTGGGGCTCTGCCTCCCACGCCGTGAGGTGCAGGTCTGCGCCTTTGAGGTTGTCCATCCCGAAGCCCACGCCCAGGCGGTAGCTGGCAATATGATCGGGCTGAAAGCGCCAGACCTTTGGGTAGAGCGTGGTGGAGATGTGGATGAATTCTTCGGTGATTGCGCCGGTCATCGTCGTGTCGGCGCCCATGGTGACGCCAATGATGAACGCCTCGTCCTGGACATGGAGGCCCCGGCCCAGGATCACATGCAAGCAGTCATGGCGGGCCAGGCTGATGGCGCCTGGCAGGGCATCCGGGCTTTCGGGGTTTTCGTATTTCCGCACGACTTCAGGCACGTCATCGGCATCGGATTTTGGCATGGTCGCCAGAACGGCCGCCAGGGTCATGTCATCGGTGTCGAGGCCCGGTTGCCATTCATCCCATTCGAGCAGTTTGCGTCCCATGGCTCAGTCCACCGTCTCAAACGCTGTGATCGGCTCAAAGCTGGTTTGTTCGGCTGCGGCTTCGGTGAGTGCGGCGGCCAGACCATCGACACCTGACACGCTGACATAGCGGACATGGCCGGGCATGTTCAGGGGATGGCCTTCCCCGATGCCGATGCCGATCGTCGCAACCTCGACCGGGGAGGTCGACAGGATCTGTTCGATGGCGTTCTTCAAGACATCTTCATCGCCAGCCTGTCCATCGGTGGTGATCAATGCGCGGTAGGTGCCAAAGCCGCGTTGGTTGGCGGCTTCCTGTTCCAAAAGCGTCATGGCTTGCAACAGGCTGGAGCCCAGGGGTGTCCCGCCGCTGGGGGCGACCGGGCCCAAGGCCGAAGGCAGGGCGCTGCGTGCCTCTGTCACCGGGGATGGAGGGAAAACCAGACCTGCATTCAGCGCCAGGACCGCGACCGTCCCGTCATCGGGCAGTTGGTTGACGGCGATCAGTACGGCATCCTTGGCATCGCCCATCGAACCACCCATCGATCCGCTATCGTCCAGCACGATAACGGTGGTCAGGCGGTTGGGGTCAGGGGCTGCGCTGGTTTCGGCTTCTGTCCCTGGCCAGCTGGCGATGGCGGACCAGTTGGGCGCCAGGCGCGTTTCATCGATCTGGGAGCCGCGTGACAATAGCGGCACATTGCCTTGGGGGAACAGTAGGTCCTGCCCAAAGATAACCGCCCCAAGAAGGAGCACGCCGGCCGTCACGAAGCCTGAATATGATTTTGCAGACATGGTGGCGGCTCCTTAATCGAGCGGGGCAAAGGTGGTGGCTTCGGCCTGGGTCGTCAGGATGCGAAAGACCACGCGCATGTTCTGGCGCCATTCCTCGGCCGTGTTGGGCGGACTGAAGGCGGGGCTTTCGATGCCGACGCCGTCAAGCGTGAACTGGTCGGGATTGACAGGTATACCCTCGCCACCAGCATAGGATTTCAGCGCATCCATCACGGCGATGGATCGGTTGAAGCTCAGGTTGCGGGCGGCGGTCCGGATTGCTTTCAGCTCCTGCGTGTCCGCCCCGTCCTTTTCACGGCGCAGGTAGTGCAGCGGATCGGCATGGCCCTCGACTGTGACGATGGCCCCGGAATAGGTGGCGGCGAGGCGCAGGATCTCTTCGAAATCCTGGGCATAGAGGTTGGCGGGAAAGTCGGTCGCGTCAGGCTCAAAATAGACCTTGAAGTCCAGCTTTGTGTTCGCATCCAATTGCCCGGTACGGCGCAGACGCTGCACGGCTGCGGCTGCGGCTTCGGGATCAAAAGCCGCAATCTCCCGCTCGCTCAGATCTTCCAGACCGTCGGTCATGGCTGTATAGTCCCACGCCGCGGTCGTCAGTTGGTAGGGACGCTCGATCTGACCTGCCCCGCGCAAGGCGGCGCTTACTTCGTTCGACATCACCTCGAACCGGCGGGGATCCTTCGGATTGCCGAAATGCTGGGCATTGCCGGACCAGCCATCGGTCACGGCGTCTTGCCACAGGAACACGCCTTCCTCGACAGGCAGACCGCCCAGCAGATCATTGGCCAGGATTTGCGCGAGAGCCTGTCGCTGTGGATCGCCTTCGATCGCCATGAAGCGGCGGACCTGCTCCTCGGATTGAAAGAGTGTTTGGACCAAGTCTCCGATCGCGTCGCGATTGGCGTCAAAGTAATCTTTGCGCACGGCGATATAGTCGCCGATCACCGCTGTCGCCTCTTGGGTGGAAAAGAGGATGCTGGCTCCTTTGATCGACCCTTCGGCCCCCGTGCCGACCGCCCCGCCCGAGGTCAGGGCACGCGCGTCGGGCAGGATCATCGCACCTGCATCGGCCTGCCCATCGGCCACCAATGCAGCGGGGGTGGAGGCGCTATCGCCTGTCAGATCCTCGGCCCAGACGATAGTGACATCCTCAAAGCTGAGCCCGCCATCGGCGAGAACCCGGCCCACGAAATCAACATGCGGCCCGTAAGCCTGGATCGCGATGCGCTTGCCAGCCAGATCCGCCACTTTTGAGATGCCGGGACCGGCAACAATCCCGTCCCCGGCGGACCAGGAATGTTTGAAGATAACGACCTGTTCGGTGCGCGGATCGGCCTCTGTAACCGGGGCGGCGGCTGTCAACATGCCGAGCGTCCCGCGTAGGAAGGGTGACCCGCAGCCAAGATAGTCTTCGAGCTGGGCCTTGAAATCATCGGCGATCGTGAGGTCTAGCGACCAACCCGCATCGGCCAATGGCCCGCCGGGGGACAGGCTGGTGCCGTTGGCATGGATGGTGACGCCATCGGCGCCCCAGGCGATGATCGGCATGGTCGTGTCCTGACCTCCGCGGCAATCACGTACGCCGGAATTGACCACCTCGGTCATTGGGGCGCCGGTGGTCTGGGCCAGGGCGGCCCCGTTGATCCCGTGGGCGGCTATGGCGGCCAGTGTCAGTATCCGCAAGGCAATCATGTGCGCGGTCCTCTCATCGCTTGGAACAGGGTGTCGGCCACATCGCTGGCCGTATCGATCTTTTGTATCTGCGCCTCGATCCGCCGTTCATCTGCGGCAGAGATGGCACCTGCGAAGGCATCTAACGCCGCACTGACGGAGGTTCGGGCCGAGGCGATCTGCGCCTCGTTCGATTTGTCACGCCGCAGGGCGCTGTGGTTCTGGACGGCTTCAACCAGCAGATCGGCACGATTGATCAATGCCAGGTTGCGCCGCCCCTCGGAGGGTTCATCAAAGATCAGTCGCGCGATGCCGTCCAGGCTGTCGGCAGTGTGATCAACGCGTGCCTTCAACTCTGGCACAAAACCGTTATCCGCATGGCGCAGCAGGTGGCCCTGCCGCTGGGCGCGGGCAATCAGCGACAGGGCGGTTTCAGCCGTGTCGGGTGTCACTGCGTGGCGTTGCACAAAGGCGTGGCGCAAGCGTTCGGCAGGGGTGAAGAGCCACGTTTCGGGGAGCATCATGGCCAATCCGAGGGCGAGCAGCATAGCGCCAACGCCCAGGATTACGGTATCGGAATAGGCGAAAAGATGCGGCAGCGGCACCAACAGACCAAACGCGGCCACGGCAACAGCAGCCAGAACCGGGAGTAGCGCAGGCAAAACGACAGATCGGATCATGGCAGGCGCACGGTTTGAACGGTGACGCGGGCCATGGCGCGCTGCGCTTCGCGCGAACTGTCATCGCCCGGCGGCGGATTGGCCCCACCGACACCGCCGGCGAACAGGATGTTGTCATCCGGGATGCCCAAGGTCTGCGCCATTTGGCGTGCGACATTGGCCCGAACATTCGACAAGGTCAAATTGGCCGCGGCGTCGCCGGTTGTTCCGGTGTGGCCCGTGATGCGCAGTCCGATCCTTGGGTTTGCCGCCGCTTCGCTCAAGAATCCGCGCAAGCGCTGTTCCTCTCCGGGGGCCAATGCCGCGCCTCGCGAAAAGCGAAAGCTTTCCATCTGCGGGCGTTGTCCCGCGCCGATCAGCCCCAGAAAGGCACCGCCTGCAATGGTGCTACCTGCAAGTGCCGCGCCCAGGAAAAACCGACGTGGCAAGGGCTGGGATTTGGCAGATGTCAAACGGGTCTCAGCCACAAAATTTACCGATCTTCAAAACCATTTCAGAAATGACGTAATCGTGAATCATGTCAGTGACATGGGAATTGTTTGCGTAATTTCAATTATCCATACCCTTTTGGTCCAGCAGATCGCCTGAGTGTACCCGCTGATCTGTCGCACATGCAACGCGGCAGGAGATGGTTGAAGCATGGGCCGTGCGTGCCATGTCAACGATCATGATTTTTGTGTTGACCCATGATGCGGTGCGCCGCCCCAAATTGCTCAAGACACGTCACATCCCGCGCAAGGTGATTGGGCGGGGTATTCCGCTTTGGCCAAAGACGGGGTTGCGCCACCGCCTGGCCTGGCGGTTGATGTTGGAATGGGCGCTAGCCCGCTATTTCGCGGCATTGTTGCCCTTTCCCATGGCCATCTTGATCTGGCCCAGCTTGGCCTTGCCGATCAGTGCGGCCCCTTTGTTGATGTTTGCGGCGATTTATGCGGTTGAGATGCGGGTGCTGGCCGTGCCTAACGCCAAGGCGCGGGAGGCATTGATCGATCAGGCGGCTGCGGACCGGGTGATGGATGTGGTGCGCCTGGGCAGTGTCGACGCGCTGACACGGATCGCGGCCGGGCGTGGGCTGGAAGAGGGCCTGTTGCATCTGGTGATCGAGCAATCGGCGCTCGCACGGGTTCCGCCGCTCACCATTATCTCGGTCCAACAGACACTCGATGGGACCCGTTTCGTTGATCTGGACCATGCGGAACAGCACATGATCCAAGATGTGTTGTTTTCCCATGGGCTGGACGAGGGGGATCTGCAGAGGACGAACTTGCGCGAGAATGTCTTCTTGCGCGCCGTGGAGCTGGATCCAAGATCCATCTCGGCCCATGCCCGGCTGCAGGCGATGGCACGCAACACACCATCCCTAACGCAAAACGGGCCGGAAGAACCGGCCCGTCCCGTGTCTGCCTGAACGCCGTTATTCGGCAGGCTGCGTGGTGGGCATACCAGCCTTTTCGCGCAGGCCATCGCGATAGATCGCCTTGACGAGGGCAAAACACATCAACAGCATCACGACGGAGAACGGCAACGCCCCGATCACCATCGCCGTCTGGATGGCTGTCAGCCCGCCGACAATCAGGAGGGCCGCCACCACGGCCCCAAGTGCCACGCCCCAAAAGATGATATGAGGCCGTGCCTTGGGTCCTTCATCGCCTGCTGCGTTGATCGTGTTGACGATCAGCACCGCCGAGTCCGCCGAGGTGACCAGATAGGTCATCAGCAGCACCACGATCATCAGGGCCATCAACCAGCTGAGCACAGTGGAAATGGGCGACAGCATGTAGTTGGTCATGGCAAAGATCTTGTCGCCATCGGTGGCCATGAAGATCTCGCCCTCTTTGACGGTCCCAATCGCACCATCGGCGACCTGTTTCATGGTCAGATCGATGGCTGTACCGCCGGCCCATGTGAACCAGACAAAGCACATCAGCGAGGGCACGATCATCGCTCCTAGAACGAATTCTCGAATGCTACGCCCCCGAGATATCCGTGCCAGGAACAGACCAACGAAGGGTGCAAACGCGACCCACCAGGCCCAGTAGAACACCGACCATGCGCCTTGCCAGCCTTCAAGCTGGGTCGCGACCGATCCTTCAACCCCGTCCGTCTTCCAAACCCGGAACATCATGTCGGGCAAGGCGACCAGATAGTCAAAGACGCCCAGGAACAGGGCCTGCAGACCAAAGAAGGTTGACCCGAAGATCAGGAAGAAGCCCAAAAGGGCAATCGACAGAACCATGTTCAGGTTCGACAGCCATTTGATGCCTTTGCCGACGCCGGACAATGCAGAGAGCGTCGAGGCTCCCATGATGATCACAATCGCGACCAGAATGCCCACCGTGGTGGCCTTTCCATCATCGCCCAACAGGCCGTCGAAGCCAATGCGCGCGAGGCCCGCCACGAATTGTTCAACGCCAAAGCCCAGGGTCTGTGCCACACCCAGGATCGTCGCCACAACGGCCACGATGTCGATGATGTTGCCCAACGGGCCGGAGAGCGCCTTACCAAAGAGCGGCGTAAGCGACGACCGGATGGTCAATGGCAGACCGCGTCGGTAGCTGAAAAAGGCAAGGGCAAGACCAGCGATTGCGTAGCAGGCCCATGCCCCCAAACCCCAATGCAGGAATGACCATTTATACGCCATGCGCACATTGTCGGCCATGCCACCATTGGTGATGCCTTGGATAACCTCAGGGTTGTTGTTGAAGTGGTAGACCGGCTCGGCCACCGCCCATGTCAGCATACCGACACCGATACCGGCGCCGAACATCATGGAAAACCATGAGAAATTTGAAAATTCCGGCTTTTCGCCTTCGGTGCCCAGGTTCAGTCGGCCAGCCGCTGGCCAAATCGCCAATATGATGCAGACCATCACAAACAAGGCGACCACCCAGATATACCAGGTCGCGAAATTGCTGAGAATGAAGCTGTTGAAGCCTTTCAATATCTCGCCAGCACTTTCGGGGAACGCGACTGCCCAGATCACCAAACCGCCGATCAGAATCTTTGATATAATTGTGACGTCTTTACTAAATCCCTTATAAAAACCGCTATCAGCGGTCCGGATCGGTAGATCCGTAAGGGGTGGTTTTATTGACATGGATGGCTCCCGTGTTGGCTATTATTCTGGGGCTGTTTGTCGGCCCTTCCGACCGGTGCCATCGATTGGTCCACATGACACTGGTATATCATCGTAACCCGAGTTGAGGCAAAATCCCAAGGATTATGGTGCATTTGTCAACAAACGGGCGCTCTGCAGCCTTAAACGCGCATAATTTGACAGATTTCCAGGGAAAGCGCGCCGCGATGCAGTACATGGGGAATTCCCATGAAGAGAAAGCTTTGCTGCCCCGTTTTGGCACAATCCTCAAAGTGCTGGCGCGTGCGGTCGGGTAGGTCCCCCAAGGCGCCAAGGTGATGGGCGTGGTAAGGGGTAAACTCCTTGGCAGGCGTACCAAAATCCCCCTTGGTCCTTGTGGGGGAGGGATGCCAGATTGCGGTATTGTCGGGCGTGAATTCACCCCCTGCGGTGTCAAACGCCGCCACAGCGCGTCCACGCTGGGGCCACGGCAATCCCGCTGCCAGCTTTGCATCGCGGATCAGGTGAGGATCGACCAGGCAGAGATGCAGTACATCGTTCCAAAGGCAGGCAAGCGGGGGGATCCTGCGGTCAAGCAGGGCCTCTCTGCCCTGATATTTCTTGCGGTGGCGTTGATAAGCGGCAAGATCAACCGCTTTGAGCTGGTTCAGGGGGAAAAGGGTCTTCCCTTCCATTGGCACTGGGATCAGATGATACAGCTTTGTGGAGGCCATTGCTCCGTTCTCCTCCGTGCTGTCATCTTGGGGTTACACGCGGTGCCCAAAAGTTTTCCGACGAGTAAGGGACATATCTGATGACCGACGCCATGTTTGCCGCGCCCGGACAGTTCTACCGGGGCAACCTCCACACCCATTCTACGCGGTCCGACGGGGTTTTGGAGCCGGTAGAGGTGTGTCGGCGCTACGCCGCTGAGGGCTATGATTTTATGGCACTGACGGATCACTTGATCGGCCTCTACAACTACCCGATCACCGACACGACGCCCTATCGCGTGCCGGGTTTCACCACTATCCTGGGGGCTGAGCTACATTCCGGTGCCATGCAAAACGGCGAACTTTGGCATATTCTTGCGGTCGGGCTGCCCGCCGATTTCGACCCCCCCGTCGTTCCCGATTTCCATCCGACCGATGGTCAGGAGAGCGGGCCCGCCTTGGCGGCCCGCGCCCGGGAGGCGGGCGCCTATGTTGCGATTGCCCATCCCGAATGGTCGGGGTTGAGCCTGGCTGATGCCCGCAGCCTTGAACACGCCGATGCGGTGGAGGTCTATAATCACGGTTGTGCGGTCGGTGCAGATCGGCCCCACGGCTTCTACATTCTGGATCGTCTGTTGGAAGACGGGCGCGCCATGACCCTGTGCGCCACAGATGATGCGCATTTCACGGAACCTGATCACTTTGGTGGTTGGGTCATGGTCAAAGCCGTGGAGAACGATCCCGACGCGCTGGTCGCAGCGTTGAAGGCCGGTCACAGCTACAGCTCGACCGGTCCGGACTTTCGCGGGATCCATTGGGAAGAGGATCAGGTGATCATCGAAAGCAGCGCTGTCACATCCGTTATCGTACAGGGTAAAGGTGCCGCAGCAACAGCTGTGCACGGCGATAGCATGACCCGCACCCACGTGCCGTTACAGCGTTTCAGCCAATGCGACTGGCTTCGCGTGACAGTTGTTGATCGGGCAGGGCGCCGGGCTTGGTCCAATCCGATCCGGCGGTAGGTTGATGCCCCGGCTTTCCCCCACCGAGCCTGTTCTGCACCCCGATTGCAGCATCTCGAACAGCACGTTTGGGGCCTATGTTGAGGTCGGTCGCGGTAGCCGTGTCGCGCAATGCATGTTCGGCGATTACAGCTATTGTGACCGTTACTGCGATCTGGCCAATGCGGAGATTGGAAAATTTAGCAACATTGCCAGCTATGTGCGCATTGGGGCCACGGACCATCCGATGGAGCGGGCCAGCCTTCACCATTTTCTTTATCGTTCGGCCAGCTATTGGGACGATGCCGAAGATGACGCAGATTGGTTTCTGCGCCGTCGGGCCCGTCGCGCGCGGATCGGGCATGACACATGGATCGGGCACAATGCGCAGATAAAGCCGGAGGTCACCATTGGTCATGGCGCGATCGTCGCCGCGGGTGCGATCGTGACCAAGGATGTCGATCCGTACATGATCGTGGCGGGTTGCCCGGCTACACCGTTGCGGCCGCGATTTGATCCGGAGATCCGGCAGAGACTGCTGGATCTGGCGTGGTGGGATTGGTCCCACGACAAACTGCGCGCGACCCTACTAGATTTCCGGTCAATGTCGATTGAAGCGTTTCTTGACCATCACGAATGAAACGTCGAGGTGAATGCAAATGACGGATGTTGGGTTGGAAACGGCGCCGAAATAGACGCCCGTTGTACTAAAATGCTCAACTAATATGGCAATAGGAGTAGAGTTTTATTGTAAACGCCGGAAGACAAGAACATGAAAATAGTTTGTTTCTAATTGGACAAACTGCGCTCAACTCAAGGTCGAAAATTAGGCATATGTTGCATTTTGATTGGCTTCGTGCACCGTATGTGGGCGTCTTGTTAGGCGATGAAATATTTTGATTTGGATCGACTGCGGCCCGCTATCTATACATTGAAATGGCATTTCCGGCTTCTTAGAGATGGCGACCAACGCCTATCCAATAGATGGTGCCATATCTGCATTCTGAATGAAAACGGGAGAGTTGATCCCACGGATGGGTACACAACTCTCCCGCTTAAAGCTCGGATTTTTTTGCTCTAGAGCATTCGTTTCGCGTGGTTGCTGTACATGCCAACAACAGTATTCATATCGCGCAGCGCTATGTTTAACCTAAGGAAGATATCCGATTTTTCGGCCTCACTGATCTTTTCGCCGGCTATCAGCTTTTCCAGGTTTTGCTTTATCGGTATCCAGGAGGCCCATACCACATCCAAACCCTCCTTGATCTCGGATGTCGGGGCGGCGAGGATACCGGCATCCGGCAGCCCGTTGGTCAAGGCCGTCAGCGAAATATCAAATGTTTGCAATGTATTGGCCAGGTCTTGCGCTGTGTCGCTGGTGCCCCGACCGCTGTAGACCAGGCAGGCTTCCTTTGCCATCTTCTGTGTCAGCATGCGCTGGCGACCAGAAATATCGACCAACAAAGCATCGGCTTGGGTCATTTCCGCTGGATTGGAGTATTCCCCGCTGATCTCGCTAACCAGCAGCTTTGCCTTAGCAAGCAGATCCATGTTGCGCGACAATATCTCGTTAATACGATCATGGCCGTGATCACCGTCCAGAACGGCCATGATAGCAATATGGATCGGATCCCATGTGCCATGCAGGGCTTCCAAGGCGGCCAGCGTTTTCCGACGCTCTTCCGCTCCGTTGATGTTCAGATCAGGGTCACCAAATTCCAAAGCATTGGTGATCTTGGCAAATTCCGCGGTTGCATTTGATAACATCTGGTGCGCGACATCGGCCTGATAGCCAATGGATAGATTGCAGGTGGCCGCCGGAATGCGTTGGGACAACATCCTCAATTTTCCAGAGAGGTTTATACGCTCGCTGGCGCCGACATCAGCGATTTGCCGGGTTTTGACGATCGCATCCCCGCCAGACGGATCCGCGTGGACGTGAGCTGCAAAGGAAATGGCTGCAGCAGATAGTAATGCCATTGATTTGGCCGCCCGAGTAGTGCTGGGAAGCCAAGTCTTTGATTTGGTTGGTGGGGTCAAAACACAACTCCTCGATACGAAGCGTATCCCAACCTGCAGATACGCCCTACTGAGAGCCCCCTCCCAGCATTCCTTTAATACTCATATTTTGCATGTTTCGTGTAAAGGCTGACCACATCATTTGTTTCAATCAGCGCATTGTTCATCTGAAGGTAAAGTGCTGTCTTCACATCAGCAGGCAATTCGCCAGCCTCTGGCACCTTGTTCAACACGGCTTTGATCTCTTGCCATTCCGACCAGATACCATCCAGCTTTTCGCGGATTTTCGGCGTCGGGGCAGGGGAAACACCTGCATCAGGCATCCCATCGCGCAATGCATTCAAGGACACATCAAAAAGATCCATCGTTTCCAGAAAGTCTTCCTGGGTGATCTGGTCAGAGGTACCATTCCAGATTTCGCAGGCTTCCTTGAGCATTTTCTGGGTCCGCATGCGCTGACGACCAGAAATATCGACCATGATCGCGTCGACCTGTAACAGCTCCGCTGGATCGGAATACTGGCCAGAGATTTCGCTCACCAGCAATGTCGCGGTTTCAAGCAGCGTAATATTGGCATTTTCGATCGTGGCCATCTGCGTATCGGAGACACCGTTTTCCAGAATATCGGTGATGGCTGCGCGCACCGGGCTCCACTGATCGCGGAAACTGTGGATCGTTTGCAAGGTCTTCTTGCGGGTCTCGGCCCCGACGATCTTCAACCGGGCGCTTCCAAATTCAAGCGCGTCGAGGATCCGGTCGACTTCGGATGCGGATCCGGCCATCAGGCCGCGACTGATATCCGGATTTTGGTTGGCCTTGAGCATGCAGGCTGATGCCGCAACGCGTTGCGACAGCATATGCAGGCGCCCCGAATAATCGACCCGCTCACTGCCGCCGATGCTTTGTTTGCGGCTGGTATTGGCCTGGATCGCAGCTGTGCTGCCAGAGGGTGAAACAGCTGCGGCCGATGTGGCCGTGGTCGCAAAAGCAGCACCGGCTGGCATTATTCCGGCGATTAAAACCAATGATCCCGCCATGTTTTTGAAGTTGGCCTTGTGACCGGGATTTGCGCTTGCAGCTGTTTTCATGTCTTCGTTCCTAGTTGTCCTGTCCTTGACCGACACTCGATCCCAAAGGGAGAATGTGACCAACATCCCATCTGTGTTTAGGGTGCAAACACACGCACCATGTTTAATTCGTACTGGTTAATTACCGACATCGTTGTGCGCTGAACTGCGTACTTTTTTGTGGAAACGTTGGGTTTCTTTCGTGTCAAACCCATAAATAGCGCTGCTTCCATACCGCGAACGATCAACCAAGTATCCGGGCACTGTTTATAAAAAATATATACTAATCAAGCAGATACCTCTATCTCGTAGGGTTAGCTAGTTAAGAGCTGGGCGCATACCTCATTTTTAAAGGGAATTGTGTCAGAATGGCCTTGAACGCGACGCCATCGGCGTTGTGTCGTCAATCGAAATGTGGCGATCCATCCGTTGTGCCCAAACAAAGGAAAAGCGGCGCAACAGGCGCCGCTTTTGCAGATAACCGGGTTTAGGACCCTCTACTCGGGTTTAGCCCTGCTTTGAGATCCACACCTCGACCCGGCGGTTGGTGGCGCGACCCTTTTCGGTCACGTTACATCCGACCGGAGCGATCTCACCATAGCCTGTCGCCGAAATCTGGATATCTGGCAGGCCGTTGCTCGCGGCAGCGCGCAACTGTTCGACAACGCTATTCGCGCGATTGACCGATAGGTCGCGGTTTGAATCAAACGCGCCGACATCGTCGGTAAATCCAACCATGCGCACCTCGGTCCCGGCGGGCTTGTTTTCGAGGAAACGCGCCAGACGCTGCAGGTCCAGCCGTCCACGTTCGTCTAGTTTCGACACGCCGGTTCGAAAGCGGAATGTCGTCGACAAACGGTCGTAGTTCGACATTTCTTCTAGCATTTCATTGATGAAACCGGCCTCGTAATTGTCAACTTCGGCTGCTTGCAGAGCTTGCGCACGTACGCTGTCGGGCCCTTGCGAACGCAGGCGGATGCCCAGATCGATAAAGCCAGCCTTTGCAATCACGCCGTCTGCGTCCTCTGACAGGGCATAATCCAGGAACTTGCTGGTATTTTCGTTGGTATTGTCTGCGCGCGTGTAAAGGTACAAGCGACGCTGAAGGTCGTATTCCTCCGTCTTGGCCGAAAAGGCGTCGGGCGTAGCCGTCAAACCGCATTCGTTGACCAGCGTCAATGATTTAGCACCGCGCTGGAAGGCATATCCAACATAGCCAATGGCGTTCGGATCGCTGTTCACCGTGGCGGCGACGGTGTTGTTGTCTTCTGCTTCGATGATCGATGTACCACTTGCTGGGGTCGCATCGCCGAAAACACTGCCTTCAAAGGCCCCGCGCGTACCGGAGCCTTCATTGCGGCTAACGACGGTGATGGTGGCGTCTTGCCCGCCCAGTTGTGACCAATTGGTAATCCGACCATTATAGATCTCGCGCAGATCTTCAAAGGTCATGGTTTCAATTGGGTTGCTCGGATGGGTGATGACCACCAGGCTGTCAACTGCCAGGATGTGCTCCTGTTCCGGGCTGACCATGTTGCCGGCACCATCCGCCTTCAATTCGCGCGCTTCGGCAGGGACAATGCGGCGGGTGGACATGCCGATATCGGCATTCTTTTCTAACAGGCTCCGAAACGCGGCATCCGATTGATCGGAGGATACCAGATATGATCCGATCTCCTCACCGAAGCCGCCGTCGCCAATGAAGCTGGCAAGGATCTCACCTTCATTGCTTGTCGCAGCCACCGAAGCCTCCGCATCAAGGAACGAGGCATATCCAGACATCAAAAGCGGCATCAGACCTAGGCCGATTGTGTCAGACCCGGCTATCTTCATGTCGACACCTTCGGTCTCGAAGCTGGGGCAGGCGTCCCCTTCGCAACGAACACGTGCAGCACTGATCCGTAGATCGCCCAATGCGGTGCGAATGACATAGTTGTCGTCTTTAAACTCGACGAATTCGCCCACCAGGTTCACTGTGCCATCCGCTGATTTCAACGCAACTTGATCCGCTATCACGGCGGTGGGCAACAAAACTGCACTGATCAAGGACAGCGCACGCAATGCGGATGTGCCCCGGGCCATTCTCAGAATGTTCATGACGTTCTCCTCGTCCAAATAGTTAACAGCGCACAAGCGCATCACCGCTGTTCACCAAGCTGACCGGGCATTGCAGCTGGTTGACCTGTTAACCCGAAATACCTTTACATTCTGGGGTAAGATGGTCGCTATTTGTGAACAGACTGAGGCAAATTCTGGTTGCAAACGGGATTTGTTGCAATACCAAGTAAATATCAGCGTTAACTTTAGCTAATATTTCGCTAAATGAATTGTCTTCGACACTATTTTGACAAGGTCTAGACGTGTTGGGTGGCGCGCTGCCAGTTTCCGACCACTTTCCCAAGATGTGAGGAGTCACAGGTTAACAGCCCAGTTTCCTCACCCGCCCGTGCCAACAGAACACATCGGGCATCTTTCAGTCCATAACTGATATTGATCAGCCAGGATCCGCCAGTTTGCTCGGGATACAGCGCAAGATAGGCGGTTTCCGCAGACGGAGCCCGCTCTTCGGCGAGGGTCTGCAGGTCTGTTGCCTCATCTCCATGGCGGTTGGCCAGAATATCGGCCTTGTAGTGGACAGCCGCAGGTACGAAATCCTGACAGGCTCTCAAAAACCGCTTCATGGGTGTCGCATCCATTTCCACGCCCCAGGCATCCGCCAGTGTGCGGATCGATAGGCCTGCCGTCGGCATTCCGCCGGATCGACTGGCCTTGACCGGCAATACGCTGATGGGGCCATCGGTCTGGACAAAGGCCAAGATGGTTTCGGTCAATGCCTGCATCATCGCATCGTCTTCTTCAGACAATGGATCAGTTAGCAAAGTGGTGTCGGATGTCTGGCCCGGGATATCCACGTCAGATACTCCGACGATCCGCCGACCTGAAACAACCAGATTGAGAGAGCTTTCCCTACCGGATCGAAACGTTAGCTTTCGCATCAGGATCGTGTCGTCGATGGCCCGCAGGATCGCAGCCAGCGCTTCTTCTCCGCCACCGCGTGCGATAACACGAGCCCCATTACTGTAAGTCTCACCCGCATTGGCCAGCTTTGTTAGGCGCGCCGTCAAGTCGATTGTATCTGCCAATTTACCTTACACCGCTCGATTGCCGGGTGTCACGCAGCGGACGGACCCTGACTGATGCGGTCCAACGCAGGTTGCGCGTGCCGCAAAAAACTGTCGACATCAATTGAGGGGCTACAGACACAGCACAGGATATCGGCAGGCTCTTGCGCGCCGCGCAAGAAAATCTTTAGCGATGTCGAGGTGAAAACGACTGCCTGAGCGGCATCCGTGTCATCCGACAATGAGAGATTCGATCCGATATCACCAAAAATGGAAACAGCTTCTTCACAAAGACGGTCCATTAATTCCTGTGGTGTTTTCTGCGCGCTGCTTGTCTTCAGAATCATGCGTGATGACAAATCAGCAAAAGCGACCGTCTGGCAGTCTGGGAAAGCGCTGCGCAGGCTATCCAGTTCATCAGACACAGTCACCTGTTCCTCAATTATCTTCAAATTTTCCATACCGACCCATACGTTATAATCGGCTTTCGTGGAAGCCTGTCAATAAATCGTCATGTTCATCTGACCTCTTTGTGTGACCGAAATCAATCGTTATCTACGAAGACCGATCTTAGGTTGTCTGGATCGGGTCCAGGTGTTGCCGGCGAGACTTCGTCATCCAGCAATTGGTTACGGGCTTCAGCGGCGCTTCGGCGTGCCGGACGGGCCGTCCGATTTCCAACAACCGATGAATCCACACGCCGCGGGGCAACCGCACCATGGGCTGATGTGACATTCGCCGCCCCAGCAACTGGCTTGGAGCGCGCGATCGGCTTGCGCATCTCGTCTGGTAGGGTTTCGACCTGATAAAGGGGCGGAACTTCGGTATGCAAAAATGCTCCAAGGTGCTTGACCAGATCAATCAGATGATTGGTAAACGCTTCCGCGCCCGACGACACCCATTTGTCATAGTCATCACCGGCTGCCAATGCGCGGGTGAGGGAGATTGGGAACGTTGCCCCAAACAAGCCGCGCGTCTCTTTCTCGATCCGTCGCCGAACGCGCGATTGGTCCTTCTCCGTTGTCAGTTTGTCCCACCGGGTGATCAGCAAAACGCTGTTTTCGCGAACCGCCTCGGGCATGTCATCCCAAACGGCAGCCTCACTTTGTCGCCACGCCTGGGTCGCATGGGTGCACCAGAGCACGGCATCAACCTCGCCCACGACGCGCTGCCACACCTCCGAAGACATGTTCGGATCCGAAATACCGGGAAAGTCGATCAAATCGCATACTTCCAGGATGTCAGCATCAAGAAAGACGCGGATCACTTTGGTTTCTTCCACCGGGACCTCTTCAATCCGGTGCAGTTTGATCTCTTCGATTTCACCATCCAGGCTGACCCGATGTGCCGCCGCTGTCCCGTGGGACATCCAGACCGGGGATAGCCGCGTGGCGGTCACCTTTTCCGGTAAGGGCCGTGCCCCCAGCAACAGGTTGGATAACGTGCTTTTGCCGGCACTGAACTCGCCCATCAGGGCGATCCGCGGTTTGCGGGGTGCCAATGCTGACAGTTCGCCATGCTCTTCGGGGCCGCCTCCAAGTTCCATCACCATGGCATCACCCTCGGTTCTGAGCGTTGGTGGTAAAACCGTCCAACTCATCAAAGATCTCGTTCAGCAGACGTTCGCGTTCCGCCTGGGCATTCACCCCAAACAGGTCCTTCAGATCGGCCAGCTGCACGTCCGCCTTTTCTGCCACATCCATCAGGATGCCACGTTGTTCACTGAAAAAGTCGCGCAAAATGCTTTCAGCATCCTTACGCAGTTGGGAGGTCTGGGTGTCTTTCAGGCTGTTCACGATGGGTGAGGTCTCCGCCTCGATCAATTCGTAGAACCCGCTGGCAAAGGCGCGATAGCCGCGCCGCCGTTTCCACCAGCTTTTCCACCACGAGGTTTGCAGATCAAGTGCAATTGTCTGGCCCAGCGACACGGGCGGGGGGACAACCGGCGCAGTGGGCGGTGAAATTCCGAACCCATCAACCGATACGCTGAACATCTGCTTGTATGCTTCGCTCAATTCCTGCGCGGCCTGGGCAAAGATCCCCTCGCATTCGGACTGAAAATTGCGCCGCAGCACCTGATAGCTAGATCGCAGCAACATGCGCAGGCCATCGGGGCTATATTTCCAAACGACGTCTTCGCCGTTCTTTTCCAAATGCTGAAGCAGGCTTTCCAAAGCGCGGTCCAAGAACCGCTCATGGGATTGATCGATCCGTGCTGCAAACTGGCCCACGGTTTTTTCCAGGCGCGCGGTAAGGCGAGCCAGATGCTCGTCCTCAACCTTGCGCAGGCGCAGGGCCAACGCCTCCTTATCGACGGGTGCAATCGTGTCGCCATCGACGCGCATCGAAACGACCTGGCCGGAGGCGCGCACGCCACTGGCCAGGTTCATGGCGCGTTTTGCAACCCGGTCCAGCGTTTCCTGGCCAACACCTTCAACAATCCGCTCCGAGATCGCGTCGAAAAGGTCGGGCAGGCCGGACAGCTCCCAGACCATCTCGGACGGTGACAGCTCCTCGGCCGATTCGGGCAAAACCGCATCGGCCCAAGCCAATAAAGATGCGGCGCTGTCATCCACGATATCGCCCATGCCCTCGGCCAATGCCAGATTGGCCCAATAGGCGCTGCCAAAGATGATCTGCGGATCCGCGGGGCCGTTATTCACGCGCAACGTCTCTATGATGCTGTCGCGGATTTCCGGCACTTGGGATGCTGGGTCAGACAATTCATCGATCCGATTCACAAAGATGATGACTTCGCGAGATTTCATGTTCGCGATCATCCGGATCAGCGCCATATCCATCGAGGTCAGCGCCTGATGGGCCGACAGCACCACGACGCAGGTCCGGCTGTCACGCAGCGCGTTGATCGTGATCTGCTCGCGGATCATGAACGTGTCGTTCACACCGGGCGTGTCACGGATGCAAAGCGGCATCGGAATACCAGGCCGCTTGAGAAACAGGTCAGCGGACTTGGTGATATCGGCGAACCGGCCTTGTTGATTTGCGATCGGGTCGACGTCTTCCTCATCGTCGAAATCATCGCCCAGGCAGACGTAACGCTGTATCAGATCCTCGTCGAAGTAACCGTAATCGTGCTTCTGGCCCAAAAGCATCTCAAACTTGCGGCCCAGGCGCTGCCGGGTCTTCTCCCGCATCATCGCGATCTGTTCGCGCACCTTTTCCAGTTCATCATCGGCCCCGGCACGGCTGGCCAATTCGCCAATCCGCCCCCCGTCGTCGACCAGATGTTCCCATTCATCCATGTTGAAGAACTGGAACGAGGCCGCTGCGCCCTGATCTTCCTGTGTGGCATTCAGGTGCAGCGATGTGACAACCGATGTCCACGGGTTTACATCTGCAGGTAGCAGATCGGGTTGGCCAACCATCGCATTGACCAACGACGTCTTACCTGCCTTGATCTGACCGATCATTGTAACATTGGGTTCAAGCGCCAAAAGCTGCTTTTGCAAACGCTGCGCTTTTTTCGCGGTTTCCTCGCCGCCAATCTCAGCAATCTCGTTCAGGGTGCTGTTGAATGCTTGGAGACGGGCCACAAACCCTTCAAGGCGATCAACGCCTAGATGCACAGACGGCTGGTGCACCTGCTCTTGGGTGCTGGCCATGCTAGTCATAGGATTTTCCATCTTCATGTCATACACCTGTCACAACCTAGACCTCAGATCTGCACGTCCAGACCTCCAGGTCACGGCCACTAGAAACACTTAGATCCCTAGTACATCACTGTTCACAATTCGATAACGCATCAATCAGGGCGCTTTTATGGCGCTTGTTGGGAGAATGTCGGCGAAGTTTCGCCGTCTCAGGCAGCGATGCGGGCCTCAAATTCCCGCTTAACTTGTGTTAGAAGCGTCACAGCCTCTTCCACGGCACCTGTCTCATTTTCCAACTGCATCAATTGCATCAGATCGGCAGCGTCCAATGCCGTCTCTAATGCATCTGAAATATGGGGATCGTCATTGTCGATCTGCATCAACTGATCTGTAAGCCAATCGGCCGCTTCCAGACAGCGTTCCATCACGATAGGGCTCGCCTCACCGTTCATCTTGCTGGTCTCTTTCAAGACAGCTTGCGCCTGTGCCCGCAAATACGTGATCGCGTTTTCAAAGAAAGCACGTGCATCTGCGCTGATTGGAGAGGCAACCTCGGCCTCCGCAGCCGTTTGCGGCGGAGCGGGCTTGTCCTTGTCGACGAACAGAAACTCATCAACAGAGCTTGGCCCGACGGTATCCAGAATGGGGTCGGTCGCTTTTACGGGCCTTTGCTTGCGCCCCCCAGCGCGCTTGGCCAGTGTTTTTTCATCCTTGATATCAATGATATCGGCCGACCGGCGGACCTTGACCTTGGGCTTTGGCGCGCCGTCCCTGGTCTTTGCATCCGATTTCGCGGGTTTGGTCGGCGCGGCCTCCAACTTGCTGACATTTGCGTCGGCGACTATCTCAATCGCAGGACCTTCCGGAGTGCCGGTATCGGGGGCAGGGGCTTGGCGCGACACGCGTGACCCGTCCCGCTTCACAACCGGACGAGATACCTTGCGCACACTGGGCGGAGCGGCCTGTTCCGGTGCCGGATCATTGACGACAGGCGGCGGTGTCGGCGCGGGTTTTTCCGTTTCTTGCTTGGCTTTTGTCGGGGCTTTGGGTGGGGGGGCAGGGGGTGCCTGTTCGACAATCTCGCCCTTATATTCACGCGGGTCGAGGCCATGCTGCACCATCAACAAATCGAAGCCATCAATGGCAGCCTGCTGGCCTTGCTGCACTTGGCGCAAAATTGCGCGAATCAGCTTTCGCCCACCGCTGGCGTCAAACGCCGCCTTATCGACCGTGCCGTCAGGATGCCGCGCCGCAATGGCCTGTGTCGTGGAGAGCGGCATGATATCCAGGAATTCGGCGTCGGTTTCGCTTTCGAACTGGGCCAGACGCTCTGCCAAGACGCCATTCGTGGCCAATTCGTCAGCCTTGGTCACTGCCAACACACCATGGTCTTTGAGCCGATCTGGCATAGTCGACCAAAGATACTGTTCCAGAACGTCGAATTCCTGGGTGCACCAAACGGCAATATCCGAACGGCCCGCCGCCCAGGCAAGAGCGCGCTTTTGTTCGGCAACCTCGGTTCCCATCACGACTTCCATGATCGAGATTTTCCGCAAGGCCGGCAGCGGCATCTCGACCTCAACGAACAGCGGATCGTCCGTGGCGACGACATCCGCGTGGAAATGATCCATCGTCTGCTTGGTGCCATCTGGCAGGATCGAAACGCAGCGCTGGTGGTCGCCCCATTTAAGTTGCACCGTGGGCAAGGCTATTCCTGCCGGAACAACCTCCTGGCCCGCCAGAAAATTCAAAACAGATGATTTGCCAACCGTCGCCAGACCCAGCACAGAAACGCGTACTGGACTTGTCAGCCTTGTGCGCAGCTTTTGTACCGGTGCAATCGCTGCCTCGGGCAAATCGCCCGAGGCCAAGGCCGCGTCCAGTCGCGCCAATGCTTGTGCGGCAACGTCCGGCTTTTTGCTCACTTCTTGCTACCCGCCACAAGTCGCGTCGGGGGCTCTTGAAAATCCGGCAAATTGACCACGTCCGAATAGGGCACAGCTTTCGTCCCGTTTGCAGATCCCAGGCTATTGCGGCTCTTGGGAGCGCGCGCCAACCGCTTATACCGTTCGATGTGATTAACCTTCACGATCGAAAAAGACACGTTGTCCTGATCCGGATCATCCAGAGAGTCAATCGCAGCCAGCAGCAAGCGTGATATTTCGGCACTGCTCTTGCGGCGGTTCTTCACCACGATACGCTCGATCTGCCGATCTTCCAGATATTGCAGGCCATCGCTGGACACGATGATGATGTCACCTTCCTGCATATCGATGGGTTTGTCGGGACAATCCACCTTGGCCACCTTTTCGCCCAGGATAACCGAAGTGAGGCAGTTGCGGTCCGGGTGGTTTTTGCCAACCTCGGGATCCATCAAACCGGATTTGATCATGAAATCAATCTGGGGAGCCATGGAGTGATCTTCGTTTAGCTGGGACATCTTGCCCCCGCGGAAAAGATAAAGTGGCGAGTCGCCAATCGACATCCAGAATAACCGGTCTTCCACCAAGACGATCGAGACCAGGGTGGCCCCCATACCATGGGTTTCTGGATTGTTGCTCACATGTCCTCGAACAGATGCATTCGCAGCATCGGCGGCAGCATGCAAATAGTCGGGGATCTCGGCCTCGAAATCCAGAAAGTTCGGACTTTGAAATTTCAGCTCGCTATAGACTTCCGTCAATACGATCTTACTAGCGACATCACCCGCCGCATGGCCGCCCATACCGTCGGCCAACACAATAAAACCACTATCCGATCCCACAGGAAAATCGGTGACGACAGCATCTTCTTGATACTCTCGTCCACCACGGGAAATGGCGGAAGCCACATCAAAACGCGGGTCAGGCGATCGCCACATCATCGCTCTCCTCTGAACCGTCGTTGTTCTCGGACCAGTTAAAAGTGTCGTTACACAAAGCGACAAAACGCAAGGTGGTTTCGCCCAACCGGATGATATCGCCATCCCCCATCGGCTCGGTGCTGATAACCGGCATATCATTCAATCGAACGATGTTCGATTTTCCGCCATGGCCCAGCAAAAACTTATGCGTTTCAGGATCATAGGCGACAGCGGCGTGGTTTGTGCGGGAAATGGCGGTGTCGCCAAAATCCAGTTGCACGGCTTGATCTTCCCCGCGACCGATCTGGGACATGCCAGCAACCAGCGCAAAGGACTCACCGCGCCCGGGGCCTTCGGTCACGATCAGCCAACCGACCGGGAATTTTGCGCGCCCCACCTGAGCGGATTTGGAGGATCCGTCGAACAGATCGACCACGTCGCTTTCGGTCTTTTCAAAGCCCAAAAGGCGCGTCTTGGTCCGGCTCGGCCGACGCTGGGCGCCGCTTTCGGGGCTGGCTGCCGCTGCCGCTTGCTTGCCGCGGGTCGTCGGAACGGTCGCGCGCTGGCGGGGCTGCGGGGCAGGGGCTGGCGCCGCGTCCTCGCCGTCCTCATCCATATCCCAGACATACACACGCGAATTGTCATCCCCGGTGGTCTCGGTCGCGGATGCATCGCCTTTCAGCAATTCCGCAATCGTGCGCTCATCACTGCTCGTGGCGGGTTTGGCCTCCGGCTTGGGCGCAGGTTCCGCTGGAGCGCCAGGGCGTGTCTGCATGCTCACCCGGCGGACGGGCGTGGGCGGGGCCGCAACGATTTCTTCCATCGGGGGCACAGTCGTGCTCTCCGGCGCCGGCCCTTTGGACTTTTCCAGCGATCGCTGGGCTTTTCTGGCGATGATGTCACGAATGAACTTCATGGGTTTTGCCTCCGTTTCTGGTGCGGCGGGTGTAGAGAGTAAAGGAGCGAGAAATGTTCCGATTAGTTGCTTCCGTCGTTTCCGCCATCACCGCTGTTGGCGTTCTTGAATGACGCCACCCAGATCGATCCATCGCGGAATACGGCAAAGCTGAAGTTGTTTTGACCATTCTCAAGCTCACGGTTGAAAAAGGTCCTGACCGAGTCGCGATCCGTGAACCGCTCGCTCGTCGGCATGTAGGCCATCACGATGTCACCGACTTGCAGATCCGTATCAACTTCACTCGGAACCGACGCCACACTTGTCTTCCAAGCGTTGTCCTCAAACACGGTTCTGAACCGGGTGCCATTCAACAATGCTGTGTTTTGTACCACCTGCAGGTCAGCGGATTGCGTTACCACGTCGTCTTGCCCGGCGGGCACCGTACCAAATTCAACCGTCAAGATCGGGCCATCGCCCAGTGTCACGTTTTCGCGCAAAACAGTCGAGATATCGTCGAAAGATGCGATTGCAGTGCCGTTCACCGTCACGATTTCCGTGCCTGGCTCCATCCACGGAAGGGCCTCGCCGGTGACATTTGAAATGGTGATCGGGGCGCTGATATCCGATGTGAAAGGCAGATCGACCGACCAGCCGGACAACACAAAGGAGGCCTCCAGGATATCTCCGCCCGATGTGTTGCCCGCCGCGCTGCCACCCTCGTTGGTGTCATCTTCGACAGCCGTAGCCACAACTTCCTTGCCGACGGCGACGTCCAGCGTCTGGGCCACGTTCGCAGCTGTGGCGTCACCGGTGGATCCCAGAGTTTCCTGGGATGCGATTGTGGCGATTGCGCTCGCAATATCGATGGATCCCGTGCTTTCAACGTCAATCGAACCGGTGCGCTCTGCAATATTCGTGCCAATGGGCGCTGTGCTGGCCTCTACGCGGGCCGAAACAGCTGTCGCACTGGTTTCGCTCAGCACTGTCGCGGCGGTAGTCTCACCCCGGACCGTTGCCGTGACACCGCCTTGAGCTGCAGTGACCGACGCCGTTTGAGATCGGGTTGCCGTCACGCTGTCTGCACCGCCGGATCCGGATGCGGCGTCCGCATCGAAGGGCCGCACGGCTTCCGCCTCGGCAAGCGCCGATGCAACTGCGGCAGTCTGGGCTTCCAACGCCCCCGCACGATCTTCGGTGATCGGGTCAAGCGCAGGCGCCGTCACAACATCAGCCGGCACTGGCACCATTTCGGGGGTTGCCTCAGGTGTAGCCTCGGCTGTCGCAATCGGAGCATCGGGCTCTGTCTCGCCATCATCGCTTACTGCGGCAGCATCGGTTGCAGAGGCAACATCGTCAGATGTCTCGTCTTGCGCAATCGCCTCAGGCGTTGCCGTCGCCGCGGTCTGGTCCGTTTCTGCAACAGCCGTATCGGTGTCTGCAGCAGCGGTATTTGTGTCTGGCGTGTCGGTCACGGCTGGGGCAGGGGTCACCGCTGCTTCCTCAGTCGGCGTTTCTGCTGCAGGCGCTGTCGCGTCCTCAGTGACAACCGTACTTGTCTCAGGCGCCGGGGTCTGCTCCGGTGCAGCCGCACTATCCTCCGCCACTGGCACTGCAGATTGGGTATCCGAAGCCTGCCCAGCCGTATCTGCAGAGCCCAAAAGATCTGTCTGGGTCAGCACAACACCACCGGCAATCAATGCCATAACGGCGCCCGATGCCAGCAAAAGGCCAGTCTTGGACTTCTGCGGTTTGGTACTGCTGGCAACCTTGGCCTGGTCCGCCACGCGGGTCTGCGACCCGGCAACGGACTTGTCCTTGCCGACCAGCTTGGATTGCGGTCGGCGCGTCGGCGTGATTGCATCGACCCGGGTCTTGACCCGGCTTTTGACGCGGCGCGGGCGAATATTCGTCGCAACGACGACCTTCTTTTCCTTGGTCTCCGCGGCTGGCTCTTCCTCGACCGAGGCAGAGCTGACCAGGTTGGCGATTTTCGAGTTGATCTCGGAATCGCCTTCCGCAGCCTTCAGCGCGGCTTCAACCCGCTTTTCTTCGACGATCAGGTCTTTCCATTCGGCGGCCGATTGCAAGCGATCCTTGGGCAGAACCCGCAGCGCCTTGTCGATCGCATCCAGGAAATACTTCTCGTATGCCGTCGCCTTCTCGTGTTTCGTCAGCGACACATAGGGGTCTTCATCGCCGCTTGCGACGGCGGCCAGACGCGCCTGACTGTTCGGTGGCGTTTCACCGGCAATCACATGGTAGAACGTGGCACCGAGAGCATAAAGATCGCTTGATGCGCTCTGGTCACTACCTGCAATGTAGAATTCCTGGGGTGAATAGCCGTCTTTAACAACGCGCATGGCCGACAGGACACGGCTTGCTTTGGTGGCTTGCTCACGGGCGGCGCCAAAGTCGATCAGGACCGGCTTGCGCTCGGCATCCAACAGGATGTTATCCGGAGAGATATCCCGGTGCAGCATCGAATTCTCGTGGATGAATTCGACGGCATCCAGGATCTGGATGAGCATCTGCTCAACTTCCTTCGCGGGCAGCTTTTCACTTTCGTCTTCCAGCGTATCCAGAAGATCGCGACCCTCGATGAAATCCAGCGCCATATAGGCCGTGTCGTTGTCTTCGAATACCTGATGCACGCCCACGATGTTGGGGTGATCCAGCTTTGCAAGGCTTCGGGCCTCCTGCACGAACAGGCGCACAATCGACTTCAGTTCAGCCTGATGCGCGCGGGACCGTGCATGCACAATCGTATCGCTGCGACGGCAAAACGTGCCGGGAAAGCATTCCTTGATCACGATCTTACGGTCCAAGCTGTCCCGCGCCAGATACGTGATGCCGAACCCACCTGCGTTCAGAAACCGTTCGATCGTGTATTGACCATGCATCAACGACGTGCCGGGCTTCAGCTCGTCATTGAACGTTTGGTCGCTGTCTTCCGCTATCTCTTTTTTGATTGCAGACGCCATATTTCACCCAAATTCTGACCTAGTCCTGGTCACACACAGTTGTACCTGAACCGCCATAGTTCTTATCCCCTTAGAATTTGTCCTAATCGTGATGCTAATTAGTTTTTTTGGCGTCGGGAATACCGCCTCAAGTTAACCATTATAACCTGCCTAGAAACAATTCCTTGCATCCAGACCGGGAACCACCGGAATATACGGCGGTTTCTGGTTAAAATTTAACGCAAACAGCCGGGTATCGGCCGAAATATGGCCAACCCGCACGCTACCTGCCGCTAGTCATCCTCTGAAACCGTCAATGTCACCCGATCCCCCACGAACCAAGTTTGCCCGTATTCAACCGGGCTCCCCGTTCCATCGATATTGACACTTTCGGTTTTCAGCAAGGGGGCGCCCTCGTTTATCCGCAAATGGGCGGCTTGTGCGGAATTGGCCCGTTCTGCCGTAAGTTGTGTGCGAATGCGGGTATAATCCTTCAAACCGCAGCTCTTCAGCGCCTCGGTGACGGAGAATGTCTGCTGCAATGCTTCGGTGAGGGCAGGAAACATCTCTGCCGGAAAAGCCGTGACGAAAAGCGCGATGGGCGCGCGGTCCGCAAAGGACACACCTTCATAGATGTGGACGGGCGCATGTTCGGGAAGCTCCAATTGCGACCGTTCGGTCTTGTCAGCCGATCGCGTCTCAAGCCGGAGTAATTTGCGATCAGCGATGCGGCCCATGGCGGCCAGGTTCTGATGAAACCGCACGCGCCGCCCGATTGGATAGGGCGTGGGCTTGGCTGTTACAAAGACACCGGCGCCGCGCCGGGCAAAGACCGTGCCGGCATCGGCCAGATCCTTGAGCGCTCGCCGCACCGTATGACGGTTCACGCCAAAGCGTTCGGCCAACTGCGCCTCGGTCGGCATCTTGCCACCGGGTAAATAGTGCCCCGCGGAAATATCTTCGCGCAAGGTTTGGGCAATGGTTTGCCAAATAGGAGAACGAGCCATTCTGTTACCAAACTTTCACATCATACCGCTTGTCTTCAAACGGGCCGGCTGGCAAAATTTGTATAGTTGTCTATACATCTGATTGAATTGTCCAAATGAATACGCCCAATGATCGCCAATCATGGATGAGCCTTCTGGCAAAAGCGCCGTCTGACCTCCTTGCGACGATCTGGGACAGGTCGGGATTCGCTCCTCAGTTTAACACATTACGCGCGCCAGAGATCGGTGCAGTGATGGTCCGTGGACGCATGGGGGGAACTGGATCTGCCTTTAATCTGGGCGAGATGACCATAACCCGCTGTTCTGTGCAACTAGAGGGTGGTGCGGTGGGTCATGCTTATGTGCAAGGGCGTGACGGTGACAAGGCGCGGGTAGCGGCACTGGTCGATGCGCTTATGCAGTCGGCCCAGGCCGATCAGGTCCGCGCCGGGATCCTGGAGCCATTGCAAAAGGCCGCTGAGGCCGCCCGCACCCAGCGCGCCGCGAAAGCCGCGGCGACAAAGGTTGATTTCTTCACAATGGCTCGCGGAGAGGATTGATGCAGCATACCGCATTTCAGGGAGGGTTCACCGATGCGCCTATCCAGGCGGCCCATGCGTTTCGCGCCTGTCTGAACGCGATGGCCCGACCCGGTGAGCTTCAGCAGATTGCGGGGGCAGCACCACCAGCCCCGCTTTCGGTGGCGGCCGGGACCGTGCTTTTGACACTGTGCGACCCCGAAACACCGGTTTACCTAGCAGGTGCACATTCCGCAAAGCCTATTCAGGATTGGGTCACATTTCACACCGCGGCGCCCCTGGTTGGCCCGTCTGAGGCGCATTTTGCGTTGGGGATCTGGGATGCGTTGCCCCCCCTGACGGAGTACCGCATCGGGACGCCTGAATATCCGGATCGCTCTGCAACGCTGATTGTCGAATGTACGGATCTCGATGAGGCGACGCACATGCTGGCTGGTCCGGGGATCAAGGCGACGCGCGCGGCTTTCCTGCCCGAAGCTGCGGCTTTTACGGCCAATCATGCGCTTTTTCCGCTGGGGCTGGATTTCTATTTCACGGCGGGAGACCAACTGACCGGTCTACCGCGGACGACCCGATTGGAGGCCCTCTGACATGTATGTCGCAGTAAAGGGCGGCGAGCAGGCAATTGAAAATGCCCATGCCTGGCTGGCCGAAGAGCGGCGCGGCGATCCCGCCGTCCCCGAGTTGAGTGTCGAACAGATCCGCGAACAGATGGCCCTGGCGATCAACCGGGTCATGGCCGAGGGGTCGCTCTATGACCGGGATCTTGCAGCATTGGCGATCAAGCAGGCTCGCGGCGATTTGATCGAGGCGATCTTTCTGGTCCGCGCCTATCGCACGACATTGCCCCGTTTCGGATATTCCTCCCCGGTCGAGACCGAGGCGATGGCGGTGGATCGCCGTGTTTCCGCGACATTCAAGGATGCGCCCGGCGGGCAGGTTCTGGGGCCGACATTCGATTACACGCACCGCTTGCTTGATTTCAAACTGGCGGCGGATGGTCTGGTTCCGGACGCCCCGGTTGCGACACCCCGAGCCGAGCCGACCCCCCATATTACCGATTTCCTGAACCGAGATGGTCTGATCCAACCCGAAACCGCAACGGATGAGACACCGCCAGATCTGACCCGCGACCCCTTGGAACTGCCAGCCGACCGATCCCTGCGCCTGCAATCGCTGACCCGGGGGGATGAAGGGTTTGTCCTTGGCATGGCCTATTCAACCCAGCGCGGATATGGGCGTAACCACGCCTTTGTGGGCGAATTGCGCATCGGAACCGTGGCAGTCGAGATGGAGATCCCGGAACTCGGCTTTTCTGTCGAAATCGGAGAGGTGCAGGTCACTGAATGCGAGACGGTGAACCAGTTCAAAGGCTCCGGAAGGGAACCCCCACAATTCACCCGGGGATACGGTTTGGTCTTCGGCATGACGGAGCGCAAGGCAATTTCCATGGCCCTGGTGGACCGCGCCTTGCGGGCCAAAGAGATGGGGGAGGAAAATACCGGCGCTCCGGCCCAGGACGAAGAGTTTGTGCTGTATCATTGCGATAACATCCAGGCGACGGGGTTTCTGGAGCATATAAAGCTACCTCACTACGTGGATTTCCAGTCCGAACTGGAACTGGTCCGAAAGCTTCGAGCCGAGGCCATGGCTGCCGGACGGGAGACCGCAGAGTGAGACTTCAGCACGGCTTGCCGACCCCCTCCCTAACCCTCCCCCCCGCAGGGGGAGGGGACAGGGCGCACGAAATCTCTAAAGGACCGAGTCGTATTTCTCGAGTTAAGCCGGGATTAACCGCGACATGCTCTTTTGGCGATCCAAGCAACAGAGCTTCCCTCCCCCCATCCGGGGGGGAGGGAGAGGGAGGGGGTCCTGCCCGGCTTTCAGTCATCCGCACAAAAGATGGAGGCGCGCGCCAACAGGCGCAGGATGACACCAGCGCAACAGGCTTTGTGGCAGCATTTGCGCGCCCATCGCTTCCAGGGTCTCTCGATACGTCGGATGGCGCCGATTGGGCCTCACATCGTGGATTTCCTGATCCCGAGCCAGCACCTGGCTGTGGTCATCAACCATTCGCCGGACCGGGACGCAGCCGTACAAACCTACCTTGCGCAGCGCGGGTATCTTACCATGGTGGTCTCGGAGCGCGATGTCTTGATCGCCCCCTCACGCGTCCTTGCGGATCTGGCCGGTCGATTGACCTGATTGCCATACAGCGTCCATGCTCCGGGCATCACATCGGTCCGACAGATACAATCCATATCTCAGACCCGACCCCGTTATACCATGAAGGCCCGCTGCCATGACCGAGTATAACTACGCCTATCTTGATGAGCAGACCAAGCGGATGATCCGCCGGGCCATCCTTAAGGGCATTGCCATTCCCGGTTATCAGGTGCCATTCGCCAGCCGCGAAATGCCCATGCCCTATGGCTGGGGTACGGGCGGGGTCCAGGTCTCTGCCGCCGTGCTGACACCGGATGATACGTTCAAGGTCATCGATCAGGGCGCCGATGACACCACCAACGCGGTCTCGATCCGCAAGTTCTTTGAGCGCACGGCCCAGGTACGCGTGACCGAGGCCACGGCGGACGCGACCGTCATACAGACCCGTCACCGGATCCCGGAACAGGACCTGGCCGAAGGTCAAATCCTCGTCTACCAGGTCCCGATCCCGGAACCACTGCGCTTTTTGGAGCCGCGCGAGACTGAAACGCGTAAGATGCACAGCCTTGAAGATTACGGCCTTATGCATGTGAAGCTCTACGAAGACATCGCCCAACACGGCCATATCGCGACGTCCTACGCCTATCCGGTCAAGGTCGAGGGGCGGTATGTGATGGATCCCTCGCCCATCCCGAAATTCGACAACCCGAAACTCAACATGGCGGCGATCCAACTGTTCGGCGCGGGGCGCGAGCAGCGCATCTATGCTGTGCCGCCTTACACGGATGTGGTCAGCCTCGATTTCGACGATCACCCGTTTGAGCCGACCAAAGCCGACCATGCCTGCGATCTATGTGGTTCCGAGACCAGCTATCTTGATGAGGTCATCATCGACGATGCGGGGGGCCGAATGTTTGTCTGCTCCGACACTGATTTCTGCCGGTGCCGCCGGGCGGCAGGCCATGTCGGGCGGCTGGGCACCGCGCTGCCGGAGGCTGCGGAGTGATCCCGTCTGTCTGGATCCACGGTGCGGGATCTGCGGGGCAAATCTGGGAAGGTTTCCCCGCCGACCTGACGCCGGATCTGCCGGGCCACGGGGCCGCACCCCGCGCGACACCGCCCACCGTTGACCGGTTTGCCCAGATCCTGTTGCCGACGTTGCCCGAACGCTTTCGCCTTGTGGGTCATTCCCTGGGCGGGATGGTCGCGCTTGAGATCGCGGCCCGTGCGCCGCGCTGTGTCTCGTCCCTTGTTCTGATCGAGGCAGTCAGCACTGTGCGCGACACACTGGGACAAAAAGTACCCGCCTGGATCTTCAAGCAGATCTACAGCCGGATCCCGATCCGGTGGGCGGCCAAGATGGCGGCGGTGGGCCAGCCTGCGCAAGCCGGACTGCGCCACAGCGCGCTTTTGGGTCAAATGAGCCGCGGCGCCTTGCAAGACACACTCGCCGCATCCTATGCCTATGATGGGCGGCCCGCGCTGCACCGCATCCAATGCCCGACACTGGTTCTGGTGGGCTGCGCCAGTACACCGATCCATCGCGGGGCCAGACGGATTGCCGAAACCATTCCGGGCGCTGAATTCGACATGCTGGAGGGCGGGCATCAACTGCACACCGATGCGCCACAGGCCCTGAGCCAGCGGATCACAACATTCTGGCAGGCGCATCCGTCATGATGCGTTTTCCAGGCCCGCATCGAACCCTCAAGGGGAGTGCCCGATGATCAATCAACTCCGCATCTATACCGTCCCGCCAGCCAATAAGGGGCCGTTCCTGGACCGGTTCCGCCACCATGCCGCGCGCATTATGGCGCGCCACGGCTTTCGCATCCAAGCTATGTGGACGTCTGAAACGCCCGATCACCTGCGTTTCGTCTACTTGCTGACCTGGCAGGATGCCGTGGAACAACAGGCCGCGTGGGACTGTTTCATGGCCGACAAGGAATGGCAGCAGGTCAAGACGCAAACCAGCGCCAGCCACGGGCAATTTCTGACGGATATCGAGGATATGGGGCTGACCCCCACCGACTTCTCAACCGCGATCGGAGGAACCGCATGACCCCGCTCTTACGCGTCACCGACCTGTCCAAATTCTACGGTCAGCGCGTCGGTTGCACCGATGTTGCGTTCAACCTGTTCCCGGGTGAGGTCATGGGGATCGTCGGCGAAAGCGGCTCTGGCAAATCCACCTTGCTCAACTGTTTGGCCGGTCACGTCCCACCCGATACGGGCGAGGTCCTGTTTGACACCCGCGCCGATGGTCTAAAAGACACCGTACAGATGTCTGAGCCCGAACGCCGCATGCTGGGTCGCACCGACTGGGCCTTTGTCCACCAGAATCCGCGCGACGGGCTGCGTATGGGGATCAGCGCGGGCGGCAATGTCGGCGAACGGCTGATGGCAGTGGGCGCTCGCCATTACGGTGAGATCCGCGAAAGCGCCACAGACTGGCTGGGCCGGGTGGAGATCGCCGCGGACCGGATCGATGACAAACCCCGCGCCTTTTCTGGCGGCATGCAGCAGCGGCTGCAGATCGCCCGCAACCTGGTGACGGGGCCTCGGCTGGTCTTTATGGACGAACCTACCGGCGGGCTGGATGTCAGCGTGCAGGCGCGCCTTCTTGACTTGCTGCGCGGGCTCGTCCGGCAAATGGGCCTCAGCGCCGTCATCGTCACGCACGATCTGGCGGTCGTGCGCCTTCTCGCGGACCGACTGATGGTGATGAAATCAGGGCATGTGGTGGAAACCGGCCTGACCGATCAGGTGCTGGACGATCCACAACACGCCTATACCCAGCTCCTTGTCTCATCCGTTTTGCAGGTTTGATGCCGTGTCCTGCCTCCCGAACCTGGCAAGCCAGCGCCATCCGCGAACGCGGGCCATCATGCTGATTGATCTTTTTTCTGTTGCAAGGGAGGGCTGTGATGGATCCCACGATATCCATTGAAAATGTCGGCAAATCATTCACGCTGCACAATCAGGGCGGCGCGGTCATCCCGGTCATGGCAGGGGCGGATTTGCGCGTTTATCCCGGGGAATGCGTGGCCCTGACCGGCATGTCAGGGGCGGGCAAATCGACCCTGATGCGCATGATCTACGGCAATTACCTGGCCCAGGCTGGCACGATCCGGGTCGCTGGTGTCGATATTGTGCAGGCCGAACCGCGCCAAATCCTGGAACTGCGGCGTACGGTGCTGGGATATGTCAGCCAGTTCCTGCGCGTGGTGCCCCGGGTGCCGACGCTGCAGGTGGTGGCAGAGCCGCTGTTGCAAATCGGCACTGACCCGGATCGGGCCCAGGCGCGGGCGGCGGATCTGCTGGCCCGGCTCAACATTCCTGAGCGGCTCTGGACCCTGTCGCCCACGACCTTCTCGGGCGGAGAGCAGCAGCGGGTCAACATTGCCCGCGGCTTTGCCCATACCTTTCCCGCCTTGCTGCTGGATGAGCCCACGGCCAGCCTTGACTCGCAAAATCGCGATACCGTGCTGACCCTGATCGAAGAGGCAAAGGCCCGCGGCGCCGCCATTCTGGGCATCTTCCATGACCATGGCGCACGCAGCCGGGTTTGTGACCGGGAGGTCGATGTCTCGGCCTTCACCCCAAAGGCGGCCTGATATGGTGGGACCGCTCGCCGCTTTTGTCGGCCCGTCCGGTGCGGGCAAGGACACGCTGATGGAGGCGGTCCATGCCCGGCTGCCGAACAGCCATCTGGTGCGTCGGATCATCACCCGGCCGACCGAGGCCGGGGGAGAGATGTTCGAGGGCGTCTCGGTTACTGAATTCGAAAGGCGTGCCGCTGCGGGCGCTTTCGTGCTGCGCTGGGGAGCCCATGGGCTCTATTACGGCATCCCCTCTGCCGTGGGAGAGGTTCTGGCCGATGGCCGTCTGGCCCTGGTCAATCTGTCGCGCGGTGTGCTGGCCCAGGCGGCCGCGCAGTTCCCAACGCTGCATGTCCTCAACATCACCGCATCGCCCGAGGTTCTGGCGGCGCGCCTGGCCGGGCGGGGGCGGGAGACGCCCGAACAGATCCTGAAACGCCTGTCGCGCAAGCCCGCCCAGTTTCCGCCGGGCTTGGCCGTCACGGATATCGTGAATGAAGGCACCGTCGATCAGGCCGTGGCCCAGATCCTGGCCGCCCTTCAACCGGCTAGGGTATAGCGATGGATGATATGGAACCGGCCCGCCTGGTCCGCTCCCAAAAGGGACATCGTGTCGATCCGGTAGGGCCGGGTCAGGTGCGGTGCCAGATACGGGTCCAGCGCCCGGTGGGTGGCCGTCAGATCTGCGGGCTCCATCGGTCCCGAAAGTGTCAGGTGGAACCGAAACTGATCCATGACATAGGGATATCCCCAGCGGGCCAGGTTGTCCTCCTGCGGGGGGCTCAACTGCGATCCACGCCGCCGTGCCAACTCTGCCTCGCTGGGCGGGGCGCGGAAATGGTCCAGCTCTTCGACAAAGGTTGCGGCCAGCCTGGCCAACGCCGTTGTGTCACCGTCCGGGATCACCGCCAGAAACTGGCCAAGTTGTGCCAGTTGCAGCCCGTCCAACTCCACTGGTTTCAGCCGAGCGCACAGCGCACGCGTCTCCGCCTCCAGCGCGGTGGCCACCTTATCCTTGGCCAAGTGAAAGGGCGGTTTGATCGTGCCGTGAAAGCCGTATTTGCGGGGTCTGTCGGTGATCTGGGCGACCGGGCGGGGCAGACCGTCAATCTGCGGATGGGCCACCTCCGTGCCGGTGGCATTGTCCCATCCCAACCAGGCCGCGCCAAAGCTGGCCAAGCCGCCCGTCGGCGTGAAATAGATCGCGTACCGCGTGAACCCGTCCATATCGTTCCCCATGTTCAAGGTGCCCCAGATGCAGGTCAACCGTAACGCCGCGATGACAAAAGAAACCGTCTTTGCCAATGCCCAAATCGTGCTGGCGGATGAGGTGATCACCGGAAGCCTGGTGGTGCGCGACGGGATGATTGCCGAGATCGCGCAGGGGGCTGCGGTGCCGCTAGGTGCGCTGGATTGTGACGGTGATCTGCTGGCACCGGGCCTGATCGAGCTGCACACCGACAATCTGGAGCGTCACATCCAGCCCCGCCCCAAGGTCGAATGGCCCCATGGCCCCGCCATCGTCGCCCATGATGCCGAACTGGCGGGTTGTGGGGTGACGACCGTGTTCGATGCAATCCGCGTCGGCTCCATCCTGACCCATACCAAGGGCGGTTACGCAAAATACGCCCGTTCCATGGCAACCGAAATCCTTGAGATGCGGGCCGCCGGTGCCTTGAAGATCAGCCACCACCTGCACCTGCGGGCGGAGACCTGCTCGGAAACCCTGATCGATGAGTTGGCAGAGTTTGGCTGCGAAGATCGCATTGGCATCATCAGCCTGATGGATCACACACCGGGCCAGCGGCAGTTCCGTGATATCTCAAAGTTCGAGGCCTATGTGCGCGGCAAAAGTGGGATGGCGCAGGATGCGTTCGATGAGTATTGCCGCTACTTGGAGGAGTTGCATGCCGAGCTGGGTCAGGCCCACGAGGCTGCAACGGTGGCCACGGCACAGAAATTGGGTGCCCTCCTGGCAAGTCATGACGACACCACCACGGAGCAGGTAGGTATATCAGCGGGCTATGGGGTGAAGCTGGCAGAGTTTCCCACAACCCAAGAGGCAGCCGCCGCCTGCCATGGCGCCGATATTCAGGTGATGATGGGCGCACCCAACCTGATCCGGGGCGGATCCCATTCCGGGAATGTGGCGGCGGCGGATCTGGCCCAGGCGGACCTGCTGGATGTGCTTTCCTCCGATTACGTGCCCGCCGCCTTGCTGACAGCGGCCATGCAACTGGCCGACCTGTGGGACGACACGGCCCGCGGCCTTGCCACTGTCACCGCAGCGCCCGCCCGGGCCACCGGGCTGACCGACCGGGGTGTGATTGCCCCTGGCCTGCGCGCGGACCTGATCCGACTGCGCCGCATCGCCGGTATCGCCACCCTGCGCGGCGTCTGGGTTTCGGGTGCGCGTGTTGGCTAAGCGGTCGGCTCTCGGTCACCGTGACCCCAAGCGGTCAATGGCTTACGCCATGGTGTCTCTCGCGGTTGCGTTCTTGCTGGCGTCGACTTTGGTCACGTCCTCGGAGGAACGCAGTGCCAAGATCTTATACTTCGAGAACGACATTTGCTTGAGCGTCGACACCTCCGCTCCCGAAGTGACCGATGTTCGCACAGCGCGGCGGTTCAGCATGCAGGCACCTCGCGGTTTCTTTCTAGAAGCGACAAGTTTTGATCTTGACCTGCCATCTGCGAGCGAGAGCATCTCGATGTCTATTTCCTCAGCAAGCATGATCAGAACACTTCGCTCATACTCAGGCTCATACTTTGGCCAGTGTAGCTTCACCGATGGCGTGGCGGGATTTGTTCGGCAGGTCGACGGAAATGGAAGCTGCACTATTGTCGGGCACAATGAGGAAGCCTTTCACTCGGCTCCTGGATCGAACGAGAACGTCATCGTGCGGTGCCGCCCCGAAGCAACGGGCATCTGTAGTTCTATGATGCTCGATCACCGTATCGATCCCGTTCAGCTCGGAGTAACAACTTTCATGCGCGAGCCGAACCCGGCCAAGTGGATGCCAATTGCAAAAGACCTTCGTGAATTTCTAGACCAGCACGTTTCTTATTTGCCCGACTGTTGATAGTCGCGGCGTATCCACGGCCTGCTCTCTCCAAGGCCTGCGTTGCACTGAGGAGATCTGAATGGGTGCAACGAACAGGCGGTGTCACACAGGTGTGACGAAACCCTTTCCGGGCCGCACAGATCGTATGCATGGCATGTGCATGGTTTCTGCATAGGATGTGAAAGCATGATTGGTGGAGTTGGGCAATGAAGTGGATCGACATTCCCCCGGTCTGGTTGGTGGGTTTTCTGGTGCTTGCCTGGTTGCAGGCAACCTATCTACCGGTACTGCCATTCCGGTTTCCGGTCCTTAGCTTGATCTGCGGACTACTCGTGGGCGGTGGTGTTCTATTGATGGCCCTGGCCCTGATCGAATTCCGCAAGCATAAAACCACACCCATTCCCCATGAAGAGGCCAACGCGCTGATTACGGCAGGTATTTTCAGCCGCACGCGCAATCCGATCTACCTGGGCGATGCGATGGTTTTGACGGGGCTGAGCCTTTATTGGGGCGCTTGGCCATCGCTTATCTTTGTGCCGCTCTTTGTCTTGATCATCACGCGACGGTTCATTGTCCCGGAAGAGACCCGGTTGAAGCGCCGCTTTGGGCCGTCCTTCATCCTTTGGTCGGAAAAGACGCCCCGTTGGCTGTTGTGAGGGCATGTTAGCGACGGTCAGTTGCTTGAGGTTTCTTTTCTTCGGATGATATTAGACATCCTGCCGAGGCGAGCCATCTTGCTCGGAAAAGACTGGAACGAGGGAGATCGCCGTGAAGATAGGAGCGCCCACCGAGGTGTTTGAAGGGGAGGCGCGCGTTGCGATGACCCCCGACAGCGCCCGTCTGCTGCAAAAACTGGGATATGAGTGCGTGGTCCAAAGCGGCGCCGGGCAGAAGGCAGGCTTTAACGACGCCACCTATACCGATGCCGGGGTTGAGGTGGTGGCAGATGCTAGCGCGCTTTATGCCGCCGCCGACATCGTGGCCAAGGTGCGCCCGCCCTCTGAGACCGAGGTTGGATATCTGACCAAGGGACAGACGCTGATCTCTTTCTTCTATCCGGCGGCGAATGAGCCGCTGATGAAGAACGCGGCGGAACATGGCGCCAATGTCATCGCCATGGATATGGTGCCGCGGATCAGCCGGGCGCAAAAGATGGATGCGCTGTCATCGATGGCGAATATCGCGGGCTACCGGGCCGTGATAGAAGCGGGCAACAACTTTGGCCGGTTCTTCACTGGGCAGGTCACCGCTGCGGGCAAGGTGCCGCCGGCCAAGGTTTTGGTCGTGGGTGCTGGTGTTGCAGGGTTGGCGGCCATCGGAACGTCTACCTCCCTGGGTGCGATCACCTATGCCTTTGACGTGCGGCCCGAAGTGGCGGAGCAGGTCGAATCCATGGGGGCCGAGTTCGTATTCCTCGACTTCGAGGAAGAGCAGCAGGACGGGGCGAAGGCAGGCGGCTACGCCTCTGTCTCCTCACCGGAATTTGCGGCAGCCCAGTTGGCAAAGTTCCGGGAATTGGCACCCGACATTGACATCGTCATCACCACCGCGCTGATCCCCAACCGCGAGGCACCAGAGCTGTGGACGCCGGATATGGTTGCCGCCATGAAACCCGGGTCCGTCATTGTGGACCTGGCCGCCGAAAAGGGCGGCAACTGCAAGATGACGGTGATGGACGAGAAAATCGTGACCGATAATGGTGTCACGATCATCGGCTATACCGATTTCCCCAGCCGCATGGCGACACAATCCTCAACCCTTTATGCCAACAACATCCGGCATATGATGGCGGATCTGACGCCCGAAAAGGACGGTCAGGTCAACCATAACATGGAAGATGACGTGATCCGCGGGGCCACGATCACCCATGAGGGTGCGGTTACGTTCCCGCCGCCACCGCCCAAGACCAACGCCATCGCGGTACAGGCCAAGAAAGAGCCCATCAAGGAACTGACGGCGGAGGAAAAGCGCGCCAAGGAAGTTGCCGAGTTCAAGGCCCAGACCAAAAGCCAGGTGATCTTGATGGCCATTGGTGGTGGCCTGATCCTGCTGGCCGGGCTTTATACGCCGCCCAGTTTCATGCAGCATTTCATTGTTTTCGTTCTGTCGGTCTTTATCGGGTTCCAGGTGATCTGGAACGTGGCCCACAGCCTGCATACGCCGCTGATGGCGGTGACCAATGCGATCTCGTCGATCATCATCCTGGGTGCGCTGATCCAGATCGGGTCCAGCTCGGTTCTCGTGACCATCCTCGCGGCCTTGTCGGTGTTCATGGCGGGTATCAACATCTTTGGGGGCTTCATGGTCACCCGGCGCATGCTTGCCATGTTCCAGAAATCGTAGGCGAGGGCAGGGACAATGGAAAACGCATTCACGATAGCGGCCTATGTGGTCGCCGCTGTTTTGTTCATCCTCTCGCTTGGGGGATTGTCGGGCCAGGAAAGCGCGAAACGCGCCGTCTGGTACGGCATTGTCGGCATGGCCATCGCCGTGGCCGCGACCCTGTTCGGCCCTGGTGCAGGCCTTTGGTGGCTGTCGATTGTGCTGATCGCCATTGGCGGGTTCATCGGCATGCAATTGGCCAACAAGGTGCAGATGACGCAGATGCCTGAACTGGTCGCGGCGATGCATTCGCTGGTCGGTCTGGCGGCGGTTTTTGTGGGCTTTAACGCCGATATGACCATCAACCTGGTCGAGGCTGCCAAGGTTGCGGGGGAGGCCGTGACGGGCAGTTTCTCGGAGTTGGTGGCCAAGAAGGACGCGGTCGAGATCACGATCTTGCGGGTCGAACTGGCGCTTGGCATCTGGATTGGGGCGGTGACCTTTACCGGATCGGTCATTGCCTATGGCAAGCTCGCGGGCAAGGTGAACACGGCGGCGATCAAGCTGCCCGGTGGGCATGTGCTGAACGCGGCCGCCGCTGCCGGATCTCTGTTGTTGCTGATCATGTATCTGTCCGGTGCGGGCAGCTGGACGCTGATCCTGATGACGCTCTTGGCGCTGTTCATCGGTTACCACCTGATCATGGGGATTGGCGGTGCAGACATGCCGGTCGTCGTATCAATGCTCAACAGCTATTCCGGCTGGGCGGCGGCGGCGATTGGTTTCAGCCTGGGCAATGACCTGTTGATCGTGGTCGGTGCCTTGGTCGGCTCCTCCGGTGCGATCCTCAGCTACATCATGTGCAAGGCGATGAACCGGTCCTTTGTCTCGGTCATCTTGGGCGGCTTTGGTGGCCCGGCGGGCGAGCAGATGGCGGTTGAGGGCGAGCAGATCGCCATCGATGCCGATGGCGTGGCCACGGCCCTGGACGAGGCTGATAGCGTGGTCATCATACCTGGCTATGGGATGGCTGTGGCCCAGGCCCAGCAGAATGTGGCGGAGCTCACCAGCCGTCTGCGCGCCAAGGGCAAGTCCGTCCGGTTTGCGATCCACCCCGTGGCAGGGCGGTTGCCGGGCCATATGAACGTGCTGCTGGCCGAGGCCAAGGTGCCCTATGACATCGTGCTGGAGATGGACGAGATCAACGATGATTTCCCGGACACAGACGTCGCCATCGTCATCGGCTCCAACGATATCGTCAATCCGGCGGCGCAGGACGATCCGAATAGCCCCATCGCGGGGATGCCGGTGCTGGAATGCTGGAAGGCCAAACAGGTCTTTGTCAGCAAACGCGGCCAGGGAACCGGCTATTCCGGGATCGAGAACCCGCTGTTCTTTAAGGACAACACGCGGATGTTCTACGGCGATGCCAAGAAGAGCCTGGACGAGTTGCTCACCCGGATCAGCTAAACTGACATCACAAAAACCAAAGGCCCGCCCGCAATGGCGGGCCTTTTTCGTTGCCGACGCCCTTCCTGAACTCAGGTTTTGATACAGTACTGACAGATGATGATCTAAGATCCTGAAATCGGACGGAAGAGAACTGGCTTGAGGAGTGTGCAAAGTGATTGGCTACACAATGTTGGGCACAAAAGACCTGGCGCGATCCAAGCTTTTCTACAATCCGCTGTTCCATATGATGGGGCTGTCGTCCTGCTACGAGGATGAACAGGTCGCATCTTGGGGTGATAAGAAAGACGACACCGTACCTCGGTTTTTTTCCTGTTATCCGTATGATGGAAAATCTGCCAGCGCTGGCAACGGCGCCATGACGACGTTTCGACTGGCAAGTGCATCCGCAGTCGATGAGTTGTATGACATGGCGATGCAGTGCGGTGGGCACGATGAGGGCAAGCCGGGATTTCGCCCCGAAAGATATGGCGACAAATTCTATGTTGCCTATGTTCGTGACCCTGACGGCAACAAGCTGGCCTTCGCTTGCTACGATGGAAAATCAAATCCGTAGGTTTCGGTTATTCGACCTACTGACACGGCGATCCGCTGACATGCCCTTCGACTTGATTGGCCTCGGTGCATCGCTTGGATGGAGGATGCGTCTGCCTCACCACTCAGGGTGGGGACGGTTGCGTCAGGAATTTTGCAGAACCTCGCGGACTGTGGCGTAGGCCCGGGCGGGTTGGTCGGGAAAGATGCCACGGCCGCAGGCGTCGAACCGTTCGAATTGAAGCAGGTCGGGCCTGACATGGTGTGCAATCTCTTCGGCGAAGGGCATCGGCGTGATCGGGTCTTGGGCGCCCGCCATCAGAAGGACGGGGCAGCGGACGTTGGCGAGGGAGCCGCGGAAATCCATCCGGCCCTGTTCATTTGCCGGGCCGTTGAAATGGATCGCCACATCGTCGCGGCGCTGAATGCGGTGCAGCCAGTCAGGCGCGGCACCCCGACCCGCAACGGTGTAAAGCGGCACGCAAATTTCCCGAGAGCGCGCGCGACTTTCCACGGTGGGCGTGCCCCAATAGGCGCGGGCGGCGGCTTCGGCTTCGGGCCCGCCAAGGGTGGCGAAGGCGGCATAGACCTTCGCAAAATCCATATGCGCAGCGGTGCTGGCCAGGATCAGCTTGCCGGGATGATCTGGGTAGCGGGTGGCATAGGCTTGTGCGACGAACCCGCCAAAAGACACGCCCAGCACCACGGGTTTCACGATGCTCAGGGTGTCGCATAGCGTTTTCAGGTCGTCAGCCCATTGGGCGAGCGTCCAATCCGCCGGATCGTCACCGGTGCTGCACCCATTCCCGCGATGATCGTAATAGACGATCTGAGCCGCGTCGGCCAATGCCGAGAAACCCGGCTTATACAGGCTGTGATCCGCGCCCGGACCGCCATAAAGCAGGATCAGTGTTGGTTTTTCCCGCATCGCTTGACCATCGGGTACCAGTCCGGCCCCGTCGATATCTACATAAAGTCGTGCGCCGTTTAAGGTGATATGCATGGGAGAGCCTTGCTTCAGGAGGATGCGGCGGCGTCGCGCCATGCGCCGGGGGAAAGGCCGTCGAGTGTCCATTCCCCCACCGACCAGCGGATCAGGCGGAGGGTCGGATGGCCTACATGCGCGGTCATGCGGCGGACCTGGCGGTTACGACCTTCGGTCAAGGTGAGTTCGATCCAGGTGTCGGGGATGGATTTGCGCACGCGGATCGGCGGATCGCGGGGCCACAGCCTGGCGGGTGCGGAGATCCGGCGGGCCTTGGCTGGGCGTGTCGGTCCGTCTTTCAGGGTCATGCCACTGCGGAGCGCATGCAGGGCGGCGTCATCGGGCCTGCCTTCGACTTGGGCCCAGTATGTTTTGGGCCGCTTGGCATTGGGATTGGCAATCTGGGCCTGCAGCTTGCCATCATCGGTCAGGACAAGCAGCCCCTCACTGTCGCGATCCAACCGGCCTGCCGCATAGATGCCTGGCATGTCGATATGGTCGGCCAGGGTCGCGCGCCCGCCGCCATCGGTGAACTGTGAAAGCACGCCGAAAGGTTTGTTGAACAGGATGATGCATGCCATGGGTCAGGCTTGGTGCATGTGGATCTGGCGACCCGCGCTCTTTGCCGGAAAGCCGGAAGTTGCAGGATCAAGTCCAACGGTGCGCTGGGTTTCTGTCAAGGCCGGGATGTGGCTGTCGGCCCTAATGAAACCTTGATCCCGAAACGGCGCGGTTGCTGACCGGTTCAGATCGCGCATGGTCAGGTCATGGCCGCAGATGTCACAGTCAATGCTCTGTCCACTGAACTCTTCCAAACCAATACACCCTATTTTCATACATTACCCCATCGCACCTACTGCACATATCTTGGGAAGCGTCCCCGGGGAAGGAAAGCAAAAACCGTGCTGGTCGTTGGGTGGCACCAACCCCATGGAAGGAAAGGCAAAACTGAAACTGTGGACAATGGTGTTCCGAAGGTTCTGTTATTTCAACATGTTAGTCGTTTACACGCCGCATCTGCCGCTCTATCTGAGCCCCATGAAAGATACGACGCGCCCTGTGATCACCGACTTGCCCCAGCGCTATGAGCTGGCCAATGAACTGCATGCACGGCCATTCCCGACGTTGCAGGCACCGTGCCATGCAGTGTATTTGGCGATCAAGCCAGCGAAGGATGCGGCCCAGAGGGACCGGGACGAGGATCGGACGCATCTGCTGGCCTTGCTGGACCGGTTCGGGGCGACCCATCCAAAGCCGGGGGCCACGCATTATTTTGGCGACCTGGGCAAACACAAGATCAAGTGGGAATCCCATACGGAATTCTCGACCTACACGATCTTTACCAATGGGGTTGCCGAGCGCCCCTTTGATCCGGCCACATTCGACGTGTTTCCCCCCGATTGGTTGGCGGATCTGCCGGGTCATCGCCTTACCTCGGCCCTGATCCGTGTGGAGATGCTCGAGGGTGACGAGACGGAGGTTATTCAGCGGGCGACCGACTGGTTCGTGCCCGAAAGCGTCGCCGTCAGCCATGTATTGGACGGCTCGGCGATCATCTCGGGTGATTTTCGCATCGATACGGCGGGCCATATGCGGTTTGCCCTTTTCGTCAAGCCGGGCACGGGCAGCCGCAGGGTGGGCCGGATCGTGCAACGACTGGCCGAGATCGAGACCTACAAGAGCATGTCGATGCTGGGCCTGCCCATGGCGCGGGACCTGTCACGCCACATGGCAGATCTGGACCGGCAGTTGACTCAGCTTATGGGGGACATGACGGGCACGCTGGCCCGGCCAGAAGAAAGTCTAACGGCGCTGCTGTCGATCGCGGCAGAGCTGGAAAACCTGCTGGCCAGGTCGACCTTCCGCTTCGGGGCTACCGGCGCCTATGAGGCCATCATCCTGGAACGGATCGAGGCGCTGCGCGAAGTTCGTATGGGCGGACGCCAGACGTTCAAGGAATTCATGACGCGCCGGTTCGATCCAGCAATGCGCACCATCAAATCTACAGAAGCCCGCCTGCAAGCCATGGCGCAACGCGCAATCCGCGCAGGCGATCTGCTGCGGACCCGCGTGGATGTTGAACGGCAGGCCCAAAATCAAAAACTTCTGGAAAGCATGGATCGCCGAGCCGATCTGCAATTGCGCCTGCAAAAGACGGTCGAAGGTCTGTCTGTCGTCGCTATCAGCTATTATGCCGTAAATCTGGTGGTCTACATGACAGGACCGGTGGGACAGGCGGCCGGTCTGTCAAAGCTGGTCATGACATCGATCACAACCCCGCTGGTAATCTTGGCCGTTTGGGGAATGGTCCGCCGGATCCGCCGAAAGATGGAATAGCCTCATCATGTGTCTAAAAATATCCCCGCCGGAGGCACAAAATCAGTCTGTCGGGACATTTGTATTCTGTGCCTCCGGCGGGGATATTTTTAGACACATGATGGGATCAACGACCTCGTATACGCGGGTCGAGGGCATCTCGGAGGCCGTCGCCGATATAGTTCACACTCAAGACGGTGAGGCTGATGGCCAGGCCGGGCCATATCACGCGTTCGGGAAAGCGTTGCAGGCGGTCTGTGGCGTCTGACAAAAGCTTTCCCCAGGTTGGGAAATCTGGCGGAAAACCCAGACCGAGGAAGCTGATGGCGGATTCGGTGATGATCGCCGTGGCGAGGCCCAGGGTGGCGGAGACCATGATGGCCGACATGACATTGGGCAGCAGATGGCGCAGGATCATGCGGAACGGGGTCGTCCCGATCGACCGCGCGGCCAAGACGAATTCCCGTTCTTTCAGGGCAAGGATATCGCCGCGGACGACACGCGCGGTTTGCATCCAGCTGGTCACGCCGATCACAAAGACGATCAGCAGGAATGTCCCTGATTCCGTTCCGAATGTTGCCCGCAAAGGTTCTCGAAAAAGCAGCATCATGACCAGAAGCAGTGGCAATAGCGGCAAGGCCAGGAACAGATCGGTCAGCCGCATCAGGATGCCATCCAAGCGTTTGAAATAGCCTGCCAGCACACCAACCGTGGCGCCAATGATCAGCGCCAGAAGCATGGCCACCCATCCGACGGACAGGGTGATGCGGCCGCCAGATATCAGCTTAGCAAGAAGGTCGCGGCCCAGATTATCCGTCCCCAACGGGTGCCACCAACTCCATTTCACAGTGCTTTCTGCGCCGGAAAAGAGGCCGATATAAACCGGCCGCATATCCTTGGCCCGGATATCCAGCTTTTGCGGGTCGAACGGCCAGATGTAGGGGCCCAGCACGACGAACAGGGTGATGAATACCAGAAAGCCGCCACCCCAGAGTGCGCCGCGGTGGGATTTGAACTGCCGCCAGATATCAGCCAATTGGCTATGGGTCGGAGCCTCCGGTGTGGTCTCGGTCAGGATGGCGTCACTCATACCGGATCCTCGGGTCGAGAATGCCGTAAAGGACATCGGCAATCAGATTAAAGAGTACGATCAAGACCGCGAAGATAAAGGTCAGGGTCTGGACCATGGGCAGGTCATTGGCCTGGATTGCGGTGATCAGAAGTTGGCCCAGACCGTTTACCTTGAAGACCTGTTCGGTGATGATGGCCCCCCCAAAGATGGCGGGGATGCCGAGTGCGATCACCGTGACCACAGGGATCATCGAGTTGCGCACCACATGGACCATGACCACTGCGCGTTCCCGCAGGCCCTTGGCCCGGGCGGTGCGGACGTAATCCTGATTAAGGTTGTCCAGCATGGAGGCGCGCATGAAGCGGCTGATCTGCCCGGTGATTTGCAAGGCCAGTACCATGACCGGCATGATCATCTGCTGGAACTGCACCACGAAACTGTCCCAGTCCGTGACGCGGTGTGTGGTGTCATAGATGGACGGGAGCCAGCCAAGGTTCACCGAAAAGATCACGATAACCAGCACGCCAGAGAAGAAGGGCGGCACCGAGAAGCCGATCATCGAGATCAGCGTACCGGCTTGGTCAAAGACTGAATATTGTTTGTAAGCCGAATAGATCCCAATGGGCAAAGCGACCAGGATCGCCACGATATACGCAGTGCCGACAACCCACAGGGTCTGTGGCATCCGCTGGGCAACCAGATCCATGACCGGGCCGCGGGTCTGCCACGAGATCACGCGCTGTTTGCCCTCCGCCCAGGTGGTGTTGAACATGATGTCGAACAGGTGCATCGGCTCGATAACGAAAAACTGGTAAAGCCATTTGCCGAACCGGATGGGCCAGGGCTGGCCAAGGCCCAAGGCCTCACGCATCTTTTGCTTGACCTCTGGCGGCACGGTCAGGGGCACTTGCGCCATGGGATCGCCGGGGGCGAATTCCAGCAAGGCAAAGATCACCAGGCTGATGAACAGCAAGGTCGGCACGGACAGAACAAGCCTGCGGATCGTGTAGGTGAGCATATAGTGGAAATACCCCTGATCGGGTGAGCCCGAGGCGAAATCTCACCCCGGGCCCCGAGTTTTTGGCGGGGCGATCTGGGCCCCGCCACGCTGCATCAGTTGGTTTTGATGCGGTACCAGTCAGATGCGTTCCACAACTCACTGTCCCAGACGTTTAGCTTGACGCCCCCCAGCGAGTTGGCATGGGCCGACAGACGACCACGGTGAACAAGCGGGATCAGGGTATTCGCTTCGATCAGCATGTCGTTGAGTTGAATCGCGATCTTGGCTCGCTCATCGGGATCGGCGGTCTCGGTCAGGGTCTTATGCAGGGCATCATAGGCCTCGTCACAATACCGGCTGATATTCTCACCCTGCCATTGGCTGGCGGGAGAGGGCGCCTTGTCGCAAAGATAGTTGCCCAGGTAGCTTTGGGGATCGGTGCCGTTGAAGGTGTTGGCGTACATTTCCAGATCCGCATAGAATTTCTGGAATGTATCGGGCGAACCCGGATCGCCGCCGAAGAAGACAGACGCATCGACATTGCGGAGTTCGGCCTCAACGCCGATCTGGCTCCACCAATCCTTGATCAGCGCCTGGAAATCCTGACGCACGGCATTGGTTGAGGTCTGGTAGAGGTAGCTGAGGCGCACGCCATCCTTGGCACGCACACCGTCGCCGCCCATGACCCAACCGGCATCATCCAGCAGCTTGTTGGCCGCGTCCAGATCCTGGGTCGAGCAGTCGAAGGTCGTGGAATTGTAGATCTCGGGCGCAGGCACCAGATTGCAGGTGACCTTACCGGCCTGTCCATAGCCAATTTCGACCAGCAGCGGCCGGTCGATGGCGAGGCTCAGCGCCTTGCGCACAGCCGGGTCGCCCAGGGATGGATGCGGGCGCACGACGGCGCGTTCATCGGGGCCAAGTGCCGGATCGGGGTTGGTGTTGTTCACCATGATCCGTTCGACCAGCGGGCCGAAGGCTGCAACCGGGACGCCCTTGCCGCCTGCTTCCATCTCGGCGATGACATCGGGGGCGAGTTGCAGGTTCCAGGCATAGTCGAACTCACCTGTTTCCATCACGGCGCGGCCTGCCGCTGTCGCATCGCCGCCACCTTTGAAGGTGACACTGGCGAAGGCCGGTTTGCCCTCTTCGCGGTAGTTTTCGTTGGCTGCCAAGGTGATTACGTCATTGGGCTTGAACTCTGTCACCTTGAACGGACCGGTGCCCAGGGGGTTGAAGTTCTGCTGGGTGCATTCGGGTGCCTTGGCGCCCATGCAATCGGCGAACTGCGCGGCCTGCAGGACCGGCACCTCTGCGCCCGTGAAGGGACCGTAGGGGTTGGGTGTGGGCTTGTCGAAATTGATCACCACGGTCATCTCGTCCGGCGTTTCGACGGAAGACACCCCTTCGAATTTCGTCAACTGCGCACAGCCGCCTTCCGGATCCATGCAGTAATCCGCGGTGAACTTGACGTCAGCCGATGTGAAGGGCGTACCGTCAGACCAGGTAATACCCGGTGCGATTTTCCAGGTGACGCTGGTCAGATCCTCGGAGATGCCGCCATTTTCCAGGGTCGGTACCTCGGTCACCAACCAGGGTGTCAGAATGCCGGTTTCGTCGTAGCGGGCGAGCGGTTCGATGATCAGCGATGCGCTTTCCTGATCCTTCGTGCCCCCCGAAAGGTAGGGGTTCAGGATCGACGGTGCCTGCCAATAGATGATGCTGACATTTCCGTCGCGGCCGCGCTCGCCCGAATGCCCATCGGCAAACGCAGCCGGCGCGATGGCAATGGCTGCTACAGCCCCCAAAAGGGCGGTTTTAAGGGTCATTGATTTCTCCGTTGTTGGTGTTCGTCCGTCTTGGCGCTGATGCACCATCGGTTGGTCCGTTGAGACGGTTGATCCATCTTGCGGGGGCCGGTTGCCCGGACCGTCGATCTGTTCGACGCAGTTTTGCGGCACCAAGCCTTGTCCCCCTCGTGGATCGCAGCTCACGGGTGCAAGGTCGCCCAAAGCGATCCCGTGGATGCTCAAGAGGTTATCATAGAATAAATCGGGGGCAATAATTTCCTCTACGTCAGTGCCTTGGAGGGGGCATGTGCTTAATCATGCGGCATTCTTACGCCAAACTGTCCTTGACCCAACGCAGTCTGCGCCACAGGTATGCGATCGACAATGAAAAGGAATCCCATGGGGCAGATCGATACGCCGCGGACATTGCTCGACAAGTTGGTGTCATTTCCTACCGTGTCGCGCGACAGCAATCTTGACCTGATCGACTGGGTCGAAGGGTGGCTGGACGGCCACGGGATTGCCGCCAATCGGGTGTACAACCGGGCCGGCGACAAGGCGGCGCTTTATGCCCATGTGGGCCCCATGGAGCCGGGCGCGGTTGTATTGTCGGGCCATACCGATGTGGTCCCGGTCGATGGGCAGGACTGGACCAGTGATCCCTTTACCGTGGTCGAACGGAATGGGCGCCTTTACGGGCGTGGCACTACCGATATGAAAGGGTTTGACGCACTGGCGCTTTGGGCGATGGCGCAGGCCGCTCGTTCAGACGTTAACCGGCCCCTGCAGATCGCCCTGAGCTACGATGAAGAAGTCGGCTGCCTTGGCGCGCCTCCCATGATTGATCACATGCTGCAATCGGACATGCCGCGGGGTGATACGGTGATCGTGGGGGAGCCGTCAGAGCTGACGTGTGTCACAGGTCACAAGGGAGGTTTCGGCTGCCATATTACTGCCCGCGGTTTTGAGGTACATTCATCGATCATGCATACCGGCGTGTCCGCCATCATGGAGGGCGCGCGCCTGATCGACTGGGCCAATGCCCAGAACGCACGCAACCGCGCAGCCACACCGAGTGATGTCGCCGCGATGTTTGAGCCGTCTTGGACCACCGTTCATTCTGGGACGATCACGGGTGGCACGGCCCACAACATTACGGCGGCCGAATGTCGATTTGGTCTGGATTTCCGCATCATCCCTGACGAAGACGCCGATCAGTGGCGGGCAGAGATGTATGCCCAGATCGCCCGGCAGGAGGCCGAGATGAAAGCCATCGCCCCTGATGCCGGGTTTGTCGTTGACGAATATTTCCAGGTGCCCGCTTTAAAGCCGGAGCAGGACGGCCGTGCCGAAACGATGATCCGGCGACTGACCGGTGACAATGCCTCCCACGCCGTCAGCTACGGGACAGAGGCCGGTCAGTTTCAGGAGCGCGGGTATTCGGTGGCTGTCTGTGGGCCGGGCGATATCGCCCAGGCGCATCAGCCCGATGAATATATCACGGTTGCGCAATTCAATGCGGGCCAGGCGTTTATGGAAAAACTGGTGAATGAGTTGCGCCAGTAACAAATCGCCCAACCCATAACGGCGGTCGCATCAATAATGGTGCGCCGCGTGGTCGCGTGGTCAGCGAAATACCGGGCCCCGCCCTTGCCTGTGACCCGCAATCACCCCATTTTTCGACCAAGTCACAATGAAAGATTTCCAATGCCCGTCAAAAACCGGTTCGCCGAACTTCTGCCCGATATCACAGCCTGGCGCCGCGACATTCACACCCATCCCGAACTTCTGTTCGACACCCACCGCACCAGTGCCTTGGTGGCCGATAAGCTAAAGGAATTCGGCTGCGATGATGTTGTGACCGGCATTGGACGGACCGGCGTCGTCGGGGTCATTCGAGGGCGGACCGACACCGCAAAACGGGTGATCGGGTTGCGGGCTGATATGGATGCCTTGCCAATCGAGGAGGAGACGGGGGTGGAGTATGCCTCATCCACACCGGGGGTGATGCATGCTTGCGGGCATGATGGCCACACGGCAATGCTGCTGGGGGCTGCCAAATATCTGGCTGAGACCCGGAATTTCGATGGCACGGCCGTCGTCATTTTCCAACCCGCCGAAGAGGGCGGCGGTGGCGGTCGCGAGATGTGCGAAGATGGCATGATGCAGACATTTGGCATCCAGGAAGTCTATGGCATGCATAATTGGCCCGGACGCCCGGCGGGATCCTTTGCCATCCGGCCCGGTGCGTTTTTCGCCGCCACGGATCAGTTCGACATTTATCTGGAGGGGCGGGGCGGTCATGCGGCCAAACCCCATGAGACCATTGATACCACGGTGATGGCCAGCCATCTGGTTTTGGCCCTGCAAACGATCGTTAGTCGCAATGCCGACCCGATTGATCAGGTCGTGGTCTCGGTCACATCGGTGGAGACATCGTCAAAGGCGTTCAACGTGATCCCCCAGAAAGTTCATTTGAAAGGGACCGTGCGGACCCTGTCGCGCGACATGCGGAGCCTGGCCCAAAAACGCCTGACCGAAATCTCACAGCAGACTGCGGCAGTTTTTGGCGGCGTCGCCGAAGTGACGTATCACCGCGGCTACCCGGTGATGGTCAATCACGACACATATACCGAATTTGCCGCCGATGCCGCGCGCGAGGTGGCGGGCGCATGCGACGAGGCACCGCTTGTCATGGGCGGAGAGGATTTCGCGTTTATGCTGGAAGAGCGGCCCGGCGCCTACATCTTGGTCGGCAACGGTGATACGGCGAATGTTCATCACCCCGAATACAACTTCAATGATGATGCGATTCCGGCCGGATGCTCCTGGTACGCTCAGATGGTCGAAAGCCGCATGCCGGCCGCCTGATCACCGGTTGACGGACCGGTGATGGCCCATCCACGGGCCATCACGCGGCACAGTCAGCCGTTGATCTTACCCAAAGCTGGAAAACACGCCGGCTGCGCGATTATTTCCGTGTTCCATTTGATCCGATAACCGATGCGGTTAGTATCAGTTTAGGTGAGGGGCGTGCGCTAACGCCTTGTGCGTACAGGGGGAACGACGATGATCAAAACGACCGTAAAGGGAGAGGCAAATCTCCCGCGGTACTTTGCGGCGGCATTTCAACAGGCAGACAAGGCAGATTTCGGCAGGCTGGACATCGTGCTGCCAGATGGGCGGATCTTTCGTAATGAAGGCAGCAAGCCCGGCCCAATCGCCAAGATGGATGTTCACAATGAGGATCTTTTCGCGCGGCTGATCCGGGATGGCCATATGGGGTTCAGCGAAGCGTATCTGGATGACTGGTGGTCGACACCCGACCTTCAGGCCTTTATGGATTTCATCCATCACGACAATGACGCGATCTATGATGGCTTCCCCGGTCTGTTCTTTGTGCAGACCTATGAACGGATGCGGCACTGGTTGAACTCAAACTCCCGCAATCAGGCGCGCAAGAACATCTCGTACCACTATGATCTGGGTAACCAGTTCTACGGTCTGTGGCTGGATGACACCATGACCTATTCCTCTGCCAAATTTGAGACGGGGCAGGAGAGCCTGGAACGCGCCCAGACCCTGAAATATGCCAGCATGGTTGATGAGATGGGTGCCCGTGAGGGGGATCATGTACTGGAGATCGGATGTGGCTGGGGCGGGTTTGCCGAATATGCTGCCGCCGAACGCGGCTTGCGGGTCACCGGTCTGACAATCAGCCAGGCCCAATATGATTTCGCCGTCGCCCGGATGAAGCGGCTGGGCCTCGAAGACCTGGTCGAGATCAAGCTGCAAGATTACCGCGACGAACGCGGCACCTATGACGGTGTTGCCAGTATCGAGATGTTCGAGGCTGTAGGGGAACGATACTGGCCGACCTATTTCGACAGCCTACACCAGCGCCTGAAGCCCGGGGGCAATGCCACGCTACAGATCATCACAGTTGCGGAACGACGGTGGGAGATGTACCGAAAAGGCGTTGATTTCATTCAGAAATACATCTTTCCCGGAGGAATGCTGCCCAGCCCTAACGCCCTGCGCGCGGAGATCGAGACGGCCGGGCTGGCCATTCGCAATTCCGTTGAGTTCGGGCCATCCTACGATCTGACGCTGCGCCGCTGGCATGAAGCGTTCAATGCGCGGTGGGATGAGGTATCTGCCATGGGATTTGATGAACGATTTCGTCGGATGTGGAATTTTTACCTCACCTCCTGCGCTGCCACATTTTCGTCGGGAAATTGTGATGTAACGCAAATTACCGTGACAAAACCAAGCTAGACCTCGACATGCCCACATTTGCCAAACTCGTTTCTGGGATCGCCTTCGCGTTGGTTGCGATGTTTGCGTCATCCGTCTTCATCCCGCTATTGCCCGAAGGGACCCAGGTGGGGATGCTTATCCCGCTGAACTCCTTCATCGGGTTTCTGTGCGGCTGGCTGGTGCTGGGGCGTATGGTCGGCAAGGGGTATTACTCTGCCGCGGGCACAGGTGTGCGCACATCCTGCACGCTGTTGTTCTTTGCGCTGCTTTTGTGGTCTTGTTACGAAATGATCGTACTCTCCACCCGGTTGCGATATGACGGGCCCATGCAGGCCCTGACTGACATGATGGCCATGATCGTGGAATACGGGTTGTTGATGGGCACGGATATGCAAGGTCCGATTATCCTGTTGGTGGGCGGTATTCTGAGCGGCTTTCTAGCCGAATGGAGCGCGGAGCGGTTTGCCTGACGACACGGGTATCGCTCCGCTTTTTCTTTATGGAACATTGCGGTACGGCCCGTTATTGAAGTTGGTTCTGGGTAAGGATTTCGCAGGTGAGGTCGTGGCAGCAGACCTTCCGGACCACGCCGTTCATGCCGTTGAAAATCAGATTTTCCCGATGGTACGGTTGTGTCCTGGCCACATTGTCGAAGGCGTGTTGGTTCGGGGTCTGACCCCCGAAGACGTGGCCCGGTTGGATTTCTACGAAGCCGGATTTGATTACATATTGCGGCCTGTGACGGTCCGGGTCGGCCCCCGGGACGTCAATGCCCGGATCTACTGGCCCGAGACTGCGAATTGGGTGCCTGCTGACCTTTGGGATCTGGACGTCTGGGCAAAGAGGTGGGGGGAATTGACACTGTTGGCCGCCGAGGAGGTGATGAACGCCTATGGCCACGCGGATCCTCAGCAAATTGTGGCTCGCTTTCCGTCAATCCGCGTGCGCGCCCAGGCCCGGTTGAATGCACATCAGACCGCGCCAACCATGCTCCGCTGCCGCGCGGCTCCCCATGATGTGATAGTCCAGAACAAGACCACGCCCTATATCGGTTTCTTTGCGATTGAAGAATACACGCTCACCCACCGTGCCTTTGACGGTGGTCAGGTTGATCCGATCCACCGGGCCATTTTTGTGTCTGCCGATGCGGCGACGGTGTTGCCCTATGATCCGGTGCGCGACCGGGTCCTGTTGATCGAACAGTTTCGCGCCGGTGCCATGGCCCGCGGCGATGCGCAGCCCTGGCTGTTGGAGGCCATTGCGGGCCGCATCGACCCCGGGGAGACGCCCGAAGAGGCGGCTCGCCGTGAAACGCGGGAGGAGGCGGGGCTGGATCTGAAAGACCTGATCCCGATTGGCAATTATTACCCATCGCCCGGGGCGATCACCGAATATCTGCATTCTTTCATCGGCATTGCGGATTTGCCCGACACGGCGGCGGGCATCGGTGGGTTGGCCGATGAGGGTGAGGATATTCGCAGTCATCTGGTCAGTTTCAGCCAGATGATGGATCTTCTCGACAGCGGGGAGATCGGGAACGCATCGCTGAACCTGTCCGCTTTGCATCTGGCGCGGCTGCGCGATAGCCTTCGGGACAGTTGACATCACAGTCGGCGCCGATAGTCAGGTCCGACCAGATGAGAAGGGCCCGCCATGACAATCCGAACCGATCTTGCCGCTGCCGTGGGCAATACGCCCCTCATCCGTCTGCGCGCAGCGAGCGAGGCGACGGGATGCGAGATCCTCGGCAAGGCCGAGTTTTTGAATCCGGGCCAGTCGGTCAAGGATCGCGCGGCGTTGTTCATCATCCGCGATGCCGTCGCCCGCGGGGATCTGAAACCGGGCGGGACCATTGTGGAAGGAACCGCAGGCAATACCGGGATCGGTCTGGCGCTGGTGGGCGCATCGATGGGATTCAAGACCGTCATCGTCATCCCCGAAACCCAGAGCGACGAGAAAAAGGACATGCTGCGCCTGGCCGGTGCGCATCTGGTCGAAGTTCCGGCTGCGCCCTACCGCAACCCCAACAACTTTGTCCGCTATTCCGGCCGTTTGGCGGCTGAACTTGCCCAGACGGAACCCAATGGCGCGATCTGGGCCAATCAGTTCGACAACACCGCCAACCGTCAGGCGCATATCGAGACGACGGGCCCCGAGATCTGGGAACAGACCGGCGGCAAGGTCGATGGTTTCATCTGTGCCTGCGGGTCGGGCGGCACGCTGACCGGGGTTGCCATGGCGCTGCAGAGCAAGGGGGTCAAGATCGGACTGGTCGACCCCCATGGCGCGGCTTTGTTCAGCTATTACACCGATGGGGAATTGAAATCCGAAGGCTCCTCTATCTCCGAAGGGATCGGGCAGGTGCGCATCACCGCCAATCTTGATGGGCTCACACCGGACTTCGTCACCCGGATATCGGATGCAGAGGCGCTGCCCATCGTTTTCGACTTGCTTGAGCATGAGGGGCTGTGCATGGGCGGCTCGACCGGGATCAACATCGCAGGTGCCATGCATATGGCGCGCGAGATGGGGCCGGGGCACACAATCGTAACCATCCTGTGCGACTACGGCACCCGCTATCAGTCGCGCATCTTCAATCGCGCGTTTCTTGAGGAAAAGGGCCTACCCTTACCCAATTTCATGACGCAGACGCGATCAGATATCCCGGCGGTGTTCGAAGCGTGAGGGCGTTTTTCTACCGTCTTTGCCTGATTTTGCTGATCGTCTGTGCCGGTGTCACGGCCTGGGCGCAGAACACGGGCGAGATCGATTATGAGGAGTGGAACAACGTCGCCCAACGCGCCGAAGGGGTGGTGGCGGCTGGCCGGGCCTCCAACGCCGCGCTGGAGGTGCTGCGGGAAAACCTGGCGGAGTGGCGGGCGCGGTTCCTTGAGGCGCAGGACACCAACCAGACCCGGATCCGCACCGTCGACGAACAGATAGAGGCATTGGGCCCCGCGCCGGAGGAAGGCGAGACTGAGGCGGATGAACTTGCCCTCAGGCGGGAGCAGTTGGAGACACAGCTTGCCGACCTGCGCGCGCCGGTCATTCGCGCCGAGGAGGCCTTTAGCCGTGCGGGCGGCCTGATCCGGGAGATTGACGGGATCATTCGCGCGCGCCAGGCGGAGGATCTATTCAACCTTGGCCCGTCGCCGCTGAACCCGGTCCATTGGGAACCTGCGCTGCTGGCGCTGCAAACCACCTTTCGGGATCTCGGCCAGGAATGGACGCGGTTCTTTTCGTCACCGGCCAATCGCGCTGTGGGCCTGTCACGTCTGCCTGTCATCATCGGGCTGACGGCCCTTGGCATCCTGTTCCTGCTGCGGGCGCGGCGCTGGAGCTTTCGGGCGCAGCGCAAGGCGCGGGAGCTGACGGCTGATACCTGGCATTGGCTGGCGGAGACCCTGGCGTCGAGCCTTGGGCTGTTCCTGCCCATGATCGGCGGCGGCATGTTGATCGCCGCCGTAACGGCGACCGGTGCCATAGCCCCCGTGACCGACCGGCTGCTGGAGGCGCTGTTTGACGCCTTGGTCTCGATGGTCGTGGCGTCATGGCTGGCCAATACCCTGTTCCCGCGGACGCCGCTCGACAGGCCCTTTCTGCCCATCGCGGAGGATCGCCGGCCTGCGGCGCGCCGCGCGTTTTACGGGTTGGGCATTGCGGCGATGGCCGTGTCCCTGGCGGTATTCCTGGTTCCACCGGTGGGGGCGGACGAGGATATTGAGGTTATCTTGTTCTTCCCCGCGCTCTTTTTAGCCGGTTGGTTCAGCTTCCGGTTGGGGCGCTTGTTGTCAGAGCCCGTCTCCCGCGAGGAGCCCGCCGAACATCAGGAGGGGCCTGCAGAACTGGGCTACCGCGACCGGGTGATCGGTGTCTTTGGCAAGATCATGATGGTGTTGTCGGTGCTGGGTGTCGTGGCCGCAGCAATCGGGTATTCTGTTGCCGCCAATGCGCTGCTGCCACCGCTGGTGGAGACGATTGGCGCCTTTTCCATCGTGCTGGTCGCCAACCGTGTCCTGACTGAACTGTATGCCGCCCTCACCGGTAATCGGGAGCGGTTGTCGGAAAGCCTGTTCCCTGTCCTCACGGGGATGCTTCTGGTCCTGATCGCCTTGCCATTTCTGGCGCTCAGCTGGGGCGCGCGGGTCGCGGACCTGACAGAGCTTTGGGCGACTTTCCTCGAAGGGTTCTCATTTGGCGAAACACGGATCAGTCCCGCCAATTTCCTGACATTCGTTGCGGTTTTCGCCGTTGGTTTCCTGCTGACGCGGATCATCCAGGGCACCTTGCGCAACACGATCCTGCCCAAGACGCGCATCGATCCCGGTGGCCAGACGGCGGCGATCTCTGGCGTGGGTTATGTGGGCATTTTCCTGGCAGCGCTTCTGGCGATCACGACAGCTGGGATTGACCTGAGCGGTCTGGCCATCGTGGCCGGGGCCTTGTCAGTGGGCATCGGCTTTGGCCTGCAAACCATCGTGTCGAACTTTGTCTCAGGCATCATCCTTTTGATCGAACGCCCGGTCAGCGAAGGGGACTGGATCGAGGTTGGCGGCGTGATGGGGACGGTGCGCAGCATCTCGGTCCGCTCCACCCGGATCGAAACCTTCGACCGCACGGACGTGATCGTGCCGAATGCCGATCTTATTGCCAGCCACGTGACCAACTGGACCAAGACCAACCTGACAGGGCGCCTGATCATCCCGGTCGGCGTTGCCTATGGCACCGATACGCGCAAGGTGCAGGCGATCCTGCAGGAGATTGCCGAGGATCATCCGATGGTGATCATCAAGCCCCCTCCCTTGATCGTTTTTGCGGGGTTCGGCGCAGATAGCCTGGATTTTGAGATGCGGGTGATCCTGCGCAACGTGAATTTCAAACTCGGGACCCAGACCGACCTGAACCACGCCATCGTCGAACGGTTCACGGCAGAGGGGATCGAGATTCCGTTTGCCCAGCGAGATGTCTGGTTGCGTAACCCCGAAACCCTGCGCGGCCAACCGGAGGCCGGGCCCATTGGTCCGCCCCTTCCCCCAATGACGGAGGGGTCGTCATGACCCAAAAGCTGTTTCTGGAACATCCGTATATGCGCGACTGGGAGGGGACGGTGATTGGCCAAACGGCCGAAGGTGGCCTAATCCTGGAAGCGGCGATCTTTTATCCCCAAGGCGGCGGTCAGCCGGGCGATAGTGGTATCCTCCATTGGGAGGGCGGCCAGATCGAGATTGCGACCACCGTGAAAGGCGACAGCGACACGATTGTTCTGGTGCCTGCGGAACCTGCGCCCTTGCCCGCTGTTGGCACCAACCTGCGCCAGGCGCTGGACTGGGATCGCCGCTATGCGCATATGAAGATCCACACGGCGTTGCACCTGCTGTCGGTCGTCATCCCGCTGCCGGTTTCCGGTGGGGCGATCACGGCAGAAAAGGGTCGGTTGGACTTCAACATGCCCGAGCCGCTGGAGGACAAGGGCGCGGTGGAGGCCGCCTTGCAGGAGTTGATCGACCGGGACCTGCCTGTCACCGAAAGCTGGATCTCTGACGCCGAATTGGAGGCCAATCCGGGGCTGGTCAAGACGATGTCTGTGAAGCCGCCCATGGGGGCTGGCCGGGTCCGTCTGGTACGCATCGGGGCGGGGGAGAGCCAGGTCGATCTGCAGCCCTGCGGTGGCACCCATGTGGCCAGCACGGCCGAGATTGGCCGGATCCGCCTAGGCAAGTTGGAGAAAAAAGGGCGGGAAAACCGCCGCGTGAACCTTCACCTCGTGGGGTAACTCCAGCATATACAACTGTCACATCCCCTTGCTATCATTGAATTAATTGAAGCAGGAGATCGTCTATGTCTGATTTCAATCACGCCACGATCCGGTTTGCGGTCTGGAACCTTGCCGGATTTTCCCTGGACGGTCAGGGGATCCGGCCCGACAGCACAAAGGCCGCGCGGCAAGCCGAAGGTCTGGCGCTTTTGGATGCCGAATTCATATGCCTGGTCGAGGTTTCTCCCCTGAACCATATCGAGCTGCTGGCCAGCAAGATCCGGGAGGATTACGGGGTCACGTATAACCACACCATCCTCGAACAACCCGAAAGCGGGCTCCATATCGGTTTTCTCCACAAGTCGGGGGTCGAGGTCGGCAATCCGCGATTTATCGAAGGATCCGAGGGGACCTATAGCAGCGGGCGCCGGGCCATCGCGGTGGATGTGAAGGCCCGGGGGTTGAACGCCATTGTCGTGGGTGTTCATCTGAAGTCGGGCCGCGACCGACCCGAGCAGAGGATCCGTGACAGCCAGTGCGACGTGATCGGGCGCTGGCTGACGGAGGTGCGGGACACGCCGCCCCTGGGCCGCCGTTCTCTGGTTTTGATGGGGGATTTCAACATGATACCGGGACAGGATGTATCAAATTTCCACCTGCTGGGCGGTGATGACGTGATGGATTTCGTGTCAAGCTGGGATCTGCAGGACCGGTTTTCTCATATCCTGGAAAAAGGGCGTGCGAACCTGTTGGATGGCTTTGCAGTTTCCCGAACGTTTTCAACCGATTATGTTCGCGGCTCCTTGCTGTTGTTCCCGATGCATTGGACGCTGGACATGGGGCGGGAGAGGTTCCGCGACGAGGTCTCGGACCACTTGCCATTTGTGGCGTCGTTCCGGGTTTTCTGACCCGAACAAAGCGCTTAAAGGGTTGCCAGCGCAGCCCGATTGGGGCTACACCGCCCGTCACGGAGCGGTGGCCGAGTGGTCGAAGGCGCACGCCTGGAAAGTGTGTAGGCGGGAGACCGTCTCCAGGGTTCGAATCCCTGTCGCTCCGCCACAGGACCTTTGCGATACGAGGGACCTGCGACCGGCCTTTCAACCTGAAATCATTAATGCGGCGCGCGGTTGCATATGCATGGAAAACGGGGTTTCGGGAAGAGAGCGGGTTAAGGCGCTGAAACGGTCTGAAAAAACCGATACAGAAACCATGCACAATCGATATGTATTCCATACATGTGATCCCCGGTTTCGGCGCTGTAACCTGCGTCTAAGATCGTTGCGGGTTAACGTCTGTCATCCACCCTGAAGTTGCATTTTTGTGGTCCGGCGACAGAATTTTCGATTGTGCCTCCGGCGGTGTGGCATACCCTTGCGCCATCTCGCGCAGGAGCGGTTGGATGACCCGTCGGTATGATCTGGATTGGCTGCGTGTCATCCTCTTTGGCATTCTGGTTGTGCACCATGCCGCCGTGGGCTTTGCGCCGTTCGGGGCAGAGATCTATGGCTTTGCCAATGACCGGCTGGCTGGCGACGGGTTGTCGCTGGCGATTTACTTTAGCCATACCTGGCGGCTTCCCGCGCTGTTCCTGATCGCGGGGATCGGGATGTATTTCGCGACCTCACGCGGGTTTGGTGCGCGCTTCATCGGGCGGCGCGTGCTGAATTTGGTGCTGCCCGCAATGTTTGCGACCTTTGTTCTGAACCTGTTCGCGGGTCATGCGATTGCCTGGGCCAACGACCCGACCGCGCGATTTGCCGACACGTTGACAGACTGGTGGCTGTCACCAGAGCCGCGGCAGGTTATGCATGTCTGGTTTCTGGTCAACCTGACGATTTACACCATACTCTGCTGGCCGCTTTTTGCCCTGCGGGCGCGGTTGGAGCGGTTGGACCTGTCGCCGCCTCTGATGGTGGCGGCCCTTGTCGGTATCGTGACGCTGATTGCCGTCGCATTCAAACCCTATGCCAGCGCGATCGCGGGGGATGGGTATCAGTTTCCCTGGTATCTGGGGATCTTTGCCAGTGGGTTCCTGATCGGCGCGCAGCACGGGGCGGTGTTGGCCTGGCTGGCGCGCTGGTGGTGGGCGCTGCTTGTGGCGGGATTGGTCGGGTTTGCCATCGATGTGGGTATCCTGGTCACATACCTGGCCAGCAACACGGCGCTTGGCATCGCGTTGTCCGAAGGGGGCTGGGCAGCGGCGGGTCTGGCACCGGCCTATGGTGCGGTTCCCGTGATCTCTGCCACCGTTAAGGGCGTGAATGCCTGGTGCCTGTCGCTGACGGCGTTGGGGATGGCGGCGCGATATCTGAACCGTCCGGGCCGGGCCTTGACCACGCTGGGCCGGGCGACCTTTCCGATTTATGTGCTGCATTTTCCGATCACGCTGATCACCTTGGCCGTTTTGGCGCAGGTGCCCTGGCCCTGGGGGTGGGAATTGTTGCTGTTGATTGCGGCCGTTTATGGCCTGACCGGGGGGATTTACGTCCTTGCAGACCGCTCCTCTTTTCCGGCCATTCTCATCGGGGGGCGGGCGCGCAGTGCCGGGCCGGTTCCCTAGATGCGGCCCATTGCGCTGCATCAGGCCCGTGGGCATATAGGATGAAAATGCGGAAGGCAGCCGATGAACTATCTGGATTTTGAAAAACCCCTGGCCGAGATCGAGGGCAAGGCGGAAGAATTGCGCGCCATGGCGCGGTCAAATGAAGAGATGGACGTCACGGATGAGGCCGCCGCGTTGGATGTGAAGGCGGTGGAGCTGCTGGCGGATCTGTATGATGGGCTGAGCCCGTGGCGGAAATGTCTGGTGGCACGACACCCGGACCGGCCCCATACGTCTGATTACATCGAGGCATTGTTTACCGAATACATGCCGCTTGCGGGTGATCGCGCCTTTGGGGAGGATCTGGCGATCATGGGGGGGCTTGCGCGGTTCAATGACCGCCCTGTCGTCGTGATTGGCCACGAGAAGGGCAATGACACCAATACGCGGCTGATGCGCAATTTCGGCATGGCCCGGCCCGAGGGTTACCGCAAGGCGATCCGCCTGATGGAGATGGCCGACAAGTTCAACCTGCCTGTGATCACCCTGGTCGACACGCCCGGCGCCTATCCGGGCAAGGGCGCAGAGGAGCGCGGACAATCGGAGGCGATCGCGCGGTCGACAGAGACTTGTTTACAGATCGGCGTGCCCCTGGTGAGTGTGATCATTGGCGAAGGTGGCTCTGGTGGGGCCGTGGCCCTGGCGACGGGCAACCGGTTGGCGATGCTGGAACATTCGGTTTATTCGGTGATCAGCCCCGAGGGTTGTGCGTCGATCCTGTGGAAGGATGCCGAAAAGATGCGCGAGGCGGCGGAGGCGTTGCGGTTGACTGCGGATGACCTGCGCAATCTGGGCATCATCGACCTGATCGTGAGTGAGCCCGTGGGTGGTGCGCAGCGGCACCGGGACGAGGTCATCGCCCGTGTGGGGCGCGGCATTTCGGCGATGCTTGGGGAGTTGGAGGGCAAGGACCGCGCGCAGTTGGTTGAAGAACGCCGGACCAAGTTCCTGAGCATGGGCCGCCAGGGGCTGGCTGCTTAGCGATGGGGTTTTGCAAGGCAGGGGGCGGGTTTAGCCGGATCCCGCTCTGGCTTAAGACATATCGTGCAACTGGCCCTATGGCCCGGGAATAGGCTGGCTAGGGTGCGCGCGATCCGACCCTGACGCTGGGTGAAGACCTTGCCTCAACTGAAAGTTTCACCATGATAAAAACACCTTATCTGCTGTTTTTGGGCGATGCCCCTGACCAATTGGCGGCCAAGGTCGCCCAGGGCATCAAGGATTGGCGCCCGGAGAATGCCGTGGGGCAGTTCCGGCTGCCGGGCTGTGGTGCGGATGTGAAACTGCAGGATATGACGCTGGAAGAGGCCAAGGCGGCGGGGGCCCGGACGCTGGTCATCGGGGTGGCGAACCGGGGTGGCGTGATCTCTGAAAACTGGAAGGGTGTGTTGCGGGAAGCGATGCATCTGGGCTTTGATCTGGCCAGTGGGCTGCACAACCTGTTGCGGGATGAGGCTGACCTGGTCGCCGTGGCGGAGGCCACGGGATGCGCGCTGCATGATGTGCGGGTGCCGGAGGTACAGTATCCGATCGCCAATGGCGTGCGCCGGTCAGGCAAAAGGTGCCTGGCCGTGGGCACGGATTGTTCGGCGGGCAAGATGTATACGGCCATGGCGATGGACCGCGATGCCCGGGCCCGCGGGATCAAGTCGAGCTTTCGGGCGACGGGGCAGACCGGCATCCTGATCACCGGCGACGGTGTGCCGCTGGATGCGGTTGTCGCGGATTTCATGGCCGGCGCCGTCGAATGGCTGACCCCTGACAATGACGCGGATCACTGGGACATGATCGAGGGGCAGGGGAGCCTGTTCCACGCCTCTTATTCCGGGGTGACGCTGGCCCTGGTCCATGGTGGCCAACCCGATGCGCTGATCCTGAGCCACGAGCCGACGCGGACCCATATGCGCGGCCTGCCGGATTACAGCCTGCCGAGCCTAGAAGATCTGCGCGACGTCTCCCTGCGGATGGCGCGGGTCGTGAACCCGACCTGTCAGGTAGTTGGGATTTCGGTCAACACCCAGCATCTGGAGGAAGACGCGGCGATGGCGTGTCTGGAAGAGATCGAGGGGCGGATGGGCCTGCCAACGGTTGATCCGTTCCGCCAGGGATCGGACCGGTTGGTTGATGCGTTGGTGGCGTTGGGATGATGGAACTGACCGTCACAAGCGACAGCTTTAAGCTGGCCCAGGTCTTTACCATCGCGCGGGGCAGTCGGACGGAGGCCAAGGTGCTGACCGTTCGGATCCGCGATGGCGACCATATGGGTCAGGGGGAATGCGTCCCTTATGCCCGCTATGGCGAGAGCCTGGAGAGTGTCACCGCGCAGATCGAGGGGCTGGAGCCGCCGTTTGATCGCATCGCCTTGCAAGAGATGCTGCCCCCCGGTGCCGCGCGCAATGCTGTTGATTGCGCCCTGTGGGATCTGGAGGCCAAGCGTGCTGGAAAGCCCGCCTGGGCCCTGGCAGGACTGGCTGAACCTGGTCCCGTGACCACGGTCTATTCGCTGTCGCTGGAAAGCCCGGAACAGATGAAGGCCGCCGCCGCCGCGCAGGCTTACCGGCCGATGCTTAAGATCAAGCTGGGCACGCCGGATGATCTGGCGCGGCTTGAAGCGGTGCGGGCCGGTGCGCCCAAGCCTCCCATCGTGGTCGACGCCAATGAAGGCTGGACGGCGGAGGTCTATTCCGATCTTGTGCCACATCTGCAGCGGCTGGGGGTCACCATGGTCGAACAGCCTTTGCCCGCGGCGGAGGATGAGGCGCTGCGGGAGATTGCGCGGCCCGTGCCCGTTTGTGCCGATGAAAGCTTTCACGACCGCGCCTCGCTGGCCAAGGTTGCGGGCAAATATGACATGGTGAACATCAAGTTGGACAAGACCGGCGGCCTCACCGAAGCACTGGCGGTCAAAGAGGCCGCCTTGGCGGAGGGCTATACCCTGATGATGGGGTGCATGGTCGGCAGTTCATTGGCCATGGCGCCGGGGATGCTGCCTGCGCAGGGCATGGCGGTGGTCGATCTTGACGCACCTCTTTTGCTGGCAGAGGACCGTGCCACGCCGCTACGCTATGACGGAAGTATCGTCTATCCGCCGGAACCGGCGCTTTGGGGTTGAACGGGAGAATTGAGATGAGCCGCACCGTCTATGTGAACGGAGAGTATCTGCCAGAGGAACAGGCGACGGTGTCGGTCTTTGATCGCGGTTTTCTGTTTGCCGATGGCGTTTACGAAGTGACCAGCGTGTTGGACGGCAAGTTGATCGATTTCGACGGCCATGCCAAGCGGTTGAAACGATCCCTGGGTGAGCTGGACATGGCGGAACCGATCAGCAGTGAGGACCTGTTGGGGGTCCATCGCGAACTGGTGCGGCGCAACGATCTGGTCCACGGGATGATCTATCTACAGGTCACGCGCGGGGCGGCGACAGACCGGGATTTTGCTTATCCGTCAAAGGATACCAAGCCGACCTTAATCCTGTTTACCCAGTCCAAACCAAGTCTGGCGAACAATCCGATGGCCGATACGGGCATGAAGGTGATCAGCATCGACGATCAGCGCTGGGGCCGCCGTGACATCAAGACGGTGCAGCTGCTTTATCCGAGCATGGGCAAGATGATGGCCAAGGCGGCAGGCTGTGACGATGCCTGGATGGTCGAAGACGGTGCCGTCACCGAAGGCACATCGAACAACGCTTATATCGTCAAGGATGGCAAGATCATCACCCGTCATCTGGGGACCGAGATCCTGCACGGGATCACCCGCGCCGCTGTTTTGCGTTTTGCCCGCGAGGCGCAGATGCAGGTCGAGGAGCGCAGCTTTACCATTGCCGAGGCGCAGGAGGCCGATGAGGCGTTCATCACCTCTGCTTCGACCTTTGTCATGCCGGTCGTTGAGATTGACGGCGAACCGGTGGGCGATGGCGTGCCAGGATCCGTGGCCAAGCGGCTGCGCGAAATCTACCTGGATGAAAGCCGCAAGGTCGCTGTCTGACGCCTGACCCGATCTGTTAACCTCTTGCCTTCCTGCCCTGTTGACGTGCAGGTTTGGCTAGGATTTTCAGGACGGGACGTCCCGTGGAATTACGCATGTCTCTTGGCCTTGCAGTTTTTGCGGCCGGATTATTGACACTGGGCTTGTGGCTGGGGCCTCGTCAGGCGGCGGTGGTGCAGCACCGGTTGGCCCAGCAGGCCAATGGCGTGTTGTTGACCGCGGTGCATGGCATGACCGGCCAGGTCACGGGCCGCGACATTCGGGTTACAGGTATCGCCGACGGCGTGGCGGAAGAGCGGCGGATCCTGCAGGCATTGGCCGATTTGCCCGGCCATCGGCAGACCTCGGCCGATCTGGTGGTTGTGCCCACGGCGGATCCGTTCACCATCGCGGCCACCAAGACAGCGGTGGGGATCACCTGGCAGGGGCATGTTCCTACGGAACCGGCGCGCCGGCGCATTGCCCACCAGATCGGTCTGGCACAATCGGGCGCTTTGACCCTGGCCGCCGGTGCGCCGCAAGGCGACTGGGAACAGGCGGTACTGGATTGCCACGCGGCGCTTGCGCATCTGGAGGCCGGTCGGTTCGAGATGTCGGACCGAACCATCACAGTGGAAGGCACTGCCCGCACACCGGTGGAGGTTCATGCGGCGCAGGCTGTCCTGGCAGCTTTGCCTTACGGTTATGTCGCCACGGCCCAGATCGACGTGTTGGATGATGGCACGCCATTTGCCGCGCGCATCGCTGTGACGCCCGCTGGTGCGGTTTGGCAAGGCGGCAAGCTTCCCCAGGGCGTGCGTCCCGCGCGGGTGGCGCAGACCCTGAACCGGGCGCTGGCGGGAACACCGCCCGCGATTGCGGCCATTTCCGACCAGAGCGGGGACTGGGCCAGCGCTTTGGTCAGTGCATTGCGGGCCTTGTCTTATTTGTCGCGCGGGCAGTTGGATCTGACCGGTGGAAAGCTGTCGTTGGTTGGATTTGCCACCACGCCGGAAGATATCGCGCGGGCCGAGGCTGAGCTTGCCGTTCTGCCGGAGGGGTTTCTTGCGGTACTGAACCTTGAGATCGAAGACGATGGGCGGCCTTTTTTTTTGAGTCTTTCGAAACAGGCGGGTGAGATGCGCGTGGCGGGCAAGGTGCCTGCGGCGGTGTCGCGGCGCGACCTGGCCACGTGGCTGCCGGAGGGCGGGCAGGCGGAGAATGTGATCCATTCCTTTACCGGGCCTGATCAGCAGGTCTGGCGCGATGCCGTGCGGTTTGGCGTGTCGGCCCTGGCCGCCTTGGAGGACGGACAGGTTGAGATCCGTGCCAGTCAGGTGATCCTGAAGGGCCTCGCCCAGATCCCTGACCATTCCGACCGGGCGCAGGCCCTGCTGGCCCGTATTCCACAGGATTTTGCCGTGATGGCCGAGATAACGCTGGCCGATGATGGCTTGCCGTTCGCCCTCCATGCCGAGGTCACGCGCGGCATTGTCAGCTTACGCGGCAAGGTGCCAGCCAGTGCGGCGGGGGTGATCGGCCCGGCAGACGGTGCGGTACAGATCGCGCGGATCGGGGACGCGCTAACCGAATGGCCCGTCGCCGTGGAGGCCGTCAAATCGGCGTTGCCACACCTGCGCGATGGGGTCGTGCGGCTGTCTGGCGATCGCTTGACCGTTTCCGGTACAGTCGCCACGCCGGATCAGGACATGAAGCTGCGCGATGCCTTGGCCCATGTTCCGCCGCGGTGGCACCCCGCCATCACCGTGACACCGGCGCCCATCGCCCCGTTCGCCCGGTAGGCGCAGGTGATGTTCGAGGGATGGGGCCTTCTTTTGCTGGAGATCTGGACGTTGCTGGTTTTGGCCGGGATCATCGGCTTGATCAGTGGCTGGATCATCTGGGGGAGCCGTCCGGACCCGTCCCCGGACCGCGCGTTGGATCAGGCCCGCGCGGCCGAGGCGGAGGCGGCCAAAACCCGGTTGGTCGAGATTGGTGCAAAGCTGGACCGGGCAAAGGCGGATTTGGGCCGAAAGGACATGCGCGTTCGGGCGCTGGAAGTGGAACTGGACGGGTTGCGCGGGCAATTGGCCTTCACTTCAGGGGCGGTCCCGGCGCCCAGCCCCGTGCCGCAAGCTGCGCCATCACCGGCGATGCCGCGCGCACCAGAGTGCTTGACTCAGGCACGAGATGGCACCCCCGATGATCTGACGCTGATCCGCGGCATCGACACGGATCTGGAACAGGCTTGCCGTGGTCTGGGCATTTATCACCACGATCAGATCGCGGGATGGGATGCCGCCGTGATCGCTTGGATCGACACCAAGCTGGACCTGACCGAAAGCAGTGCGAGCTGGGTGGAACAAGCGAGGATCCTGGCGCGCGGTCACCGCACGGATTGATACACCCTTACGTGTTGTGACTGTCGGTAAAGGCGGCCTGCTGGGCCGGTGACGCCTCTGTCTGGTGCTTGGCCTTCCATTCGGCAAAGGGCATACCGTAGAACGCGGCGCGTCCGTCCTCCTTTGACATTTCGATCCCGCGGTCATTGGCGGCTTCCTGATACCAACGGCTCAGGCAGTTGCGGCAAAATCCGGTCAGGTTCATCATGTCGATGTTCTGCACATCCGTGCGGTCCGCCAGGTGATCGCGCAGGCAGCGAAACGCGGCGGCCTCAAGTTCGATCCGGGTTTGGTCATCCATGTCATATTCCCCCAAATGGTGATCTGTCATAGCTGGGCCGTCACCCGGGCCGCGTCAAGCAAGGGGGCCAATCGCGCGGCCCAATCGGCCTGCTGGGTGGCGGTCGCGATCACGTCTTGCCGCAGTTCCAACAGGACATTGGGCCGGCCAAAGCGCAGGGCGTGGCGGTCCACCGCATCCCCGGGCAGATGTCCGGCATAGGGCTGATTGTCCCCCACGGGCGGGCCGCCCTGGGCGGCGAGTGCCGCAATCAGCGGGCCGGCCAAACGTCGATCCCCGGCAGAGAGAACCCCCACCTCCCACGGGCGGGGGGCATGCTCGTTCAACTGCGGTGTAAAGGAGTGGACGGATACCAGGATCATGCCGGGCCGCGCGGCCAGATCACCCAAGGCAGCGTGGTACGGATCGTAGCACAGGATTTGCCGCCTGCAGATCTCTGCCGCGTCTGCGGATCGATTCGCCGGGATGATCGTACCGTCGTAAAGCTTCATCACCAGTGTGGGGTCATCCAGCCCGCGGTTTGGATCGATCACCAGGCGTGAGAAATTCGACAGGATTGCAGGTGCACCCAACGCATCGGCCAGGGTCAAGGCAAGTCCGGCTGCGCCGGGATCAAAGGCGATATGGCGTTTCATCTCTGCCTCGGGCAGGCCCAATGTGCCGCCATTGACGTCATCTGGCACCGTATTGGTGGCGTGATCACAGCTGATCAACCAGGGGCTTTGACGGTTCTGCCCATGGACGCGGTAGGGTGTGTAGGTCATGGTCCTGTTACCTCGATATACCATGTCGAACGCTCGTGGTGCGGTCCGGGTCCGGTTGTGACCCTGCATCTTTAGCGCTAACAGGCAGAAACGAAAGAGGACAGGGGGCACACCATGAGACGTATGCGCAACGTAAAAATCGTCGCCACGTTGGGACCGGCATCTAGCGATCACGACACAATCCGGGCGTTGTTCGATACCGGCGTCGATGTGTTTCGCCTGAATATGAGCCACGGCACCCATGAGGATGTGGCCGCACGCCACGCGATCATCCGCAAGGTGGAGGCCGATACCGGGCGCCCCATTTGCATCCTGGCCGACCTTCAGGGACCAAAGCTGCGCGTCGGCACCTTTGCCGGTGGCCCGCAGGACCTGGTTGAAGGAGAAAGCTTTCGCATGGATCTGGAGGACAAGCCCGGCGATGGCGCGCGGGTCACCCTGCCACATCCCGAGATTTTCGCCGCCCTGAAACCGGGTGCGACCCTTTTGGTCAATGACGGCAAAATCCAGCTAAAGGTGACCGATTGCAGCGACGGTCATGCCGATTGCACAGTGATTGCCGGTGGCACAATCTCGGACCGCAAGGGCGTCAACGTGCCCGACGTTGTGTTGCCGCTGGCAGCCTTGTCGGACAAGGATCGCGCGGATTTGGAATTTGTTTGCGAGTTGGGCGTGGACTGGCTGGCCCTGTCCTTTGTCCAGCGCGCGGCGGATGTGGAAGAAGGCAAGACGCTGGCCCGCGGCCGCGCGGCGATCATGTCAAAGATCGAAAAGCCTGCCGCGGTTGAGGCGTATAAGGAGATCCTTGAAGCGTCTGACGGGATCATGGTGGCCCGGGGTGATCTGGGTGTGGAACTGCCTGTGCAAAAACTGCCCCCGATTCAGAAACGTTTGATCCGGGGGGCCAGGGCGGCGGCCAAGCCCGTGATCGTCGCGACCCAGATGCTGGAAAGCATGATTGAAAGCCCGGTGCCTACGCGTGCCGAAGTGTCAGACGTGGCCACCGCCATCTATGAAGGCACCGACGCGATCATGCTGAGTGCGGAAAGTGCCGCCGGTGCCTATCCAATCGAAGCTGTGGCGACGATGAACGCCGTGGCCGTCGAAGTGGAAAGCGACGCCACCTACCGCGCCGTGATCGAAGCAAGCCGGTCAGCCCATCGTGAAAGCGTGTCTGATGGGATCGTAGCCGCCGCCCGGGAGATCGCGGAAAGCACGGATATCAAGGCGATCTGTTGTTTCACCCATTCGGGCACGACCGCCACCAAAGTCTCCCGTGAACGGCCCCGTGTGCCAATCCTGGCGCTGACCCCTCTGATGGGCACGGCGCGGCGGATGAGCCTGCATTGGGGGACCAACTGTTTCCTGACGGAGGAGGTCGACCGGTTCAAGATGGCTGTGGTGAATGCGGTTCGGGTTGCCGGCAATAGCGGCTTTGCCACCCCCCAGGATCAGATCGTGGTAACCGCAGGTGTGCCCTTTAACGTCCCGGGAACAACCAATATCCTGCGGGTCGCCCCATGCGAGGAAAGGTTGATTTTCAGCGCCGATCCAGAGTAATGTCATCGCCGGGGGCAGAGAGGACATTGGCATTATGGACTTGGACCTGGATCCCGATCTGCTGTTCGTCATCGGTGTGTTTAGCGGTGCGGCCGCGATCCCCACGTTGCTTAGCTCGTTCACCCATGGCCGTGGTGTGCGCGGCGCGGCCCTGTTATTCCTGATTTCCGCTGGCAGTTTTGGCTATGCCGCCACCAACAGCCCCACAGGATACAGCGTGGCAGAAGCGCCGGGCATTATCATTCGGGTGCTAAGCGGCGGGATCAACTGAGGGCGATTTTTTCTCTTGCGTAAAAGGGTTTGGGGCCGTAATCAACGGCTCTCTAACCACGCGGGTGGGCCAAGTGGCATGCCTTTCACCGCGCTGAACGTCCAAGCCAAGGAGACGAAAATGCCCAAGATGAAGACGAAATCGAGCGCCAAGAAGCGCTTTAAAGTGACGGCATCGGGCCGCGTGAAGGCCGCCCAGGCGGGCAAACGCCACGGCATGATCAAACGCACCAACAAATTCCTCCGTAACGCGCGCGGCACCACGACCCTGTGCGCCGCCGACGAAAAAATCGTCAAGGGCTTCATGCCCTATGCCCGCTGAAGGAGGAGTGATAGATGTCGAGAGTTAAAGGCGGAACCGTCACACACGCACGCCACAAGAAGATCATCAACGCCGCCAAGGGCTATTACGGTCGCCGGTCCACGAACTTCAAGACCGCAACCCAAGCCGTTGATAAGGCGAATCAATACGCAACCCGCGACCGTAAGAACCGCAAGCGCCAGTTCCGCGCGCTGTGGATCCAGCGGATCAATGCCGGGGTGCGCGCCCATGATGAGAGCCTGACCTATTCGCGCTTCATCAACGGTCTGTCCCTCGCCGGGATCGAGGTTGACCGCAAGGTTCTGGCCGATTTGGCGGTTCACGAACCCGACGCGTTCAACAGCATCGTGGATAAGGCGAAGGCCGCTTTGGTCTGACCGCTTCCACAGTTGCGAGAGCATTAACGCGCCCCATTGTGAGGGCGCGTTTTTTGTTGCGTAGTGATCGGTCTATGGCTCAGTGAGCGCGGTCGCCCAGATCGTCGTGCAAGGTGTTGAATTTGCGCCGAAACTGCGATGCACAAAGCATGCATATTCGATACAGAAACCATGCATATCGCAGCGCAGCATTTGGCGCGCGATCTGGTTAGGTGGCGTTCATCCTTTGCCGATCAGTTCGCTGCTCGAACGGCAACCATCGCTGGGTCTTTCAAACGGCTTATACGGAGATCTGTCAGGCCGAAAGCTCATCCGAAATCCAGCTAAGGAGCTTTTCTGTGTCGGGATGCCGGTCGCGGGCTGTGCTGCGATAGATCGAAAGCTCGGTCGGTCGTGACACGTATTCGGCACAGGGGCGTATGAGTTTCTCTTCGGCGATCATCCCCTCGGTCGTGCGTTGCCATCCCAGCGCGATGCCTTGCCCCGCCACAGCGGCCTGCAGGGCCAGTGGGTAACTGTCCATGGCAACAAGGCGTGGATGGGCGGGGGGCAGCACCGCCCCGACGGCTATGAACCAATCCTGCCATTCCATCCAATCCTGCGGCACGACCATGTGTGACAACAGCGGAAAGGCTGCGAGGTCTGTCACCGGGAGCGGCCATGCGTGACCCTGGATCAGGGACGGGGCGCAGACCGGGAAGATGTCATCGCTTGCCGTGCCCACCAGCCGAGCTGTTCCAGATGGGCGGCCGGTTGTCTGGATCGCGACGTCAAACTGTTCCGTGGTTTCGGTCAACGGTTTGAGAGTGCTGATGACGCGAAGTTCGACATCCGGATGCCGCCCGTGAAACCGGGCGAGCCGTGGCATCAGCCAGTAAAAGGCCTCGCAAAGCTGGCAATGCAGGATCACTTCACCGGCGCGCCGTTGCCCGCTGAGACGGGCGACTTCTGCTACAATCTCGGCCAAGGCGGCACTGACGACACGGCCAAGGCGGCGCCCGGCATCGGTTAAAAACACCGCACGGTTGCGCCGTTCGAACAGCGCGGTCCCCAACTCGTGTTCCAGCAGTGCGATCTGTTTGCTGATTGCCGTCTGGGTCATGCCAAGTTCGGCAGCGGCCCGGGAAAAGCTTTCATGGCGGGCCGCAGCCTCGAACGGTTTGAGGCGAGAGAGCGGGGGCAGGGTTGGACTATCCATAACTTGGCCTCATGCAAAACTGCCCAGAACTCTTTTTTAGAACGTCACAATACATGATTTGAACGGGCTGCCGACCGAAAGCAAGACATCGAGATCGCAAGATGCCCCAAACCAAACGCCGCCAAACCGGATATGCCATAGCCGCGATACTCGCATCGGTGTGCGCCTTGTCCCTTGGCGATGCGCTGATCAAGGGGACGGGCCTGTCGCTGCCGCTTTGGCAGATGTTCATCCTGCGATCAGCCCTGACGATCCCGCTGCTTTGGTGGCTGGCGCGCAGGCGTGGGATGGTGCGGTTAACCGCACCCGGATGGGTTGTGCTGCGCAGCGCGCTGTTGGTCGCCATGTGGCTGAGCTATTACGCGGCCCTGTCGAGGATGCCCCTGCCGGTGGCCGCGGCGGCCTATTACACAGGGCCGGTTTTCATTGTCGTGTTGTCTGCCTTGGTTGCGCGGCAATGGCCGCCCATGTTGGCCCTGGCCGCCTCTGCCAGCGGGTTTATCGGTGTTGTGCTGATCATCCGGCCCGACGCGTCCGGGTTTGACGCGCACACGCTGCTGCCTGTTCTGGCGGCGATGCTCTATGCTTCAGCGATGGTTCTGACATCGGCGAAATGCCGAGGGGAGGACCCGTTTTCGCTCGCCCTGGCCTTGAACGTGGCGTTCATCCTTGGCGGCGCCGCGCTTGCGTCGGTTGCGGGGCGGGACGGGTCGGTCTTGCTTGGTCCATGGCAATCTGTGGATCCCGGCCTGATCGCCACCGTTGCGGCGCTGGCCGTGCTGTTGCTGATTGGAAGTGTTGGCGCGGCGGTCGCCTATCAGAACGGCCCGCCTGCCACGATTGCGGCCTTTGATTACGCCTATCTGGGGTTCAGCCTTGCCTGGGGGCGGCTGTTTTTTGCAGAGATCCCGGATGTGACCGCCTTGATCGGCATGGGCCTCATCGCGGCGGCTGGCCTGGTGGCGGTTTTTCCGCCGCGATCATCTGAGCGCCGTGATTGATCCTATGGGGCGGGCCCCTTGTGCTATTCGAATGCCGCCGCGGGCAGGCCGCCCTCTTCTTCACGTTTGCCGCGCTTTTCGGCCAGAACCACGGCGCGGGGCCGCCACTTGTAGCGGGTGTCGTCGCGCAGTTCGTCCCAAAACAGGACGCCGCCTTTGCGCCAGGGGTCAAGCACGATGCCATCATACATGTCATCGCCGCGCGCGCTGATGATCGCCGTGCTGTGGTCGATCCGCCATTGATTATCGGCATTGGCGATGGCGCGGTGCATGGTGAGGGTTTTGAACCCCTCCTGTTTCAGGCGGCGTTCGATATCTTCGGCCCAGTGCCAACACAGGCCGCGCGGCTTGAAGCCAAGATTGACCTTGGTGTTATGGACCAGCGGCGGATCGGTGATCTGGTACTGGATCGCCAATTGGCGGGTATAGCTGTAGGTGATCTGGGCCGCGCGCTCAGCCTCGACCGGGTCGACATCGGGGCCCAGGGCGCGGATACCACGGGCCAGCTCTGCAATCTCGGTCTGGGTGGCGACCTGTGGTGTCCCTCCGCAGGCGGCCAGAGTGACGGTCAGAAAAAGGGCGGCGAGGATCTTGGCAATGGGCACGTCGAAAGCTCGGGTTTGGTCAATGATTGGCTTTCGCTATCGTGAGAGATTGGAGAATGTCGAGGGGTGGCCGGCAGTTTGCGCGGGACTGTGCAGGTGCCTGACGTCATCGTGATCCTTGCCCGTGCCGGGGGAACAGGCTAGGACCCGCGCGATAGTGAGACAGGGGGCTGCGCCATGGATGACCTGCGCGACAAATACATCACCGCGATTGCCGGAGCCGCCGATGAGGCCGCGCTGGAAGATCTGCGCGTGCAGGCCGTGGGCAAGAAGGGCGAGGTTAGCCTGAAGATGCGCGAGCTGGGCAAGATGACGCCCGAGGAGCGGCAGGTGGCAGGCCCTGCGTTGAACGCCCTGAAGGATGAGATCAATTCGGCTTTGACGGCCAAGAAATCCGCCTTGGCTGATGCCGCTTTGGATGCGCGGCTCAAGGACGAATGGCTGGATGTGACGCTGCCCGGACGCGGGCGCGGGCAGGGCACGATCCACCCGATCAGCCAGGTGACCGAGGAAGTGACCGCGATTTTTGCCGATATGGGTTTTGCCGTGGCCGAGGGGCCGCAGGTCGAAAGCGATTGGTACAATTTCGACGCGCTTAACATTCCGGGCCACCATCCGGCGCGGGCGGAGATGGACACGTTCTATATGGCGCGGGCGGAGGGCGACAATCGCCCGCCCCATGTGTTGCGGACCCATACATCGCCGGTGCAGATCCGGTCGATGCAGGAACATGGCGCGCCGTTGCGGATCATCTGCCCGGGTCGTGTGTATCGCAGTGATTATGACCTGACCCATACGCCGATGTTTCACCAGATTGAGGGGCTGGCGCTGGATCGCGATATCAGTATGGCCAACCTGAAATGGGTGCTCGAAGAGTTTTGCCGCGCCTTTTTCGGCCTGGACGGGATCGAACTGCGGTTTCGCGCCTCGCATTTTCCGTTCACGGAGCCATCGGCGGAGGTTGATATTCGTTGTTCCTGGGAAGGCGGTACGCTCAAGCTGGGCGAGGGGGATGATTGGCTTGAGATCCTGGGTTCCGGCATGGTGCATCCCAAAGTGTTGGAAGCGGGCGGGATCGACCCGGCCGAGTGGCAGGGTTTCGCGTTTGGCATGGGGATCGACCGGATTGCGATGCTGAAATACGGGATGCCGGATCTGCGCGCTTTCTTCGAGTCAGACCTGCGTTGGCTGCGCCATTTCGGCTTTTCGGCCCTGGACACGCCCACATTGCATGCCGGTCTGAACCGATAAATCCAGGCTGTTCAGTACCTTTAGTCGCCGATGACGATCTTGCGCCCATAGGTTGGCTTGGCGGAGAACGAACAAATATATTGCGCGATCCGCTGACCGGGATTGGCACAGGTTTTCTTGGTGGCCGAATTCATCTCGATCCGTTTTGGGCCGGCTTGCGACACCACGCTGTCAGACACAGAGACACCTACGGTGGCCACGCCTATGACGATGGCCGCCAAGAGCGTGATCGTACCCGATCCTGGCCCCTCGAATAATGACATGAGAATTGCCCCCAATCGCCCAACAAAGAACAATTAGTTGGCAATTTAGGCAATTTTAGGGACAATCAATATTTAACTGTCGAGATTGTTTGAGACTACTAATTTCGGCCCAAAAACAACCTCAACCGCCTAGGCCCGATATAAGCTCCGCAATTGGGGTATTCCAGATCCGTGCGGGATTTAAACGGCAGAGAGCCCGGTTGATATCAGGGTTGTTCGTCATACCCCGGCAGGCGAAGCCATCGGCACCACGCAACCCGGACTGACTGTCATCCGAGATCATGCCGAGGCCAATGATCAATGCCAGGGCCAACACAACCGGTCGACCGAAACCGTAGAACAGATTGCTGAAAAAAGTCATGGGGTGAACTCCCAAAGGAAAATGCAGAATCGTCGCGAACTGGTTACCAATTTGTTAATAAGGCATCATTCAGCCGAAAACAAGGATGGCACCCCCTAAGCCCTTGACAAACGTCAACCTGACTGAATTAGGCGACGAGTCAACAAATCGCGGTTTGGCCGTAATTTTGCCTAAACTGGTATCTTCCACGGGTACTGACAGCACTTTCCGCCCGCCAGGTGATGCGCTAAGCACAGCGCGCAATCTGAGGGAGGCCAGCGCGCCATGAAATTCACCTTGTCCTGGCTGAAGGATCATTTGGAGACGGAAGCCACGCTTGACGACATTCTGTATGCCCTGACCGATCTGGGGCTGGAGGTCGAAGGCGTCGAAAATCCGGGCGAGCGGTTGGCGGCCTTTACCATCGGCAAGGTGCAGACAGCGGAAAAGCATCCGGACGCAGACAAGCTCCGCGTATGTCAGGTTGAGACGGATGCGGGTGTAACGCAGATCATCTGCGGCGCGCCGAATGCGCGGGCCGGGATCACGGTTGTCATCGCCAAACCCGGCACCTATGTGCCCGGGATCGACACGACGATTGGTGTGGGCAAGATCCGCGGCGTCGACAGTTTCGGCATGATGTGCTCGGAGCGGGAGATGGAACTGTCAGACGAGCATGACGGGATCATCGAACTGCCCTCCGGCGAGGTTGGCCAAAAGTTCACCGACTGGCTGGCCCAACACGATCCGGCCAAGGTCGATCCGGTGATCGAGATTGCGATCACCCCGAACCGCCCCGATGCCCTGGGCGTGCGCGGCATTGCCCGCGATTTGGCGGCCCGTGGCCTTGGGGTGCTGAAACCGCGTGACGCTGACCCGGTCGCGGGCACGTTCCCCTGTCCCATCAGCGTCAGCATTGACGCGGATACGTTGGACCAATGCCCGGTTTTCTATGGTCGGGTCATTCGCGGCGTGAAAAATGGCTCCTCCCCGGATTGGCTGCAGGATATTTTGCGTGCCATCGGATTGCGCCCGATCTCGACCCTGGTGGATATCACCAACTTCTTTACCTTTGACCGCAACCGGCCCCTACATGTCTTTGACGCCGACAAGGTGCAAGGCGATCTGCGCGTCCACAAGGCTGCGGGGGGTGAGACCCTGACGGGCCTGGATGAAAAGGAGTACATGTTTGAAGCAGGGATGACCCTGATCTCGGACGAGGCGGGCGTCGAATCCATAGGCGGCGTTATGGGGGGGCTGCCCACGGGCTGCACCGATGAGACGGTCAATGTCTTTCTGGAGGCCGCTTACTTCGATCCGATCCGCACGGCCTATACGGGCCGCGCGCTCAAGATCAATTCCGATGCCCGCTATCGGTTTGAGCGCGGGATCGACCCGTCTTGGACCCCGGTTGGCATCGAACATGCCACCTGCATGATCCTTGATCTATGTGGTGGTGAGGCGTCTGAAATCGTTGTGGCTGGCCAGATGCCGGATACGGACCGCGCCTACAAGCTGGACGCCAAGCGCGTCGAAAGCCTGGTCGGGATGGAGATCCCCGAGGCCACACAACGCGCCAGTCTGAAGGCGCTGGGGTTCCGGATGGACGGCGACATAGCCCATGTGCCGTCGTGGCGGCCCGATGTGCGGGGCGAGGCGGATCTGGTTGAAGAAGTGGCCCGCATCGCGTCGCTTACCAAGTTGCAGGGCCGCCCGATGCCGCGCGCAGCCTCCGGCGTGCCCAAGCCGATCCTCACCACGATCCAACGGCGCCAGGCCAATGCGCGGCGGACCATCGCGGCGCTGGGGTATAATGAATGCGTGACCTACAGCTTCATTGCCCGCAAGGCCGCGGCCTTGTTCGCCGGTGGGGAGCGGGCGACCGAGTTGGAAAACCCGATCAGTTCGGAGATGAGCCATCTCAGGCCCGCCCTGCTGCCTGGTCTGCTGCAGGCGGCCGCGCGCAACCAGGCCCGCGGTTTTGCTGATCTTGCATTGTTCGAAATTGGCGCGGCCTTCCATGGCGGCGAGCCGGATGAGCAGCATATCCTCGCCTCGGGCCTGCTGGTGGGCCAAACCGGACCGCGTGATGTCCACGGCGCCCGCCGCGCGGTGGATGTGTATGACGCCAAGGCCGATGCCGAGGCGACGCTGGCCGCCATCGGTGCGCCAGCGAAAATGCAGATCCTGCGCGGCGTGCAGGATTGGTGGCATCCCGGGCGGTCCGGCAAGCTGTGCCTGGGCCCCAAAAACGTCCTGGGCATCTTTGGCGAGATCCACCCAAAGGTCCTGCGCGAGATGGATGTGAAAGGCCCGGCTGTGGGCTTCACCCTGTTTCTCGATGCCGTGCCACAGCCGAAATCCAAAGGCGCCGCGCGCAGCGTTCTGGACCTGCCAGATCTACAAATGGTCGAACGGGACTTCGCCTTTGTCGTCGATCACGATATCGAGGCGCTGACCCTGGTCAATGCCGCTGCCGGTGCTGACAAGGCCCTGATCGCAGGGGTCCATGTTTTTGATGAATTCACAGGCGACAAGGCCGAGGCGCAGATGGGCGCGGGCAAGAAATCCCTGGCCATCAGCGTCCGCTTGCAGCCCCGCGACAAGACCTTGACCGAAACCGATATTGAAGCGGTCGGTGCCAAGATCATCGAAAAGGTCACCAAGGCGACGGGCGGCACCTTGCGCAGCTAACACCCGCCCTTTATTTCGCTGAATCAGAACTGACCCCTACACACCGCCGCTTGCTCGATCACATACGAGCAGGCCCAGATCGAAGGGAAAAGCCATGACATTCAACATCTATCTCTCCGGCGAGATCCACACCGATTGGCGCGAACAGATCATTGACGGTGCGGCAGGGCTGGATGTGGCGTTCCACAGTCCGGTGACAGACCATGGGGCCAGCGATGATTGCGGCGTGACGATATTGGGGGCAGAGCCCAACAAATATTGGCACGACCACAAGGGCGCCATGGTCAATGCGATCCGCACCCGCAAGGGTCTTGCCGATGCCGATATCGTGGTCGTCCGCTTTGGCGAGAAATACAAACAATGGAACGCGGCCTTCGATGCGGGCTATGCGGCCGCCTTGGGCAAGTCCTTGATCATCCTGCACGGTGCCGACCACCAGCACGCGCTCAAGGAAGTCGACGCAGCCGCCCTCGCCGTGGCGGAAACACCCTCCCAGGTGGTCGAGATCCTGACCTACATCCTCACCGGAGCACTGCCCCAGGCAGGATCTGCCGAGGCGGCTGAATAGGCAGGAACTGCCCTCCTTTCTTATTGGCGAAAATACTCCCGCCGGAGGCATAATAACCTTGCCCGCAAGGGCGCCGCCGGCCCCAACGCCTTGGGCCGGCGGCTTTGCCGCTTTGCCCAAGGGGGCGGGAGCACCACCGGTTGGTTTCAGTCGCGGGGCGGTGTCACCATGCCTTTTTGAACGGCAGGGCGCTCCAGGAACCGCTCAAGATAGGCCACAAGGGCAGGGTGGTTGTCCCAACCAACGGTTTCTCTTGTGCCATAGAAATCCAGCGCCCGCAGCCAGGGGGCGATGGCGATATCCGCGACGGAATACGCGCCGGCGATCCAATCACGCCCGTCCAGTTCCTTGTCCAGAACCGCCAGCAATCGCTTGGCCTCTGCGATGTAACGCTGCTGGGGGCGCTTATCTTCCCATGCACCACCTGCGAATTTGGTGAAGAACCCAAGCTGGCCCAACATCGGGCCCAAACTGCCCATCTGGAACATCAGCCACTGGGTGACATGCGCCTTGTCTATGGCCGACCTGCCGATCAGTTTGCCCGTCTTCTCTGCCAGATAAAGCAGGATCGCACCTGACTCGAACATGCCAACCGGCTGCCCATCGGGCCCGTTCGGATCAATGATCGCCGGGATCTTGTTGTTCGGGTTCAGCGATAGAAACGCGTCACTTTTCACATCGGCATCCGACAGCGTCACCTTGTGGGCCTCGTAATCCAGGCCCATTTCCTCCAGCGCGATGGAAACCTTCACACCGTTTGGCGTCGGATAGGAATAAAGCTGGATCACGGTGGGATCGATGGCGGGCCATCGCTGCGTGATGGGGAAACTGCTAAGCGCTGTCATGGGGGTGTCTCCATTTCGGTGTACTTCCACCTAACGCGAAGGCTGAACCACAAAAAGGGCTGTTTCTGTGTACCCATGTGGTAATAGTTGTGCGCGCAACCGGAACAACCGGTGGACGTGAAAACAAAGACAACGTGTGGGGGACACATCATGATTAAAGAATTTCGCGATTTCATTGCCAAGGGCAATGTCATGGATCTGGCCGTGGGCATCATCATCGGTGCAGCTTTTACGGCAATTGTGACATCGCTGGTCGACGATTTGATTCAACCATTGATCGGCTTGATCGTCGGTGGGCTGGATTTCAGCGGGCTGAGTTTTGGTGTCGCCGACGCGCAGTTCATGTACGGCAAATTCATCACCGCGGTGATCAATTTCCTAATCATTGCCTTTGTCGTTTTTCTGCTGGTCAAGGCGGTGAACCGGTTGAAAGAGGCCGCCGCAAAGAAAGAAGAGGCCGCGGAATCGGAGGCCGGTCCAAGCGAAAAGGACATCCTGATCGAAATCCGGGACGCGCTGAAACAACAATAGGCTACGTCTCACCAATTGCCTCCCTGAAAAGCCCGGTCATGGCCGGGCTTTTTTTGCGCGTTGGTTTACCGAATGGTCCTTGTGGATCGCGGCGCCCATCCGGCCCATCCGGCAAGCAAGTCTCCAAGGGCATGTGTCACACCGCGCCCGCTGTCCGATTGGCCATGTTCCGCGACAGCCTCTGCCGCCAATCCGCAAAGGGTGATGCCACAATCCGCAACGGTTTCACCGCGCCCCACAAGGGCGAACTGACGTCCGCACAGATCTGACAAAGCAATTTCGACCATTCCAGCCGGAGCGTCGGGCGGCGTTTCGCGGCTCAATGCACGTCTGCCATCGACGTAAATGTCGAAAGACTGCGAAGCCGGTCCGAAGGTCGCCAGGGTCAACCGGATCAAATCCACCTGCATGCCGAATTCAAGAAGCAAGGCCTGTCCGGCCCCGATACGGTCGTATGTCCGGTCGCCTTGAATGCCCCAACCCTGGTCATTCTGGGCAATGATGCCTGCCTGACCCGACATAAGCTGCGCATCGTAATCCTGTTCGAAGGCAGCCACTGTTAGATTAAGCGTACCGCCGAGCCGCGTATCATGTGCAAAACTGGGGCCTGCGCCGAATTCATAAGAAACAGGCGTGGTTGCCCATGTCAGGGCTTTGGTCGCCGTATCAAACGGGATGGGGTGGGCCGCTGTCGTATAAACCATGTCTTTGCTCTCACACATGCACTGTTACCGGAACGTCAGCCCGCTTTGTCGCGCAGCCATTCAATCCTGTGTCACCGCAAGAGTTTAACAATTCGTTAGGTCTTAGTTGGGCGCAATTGCGTTGAAATAGAAACCAAACAAAGAAAAAGGCCCTGCAATTATGCCGGGCCTTTGGAACGTCACAGACGTTTGCGTATCGGACGGAATGTCGTTTAGAGCATACCTTCGCGCTGCGCCTTTTTGCGTGCGAGCTTGCGCGCACGGCGGATCGCCTCGGCTTTTTCGCGTGCCTTCTTTTCAGACGGCTTTTCGAAATGTTGCCGCAGCTTCATCTCGCGAAACACACCTTCGCGTTGGAGCTTTTTCTTCAGGGCGCGGAGCGCCTGATCGACATTGTTGTCACGAACACTGACCTGCATGTGGTTGTCACCACCTTTCCGGGTTAAAGTTGCGTCATTCGCAGGAAGTAGCCGTATAGCAAACGCGAGTTAGCTTGTCTAGCAACGCCTTTCATCACCGGGAGAGATCCATGTCCGATACCGCCAACAGATCCATCGACGATATTCGGGCGGCTTTGCTGGCCGCAGCGGAGGCCCATGTGCCCTTTGACGGCTGGTCCGAGACCAGCTTTCGCGCAGCGATGGCTGATACTGAGATCGACCCGGCTCTTGCCCGGACGGCCTGCCCGCGCGGTGCAATCGATCTGGCGCTTGCCTTCCATGCCAAGGGCGATGCCCAGATGATCCAGCAGTTGCAGGATGAAGATTTGACCGATCTGCGGTTTCGAGACCGTATCGCGCGCGCCGTGCGCCTGCGGCTTGAGGCGGTCGACGATAAGGAATTGGTGCGCCGCGGCACGACGCTGTTTTCGCTGCCGCAATATGCCGGTGACGGCGCTAAGGCGCTTTGGGGGACCGCAGATGCGATCTGGACTGCGTTGGATGATCAATCCGACGATATCAATTGGTATACAAAGCGTGGCACGCTGTCGGGTGTCTATGGTGCCACTGTTCTGTACTGGTTGGGGGATGACAGCAGCGCGCATCAATGCACCTGGGATTTCCTGGATCGTCGCATCGACAACGTCATGCAGTTCGAAAAGCTGAAAGCGCAGGTCAATGACAATCCGGTGCTAAAGCGGATGTTTGCCGGTCCGCTTTGGATGGCGTCACAGGTCAAGGCGCCTTCGAAAAAAGGGCAGTCCGATATGCCGGGCACATGGCAGGAGGACGCGCCGGTTAATCCCTGACGCGTGCTCCAGACTAGCCGATAATAGCGGATTGCAATCCTTAACGCTACGGCATCATAAAGGCCGGCAATCAAGCGCCGGAGTACCAGATGAGCCTGCCAAAGACGATGCAAGCGGTTGAAATTACGCAGCCGGGCGGACCAGAGGTTTTGCAGGTGACCGAACGGCCCGTCCCTGAACCGGCTGTGGGTCAGATCGTGATCAAGGTGGCCTATGCGGGTGTGAACCGGCCGGATGCGCTTCAACGGGCCGGATCTTATGCTCCGCCGCCAGATGCCAGTGATTTGCCCGGCTTGGAAGCATCGGGCCATGTGGCGGCTGTGGGCCCAGGCGTCATGGATTGGGCTGTTGGCGATCCGGTCTGTGCGTTGCTGCCGGGGGGCGGTTATGCCGAATATGTCTGCACTTTTGCGGCCCATACCCTGCCTGTGCCAAAACCCTTATCCCTGGGACAGGCCGCTTGTCTGCCAGAGACATTTTTCACGGTTTGGTCCAACGTGTTCATGCGCGGTGGTCTGACGGCGGGGGAGCGGTTCTTGGTCCATGGCGGGTCCAGCGGGATCGGGACGACGGCCATTCAATTGGCCAAGGCTTTTGGCGCGCGCGTTTTCGCAACCGCCGGATCGCAGCAAAAGTGTGATGCCAGTGAGGCGTTGGGTGCGCTGAGGGCCATCAATTATCGCGACGAAGACTTTGTCCAGATCCTCCGGGACCAAGGCGGCGCCAACGTGATCTTGGACATGGTCGGTGGTGGGTATCTGCCGCGGAATGTGAAAGCGCTCGCCAATGATGGGCGGCTGGTTCAGATCGCATTTCTGCAGGGGCCCAAGGTGGAGTTGAACTTTGCCCATGTGATGATGCGGCGGCTGACCATCACCGGATCAACCCTGCGTCCTCAATCGGAAATTGCCAAGGCCCGCATCGCGGATGCCTTGCGCCGGCAGGTCTGGCCCCTCTTGGCCAATGGCCGGATTGCCCCCGTCATGGACAGCGAGTTTGAATTGGCCGATGCGGCCAAGGCCCATACCCGCATGGAAAGCTCTGACCACATTGGCAAGATCGTCCTGAAAGTAAGCTGATCTGCCGGTAAAGCCGGGCAGGGGGCTGATCAAACCCTTGATACGACGCGGGGCGGGTTTGGGTAAACTCAAGGGGGTGGTCCATGCAGATATCAATTGCGGAAATTAAAGCGCGCAGTGAAACCGCGCTTGTTGCGCATGGTGCCGGCGCTTGGCAGGCCGATGCGGTTGCCACGGCCGTGGCGCGTGCAGAGGAAACCGGCAACATCATCTGCGGCCTCTATTATCTGGAGAGCTATTGCCTCCAATTGCTGTCTGGCCGGGTGAACGGGACGATTGAGCCGCGTGTGACGACCTCCCGGCCGGGGGCGATCAGCGCTGATGCCCGGTTCGGATTTTCCCAACCCGCTTTTGCCCGGGCCTTGCCAACCGCTGTTGTGGCGGCGCGCGCGAACGGGATCGCCTCCCTTGCGGTGGCGCATTCCCATACCTGCACCTCGCTTGGTTACTTCACCGAGCAGATCGCGGCGGAGGGTTTGATCGGGATTGGGTTTACCAATGCCTCTGCCATCGTGGCCGGACCCGGCGGCAAACATCCCGTCCTGGGAACAAATCCGATTGCCATCACCCTGCCGGGGGATGGCGCACCGCTGATGCATGCCGATTTTTCAACCGCCGCTGTGGCACTTGGTAAGATCACAATGGCCAAAACCGCGGGAGAAGCGATCCCCCTGGGCTGGGCAGTAGATGCCACCGGTGCGCCGACGACCGATCCGGCGCGCGCGTTGGAAGGGGCATTGATCTCTGCCGCGGATTACAAGGGTTGGGCGCTTGGACTGTTGGTGGAAGCCATGGCAGCGGGGCTCACCGGATCGGTCAATTCGCTTGACGTGCGCGGTTTGAAACTGCCCGACGGGGCGCCGCACGATCTGGGGCAGGTCTATCTGCTGATCGATCCAGCGGCCCATGGCGGCGACGTTGCGCACAGGTTTGCCCGCGTGGCAGAGGCCGTGGCGCTGGATCCGGATGTACGTATTCCCGGTGTTCCACGTCGCAAGCTGGACCCGGTCGATGTGCCTGACCCGCTTTGGACACGGGTGATCGAACTGGCGCGCCGTCAGACCTGACAAACCCGAGTTGCCACGCAGACCAATCCTCTGTCAGCCATTCGCGTTACCGCATCGCGGGCAGGAGGGCCCCATCGCTTTGGCAGTCGCGGATCGTGTCGCGGCCACAGCGGCGCGGCTTGAGATCCTTGGTCAGGCAGATGCGCGCCTCCTGGATATGGCCATCGCGGCAAGTCAGCGTGATCTGATCGGCAGAGAGGGTCGAGTTCGCTTCAAGCCACGCCTCCTCAATGACTGACACGGGGACACTGATATCCTTGTCCAGCTTGCGCAGAACCGGAGGGCGGGTGACGCTGCCATAGGCTTTGCGGCTAAGGTCAAAATAGGCGCTGGCCTCTAGTCCCGAGCATCGGCCATGCTTTTTCCATTGATGCCAGGCCAATCCACCGGATCCCATGATGTCAGCCATCCCGGCGGTTTGGCGGCGGGATGGATCGCGCGCGGCCGTTCGGCAATAACTCGGCCAGCCCTTTTCGAATTGCGGCCACAGCCCGTGCAGGGTCCATCCCAGACCACGCCCCCGGTTGCACTGATCTGCACCACGCCCGTCGCCTTCGACGGCGCACCAGGTGGCATTCCAGCTCAGCGCCATGACATAGTAATCGAACTGCCCGGCAAGCTCTCCATCGGCCTTGGCTTGCGCGGTGATCGCCCACAGGACCAATGACGCCACGATGATCTGCCGCATTGCCTCTTTCCTTTCAACCGCCCGCCGCCTATATCCATATCATCCCCGACATCGAGGATCGCGCCACGCGGCGCAGCCGAGTTTCCGGCGCAGGATAGGTATTGCCCCAAGGAGAGGCGGATGAACAAGCCCATCATGGCAAAAGCGACAGCCGTCTGGCTGGTGGACAACACGACGCTCAGCTTCAAGCAGATCGCGGATTTTTGTGGTCTGCACGAGTTGGAGGTGCAAGGCATCGCCGACGGTGATGTGGCCGCCGGTGTGAAAGGGTTCGATCCCATCGCCAACAATCAGCTAGTGATGGACGAGATCGAGAAAGGGCAGGCTAACCCCCTGCACAAGCTGAAGTTGAAATTTAACGCTGCCGCCGTCGGCGAAGAAAAGCGGCGCGGGCCGCGATACACGCCCTTGTCAAAGCGGCAGGATCGACCCGCGGCCATCCTGTGGCTCGTTAAGTTCCATCCCGAATTGACCGACGGGCAGATCGGCAAGCTGGTCGGCACGACCAAGCCCACGATCCAGTCGATCCGCGAGCGGACCCATTGGAATATCAGCGCGATCCAACCGATCGATCCGGTGGCTTTGGGGCTGTGCAAGCAGTCGGAACTGGATGCCGCCGTGCAAAAGGCCGCCGCCAAAAAGGCGGCCGAGGGCGCGGTCATGTCAGACGATGAACGCCGCAAGCTGGTATCGACCGAGCAAAGCCTGGGCGCGGAGCCAGAGCCCAAGATGCCATCGTCCATGAGTGGGCTTGAAACCTTTGCCTTCGGTGAAGATCCGCGTGGTGATGCCGAGGATGAGGAAAAAGAACAGATCCTCGATGCCGAGAGCTTGTTCAACCTACCTGAAAGCAACACGGATGAGGATGAACAGCCCTAAACGGCTTTCCTCCTTTCACAGGATGCGTAATTTGAGCCCGGCACCACAGTTACGTGCCGGGCTTTTTCGTGGCCAGTTTCAGGAGGTTTCCCATGCGCCGGATCCTATTGTTTTGTGGCGCTGTGATGGCTGCATCGCCAGCAGCTGCCTTGGATATGTGTGCAGAGTTATGGTTCACGCGCAATCTGGTCTTTGACCGCGCGGGCTATTGTTTTGGCTCCGTACTGGGGCAGGTCGTGTTCGACAACAGGGATTGCCGGACGACGCAACCAGCTCTGACCTCATCCGACAAACGATTGGTCAGCCGAATGCAGGCGGCAGAGCGGGAATGGGCCTGCAACGTCGATACCGATCGGACCCTCTTGAATGTCCCGTCATGGGAGCAGCGCAAGCAGATGGTGGATCTACCGGTGCCGTTCGAAGGCGAAAGCGCGTGTATTGGATGGCGGGGGCGGTCGGTTCCGTTGCTGGCCGCACGCCGTGCGGGGGCGCGCGTGACAGGTGAGATCACGCCGGGGGCCATCCTGATCTACCAACACGAGGCCACGGACGGTTGGGACTTTGTCCAGATCGTTGAGGATGGTCAGATCATTGGGATGGGGTGGGTCAGCTTGCCCGTGCCTGCCGCGATGTGTGACAGCGTTGCGGGCTAGTCTGCCCCCATGATCCATGGTGGTGTGATGTCGTTATGCGTTACCCGTCGTATTGAACAGACCACGCAACACACGGTTCGTGGCGGTTTTGTAGGCGTCGGCGGATTGGCCCCCGGCAATGGCCAGTGCGGCCTTATCGAACATTGCAGATAAAAGCTCTGCGACGGCATCGACCGGCGCATCCATCAGCCCGGCATCAACCATGGCCTGCAGCCCAAGACGCAGTTCCTCTCCCCCCGTCTGACGATCGACATCGCGCATTTCATCGGCCCCCAGAATGGCAGGGCCGTCGATCAGCAGCAGGCGCGCGCGACCGGGAATGGCCATGGCATCAAAATAGGTGGCGGCGCCGTTGATCAGTGCGTCAATGGGCGCTGTACTGTCTCGGGTCTGTCGTTGAATTTGGTTGGCCACATCCTCTGCTTCTGACGAGATAATCGCACGAAACAGGTCCGTCTTGTCGCTGAAGTGATGATAGAGCGCGCCGCGTGTCACCTTGGCCGCCTTCACGATTTGCGGGGTGCCGGTTTCTGCCACGCCTTGATCCAGAAACAACCGGCGTGCTGCCTCCATCAAAGCCTGTCTTGTCTCTGCGGAGCGTTGGGCATTGGGTTTGGGGGGCGCTTTCTCTTGCATACATACATCCTGTATGTTAATTTAATTAAACATGCAGAGTGTATGATTTTCTGAACGTGGAGAGAACCCATGAAATGCACCCAATATTACCCCGTCATTCAAACTGACCGCGTCACCGAGACTGCGCAGTTCTATTGTGATCATTTTGCCTTTGCGCCGGTGTTTGACAGCGATTGGTATGTGCATCTGCAATCGGCGGAGGATGCATCGGTCAATCTTGCCATCCTGCAGCAGGATCATGAGACGATCCCAGCGGTGGGGCGGGGCTGCACCAAGGGATTGCTGTTGAATTTCGAGGTGGCGGATGTCGATGCTGTCTATGACCGGATCTGCGCCGCGGGCCTGCCGATGCTGCAACACGTCCAGGATGAACTCTCTGGGCAGCGCCATTTCATCACCCATGATCCCAACGGTGTGCTGATCGATGTGATCAAGCCCATCCCGCCGAGCCCCGAATTCCTGGCCCAATATACCACAAGCTGACCGCTCCCCATGCCTTTGGGGTCAAAAACTGCCGAAGCTGAGCCCAACTGCGAGAATGGTGACCAGGGCCAGAACAGGGACCAGCACCGCGACCATGAACAGATCCCCATAGCTTTCCCGATGGGTCAGTTTACAGATCGACAGGAGTGTCACGACCGCACCGTTATGGGGCAAGGCATCCAGCCCGCCCGTGGCCACGGTTGTGACGCGGTGGAGCAAATCTGGAGAGATCCCGAGCGCAATCGCCTGTTCCAGATAGGATGCTCCGACAGCGTCAAGCGCGATTGACATGCCGCCACTGGCCGAGCCTGTCAGACCCGCCAACACGGATGTTGAAATGGCAAGCGCCACGACCGGCCCACCGCCCAACCCGTCCACCCCTTCCTGCACAAGGGCAAAGGCGGGCAAGCCCGCGACAACTGCGCCAAACCCGACAAGGCTCGCGGTATTGAAGATGGGCACCAGGGAGGCTTCGGCCCCGCGCCCCATGGTTTTGGTTGGGTGGGTCAGGTTGCGGTGGCCCAGGCCAACCACAAGCAGGATCGCGATGATCAGTGACAGGGTGATGGACCAGATTCCGCGCACAGTATCAATGGTTGTGGCACCATATTCCGGCAGGGCGAGGTAGCTGGTGTCGAGCCGTGGAAACACCTGAACGCTAAAGACGTAATTCGCCGCGATCACACAAAGGATTGGGAAAATGGCCCAGGCAAATCGGATCGCAACCGCGGGGGCAGGTGGGTTGGCGGCAACCTCCGCCGCCACCGCGCCGTGATACCCTTGATGGGCCAGGCGACGCGCGCGGTAGGTCAGCCAGACCCATCCGCACGCCGCCATGATCACCGCAGCGATCATCCCCAGCCCGGGGGAGGCAAACGGTGTCGTGCCGAAAACCGGCATGGGAATGGCGTTTTGAATGGCGGGCGTTCCGGGCAGGGCCGTCATCGTGAAGGTGAACGCGCCCAGGGCGATTGTTGCGGGCATCAAGCGCTTGGGAATGTTCGCGGCTTGGAACAGGGCCGCCGCAATCGGGTAGATGGCAAAGACGACAACGAACAGGGACACGCCCCCATAGGTCAGGAAGGCGCAGGCCATGACGACGGCGGGGATCGCGTTGGACGGGCCTAGCCAGCCGACAATCCCGTCAGCGATGGCGCGGGCAAATCCCGCACGGTCCATCAACCGGCCAAAGACCGCGCCCAGCAGAAATAGTGGAAAATACGTCACGACGAACGCGCCTGCGGCCGGCATGAAGACCTGTGAATAGGTCGCCATGAGGGGCATTGCCGAGAATGCCGCAGCCAAGGCCGCCATGATCGGGGCGAGGATCAGTACCGATATGCCGCGATAGGCCAGCCAGATCAGCAGACCCAGTGCCAAAAGAATTCCGGCCAACGCCATGGTGCCCCCGGTGATACCTTTGGAGGTTACCTCGTCGCTGCGGCGCGGCATTTCAAGGTTTCAGGTGAGGGAGTTGACCGTCAAAGCGCCTTTCTTGCGCGCAACGCGGCCGTGATCGTGCCATCGTCCAGGTAGTCCAACTCCCCTCCGATCGGCACACCCTGGGCCAGGGATGTCACGACAGCCCCGGTCCCTTCGAGCGCATCGGCGATGTAATGGGCGGTGGTCTGGCCGTCGATGGTCGCGGAAAGGGCCAGAATAACCTCACTCACCTGGTCTGTCTTGACGCGTTCGGCCAGGCGCGGGATCCGCAACTCGTCTGGTCCGATGGCATCAAGAGCCGATAGCGTGCCGCCCAGCACATGGTAGAGCCCCTTGAACACATCGGCTCGCTCCATGGCCCAAAGGTCCGCAACATCTTCAACGACGCAGATCTGGCTCCGGTCCCGCTTTGTGGATGTGCAGATCTCGCACAGATCCGTGGTACCGATATTGCCGCAGTTCACGCATTCGCGCGCTGTTTCGGCCACTGTTTGGATCGCGTCAGCGAGGGGGATCAGCAACAGGCTGCGCTTCTTTATTAACTGCAACACGGCGCGGCGGGCCGAACGGGGACCAAGCCCAGGCAGTTTGGCCATGAGCGCGATCAGCACCTCGATCTGACTGGGAGCCTCCGGCATGACCCGTCAAACAGGCAGATCCATGCCCGGCGGCAGGCCCATTTCTTGGGCGAGCCGCCCCATCTCTTCCTTGTGTTTGGCTTGTGCCTTTTGCTGGGCATCGGTGATGGCGGCCAAGATGAGGTCTTCGACCACTTCCTTTTCATCGGGGTTAAAGATGGTCGGATCAATGTCCAGCCCCTTCAATTCGCCCTTGGCTGTGCAGGTGGCCTTGACCAAGCCCGCACCACTTTCGCCGGTCACCAGGATCGCATCGAGGCTGGCCTGAAGCTCGCCCACTTTTTCCTGCATGTCCTTGGCAGCCTTCATCATCTTGGCCATATCGCCCAGGCCGCCTAATCCCTTCAGCATCTGCATTCTCCCGGCAGTCATTGTTCAACCGCTGTAATGCCTGCGCGAACCCCGCGACGCAAGTTCGGACGCCGGATTGCTGTGGGTTAGGTTTAACGAGGGCCGGCCAGAGAAGCGCGGACATGGCTGTGATCAATCACTCTGAACGCACTTCAGCAAGATTGAGTGATATCGTCGATTTGTTTGTATTTTAGCTGTCTTCGAACGGGTCCCATTCGTCATCAACCTCGGGCAGCGCGTCGATTGCAGCTTCCGTTGCGATCTGACCCGGCGTTCTGATGTCGGTTATATGCGCCTTTGGGAACGCCTTCAGTACAGCTTGCACCATGGGATGTTCCATTGCTTCGGCCTTTCTGGCTGCATCCTCCGCGTCACGCAGGTCTGCGATGGTCGGGGCACCCCCTTCATTGACCACCGATACCGCCCAGCGGGTGCCGGTCATCTGGCTCAACCGTTGGCCCAACCGTTGGGCGAGGTCGGGGGCGGTGTTTGGCGCAGGCTCAAACTCGATCCGCCCGGGTGTGTATTTGGCGAGACGCAGGGTCGTTTCGACCTCGACCAGCAGCCGCACATCGCGGTTGGCGCGGATCAGTTCGACCACGCTGTCGAAGGTCGGATAGCGGGCGAGCGCAGTTGCGGGTGCCGTGGCCAAGGCGGCCTGTGGCCCCGCACCAGCCGGTGTTCCCGCGGGCGCACTTGGCGGCGGGGCCGCAGCCTGTACCGGGGCAGGGGACGGGGTCGCGCGTCCGCCGCCGGGGGGCTGCGGAGGCGGTGGACCCAATTCCTTGAGCTTTGACAGGATATCCTCGGGCGCGGGCAGGTCGGCCACATGGGTGAGCCGGATAATCGCCATCTCGGCCGCCATCATGGCATTGGGGGCCGCGGCAACCTCTTCCAACGCCTTGAGCAGCATCTGCCACGTCCGGGTCAGCACCCGCATCTGCAAGGCCTCTGCCATAGTGCGGCCCCGGTCGCGCTCATCGGGAGAAATGGCCGGATCGTCAGCGGCATCCGGTGTGATCTTGGTGACCGACAACCAATGCGTGACCTCTGCCAGATCGCGCAGAACCGCCAGCGGGTCAGCGCCATCGGCATATTGTGCGCTTAACTCCGACAAGGCGGCGCCCGCATCGCCGCGCATCACCATGTCGAAAAGATCCAGGATGCGCCCGCGATCTGCAAGGCCCAGCATCGCGCGCACGGTATCCGCGGTGGCCTCAGCTGTGCCCTGGCTCAGCGCCTGATCCAGAAGGGAGGTGGCGTCACGGGCCGACCCTTCGGAGGCGCGCACCAGCAAGGCCAGCGCGTCATCGGTGATCTGGCCGCCCTCGGCATCGGCGATACGGCGCAGAAGGGCCACCATGTCCTCCGGTTCGATCCGGCGCAGGTCGAACCGTTGGCATCGGCTCAGAACCGTGACGGGGACCTTGCGGATTTCGGTCGTGGCAAAGATGAATTTCACATGGGCTGGCGGCTCTTCCAGCGTTTTGAGCAGCGCATTAAAGGCCGATTTGGACAGCATGTGAACTTCATCGATGATATAGACCTTGTAGCGCGCGGATGACGGCGCATAGGCCACGCTGTCCAGCACCTGGTTTCGAATGTCATCGATCCCGGTATTTGAGGCCGCATCCATCTCTAGCACATCCACATGGCGCCCTTCGGCAATCCCAAGACACGCGTCGCATTGCCCGCAAGGTTCGGTCGTGGGGCCACCCGTCCCGTCAGGCCCGGTGCAGTTCATCCCCTTGGCGATGATCCGAGCCGTCGTTGTTTTGCCGGTTCCACGGATCCCGGTCATCATAAAGGCCTGGGCGATCCGGTCGGCGGCAAACGCATTTTTCAGGGTGCGCACCATGGCGTCCTGACCCACCAGATCGGCAAATGTCAGCGGGCGGTATTTCCGCGCGAGCACCTGATAGCCGTCGGGCTGGTCGGTCATGGGAACTCCGAAACAGTGAACACACTCACCAACTTATGGGGAAGCCCCGGTGGCGTCCAGCGATCTTGATCCCCACTGCCAGACGCAACCTTCCACCCGCTAAACAAAGCCTTTGCTTACCGTAGGGCGGCCGCTGCATTGAACATGCTGCCCTTTTGCGGCTTGCGCTTTGGGTGTGGCTATGCCGAATTACACGTCGGAAATGGACGGCCCTCGCGCCGATCCAAGGGAGAGACGTATGACACAGGGTCTGGAAGCCGCAACGCGCGGACTGGCCTATCTGGGAGGCGGCATTCTGGCCTTCATTTCGGTGATGACGGTGGCATCGATCACCGGGCGCGCGCTGAATGGCCTTGGTCCGTTTGGCCCGGTTCCCGGCGACTATGAAATGGTGGCAAATGGATGCGCCTTGGCGGTGTTTTTCTTTTTGCCCTGGTGCCAGCTTAAACGCGGGCATGTCACGGTCGATATTCTGATCCAGGCCTTTCCAGCCCGGGTTCAAGCCATCTTTGGTCTGATCGGCGACTTGTTGATTGCGGTGGTTAGCCTTGTGATCCTCCGGCAGCTCTGGTTCGCCTTTGGTGAGAAATTTCCCTACGGCTCCGACGCGCTGCGCAACACGCTTGGCATGGGGTACAAACCCTTTTTCCCCGAAACAACCTATGAGCTGGAGGTTCCGGTTTGGACGCTCTACGGCGCGGCACTTTTCGGGGCGCTGATCCTGGTGGTGGTCAGCCTTTACACCGTCTGGCGTAGCGTGGTTTGGGTGCGTGACGGGCAGGAGCAGCCGCTTTGACCGGGATCGCCCTTGCCCTCACCGCCTTCGGTCTGATGCTGATTGGTATCTTTCTGCGGGTGCCTATCGCATTGGCCATGGGGCTGACCGGTTTTTTTGGTTCTTGGTATGTGCTTGGCACGCCCAATGCGCCCCTGGCCCAGATGAAGGGCCTGCCATATGAAACCTTCAGCAATCAGGGGCTGGCAATCGTGCCGCTTTTTATCCTGATGGGGCAAATCGCGACACGCACGGGCATGTCCGCTGCCCTTTTTCGGGCTGCCAGCGATTGGCTGGGCCACCGGCGTGGCGGTGTCGCCATGGCCAGTGTGGGGGCGTGTGCGGGGTTTGGTGCGATCTGTGGATCGTCACTGGCGACCGCCTCGACCATGGGTCAGGTGGCCCTGCCCGAAATGCGCAAACGTGGCTATTCCGACAGCCTTAGCACGGGCGTTTTGGCGGCGGGCGGGACATTAGGTATCCTCATTCCGCCGTCGGTTATTTTGGTAATTTATGCGATCATGGCGGAACAGAATATCGTCAAGATGTTCGTTGCAGCTCTGATCCCGGGATTGTTGGCCGCGGCGGGATATATGCTGACCGTATCCGTTTATGTCCGGCTTTGGCCCGATAGCGCAACCGCGGCCGAACGGATCCCATATGCGGCCCGGTTAAAGACTCTTGGCGCCATCTGGCCGGTCATTGTGATCTTTGGTCTGACGATGGGGGGGATTGTAGGGGACTGGAATTGGGTCAAGCCTGACGCGCAGGCTCTGTTCACCCCGAATGAGGCGGCGGCGTTTGGCGTCACATCGACTGCATTGTACGGTATGCTGGTCGGGCGGTTGACGTGGTCGGGTTTCCTGGCAGCCGTATTGGAGACGGCCAAGGCCACTGGAATGATCTTTTTCATTCTATTGGGAGCAGAGGTGTTCAAGGGGTTCCTGGCCCTTACCCGGGCACCGGACCTGCTTGCTGATTGGGTCACGATGCAAGGGTTCACACCGCTCATGGTGCTGACCGTGATGTTGCTGTGCTATCTGTTATTTGGCTGCGTGATGGACAGCCTTTCGATGATATTGCTGACGATCCCCATTTTCCTTCCAATCATCGAAGTGCTGGATTTCGGGATGAGCGTGGAAGAAACCGCCATATGGTTCGGTATCCTCGCGCTGATCGTGGTGGAGGTTGGGTTGATCACCCCCCCTGTGGGGATGAACCTCTTTATCATCAACGGGGTTGCCCGCGATATTCCGATCTCAAGAACCTATGCCGGGGTTGCGCCGTTCGTCATTTCGGATGTCATACGGGTTATCATTTTGGTCACTTTCCCGGCCATAACGCTGTGGCTGGTCGGAATAGCTGTGTAGGTGTCCCGGCTCAGCACACGTGTTAAAGTACGATACCAAGGATGGCACCGACAACGACGACAAGTCCAACGAGGTAGATGATGCGGTTCATGACAATCTCCTTTTGTTACCTGTTGAGGTAACTTGCCGTTAAGAAATTGGTTCCCGTTTTTGTGTGACTGCTTCGGTGAATTTGCTTGCCTCGCCGGTCCAATCTGATATTTCTGCCCGCCGGTGGCCCGAGTGGCGGAATGGTAGACGCAGGGGATTCAAAATCCCCCGCCTTCACGGGCGTGAGAGTTCGAGTCTCTCCTCGGGCACCAAATTAGGTGTAAAACTGCCGTAACCCGGCACTAGGTTTGTTTGACGCCGTCGCGTCGTATTATACAGCTATTTGAACAATGGCGGCCGATCACAGGCAGCTAACCGGTGTCGCCGCTCAATCGAGCGGCGGTTCTGCCGCGCGGTAGAGAGCGGTCAGGCGATCAATGGCGCGGTGTTTTTCATCGTCTTGCCGGTTGCCACGCTCGATCAACGCTGTGGCACGGGACAATGCGCTGCTGACCTCACCCGCTTGGAGCTGCTTGGTCAGGTCATCCAGCCAGGGCACCTGCTCGGCCGGGGGCAGGCCGGCTTCAACGGCATCCAGCAAAAGGCGCGTCACCTCCGTTTCCCAATCGCGCGTGCCTATTGCAGGTATGGCAGGCGATGCCTCGCCGTCGTCCGACAGCGTGATGTCGGCTGTGTGTGGCTCAACAGGCTCCGGTTCGGGCAGGACGTGATCATCGATCCGTTCAGGAGCGGCCGTCTCCTCTGCCGACGGCTCGGACGCTGAGGGGCGCATGAATATCGGTACTGGCTCACCACCTGACGTGCTGGCGGGCAATAATTCGGCCAGGGATGCGGTTTCGGAAAGGGGCTCCATTTCAACAGGTTGCACGGGTTCCAAACTATCGTCTGGCGCGTGAACCGCCTCCACAGTTTCCCCCACGGGATCGGGATCGGGATCGGGATCGGGGACCGGCACGGGTGGGTGGCTCGGCGGACCTGTGGTCCGGATCTTGCGCCGGGGTTGCGCCTTCAGTTTCCCCTCGCTGCCCGGGTCCGGTGTGGCGACGGGTTTGAGCATGGGTCGCGGCGCTACCGTTGGTTCCAGGGCAGGGGGGAGTGGTAGGGAGCTTTCGTCCGCCAATCGCGATGGGTCGGTGACGGGTTGAACCGGCAGGGTGTCGATCGGGCTGCCCCCCGCATCAGGCGACAGGACCAGACCGGTGCGCGACGGATCAGGGCTGCTGAACAGACATTCGGTATCGATCCCCAATGCTTCAAGAATTGTGCCTTGATGGATAGGGCTCATCACCTGATTGCGGGGCGTTTCGGGATCCGACAGGCATTCTGTTTCAGCTGGATGGGGCAGGCCGCTATCCGTGGCGGTCCAATTCGCATCCGGTCCCGCCCCCTTGAAGCTTAGAGCAGAGGTTCGGCGAAGGGCCCGCCCATTCTGGTAGACGTGGAACGCAAAATCGGCACCGGGATGGCGCGCACCACTGTAGCGGAAGTAAAACACCTCCAGCTCGGGATGCTGTTCGCTCAGGCCCCGCGCGACAGAAGACTGGCCGATCTCCGTCTCGATAAATTCGACCAGTGTCATCTGTGCCGGGCCGGGCGCGATGGAGATCCGGATCGGCAGATCCGACCCGCTGCGGTTGGCGCTGATATCGATGCGGGCATGGGGCCCACGACGCAACTTGGTATTGGCATGCACCAACAGTGGACGTGGCCCCCGCCCGTCACCGCGGAAAAGCCGCGTCAAAATCCCCTTGGACGCAGGCTTATCTTCGGCGTTTTTGACACGCAACGCGTTGAGGGCGGCGGCAACCCGGGCCGGGTGGAGCGCGAGCAAAGCGAAATCAAGAACGGCAAAATCGTCAATCATTAGCGTGGGGGGCCCTTTACTCCTCTGGACAGCCGTGCCGCCTCTATCCTGCGCCGTCAAGTGCCCAGCGGGTCGCGCGCCGCCGCTGCGATGGTTGCTTGCCCTCGCGCGTTCCCTTATAGCGCAGGCCGAAGGGGTGGTCGGCGGCATCGGCTGCCCGGCACGGAAAGGATCCCATGGCACGGCGTAAGAAGGTCTACGAAGGCAAGGCCAAAATTCTGTATGAAGGCCCCGAGCCCGGGACGCTGGTCCAGTATTTCAAAGATGACGCGACCGCATTCAATGCGGAAAAGCGCGACGTGATCGATGGCAAAGGCGTTTTGAACAACCGCCTGAGCGAATTTTTCATGACTGGTCTGAATGCCATTGGGGTGCCCACCCATTTCATTCGCCGTATCAATATGCGCGAACAGCTGATCCGGTCGGTGGAGATTATTCCGCTGGAAGTTGTCGTGCGTAATTTTGCGGCGGGTAGCATCTCAAAACGGCTCGGGATCGACGAGGGTACCCCACTGCCTCGGCCCATCGTCGAATTCTATTATAAGGACGATGATCTGGGCGATCCGCTGGTGACTGAGGAACATGTGATCGCCTTTGGGTGGGCCAGCCAGCAAGATATGGATGACATGGTGGCGCTGGCCCTGCGGGTGAACGATTTCATATCTGGTGTGATGATGGGTGTCGGCATCCGGCTGATCGATTTCAAGATCGAGATCGGGCGGATCTGGGACAATGATTTCCAACGCCTGATCGTGGCCGACGAGATCAGCCCGGACAGTTGCCGGTTGTGGGACATAAAAACCGGTGAGCGGTTGGATAAGGACGTGTTTCGGCGCGATCTGGGCAACCTGGCAGATGCCTATACCGAGGTGGCGCGCCGTTTGGGAGTGTTGCCCATGAATGCCGCACCGATCACCAAACCGACCCTCATCAACTAGGTGCCATGTTCGGCTGGTTTCGCAAATCAAAGGTCGATGGGCGGTCCGATCGCGCTCTGAAGAACGACAAGATCCGCGCGGCGTTGGGAGATTATGGCGACAGCGGTGCCGGTCCGCGCGAGGTTGTGCATTTTGCCTATCCCGCACCCGACGGATCCGGGGCCGGCCGAGATGATTTGATGCTAGCGCTGGCGTATCTGAACATGGAATTCATCGAGGATGAAGTTCTACGCCCCGGCGCCATTTTGCGCGAAACGCGTGAGGTCGCCTCGGACGATTTCGATCGTCATACCGAGGAGCTGGCAGGTGTGTTTCTGGGGCAGGGCTGGCATTATGACGGGTGGGAATGCACCGTCCAAACCAAGCGGGAGACAGGCCAATGAAGGCAATCGTGCATGTGACGTTGAAGAACGGCGTTCTGGATCCGCAGGGTGAGGCTGTGAAATCTGCCCTTGGCGGTATGGGGTTTGACGGCGTCAACGGTGTACGCCAGGGCAAAGTGATCGAACTGGACCTGGCCGAGGGCACATCTGAGGCGACCGTCACCGAAATGTGCGAAAAGCTGTTGGCCAATACCGTGATCGAAAGCTACCGGATCGAGCTGACCTGATGCGCGCCGCCGTCATCACCTTTCCCGGATCGAATTGTGATCGCGATCTGGCTATCGCCTTTGCCAATGCCGGGTTTGATGTGACCCGGGTCTGGCACAAAGACACCACGTTGCCGGAACACACCGATATCGTCGGGTTGCCCGGCGGGTTTTCTTTTGGGGATTACCTGCGATGCGGTGCTATCGCTGCGCAGTCCCCGATTTGCCGAGATGTCGTGCGCTTCGCCGATGGTGGCGGTTTCGTTTTGGGCGTGTGCAACGGATTTCAGATCCTGACGGAAACGGGCCTGTTGCCGGGCATCCTGATGCGCAATGCCGGGCTGACCTTTGTCGCAAAGCCGGTGGACCTGCGCATCACCGGGAGATCCATCTTTACCGATGGCTACAGGGTAAATCGCATCACGGTGCCCGTGGCGCACCATGATGGCAATTATCAGGCATCGGATGACGAGCTGGACCAGTTGGACGCCGAAGGGCGGGTCGCGTTCCGCTATGTTGATACGCCAAATGGAGCGGCCCGCGATATTGCGGGCATCACCTCTGCCAATGGCCGCATTCTGGGCATGATGCCCCATCCCGAACGCGCCATTGATCCGGCCTTGGGGGACACTGATGGTGCGCCGCTCTTTGCTGGCTTGATCGAGGTGATGAACACCGCGTAACGCGGGGCTTGGGCTTTCCTAACCTTTCACGTAGACTTTCGCCTATGTCCGATGCGCCGCAGAAACGTGACAAGCTGACACCCGTGCAACGGCGCAAGTCGCGTCGCGTGCGGCTGGCACTCGGCGCATTCCTGACTCTGGCCGCCGCACTGCTTTACGTCACCAACACGTTGCTGACCGAGCGGTTTACGGAAAATACCCGCAACCGTGCCGAATTACGCATGGCGCTTTATACTGGCAACATCGTCAGCGAATTGCAGCGAAATTCCGTTGTGCCCTTGCTGCTGAGCCAGGATCCAAACCTGGTTGGCGCGCTGAATTCGGCCGATTTTTCCACAAGCTCCCAGCGGCTGATCAGTTACCTGGACGAGATCGGCGCAGCGGGTTTCCTGTTGCTGGACGAAGATGGCCGGGCCGTTGCCGCGACAGACCGGAACCAATTGGGCAGTCGGCACCGGTCAGAGCGGTATTTCATTGATGCGATCCGTGCAAAGGACACTGTTTTCAGCACGATTGAACGGGAAAACGGTGCGATTGAATTCACGTATGCCCGCAAGCTGGTCTCGGATCGGCAGCAGATCGGTGTGATCGTTGTGTTTGTTGACCTGGCCAAGTTCGAACGCAGTTGGGCGGGGATCTCTGATGCGGTTATGGTCACGGACAGCACCGGCAAGGTGATCCTGGCGACCGAGCCGCGCTGGCGTGGCGAAACGGTGGAACAGGCGCTCGCGCGCCAGTCGCCGCCCAGTGCCATCAAGCGGGCCTGGAATGCCACTGCGGAATTCTCGTTTGCGTTGCCGCCCGATGCCTATCTGCTGGGCGAGGCGGTGATGCGATCAGAGACTCGCATCCCGTTTCAGGGGTGGCGAATTACCACCTTCACCAATTATCAATCCGTGCGGGAACGCGTGAACGGTGTTCTGGCGCTCGAAATCATGGGTTTGGCGCTGTTTCTGGCGGTGGCGTTCTACATGATCGGGCGCCGCGAGCGGACGCGATCAAAGCGCTTTCAGCGCGAGTCAGCAGAGCTTCGCCAACTCAATCAGGCCCTACAGCGCGAAGTTGCTGAGCGGAAACGCGCTGAAAAGAACCTGGAAGTCGCCGAACAGACCCTGGCCCAAAGCTCGAAATTGGCCGCGTTGGGGGAGATGTCGGCGGCTGTCAGCCATGAATTGAACCAGCCCCTTGCGGCGATGAAAACCTACCTTGCCGGTGCCCGATTGCTGCTACAGCGGCAGCGTCCGGATGAGGCATTATCGAGCTTTCACCGGATTGATGATTTGATCCGCCGGATGGGGGCGATCACACGGCAGCTAAAATCCTATGCCCGGAAGGGTGATCAGGCCATGGAACCCTTGGATGTAAGGGATGCCATGTCCTCTGCCCTGTCGATGATGGAGCCGCAACTGAAACGGCGACAGGTGGAGATCGTGCGTAACCTGCCACCCCACCCGGTCATGGTGAAAGCTGACCGGCTGCGCCTGGAGCAGGTGTTGATCAACCTCTTCCGCAACGCCTTTGATGCGACGGGCAACAATGCCACCCCTCGCATTGATCTGATGCTGACCACGGGCGAGACCGCAACAATAACCGTGCGCGACAATGGCACAGGGATTGAAAATCTCGAAACGCTGTTTGAGCCATTTTATACCACAAAGGCGCCTGGAGACGGGGTTGGGCTGGGTCTTGCTATCTCATCTGGGATCATAAACGATTTCGGCGGAAGCCTGACAGCCCGCAATGGCCGGGATGGCGGCGCAGTATTTGAAGTCAAATTGCCGATCTTGCAAAACGAGATGCAAGCGGCGGAATAAGAACGTGAGGTGAGCCCGATGGCGAAAGCGATGAAAATTGCGATTGTCGATGACGAACAGGATATGCGGCAGTCGATCAGCCAGTGGCTGGCGCTCAGCGGGTTCGATACCGAGGTGTTCCCCGGGGCCGAAGATGCGCTGAAGTCGATCAACGCGGATTACCCTGGCATTGTGGTTACTGATATTCGAATGCCCGGCATGGATGGCATGTCTTTTCTGAAGCGCCTGATGGCGCAGGATAGCAGCCTGCCGGTGATCATGATCACCGGTCACGGCGACGTGCCCATGGCGGTTGAAGCGATGCGCGTGGGGGCGTTCGACTTTCTGGAAAAGCCGTTCAACCCGGACCGGATGACCGAACTGGCCAAACGCGCCACCCAGCGCCGCCGCCTTGCCATGGACAACCGCGCTTTGCGCAAAGAGCTGTCCGATGGCACCGGTTTGATGAAAAAGCTGATTGGCGCCAGCCCAGTCATGGATCGTCTGCGTGAAGACATACTGGATCTGGGGCAGGCCGATGGTCACGTCCTGATCGACGGCGAAACCGGCACGGGTAAAACACTGGCCGCCCATGCCCTGCACGCGGTGGGCCCACGGGCTGCACGAAAATTCGTGATCCTGTCTTGCGCGGCCCATACGGAGGAGGAACTGACGACCAAGCTCTTTGAGGGTGATCCCGAAGCCAGCGTACTGCCGTTGGTCGAAGAGGCGCGCGGCGGCACCCTTTGCCTTGAGGATATCGAGGCGCTGAGTGCGGCGTTGCAGGCCCGGCTGCTGACCTTTATCAACGATCAGGGCACACCTGCCGAAACCCGTATTGTCGCCATCTGTAACCTGCAGGAGCAAGGCAAGACCTGTGAAGACGCGTTGCGGCCCGACCTGTTCTACCGTCTGGCCGCGATGAAGATCACGCTTCCACCGCTGCGGCAGCGGGGGGAAGACATCCTGATGCTCTTCACCCGCCTGAGCGAGCAGTTTGCCGATGAATATGGCTGTGACGCTCCGGAGGTCAGTGCGCAGGAGGCTGCACAGTTGCTGCAGGCCCCTTGGCCGGGCAATGTCCGCCAGTTGATCAATGTGGCCGAACGCGCCGTGCTGCAAAATCGGCGTGGCTCGGGCACGATTGCCTCGCTTCTGATGACCGAAGAGGATGAGAGCCAACCTGTCATGACGACAGATGGCAAACCACTAAAGGAATATGTCGAAGCATTTGAGCGCATGCTGATCGACAATACCATGCGGCGCCATCGCGGTAGTATCGTCAATGTCATGGAAGAGCTGTGCCTGCCGCGCCGTACGTTGAACGAAAAAATGGCGAAGTACGGCCTGCAACGCTCTGATTACCTTGGATAAAGTGGTCTTCGGTCGACGGTTCTGTTGATAGAGAGGATACCGTTCTAAGCCGTTTGGCTAACCGGCTGTACCCGAACACTTGTGCTTTTTGGTTTGATTTCGGTCATCTACTGGGTGCCTTTGTGGTCCTTCGCTTCAGCCGGGCACTGGATGCCGCTTTGGCCGCTATTATCGTTGCGGTGGGTATCCGGCCTGTCATCGCGGAAGGTCGTCCCGTTCTGCAGCGGTAGATTGCTGCGACCAAAAATCTGGACGTGGGACGTGAATCTGGCTCTGACGGGAAAGATCATCTTGTTCTTCGATGAACGGTATTGAACGGCCTCCGTCAGAAATTGCCGGGAACTCTGTGATGTAATCGTCCGACATGGCGGGACGGAACAGCAGCTGTTTGGCCGCGACCGGGAGGTTGGGTGGTACCGTTGCAGAATTGCCCATTGTAATCCCGTCCTTATCCACCTTAATGTTGTCAGACGGGCGGCCAATACGGTTGGTGGGCCCGGTTAGTTTCTCTGATCACCGGGGATAAGGGCATGTGGCTCTGCCTCGTGATCGGACCGATTTGGCCCCCTGGGCCTGACGTAACGCCCAGACGAAAACATGTTTGGGATTTGAATGGATGCGCTAGTTGCCTTGCGACAGCGCATCGGAGAAGAACCGCGATGCAACGCGCGCCGTCGATGAACAGACACATAGACAGGCCAATCGGCCGATGCTCTGCCGCGCGTTTCGCCTTTACAAAACATCTCACACGCGTGCTGGCCCCGCCCGGGGCCGGTGCTTTGAGATGTGATTGGATCACATGCCTAAGAAAATGCTTATCGATGCCACCCACGCCGAGGAGACGCGCGTGGTTGTGGTTGACGGAAACAAGGTTGATGAGTTCGACTTTGAAACTGTAAATCGGCGCCAGCTTGCCGGTAATATATACCTCGCCAAAGTAACCCGTGTCGAACCGTCCCTGCAGGCGGCCTTTGTGGACTATGGCGGCAATCGCCATGGTTTTCTCGCTTTCTCGGAAATCCACCCGGATTACTACCAGATTCCCGTCGCCGACCGAGAAGCCTTGCTGGCCGAAGAACGTGCTTACGCCAAAGAGGCTGAAGAGGACGAGCCTGAAAAGAAACCGGCCCGCAAGCGCAGGTCCACCAAGGCCGCCAAGAGCGCTGACAAGGATGCGGTCGAAACCCGCGATGTCGCCTCATCTGAGTCCGGTGGGATCAGTGGAATGGATGTGGTCGATCTTGACGATGACACTGACAATGACGACCCGGTAGCGCCGATCGAGGTTGCTGAAGACGGTGCGCCAGCCGCCGCTGATGACGAAACCAAACCCGAGGCCGCCGCAGCAGAGACTGAGGCAGCGCCGGAAACAGAGGCAGAGATCCAGGAACCTGCACCTGAGGAAGGGACGGATGCGGTCGCTGAAAGCGATACCGCTACGGCCGACGCTGATCTCGTCGTCGCTGAAGGACCCGCATCCACCGACACGCCCCCAGGCGAGGATGACGACGCAGACGCCCAGGTTCTGGATGCCAGCGAACGGGACGAGAGCATCGAATCCGTGGCCGATGAGGATGTCACCGAAGAGATCCGCCCCCGCCGCAAACCCCGCGTGCGTCGCTACAAGATCCAGGAAGTTATCAAGGTCCGTCAGATCCTGCTGGTTCAGGTCGTCAAGGAAGAGCGCGGCAATAAAGGTGCGGCCCTCACCACATATCTGAGCTTGGCTGGCCGCTACTGCGTTTTGATGCCGAACACGGCGCGTGGCGGGGGCATCAGCCGCAAGATCACCAACGCCGCCGATCGCAAAAAGCTGAAGGACATCGCAGGCGAGATCGACGTGCCGGAAGGCGCAGGCCTGATCGTGCGCACCGCTGGTGCCAAGCGGACCAAGACAGAGATCAAGCGCGATTACGAATATCTGCAGCGCCTCTGGGAGCAGATTCGCGAACTGACGCTGAAATCGATGGCGCCTGCGCCGATCTACGAGGAAGGCGACTTGATCAAACGGTCGATCCGCGATTTGTACAATCGCGATATCGATGAGGTTCTGGTCGAAGGCGACAAAGGCTACCGGACGGCCAAAGACTTCATGAAAATGATCATGCCGTCCCACGCCAAGAACGTGAAGCAGTACCAGGATCCGATGCCGCTTTTTGCGCGGCACCAGGTTGAAAGCTACCTCAGCGGAATGTTCAACCCGACCGTTCAGTTGAAATCGGGCGGCTATATCGTCATCGGCGTGACCGAGGCGTTGGTGGCGATTGATGTCAACTCCGGCCGAGCCACCAAGGAAGGTTCGATTGAGGAAACGGCGACCAAGACCAATATGGAAGCGGCCGAGGAAGTGGCCCGCCAATTGCGCCTGCGCGACCTCGCCGGTCTGATTGTGATCGACTTCATCGATATGGAGGATCGCCGGAACAACGCCAAGGTCGAAAAGCTGTTCAAGGATAAGCTCAAGACCGACCGTGCACGGATCCAAGTGGGCCGCATCTCGGGCTTTGGCCTGATGGAGATGAGCCGCCAGCGTTTGCGTCCGGGTATGTTGGAATCGACAACCCAACCCTGTCCGCATTGCCATGGCACCGGTCTGCTTCGGTCCGATGACAGCCTTGGCCTGACGATCCTGCGGCAACTGGAAGAGGAGGGAACGCGTCAGAAAACGCGTGAAGCTCTTGTGAAGGCGCCCGTGGGCATCTGTAATTTCCTGATGAACCAAAAGCGTGATCACGTGGCCCAGATCGAAGCGCGCTACGGGTTATCCGTTCGGATCGAAGCGGATCCGCATTTGATCAGCCCGGATTTCAGCATCGAGAAGTTCAAGACCGCGACCCGCGTCGTCGTTGCCACAGCGCCGGTGATCTCTATCGATACGTCTGACATGCCGGATGTTGAGGAGGAAGTTGAAGACCAGGCCGCTCCCGAGGCGGCTACCGAGGCTGCCGACGAAGGGGACCAGCCCAAAAAGCGCCGTCGTCGCCGTCGCCGTCGCCGGGGTGGTTCCGGCAATGGCGCGGATGCAGAGACACAGGCCAACGATGACACGCAGGACGCTGCCGACGGCGATGCCAACAAGCCTGCTGCCGAGGCCGAAGACGCTCCGGCGGATGCGGGTGGCCCAACCGAGGCTGCTCCGGAGCCAGTCGCGGACGCGGAAACCAGCGCCGAGGATGCGGAGAAGCCAGCCAAGAAACCGCGCCGCCGCACCCGTGCCAAAAAGACCGAAGACAAACCGGAGGTCGTCGAAGGGGAAGCCACCGCTGGTGAGGAGGCTCCGGCGCCGAAAAAGCGCACCCGGACCCGCAAGCGCAAGACGGAAGCTGAGGCCACGGAAAGTACACCGGCAGAGCCAGCACCAACCAAGGCCACGCCCACCAGTGTTGAGGCCCCCGAAGTGGAAGCTGAGCAGCCTGCACCTGAGGTCGTTGCGGAGGTGGCAGACGTCAAACAGCCAGAACCCATGGCCGAAGCGGTTGTCAGTGAACCGGCCCTGGCTTCCGCTCCGGTCGAGGTTGCGGTAGTGCCCGAGCCGGAGAAACCGGCCAAGCCAAAGCGAAAGGGCTGGTGGTCACTCGGCCGTTAATCTGATCATACACCCAACAGAAAGCCGTGGATTATATCATCCGCGGCTTTTTCTTTTTGAGGGTGGATCGGCGCTGTGGGCTTTCAGGCGGATTTGCGGATCAGGAAGGTGGCGATACCGTCCGCCTCCTGTTGATCGAGCAAATCATGGCCAGCCTCGGCACAGTAGTGGGGCACATCAATCAGCGCCGCAGGATCATCGGTCGCCATGCGAAGCACTTGCCCCGCCTCCAGCGCTGACATGCGCTTGCGCGCCTTCAAAACGGGCAGGGGACAAAGCAGCCCCAAAGCATCAAGTTCGGCATGGTATGTCATAGCGTCGATATTTAACTGGCCGTGTCTCGATTTCCTAGGTGACATAAACAGCACGTCAATGTGACAGCTGTTAGAGTGACCTTGGCCGGATCATTGGTTATCAGAAGCTCGGGGCTAGGAGCGGACATGTTCGGATTCGACATTATCGATGCAGGCTTATTGCCTGCCATGGCGGTTGCTCTGATGGCGGGGATCATCAGTTTTTTAAGCCCCTGCGTACTGCCTATCGTGCCGCCTTACCTTGCCTATATGGGTGGCGTCAGCATGTCAGACATGCAGGACAGTCAGGCCGACCGGCGCAAGGTGATCATCACGGCGCTGTTTTTCGTGATGGGTCTATCGACCGTCTTTCTGTTTTTGGGCTTCACCGCATCGATCTTTGGTCAGTTTTTTTTGCAGAATCAGGGGTATTTCAACCTGTTTGCTGGCATCCTGGTGATGGGGTTTGGTGGTCATTTTGTCGGGATCTACCGGATCCCTTTCCTGGAACGTGAGGCCCGCCTGGATGCGGGCGACCGCGGGGGATCTGCCCTTGGGGCCTACGTTCTGGGCCTGGCCTTTGCCTTTGGCTGGACCCCGTGTATCGGACCCCAGCTGGGTGCTATCCTCAGCCTTGCCGCATCGGAGGCCAATGTCGCAAAGGGCACGACCCTATTGGCGATCTACGCCGCCGGATTGGGTATCCCGTTTCTGTTGGTGGCGATATTCTTTCCCCGCCTGACCGGTTTCATGGCGTGGATGAAGCGAAACATGGACCGGATCGAGCGCGTTATGGGCCTGCTCTTGTGGACGGTCGGCCTTTTGATGATCACCGGTGGGTTTTCGCAGTTCGCCTTTTGGCTGCTTGAGGTCTTTCCCTGGATGGCCGCTATCGGCTGATATGTCTGCATTGGGGCAGGATCACGTAAGCGGAGGCTGTCGTCGTCTCATGCCTTACCCCCGATTATAGTATCGATTTTGCAACAGGAAAATGCCCCGACCGATCCAAAGATCGTGGGGCATCTCAAGTGACATGCGCGGCGCAGGTCCCATAATCCCTGCCTTCTGCCGGGATGAGACCTGCGCAGGTATTCTACGCCTGCTGCGGCATGCACTTCCGCTGGAAATGGGCCAGCACATAAAGACGGATGGCGGATGCCAGTCCGGTATTGGTACCCCGTTCCCGGTCGATCCGGGCGGCCAGCGCATTCAGCGCCAAACCTTCTTCGGAGGCAATGTCTTGAAAGGCGCGCCAGAAGGGATCCTCCAGCGAGACCGATGTACGATGCCCAGCCAAGGTGAGGGAGTGTTTGCGAGGACGGCTCATTTCCATGATGGTCCGCCTGACTGCCTCATCAGCATAGAATCGCTTAGAACGCCAAGTTGCGTTTTTTCAGCTTTTAATTGCATTTTTCTTACCCGTGCACTTCTTCCCGTATGCATACTAACAACAAATCTGTCCTTAGTGCGGCGATGATCAGGAGTGTTTGGGGTAACGTTTTGTTAGGATATCGACATAAAAATAGGTGAATTGTTTCGGAAAACTAGTTGTCGGGTCTCAGATTTTGTTGATCAAGATGCTTTTGCAATGATTCGCGTGCCGCATCGTCGGTTGCTTTCTGAGCTTTTGTTCTGCCGTGAATAACGGCGTTTTCGTCCGCTTTCTGGCGTTTTTCCTGCCGCGCCCTGGCTTTTCGGGCGCGGTTCAGATTGATGGGTTTGCTCATTTCGGCCCGACCATGTGTTCGGGCCGAACAACCTCGTCGAACGTCGCTTCGTCGACAAAGCCCAGTGCAATGGCCTCTTGCTTGAGTGTCGTGCCATTTTTATGCGCGGTTTTGGCGACCGTGGTGGCGTTGTCATAGCCGATGGTCGGGGCCAACGCCGTCACAAGCATCAGGCTTTCCCGCATCAGTTTGTCAATCCGGGTTGCGTCGGCCTTCAGACCAACAACGCAGTTATCCGTAAAGGCCACTGCCGCATCGCCCAGTAATTGCATGGATTGCAGCACGTTATAGGCCATCATGGGTTTGTAGACGTTCAGTTCGAAATGGCCCTGGCTACCGGCAAAACCAACAGCAGCATCATTGCCCATCACATGGGCGCAGACCTGGGTAAGCGCCTCGCATTGCGTTGGATTGACCTTGCCGGGCATGATGGAGCTGCCTGGTTCATTTTCGGGCAAGACCAGCTCACCCAGGCCACAACGCGGCCCGGAGCCAAGCAACCGGACATCATTGGCAATCTTGAACAGGCTCGCAGCCACGGTTTTCAACGCACCCGACATCTCGACCATGGCATCATGGGCCGCCAGCGCCTCGAATTTGTTGGGTGCGGTGACGAAGGGCAGGCCAGTGATCTCTGCCATATTGGCAGCAACGTCATCGGCCCAGCCAGGGGAGGTGTTCAGACCTGTGCCCACGGCGGTGCCACCCTGGGCCAGCTCATAGATCCGCCCTAGCGCTTGGCGCACCCGGGCAATGCCCATGGCAACTTGATGGGTGTAGCCAGAAAATTCCTGGCTTAACGTCAGGGGCGTCGCGTCCTGGGTATGGGTCCGCCCGATTTTGATGATACCGTCGAATTCCAGAACCTTCGCCTCCAGTGCGGCGTGGAGCTTCGCAAGCCCGGGCAAGGTCACGTCATGGGCGGTCGTGGCGACGGCAATATGCATCGCCGTCGGGAACGTATCGTTCGAGGATTGCCCCATATTGCAATGATCGTTCGGGTGAACCGGTGATTTCGAACCGACCTGGCCGCCCAAAGCCTCAATCGCGCGGTTCGCGATGACCTCGTTGGCATTCATGTTGGATTGTGTGCCAGACCCGGTCTGCCAAACGACCAGAGGGAAATTGTCATCAAGCTTCCCCGCGACAACCTCGGCGGCAGCCGCTTGAATGGCATCACCGATATTGGCGGGCAGCTTCCCCGACGCTGTATTGGCCTTGGCGCAGGCTTGTTTGATGACACCCAGCGCCCGAACGATTGCGACCGGTTGTTTCTCCCACCCGATGGGGAAGTTCTGGATTGAGCGCTGGGTTTGTGCACCCCAGTACTTGTCGGACGGAACCTCCAACGGGCCGAAGCTATCGGTTTCTGTGCGGGTCTGAGACATGGCTTCCTCCGGAACTGGGTCGAGAGCCATGTAACGATACGCCCCCATGGGGGCAACTGCAGGTTTATTTGCGGAAGCTGTCGAGGCTCACTACCTCGGCCTCGCTTTCCTTTTCGGGGGCCTCGGCTTCGACCATGGGCGCTTCGTCGGTTTCGACCGGGGTCTCGCCGTCATCCTGGCTTTCGAACCGCAGACCAAATTCCACGGACGGGTCCACGAAGGTTTGGATCGCGTCATAGGGGATATACAAAGGCTCTGGGTTGTCTCCGAAATTCAAGGTAATGGCAAAGCCTTCATCCTGCACCATCAGGTCCTGAAACCAATGCTGGATCACAACGGTCATTTCATCGGGATAGCGGTCGCGCAACCAATCCGCCAATCGCACATCCGGATGCGTCGTCTGAAACGTCACAAAGAAATGGTGCGCGCCGGGCAGACCATCCTGCGCCACGATGGACAGCACATTCTGGATAAGCCCCCGCATCGCATGGTGCATCAACTGGCCGTATTTGATGGTATCCGCCATTGGAAAAGGTCCAAACCTCTTTAAAGTGTGTTGACCATACGCGCTTTTGGCGGGGCAATGATAGCCCCGCCTCCGTTAAAAAAATGTGCCCGTTATGCTGCCCAGGATCCACAACAGCGCGGCTCCGCCGATGGAAAGCGCCGCAAGGACGACGGGGAGCGATACTCTCAGCCTCACCAGCAGAAACCAGGCCACAACACCCAAGACTGCGGCGGTGAGGTCCAGCGTGGCAATGTTAGGGAAAATGACATCGACTGGTCCCGCTTGCCACCGCCCCACATCGGCAAAAAACACATGGGCCGCAAACCAGAGTGACAGATTGGCAATCACGCCCACCACGGCGGCCGTGATCCCGTCAAGCGCGCCTTTCAGGCGGGGCTGGTGGGTGATCCATTCTATGTATGGGGCGCCGGCAAAGATCCAGATGAAGCATGGCACGAACGTGACCCAAAGCGTGATCGTTGCACCGGCCAAGGCAAAAACCCACCCTCCCTCTGAAAAGGCGGCCAGCGTACCCACGAATTGTGTGACAAGAATGAGTGGGCCGGGTGTCGTTTCGGCAAGGCCCAGCCCGTCCATCATCTGCGCGGTGGTGAGCCAACCGTAATCCTGCACGACCTGCTGGGTCATGTAGGTCAGCACTGCATAGGCCCCGCCAAAGGTGACCACGGCGAGTTTTGAAAAGAACAACCCGATCTCCGTCAAAAGACGCGCGTCGAACGCGAAAGTCAGGATCAGGGGGAGCGCCCAGATTGCGGCACCGAGTGCGACAGTTCGGGCCGTTTGCGCAGCAGATATCGCAGGCGGTGCAATCACATCCGTTGTAGTCCCGCGCGCCGTAGAGACACCCCAGGCGGCGGCGGCGACAATAACCAGCGGAAAGGGTAGGCCAAAGGCAAACAGCGCCAGAAAGGCTAGGATCGCCACGATCCATGCGGTGCCAGACCCCAAGGCCCGCCCAGCCACCTTTGCCAGCGCTTGGAAGACCACGATCAGGATCGCAGCCTTGACCCCCAGAAAAAGCGCCTGAACCAAAGGGAGGTTGCCATAACTGCCGTAAATCAGGGCAAGGGCCAGCATCACTACGGAACCCGGCAACACGAACAGGCCGCCGGCGATCAAACCGCCCGTCATTCCGCGCAGACGCCAACCCGCATAGGTCGCCAGCTGCATTGCCTCTGGCCCCGGCAAAAGCATGCAAAAGCTGAGCGCGCCCAGATATTGTCGCTCGGTCAGCCAAGGACGCTCCTCGACCAGTTCCCGGTGCATCAAGGCCATTTGAGCGGCTGGCCCGCCAAAGGATAGCAGCCCGATCCGCCCGAAAACGCGGGTAACATCGGTCAGGTCTGGCTGTTGGGTGGATGTCTGCCCTGTCATGCCGCTGCGCCCTCTGTCTGGTCAACCGCCCAAGTATATGCGCGATCAAGCAACGGAAATGTGGCAGCCAGGGTTGCAGTATCCAGTTCCGTGGGATCGGCCGCGGTGCCAAAGATCCACGGCGTGGCCCGGATAGCGGTCGCAAAGCGATCAAATAGCGGCTGATCCAACATCAACTTGGTGCGCAGGGCAGCAAAACCACCTTCGGTCGGGCCAAACGGCGCGGCTTGGAACAGGGATGCGACATTTGGCAAGTCCACCGGCGAAACGATCATCAGGTGGGCTTCGATATCAAAAAAGCGCCGGATCATCCACGCGCATAACGTCGTGTCACGGGCGTCGCCATGTGCCGTGGCCCACCGGCGATTGGCTGGGCAGACCGCCACGGGGATCCGCGGCAGGCCCGCACGATCCCAACCCTCGTTGCCTCCCTCCAGAACCGCGGCTTGATAGCCAGCATCGCAAAGTAAGGCGGCAGCACCCATGCTTAGCTTTTTGCCTTTTTGGCAGACAACAGCGATCGGTCGGTCTCGTGGCAGATCGGCGTCTGCGACGCGGTCATGGGCCAAACGTCGGGCCGTCGGTATAAGGCGGGGATCATTGGTGAAATCCGCATCGATGCACACATCTAAAACAACAGGAGGCGCGTCACGAGCGATCCCGGCAAACAGATTTTCGGGTGATAGGGTCCCAATCATTGCATCCCTCCATAGCGTAGGGATGCGAAACTTGGGCGACCGCCTAAGGGGGTGTTCGCACAGACCCCGGGGGGGGACATTTGATGATTTTCGCGGTTCGTGTCAATCATGCGGGAGCGGTGGCATTGGGCGCGCCGCAGCATACGCGGGTCACCCACAACGTCCAACGGGTGCATATTTCAACAAGTGCTCAGTTGCCCAAATCGGTATCCACAATTCGGGTGTGTCTGAGTTCAACACACAAATATTAAAAATGCAGGCTTCTGTTGCCAGGTGCCTGCGAACCCCGCCTAACCTTGCTAGAGGCTAGGACTTAAGATTTGGTCTTGCGCACTGCTTAGGCAGCGAGCGCAACCGGAGCTTTGTTGTCATTAGCAACTATAAAGCTTGAGCCGGTAACGGTGGCGTCCTGCCGAGCAAAAGCTAACCCCTTTAGACGTCCGTCGATCCTATTTCGGCCCCAAGATCCTGCTAATGAAGGATGTTTGGTGGAGCCGCCGGGTACCGCCCCCGGGTCCGATCCGCTTATTACGGGCGCGTTTATCGCCATAGTCCCGAAAGACATTATCTAACTACGTATTGAGGCTACAAAATTCAAGACCAACTATCGGATTGGCGGTATTTCTCTTCGGACGTTTCTGGTTCAACAGATTGAATTAGATCGCCGATACTGCGCCCCAATTTGCAAGGATCAACCAACCTGCCAGGGCGGCTTCAATCGCAAAATAGGTCCACACTTTCATTTTGGGTGGGTCATCCAACAGGGCAGATGATCCACGCCCGACAGTTGCGCCAGCATAGGCCACTCCCATCATGAAATAGGCCATGGGCGTGCCAAGCACGATCGCGCCTGCGCCAAGTGCCACGAACAGGCATCCGACCGAGGCGCGTAATTCGGACAGTCCCATCGTTGTGGCGCCGGTCTGCAGATCCAACGCGCTGGCGGTGTAGCGCGGGGCGAGCCAGCCAAAGCAGCCCAACCCGATTGTGATTACGGCGGCAACGATATTCAGTATGTCGATCATGGGGTTCTCCGTTGATGCAAAGGTAGTCCGCCAGTGGGATGGGGCAAAAACTGAGACACCGATTGACAGGGCAGGAACAAAATTCCAACAGTGCGCAAGGGGGGAGGATAATATGCTGAATTCGGCACGCCAAGTACCGTTGCGCTCAGCCCTTTGGCTGGGCTTTTTCGCGGCGATTCTGGCCAGCTGGATTTGGCTGTATGACATGGCGCGGCGCATGGGGCTGGATCTGGTCGGCGCCGTGCGACCCGATGCGATGATGCCCATGGACATGATGCAGGACATGGCACGGTTTTGGCCGCTATTCCTGATGTGGACGGTGATGATGGCGGCCATGATGCTGCCGACGCTGGTGCCGACATTGACGACGTATGATACCCTGATCCACAGCGCCGACGGCTCCCGCCCGGGATGGTTGGGTGTTTTGGCGGGTTATTCGGCTGTGTGGCTGACCTTTGCCGCTGGCATCACGATCCTCCAGCTTTTGTTTGCGCAATGGGGGCTCATCGACCGGATGGGGATCGCGCGGTCCGGCTACATCGCAGCGGCCTTGCTGTTTGTGGTGGGCCTGTACCAATTCACCTGGATCAAGGAAATGTGCCACGGCGTATGCCATGCGCCGATGCACTATTTCCTGGGCCATTGGCGCACGGGTTTTGCAGGCGGCACGCGCATGGGATTGGGCCTTGGCGCCTATTGCGCCGGCTGCTGTTGGGGCTTCATGGCCCTGGGCTTTGTCGGCGGGGTCATGAGCCTGCTTTGGATGGGGCTGGCGACGGTGATCATGGTGCTTGAAAAACTGCCGCAAGTCGGGGCTTATATTACGAAACCCGTTGGCGTGGCTTTGATTGTCGCGGCCATCGGGCTCACCGCCAAGACAAGCGGCATTTTAGGTTGAGGGGGCACAATGGCTGAGGCGACCACGGTAACCAAATCAGACCGTCTTCAGGTGCGCGACAAGATCGTGCAGCAGATGGATAGTGACGCCAAGCGACGCCAGATGAAACCCACGGATTGGGCCATCAAGGGCGAGCTGTTTTTGAATTGCTCCTGCGATCTCTTTTGTCCCTGCGTGGTCTCCCTGGGGAAGCATCCTCCGACCGAAGGGCGCTGCATCGCCTGGATGGCCATTGCCATCGATACGGGCCATTTCGAAGGCGAAAGCCTGGATGGTCTGAATGTCGGTCTGATGGTCGAGATCCCGGGCCGCATGGCCGAAGGCAACTGGAAGGTCGCGGCCTACGTTGACGAGCGTTCAACCCAGAAAGCCTATAACGGGATCCTCAAGATCTTTTCCGGCGCGGCGGGTGGCACGACCGGTCTGTTCACCATGCTGGTATCAGAGATCATCGGCGCCGAACGCGCGCCAGTTCAGATCACCCGCGAAGGGCGCCGCCGCTCCATCACCATCGGACGCAAGATCCAAGGCGAGATCGAGATGATCCAGGGCGCCAGCGACGATCACCCGGTGATGATCAGCAACTCCAAATACTGGATGGGGCCCGATATCATCGCGGCTGTCGGTCTGAAAAGCCGCGTGCGCGACTATGGCCGTGTTTGGGATTTTGGGGGCAAATCAGCTGAGATCTGCCCGATTGACTGGAAAGGGCCGGGGAAGTGATCTCGGTCGACTATGCCCGGACCATGGCGCGCTACAATGCCTGGCAAAACGGTTGGGTGGCAAAGGCTGTGCAGTCCATGAAGCCTGCCGATGTCACAAAGGATCGTGGCGCGTTTTTCGGCTCGATCTTTGGCACGCTCAATCACTTGCTTTGGGGTGACCAAATGTGGCTCAGCCGGTTGGCGGATATGCCGCCACCTGCGGGTAAAATCACGACCGCCCAGGACACCGCCAAACACTGCAAGACCGTCGCCCAATGGGCCGCCGACCGATCGCGCACCGATGGCCAGATCCGCGTCTGGGCCGATGGTTTGCGCCCAATCCATCTGCGCGGTGACCTGACATGGCATTCAGCGGTCGTCGATGGGCCGATCAGCCAGTCAATGACCATGTGCATTGTGACCATGTTCAACCACCAAATCCACCACCGCGGCCAGGTCCATGCGATGCTGACCGCGGCAGGGGTGAAGACGGCAGACACTGATCTGCCCTTCATGCCCGACACGGTGTAGGCCCCCACGATGCCCATTTTGATGGCCGTCCTGATTGGCGTTGCAGGCTTTCTTTGGTGGAGCTGGGGGCGGCACCGTGCCGGTGCTGCCGTTTCAACCAGGCTGGATCGCCTCCTTCGCCGCAAAGCGTGTCGATGGTCCACCGCCGGAAAACGATCCGGCCTTCAAGAATATCGATGTCGCACCTGCGGTGTCACCGCATATTCGCAGACTGGCCGTCCGCCGGTGGATTGTAAACGCTCTTTAAAAGGTGGCCTCTGATGGCGCTTATCTCTCCCTCCCGCCGGTTGCGGCGGACCCCGTTTTCCGAAGGTGTCGAAGCGGCCGGTGTGAAGGCCTACACCATCTACAATCACATGCTCTTGCCCACGGTGTTTGAGAGTATCGAGGCCGACTACCATCACCTGAAAAACCACGTGCAGGTTTGGGATGTCTCGGTCGAGCGTCAGGTGGAACTGCGCGGCCCCGATGCCGGACGCCTGATGCAGATGCTGACCCCGCGCGACCTGCGCGGTATGCTGCCGGGGCGCTGCTATTATGTACCCATCGTGGATGAGACGGGCGGCATGCTCAACGATCCGGTGGCGGTGAAGTTGTCGGAGGATCGCTATTGGATCTCTATCGCCGACAGTGATTTGCTGTTCTGGGTCAAGGGTTTGTCCAACGGCCTGCGAATGGAGGTGATCGTGGAGGAGCCCGATGTGTCACCGCTCGCCATCCAAGGCCCAAAGGCGGATGAGCTGATGGAGCGCGTCTTTGGCGAAAGCATCCACAATGTTCGTTTCTTCCGGTTTGGCCTGTTCCCGTTCGAGGATCAGGAGCTTGTCATCGCGCGATCTGGCTATTCCAAGCAAGGCGGGTTCGAGATTTACGTGGAAGGCGGGCATCTGGGCATGCCGCTTTGGAACACCTTGATGGAGGCGGGTGAGGACCTGAACGTGCGCGCCGGCTGCCCTAACGCGATTGAACGGATCGAAGGCGGATTGTTGAGCTACGGCAATGATATGACCCGCGCCAACACCCCCCATGAATGCGGGCTGGGCCGGTTCTGTGACGTGCAAACCGCCATTGGGTGCATCGGTCGGGACGCGCTGCTGCGGGTGGCGACCGACGAACCCTCCCGCCAGATCCGCCCGATCAGTATCGCCGGAGATCCCGTGCCGGGCTGCGACCGCGTCTGGCCCTTGATGGCCGCATCAAAGCAAGTAGGTCACATCACATCGGCCGCCTGGTCGCCTGACTTTGATACCAATGTTGCCATTGGCATGGTCCGTATGAGCCACTGGGACGAAGGCACGACCCTGACGGTGGTGACACCCGAAGGTGAACGGACTGCGACTGTGCATGAGACATTTTGGATTTAAGCTCTGGTGAGTGTGTGACAAGAACAGGCCCGACATCTCGGGCCAGTTCGATCAATCGGAAATACAACGGGGAGAGACAGGCATGCGCGCACTGATCGTGGAAAAGGATGATGAGGGCAAAACCAGCGCCTCTGTCCAGGATATCACCGAGGACCGGTTGCCCGAGGCAGAGGTGACGGTGGCCGTGGAATATTCCACCGTGAACTACAAAGACGGGCTGTGCATCGGCCCAGGCGGCGGTCTGGTGCGCAACTATCCCCATGTTCCTGGCATCGATTTTGCGGGCACGGTCGAGGCGTCTGGCGATGACCGCTACAAACCCGGCGATAAGGTGGTGCTGACCGGCTGGCGCGTGGGCGAGGCCCATTGGGGCGGCTATGCCGAAAAAGCGCGGGTCAAGGCGGACTGGCTGGTGCCACTGCCCGATGGGCTGACGACGCGACAAGCCATGGCCGTGGGCACAGCTGGATTTACAGCAATGCTGGCCGTCATGGCGCTGGAAGCACAGGGAATGAAAAAGGATCACGGGCCGGTTCTGGTGACCGGTGCCGCTGGTGGTGTGGGCTCTGTCGCGACGGCGATCCTGGCCCATCTGGGATATGAGGTTGCGGGTGTGACCGGCAGACCGGAAACGGTCGATTACCTCAAAGACCTCGGTGCAACGCAAATTGTGGCCCGCGAGGAGATCAACGAAACCGTAAAGCGACCGCTGGAGGGGGAGACCTGGGCCGGTTGTGTCGACGCCGTGGGTGGCGCCATGTTGGCCCGTGTTCTTGGTCAGATGAAATACGGCGCCTCTGTTGCTGCTGTCGGCTTGGCTGGAGGCGCAGCTCTGCCGGCCACGGTCATCCCCTTTCTGCTGCGCGGTGTGAACCTTTTGGGCATCGACAGCGTGATGCAGCCCTATGTCAACCGGGTGGAAGCCTGGAAACGTATCGCAACCGACTTGCCGATGGATAAGCTGGAGGCGATGGTACAGCCCGCAACGCTGGCGGATCTGCCGCAATTGGGGTCTGATATCTTGAAGGGTCAGGTGAAGGGACGGGTCGTGGTCGATATCACGGCCTGATCCTGGTTTTGAACCCGGTGCCGGCCCAACGAAGCGGGCTGGTCGCCCGGCCCCTGTCGCACCCGTCCCAAAAGGGCATTTGGCGGCCACCCGCTGGCATTCTGACGTGGCGTCGCGGTGCAATCTGCACCCCAGCGTCGGTGGCGCGACAATCTGCGTCGCAAGCGAGCCTTGCCTAAAGATGGGGCATGAAGTCTGTCAAATGCATGCAATTGGATACGGACTACGTACGCGCGCAATTTCCGGCCTTTCAGGAACCCGGCCTGCGCAACCTGGCATTCTTTGAGAATGCCGGCGGATCGTTCCCGTGCCGCTATGTAACGTGGCGGCTGAACCGGTTTTACCGGGAACGTAAGGTCCAGCCCTACGGCGCCTATCCGATTTCTGAACTTGCGGGGGGGGAGATGGACGAAGCCCGGCGACGTCTCTCCCTCATCCTTGGTGTGAATTTTGATGAGGTGGCCTTTGGTCCCTCCACCACCCAGAACAGTTACGTCCTGGCCCAGGCCTTTGGGCGGATGCTGACCGTGGGCGATGCCATCGTCGTGACCAACCAGGACCATGAAGCCAATTCGGGCCCCTGGAGGCGGCTGACCGAATTCGGGATTGATGTGCGGGAATGGCAGATCGACCCGGAAACCGGACACCTGAACGTCGATGATCTTTTTCCCCTGATGGCTGATGACAGGGTAAGGCTGGTATGCTTTCCCCATTGCTCCAACGTGGTGGGCGAGATCAATGATGCGGCCCGGCTGGTGTATCACATCCACCGCGCCGGGGCGTTTGCCTGCGTTGACGGTGTCTCCTACGCGCCCCATGGATTGCCGAATGTGGGCCGCATGAACGCCGACATCTACCTGTTTTCTACGTACAAGACCTACGGCCCGCATCAGGGCGTCATGGTGGTGCGCCGTATGTTGGCGGCGCAGTTGCCCAATCAGGGGCATCACTTCAACGGTGGCACTCTTTACAATCGGTTCACGCCTGCCGGGCCGGACCATGCGCAGGTCGCAGCCTGTGCCGGGATCGCCGACTACATCGACAAACTTTACCATCACCACATGAAAGCCGGGCGGGATGCCGGAGCGCGGGGTGTGTGGGTCCATGATCTAATGCGCCAGCACGAAGTCAGCTTGCTTGAACCGCTGATGCATTATTTAGGCGGGCGGAACGATATCCGGATCCTTGGGCCGCGAACGACCCAGAACCGGGCACCGACCGTTGCCTTGGCCCTTGATCGGCCCGGTCTGGAGGTCGCCCGGGATCTGTCACCCCTGGGCATTCTGGCAGGTGGCGGTGATTTCTATGCAGGCCGTCCGCTGCAGGCGATGGGGATCGATCCCGACCATGGCGTGCTGCGGTTAAGCTTTGTGCATTACACCACCGCGGATGAGGTTGACCGCCTGATCACGGCCCTAGATCAGGTTTTGTAACGCGCCGGACCAATCCGGCACGATCAAGAATAGGGGGCATTTATGGGGGAAACATCTCCGATCATCGTTTGGTTTCGGCGGGATCTGCGGCTTGGGGATCATCCGGCCCTGACGGCTGCTTGCGTATCGGGTCGCCCGGTGATCCCGGTCTTCATTCGCGACCATCTGGTGGACGGATTGGGCATCGCCCCGAAATGGCGGCTGGGCGAAGCGCTGGCTGTATTTGCCGACAGTTTGGCCCAGGTCGACAGCCGCCTGATATTTCGCAGCGGGGATGCGCTGGAGGTCCTGCAATCCCTGGTCGCGGAAACCGGAGCAGGGGCCGTCTATTGGAGTCACGGATATTTACCGGATGAAAAGGTCCGCGATGATGCGGTAAAATCTGCCTTGTCCGATGCCGGACTGGAAGCCAAACGGTTTGGCGGCCATTTACTGTTTGAGCCCTGGACAGTCGAAACCAAGACCGGCGGCTTTTTCAAGGTTTACACACCGATGTGGAAATCGGTGAAGGATCGCGAGGTGGCGAACCCGAAATCCCCCCCCTCGCACGTCACGGCACCGCAGGGCTGGCCCGTATCGGATGCGCTGTCGGATTGGGCCTTGGCCGCCGGGATGGACAGAGGTGCCGCAATCGTGCGGGCCTATGGGCAGATCGGTGAAGCGGCGGCGCTCGCGCGACTGGACAACTTCATTGCCAGCAAAGTGGCGGATTATGACACGACCCGAGATGTGCCAGCGGAGGATGGGACCTCTCGGCTCTCTGAAAATCTGAGCCTGGGAGAAATCGGGCCGCGCACCTGTTGGCATGCCGGATATCGCGCCTTGCAGGATGGCAAGCCCGGAGCTGAGACCTTCCTCAAGGAATTGGTCTGGCGCGAATTCGCGTATCACCTCGCCTTTCATACCCCGCGGATCCTGTCGGATAACTGGCGCGAGGAATGGCAGGCCTTTCCCTGGTCGACGGATGAGGATGCGGCTGATGTGATCGCCTGGAAACAGGGTCGCACCGGTATCCCATTTGTCGATGCGGCGATGCGAGAGATGTATGTCACGGGCAAGATGCACAACCGGGGCCGTATGATCGTGGCCTCTTATCTGACCAAGCATCTGATGGTGGATTGGAAGATCGGAATGCGCTGGTTCGAGGACTGTCTGACCGATTGGGATCCCGCCAGCAATGCCATGGGATGGCAATGGTCGGCGGGGTCGGGGCCCGATGCCACGCCCTATTTCCGGGTATTCAACCCGGTGACCCAATTGGACAAATTCGACAAGACCCGCGCCTATGTCGATGCCTGGATCGCGGAAGGGAAATCGAACCCGTCAGAGACTGCGATGTCTTATTTCGATGCGATCCCGCGATCCTGGGGTCTGTCACCAGAAGATGCCTATCCGGCCCCGATCGTATCCCCGGAAGACGGGCGTAAACGTGCCCTAGAAGCGTATCAGAACCGCGATTTCTGATCGATGCCCTACCGGTCAGTGTAGCGGGCTGCTAAGGCGAGCTGGTGGTTTAGCGGGAGATCAGCATGGATTTGGGATTGTCGGGCAAGCGCGCCCTGGTATGCGCGTCGAGCAAAGGGTTGGGCCGGGGATGTGCGGAGGCGTTGGCGGCGGCGGGGGTGACCCTCGTCCTGAACGGGCGCACGCCTGAGACATTGGCACAAACGGCCGCGGCCATCCGGGACACCCATGGCGTTGAGGTGACAGAGGTGGCGGCGGATGTCACCACCGAGAATGGGCAAGCGGCGGTGCTGGAAGCGGCGGGCGATCTAGACATCCTTGTGACCAATGCCGGTGGGCCGCCACCGGGGATGTGGAGCGATTGGACGCGGGATGATTTCATCGCCGCATTGGATGCCAATATGCTGACGCCGATCACGCTGATGAAGGCGGTTCTACCCGCCATGATGGAGCGTGGTTGGGGCCGTGTGGTAAACATCACCTCGCAATCCGTGAAGGCGCCGATCCCCGCTTTGGGGCTGTCAAACGCCGCCCGCACGGGATTGACGGGCTATGTGGCCGGTACATCACGGCAAGTGGCGCCCCATGGCGTGACGATCAACAACATCCTGCCGGGGATCCATGCCACGGATCGGGCCGTCTCGCTCGATACGGGTGTGGTTCAGTCCCAGGGGATCTCCATGGCGGAGGCCCGCGCGCGGCGGGAAGCCACGATCCCGGCGCGCCGTTATGGGACCGCAGAGGAATTTGGTGCGGTTTGCGCCTTTTTGTGCTCTAGTCAGGCGGCATTCATTGTGGGGCAGAACATCCTGGTCGATGGCGGGGCGACCAACGCCACGATCTGATGAGGGCAGGGTGGCCGCGCTCAAGCAGCCTGAAGGCTGCCCTCCCGCGGCCCCGGCCTCCAATGGAGGCCCGGCACCGCATCACCGTCTGCCTTGTGGCCTTGGGGCAGGGTTGCTACATCACCTTAGTCTTTCGCTAGGATTAGAATGCAGCACGTCGCCTCTGTTTCCGCCGCCGCCCCGGCCCGCTTGGAGATCACCGGCTTAACCCGCTTGATCGAAGGGCGTGCTATCGTAGATCAGGTGAGCCTGAGGTTGCGAGCTGGTCAGATCACCTGCCTTCTTGGGCCGTCGGGTTGCGGAAAGTCCACCACCCTGCGCATGGTGGCCGGGGTCGAGCGCCCTGATGCGGGCGCTGTTCACGTCGATGGCACTGTTCTGTCAGACAGCCAGACCCATATCCCGCCAGAGCAGCGATCCATCGGTCTGATGTTCCAGGACTTCGCCCTGTTTCCCCATCTGACCGTTCTGCGAAACGTGGCCTTTGGTCTGACCGGTCGTCGGCAGCACCAGACAGCCCGTGCAACCGAATTGCTGGAGCGGGTTGGATTGGCGCATTATGCCGAAAACTTCCCCCATGAACTGTCGGGGGGGGAGCAACAACGCGTGGCCCTGGCCCGCGCCCTGGCGCCGAAACCCCGGATCATGTTGATGGACGAGCCGTTTTCCGGCCTCGACAACCGGTTACGCGACGGGATCCGGGACGAAACCCTGGCGCTGTTGAAGGAAGAAGGCACTGCTGTTCTGCTCGTCACCCATGAGCCGGATGAGGCGATGCGCATGGCGGATGAGATCGCCTTGATGCGCGATGGGGCGATTGTCCAGCAAGGGGCACCCTATCAGGTTTACACCTATCCGGTTGACAAGGATGCAGCGGCATTTTTCAGCGATATCAACGTGTTGCGCGCCGAGGTTCGCGGTGGGTTCGTAGAGACGGCCTTCGGCGGTTTCCTGACACCGGGCCTGGGCGATGGGGATGGGGTTGAAATCGTTGTGCGCCCGCAGCATCTGACCATCGATTTTGACCGGGCCGGTGTCGGGCCTGTTCCGTCAAAGACCCACGGTGTGCCGGCGCGCGGGATCGTGCAGCGGGCGCGGTTCATGGGATCCGAGAGCCTCGTTGAGTTTCGCATGGACCATGATGGCAGCCTGATCACGGCGACCGTGCCCAACGTGTTCCTGCCCAAGCCCGGCCATGCCCTATGGCTTAGCCTTCGCCGGGATCGGTGCCATGTGTTTCCGGCGGAGGCGTGACAGCCTTGTCCGCCAAGGTGGCAAGGTAGTCGGCATAGCGGCGACCGGGCATATCCGGAAACGACTGGTCCAAGGTTTTCAACTGCTTGATCCGGTCTACGCGGAAGACGCGAAAATCCTGCCGTAACTCGCACCAGGCCGTGCAGGTCCAGACCTTACCCCAATATTCCAGGTTGAGCGGCCAGATATAGCGGCGGGTCTCGATATCATCGGCGGCAAGATAAGTCAGGCTCAGCTTATGGCGGGTCTGCACCGCGTTGCGGATCCCGGGCATCAGGTGAAACGCGTTTGACCCTTCGATGAAGGGATAGACGGCAAAGCCCCAGCCCTCGGGCGGTTTGCGCGTTCCTTCGGGCAAAACCGCATCCACCTTGGAGGACAAGCTTTTGGCGGCGGCCTTCAAATCCGGATCGCCCACTTCTTCGACCACGGCAATGCCAAGATGCAGCACCTCCAACTCCTCGGCTGTGAGGTTGAGTGGGGGCAGGGTGATCTGTGCCGTGATCATGTAGCCCACGCCGCGCTCACCCTGAACCGGCACGCCGGAGGCGACCAGCGTGTCCATGTCGCGGTAGATCGTGCGTTGGGAAACCTCCAAAGTCGCCGCCATATCCTGGGCCTTGTGTAGGCGTCCATCCCGCAGGATCTGGATCAGGGCAAAAAGGCGGTCAGTACGGCGCATGGTTGGATCCCGTGGTTTTGCAGAGTTTATCCTCTACCAACTGACATAAACCTGTCAGTTGAGAAGGCGAAACAGTTCTTTTTCCGCGACGGCGCCGTGCGGGGCGTGATTTCCGGATAAAACCCGGACGATCAGGTTTGAACGGGACCAATCTGCGCCTTACAACTTTGTGCTGAACCGAATGTGAGGCCTTGGACCTCGCGCAGTATGGGAGACGACAATGCTGAACAATATCGGCCTTCCGGGCCTTTTGCTGATTGCCGTAGTGGTGCTGGTCCTGTTTGGGCGGGGCAAAATCTCGTCCCTGATGGGGGAAGTGGGCAAAGGCATCACCGCGTTCAAACGCGGCGTGGATGACAGCAAGAAAGAGATCGAGGACGGCGTGGCTGATGCCCGGGACGTGACGCCCGAGACGGCTGACACGGTCGATACGCCCGAAAAAGACAAAGCCTGACCCAACGGTCGGCCACCCAGCGGGAGGATATGTCATCGGCTGGACCGAGATAATGGTGATCGGCATCGTCGCGTTGATCGTGGTGGGGCCGAAAGATCTGCCCGGGTTGTTCCGCGAAGTAGGGCGGTTCACGGGGAAGGTGCGCGGTATGGCGCGGGAGTTTTCGCGGGCCATGGATGAGGCCGCCGACCAGTCGGGCGTGAACGATATGGCCAAGACGTTGAGGACTGCGAGCAACCCCAAAGCCTATGGCATAGACGCTTTGAAAAAGGCAACGTCGCTGGACGGGGATGACGAAAAACCGGCGCCTGCCAAACCCATGGGGACAGAGACTCAGAAACTGGCCGAGGACCGCGCCGAAGCCGCGCGCAAATTGCGGCAAGAAACCGCTGAACGGGCGGCCGCTCGCAAGGCCGAAACAACTGCGCCCGCTGTTGATCCAGCACCTGCCGCCCCCGCGCCTGAACAAGAGAACAAGGTATGACCATGCCGACGCAGGGCAGCGCCATCGCGCGCCCGAGCACGTTTGGCACAGAATTGGCCAAACGCCTGCTATGGTCCGCGGCGGCTGTTACCGGGGCCAGTATCCTGAGTTTTGCCGTGAGTGGCGCGGCCTTGGACGTATTACTTCATCCGATCAAGACGACCCTGATGGCGCTGGGAGATCCCGATCCGGTCATGGTCTACACTTCACCGGGGCAATACTTTTTGCGATTTGCACAAGTGTCCGTCGTGTTGGGCGTTTTTATGGCCCTGCCGGTCATCATCTACCAACTGGGCGCGGTATTTCGGGTTGGACAGCGTCCCGAGGCCTATCAGGCACCGTGGGGCTATATGATCGTAGCCCCGCTCCTGTTTTTGGCTGGCATCAGCCTTGCGGCATTTGTGCTGACGCCCCAGAGCTTGCGCAACCTTGCCGCCCATCTGGGGGAGCTTACGGCATCGATGGGGCTGGTGGCCGATGGTTTGCAATTGACATTGATCCGGGGCTGGATGCTGGGCCTGTTGGCGCAGATCCCCGTTCTGGCCCTGCTTTGGCACGCGGTTCGCCCCGCCGCACAGCCAGACCTTCGCGGAGAGTAAGCCATGAGTAATGCGACCGATACCGACGAACTCGACGACAGTGCCGCCCCCCTGATCGAACATCTGGCAGAGCTGCGGACCCGGCTGATCCGTTCGGTTGGTGCGTTTCTTGTCGGAATGGTCATTTGTTTTTCCTTCGGCGGCGCGATCCTGGATTTCATGTTGATCCCCATCGAAAAGACGATGCGGGAACTGGGTGATCCCAACCCTGTGATGCAGTACACCGCGCCGCAGGAATACTTCTTTACCTTGGTCCGCATCTCGATGGTGTTCGGGCTGGCCATCGCCTTTCCTGTGATCGCCCACCAGATGTGGCGTTTCGTGGCGCCGGGCCTTTATCGCAATGAAAAGGCAGCGTTCCTTCCGTTCATCATCGCCTCGCCACTCTTGTTCCTGCTTGGGGCATCATTCGCGCATTTCGTGGTCACACCGCTGGCGATGCGGTTCTTCCTTGGCTTTGCGGATGCGGCATCCTTGTTGTCGACGGTGCTGACACCTGAATTGCCGGACGGCTTGCCAGCCACGCCCGAGGCGCTGGTTGTGCCAGAAAACGACACCGGCGTGGATGTCGTGTTCCAGGGTAAGGTGAATGAAACGCTGGATATCACGCTCAAGATGACTGTCGCCTTTGGTTTGTGTTTTCAGCTCCCGGTTCTCTTGACGCTGATGGGCAAGGCTGGGCTCGTCTCGGCCAAGGGGCTGGGTGATGTGCGCAAGTATGCGGTTGTCGGCATTCTATGCCTGGCCGCGCTGGTCACGCCGCCCGATGTGATCACGCAGTTGATCCTGTTTGTTGTGGTCTATGGTCTGTACGAAATCTCGATCTGGCTCGTCGCCCGCGTAGAGCGCAAGCGCAACAAGGAGTTGCGCGAACAGGGCCTGCTCGACGATGAAGACGACGACTGGGCCGATGATGAGGACTTTGACAAGGTATGACCGACCCCGCATTGGAGCGGATCGCCGCCGCACTGGAGCGGATGGCGCCGGCCCCGCTGTCTGCCCCTGACTTCACCGTGGCGGAGGCGTTTGTCTGGCACGTGGCCCCGGATCGGCTGGCGCCTGTAGATCGGGTCAACCGCGTGGATCTGGCTTTGCTTTTGGGGGTGGATCGCAGTCGCGACACCCTGCTGAACAACACGTTGCAATTTGCCCGCGGCCTGCCCGCCAACAATGCCCTTTTGTGGGGCGCGCGCGGGATGGGGAAATCGTCCCTCGTCAAGTCAGTCCATGCCGAGGCCGTGCGCCGTGGCCATGACCTCAAGATTGTCGAAGTGCAGCGCGAAGATCTCCCCTCCATCGGGCGTTTGCTGACGCTGCTGCGTGGGGCAAATCAGCGGTTCGTACTGTTTTGCGACGACCTGTCCTTCAGCCATGACGACCAGCACTACAAATCCCTCAAGGCGGTCCTGGATGGCGGGATCGAGGGGCGGCCTGAGAATGTGGTGTTCTATGCCACATCGAACCGCCGCCACCTGATGCCCCGCGACATGATCGAAAATGAACGTTCCAGTGCCATCAACCCGTCCGAGGCTGTGGAAGAGAAAGTGTCGCTCAGTGATCGGTTCGGGCTGTGGTTGGGCTTTCATCCCTGCAGTCAGGATGAATATCTGGCCATGATCCGCGGCTATTGCGGGGCATATGGCGTTGATATTGCAGAGGATACCCTGCGGGCCGAAGCCATCGAATGGCAAGCCACGCGCGGCAGCCGGTCAGGCCGTGTCGCGTGGCAATATTTCATCGACTTGGCGGGGCGACAAGGCGTGGCACTTTAACAGCGCCACGCAACGCGTTCAATTTCCAATGAATTCCGCGGGGTCGACGGCTTCCAGACCCTTGCGCACCTCGAAATGTACAAAGGACGGGTTGCCATTGCGGACCGTCGCGATGGTCTGACCGCGCTGCACCTTATCGCCCTTCTTGATCTTCAGATTGTCAACCTGGGCATAGACCGTCAGCAAACCACCATCATGGCGCAGCACGACGATCGGCACCTGATCCGTGTCCTGGGTGATCGCGGCAACGGTGCCCGATGCGGCAGCCTTGACCGGTGAACCGGCGGCTGCGGCAATGTCGATCCCTTCGCTTTTACCCTTTTTGAACGCGCGGATAATGTTGCCCGAGGCGGGCGTGGTCATCTTGCCACTGCTGGCCTGGGTTTTGAATTGATCCAGTTTGGGCGAGGGGGGCGTACCCTTCGGCTTGCTCTCGCGCGTCTTGGCGGCGGCCTCGGTCTTTTCTTCAGGCAGCGGCTTCTTCGCGCTCGGGGGCAGGGGGGTCTGGCTGCCGGTTCCCGGCTTGGTCGCGGCCACGCGGCGTTCCGGCGGCTGACCATTGGCCACGGGGATCAGCAGGAACTGCCCCTCGCGCACGCCCAGATCACTGCCAAGCCCGTTCCAATCCGCCAGGGACCGGATGGTCACGTTGTAAAGACGCGAGATGGAATAGGCCGTCTCCCCCCGAACAACCTTGTGGCGCACGGGTTCGTTGCTGGCCGGGGCCGCAGGCGCCGGGGAAGGTGCCGCGGCAGGCGTGGGTTCCGCCCGACGGATCGCGCCATCGGCCAGGGTCTGGATATCGACCTGACCCGCAGGCGCGATGGTGCCCGCGGTCTGGACGACCTGCGGTTCCGCCACGCGGCGCGGCAGGGCCAGGATCTCATCCTCGCGCAGGTTGGCGTTTTCGGGGACACCGTTGAACTTGGCCAGCTCATCCGCCGGCAGGCCGACGCGCCGGGCGACACTTGCCACCGTGTCGCCGCGCTTGGCTACCGCGACCTGATAATTCGGATACGAAATGATGCCGCGATCATCGGCGATGGGGCGGGGACCGGCGGCAATGCCCACCGATTGAGACGTGTCGAACCCGTTGCCCAGGTTCTCTCGCAGGTCAAAGTCAAAGTCGCTGCACGCCGCCAGGGCCACGCAGGACGCGGATAAAATGAATAGACGCGAAACGGCGCGTTGCATGGGCTCTTCCTCAAATATCGGCATCCGTTGATCGGATGTCCTGATCTCGTGTTACCTTACCGCAGCTCACTGTACTCTGTTATTCCCGCCCGAGCCCTTCAAGAAGGGGCACGAAACGCACCGGACGCAGCTCGTCATAATCCAGCCCCGTCTCGGTTTTCGTCACCCGGATCAGCGTCTGGACCGTGTCGGACTGACCAACCGGCAAAACCATGATACCCCCGTTCCGCAATTGCGCCAATAGGGGACCGGGCGGGTCTTCGGCAGCTGCGGTCACAAGGATACGGTCGAAGGGCGCGTGGTCGGGCAATCCGTGCGATCCGTCCGCGGTAAACGTGATGACGTTGGTCAGTTGCAACCGGGCAAACAGCTCTTCGGCGGCGCGGGTCAGGCGGCGAAACCGGTCCACGGTGTAGACGCGCCGTGCCATATGGGCCAGCACAGTGGCCTGGTAGCCCGAGCCTGTGCCAACCTCCAACACCTTGTCGCGTGGCGTCACCTGAAGCGCCTGGGTCATCAACCCAACGACCGATGGCTGGCTGATCGTCTGGCCGCAGGTAATGGGCAGCGGCGTGTCTTCATAGGCGCGGTCGGCAAACAGGCCTTGGACAAACGCACCCCGATCGATCTTTTCCATGGCCTGCAAGACATGCCTGTCGGTCACCCCTTTTGAGCGGAGCGCGAACAGGAACTGCATCTTGCGTTCGGCATCCAGCGTCATTCCAAGGCTACTTTCAGCGCGTTCAACTGGTCATGGGCCGTCAAATCCGCCCGCATCGGCGTGACAGAGATGTAACCGGCCAGATTGGCGGCCGCATCCGTGTCGGGTGCCGTCGCCACGTTCTGCGCGCCCCCCCGCACCCACAGAAACCTGCGCCCCGACGGGGCCTGGTGCGGCACGGTCGAAAACCGGACGCCTTCGCGACAGCCCTGGGCCACGACCCGCGTGCCTTGCACATCCTTCGACGCGCAGGGGGGAAAGTTCACATTGTAGAATGTCATGTAGCCGGCACTGCGGGACCAATCGCCATGGTCCAGCAACGATTGCACGACCGCGGCGCCGTGATCCGCGCTCGCCTCGAACGTATTGGCCAGATCCGTGTTGCCCGGCCCATAATATTGCGACAGGGCAATGGCGGGCAAACCCTGCAAGGCAGCCTCCATGGCGCCGCCGATCGTGCCGGAATACAGGGTGTTTTCCGCAGAATTGTTGCCCCGGTTCACGCCGGACAGAACCAGATCGGGCGGGTTGTCCTGCATCACATCATGGATGCCGGCCAACACGCAATCGGCGGGGGAGCCTTCTGCCGCAAACCGCCGCTCCCCCATCTTGGCGATCATCGTGGGGTGGGTGTAACTGATGCAGTGACCAACCCCGGATTGCTCAAATGCCGGGGCCACGACCCAAACCTGCCCGTCAGGTCCAGCTATCGTGGCTGCGATCTCTTCAAGGACCTTCAGGCCAGGCGCATTAATCCCATCATCATTCGTAATCAAAATACGCATCCTGCGCGCCCCCGTTCATTTCCTCCTGATTAGGTGATGGCCGCGCCATCAGCAAGCTATGGTGGGCCGACAGTTTTCCATTGAATTCCGGGGGCATTGACGGTCTCATATCGGCGGGCTTCACGCATTAGATGCCGACTTATTTGGATGGTTGTGTTTTGAACCCGTTTGAGATTTGCGACATCACGTTGCATCCCGACCGCGCCGTGATCGGACCGGCAAAGCTGTTTCCCTCGTTTGTCGAGGTCGATAATAGCACGGATGCCGGTGCGATCCGCGTCTTTCTGATGTCGGCTGAGATGGTGCTGGGCGGCGCGGAACAGCTGCGCCTCGCGACAGAGCAATGGCCCGAAATCGGCGTCTGCTTTGGCCCCACTGCCACCCATGCCGACGTCGTGGATGCCGTCATGCGGGCCGTCGAAACAGGTGCCCTGGTGGCTGCCCTTGTCCGTCTTGATGATGTGGCGGGCACGACAGAGGCGGATCTGCGGGCTGCAGGGATCGACAAGCGTCTGCCACCGCCGCGCCCGGGGAACAATGTCGCGGGCATGAGCTTTGGCGACAAGATGATGCGCGCCTGCGAGATGGTCCCCGACGAGGTTGGCGACAAGCTGGGCGCCCAGGCCCGCAAGGAGATCGAGGGGTTCTTTTCCGTCCAGAACCTGGCCATCACGGCAGGCATTCTGGTGGTCTGGGCGGGCAGCCATGCCGTCGGCGTGGGTTTCATCGTGGATGGCGTGTTGCTGGGCGTGGGGCTGGCCTTTGCCGGATGGGAGGCGCTCAAGGCCTTCGAAAAGGTGGGGGAGTTTTTTACAACCGTCGACAGTGCCACATCTGACCGTGACCTAAAGGTCGCCGCCGGGTTGCTGGCTGCCGCCATCACCATCCTGTCCGTCGCAGGCTTCAAGGCCCTCCTGCGCCGCGTCACACCCAAGATCCCCAAAGGCGGCAGCGGCAAAAAAGGCAAAGGCGGCAATGGTGGTGGCAGCACTGACCGCACGAAAAGCAGCGGCGGCAATTCAAATCGCAAACGTAGCAGCGATGCCGACGGCCCCGAGGCCCAAGCGAAGCCCAAGAACAAAACCGAAGACGCGCCAGCCCCAAAGCCGAAACCGACCCATGATTTCACACCTGTGGCCAGTAAAATCTCAACGCAAAAACAATACCGCCATGTCAAGGATCGTCCGGAATGGGTTCAGCGGGGGCAGGGAAGCTACTTCAATAGCACCGATGACGCACAGGCTGTGTTGACCGCAGCAAAAAACGGCAAGGCCGAGGTTCTGGGAACCAATATGCACGGGTTCCCGATTGTCCGTGTCAAAGGGGTGACGGGCTATAACAACAATCCGCGGGCGGGTTACTTGGACCAACCCACGGACATTTTCATTATCAAGGGCACGGCCAAACCCAGTGTCGTCCCAACCAATCCGAACTGGAGCGACTAATGGCAGAACCCACACTTTCCGATTGGGTTTGGATCGAATCCATGTTTCGCGCGGCGATGATTGGCGCGATTTCGTCGAATGTCCGGCAGATTGTCCTGCGGTACGAGACATCGACCTGGCACTTACGGGTTACTCTGGCCAAGGAAGATGCCGATGACCGCGAAGAGATGGACGATATTGTGGATCAGTTCAGTGTTCTGCTGGAAGATATCAAGAACAGGATCAGTGCCGATGCCTATTGCCGGGCGCAGCAAGACACCATCGTGCATCAGGGTGCGCTGACTGAGGCGTCAGATACCCGTCAACGGATCATGTATCGCCGCCGGGAAGACGGGTACTAAAATTTGGCGCGGCTTTTTGGATATTCCTGAGCTATTCGCACGACGCTCTAGCTCAGGATTTGGGGTAACAGCCGCTGTGCCTCGTCCATGGGTGTGGCCAGTTTTGAACGATCCTCACCGGGGAAGAACCGCGCGCGGGTTGCGGTGGCCATGGGGGCTGGCTGCAGGATCGTGACGGTGGGGCCGGTCTTGACCGTCTCGCTTTGCCAGCTTTGCACCAAGGCCATCTGGGCAACCTTGCTGGCAGCATAGGCGCCAAAGAATTTCTGGCCACGACGGGGATCATCGAAAAACACGGCCCGGGCGCCCGATGTCGCTGCCAGAACCGGTGCGATATTGGTGATCATCATCAGCGTCGCTTCGACATTGGTCTTGTAGGTCTTGGTCCAGTCCTTTTGGTCCACGGTCGGCACGGGGGACAGGGGCGGGGCATGCACCGCGGCATGGATCCACAGATCCAGCCCCCCCCACCGGTCAAAGATCGACCGGCTCAGATGAGACATCGCGCCGGCATCCGTCACATCCAACGGCGCCAGGGTCGCTTCGCCACCCCGCGCGCGGATACGGTCGTCCAGTTCCTCCAACGCACCCACCGTACGGGCGACCGCGATCACGTGATGGGAGGGTGTCAGCGACTCAGCAAGCGCCGCACCCAGCCCACGAGACGCTCCAGTGACTAAACATGTCTTCATGAGTCGTGTGTGACCTGTCGTATCGCAGGGGTCAAGTTGACCGATGCGCTGATTTTTGCCGATATATTTGCCTTTATTTTAGGCGAAAAAGATATGTAGGCAAAAAAACTCCTATTAACGTGGCGTTAATTTTTGATGGGTAACGCCCGTTAATCATGTCAGAAAACTGTTTAAATTCAGATTACTATGGGGTGATAAGAGGTAATTTTGTCCAAAATGACAACTATTGCGTTGTGTTCCCCCTGTTTGGTACGCCTGTTTACACAATATTAACGTTAGAGAATCGAACGAGGGGGAGTTGACATGAGTATTTCAAAACGTTTCAGCCAACGGCCTGCTCCGTTACTTCGGATTGCGATCCCATCCTGGCGCTCCCGCACAGCGAAGCCTTTGGAAGAGAAAGCAGAGCCGCGTATTTCAAAACACGAGTTGGTTGTCCTGTTTCGGGACGAACTTGGTAAAGTTGGGTCCGATTTGTGCCCCAACAGCCGCGACGAGCTTTTGGTTCTTCGTAACGCATTATGTAAGGCAGAGACAGCCGCCTGATATTACTCGGCTGCCGGTTTGAGTTTGAAGCCCTGATTGATCATGTCTGCCGGTTCAACAGGGTATTCACCGGAAAAGCACGCGTCGCAATATTGCGGCGCGATTGCGTTTCGGCCCCGGGTTTCTCCAACAGCGCGATACAGCCCATCCAATGAGATGAACTTCAGGCTGTCCACACCCAGATGATCGCGCATATCGGCCTCGCTCATGGTCGAGGCCAGCAGCTTTTCCCGTTCCGGCGTGTCCACCCCGTAAAAGCAGGGCCATGCCGTCGGGGGGGAGGCGATGCGGAAATGTACTTCTGCCGCACCCGCATCCAGGACCATCTCCTTGATCTTGCGGCTCGTTGTGCCCCGCACCACCGAGTCGTCGACGAGGATCACCCGTTTGCCGCGGATCAGGGCCCGGTTCACGTTCAGCTTAAGGCGCACACCCATGTTGCGAATATGCTCTGTCGGCTCAATGAAGGTCCGCCCGACGTAGGAATTGCGGATGATCCCCATCCCAAACGGGATCCCGCTGGCTGCGGAATATCCAATCGCCGCGGGTGTCCCGGAATCCGGCACGGCGCAGACCAGATCAGCCTCAACAGGGGCTTCCTGTGCCAGTTCCACCCCGATCTGACGGCGCGTTTCATAGACCGATTGCCCCCCCAGAATACTGTCGGGGCGCGAGAAATAGACATGTTCAAAGATGCAGAACCGGGGGCGGCGGGGCTCGAACGGCCGGTGGCTGGCCACACCCGCTGCGGTGATCACCACCATCTCGCCGGGATCGATCTCCCGAATGTAATCCGCCCCGATGATATCCAGAGCGCAGGTCTCAGAACTCAGGACCCAGCCGTCGCCCAACTGACCCAGGACAAGAGGCCGCACACCCAGCGGGTCGCGCACGCCGATCAGCTTGGTCCGGGTCATGGCAACGATGCTGAACGCCCCTTCAACCCGGCGTAGGGCATCCTTCATCCGCTCCGGGATATCGCGTTGCAGGGACCGCGCCATCAGATGGATGATGCATTCGCTGTCGGAGGAGCTTTGAAAGATCGAACCGCGGTCGATCAATTCACGCCGCAGGGCCGCAGCATTGGTGATATTGCCGTTATGGGCCAGGGCCGCGCCGCCCATGGAGAATTCGCCAAAGAACGGCTGCACATCGCGGATCGCCGTATGCCCCTTGGACCCGGACGTCGAATAGCGCACATGCCCGATGGCTAGCGCCCCGGGTAACGTCTCCATGACCGAGGCTTCGGTGAAATTGTCCCGAACATAACCAAACCGCCGGGCCGAGTTGAACCCGTGATCGGGATGATATGCGACGATCCCGCCGGCCTCCTGACCGCGATGTTGCAGCGCATGCAACCCAAGGGCGGTGAAATTGGCGGCTTCCTGGGCACCGATTACGCCGAAAACCCCGCATTCCTCATGCAGTTTGTCATCGTCAAACGGGTTGGTTGTCAGCGGGGAAGGGGCAAGCGGCAAGACACACTCCGATACACGAGTCGCTGTCCGTTGATTAACGGGTTGCCGTTACCCTGTCATCCCCTTGTCACGTGACCTGACGTTCAGCTGTCGGTTGTGGTCGCCGGTGCGCCGCAGGACGCATCCATCAGACCCTCAAACTTACCGGTCAACCAGGCCAGGGCTGTCTCGCGATCCGCAATTTCGGTCGTCAACTGCTCACTGAACGAGGCAAAGATCTTGGCAGACTGGCTGTTATCCACAATCTCAAAGTTCTGCGTGCCCGCCACGAAATCATAGACAACCAGCGCGATGGCCACCAGCAGCAGCCCCCGGGCCGCGCCAAACAGAAAGCCAAGCCCCTGGTCCAGCCCGCCAAGGGCCGAACGCTGCACAAGGGACGAGAACAGCGGCGTGAACAGCGCAAAGACGATCAGACATAGCGCGAACAGGCCGATAAAGGCCCCGATGGTCGAGGTCTGACAATTATCCAGCAAATCCTGAACATAGGGAATTTCCTGGACGATCGGTTCGGCCCGCGGCGCAAACAGATAGGCGACAATGGCCGCTGCCACCCAACCCGCAATCGCCAACGTCTCACGGACCAAACCGCGGCTATAGGCCAGTATCGCCGACAGCACGATGACCACGGCCACCCCAGCATCGAAAATCGTAAATTCCATTGTCCCGTCCTGCTCTGCCGATTTGGGCGCTTATCCTGCGCCGAACATTTCTCCGACAAAGGCCGTCAGGTCGGCCATCTTGCGGATCTCTAGCCCCGAAGCCGCGCCTTTGGACCCGGCAGGTAAAGCCGCCGCGTTGAAACCAAGTTTTTGGGCTTCTTTCAACCTATTTTCAGTTTGCCCCACCGGTCTGAGCGCCCCACTGAGACTAATCTCCCCGAAAACGACCATTTGTTTCGGTAAAGCCACATCTTCGCGGGCGGATAGTAGCGCAGAGGCCACAGCCAGATCGGCAGCCGGTTCGCTGACCCGCAAGCCACCTGCGACATTCAGGTAGACATCCAAGCCGGTGAACGGGATGCCGCACCGCGCCTCCAGCACGGCCAGGATCATGGCCAACCGGCCGCTGTCCCAGCCCACGACCGTCCGGCGCGGCTGGGAATGCGGGGTCGGCGCCACCAGGGCCTGAAACTCCACCAAAACTGGTCGGGTGCCTTCGATCCCGGAAAACACGACCGATCCGGGGGCAGGGGCGTCGCGGTCCGACAGGAACAGGGCAGAGGGGTTGGTGACCTCTGCCAGACCTGCCCCGGTCATTTCAAACACCCCGATCTCATCCGACGGGCCAAATCGGTTTTTCACCGCCCGCAGGATGCGGAACTGGTGCCCGCGCTCCCCTTCGAAATAAAGGACCGTATCGACCATATGCTCCACCACGCGCGGACCGGCGATCTGGCCCTCCTTGGTGACATGGCCCACGATCATCACCGCGGTGCCGCGGCGTTTGGCGAATGTTACCAGCTCATGGGCGGCGGCGCGAACCTGCGAGACTGATCCAGGGGCCGAGTCGACCGTGTCGGACCACATGGTCTGGATGGAATCGATGATTGCCAGATCTGGCCGTTCTTCATCCAGCGTTGTCAATATATTGCGTAGGTTTGTCTCCGTGGCTAGCTTGACCGGTGCGTCTGCCAGCCCCAGTCGCTGGGCCCGCATCCGTACTTGGGCCGAGGCTTCCTCCCCCGAAACATAAAGCGTGCTGGTGCCCGCCTTGGCAAACCGTGCCGCCGCCTGCAGCAAAAGCGTCGATTTGCCGATGCCGGGATCGCCCCCCACCAACGTGGCCGAGGCCGGGACCAACCCGCCGCCCAGCACACGGTCCAGTTCCACCATTCCCGCACTGACCCGGGGAGGCGGGGCCTCGTCGGTGCTGAGATCCGACAGGACCATGGCCTGCCCGCGCTTGGCCCCCAGTGCCTTTTTGCCAGGCCCCGCGGAAAGAGGGGCCTCTTCAACGATGGTGTTCCACGCACCACACGCCTCGCAACGCCCCGACCATTTGGAATGGGTCGCCCCGCAGGCCGAACAGGAAAACGATGTCATCTTTGCCATGGGGCAGGGATGACCGACGCCGCGCGAAAGGTCAAACGACCTGGCGGGTCTCGTGCGTGTTGGTGGCGTCTGATTTGCGGTGTTTCTCCGTCGCCCAACTGAACAGGATCGAGGCGAGGATACAGGCCGTGAACAGGTAGAGCCCCCAGGCCGTTTCAACCTTGCCCACACCGATCCCTTTGACGACGACGATATAGATCGCGATCAAAAAGATATCCGCCATGGCCAGCTTGCCCAGGATCCCCAGCACCGGCAGGACCTTGCGTTTCATCAATCCGAAATGGATGAGCGCCAAACCGATGGTCTTGAGATAGGGTGCAAAGATCGCAAAGGCGGTGACGATCAACGCCAGGATGACGTCAGAACTCCAAAGCGCCTGAAGGCCAGAGATGACAGAGATTTCGCTCAGCCCGAACAACGGCAGTAAGCCTGCGCGCATCAACGGCGCGAACCATGCGATGGGAAACAGGATCAACAGGGTAAGGTTGGCAGTCTTTAACGGCGTCAAAACAGGTCCACTTCATTCGTATCACGCATTCGTGCGTGGTTGCACAGGTAGGCGGCCCGGATCCCCCTGCCAAGAGGACTGTCCCCGCGGGGACAGACTCTTATGCTTGGTAAATCTCAACACATCTGTGTCCCCGCGGGGACACCGGTAAGAGACGGGTCATCAGCCAAACACAGCAAGGCTGCCATCGACATCGGTGAAGTTGCTCAACATCAGATCGTCCAAATCGGTATTGCGCAGAACCACCGTTGTTGCCCCGTCAGAACTGGTCCAGTTCACATTGGCGCCGTTCTGGCTGGCCTGGGCTAGAAATGCGTCGAACTGTTCTTGGGCCGTGGTATCGGTGTCGAACTGAACGGCAAAGATGTCATCGCTCACATCGAAATCAAAGAGGGTCGCGGTTCCGGCTGTCGGCTGCTCGGGCAATCCACTGGCGAGGGTCGTATCTGCAAAGGCAAAGGTATCGGATCCGCTGCCGCCCCAGATACGGCTGTCATTTCCGACAACGGCAATGGTGTCATCACCGGCACCGGCCCAGATCCGGTTGACCCCGCCCAAGTCGACGATCGTATCGTTTCCGTCATTGCCAGAGATCCGGTCATTCCCGACACCGCCCAGGATGGTATCGTCACCGGATCCGCCGATGATCCGGTTGTTGCCGCCGGATGTGGTGATCTGGTCATTGCCGCTGCCGCCATTCAGCAGGTCATTGCCATTCCCGGTTTCCAGCAGATCATTGCCGCGCCCGCCATAAAGCGTGTTGTCGCCATCCTCGGTATCGAACGAAAACAACTGATTGCCGTAAAGCTGGTCGTCGCCCTTCCCACCGCGCAGAGTATCGTTTCCGGCGCCGCCTTCGATCAGGTCATTGCCTTTGTTGCCGCGCAGATCATCGTCGCCCGCACCGCCGAAAATACGGTCATTGCCGTCATTGCCGCGGATGCTGTCATCGCCAGACAGGCCGGTCAGGGTGTCGTCATCAGCGGTGCCCACGAGGACCAGATCATCGGCAGGCGGGGGTGGCAGATCCACGGTGGTCAACTGCACACCCGGCTGGGTCAAAATGATCGTAAAGAATTTTTCGGGTGTATACCATTCCGGTAGGGCGGTGTTCAGCCCTTCGACGGTGGGGTCCGGGAAGTTGGTCAGACGAAAAATCACCAGTCCGCCCGCACCATCCTGGGAATAGAAATCAAGGGTCGAGATTGTGCCCCCTGTCGGGGCACCGGTGGTGGCGTCAAAGGTCAGGCCAGCGCCGTCGATCTGAATGCCGATAAAACCAAAAACTGGATCCATAAAACCAAAGCGAAATCCGGTTTCGCTGACATCTGAGAATGTGTTTTCCATGGGTAATCCTTACCGCGTGCGATTGGTCCAGATCTGGGAGTGAAACGGGGCAACCGCGCGTCTGCGCTGTGTCAATTCAAAGGCGCGTTCACGAAGCTGTGGGTCCCTGGCGCGGGGAACATGCGGGCGCCTAAGCCGTTTCCTTTGCACGCGCAGCATGACATGCTCGCGGCAACTGCAAACAGGGGGACGTTGCATGTCACTGAAAGGCAAAACCGCAATTATCACCGGGTCGAATTCCGGCATCGGTCTGGGTGTCGCTTGGGAAATGGCGCGGGCCGGGGCGGATGTTGTCCTGAATTCGTTCAGCGACCGCGATGAAGACCACGCCCTGGCCAAGGATATTGCCGACGAAACCGGCACCAATACGCGCTACATCAAGGCCGACATGTCCAAGGCGGATGAATGCCGTGCTTTGGTGGAAAAGGCCGGGGCCTGTGACATCCTGATGAACAATGCGGGGATCCAGCATGTGGCTGGCATCGATGAATTCCCGATGGAAAAATGGGATGCGATCATCGCCATCAACCTGAGCTCGGCCTTCCACACGACGGCGGCTGCCTTGCCGATGATGCGGACGGCTGGGTGGGGCCGGGTGATCAACATCGCCTCGGCCCATGGTCTGACCGCGTCGCCTTATAAATCAGCCTATGTCGCGGCCAAACACGGTGTTGTCGGCATGACAAAGGTCGTGGCGCTAGAGACGGCGGAGGAGCCGATCACCGCCAACGCCATCTGCCCGGGCTACGTGATGACACCTTTGGTCGAAGAACAGATCCCCGACACGATGAAGAAATACGACATGGACCGCGACACCGCGATCCGGGAGGTTCTATTGGACCGCCAACCGTCCAAGGAATTTGCCACGACCGAACAGATGGGCGGGGTCGCTGTCTTTTTATGCTCGGACGCGGCCACACAGATCACGGGTACGACGATCAGTGTCGATGGCGGATGGACCGCATTGTGAGCGTCCGGCAGATCAATCTTGCGCTGCAGGGCGGCGGAGCCCACGGCGCGTTCACCTGGGGTGTGCTTGACCGATTGCTGGAAGATGAGGAGATCGAGGTTGCCGCGATTTCCGGCACCTCCGCCGGGGCGCTGAACGGGGCGGCGTTCAAATCGGGCATGATCAGCGATGGGAGGGACGGGGCCAAAGCCGCCCTGGATGCGTTGTGGACCCAGGTTGGCGCCAAGGATGACGGGGGCATTGCCCCCTGGATGCAACCTTTCCTGCCAAGCCCCGCGGTCGTGTCCCAGTTGCTTGAAATGAGCCCGGGATTTCAGATCAGTGACGCGGCGAGCCGGGTGTTTTCGCCGTATGGGTCTGGGCCGCTGTACAAGAACCCGTTGACCGACATCGTCGCGAAATTCGACTATGATGAGGTTTGCAGTGGTGACGGGCCGGAATTCTTTGTATCCGCCACGAATGTCCGAAATGGAAAAATACGCGTTTTCAGAGGCTTAGAGATCACACCTGATGTGATCATGGCCTCTGCCTGTTTGCCGACATTGTTCCGCGCTGTTGAGATCAAGGACCCAAGGACTGGCGCTGTGGAGGCCTATTGGGATGGCGGCTACACGGGCAATCCGGCGCTGTTTCCGTTGTTTGAGGCACATCTGCCGGATGATGTGGTTGTCGTGAATATCAATCCGCTATGTCGTCCGGACGTACCACGCACGGCGCAGGATATTCAGAACCGGATCAATGAGATCAGCTTCAACACATCGCTTTTGCGGGAGTTGCGGGCCATAAATTTTGTGCGCACGCTGATCGCCGCGGGCAAGGTCAAACCCGGCACGATGAAGGATGTCTTGATCCACATGATCGCCGATGACGACCTGATGAACGATCTGAGCGTCGCCACCAAATTGGTGCCGACACCCTATATTCTAGATCGTTTGAAGAAAGCGGGACGCCGGGCGGCCAGTAATTTTCTGGAACACGACAAGGCCAAGTTGGGTCGTGAGTCCAGTATCGACCTGCGCGCGATGTTTGACTGACGCGCCGAGGGCAAGGCAATCAGGCGTCGCGCTTTTCGCGGATGGGCAGGGGCACCGGGTCATTGGGGTTGCGATCGGGCGGATTGACCAGCCCGGCGGAAATGACGAGTTTCGCCGCATCTTCAACAGTCATGTCGAGGTAGATCACATCGGCCTCTGGCACGAAAAGCAGAAAACCGGATGTTGGGTTGGGCGTGGTCGGCAGGAAGATCGACACCAACGCATCATCGCGCGGGACCTTGCGGTTCACCTCCCCCTTGGTTTGGGTCGAGACAAAGGCGATGGCCCAGATCCCGGTACGTGGGTATTGGACCAGGCACGCCTTGTCGAATTTGGCATCGTTGGATTGGGAAAAGACGGTTTCCGCAATCTGCTTGAGACCCGCATAGACGGAGCGCACCACGGGCACGCCTTCGACGGCGGCTTCGGCCCAGCGGAGCAGTGAACGCCCGATGAACCCTTTCGCGACCCACCCGACGAGGATGGTGAACAAAAGAAACACCACCACACCAACGCCGCGGACATTGACCTTGATCGGTTCGCCATCGGGATCGCCGAAGAAGCGGTTGACCAGAACGTCGGGCTGATAGGGGTCTGGCACAAAGGGCAGAACGAAACCGTCGACCCAGCCAATCGCCGTCCAGATCAACCAGACGGTCATGCCAATGGGCGCGATCACCACCAGCCCCGTCAGGAAGCTGGAGCGCAACCCTGCGAGCCAGCCCAAACGCTTCCGGGCCTTCTTGGGGTTTAGCGGATTTTGTTCAGGCGGTGAGGACTTCATGAGGTACTCGCAACGGTCTGCGGTAGTAACTAGGGGCGGTGCCGGGAGGACGCAAGGTACGTTACGCCTACAACTGTCTATAGTCGGGGTGCGGCGCTGATTTCCTGTGCGATTGCGGCAGCCAGGCGCGCATTGTTCAGCACCAGGGCGATATTGGCCTTGAGGGAGCGGCCTTTTGTCAAAGCGACGATCCGGGAGAGCAGATAAGGGGTCACATCCTTGGCAGAGATGCCCGCGGCGGTTGCATCCGTCTGCGCCTGTTCAATGATCGGGCCCATGACATCTTGCGGGATCTCATCGGCGGCTGGGATGGGGTTGGCGATTAACTGGCCGCCCGGCAGCCCCATGGCGCGGCGCATCAGATAGGCCTGTGCGATATCCGATGGGCTCTCCATTCGCTGCGGGCTGGCTTGTCCGGCGCTGCGGGCCCAAAAGGCGGGAAACTCTGCCGCACCATAGGTGATGACCGGCACACCGAGGGTCTCTAGAACCTCAAGGGTTTTTGGCACATCCAGGATCGATTTTGCCCCGGCGCAGATGACATTGACCGGGCTTTCGGCCAGTTCGCGCAGGTCGGCCGAGATATCGAATGTCTCTTCCGCGCCGCGATGGACGCCGCCGATACCGCCGGTCGCAAAAACGGAAATGCCGGCCAGCCGGGCCCCGATCATGGTGGCGGCGACGGTGGTCGCCCCCATCCCGCCCCGGGCCATGCAGATCGCCAGATCCGCGCGGGAGAGCTTGGCCACATCCTTGGCCTGGGCCAGGATTTCAAGCTGATCCGGGTCTAACCCGATGCAGAGCCGCCCGTTTAGAACGGCGATGGTCGCGGGGACAGCACCACCGTCGCGCACGGTCTGTTCGACACGCTGTGCCGTGGCAAGGTTATCGGGGTAGGGCATCCCGTGGGAGATGATCGTGCTTTCAAGCGCGACAACCGGCTGGCCGTCTGCCAATGCCGCGGCGACCTGCGGCAAAACATCCATGGGTAGGGTCACTGAATTGCGCTTTCGGAAATGTAGGTTGCGGTGACGTCGAGGGCGAAGGTCAGGGCCTCCTGACGTGTCAGGCCCCGCAATTCAGCGGCCACATGTCCGGCCATGAATGTGTCGCCTGCGCCGGTGATGCGGGTGACATTGACGGGCGGGGGCGTTGCTTCCACCAGGCCGTTTTCGCAGATCTGTGCCAGGGATTGGTCCCCGTTGGTGACGATGGCGCGCCGGGCGCCCATCTTGCCAAGGGCCTGGGCCGCATCGGTGGCGCTGTCGAACGCCGTATTACATAGCAATGACGCCTCTTGCAGATTGACATAGAGCGTCAGGCTGGGATGCAGCAGGATCGGTCGCAACCGCTCCGCCTTTCCGGGGGAGGCGGGCGCGACCCGCAGATCGGCGCGCCGAAACAGGGGGCTCTCCGCGATCTTGGTCAGCAATTCCTGGGTCAGGTTGCCGTCCAGCACGATGGTCCCGGGATAGGGATCGTCGACACTGCCCAACCGGCCATCGGCCAGGGGTTTGAGGATCGCGGCACCGGCTTGTTCCAGCGAACGGGCATCGGCCATGGCGGCGACCAGATCGCCTGCAGCCTCGATCGCCATATACATGTCTGTGCGCAGGCTTTTGCTGCGGTAAAGGTAGCCAGCATCGAGCCCCAGATCGGCGCAGGTGTCCAGCAGGCTGTCCCCTTCAACATCCTGCCCGACGCAGGAGAGCAGGGCAGGGGTCAACCCGGCCCGCCGCAGGGCCATTGCAACATTCAGGGCCACACCGCCAGGCACCCGCGTGATCTGCCCGGGACGATCATCGCCCTTTTCCATGGCATCGGGCCGCCGCCCGATCACGTCCCACAGAACCGAGCCAATACAAAGGATATCAGGTTTACGTGTCATGCCCATGCTTGTCGCGCAGTCGAGACCCCGGCACAATAGAGGCCGTTGTATTGTCGTGCAGCCCTTCATACCTGTCATCCGCGGGCGCAGTTATTTTTGCATTTTCCCCACATTATCCTGATCAAAGACTTGGAGTTTACACATGGCTGGACGTTCCCTGACATCGGGAGAGATCGCGATGGCCCAATCCGTCTACAAATCCACGATCAACTGCAAAAAGCCGCGCATTTTCAACGAGAAGTGGGCGTTTTTTCAACCTGATGACCGAGCGATGGCGCCCAATGGCAACATCTATTTCGCGCCGTCGGATCCGGGATATCAGGCCGATTTTTCAGCGCGCAGTGTCGGCATCCACGACAAGGCGACCTTTATCCATGAGCTTGGCCATGTCTGGCAGCATCAGCAGGGCCAATGGGTGACCGTGCGCGGTGCAGTCGAGCGGGACTACGATTACCTTCCGCTGGCCGCCAGCGATGACTTTGACGCTTACGGGATCGAACAGCAGGCGCAGATCTTTCGCGATTATTTCTATCTTCTCAAGGGCTATTCCAATTCGCGGTGGCCCGCCCGGTCGGTCTATGAAGCCGTGATCCCGCATCTTCCCTAACCCAACATGCTGTAAAGGAGGTGGGGCCATGATGGTCAGACCCAACATTTGCGCCGCGGCCTTGATCTGTTTCGTGCAGCCCGTGGCGGCGGATTATGCACAGATCCGCGATCAAGCGCTGTTCGCCTTGGAAAATGGCGATTGTGCCAAGGTCTGGGACATGTTGTGGCCGCACGCCAAGGCGGGCGAGGTGCAGGCACGGGCCGATCTGGCCACGCTGCCGTATCTGCGGGATTTTCACTATCCGGGTCTGGCTGGCGATCAGATCAGTCGAACCCGCGATACGTTGATCCTGGCCGTCCATGGTGCGGCCAATGGTGATCCGACAGCCGTGGAAACTGCGCGCGCCTATCTGGAGGTGAGCAATGCGGGCAGAGCCGTCAGTAGCTGCCTTGAGGGGGCAACGGATCCCTCTGCCGCCGCGCGCTGTGTCGAGGGGGCCGTTGCGGACGGGGTGATCCCCGATTTTCCGTCCTTTGCCTTGGGATTGGATACGGTGGCGACGCTCGACGCGGCGTTACCGGCCCGTTGCACGCCCTGACCGGGGACGGCTTGCAAACAGGGGTTGCAATGGTGGCGCGGCTCGTCTAACGACGCGCTCACTTCACAGGTAGGGCTTGGGCCGATGGGGGAGACATCCCCAAAGGTCCGCCGGTTGGACAATTGTCCTGATGGCCCTGCCGAGGATCAAACCGGAAAGGATGAGACATGGCGCTCCCTGATTTCTCAATGCGTCAGCTTCTTGAAGCTGGCGTTCACTTTGGCCACCAGACCCAGCGATGGAACCCCCGGATGGGTGAGTTCATCTATGGTGACCGGAACGGCATCCACATTCTGGACCTGACCCAGACCGTTCCCATGCTGGAACAGGCTCTGGTCGCTGTCCGTGACACCGTGGCCCGTGGTGGGCGGGTCCTATTCGTCGGCACCAAGCGGCAAGCGCAAAAGCCAATTGCTGAAGCTGCCGAAAAATGTGCGCAATACTACATGAACCACCGTTGGCTGGGCGGTACGCTCACCAACTGGAAGACCGTCAGCCAGTCGATCCAGCGTCTGAAGAACATTGACGAACAGATGGCGATGGGCGCCGAGGGCCTGACCAAGAAAGAGCGTCTGGGCATGGAGCGTGACCAGTCCAAGTTGCAGGCGTCCCTTGGTGGGATCCGCGAAATGGGCGGCGTCCCGGACCTGCTGTTCGTGATCGATGTCAGCAAGGAAGACCTGGCCATCGCAGAGGCCAAGAAGCTGGGCATCCCCGTGATTGGTATCGTTGACACCAACTGCTCCCCCGATGGTGTGGATTTCATCATCCCGGGCAATGACGACGCGGCCCGTGCCATAGCACTGTATTGCGATCTGATCGCCCGCGCCGCACTGGACGGCATGACAGCACAGATGGGTGCCGCTGGAATCGATCTGGGTGAAATGGAATCCGGTCTGGAAGAAGAGCTGGCCGTTGACCCGGGCGCGGCTGTCGAGCCGCCCGCCGAGGAACTGCCCGCCGAGGCATGATCCAGGGCGACCTGTCATCGAAATGACATCTGTGGCGGGTTACGGCCCGCCACACCACGACTGCTGATCAAGGAGAGCCAAGATGGCCATTACAGCCGCTCAGGTGAAAGAACTGCGCGAAAAATCCGGCGCAGGCATGATGGACGCCAAGAAAGCCCTGACCGAAACCGACGGTGACATGGAAGCCGCCATGGACTGGCTGCGGACCAAGGGCCTGGCCAAGGCCGCCAAGAAATCCGGGCGTATAGCTGCCGAGGGTCTGGTGGCCGTCAAGGTCCGCGATGGCCGCGGCGTGGCTGTCGAGGTGAACTCGGAAACCGATTTCGTGGGCAAGAATGCGGAATTCCAATCCATGGTCGACGCCATCGCCACCGCGGCGCTGGGGGTTGATACCCTGGACGCGTTGCTGGCTGCCGATCTGGGCGGTAAGTCGGTCGCCGATACCGTGACCGACAAAATCGCGACCATTGGCGAGAATATGGGCGTGCGCCGTATGGCGATGCTGGAAGGCGGCACAGTGGTTACCTATGTCCACAACGCCGCCGCAACCGATATGGGCAAGATCGGTGTTCTGGTCGCGATGACCGGTGACAATGCCGAATTTGGCCGTCAGGTCGCCATGCATATCGCCGCCACCAACCCAGCCTCCCTGAGCGAGGATGATCTGGACCCGGCGGTCGTTGAAAAGGAAAAGCAGGTTCAGATGGACATTGCCCGCGAAAGCGGCAAGCCCGAGGCTGTTATCGAAAAGATGATCGTGGGCCGCATGAAAAAGTTCATGTCCGAGATCACTCTGCTGAACCAGGCTTTCGTTGTGAACCCCGATTTGACCGTTGCAAAAGCCGCTGAAGAGGCTGGCGTTGCCATTACAGGGTTCAAGCGCCTTGAAGTGGGTGAAGGCATTGAGGTCGAGAAAGAGGATTTCGCGGCAGAAGTGGCGAAAGTCGGCCAAAGCTGATCCCGAAATGAAAAAGGCGTGCCGTCGGTAATTGACGGCACGCCTGAACTGATTACCTCATTTTTACACACAAGCGGGTGCACACACGAACCCGCAAACTTTTACCGAACGGCGCCACATCTATTGGGGATGAGGACAGGACGCCAATCTCTTTGGTGTCGATCTGCCGCGCTGAGAATACGCGAGACAGATCGACAATCCGGTTTCCCGGTGCGAACACGTTTCCCACATAATATCGGGGTCTGGTGCTTGCTGTTCCTTGGCTAATGCCACCACTCACGGAACAACCTCAAAATGCCAATTAACGCTTGGTAAAGGAAGTGGGGAATCCGTTACCGGGTCGAGTCTTTCGGGTTATTCACGCTAGTTTCACGGCGGATGGCAAAATGGACCTGAACTGACCCAAAAAACGCCATAAATGACCTAAAATCTCTTACTTTTTCCACATTTCCGCACACGAGACTGTTTCCAGGTTTGTAACAAACCTAACGTTCAAGCACGAATATCTGGTTTTGGAATGACGCTTTCAGCACCGCTTGTGCCGTTGTGTCGACATCCATCGCTTCACGGGCGAGTCGCAGGTGCTTTTCAACCGTAGCGGCAGTCAGCCCCATGATGGTCGCGATGTCCTGAGTCGTCTTGCCCTCACCCACCCATTCCAGCGCTTCACGCTGACGCTTTGTCAGGGGGCGGCGTTCGCCCGAATAGGGCAGGTTGATGATCTTCAGGTGGGCGATGTTGTTCATGGCCACGATCTTGCGGCCATGGACCGCCCAGATCTCGTCCAGTTCCGCCTGGCTCACGCCGTCGGCTGCCGTCAAGGCAACGCCGCCCTTGGTGCGTGCGGACACATCGTTGAAGCTGATCGTGTAACCGGCTGTCACACCCTGGTCGCGGTTGAAGTCATAGACCCGCTGTTCGCTGGGTGTCAGCAATCCCTGGCGCGACTGATCCTCGATCCAGGCCCAACTGCAATGGCCGGTATTCTCAACCGCCCAGCGCACCATGGGTGCATGAAAATACAGACCGTCCTTCAGGAAATGATCGATGTAGCCCTTGCCGTGATTGGTCAGGATCAGCCAGTCCTGCGGATCGCCCAGCGATGTTTCCGTCCGGTGAAAGGTAAACCCGTAAAGCAGTTTGCCGAACCCGAACCGGGACATGCGCTCCAGATGGTATTGCCACAGGCTTTCCATGTCCCGGGCCGCCATGACTTTTTCGGTATATTCAATCATGTCCCATCCTCCAGATGCCCGACCAATGCTGTGATCGCCAAGGAATACCCGGCTGGCCCGAACCCGCAGATCTGCCCCACTGCCACCGGAGCGATATAAGAGCGGTGACGATACGCCTCCCTGGCATGGATGTTGCTGAGATGAAGTTCCACCACCGGGATCTGGGTCGATGAAATGGCATCCATCAACGCGATGGACGTGTGTGTGTAGGCCCCGGCATTCAGCACGATCCCGGCATAGGTGCCGCGTGCATTGTGGATGGCATCGACCAGATCGCCTTCGTGGTTGGATTGCCCGAACGCCACCGTGATCCCCAGTCGTTCGGCCATTTGGTGACACTGTTCCTCGATCTGCGACAGCGTCGTGTGTCCGTAGACCTCCGGCTGCCGCTGCCCCAGAAGGTTCAGATTTGGCCCATTTAGAACCAGTAATGATGTCATAAGACGTTGTCCTTATCCCCACTGTGTCGTAGCGCACAGACTTGTCCCTTGTCGAGTGGCCTGGATCTGCGGCGCGCTTGTGTCCAATCCGCCGCCTGCTTAGTTAACTGGAATACCAGTGTGCAACCGAAGGATGGGCGATGCAGAAGGTGATTATGGGGCTGGGCGAATGCATGGTTGAGCTGTCGCCGGACGGTCCGGGCCTGTTCCGGCAATCCTTTGCAGGGGATGTTCTCAATACCCTTTGGTATGCGTGCCGTGCCCTGGATCCGGATTGGCGGTCCGAACTTCTGTCGGCTGTTGGCACCGATGCGCTATCTGATCAGATGATCGGTTTTCTGACAGATGCCGGGATCGCCTGCGATGCCGTGCGCCGCATCCCCGACAGGCGGCCTGGCCTCTATATGATCCAGCTTGATGAGGGGGAGCGCAGCTTCACCTATTGGCGCGACAGATCCGCCGCACGGTTGCTGGCTGCCGATCCCGATCACCTGAAACGCCATATGGCGCGGGCCGGTCTGATCTACTTTTCAGGTATCACCCTTGCCATCCTGCCCGAGGAGGATGTGGAAACCTTGCTCTCGAGCCTCAAGATTGCGCGGGCGCGCGGGGCGCTCATCGCATTCGATACAAACCTGCGGCTTGCGTTGTGGCCGGATCCGGCCCGGATGCCGGTCTTGATGGCGCAGGCGGCCGCAATCTCGGATCTGGTCTTTCCCAGCTTCGATGATGAACAGGCGGGCTTTGACGATGCCATACCCGCACAGACGATTGATCGCTATCTGGGCTACGGGGCCAGCACCGTGATCCTCAAAAACGGTGCGGCAGCGGTTCAAACCAGCACAGGCCGCGGGGTTCAGCATCACCCGACGGCGCCCGTGCCCCAGCTCATCGATTCAACCGGGGCGGGGGATTCGTTTAATGGCGCGTTCCTGGCCGAATATGTCCGCTCTATAGACATCGTTCGGTCGGTTCAGGCCGGGCAATGTTGCGCGGCAGAGGTGGTTCAGCATCGTGGCGCCCTGATCCGGTGATCTGAAAACGTTACGAATTTCTGTTAACCTTTAATTTTCTGTAACATCTCTATTGGTGGCGGACGCCTCCGATGGTATCGTTGATTCAAGTTGGCTTGAAACCTGTGCAACGAAGGATCCGACCGATGTATGCTCAGATGGTGAAATCCGAGGCGAGTGAAGAAGACCCCGCACAGCTCCAGTCGTTCCAAGATAGGATCGATGCGGGCGAAAAGATTGAGCCCAAGGACTGGATGCCTGCAGGGTATCGCAAGACACTGATCCGCCAGATTGGTCAGCACGCGCATTCGGAGATTGTGGGCCAATTGCCCGAAGGCAACTGGATCACCCGCGCGCCGTCGCTGGAACGCAAGGCGATCCTGCTGGCCAAGGTCCAGGATGAGGCGGGCCATGGCCTGTACCTTTATTGTGCCGCTGAAACGCTGGGCGTGACCCGTGATGAGCTGACGGAAATGTTGCTGGATGGCCGCATGAAATACAGCTCTATCTTCAACTACCCGACGCTAACCTGGGCTGACATGGGCGCGGTGGGCTGGCTTGTCGACGGCGCGGCGATCATGAACCAGGTGCCGTTGCAGCGCACCTCCTTTGGCCCCTATGCGCGGGCCATGGTCCGCATCTGCAAGGAGGAATCGTTCCATCAGCGGCAGGGTTTCGACATCATGATGAAGATGTGCCAGGGCACGGATGCCCAGAAACACATGGCCCAGGATGCATTGAACCGGTTCTGGGGCCCCTCGCTGATGATGTTTGGCCCGTCGGACAAGGACTCGGTTCACTCCGCCCAATCCATGCGGTGGAAGATCAAGATGAACACCAACGACGAGCTGCGCCAGGAATTCGTCGACCAGACCGTGCCGCAGGCGGAATATCTGGGCCTGACCGTGCCCGACCCGGATCTGACCTGGAATGAAGACAAGGGCGGCTATGACTTCACCGAACCCGACTGGTCTGAATTCTATGATGTGCTCAAGGGCAATGGCCCTTGCAATGCCGAACGGCTGGGGGCCCGCAACAAGGCCTGGGATGATGGTGCCTGGGTCCGCGATGCCCTGTCAGCCCATGCCGCGAAAAGAAAAGCCGCAAAAGTCGCCGCCCAATGACCAAGATGCACCTGGCAGAGATCAATATCGCCCATCTGACCCATGATATTGACCACCCGGCTGTGGCCGATTTCGCTGATAACCTTGGCCGAATCAATGGTCTGGCCCAACGGATGCCGGGCTTTGTCTGGCGTCATGTTGACGATACGGGCAACGCCACCGACACGCGCATCGACGCTGATCCGCGCCTGATTGTAAATCTTTCCGTCTGGGAGGATGTGGCTGTGCTGGAGACCTTTGTCTGGGGCACCGCCCATGTGCAGTTTTATCGCCGTCGGGCCGAATGGTTTCGGGCCATGGAGAGAATGGCCTTTGCGATGTGGTGGGTCCCGGTGGGCCATCGCCCGACTGTCGTCGAAGCCACCGATCGGCTCGCCCATCTGCAGATCCATGGCGATACGGAACATGCCTTTGGCTGGTCGCACCTAGCGGCTGCCACGAAATGGCGTGATGCCCGTTGTGAACCGGCCTGAAGGGGAGAGCATGACCAACACGAAACCGGAATGGCCCCTTTGGGAAGTGTTCATCCGCGGCCAACACGGCATGAGCCACCGCCATGTCGGCTCGCTTCACGCCGCCGATGAAAGGATGGCGATCCTGAATGCGCGTGATGTCTATACACGCCGCAATGAAGGTGTCTCGATCTGGGTGGTCGAGGCGCAGCATATCGCGGCCTCCTCACCCGAGGAAAAAGGCCCGCTCTATGAACCTGCCAATTCCAAGGTCTACCGCCATCCCACCTTTTTCGACATCCCCGATGATGTGGGCGCGATGTGATGCAGGGCGCACTGTTTGATTACCTTTTGCGCCAGGGGGATACCGCGCTGATCCTGGGCCACCGCCTGTCGGAATGGTGCGGGGTCGCCCCAGCCCTGGAAGAAGACATCGCCATGGCCAACACGGCGCTTGACCTGATTGGCCAGACCCAGATGTGGCTGGGCTATGCGGCCGAGGTTGACGGGCAGGGGCGCACCGCCGACGACCTAGCCTTTCGCCGCGATGTCTGGGACTTTCGCAATCTGCTGCTGGTCGAACAGACCAATGGCGATTTCGGCAAGACCGTCATGCGGCAGTTTCTGTTCGATGCATTTGATGTGGCGAACTTGACCGCCCTGCAGGGTTCCACCGATCCGCGCATCGCCGAGATTGCCGCCAAATCCGTGAAGGAAGCGCAATATCATCTGGAACGTTCGCGCGAAACGGTGATCGCCTTGGGTGACGGGACGGCGCAAAGCAACGCCCGGATGCAGGCTGCGCTGGACCTGCTCTGGTCCTTTACGGGGGAGATGTTTGCGATGGATGATGTCGACCACACCCTGGCGCAAGACGGCACCGTACCCGATCTGGCCCAGCTTCAGCCTGGATGGACCAGGACGGTCAACGCGGTGTTTACCGAGGCGATGCTGACCCCGCCCGAAAGCAGCCATGCCCAGTTGGGCGGCAAGACGGGCGCGCGGCATTCCGAACATCTGGGACATATGCTGGCCACAATGCAATTTCTGCCCCGCGCTTACCCGGATGCGCGATGGTGACCGACGCAACGACAATGTCGCGGGCATCGGTTGCCCAGATCTGGGAGTGGCTGGACGCTGTGCCCGACCCGGAAATTCCGGTGATTTCCGTCGTAGACCTTGGCATTGTCCGGGATGTCACGTGGCACGGCGATGTGCTGCAGGTCGCAATGACGCCCACCTATTCGGGCTGCCCGGCAACGTCGGTCATTGCGATGGATATCGAAACCGCCTTGCGGGACCACGGCATTGACCGGATCACGATCCAGACCAAGCTGGCCCCCGCCTGGACAACCGACTGGCTGTCGGACAAGGGGCGCGCGCAGCTGGAAAAATACGGCATCGCTCCACCACGTGCAGCCGGTGGCCCCGGACATTGCCCGCATTGCCGTTCTGCGGATGTGGAACGGATCAGCCAGTTTGGCTCCACGCCCTGCAAGGCCCAGTGGCGGTGCCGCAGCTGCCTGGAACCCTTTGACTACTTCAAATGCATCTAAAGGGCCTCGTCATGAGCGATCACACCCACTCCCCCCGCGCCGTCGTGGAGGCCTATGTGACCGGCACCGCCGCCCGGGATGTCCCACTGCTCAAATCGATTTTCGATACGGGCGCCGTGATGTCCGGTTGGCTTGGCTCCGATCTTTTGGCCGCGGGACCTGAACCTTTCTATGCGGCCCTCGAAGCGAACGAAGTGGGCCGGGATTACACGGCCACCATCGTCTCTGTTGATGTTACCGACCGCATTGCTACCGCGGAGCTTGCGGAGACCAATCTGCTCGGTCTGTCCTTCACGAACCACTTTCATCTGGTCCAACAGGCCGACAGCACCTGGCGCATCACCGCCAAACTGTTCCGCCACTCCTGATCGGGTCACCGTACCATGGCGCGCTTTCATCCCCTCACCGTCACGCATCTGCACAAAACCATCCGGGATGCGGTGGTGGTCACGCTCAAACCCGATGACCCGGCCCTGTTCGCCTTCACCCAGGGCCAATATCTGACCTTCCGTCATACCTTTGACGGAACCGAACTGCGCCGCTCCTATTCGATCTGCGCCGGACGCGATGATGGTCGTCTCCAGGTCGGCATCAAAAAGGTGCAGGGCGGGGCATTCTCGACCTGGGCCAATACCGACCTCAAGATCGGCGATCGTCTTGAGGCGATGCCGCCCATGGGCCGCTTTCATACCCCGCTCGATCCGCAATCCGACCGGCACTACCTGGCCTTTGCCGGCGGCTCGGGCATCACACCGATCCTGTCGATCCTGCGCACCGTCCTAAAGCGTGAACCCAATGCGCGGTTCACGCTCGTCTACGCCAACCGCGCGGTTAACACGATCATGTTTCGGGAGGAGCTGGAGGATCTCAAGAACCACCACATGGACCGGATCAACATCATCCACGTGCTGGAACAGGACGCGCAGGAGATTGACCTTTTCACCGGTCGAGTGGATGCGGAAAAATGCGCGCTGCTCTTCCGGCACTGGGTCAATATCAGCAGCATTGACACCGCGTTCATCTGCGGCCCCGAACCCATGATGCTGGCCATTGCAGGTACCCTCAGGGATCACGGCCTGCAAGAGGATCAGATCAAGTTCGAACTGTTCTCCAGCGCACAGCCCGGGCGCGTGCCGCAAACCGTTTCGGCCATGGCGGAGGACAGCGCCCCCAGCCTCACACAGGCGCGGGTCGTGCTCGGCGGGGAAAGCCGCAGTTTCGAGACGGGCAAAGACGTCTCCCTCCTGGATGCCGCCTTGCGCAATCAGGTCGAGGCCCCCTATGCCTGCCGCGCCGGGGTCTGCTCCACCTGCCGCTGCCGCATCGTCGAAGGCGACGTCCAGATGATCGCCAACCACGCCCTCGAAGACGGAGAGGTCGCTCAAGGTTATGTCCTATCCTGCCAATCCTATCCGATCACGGACCGGGTGGTGTTCGATTACGACGCGGCGGGCCACTGAACGCCCGCACTGAAACAAACCATAGTGATATCAAGATTGCCCTGAGCATGACATGCGTGAACGTCACAGCGCGACAACGATGTCTGCCGTGCTCACTGCCAGATCCGTGACATGGCGCTTGCCCCAAACGGACAAACCCCTTGCAGCCCCCGCACCAAGCCGCTATTTCCGCCTGCACGGGTGATTAGCTCAGTGGTAGAGCGCTTCGTTCACATCGAAGATGTCAGGAGTTCAAATCTCTTATCACCCACCACCGCCCCATCCGATAACTCGGGGCTATGGTCGGATATGTTGCGCTCCTACCGATAACTCACGAGCTCTCATGAGGATGGGCGTGATCCAAACCTGAAAAGCCTGCCCCCAACCCGGTGCCAATGCATTGATCGTATAGTAATTCTTGGCCAACCACTGCATGGACGCGATGGAAATTGGCTCCATCGGGCCTGCGAGAAAACCACTTGCAAAGACCAACCCGACGGTGATGACGGTATTGCGGTTCAAGAATGATTGGCCAGCCCTCAACCGTGCTGGCTCTTGTTCCCGTGCGGCCCCCCGAAGGAAGAGGTCGCTGTAGGATTTGATAACCTCACCGTATAGCGGATCGTCCAAAATTGCGCGTGACAACACATCATTCTCTTGCAGCGCTTTCAGAGCAGTCGGAAGATCCAGATAGCGGCCACGACGGGCCTCGAACCGTTCGACTTCCGCGTTGTCCATCGTCAAGCCCGGTCCGACGAGACCGACCCGATCCAAAGCACTTACAACATCGGGCTCAAAAACGTCCTCCCCGGTGCGTTCATCCCGACGGTCAAAGATACCGCGCAGCTCTTCCAGTTCGAAATGGACCTCCAGAAGGTCAATCTCGCTCAAGTCTCCCAAGATATGATCGCGCAGGCTGGTACAGGGATCGTAGAGATCAGGATGTCGGTTCCCAGCACGCACGAGCTGATTCACGGCGGTCCGAAGACGCTCCAACGCCTTTTGCCTTACCAAGTCATTCAACTTGGCTTCACTGACGACAGCGCGCTCGACATCGACCGAGGTTTCAGTGGCGATCACACGTGGCGCCGCTTCCTGCTCGGGCGAATTCAGACTAATCGGCGGAAAGTCAGCTTCTGTCTCCACCGGCGGCCAGTTCTCCCCAGTCTCCCGTAAATACGCTAAGGTCTGCTGCGTCCGTTCGGTGTCGTTTACGATTTCGGACAACTCACGGAGTTTAGGATCGATTTTCGTGGCGGTACATTCAGCGAAGATGAGCGTGGTATTCGCGAAAGCGGACCTTTCCGAGAACTCTCCAATTTCGAGCATAGGACGAAGATCTGAAACAGAGGTGTCGGCGATGTCCAGGTAGTTAAGATTCTCTAGGGCGACCAAGGGCTGGAGGCTGTCTAGATTTGTCCGTGCGGCGTGCAAAAGCTGCAGTTTTTTGAGCCTTTCAAGACAGCCCAAATTCTGCTTACCAGCGTCTCGGCTAATGCTCAAATCTAAGTTCTGTGTCCCACGCAAATTTAGGTCTATTAGCTCAACTAGGTCTTGGATTGGTTCCAACGTCGTTACTTTGGTATCTTCGAAGAACAGTCCAGTCAGCTTTGGCATCTGCCGCACAATGCCGATGTCGCTCACCAAGGTTTTATTGAGGTCCAAACTCGTCATGGAAATCATTTGTGACAGTGGCGAGACGTCGGAGATCGGCGAGCCGTGCAAGCAGAGCGCTTCAAGTTGTGTCGCACCCGACAAAGGTGACAAGTCAGTGACGCGGGTTCGCGACAAATGCAGGTCCTTCATATCTTTCAATTCCACGATCCGAGGAGGAATCTTTTCTAAGTCGGGAGTATCAATTCCGTCATCACCAAGAATAAGCCAGTCGCCTGCTGCAATAGCGTGTTCGATGATGTTTTCAGCGACTAAGTAAGCCTCTTCTGCCGCGCTCATTCGTTCACCTCCGCGCGGTGTGTTAACCGGCAACGGCGGCGCCAATCGTATGCATGAAATGTGCATGCTTTGTGCATTGATTGTGCCCAGCAAAAATACAGTCCGCTCAATGCATTAACCCTGATTCTCGTCGGTGAAGCGCACCTTGCCGATAAACGGTAGATTTCGGTTCCGTTGGGCATAATCGATGCCGTAGCCTACCACGAATTCGTCGGGGATCTCGAACCCCGTCCAGTCGGCTTTGAAATCGACCTCGCGGCGGATGGGTTTGTCTAGCAGGGCCACCGTTTCAAGCTGCCGGGGTTCCCGGGCGCGCAGCAATTGCACCACGTGGTTCAGGGTATGGCCGGTATCAACGATATCTTCCACGACCAGCACATCGCGCCCGCCGATCTTGCCGCGTAAGTCCTTGAGAATGCGCACTTCCCGGCTGCTTTCCATCCCGTCACCATAGCTGCTGGCCTCCAGGAAATCGACCTCCACCGGCAGGTCCAATTCACGCACCAGATCGGCGATGAACACGAACGAGCCGCGCAACAGCCCCACCACAACCAGCTTGTCGGTGCCGGCAAATTCGGCCTCGATCTCACGCGCCAGTCCTTCGATCCGGGCGGCAATCGCCTTGGCCGAGATCATTTGATCGATGACATAGGGTCGCTGCCCCATAAATTCCTCCATCTTCTGCCTTATATCCGCTAAGACACGCGACCAAACCAACATAAAATACGATTCATGCCCAGCCATTCTGAAACCAAGCAACTGCCCTACACCCCAGATCAGATGTACGATCTTGTCGCCGATGTGGGCTCCTATCCGCAGTTCCTGCCATGGTGTGCTGCGGCCCGGATCCGGGCGCGTAAGGATAACGGTATACAGGAGGTGATGGATGCCGATTTGGTCATATCTTTCAAGGTGTTCCGCGAACGGTTCGGCAGCCGCGTCACCCTGTGGAATGACCGCAGCCGCATCGACAGCGAATATATCGACGGACCGTTTCGGCACATGAATTCCTCGTGGTTCTTTGCGCCCTCTGACCGGGGATGCGAGGTTCGGTTCGATGTCGATTTCGAGTTCAAGAATGCGCTGTTGCAGGGGGCCGCGGGGCTGTTCTTTAACGATGCCATGCAGCGGGTCGTGCGCGCCTTTGAACGTCGCGCGCAGGAGCTTTACGGGTGAGCGTTGCCGCCCGGCTGGCCAGTTTCGCTTCCACCGCAACGCCTTCGGAATCTGCCCTGCAGATCATGCGGTTATCGCTGTTCGATTGGGCGGCTGTGGCAATCGCTGGTCGGGAGGAGCCTGTCGCGCGGATCCTGCGGGATGTTGAAGGCAGCTCGGGGGGCCCCGCTGATGCCAGCGTCGTCGGTGTGACTGGCAAGCAACCAGCCAAAATCGCGGCCTTAATCAATGGCGCGACCTCCCACTCGCTGGATTATGATGACACTCATTTTGATCATATCGGCCATCCATCGGTTGCTGTGATCCCCGCCGCCTTGGCCCTTGCTGAGAAGACACAGGCGACTGGCCCCGATCTGCTGGAGGCTGCGCTGATCGGGGCTGAGGCGTCTGTTGCCGCCGGGGTCTGGCTGGGGCGATCGCATTACCAGGCAGGCTTCCACCAGACGGCCACGGCGGGGGCATTCGGTGCCACCATTGCAGCCGCTAAGCTGCTTTATTTGAACGCAAAACAGATCGAGCATGCCTTGGCACTTGTCAGCACTCGCGCCTCTGGCCTGAAGGCGCAATTTGGGACAATGGGCAAGCCGCTTAATGCTGGAATTGCCTCCAGTAACGGGGTGGAGGCCGCCCTGCTGGCTGCGGCTGGGATGACTTCTGACCCAGCCGCGCTGGATGGCTCCCAGGGTTTTGCCGAAACCCATGCGGGGATGGCAGATACGACGGCGTTTGATGGGCTGGGCGATGATTGGCGAATGGAAAGGGTCAGCTATAAGTTCCACGCCTGCTGCCACGGTTTACATGCGATGCTCGAGGCAGTGCGGGACGTGCAGGTCGACCCTTCGGCAATCCGCAAAGTTGTGATCCATACCCATCCCCGGTGGCTGACCGTGTGCAATCAGCCCGCGCCGCAAACAGGTTTGGAGGCGAAATTCTCGTTCCGTTTCGTGGTCGCCCTGGCGCTTTATGACCACGATACGGGGGCGTTAGAAACCTACAGCGACCATATCTGTCGCGATCCTGATCTGGTCCGATTACGCGATAAAGTTACGGTGCAAGAGGATGCCAGCTTGACGGAGGTGCAGGCACGGGTCGAGCTGACCTTTGATAATGAAAGCAGTGTCTTAAACGGTGATCTTGATCAGAACCTGATGATCGCTGAAAAGAAAGATCGCCTGCGCCACAAGGCTCAATCGCTGTTTGGCCCAGACTTGGCCGAACACCTGCATCGGACGATCGAAGCCGGTGATGTTGACGGGCTTGCGGCGGTGTTGCGGGGGGCCTAGCCGTCCAATATCGCGGCGATCAACAAATCCAACGCCTGATCGACCGCGGCTTGTCGGACAGCTGTGCGGCCCGGGGCGCCGAAATCAAGCACCATGGTGGTTGGGTCTTTGCCGATTTGGGCGATGGCGAAACAAACCCGGCCCTCGGGCTTGAACTCTGACCCTCCAGGCCCGGCGATCCCGGTGACGGCAACAACCAGATCAGCATCGGAGCGGGCGAGGGCCCCCGCGGCCATCTCACCTGCAACCTCTTTGGACACCGCACCACACTCGGCCAGGGTTTGTTTGCGAACCCCAAGCACGGTCTCCTTGGCGGTGTTGGAATAGGTCACCAGACCCCGGTCGAAGATGGCGGAGGAGCCAGGTATCTCGGTAATGGCCGCCGCGATCAGCCCGCCTGTGCAGCTTTCAGCGGTCGCGATCTTTAGGCCGCGATCCCGGGCCAGGCCCAGAAGATGTGCGGCCTTGTCCATGGATCAGATCCCATGCGCCATGGCAGCGCTGACCGAAACAACCAAGGCGGCCATCAGACCGGCGATCACGTCGTCCAACATCACCCCCAGCGGCGTTTCCTGCCGGTCGGCCCAAGAAACCGGCCACGGTTTCCAGATGTCAAAGGCGCGGAAAAACAGGAACGCGCCCGCCCAACCAGGCCAGGGAAACATCCAAGGGTCCGATCCCATGGCCCACAGGCCCGCCGAGAGGGGCCAAAGCGCGATCCACTGACCCACCAGTTCATCAATCACAATTTCGGATGGGTCATGGTCGGTCTGGCCACGGGTGACCTGCGCCGTGGCCCACCAGCCCAGGAAAAATGCCAGAACGGTGGCAAAAGCCAGCAGAAGAAAGCCGCCCAGACCGTGCAATATCCACGCCATGGGAACAGCGGCCAGCGACCCCCATGTCCCCGGACCGGGCCGCAAGAGGCCGATATAACACAGGGTTGCGATGGCGCGGTTCATGGCGCGATCAGGGTTGTGGCGGCCATGGCGGCGATCCCTTCTTCGCGACCGGTAAAACCCAGCCGTTCGGACGTGGTGGCCTTGACGCTGATCCGGTCGGGGGCCAACCCCGTGATCTGGGCGATGGCCTGTTGCATCGCGGCGGCATGGGGGCCGATCTTGGGCCGTTCGCAGATCAACGTGCAATCAATGTTCGAGATCCGGTAGCCTTTTGAGGCCGCCAAATCGACGGCATGGCGTAGGAAGATATGGCTCTCCGCCCCTTTCCATTGCGGATCTGACGGGGGGAAATGGCGTCCGATATCACCTTCGGCCAAGGCGCCATAGATTGCATCCGTGATGGCATGCAGGCCGACATCGGCATCCGAATGACCTTGCAGCGCTCTGTCATGGGGCACCTCGACGCCGCACAGCCAGACGGCGGTACCGGGGCCAAAACGGTGCACGTCGTAACCCGTGCCGGTGCGAATATCCATCTGTCCTCCGCCGCGCAGGGCCAGCGCCCGGTCGAAATCCGGGGCATGGGTGATCTTTAGATTTGCTTCGTCCCCCGCGACGATGGCGACGTCAAGACCGGCGGCAAGGGCGACCTCCACGTCGTCGGCAGCCGCGCCCTGGTGGGATTGATGTGCCGCGATGATGGCGGCGCGGTCAAATCCCTGGGGTGTTTGCGCGCGCCACAGCCCGTCGCGTGGATGCGGTGCCAGGACGCGACCTTGACGGCCATGCCACAGCGCGTCGGTGACGGGCAGGGCAGGGGCGGCACCCGGATGGTCGGCCAGGGCATCGATCACGCGGTCGATGACGTCCCGGTGGATCAGGGGGCGGGCCCCGTCATGGATCAGGACCTTGCCAATGGTTTCAGGCAGTGCCTGTAGGCCCGCGAGGACAGATTCACCGCGTGTTGCCCCACCGGGCACAAGGCTGATTTCCATGCCCAATAAGCGGGCAACCACGGCGTCATCCCCGGGCGGGATCACGGCCACGATCTGATCAACCCGGGGATGATTGCGGAATGCATCGACTGTGCGGCGCAGTACCGGTTGCCCCCCAAGATCCTGATATTGTTTGGGAACAGGGCCACCAGCCCGGGTACCACGCCCGGCGGCAACAATGATGGCAGCGATCAAAGACGTGTCTGGCATGGTCAGGCTCATATCGGGCCCGTTTGGTGTAAGACCTGCCATCGGGGAGGGCAATGGGTGCGGTTTTCGCAGTCACCTTGCATAGAAATTAAGCGAATGCTGTTTGAGAGGCGGAAAGGTAAGTTGCCCCCTTGGCATCCCGGCAATGTGCCGTGATACCACAGGATATGCGCTCAACGATTAAGCACATGCCGATTTCAGGGGCAGGCCTAGACCTTTCACCGCCTGTTTTGCTGGCACCCCTTGCCGGGATCACTGATTTGCCCTTTCGTCAGTTGGTCAGCCGGTTTGGCGTCGGGCTGGTTGTGAGCGAGATGGTGGCGAGCCAAGAGATGGTGCAGGCCAAGCCCGGTGTCCGCGAACGGGCCGAGTTGGGATTGGACACGGCCCGCACCGCCGTCCAACTGGCCGGGCGTGATGCATATTGGATGGCGGAGGCCGCGCGGATGGTCACCGATCAAGGTGCCCGCCAAATCGACATCAATATGGGCTGCCCCGCCAAGAAGGTGACGAACGGCCTGTCCGGGTCCGCCTTGATGCGCGATCTGGACCATGCCTTGACCCTGATTGAAGCCGTGGTGGGCGCGACCAACGTACCCGTGACGCTGAAAACCCGGCTGGGCTGGGATGATGATTGCCTGAACGCCGCCGATCTGGCGCAACGGGCCGAGGCGGCTGGCATTCGGATGATCGTCATCCACGGTCGTACCCGCTGTCAGTTCTACAACGGTCGCGCCAATTGGGCTGCCATCGCGGGTGTCAAGGCGGCGGTTAAGATCCCGGTGATCGCCAATGGGGATATCGTCGATGCCGCCACGGCGCGGGCTGCCCTTGCAGCGTCGGGCGCGGATGGGGTGATGATCGGGCGTGGTGCGCAGGGCAAGCCCTGGGTGCTGGCCCAGGTCGCGGCGGAACTGTTTGACACCCCGGCGCCGACCCCGCCGACCGGTGCAGCCCTTGGGGCGCTTGTCGCGGAGCATTATGAGGCGATGCTGCGCTTTTACGGCGCCGATCTGGGCGGCAAGGTCGCCCGCAAGCATCTGGGCTGGTACATGGATCAGATCGTGACACCCGCGACGCTGCGGCGCGAAGTACTGACCCAGCGGGATCCCCAACGGGTGCTGACCCAGATTACCAGCGCCTTTGCCAATCACGCTCCGGTCGCCGCATGACGGCCATGTCGGATGCCATTTGGGCCGCGCTTCCGTCGCCTGCGCTTTTGGTGGATGTGTCTGATCGCATATTGGACATGAACCAGGCCGCAGAGGCGTTCCTCAACACCTCGCTCAGACACATGAAGGGTGCGCCGGTCGGGGATAAGTTGATGATCAATGCGCAGCTTGACGGCAGTTTTGCGCGGGTGCGCGATGCCCAGTCTCCGCTTGTTCTGAACGATGTCGATGTCGGCACCGGGGACCGCCCGCCTGCCATTTGCACCGTCCAGATTGCCCCGGTAACCGATGAGACCGGCGTCGTCCTGATCCTGATCACACCGCGCGAATTGGCGGGCCGCATCGGGCGGTCGGCCCAGGCGGAAACAGCCGCCAAATCGGCCATCGGCATGGCCGAGATGCTGGCGCATGAGATCAAGAACCCCCTGGCAGGGATTACCGGTGCCGCGCAATTGCTGAGCATGAACCTGGGTCCCGATGACCTGGAACTGACCGACCTGATCGTGGCGGAAAGCCGCCGCATCGTTAAGTTGTTAGAGCAGGTCGAACAGTTCGGAAATCTGCGCGAGCCCGAGCGACGGGAGGTCAATATCCATGACCTGCTGGACCGTGCGCGGAAATCGGCCATGGTCGGGTTCGCGGCCCATATGCGTATTGTCGAGGACTATGATCCCTCTCTCCCACCCACTTACGCGGATGGCGATCAGGTTCTGCAGATCCTATTGAATTTGCTCAAGAATGCGGCAGAGGCGACAGGCGGCGCGCCAGGTGTGATCCGCTTGCGCACATTCTATGATGCGTCGCTTCGGGTGCGCCGCGCGGATGGAAGCCGCGCCCGTGTTCCCCTGCAGGTTGAGGTCGTGGATGACGGGCCCGGTTTGCCGCCGGGCATTGCCAGCGATATCTTTGAACCCTTCGTATCGGGCCGGGAAAATGGTACCGGATTGGGGCTGGCCCTGGTGTCCAAAATCATCACCGATCACCATGGCTGGATCACAGTGGACAGTGTGCCCGGGCGCACGGTTTTTCGACTGTCACTACCCGTCGCGCCCAAGGGGGCGGCCACTGATATAAACACTGCCGAGGAGAGCACCTGATGGACGGAACAGTTCTGGTCGCAGATGATGATCGCACGATCCGAACCGTGTTGACCCAGGCCCTGACGCGGGCCGGGTGCAAGGTACATGCCACGTCCAGCCTGGTGACGCTGATGCGCTGGGTCGAGGAGGGCAAGGGGGATCTGGTGATCTCGGATGTCGTGATGCCTGACGGGAATGGGTTGGAAACCCTGCCCAAGATCACCGAAGAACGGCCAGGATTGCCGGTCATCGTGATCTCGGCCCAGAACACGATCATGACGGCCATCCAGGCGGCGGAGGCCGAAGCCTATGATTATCTGCCCAAACCCTTCGATCTGCCGGATCTGATGAAGCGGGCGGCCCGCGCGCTGGAGACCAAGCGGCGCGTGAACGTGGCCAAACGCATTGAGCCGGTGACCCCACGTGAAACCGACGATCTGCCACTTGTGGGGCGCACATCGGTCATGCAGGCGCTCTACCGGCTTGTGGCGCGGGTGATGAACACCGATCTGCCAGTCTTGATCACGGGCGAAAGCGGCACGGGCAAATCGCTGATTGCGCGGGCGATCCACGATTTTTCAGACCGGCGGACCTTGCCATTCGTGGTCGCCACGGCATCGGATCTGGAAGGGGTCGATGGGCCATCTTCTGTTGTTGCGCGGGCCAGGGGGGGATCGATCCTGTTCGATGAAGTTGGCGATCTGGATGCCGAAGCACAGGCGCGCATCGTGCGCATGCTCGACAGTTTCAGCGATACCGCCCCGCGCGTCATGGCTACAAGCCAAGGTGATCTGATGCACAAGATGGAGACGGGGCAGTTCCGGCAGGATCTGTTCTACCGCCTGGGCGGTGTGTCGATCACTGTGCCCAGCCTGCGCGAACGGGTGGATGACATCCCCCTGCTGGCGGAGCATTTCCTGGGCCGCTCCGACCGCGATGTGTCGGGCGGGCGCCGTTTTTCCTCTGGCGCCATGGACCTGATCCGCGCCTATAGCTGGCCTGGCAATGTCCGCCAGTTGGAAAACACGATCCGACGGCTTGTCGTGACATCCTCCGAGGAAGAGATCGGGCGCAAGGAAGTGGAGTTGGTGCTGGGCAACCAGCCAGAGATCGAACCCTTTGTCGGAGGCGGGGAGGGGGAGAAGTTATCCACCTCTGTCGCCAAGCATCTGCGCCGCCATTTCGACCTGCATGGCGGTGTGTTGCCGTCGCCGGGCCTGTACCAGCGGATCCTGCGGGAGGTGGAGATGCCCCTGATTGAAATTGCGCTGGACGCAACCGGTGGAAATCAGGCGAAATGTGCCGATTTGCTGGGCATCAACCGCAATACGCTCAGAAAGAAGATCACCGACCTCGATATTCGCGTGACACGGCGCCGCAAGTTGATGTAAAACCGCAACAGAGCCGTGGCATAGGGGCGACTGACCCCGCTAACGATCACGGTATTTGGCGGTAAGCCGTGCAGGCGGCACAAAATAATGAGGCGCGAGGTGGCAGGCCCCGCTAATTTTTTTCGTTGGAATAACCTGACGGCGTTGCGCCGTGAACGGCGCGTTCAAAATGCCGCAACGTTGGGTTTGGTCGCGTTAGGCCCGCTTTTGGCGGTTGCGACATTTTTGATCCTGGCGCCATGGGGGCAGGGGGTGCCGTCGACCTCTCCAGCCCTACGGCTGATCCTGCTGGCCGATCTCGTGTACATTCTGGCTGTTGCCGCCCTGGTCATGGTGCGGGTCGCACGCATGATTGCGGCGCGCCGGGCGAAATCAGCTGGATCAAAGTTGCATCTGCGGTTGACGGTCGTGTTTGTCGGGATCGCCTTTGTGCCCACGGTGCTGGTGGCGGTCTTTGCCGGGCTGACCATCAATGTTGGTCTCGAAGGGTGGTTCTCTGAACGGGTGCGCAACGTGCTCAGCAATTCGCTGGCCGCGGCCCAGGCCTACGAAGACGAACACCATATGGATCTGCGGGAGGATGCCGCCGCCCTTGCCAAATATCTGAATGCCGCACGGGTGTCGCAGCGGTTGATCTCGGAAAGTGAATTGCGGCTTGTTCTGGGGCGTGGTCAGTCGCAGATCCAGCGCGGCCTGCGGGAGGCGTTTGTCATCAATTCGGACGGGCGGATCCGCGCGCGGGGGGAGCGATCCTACCTCTTCGACTTCGAGATGCCGACACCCGAACAGATCGCCGCTGCGGAAAGTGGCACGCCGCTGATCATCGAGGATTGGGACAACAATGAATTCCGGGCGCTGATCCGGCTGAACGCCTATCCCGATCACTATCTGTATGTCAGTCGCGTGGTCGATGGGTCGATCCTGCAACTGCTGGACGAGACCCAGGAAACGGTTGGTCTCTACCAGCAATTGGAGAGCGACCGGGGGCGGATGCTGTTCGACTTTGGCCTGATTTATCTGGGCTTTGCCGTCATCTTGCTGCTTGCCGCCATCTGGGTCGGCTTGTGGTTTGCCGAACGTCTATCCCGCCCTGTGGGTCGGCTGGCGGGTGCCGCGCAACGTGTGGGCTCCGGTGATTTATCGGTGCGGGTGCGCGAGGAAAAGGGCGATGACGAGATCGCCATGCTGGGCCGGATCTTCAACCAGATGACGCGGCAATTGAAGGGCCAGCGCGATGCGCTGCTGGAAACCAATGCCCAGATCGAAGACCGCAGGCGGTTGTTTGACAGCGTTCTGTCCTCTGTCACGGCTGGCGTGATCGGGATCGACCCGGACGGGCAAGTGACATTTGCGAACCCGTCTGCCTTGCGACTTTTGGGGGCATCCTCCCTGACCGGACAATTGGCGGCAATTGCTCCGGAATTTGAGGTTCTATTTGACAAACTGCGCCACGGCACCCGGGAGACGGCCCAGGAAGAACTGCGCATGACGCGGGCCGGCAAGATGGAGAACTTTCTGGTGCGCATGGCCAAGCGCCGCAATGCCGAAGGTGGGCTAGAAGGATATGTGGTCGCTTTTGATGACGTGACCGAACTGGTCAGCGCCCAACGGATGGCGGCCTGGGGGGATGTTGCCCGAAGGATCGCCCATGAGATCAAGAACCCCCTGACGCCAATCAAACTGTCTGCCGAGCGGCTCCAGCGCAAATATGCTCGCCAGCTAGAACATGACAGCGAAACCTTTGTGAACATGACCGACGTGATTGTGCGTCAAACCAACGACTTGCGTCGCATTGTTGATGAATTTTCGAAATTCGCACGGATGCCGGAACCCAGCCGGGTCCCCAGCGATCTGACCGCCTTGGTGCGCGATGCGGTGGTTCTGCAAGAGCAATCGTTGGGTCCAACCCTGTCCTCGGATCTGCCGGATATGGCCGTGATTGCAGATCTGGACGAGACCATGATTGGGCAGGCCCTGACCAACCTGATTAAGAATGCCGGTGAAGCTATTGAAACCCTTCAGGAAAACGGCGCGCCGGAAAACTACATACCTGAGGTGCGGGTCGAGCTGACGGTGGCGGAACAGCATGCCACCCTTCGTATCATGGATAATGGTGTTGGGCTGCCCGCGAACCGGGCGCGGCTGTTTGAGCCCTATGTGACCACCCGGGACAAGGGGACGGGCCTGGGCCTGTCGATTGTCAAAAAGATTATCGAGGAACATGGCGGTACATTGGAATTAACCGATGCCCCGCTATTCGACGGCAATACTCACCACGGCGCGCTGGCCGAGATCACCCTGCCCAGGGCGATCCCGGTCCCACAGGCGGCTGAATAAAAAGAGGGAGAGCAGGAAATGGGCGACATACTGATTGTGGATGACGAACGGGATATCCGGGAGTTGATCGGCGATATCTTACGGGACGAAGGCTACCAGGTCCGGCTGGCCGGGAACTGTGATGATTGCATCGCTGCAGTCGAGGCGCAGCAACCGGCGCTGATGGTCCTCGATATTTGGTTGAAAGACAGCCATATGGACGGGATCGATATTCTGAAATCGGTCAAGCGGTCCCATCCAGATGTGCCGATCGTCATCATCTCGGGCCATGGCAATATCGAGATTGCAGTGGCCGCGATCAAGCAGGGCGCCTATGACTTCATCGAAAAGCCGTTCAATATCGACCAGTTGATGGTCGTCGTGCGCCGGGCGATGGAAACCTCTCGTCTGCGGCGCGAGAATACAGAACTGCGACGCAAGGATGTGTCGGCCAGCGATATGGTCGGATCAAGTCCGTCTTTCAAGGCCTTGAAATCCCAGTTGGAAAAGGTCACGAAATCCAACGGTCGCGTTATGCTGTCCGGACCTGCCGGTGCGGGTAAGGAAATCGCCGCACGCTATATCCATGCCGCCTCCAATCGGGCGTCAGCCCCGTTTGTCAGCGTCACCTCCGCCGCGATCGAACCGGACCGGATGGAAGAAGTGCTGTTTGGTCGCGAAAGCGCGGAACGTGGGGTTGAGCCCGGTTTGCTGGAAGAGGCCAACGGGGGCGTGCTCTATTTCGATGAAGTGGCCGACATGCCCCTCGGCACCCAATCCAAGATCTTGCGTGTTCTGGTGGATCAGCAGTTTACGCGGGTCGGAGGCGTGGACCGCGTCCGGGTCGATCTGCGTGTGATCTCTTCCACCAACAAGGATCTGGACCAAGAGATTCAGGACGGCAATTTCCGGCAGGAATTGTACCACCGCCTGAATGTCGTGCCGATCCGTGTGCCTGGTCTTGAAGAGCGCCGCGAGGATATCCCCGAACTGGCGCGCCATTTCATCGAGACGCTGAATGCGACCCAGGGCCTGCCGCTGCGCGAGCTGAGTGACGAGGCTGTGGCCCTTTTGCAAACCATGCATCTGCCTGGCAATGTCCGCCAATTGCGCAACATGGTCGAACGGGTATTGATACTGGGTGAAACGACCGGTCCCATCGGACCCAGTGAATTGCAAGGCGCCGAACATAGTGAACCGGATGAAGGGCGCGTTGTTTTATCGGGCGCCCTGGCCACCTTGCCCCTGCGCGAGGCCCGCGAGTTGTTCGAGCGGGAATATCTGCTGACCCAGATCAATCGGTTTGGCGGGAATATCAGCCGCACGGCAACCTTTGTCGGGATGGAGCGGTCGGCCTTGCACCGAAAACTAAAATCGCTGGGCGTTGTGACCTCTTCCAAGGCAGGGGCGCGCGTGGCCCATGTGGAGGAGCCCGTCGCCAAGGTCCACGCGGCCGAGTAAGATTGACCATAGCGGCGCAGTCTGCCATGGATTGCGCCGCGACCAGGTTCTGTCCCCGCGGGGACAGCGCCCAGAAACAGCCAGGGATGGCATATGAAAGTCATCATATGCGGGGCCGGGCAAGTCGGCTGGCAAATCGCCCGCCACCTGTCAGGCGAGCAGAACGATGTGACGGTGGTCGACAACAACGCCGATCTGGTACGTCGCGCCACCGATACGCTGGATGTGCAGGGCATTGCCGGCTTCGCCAGCTACCCCGATATTCTCGACAGGGCAGGGGCCCGCGACGCCGATATGGTGATTGCGGCAACCCATTCGGACGAGGTGAATATGGTCACCTGTCAGGTCGCGCATTCGGTGTTCAACGTACCACGCAAAATCGCCCGGCTGCGCAGCCAATCCTACCTGACCGCGATCTATTCGGACCTCTACCGCCGCGATCACATGCCCATTGACGTGGTCATCAGCCCCGAGCGAGAGGTGGCGGAGGCGGCCCTGCAACGTCTGGCAGCTCCAGCCGCTTTTGACACCGAAAGCTTCATGCAAGGCAAGGTTCAGCTTTTGGGCATCCAGTTGGATGACGATTGTCCGGTGCTGGACACGCCGCTGCGGCAATTGACCGATCTGTTTTCGACCCTCCGGGCCATTGTTGTTGGCGTCCGCAGGGACGGGACGCTATTCGCGCCCGAACCCCGGGATCAGCTTTTTGCCGGGGACCAGGTTTATATCATCGCGCAGATGTCGGATGTGAACCGCACACTTGAGATCTTTGGCAAAAGCACCCGCAAGCAAGAGCGCATCGTGATTGTCGGCGGCGGCAATGTGGGCCTGGGCGTGGCGCAGGCCCTGGAAGCCCGGGCAGAGCGCATCAGGGCCAAGGTGATCGAGCGGAACCGCCATTGCGCCGAACGGGCCGCCGATGCGCTGGAGCGGACCATCGTGCTGAACGGCGATGGCCTGGATATGGATCTGCTCAGTGAGGCGGGCATCGACCGGGCTGACGCCGTGCTGTGTGTGACGGATGATGACAAGGTGAACCTGCTGACGGCGGTGCGGGCTAAATCAGCGGGTGATCCGATGACCATTTGCCTGGTGAACGATCCCACCCTGGTGCCGCTTCTGGGGCCTTTGGACATTGACGCCTACATCAACCCGCGAGCCACCACCGTCAGTTCCATCCTGCGCCATATCCGCCATGGCCGGGTGAGGGGGGTCTATTCCATCGGCGATGCAGAGGCCGAAATCATCGAGGCGCAGGTTTTGTCGACCTCTCCCATTGCGGGCAAGCTGATCCGGGATGTCGATTTTCCCGAAGGCGTGTTGGTGGGCGCCATGATGCGCGGTGAAAAGGTGATCACGCCGGGCAGCGATACACGGGTGACCGAAGGCGACCTGGTGCTGATCTTTGCCCTGACGGATGATGTGCCGGAGGTGGAGCGGCTTTTGCAGGTCTCCATCGACTACTTCTAGGCCATGCGCCGCCTACTGGAGCTTCCGCTATTCGTGGTCCTGCTGGGAGGGATGGGTGCCCTGATGTTCATCCCCATGGGATTTGCGCTGTCGACGCGGGATTGGTTGCCGGCCCGCGTGTTTTTCTATTCCGGTTTCTTGACCCTCTTGTTGACTGGTCTGTTTGCTGCGGCGACGTTCAACCGGCCCGTGGTCAACCTGGCGCGCAGCCATTTGACCACCCTGATCGCCACATTCACGGTTCTGCCGGTTGTGCTGGCCGTTCCGTTTTATGAAAGCGTGCGAGACACGACTTTCCTGAATGCCTATGTTGAGATGGTGTCGAGCCTGACAACGACGGGCGCCACGCTTTTTGCCCCGGACCGGCTTAGCCCGGCGGTCCACCTGTGGCGGGCCATGGTCGGGTGGACTGGTGGATATTTCATGTGGGTCGCTGCGATTGCGATCCTTGCCCCTATGAGCCTCGGCGGGTTTGAGGTCACCTCGATCTCGGGCGTTGGTTCAGAGGTCAGCCAATACCAGCGCACGGCCTCCCGCCGGTCCGATGATGCCCGGCGCAGGTTGGCGAAATATGCATGGCGGTTCCTGCCAATCTATGGCGGGTTGACCTTGGTCCTGTGGCTCAGCCTGCTGATTGCCGGAGAGGCGCCGCTGGTCGCCATCAGCCACGCCATGTCGACGCTTGCCACCAGCGGGATCAGCCCTGTCGGTGGGCTGGACAATGCCAAGGCGGGGTTCATCGGGGAGGTCGCAATCTTTGCCTTTCTGGTCTTCGCCATCACGCGGCGCACGTTTGCCGCGGACTTCACGCCTGGCCGCGTGACGGGCCTGGAAAGCGACCCAGAGGCCCGGATCGGGATCTTTCTGGTTCTGATGGTGCCCACCATCCTGTTCCTGCGTCATTGGATCGGCGCCTATGAGGTGGATGAGGAGGCCGACCTGCGCGCGGCCATCCTGGCCTTCTGGGGTAGCACCTTCAGCGTTTTGTCCTTTCTGACGACCACCGGATTTGAATCTGCGGACTGGGATACGGCGCGGGCCTGGTCGGGATTGCGCACGCCGGGTGTGATCCTGCTAGGCCTCTCTCTGATCGGCGGCGGTGTTGCGACAACCGCGGGCGGGGTCAAACTGATGCGGGTTTACGCCCTTTACAAGCATGGCATCCGAGAGATCGAGCGCCTGGTTCACCCATCCTCCATGGGGGGCTCTGGCGTGTTGGCCCGGCGGATCCGGCGGCAGGGAGCCTATATCGCCTGGATCTTCTTTATGATGTTTGCCTTGTCCCTTGCGGTTGTCGCCTTGGCATTGACCGCGACGGGCCTGTCCTTTGAACACGCGATCGTGCTGTCTGTGGCTGCCCTGTCGACAACCGGACCTGTGGCCAGCGTCGCGCTTGAGGCGCCCATTGTCATCAATGCCATCCCGTCACCCGCCAAGCTGATCCTGGCCTTTGCAATGGTCGTGGGCCGGTTGGAAGCCTTGGCCATTATCGCCTTGCTGAACCCGGAATTCTGGCGGCGCTGAGGGGCGGTACTTTCTGCAACTGCAAAAAACGGGCTTAACCCAGGGTCATTTGGGCTGGAAACTTGTGAATGGGCGGACCATACTCAGGATTGTCAGTGAAGTTTCGGGTCTCGCTTGACCCACCTACAACAAAGATAACACACAAGAAAAAGGCTAATCCAATGGCTGCCGACAAGCAGAATTTGCAGGATGCATTTCTTAATCATGTTCGCAAAACCAAGGTTCCCGTCACCATTTTTCTGATCAATGGCGTGAAGCTGCAGGGTGTCATTACGTGGTTCGACAATTTCTGCGTTCTGCTGCGCCGCGACGGTCAGTCGCAGCTTGTGTACAAGCATGCGATCTCCACGATCATGCCGGCGCAACCCATCAATCTATACGATGGTGAAGAGTAATCGATACCGCTGACAGCCGTGATCGTCGCACCCGTTGCTATGTGATCCATCCTGACATTCAAGGCGCAGATCGCAAGCGTGCGCCCGAAAATGCACTGGCTGAGGCCGTGTCGCTGGCCCATGCGCTGCCGGATCTTGAACTGGTGGACGGGCAGGTCGTCACCCTGCGCGCGGTTCAGCCGTCGGCGCTGTTCGGGTCGGGCAAGCTGGATGAGTTGGACGCGCTGTTCAAGGCGCAGGAGGTTGAGCTGGTCGTCATCGACGGTCCGGTCACGCCCGTGCAGCAGCGCAATCTGGAACAGGCTTGGAAGGTCAAATGCCTTGACCGGACCGGGCTGATTCTTGAGATCTTTGCCGACCGCGCCCAGACCCGCGAAGGTGTGCTGCAGGTTGAGCTTGCCGCCTTGAGCTATCAACGCACGCGGTTGGTACGCGCCTGGACCCACCTGGAACGGCAGCGCGGCGGGTTGGGTTTTGTCGGCGGTCCGGGGGAAACCCAGATCGAGGCGGACCGCCGCGCCATCGATGAGGCGGTGACCCGGATCAAGCGCCAACTGGCCAAGGTGGTGAAAACACGCGCATTGCACCGTGCTGCCCGTGCAAAGGTGCCGTTGCCGATTGTGGCCTTGGTCGGCTATACCAATGCTGGCAAGTCCACCTTGTTTAACCGCCTGACAGGCGCCGATGTCTTTGCCCAGGATCTGCTTTTCGCAACGCTGGATCCGACCATGCGGGGCATAACGTTGAACACCGGTCAGCAGATCATCCTGTCAGACACTGTTGGGTTCATCAGCGATCTGCCGACCCAGTTGGTGGCTGCGTTCCGCGCAACCCTCGAAGAGGTTCTGGCCGCTGATCTGATCCTGCATGTTCGGGACATCGCGCATCCAGAAACCGAACAGCAAGCAGTGGATGTGGCTACGATCATGGCTGATCTCGGCGTGGCGGAGACGACGCCGCAATTCGAGGTCTGGAATAAGGTTGATCTGCTGCAACCGGACCGACGCGCCACAATCGGTGCCCAAGCCACCCGGCGCGATGACGTGCTGATACTGTCTGCGCAAACGGGCGAGGGTTTTGATCCATTGATCCAGACCGTCACCCAGGCGCTGGATGGTGTCCGCACAATTGAAGAGATCCATTTGCCATTCGAAGATGGCCGCGGGCGGGCATGGTTATATGATCAGGGTGTGGTTGACGGCGAAGAGCCCAGCGAGGACGGTGTGACACTCACAGTCAATTGGACGGCCAGACAGCGCCAAGCCTTCAACACACGTGATCAGCCAAGCTAAGCTGACATGAACAACACTAAACAACCTGTTTTTGAAAAGGCAGAAAACACAGACCTACGCTCTTATCTAGACTGGAAATATTTTACATAATTCCGATTACGCGCCGATCATAGTGTAGTCGGGTGGATTCACAAACGAAGTGCAAATTCTGTACGAATACAGAGAGCTGCATGGAGTATGAAGAATGGGAAGCCACTATTGTCACCTGAAACTGGATGAACGGCGCAAACTCGCAAAGTGGCTCGAAGCCAAGATGCCGATTTCCGAGATCGCGGATAGACTGGGACGTGACTCCTCCACGATCTACCGAGATATCGAGCGGAACCGATACACGGACACCGAATTGCCTGAGCTGAACGGCTACTATGCGCTGAATGCTCAGGACATGTATGAGGAGCGCCGCGCGATCCATCGCAAGATGATCGTGCATCCCGAACTGAAGGAAGCCATCGAAGATCGGCTTAAGGCTGGATGGTCGCCGGAACAGATCGCTGGACGCATGCGGCTGGAGCGTCATCCGATCCGCGTCAGCCATGAGACGATCTATCGCTTCGCCTATTCCAAAGACGGTCGCGATGAGCAGTTCTATCGCCACCTTCCCGAACATCGCAGACGCCGTAGGCCGCGTGGATATCGCAGGCACAACCGAACCCACATCTTCGATGTTCAAAGCTTGTCCCACAGGCCTGAAAGCGTTGCGGATCGCAAGGAGTTCGGCCATTGGGAGTGCGATCTGATGATGTTCCGCAAAGAGCATGGGAAGGTCAACGTGACGTCCCTGGTCGAGCGCATGAGCCGCTATGCTGTTGTGATGCGCAACGAAGATCGTCAGTCTAAACCGATCATGGAGGCGCTGATCAACGGCTTGGCTCCCCTACCCGCAGATGTACGCCAGTCGATCACCTTTGATCGCGGCACTGAGTTCTCAGCTTGGAAGCGCCTGAAGGATGGCATTGGCACAGACGCCTGGTTCTGCGATCCGCAAGCACCCTACCAGAAGGGTACAGTCGAGAACACGAACAACAGGCTGCGCCGATATCTCCCCAGATCAACGGAACCGACGGCGCTGACAAATCGATATTTGAGGTCGATTTGCCACCGCCTCAACTCAACGCCGCGCAAGTGCTTGGGCTACAAAACGCCCGCCGAGGTCTTCCAAACCAAGCTGATGGAAATCCAGAACCGATTGGAATAAAAAGACATATCAGGAACTGCACTTCAGCGTCAGTTCACAACCTTGTAGATTGTAAACTGAGTTGTGTTGAATGTCACTGAGAACTGTCATTGCCGGTTTCGAGGATATGACAGCGGTGTGTGAGCCGATCGAGGAGCGCTGTGGTCATCTTTGCGTCACCGAAGACCTGTGCCCATTCTGAGAAGCTGAGGTTGGTGGTGATGATGATGCTGGTGCGTTCATAGAGCTTGCTG
>NZ_JAFEUL010000054.1 GCF_016901225.1 Actibacterium sp. 188UL27-1 | reverse complement strand
TTGGACCTGTCGCGTTTTCGTGCCGCCCCTGGTGCTCTTTAGGCCACCTTGCGTTCGAAGGCGACCGGGCTTTTCCATCCGAGTGCTGAGTGGCGGCGACGCGGATTGTAGAAGCCGTTGATGTATTCGAAGATCGCTCTCTCAGCCTGCCGCCGCGTTTCCCATGACCGCCGCCAGATCAGCTTAGCTTTGATGGTCTTGAAGAAGGTCTCGACTGCTGCATTGTCGTAACAATTGCCCTTCCCAGACATCGACGCTTTGAACCCGTGCTGACGCAGGATTTTCTGATAGTCATGCGAACAATATTGCGACCCGCGATCTGTGTGATGGATGCAGCCCTTTGGTGGCGCACGGAATGCGATGGCCATATTCAACGCCGGTATCGCAAGATCACGCTTCATGCGGTTGCTCACGGCCCAACCGATGACCCGCCTGGAATGCAGGTCCAGGATGACAGCCAAATACAACCAGCCTTCGCGCGTCCATACATAGCTTATGTCTCCCGCCCATTTCTGATTTTGTTGATCAGCGTTGAAGTCACGATCCAGCAGGTTGGGTGCGATATTGAACTTATGATCGCTGTCTGTCGTCACCTTATGTTTGCGGGTTCTAACCACGGATATGCCGTTCTGGCGCATCAGACGACCAACACGGCGATGACCGACGTCCAGGCCGATCTCCTTCAATTCTTCAGTCATCCGAGGCCTGCCGTAGCTGCCAAGACTGAGACGCGATTGTTCTTTGATGTGAGCCAGCGTGACCAGATCAGACCGCTGTCTGCGACTCGCCGGACGGTTGCGGAATGCCCTCAGACCACGCGTGCTAACGCCGACGACATCACACAACCGGTTGGTTGGAAAGCTGGCTCTGTGTTCTTCAACAAACCTAAATCTCATTGCTTTAGGCCCGCGAAGAACTGGTTCGTCCATTGTCCTTGGACCAATGGCGGAAAATGGTCTCACCCTTTTTTAAGATCTCCCTCTCCTCCTTCAGGAGCCGGTTCTCCCGTCGAAGCCGGTCATTCTCTTGGGCAAGACTCAAATCCTCTTGCGAAACCACTTCCGTGTCTCGGTGCGCCGTAATCCATTTGTGCAGCGTCGACATGCCAACACCCAGATCGTCGGCCACTTGCTTACGCGTAAGCCCACTGGTCAGCGCGATACG
>NZ_JAFEUL010000053.1 GCF_016901225.1 Actibacterium sp. 188UL27-1 | reverse complement strand
GATGGCTAAGGAAAAGTTTGAGCGCAACAAGCCGCACGTTAACATTGGGACGATTGGGCATGTTGACCATGGCAAGACGACGCTGACGGCGGCGATCACGAAGTATTTCGGCGATTTCCAGGCCTATGATCAGATCGACGGTGCGCCAGAGGAGAAGGCGCGCGGCATCACGATCTCGACCGCGCATGTGGAATACGAGACCGAGAACCGCCACTATGCCCATGTCGACTGCCCCGGCCACGCTGACTACGTCAAGAACATGATCACGGGTGCGGCCCAGATGGATGGGGCGATTCTGGTGGTGAATGCCGCTGACGGACCTATGCCACAGACCCGTGAACATATCCTTCTCGGCCGTCAGGTTGGCATTCCGACCATGGTTTGCTTCATGAACAAGGTCGATCAGGTGGATGATGAGGAACTTCTCGAACTGGTCGAGATGGAAATTCGCGAATTGTTAAGCTCCTACGAGTATCCCGGTGACGATATCCCGGTGATCCCGGGCTCTGCACTGGCCGCCATGGAAGGCCGCGACAACAATATTGGTGAGGATTCGATCCGCGCGCTGATGGCCGCTGTCGATGAGTTCATCCCCACGCCTGAGCGTGCCGTGGATCAGCCGTTCCTGATGCCGGTCGAGGATGTGTTCTCGATCTCTGGCCGCGGGACTGTTGTGACCGGTCGTGTTGAGCGTGGCGTGATCAATGTCGGCGACGAGATCGAGATCGTGGGCATCAAGGACACGCAGAAGACGACCTGTACGGGTGTCGAGATGTTCCGCAAGCTGCTGGACCGTGGTGAGGCAGGCGACAACATCGGCGCACTGTTGCGCGGGATTGACCGTGAGGCCGTCGAGCGGGGCCAGGTGCTGTGCAAGCCCAGCTCGGTGACGCCGCACACGAAGTTTGAGGCCGAAGCCTATATCCTGACCAAGGATGAGGGGGGCCGCCACACGCCGTTCTTCGCCAATTACCGTCCGCAGTTCTACTTCCGCACGACGGATGTAACCGGCACGGTGACCCTGGCCGAAGGGACCGAGATGGTGATGCCGGGCGACAACGTGTCGTTCTCGGTTGAGCTGATCGCTCCGATCGCCATGGAAAACGGCCTGCGCTTCGCCATCCGCGAAGGCGGCCGCACCGTCGGCGCAGGCGTCGTCTCCAAAATCATCGACTA
>NZ_JAFEUL010000052.1 GCF_016901225.1 Actibacterium sp. 188UL27-1 | reverse complement strand
TGACCTGCTCCCCTGAAATGTCCGGTGTTTTTGGTTAGCCTGTTCTCCAAGAAGGAGACAGATGATGAAGAGAAGCCGTTTCAGTGAAGAACAGATAATCGGGATATTGAAAGAACATCAGGCGGGCGCAACCGCTGCTGATCTATGCCGCAAGCATGGTGTCAGCGATGCGACGTTTTACAAGTGGCGATCCAAGTATGGCGGCATGGAGGTCTCTGATGCGAAGAAACTGAAAGCGCTTGAAGCCGAGAACGCCAAGCTGAAGAAACTGCTGGCTGAACAGATGATGGACGTGTCGACGCTTAAGGAAATGCTGGGAAAAAACTTTTGAAGCCCGGTTCAAGACGACGCGCTGTGGACTGGGCCATGACTGAGAAGCGATACAACCAGACGCGGGCCTGTGCCTTAGCGGGCATCGATCCGCGTGTTTATCGCCGGGCATCCAAGCGACCTGCAGATACCGACCTAAGAGAACGGTTGAAGGAGCTGTCGTCTGAACGGCGGCGCTTTGGCTATCGTCGGCTGCACATTCTGCTGAAACGCGAAGGCTGGCATGTGAACTGGAAGAAGCTGTACCGGATCTACCGCGAAGAAGGGTTAACAGTCCGTAAACGGGGCGGTCGCAAGCGTGCAGTGGGCACCAGAGCGCCAATGGCAATCCCGCAGGGGCCAAACCAGCGGTGGTCTCTGGACTTCGTGTCTGACAGCCTGTCCTGCGGTCGGCGCTTCCGCATTTTGAACGTCATCGACGACTTCAGTCGGGAATGTTTGGCTGCTGTTGTGGATACGTCTTTGTCGGGTGAACGTGTTGCCCGCGAGTTGGATCGGGTTGCTGAGATCCGCGGATACCCGTGCATGGTGGTCAGCGATAATGGAACCGAACTGACTTCCAATGCCATCCTGAAGTGGCAAGAACACCGTAAGGTTGACTGGCATTACATCGCGCCCGGCAAGCCGACGCAGAACGGGTTTGTCGAAAGCTTCAACGGCAGGATGCGTGACGAATGCCTTAACGAACACTTGTTCGACAGCCTGCGCCATGCACGTGATCTAATTGCCGCTTGGCGGGCGGACTTCAACAACCACCGTCCGCACACAAGCCTCGCTGGTATGACGCCAGCCGAATATGCTAACCGGTCAAAGGAAGACCAAAACCTGAACAGAGCTAACCTAAATTAGCGGACTCTAAGGGGAGCAGGTCA
>NZ_JAFEUL010000051.1 GCF_016901225.1 Actibacterium sp. 188UL27-1 | reverse complement strand
CTGAACCGTGCCGGATTTGCCGGAGGCTCCAACTCTTGAGTAGGATGGAGCATCATGAGCAAGACAACGAACAAGTATTCACCGGAAGTCCGCGAACGCGCTGTACGGATGGTATTGGATGGCGCCGGGCAGCATGAGAGCCGTTGGGCAGCAATCGTATCGATTTCCTCGAAGATTGGCTGCGCGCCGCAAACGCTGAACGAATGGGTGAAGAAGGTGGAAGTTGATACCGGTCAGCGCGTCGGCATCACGACCGAGCAAGCCGAGAAGATGAAGGCGCTTGAGCGCGAGGTTCGCGAACTGAAGCAGACCAATGAGATCCTGCGCAAAGCCTCCGCATATTTTGCCCAGGCGGAGCTCGACCGCCCACTGAAACGATGATCCAGTTCATAGAAGATCACCGGGGTGATCATGGGGTCGAGCCAATCTGCCGCGTCCTGCCGATTGCCCCAGCCACGTTCTATGATCATTTGGCCAAGCGCGCTGACCCTTCACGCCTTTCGGATCGCGCAAAGCGTGACGAAGAACTGAAGCCCGAGATTGAGCGTGTCTTTGAGGAAAACCTCAGCGTCTATGGTGTTCGGAAGGTCTGGCATCAAATGCGTCGAGAAGGCTTTGATATTGCGCGCTGCACCGTCGTACGCTTGATGAAGGATTTGGGCCTTGAGGGTGTTGTGCGTGGCAAGAAGCCGAAGACAACGATCCCTGACAAGGCGCTGCCGTGTCCGTTGGACAAGGTGAACCGCCAGTTCCACGCGCCCGCGCCGAATGTGCTCTGGGTCAGCGACTTCACCTATGTCGCGACGTGGCAGGGGTTTGTGTATGTGGCCTTCGTCATTGATGTTTTTGCCCGCCGCATCGTTGGGTGGCGTGTCAGTCGCACGGCGACCGCCGGGTTCGTTCTGGATGCTTTGGAACAAGCCATTCATCAACGCAGACCGGCCCAGGATCAACTGGTCCACCACTCGGATCGCGGATCGCAATATTTGTCTATCAAGTACACCGAACGGCTCGCAGAGGCGAAGATCGCCCCATCTGTCGGCAGTGTCGGCGACTCCTATGACAACGCCCTGGCAGAAACGATCAATGGCCTTTTCAAAGCCGAGGTCATCCACCGGCGTGGGCCATGGCACAGCTTCGATGCCGTGGAATATGCCACCCTCGAATGGGTCGATTGGTTCAACACCCGCCGCCTGCTGGAACCCATCGGGAATATCCCGCCAGCAGAGGCCGAGGCAAACTTCTACGCAGCTCGGCAAAGATCAGACATGGCCGCGTAAATAAGACAAATCAGCCTCCGGCAAACCCGGCACGGTTCAA
>NZ_JAFEUL010000050.1 GCF_016901225.1 Actibacterium sp. 188UL27-1 | reverse complement strand
TTATTGTCGATAGCCACGCGTCCGTCTTCGAGGATCAGAGTGAAGGACGGCCAACGGCTGAAGCAATAGCGGAATGCTTTGGCCAAATCACTCTTGCCCGGGATGCGCGTCAGTTGGGCCTCGGCCCAGGCGTAGAACGCGTCCACCTGTGGTTTGGTCTTTCGTTGCCGGACAGCATGGCGCTCGTCGGCAGGCAGGCCTTTGATGTCGCGCTCGATGTCATAGAGCTGGCCAATGCGGTCGAGTGCGTCCTTGGCGATCTCGGATTTGGTTCCGGTCCAGTGGTCATCGAACTTCGACGTCAGGATGTAAGCCAAGAGGCCAGGACCGGCCATAGAGCGTGGGATCGGGCGGCTCGGGGCGGGTTCCTGTACAATCTTCTCGCAGCGGCGGCAGGACTTCTTGATCCGGGCGATCTCGATGACTTTCAGCTGCGCTGCAATCATGTCGATCAGCTCGCTGACATCCTCGCCCAAAACACGCAGGTCACCACCGCACTCCGGGCAGTTGTCGCCGGGATCCAGTTCCCGGCGCTCATGCGGCGCATCCTTTGAGATACGTGGGCGGCGGCGCGGGGGCTTCTCGTCTTCGGCGGCACTTGGCGCGACGATGTCTTCCTCGGTATCACCATCTGGCGCAGCCGTTTCATCGGCCTCCGCCATGGCCACCTGCAGGTCCTCAAGCGCCAGTTCCAGTTGCGCGATCTCACGTTCGATCTTCTCAGAGCTCTTGCCGAATGCCTGTTTCTGCAGCTTTGCGATCCGCGTCCGCAGGGTCTGAACCAACAGACCACGGGCGCGCAAGGGAGCCAAGAGCTTGACATTCTCCGCCTCCAACGAGGCGATGATCGCCCGCAGAACGGCTCGGTCATCGGAGAGAGATGTGGTGTCTTCGGACAGCGGAATGACTACCATGATCCACCCGAGCGCGCCATAAAAACCAGTGATATCGGTGCAGTAATTTACCCCACCCGCACGGGTGGTGCACCCCAGTCCGGACGTCGCCAATCGATGCCTTCCCAAAGCATCTTTTATTGCGCAGAGGTCAGGCGCACAGCTCCATCTTGGGCGACTGGCCAGGAAAGCGGCCTTTCTCCAGCACCTCGTAATACAGGCAAAATCGCTGACCGTCCCAATACAATAGTTTGATCCGATCCCTCTTACGCCCCCGGAAGGCGAATACCGCTCCGCTTGCTGGCCATTATTGTCGCAGAACATCCTGGGCCCATGCGGACAGACCGGCGATCCCTTTGCGCATGTCCGTCGTTCCACAGGCCAGATAAACACGGATACTCGTGCCAGGGCTGATCATGCCGTCTCGACCAGCCGGATCAATTGTATGATCTCCGCCTCGGACATGCCGGGCGGGTAGTGCAGCACCCGACCATCGGCAAAGCCGATCTCGGCTGCTGAACTGTTCGGCGGCCCAGGATTGCAAGTCGTGGGCAACTCTGGTGCGTCAACGCCCAGAAAGGCAACGCCCTCCGCCTCCGGCCAGAGCCCCTTGTCCTTCATTTGTCGTCGCCACTGATAGATGTGCTGCCGCGTTAAGCCTTGACGCAAGGCAATATCAGTCACGGTCGTACCGCCCACGCCGACTTCCCGTAAAATCAACAGCTTAAAGTCAACGGGCCAGAAACGCCGACGCTCGACCCCAACAA
>NZ_JAFEUL010000005.1 GCF_016901225.1 Actibacterium sp. 188UL27-1 | reverse complement strand
AGCCGCCTCGGCTAATTCCGAGCAGATCGGCTTGGCGCGTGAGGCTCAATCTGTGTGACCGATCCGTCATTTCCTTGCGCTCCCCAACGGACCGGCCTTGTCGAGCGCTCCTTCCAAAAAATCGTTCTCCAGCGTCAGCTGGCCAATCTTCGCATGCAACGATTTGACATCAATTTCAGGTTCTTTCGAGGTCTTCGGTTTGTCATCAAAGACATCCGTCACGCCATCGAGGACCTGGTTTTTCCACTGCTTGATCTGGTTGGGATGCACATCGAACTGCGTCGCAGGTTCGCCCGTGCTTCATGGGAAACCTTCCACTGGACGCTTTTCTGACCCTCACACCCTTGTCGCCCTTCAAAGCCGCCAACGCGACTTTCGCCTTGAATGCAGGGCTGTGGTTCCGTCTTGGTCGTCTTGCCATCTTCACTTCGTCGTCCCGGCACGCTGCCGGATCAGGAGCGGAAAATCCACCTAACTCATCTGTTCAGATTTCTCAGGCCACCTCTCACCTCTGCAGACCCTTCGCGAAACGTCACATATTGCCAGCGACAAGACGCTCCGGTCCAAAGGCCAATCCACAAACTGACGCGTCCTTCGGATCAAACCTGATACTTTATAAACAAGCCGATACATCGATGCTAAAAGAGGTCTGGTTCCCCGGATGCGTTCTGTCGTGCTTGCGTGCCGTCTTCGTTCTGTTGCAGCAGGCGTTTTTTGACATCATGTAACGTGAGGCGATGGATCAGTGTGTCGGTATTGATTGTCAGGTCAGCCGGGACCTGAGATGCCGTCCCGTGCAACGCGTGCGCCAGATCCATTTGGATCTGGTTCAGGGTATCGAGCGCCTGCAGGCCACGGATTTGTTTGTCTGACACATCACTTTCCGCCAGAATATCCCAAAGCACTGCTTGCACGCTATTGGTCAACTCAGACAGTTTTACACATTCCTCTCCGAGTGCTGTTAGAAGATTGGATATCTGTACAGGAGCCGTGTGGTGTTTGGGAGCCATCGTCATGTTCTAGCTCCCTACAATCGGCCGACCACTGCCTCGATACAGTTTCGTAACGCGCTATGATCAAAAGGCTTCTTCATGAAATTGTTCATACCCAAGCGCTTGCCTGTATCGATGATCTGCTTGTCTGCCTTTCCAGTAATCAAGATGAAGCCGATCCTGTTCAAATGGGCTGAACTGCGCACGGCCTGCAGAAACTCCAACCCGTTCATGCCCGGCATGTTGTAGTCGGACAAGATAAGATGGGCTGACCGTTGTGTGAGTGCAGTCATCGCTGTTTTTCCATCGCTGGCATCGCGGACATTGCGTACGCCTAATGTGTCAAGCGCTTGCAAGATGAGTCCACGACTTGTGGACATATCATCGACAACCATGACATGAAGTTTATCGCGAAGGGCCATTGCTCCACTTTCGCTGTGCCATCTGAGATGACTTCTCCAAGCCCTGTCGTTTATATGTAGTTTGGCCGACCATATTGAAAGATGGCGCATTGTGGTGTTCGATCCGCTCGGAATGCCCAACAAATATCGTTCCACCAGGACGGCAGGCGGCTTCGAACCGCGGCCACAGCTGATATTGGGTGGCTTGCGAGAAATAAATAACGACATTTCTGCAAAAGATAACGTCGAACTGTCCAGAGAATGGCCAGGCATCCATCAGATTCAACTCACGAAATGCGACCATTTGTTTGACCATGTCCGATATCTGAAAATGAGCCTGCTCTGGTATGGCGCAAAAGAAATCTCTTTGCCACGTTGTTGGAAGTGGTTTCAGGCTGCTTTCCGGATAGAGGCCTGATCTGGCGGTTTCAAGTATTGGTAAGTCGATGTCGGTTGCGAGAATTCGGATGTCATGGCTGCTTGCGTTTGGAAACGCCGACAGGATGGCCATGGCAGCAGAGTAAGGCTCTTCTCCCGATGAGCAACCGGCGGACCAAATCCGAACCCTCTGCCCTTTTTTTGCCCGCTGGATAAGATCGGGGAGGATGTCGTTTTCCAGTTTTACGAAGTGGTGGGCCTCTCGAAGAAAGCCGGTCACGTTCGTTGTCAGGATCGAGATGAGCTGGCGACGCTCCCAGTGGCCTTCTTCACTCTCAAGCAGATCACAATAGGAACGGTAGTCAGATATCGACAATGCCTTCAGACGTTTGCCCATGCGTGAAAAAACCATCGAAGCCTTCTCACGCGGGATAAGCAGTCCTGCATGCTCATGGGCAATCTTCGCAACCAACGTGAAGACATCCTCGTCAAACGACTGAACGCTGCACCTGATTGGCCTTTGACTTGCGATTTGGTCGCTCATGCGGCGTCTGCATCCATTGGCGGATGGACGCGATCGAGATCCAAGACACGCAACATGCGTCCCTCGACGATGGTCAGGGCTTTCACAAAGGTTGGGCCATGATCGCCTCCCATTTCCGGGGGCGACTGGATCTCGCTTTGCGGGATCGAGAGGATGTCCGACACAGCATCGACCACCAGGCCGAGTGTTTGGCCATTCACCTGAACAACAATGATGACATTGCGTTCACAGGCCGGGGCAACATCAATCGCCAGGCGCTTGGCCAGATCGATGATCGGAAGAACTGTGCCACGTAAGTTGATCACCCCGCAGATATACGCCGATGCATGGGGCAGCGGTGTGGCACGGGTCCAGCCGCGGATCTCGCGCACCGACATGATATCCACGGAGTATTCCTGTTCGCCGACCCGAAATGACAGCAATTCGTGTTCCGCCGTATCGGTTGTGAGGGGTACATGATCTGACATGGCGTCATCCCGCTAATTGAAGGTCTTCGGAGGGCGTTCCGGTCTTGCCGCTTGCACGGGTCATCAGGTCGACCGGATCCACGATCAGGGCTATTTTGCCGTCGCCCAAAATTGTTGCTGCGGCAATGCCAGGCACACGACCATACGTTGCTTGAAGGCCCTTGATGACGACCTGGCGTTGCTCCTCTATTGTGTCGACGAGCAACGCCATGCGGGCACCGTCTTCCTGCGAAATTAGGAGGACCACGCGCCCTTCATAGTCGGTCGGAGCGGACCGATACCCCAGTTCGACACCAAGATCGACGAGTGGCACAAAGACGTCGCGAATATGGATCACGTTCGTATCCGGGCCCAAGCGCTTTACATCATCGTCCATCAGGCTGATCGTTTCCACGATTGCACTGAGAGGCACGACGAGCGTTTCGCCATCGACCGTAATCACCATTCCGTCCAGCACAGCAAGGGTGAGCGGAAGGCTGATCGAGAACGTGGTGCCGCGGCCTTTAACAGAAGTGATCGAGATGCGACCACCCAGCGACTGTATTGCGCTGCGCACCACATCCATACCGACGCCACGCCCCGAAAGATCAGAAACTTGGGTCATCGTGGAGAAACCTGGCAAGAACAGTAGCGCATCGATTTCGTGATCGCTCAGATCCTGGCCCGGTGGGATCAAACCTCTGGTCTCTGCGATTTGTTTGACCTTTGGCCGGTTGATACCGTCGCCATCATCGCTGATCTCAATAATGACGCGCCCGGACTTGTGAGCGGCGGATAGCGTGATGGTGCCTTCCTCGGATTTGCCCGCTGCAAGACGGTCGGACTTGCTCTCCAAGCCATGATCCACCGCATTTCGGATCATGTGGGTGAGGGGGTCAGCCAGGCGTTCGATGACGGTCTTGTCGACCTCTGTGTTGTCGCCTTCAGTAAGGAAATTCACGCGTTTTCCGATGGCACCAGATGTTTCTCGAGCAATGCGTGACATCCGTTGGAACATTGATTTCACCGGCTGTGCGCGGATCATCATGACGCTATCCTGGATGTCGCGGGTCAACCGCATGAACTCTTCTAATCCGGACGTGACCTGAGAATCCGAAGTAAGTCCTGCCTCTGCGACGCTTTGAGACAACATGGCCTGATTGATGACCAACTCCCCCACGAGGTTCACGAGGCGGTCGATCCGGTCGAGGTCAACGCGAACAGTTGCATTTGGAGTTTGCGTCGGTCTGGTGCCATTGGATTTTTGTAGTGTTGGGCTGGCGAGGGGGGCACCGGGGTTTGATATGTCCACCGCGTCGGGTGGCGGGGCCGGAAGATCGGGTTTATCAGGAGGCGCATTACTCACTTCCGTGATTACCAAGCTGCATAAACCATCGACAAAATCGAACAGTTCGGTCAGATCTTCGGCGGATACCTCAGTCTCAATATCGACCGTCCATGATAGATAGGCGTTTTCAGGGTCGAGAGCCTCAAGGCGAGGCAATTTGCTGCTGTCGCAGGTGATCCGTGCCGTACCGGCCTCCGCCAGCGCACGCAGGAGATGCTGGGGTTCGTTGCCAGATTTGAACAGCTCCGGCTCCGGCGCGAAGATCACACGATATACTGTGCCGGACGGAAGGTCAAAGTCAGACAGATCCAGCGATACCGCCATCGGCTCAAAATCTGTTGCTGCCTCTTCCTCCTTTACGGCATCGCCTGTGAAGCTCTCCAGATCCAGAAGGGTGCCTTCGACCAAGTCTGGTTCGAGACCGTCACCGGTTTGAGAGGATCTTACCAGGTCAGACAGGAAATCTGCGGCCTTGAAGAACAGCAACATCGTATCGTGATCGGGGGTCAGTGTGCCATTGCGGATCGCATCCAACACGGTCTCATACCGGTGGGCGAAGCGGACAAGATCGTCCAACCCGAAGGCCCCTGCGCCTCCCTTTATCGAGTGGACTGCCCGAAAGCAGATATTGATCGTCTCGGGATCCTTATCTCCGCCATCAAGGGCCAAAAGCCCATCCTGCAATGCCTCAAGAAGTTCTTCGCATTCCAAGAAAAACGACGCGCGAATTTCGGCCATGGGATCCGGTTTGGTCATCAGGCTGTTCCGGTTCCCGCGACCATGTTCAGTGCTTTTACCAGCTTGGCGGGGTCGAACGGTTTGACGATCCAACCGGTTGCACCGGCTGCGCGGGCGCGGGCCTTTAGCTCGGGTGCGCTCTCGGTGGTCAGAACAAGGATCGGGGTGGTTTGATGCTGCGGCTGCTCACGGACCGCTTCGATGAAACCGAAACCGTCCAGCCGGGGCATATTGATATCTGTGATGATCGCATCGGGTTGCATGCCATCAAGAACTTCCAACCCATGGATGCCATCCTCTGCCACGGTCGGATCAAAACCCGCCTGGGTCAGCGCGAGTGTCAGCATGTCGCGGATCGTGCGACTGTCATCAATGGCGAGAATGGACAGGCTCATGGCTCAGGCTCCTTCCATCAATGTGTTTGGGGTGATGCCAAACTGATTGAGTTGCGACAGAAAGCTCTCCGACATGCTCGTGAACTGAAACGATTTGCCATCTGACGACCATGTGCGTGCGGCGGACATCAACACCTGCAGGCAATTCGTCCCCAGCAGCGATACGTCATCTGCCGAAACAGAGACATCCTGCCCGCGCAGGCCCATGAAGGTTTCGGCAAGTTTGCCGGCCGCCGGAAAATCCAGCCGCGCAGGAAGGGTGACCGTTTGTGTCATCCGGAAAGCCTGATGGGGCGACCAGGGTTGTACATTGCAGCGTCCCTTTCCTCTCACGCGATAGTTGCGAGAGGTGTAGGCGCGTATGCGTTAATAACGGCTTACGGGAGGTCCGTTTTTTACCGCAGGCTAGATCCGGGCCGAAATGTAGCGGGCTGATCCGGAGAGCGCGGCATAGTCATCTTCTATGATATCAATGGAAAAATTGTGCATCATACCCGCGAACCGTCCCTTGTCGCGGAAGGCGTCTGCGTAGCCCAGGCTGTGCAGGGAAACTCCAAGCGCGCGTGCCACGCCACCAACCAGATAGATGCCGCCAAAGGGTAGGTGGACCAGCGCAAGATTGCCTGACACGGTGCCGAAAATGCGGGTGAAGATCCGCAGGGCATCAACCGCACGCGCATCGCTGCCTGCCCGACCCAGCGCCATGACGGTCGCCGCGTCCTTTTGGACAGGATCGTCGGCTTCCGATCCCAGCCAGTGATAGACCCGCTCCAACCCGCGGCCCGAGAGCACATCTTCGATTGCGGGAAAGCCATGAACCGTTTCGACAAACCGACAAAGGCGCAGATCAGCCTCGGTCCGGATAGGGAGGTTGGCATGACCACATTCCGAGGCGGGCACACTTGCGCGATTGTCATCATGGTAGATGGGGACGGCATTGAAGCCGGTGCCCACATTGATCACCAGTCCGGTATCGGTGGACCGCTGGGCCCCCTCATGGGCATCGACGACGCGCCGCAGATCATTCGATTTAACGCTGGCGGCCCCATAGCCCTGGGCCTGCAGATCGTTGAGCAAGGCTGCGGTTTGGGCGCCTGTTGCCTGGCGGATCGTGTCCGTATCCAGCGTCCAGTCGAGGTTGGTCAGCGTTCCAACTCCGCCATGGACCGGTCCGGCCAGGGCGACGCAGGCTCCCTGATAGTCCTGATGCCCCATTTCGGCAAAATAGTCGCGCAGGACAACGTCTAGGCCGCCGTAATCGGCATTGCGGAACCGGCGGATCGTGTCTGATTGCAAGACAGGGCCATTGGCCAAAGCGACGCGGGTATTGGTGCCGCCGATATCGGCGATCAGTGAACGGGGCGTGGTGGGGTTCACGTCGCGATATCCTTTGATATGTCTCAGCCCATTAGGGCGGCCTGCATCGCGTGGTATGACGATTTCGGGGTGCGCTGCAAGCTGTCGAAATCCACATGGACCAGGCCAAAGCGTGGCGCATATCCTAGCGCCCATTCATAATTGTCGATCAGCGACCAGATAAAATACCCCTTGACCGGAAAACCATCGCCGATGGCGCGCTGCACCTGGGCAATATGGTCATTCAAATAAGTGATGCGGACGGGGTCATCGGCCACATCATCGATCACCGTCTGTTCGGCGGCAATACCATTTTCGGTAATGTATATCGGCAAGTCCGGCGCATATTCCGAGTGCACCATCTTGATGAAATGGTAGAGGCCCTCGGGATAGATCTCCCACCCAACTTGGGTCTGCGGCAGTGATCCCGCGGCATCGGCGTAGCTGGGCCAGGGCCCGGGGGCAGGGGCCACGACCTTGCGAGTGTAATAGTTGATCCCGATCCAGTCGAGCGGTGCTGCGATCGTCTCAAAATCCGCGTGCCACTGATCGGGCAGATGTGGCTCCAGGCCCTCCAGAACGGTGTCGGGATAGGTCTTGTGAAAGAGGCCGGACAGGAAGAACCGGTTATAGATACCGTCGTAAGTTGCGGCTGCCCGGGCCGCCTCCGGACTGTCATCCGCGGGTTGGCTATATTCGAAATTGCACACGGCACCCAGATTGGTCATGCCCAGGGCGCGCATGGTCTGGGTCGCGGTTCCGTGGGCCAACAGGACATGGTGCATCGCGCGGGCGGTCGCGCGAATGTCGCGCAGGCCAGGGGCGTGCTGGCCCAGGAAATGGCTCAGCCAGCCAACGCACCACGGCTCGTTGATGGGCGCGGCCGACCAGATGCGATCCCCGATCCGGCCCATGATGATATCGGTATAATCGGCGAACCAACCGGCAATATCGCGATTGCGCCATCCCCCCATATCGGCAATCGGCGATGGCAGTTCCCAATGGTAGAGCGTGGCGGCAGGTTTCAGGTTGCGCTCTAACATCGCGTCGACCAACCGGTCATAGAAATCCAGACCTTCCGAATTTGGTGCGCCGCGTCCTTCGGGTTGGACCCGGGCCCAAGACGTGGAAAAGCGATAGACGTCCAGACCGGCATTGGCGACCAGATCCAGATCCGCTTCGAAACGGTTATAGTGATCGCACGCGATGGCGCCATTCTGGGCACCGGCCACATTGCCAGGCGTTGCTGCAAAATCATCCCAATGGGTGCGACCGGCCCCACCTTGGCCGTGCCCTTCGATCTGGTAGCTGGATGTCGCGGTGCCAAACAAGAAACCGTCCGGCAGGTCGCTGCGCCGGAAGGCCATCGCCGGGGTCTTTTGGATCATGAATGGGACTTTCTGGCGGGCTGCACGACCGATGGTGGAACCGGGCCTGTGGATTGCCCCTGGATCAGTTCCGCTTTCAGCAACGTCTGTTGGGTCTGGCGGTTCGGATCCGCGATCAGCGACAGCAGCATCTGAGCTGCCAGGCGGCCAGCCTCCCGCACTGACGACCGGGTGGCGGTGAAAACAGGCGGGTCTCCTTCGTTGCGCATATAGGCCATCACATCGTCATGGGTCACGATGGAGACATCGCGGCCCAGGACCAGTCCAGCCTCCTCCAAGGCGCGCCGCGCCCCGTAAGCCACAATCAGGGAGGCGACCAGCATTGCGGTCGGTGGCTCCGGCAAGGCCAACATGTGTTTGGCCGCGGAATAACCCAGATGCTCCGTCATCTCGCCTTGCCACATCAGATCCGGATCCGGTGTCACGCCATAGTCGGCCATCGCGGTTTCCAATCCCTGCCGTCTGCGGCGGGCGAAGCCCATTGTCTCTTGCCCGTTGATCAGCGCAATGCGCCGATGACCGAAGTCAAGGAGATGGCGGCCGGCGGTCTCGAACGCTTCCTGATTGTTAACATCAACCCAGCAATAGCTGTCATCGGGAGCGGTGACGCGTCCATGGACCACAAAAGGCAGCTTCAGCTTTTGAAGCATATTGATGCGGCTATCATCATCCCGGGGTGCATGCAGGATCACACCATCAACGGCCCCGCGCGCCTGTAATTCCCGGTAGGCGCGCGCCTCATCTTCGTCGCTGACGACCGACAGCAGCATGTCATAGCCTGCCTTGGCATAGGCCTCTCCGGCCCCGGCGATGAAGTCACTGAAAATCGGATTGACGATCTCGTGCTGGCTCCAGGTCGGAATCACATGACCGATCGCCATGGCGCGCCCGGTTGCCAAGCCTTTGGCGCGGGAGTTCGGCCGGTAGTCATTGGCCTGCGCCGCCGCCAGAACGCGTTCGCGCGTTTGCTCATTCACCTCCGGATAGCCGTTCAGAGCCCGGCTGACCGTCGTCTGGCTGAGACCCAGAAATTCAGAGAGCTCTTTTAGGTTCATATCCGGTCGTTCGCTTAAATCGCTTCCAATCTGCGCCCTAACTGTTAGCGTCTAAGGTGGAGCGGGTCAAAAGCCGAATGGGCGGGTCCGCAAATGTGGGTTTCTGAACGAGTAATTGCGTGAAAAGTGGGAGGGCTGCGTTGACAGATGTTCTCATTATTGAGACAAAGACGCATATCAAAGCGCTTTGAATGCGCAAATTGCGGTCGTGACAAACGCGGCTCTGAAACCTGGGAGGTTCTCGTATGAAACAGTTTCTGTGGGCTGGCGCGGCTGGTTTGGCGCTTGTTGCCGGTACGGCAAGCGCCGATGGGCATCTGCCGTTCACCCCGGGCGAAGGCGACTTCAGCTGGGACAGTTTCGAGGCGCTTAAATCCATGGATCTGACCGGTGAGACGATCACCGTTTTCGGCACCTGGCTGGGAACCGAAGAGACGCGTTTCGAGAACGCGATGAAGTATTTCGAAGAGGCAACAGGTGCCACGGTCAACTATGCGGGCTCTGACAGTTTCGAACAGCAGATCGTGATCGACCTTGAGGCTGGATCGGCCCCCAACCTGTCGATCTTTCCACAGCCCGGCCTGGCATCCGATCTGGCCGCCCGTGGCCTTTTGGCGCCGCTGGAGCAGGCCGATGCCGATTGGGTGCGCGACAACTACGCTGCCGGTCAATCCTGGGTCGATCTGGCCACCTACAAGGACGAAAACGGCGAGGATCAATTCTATGGCCTGTTCTACCGCGTTGATGTGAAATCGCTGGTTTGGTTCAGCCCCGAGAATTTTGAGGATGCGGGTTATGAAGTCCCCGAAACCATGGAGGACCTCAAGGCGCTGACCGATCAGATCGTCGAAGACGGTGAGACGCCGTGGTGCATCGGGTTGGGATCTGGTGCTGCTACCGGTTGGCCTGCCACGGACTGGGTTGAGGAGCTGATGCTGCGCACCCAGCCGCCCGAGATCTACGACCAGTGGGTCACCAACGAATTGCCATTCGATGATGAAAAGGTCGTCGCCGCGATTGAGGAATTTGGCACCTTTGCCCGCAATGATGATTACGTGGCCGGTGGCGCCGGGGCCGTTGCCTCGACCGATTTCCGGGACAGCCCGGCGGGTCTGTTTGCCTCACCTCCACAATGTTACATGCATCGCCAGGCGAGCTTTATTCCGGCCTTTTTCCCTGAAGGCACATCGATGGGGGAGGATGTCGATTTCTTCTACTTCCCGTCTTATGCCGAAAAGGACCTGGGCAAGCCGGTTTTGGGTGCCGGCACGGTGATGACCATCACCAATGACAGCAAAGGTGCCCGGGCGTTGATGGAGTACCTGAAAACGCCCATTGCCCACGAGATCTGGATGGCACAGGGCGGTTTTCTGACGCCCCATAGTGGCGCCAATTCCGCGCTTTATGCTGACGATGCCTTGCGCAAACAGGGCGAGATCCTGCTGGGCGCCGACACGTTCCGCTTTGACGGGTCTGACTTGATGCCCGGTGCCATCGGTGCCGGCGTGTTCTGGACCGGCATGGTGGATTATGCGGGCGGCAAGGATGCGGGTGAGGTCACCAAATCCATCCAAGATACTTGGCAGTCCATAAAGTAAGCAAAGCGGCGCGGCCTTGAGCCCCTTAGGGCCGCGCATCACATCGATGACCCGAAAAACAGAACAAAACCCGCGATAGGGTGAGGGAGGGGTGGGATGGAACAGCTATTTTATGCGCTGCTGACCGTCGTTATTGGCGTTTTTGGCTGCGTCGCCTATTACTTTTTCTCAAACCTGGCGCTGGATGCGGTTTTTCCAGCAAAGGGAGAGGAGGCTGGCCGCAACATTAACCGTGCCAATGCCATCCGCCCTTGGTTATTTCTGTTCCCGGCTTTGGCGCTCCTCGGCCTTTACCTGTTGTACCCCGTCTATCAATCGGTGGTGCTGTCGTTCCACGATGCAAGGGGTGAGAATTTCGTGGGCCTCGATAACTGGATCTGGCTGTTCAATGACGAAAAGTTCGGCGAGTCGATGCTCAACAACGCGTTGTGGTTGATCTTCGTACCCGCAATGTCGACTTTCTTTGGCCTGATCGCTGCGGCCCTGACAGACCGGATCAAGTGGGGCAATTTCGCCAAGTCGCTGATCTTCATGCCCATGGCGATCAGTTTTATCGGTGCCTCGGTCATCTGGAAATTTGTTTACGATTATCGCGGCGCGGATCAGGAGCAGATCGGGTTGCTCAATGCCTTGGTTGTTGCCCTTGGCGGGGACCCGGCAGCATGGATCACGGTGCCCTTCTGGAACAACTTCTTCCTCATGATCATCCTGGTTTGGATCCAGACGGGTTTTGCCATGGTCATCCTGTCAGCGGCCTTGCGTGGCATCCCCGAGGAAACCATCGAAGCTGCTATCCTCGACGGGGCCTCGCCCCTGCAGATCTTCTGGAAGATCAAGGTGCCACAGATCTGGGGCACCATCGCGGTGGTCTGGACGACGATCACCATTCTGGTTCTGAAAGTCTTTGACATCGTACTGGCCATGACGAACGGCCAATGGTCCAGCCAGGTCCTCGCCAATCTGATGTTTGATTGGATGTTCCGGGGGGCCGACTTTGGCCGTGCCTCAGTCGTCGCCCTGGTAATCATGCTGCTGGTGACCCCGATCATGGTGTGGAACATCCGCAATGCCCGGCAGGAGATGCGATGATGGCCCCGGCGGAGCGGAAAAATCATGGATAATATCGTTGGAACCAAATCGAGCCTGACCTGGGCGGTGAATATCGCTGTTGTCGCACTCGTGCTGCTGTGGACCATCCCAACCTTTGGCCTGCTGGTCTCAAGCTTTCGGGACCGTGATCAGATCACGACGTCGGGTTGGTGGACATCGCTGTCGGCGAGCGAGCAGAATCTACAACTCCGCTCTGCAGCCCCCAGAGAGGCGATCGAGGAAAATGGCGAATGGGTCGTGCGCGGCAACCTCTTTGGCGAAGGCGAGGGCAATCTGACCGCGTTTGGTGTCAATGCCCGCCGCCCGACCGAGTTCGCGCCCGGTGCCACGGCAGAGCGGCGTGACGCCTTCATCACGGTCGAGGCCAACGGCGATTACCGGATCACGAGCGTTGAACAGCCCGAGGGTAGCCGGGGGACTCGGATCTTTGCCACGGTGGTTTCACCCCCCAAATGGACCTTTGAAAACTATGACCGGGTGCTGTTTTCCGAAGGGATCGGGCGCAGTTTCATCAACACATTCACGGTAACAATACCGGCGACGATCATCCCCATTCTGATCGCGGCCTTCGCCGCCTATGCGCTGAGTTGGATGGAATTTCCGGGCCGCGCCCTGATCATAGCGACCATCGTCGGGCTGTTGGTTGTCCCACTGCAGATGTCGCTGATCCCGCTTCTGAAACTGCATAACGGGGTGGGTCTTGGCAAAAGCTATCTTGGGATCTGGCTGGCCCATACCGGGTTCGGCCTGCCCCTCGCGATATATCTTTTACGCAACTACATCTCTGGTCTGCCGCGAGAGATCATCGAAAGCGCCCGCGTCGACGGTGCAACGGATTTTGAGATCTTCCGCCGCATCGTCCTGCCGCTTAGCTTTCCGGCCTTGGCCAGTTTCGCAATTTTCCAGTTTCTGTGGACGTGGAACGACCTGTTGGTCGCCACCGTGTTCCTGGGCAACAACGAGGACCAGTTGGTCATGACGGGCCGCTTGCGCGAACTTCTGGGCTCACGCGGCGGCGATTGGGAAATTTTGGCGGCCTCGGCTTTCGTCTCGATCGCTGTGCCGCTCGTCGTTTTCTTTGCCATGCAGCGATACCTTGTCCGGGGGCTGCTGGCCGGATCCGTAAAGGGTGGATAGACATGACTGTGCATGATGCGAAGACGGTTGAAGCGGCCGTCGATGCCGATTGGTGGCGGGGCGCGGTGATCTATCAGATCTATCCGCGCAGCTTTCAGGACAGTAACGGGGATGGCATCGGTGACCTGCTGGGGATCGTCGAACGCTTGCCTTACGTCGCCTCGCTGGGGGTCGATGCAATCTGGATCTCGCCCTTCTTCACGTCTCCAATGAAGGACTTTGGTTATGACGTCAGCGATTACCGCGATGTTGATCCGATGTTCGGCGCCCTGGCCGATTTCGATGCGGTGATTGCGACGGCCCATGCGCTGGGCCTGAAGGTGATGATCGATCTGGTGTTGAGCCATACCAGCGACCAGCATCCCTGGTTCGCTGAAAGCCGGGTCAGCCGCGACGCTGACAAGGCCAATTGGTATGTCTGGGCCGATCCTGCGCCTGATGGGACCCCGCCCAATAACTGGCTGTCGATCTTTGGCGGTTCGGCCTGGCAATGGGATGCGCGGCGCGAGCAGTATTACCTGCACAACTTCCTGACCTCGCAACCTGACCTGAATTTTCACGAACCCCAGGTGCAGGAGGCGGTTCTGGATGTGACGCGGTTCTGGCTGGACCGGGGCGTGGATGGCTTTCGGCTGGATACGATCAACTTCTACGTCCACGATGCGCAGTTGCGGTCGAACCCCGCCCTGCCGCCGGAAAAACGCAACGCAACGATCGCGCCGTCCGTGAACCCCTATAATCACCAAGAGCACCTTTATTCCAAGAACCAGCCCGAAAACCTGGAATTCCTGGCCAAGTTTCGCGCTGTCATGAATGACTATCCCGCCATTGCCGCGGTGGGTGAGGTGGGTGACGCGCAACTCGGGCTTGATCTTCTGGGTGAATATACCCGGGCGGGTAAAGCCGTTCACATGTGCTATGCCTTTGAATTTCTGTCGAAAGAGGCGCTGACCGCCACCCGCATTGCCGAGGTATTCGGCAAGCTGAACGAGGTCGCCAGCGACGGTTGGGCCTGCTGGGCCTTGTCGAACCATGACGTGATGCGCCATGCCTCCCGGTGGGATCTCAGTCCCGCGGCGCAGCGGCTTTATGCGACGCTGTTGATGTGCTTGCGCGGCTCCGTCTGTCTTTATCAGGGGGAGGAGTTGGGCCTGCCAGAGGCTGATGTGCCGTTCGAGGACCTGCAAGACCCCTATGGCGTCGAGTTCTGGCCCGAATTCAAGGGCCGGGACGGATGCCGCACCCCGATGGTCTGGACCTCTGACAATCAGAATGCCGGCTTTTCCGCGGAGCGGCCTTGGCTGCCCGTATCCTCTGCGCATCTCAATCTGGCAGTGGACAATCAGGAAAAGCACCCCGAGGCGTTGCTACACCATTACCGCCGTGTGATATCGTTCCGCCGCGCCCATCCGGTGCTGGCCAAGGGGGACCTGCACGACATGGCCGCCGATGGGCAGGTCATTCACTTCATCCGGTCCGGGCAGACGTCATCTGGCAAATCCGAAAGCCTGTTCTGCGCTTTCAACCTGTCTGACACGCCCGCTACGCTGCCTGCCCCATCGGGCGACTGGCTGCAGATCGGGACCGAGATCAACTCTGCCGCACCAAATGACGGCACCATCGCGTTGGGCCCCTGGCAGCCCTGCCTGATGCTGAAAGTTTAAAGCCGGAACCCTGGGAGGGGGACACCATGGCCGATCTGAAACTGACCGACGTCGCCAAGGCTTACGGCGAGGTCCAGGTCCTGTCCAACATCAATCTGGACATCAAACAGGGCGAATTGATCGTCTTTGTCGGCCCCTCCGGTTGCGGCAAATCCACCTTGCTGCGGATGATCGCGGGGTTGGAGCGCATCACTGGCGGCACGCTTGAGATCGATAAAACGGTCGTCAATGATGTACCGCCTGCGCAGCGCGGCATCGCCATGGTGTTCCAGTCCTATGCGTTGTACCCGCATATGACGGTGCGCGATAACATGGCCTTCGCCTTGAAAATCGCCAAACAGACGAAGGAGCAGATCGACGCCGCGGTCGAAAATGCGGCCCGGATTCTGCAACTGACGCCGTATCTTGACCGCCTGCCAAAGGCGCTGTCTGGTGGACAGCGTCAGCGGGTCGCCATCGGGCGGGCCATTGTGCGGGACCCTAAGGTCTATCTGTTTGACGAGCCGCTTTCGAACCTCGACGCCGCCTTGCGCGTCGCCACGCGGATCGAGATCGCGCAGCTGAAAGAGTCGATGCCCGACAGCACCATGATCTACGTCACCCATGACCAGGTGGAGGCGATGACCCTTGCCAGCCGCATCGTCGTTCTGGCCGGTGGCGGGATCAGTCAGGTTGGTTCTCCGCTAGAACTCTATGAGAGGCCCGAGAATGAATTTGTGGCGCAGTTCATCGGCTCCCCCGCCATGAACCTGATGTCCGGCAAAATCACCGCGACCGGCATCCAGACCCGTGTTGATCTGGATGGGGGTGGCACCGCCGTTGCGGCGATTGCCACAACCGAGGCGGATATGGGCCGCGCCGTAAACCTGGGCGTTCGTCCTGAGGATCTGTTCGAAACGGATGGTCCGCCGCTTTACCAAGGATCGGTGGCGATCATGGAGGCCTTGGGCGAGGTCACGTTGCTTTACTTCGAAAAGGACGGTGACGGCACCGGTGTTGTGGCCAAGCTGCCGGGCATCCATGCCGATCTGAAACGGCAGGTGGTCAAGCTGACCGCGGATCCGTCGAAAATCCACCTGTTCGCCGACGGCAGGTCGCTGCTTTACCGGTGAGCGTGAACGGGACGTGAGATAATTGTGGAAAACCAAATGCCACCCCTTCCCACTCTGTTAACTTTTTGCCATCAGCTATCGCGTGTATTTATTGGTGTGTGGGGGTTTCGTGCGGTTTTTGTTCTTTTTTCTGCTGGGGCTTTTGGTGTCGTTAGAACTCTCGGTGATCTTTGGGCCACAGCCCGCCGCTGCTGAAGTGATACAGACGGTCCCCGTGTTGCGTTTACCCGTCATAGTCTGAGCGAAAAAAGGGCGACCTGCCTGCAATGCACGCATTCGTCGGGTGCGTGTTACGTCTGATGCCAGTTTGGTGATCTGAGTTGAGAGGTTTGTGCGGCCCCGTTCATTGAATTGGAGCCTTCGGCACGTAAAGTATATTGTGAAGGAGTTGACCGATGCCCGCACCGCATAACCCACTGAAATCTGCACTGGCCCAGAACCAGGTTCAAATTGGATTGTGGCTTGCCCTTGGCAATCCGACCACGACCGCGATTGCCGCTGGGGCGGGTTACGATTGGTGCCTGATCGACGGTGATCATGGCTCAAACGCCGTGTTGGGCGTTTTAGAGCAGGTGCAGGCCATGGATGGGCAGGGCGCCACGCCTGTTGTCCGCGTGCCATTCGGGTCTGATGGGATCTTGCGCGATGTACTCGACCTCGGCGTTCAGACCGTGCTGGTGCAGGATATCGAGACGGCGATCCAGGCCCAAAAGGTTGTCGCCGCCTGCAAATATGGCCCGACCGGCACGCGCAGGATGGCCGATGATACGATCCGCGCGGCAGGTTATGGTGCGGTGACCGATTATGCCGAAACGGCCGATGATCAGATCTGTGTTCTAGTGCAGATCGGCTGTCAGACCGGTTTGGATAATCTGGCCGAGATTGCCGCCGTTGATGGTATTGACGGTGTGTTCATCTCCGCCCCCGATCTGTGCGCCGGGTTGGGGCATATCGGTAAACCGGAATGCCCCGAGGTGATCTCGGTCATCGAAGAGGGTATTGAGGCGATCCGCGTTGCGGGCAAGGCACCCGGGATCGTGTCCTTCAAGACCGAGGCGCTGAAACGCTACGCCGACCAGGGTGTGACCTTTCTGGGTGTTGGGGGCGACGCGACCACCTATGCCAAGGCCGTCCGCGATCTCGCCACATCTGCCGCTGCCGCCGTGCAAGACGGGCGCGGCAGCGGGTCCGTCTATTCGTTGCAGGATCATCGGGCGCGCGCATCCCAACCGTGACTACGCGGCCTTTGACCCACCACAAAACCTTGCGCAAACCACCAACCGTCACCCCAATCAGGGCTTTCAGCTTCGCCAATCCTATGCGATAGGGACGTGCCAACCGATCCCGCGCCCAAGGAGTGTGCCATGGAGATTCGCGAGGCCCTGACCTTCGATGATGTTTTGCTCGTTCCCGCCGAAAGCCGCGTGCTGCCAGCCGGCGCCGATACCTCGACCTTTGTGACACCTTCGATCCGGCTCAATATCCCGCTGCTCAGTTCGGCGATGGATACCGTGACCGAAGCACGCATGGCCATCGCCATGGCCCAGGCAGGTGGCATGGGCGTCATTCACCGCAACCTGGATATCGAGGCGCAATCGAAAGAGGTGCGCCGGGTCAAGCGGTTTGAAAGTGGCGTTGTCTACAATCCGGTGACCTTGCGACCCGATCAGACCCTGGCCGATGCCAAGGAGTTGCAAGACCGCTACCGCATCACCGGCTTTCCCGTCACCGATGAAACGGGCCGTGTCCTGGGCATCGTCACTAATCGGGACATGCGGTTTGCCACTGATCCGTCCACGCCGGTCCATGCGATGATGACGGCCGAAGGTCTGGCGATGCTGGCCGAACCCGCGGATTTGGCGGAGGCGCGCAGCCTGATGGCGGCCCGGCGGATCGAAAAGCTGCTGGTCGTGGACGGGCAGGGGCGTTTGACCGGCCTTCTGACCATCAAGGATATCGAACAAGCTGTCCTGAACCCGCAAGCCTGCAAGGACCATTTGGGCCGCCTGCGCGTCGCGGCCGCCACCACGGTGGGCGATGCGGGCTTTGCCCGGGCAGAAGCGCTGATCGATGCCGGATGCGATTTGATCGTGGTGGATACCGCCCATGGCCATTCCGAAGGCGTGGGTCAGATCGTGGAACGGATCAAGAAAGCGTCGAACGAGGTGCAAGTCCTTGCGGGAAACGTGGCCACAGCCGAGGCGACGCGCGCCCTGATCGGGGCCGGAGCGGATGGGATCAAAGTGGGTATCGGTCCCGGTTCAATCTGCACAACCCGGATGGTCGCAGGCGTTGGTGTGCCACAGCTCACCGCCATCAGCGATTGTGCCGAAGGGGCGGCAAGCGCTGAAATTCCGGTCATTGCCGATGGTGGCATCAAGTTCTCGGGCGATTTTGCCAAGGCGATCGCGGCGGGGGCATCCTGCGCCATGGTCGGCTCGATGATCGCGGGCACGGATGAGAGCCCAGGCGAGGTGATCCTGTATCAGGGCCGCAGCTTCAAAAGCTATCGGGGGATGGGTTCGCTAGGGGCCATGGCCCGGGGGTCGGCCGACCGCTATTTTCAGAAGGACGCGGCCAGCGATAAACTGGTTCCCGAAGGCATAGAAGGGCAGGTTCCCTACAAGGGATCGGCGGGGACGGTCATTCACCAGCTGGTCGGCGGTTTGCGCGCGGCCATGGGTTACACCGGCAATGGCACGGTGGCGGAGATGCGGCGGAATTGCCAATTCGTGAAGATCACCGGTGCCGGGTTAAAGGAAAGCCACGTCCATGATGTGCAGATCACCCGAGAAAGCCCGAATTACCGGATGGTGTGACCTGAGCCGATGACACCGCCTGCGCGCATTGCCGCGGCCATTGAGATCCTGGACCAGATTCTGGATGGCCAATCTGCCGAGCAGATCCTGACCAATTGGGCGCGTCGAAACCGCTATGCCGGCTCTGGCGACCGGCGGGCAATTCGCGATCTTGTTTTTGATGCGATCCGTCGGCAACGCTCCTATGCGCGGCTTGGCCATGGTCTGTCAGGGCGCGGGTTGATGATCGGCGCATTGCGGGCGGCAGGTACGCCTTCTTCGGACATGTTCACGGGCCAGGGCTATGCTCCATCGCCTCTGACGGAGGTTGAGCAAGCTCCGCCGCCCCCTTTGTCAGAGCTTGACGCGCTCGACTGCCCCGATTGGATAGCGCCGCACCTTCGGCAAGATCTTGGCCTGGATTTTGCCCAAACCATGGCGTTGATGCGCGACCGGGCCCCGCTGTTCCTTCGGGTGAATGTGCGCAAAGGCGATCTTGAAACCGCTCGGCACAGCTTGGCTCAAGATGGCATCGACAGCCTGCCGCATACGCTTTCGCCGACCGCCTTGCAGGTCACGTCAGGCGCGTCCAAGGTTCAGCGATCAAAGGCTTACCTATCGGGTCTGGTCGAGATCCAGGATGTGGCCTCTCAAGCCGTCTGTGCGGAAATTCCCATCCCAGACGGTATTCGCGTGCTCGATCTCTGCGCCGGTGGTGGGGGCAAGAGCCTGGCCTTGGCCGCCCGCGCGACGGCGCGGTTCTATGCCCATGATATCCACCTCCAGCGCATGGCCGACCTGCCAGACCGGTCGGCCCGTGCGGCCGCTTCGATCACCGTTCTGACGTCAGATGATGATCTCGCCCGGCATGCCCCGTTTGATCTGGTGATCGTGGATGCTCCTTGTTCAGGTTCTGGGGCATGGCGGCGCCAAGCTGAGGCCAAGTGGCGTCTTACCCCCGAACGGCTCATCGAATTGACCGATTTGCAGGCTCGATTGCTGGATCAAGCCGCCACGTTGATCACGGATAATGGTAGGATCGCGTACATCACCTGCGCATTGTTGGCGGTTGAAAATGCGGATCAAGTGAACGGTTTTCTGGCGCGCCACCCCGGTTGGCGATGCGATCTGGGCCGACAGATCCTGCCCAGCGATGGCGGGGACGGGCTTTTTGTGGCGCTGCTGTCACGGTGACGTCCGGCCTGCAGTGCTGAAATCCCGAACAAACTGTCTTCGAGACATGTTTAATCAGGGATTAAGACTTTCCGATCGAAATGGGTCTGCTACGAATCGATGGGGAGGAATTTTGTGCTGAATATGGCTCTTTCGCCAAGTCCAGTGGTTCGCACGGCAGCGGCATTATCCGATCGGTTGATCCCAATCGCGCTGATGTCGGGTGGGTTGTGCATTGGTGCAGTTTTTGTTCCCTATCCCGCGATTGGTCTGTTGATGTTTGCTGTTGGCGGGACCCTCGCGGCACTTGCCTTGTTCATCCGGGTCCTGTCGGGCCAGCGTGATCTTCGCCATACCGGGCTTTTGGATACCGTATCGACCCTCATCCGCCACGATGCCTCCCCTAGCTTTGTTACCGATGGGCAGGCGATGATCATCCGGCAAAACCCCGTGGCAGATGAACGGTTTGACACACGCGCTGGGCAGGGCTTGTCCCGCCCCATGCGGGAATATTTCGCCAATCCTGGTGCCGTTCTTAAGCGATTGTCGGAAAAGGCCATGCAGGACGGTGGCGGACGAGAGGATGTTGTGACCCGCCGGGGTCATGTGCGCTTGTCCGTGCGCCGTGTCGATGACGGAGTGCTGCTGTGGCGCCTGGATGACATGGCGGAGAGCGTGGTGGGCAGCATTCGACGTGGGGCGGAAGGGCTGAACCTGCCGATGCTGACAGCAAACGCGACCGGTGATATCTTGTTCATGAATGAGGCGACCCGGCGATTGCTGGGGGGGCGACGCAAGACGCTCGATGCTGTGTTCAAGCAGTTGCCGTTGCAATCCGATCAGGACAATATGTTGCTGTCGACCGAGGCGCCCGTACGCGTCAGGGTGTTCTGCAGCCCCAGGCAGAACGAGCAGATGGAAGTATTTCTTTTCCCGGTCAGCGAAGCTGCGGCGCGGTCGGAATTGCCCATCGATAGCGAAATGCTGGATGATCTTCCTGTTGCGGTGATCAAGATGACTGATGCTGGCGAATTGCTCATCGCAAATCGCATGGCGCGTGATCTTTTGGGTAAGGGAGCCCAGCCGGAGGTTAATCTGGCCCACCTTGTTGAGGGTTTGGGACGCTCTGTGCGGGATTGGCTGCTTGAGGCCGCCGAAGGTCGGAACCTGAACAAACCGGAGGTTGTGCGCGCCCGCCGGGCCGAGACGGAGGTCTTTTTGCAGATCACGCTCAGCAGGGTTGTGGGCGAGGATCAGACGACCCTCATTGCCGTGCTCAGTGATGCGACCGAGTTGAAGACATTGGAGGCGCAGTTCGTCCAGAGCCAGAAGATGCAGGCGATCGGCCAGCTTGCTGGGGGTGTTGCCCATGATTTCAACAATTTGCTGACTGCGATTTCCGGCCATTGCGATCTGCTGTTGCTGCGCCACGACCATGGCGATCAGGATTATGGCGACTTGGTGCAGATCAACCAGAACGCCAACCGTGCGGCCAGTTTGGTCGGACAATTGCTGGCCTTCTCACGCAAGCAGAACCTGCAGCCGGAAGTCCTGGATCTGCGCGATACACTGGGGGATCTGACCCATCTGTTGAACCGTCTGGTGGGAGAGAAGATCATGCTCAGCCTCGCCCACGATTCGGCGCTGAAACCCATGCGGGCCGACAAGCGCCAATTGGAGCAGGTCATCATGAACCTTGTCGTGAATGCACGGGATGCCATGCAGGATGGAGGCGAAATCCGGGTCGAGACCGAGATGCGCCAATTCGCGGAAGAATATCGGCGCGACCGGGCTGTCATCCCCAAGGGTGATTACGTGATCGTCAAGGTCTCTGACGAGGGTGTGGGGATCGCGCCAGACAAGCTCAACAAGATTTTTGAGCCGTTTTTCACGACCAAACGCACTGGCGAGGGCACGGGACTGGGACTTTCGACCGCCTATGGCATCGTCAAGCAAACCGGTGGGTACATCTTTGTTGATAGTGAAGTCGATAAAGGCACCACATTTTCCCTCGTCTTTCCCGCCTACAGTCAGAGCATTCCGGCCCCGGTCGACCCGCCTTCCGCAGAAGCAGAACGGCGTATGAACAAAGGCGATGGGGTGATATTACTGGTCGAAGATGAAGCACCTGTGCGGGCCTTCGCCTCCCGCGCGCTTCGGATGAGGGGCTACACCGTCTTGGAGGCTGAAAACGCAGAAGATGCGCTGAGCCTTCTGGAGGATATCTCTCTCAAGATCGATGTCTTCGTGACCGATGTGATCATGCCGGGCCTCGACGGGCCAAGCTGGGTCAAACGTGCGCTCAAGCAGCGTCCGGATGTCAAAGTGGTCTTTGTCTCGGGATATGCAGAGGATTCGTTTGCCGAGGATCAGGCGGGCATACCCAACTCCGTCTTTTTGCCCAAGCCGTTCTCCCTCAATGAGCTGACGGCCACAGTCGCCACGGTCCACGACCAGATCCACTGATGTGATGCCGCTTTGGTAGATGGCCGCGGCTGTACGGGCCGAAGCCGGTAAAGTTATGTGATTGTCTGGGTAAAACTTCCATTCCATGCGGAGACGAACCTGTGTTTTTCAAACATGATTTACGGCTTATTAAGTCTGCCTCATCTAAAATTTAGGAAGAACTTTCTTGAAATGTTCGGGCTTGTCCTGCACATGTTGCGAACAATAGAGGAACAAGAGCGCCCGTTGCCGCCCCGTGCGGCCTATGAGATAAGGAAAACAGGACATGGCAAATGCGGATCTGTTGACAATGCCGGATAAAAAAACCGCCGATAAACAAAAGGCGCTCGACAGCGCGCTCGCCCAGATCGAGCGGCAGTTTGGCAAGGGCTCGATCATGAAGCTGGGGGGTGACAACCCCATTGCCGAGATTGAGGCGACTTCGACCGGATCGCTGGGTCTTGATATCGCCCTTGGCATCGGTGGCCTGCCGAAGGGCCGAATTATCGAGATCTATGGCCCCGAAAGTTCGGGCAAGACCACCCTGACGCTACATTGCGTGGCCGAAGAGCAGAAAAAGGGCGGTGTCTGCGCCTTTGTCGATGCCGAACATGCGCTTGATCCGCTCTATGCGCGCAAGTTGGGCGTTGACCTTGACGAGTTGTTGATCAGCCAGCCTGATACAGGTGAACAGGCGTTGGAGATCACGGATACGCTGGTGCGCTCCGGTGCCGTGAACATGGTCATCGTGGATTCGGTGGCGGCGCTGACGCCCAAATCGGAGCTGGAAGGCGACATGGGCGATAGTTCTGTCGGTGTCCATGCCCGCTTGATGAGCCAGGCCATGCGCAAGTTGACCGGCTCCATCGCGCGCAGCAATTGCATGGTGATCTTCATCAACCAGATCCGTATGAAGATCGGCGTCATGTTCGGCTCGCCCGAAACCACCACAGGCGGCAATGCGCTGAAGTTCTATTCCTCCGTCCGCTTGGACATTCGCCGCATCGGTGCGCTGAAGGATCGTGACGAAGTTGTTGGCAACGCCACGCGCGTTAAGGTCGTGAAGAACAAGGTCGCGCCGCCGTTCAAGCAGGTCGAATTCGACATCATGTATGGTGAAGGCATCAGCAAAATGGGTGAGTTACTGGACCTGGGCGTCAAAGCTGGCGTGGTCGAAAAATCGGGTGCCTGGTTCAGCTATGGCGACGAACGGATTGGGCAGGGGCGTGAGAATGCCAAGACCTTCCTGAAGGAAAACAGCGCGATTGCCATCGATATTGAAGACAAGATCCGCGCAGCGCATGGCCTGGATTTCGATATGCCGCCGGGCGGCAAGGATGACGACGACCTGATGGAGGCCTGATCGCCACCTGATGCCGGGGCCGAACTGCCCCGGCTTCTTGCTGTGGACACCCTTTCGCCACGCCGCTAAACCTCCCGATGGACCCCAGCCGGGAGAGGACCGATGGCCAGCCTGAACGATATCCGCGCAACTTTTCTGAACTACTTCAAAGCGCAGGGCCACGCGGTTGTGGACAGCTCACCACTGGTGCCGCGCAACGACCCGACCCTGATGTTCGCAAATTCGGGGATGGTGCAGTTCAAGAACCTGTTCACCGGTGTCGAGACCCGCGATTACACCCGCGCGACAACCGCCCAGAAATGCGTGCGGGCCGGCGGCAAACACAACGATCTTGATAACGTGGGTTACACCGCCCGCCACCATACGTTTTTCGAGATGTTGGGAAATTTTTCGTTCGGGGATTACTTCAAATCTGACGCCATCCCGTTTGCCTGGGACATGGTGACCAAGGAATTGGGCATCAATGCCGACAAGCTGTTGGTCACGGTCTATCATACCGATGACGAAGCCGCAGAGATCTGGAAGAAGGTCGCCGGGATGTCCGATGACAGGATCATTCGCATCGCGACGGATGACAACTTCTGGATGATGGGTCCGACCGGCCCGTGCGGCCCAAGCTCTGAGATCTTCTATGACCATGGCGACCACATCTGGGGCGGTCCTCCGGGCAGCCCCGAGGAGGATGGTGACCGGTTTGTGGAGATCTGGAACCTCGTCTTCATGCAATATGAACAGCATGAAGATGGCAGCCGAACCGATCTGCCGAACCAGTCCATAGATACGGGCATGGGGTTGGAACGGGTGGCGGCGCTGCTTCAAGGCACCAACGATAACTACGCAACCGACCTCATGCGCAGTCTGATCGAGGCTTCGGCCAACCTGACCGGTGTGGCCCCCGATGTCGAAGGCAAATCGGTGCATCACCGGGTGATCGCGGATCACCTGCGCTCGACCTCGTTTCTGATCGCTGATGGCGTGATGCCGTCAAATGAGGGGCGCGGTTACGTACTGCGCCGGATCATGCGTCGCGCGATGCGTCACGCCCATCAACTGGGCGTCGATGAACCGCTGATGCATCGCTTGGTTCCCAACCTGATTGGGCAAATGGGCGTTGCTTACCCGGAACTGGGGCAGGCCCAGTCCCTGATCGAAGAGACGCTGCGCTCCGAAGAGACCCGCTTTCGCCAGACGCTTGACCGTGGTTTGGGCCTTCTGGATGATGAATTGGCCAAATTGCCGGACGGTGTCACGCTTCCGGGGGAAACGGCGTTCAAACTCTATGACACATACGGTTTTCCACTGGATCTGACTCAGGACGCCTTGCGCGAAAAGGGCCGTGAAGTGGATGTCGCAAGCTTTGACGCCGCGATGGAGGCACAGAAAGCCAAGGCCCGTGCCGCCTGGTCGGGCAGTGGTGAGGCCAAGGATGCCGCCATTTGGTTCGATCTGGCAGAACAGCATGGCCCCACCGAGTTTCTGGGCTACGACACTGAGACTGCTGAGGGGCAGATCCTTGCATTGGTTTGCGACGGTGCTGCGATTGACACTGTCAAGACAGGCGAGAGCGTGACGGTGATCGTGAACCAAACCCCGTTTTATGCCGAAAGCGGCGGACAGGTCGGCGATACCGGCACGCTAAAAACCGAAACCGGGCAGGCGACGATCACCGACACGATCAAAACGGCCGGTCTGTTTTTGCATATAGCTCAGGTCACCGATGGCGCATTGACACCTGGCACGGGGGCGGAGTTGCGGATTGACCACGACCGCCGGACAATGATCCGCGCAAATCACTCCGCCACGCACCTTCTGCACGAGGCTTTGCGGGTGCGGTTGGGCGATCATGTTGCACAGCGCGGTTCACTGAATGCGCCGGATCGGCTGCGGTTCGATTTCTCTCATGGGGCGGCTTTGTCGGGGGCGGATCTGAGCGCGGTCGAGGCCGAAGTGAATGCCTATATCCGCCAGAACAGCACTGTCGAGACACGGATCATGACCCCGGATGATGCCCGTGCGATCGGTGCGCAGGCTCTGTTCGGGGAGAAATATGGCGATGAGGTCCGCGTTGTCTCCATGGGGCAGGCGGCCACCGGTAAGGGCACAGATGGCCAGACATATTCGCTGGAACTGTGCGGTGGCACCCATGTGCGCCAGACAGGCGATATTGGGTTGTTTGTTAGCCTGGGTGACAGCGCATCGTCGGCCGGGGTGCGTCGGTTCGAAGCGCTGACCGGGGAAGCCGCGCGCAGGTATCTTGCCGAACAAGACCAGCGATTGGCCCAGGTAGCTTCGGCGGTGAAAGCTCCGGTGGCGGACGTCGTGCCGCGCGTGCAGGCCCTGTTGGACGAGCGCAAGGCAATGCAGGCCGAACTGGCGCAGCTCCGCCGCGACTTGGCCCTGTCGAGTGGAGATCAGCCGCAGCCCGAAGGGCGCGAGGTGGGTGGGGTCACCCTGATCGCGCAGATCCTGTCGGGTGTCACCGGTAAGGATCTGCCCAGTTTGATCGACGCCCATAAATCCCGCCTGGGATCCGGTGCTGTCCTGCTGATCGCCGACGCGGATGGCAAGGCGGCGGTCGCGGCTGGCGTGACCGAGGATCTGACAGGTCGGATCTCAGCCGTTGATCTGGTCAAAGCCGCCGTTGTTGAATTGGGCGGCAAAGGGGGCGGTGGCCGACCGGACATGGCCCAAGGCGGCGGTCGTGATGCCGCCAATGCAGATGCCGCGATCAAGGCCGCCGAAACCCTTTTGGAGACCAGCGCATGAAACCCGCCTATTGGATTGCCCATGTCACCGTGACAGATGAAGAGGCCTATGGCCGCTATGCCGCCCTGGCCACGCAGGCAATTGCGGCCCATGGCGGCACCTTTTTGGCGCGCGCCGGGCGTTACCTGCAGCTTGAAGGGACGGACCGGGCCCGCAACGTTCTGGCCCAGTTCCCATCACTTGAGGCGGCGGAGGCCTGCTATCGTTCGCGCGAATACCAGGAGGCGATGAGCCATGCAAAAGGTGCGGCAGAGCGGGATTTGGTGATTGTGGAAGGCGCGTGATTTTGTTCACGGCATTTGCAGTGTGATCCTTGCCGAATAGGCGGAACCCTACCGATTAATACTCATTGATCCGCCAAATAATATCATTGTGACTAGGCGCGATTAACGGTTGCAGTCTGCCAGTATCTGTATTCTCTGGCCATAGCTGTTACGTCGGTGATTTTGAGCGTGTCGCCCCTTTTTTGACCTGAAAATGGTAAAAAGATGCAGATGATCCTAAAATTTTTATATTCTTTTGCACTCCGTTTATTGGTTGTCACCACCCTTTTAATAAATGTCGGTGTTGCAGATCAGGTATTTGCGGCGATCCAGGGTGAACCGATTGCTGGTTCCGTTGCTGGCGGTGAAACACCAGATGACACGCCTTGCGACGGGGACTGTGCTGGGGTTGCCATGACCTGCGGTGGCGGCTGTGCGTCGAACCTGTTGACCCTTTCCATCATCCCCTTCGGCGACCTGAATGCTCGCCAGGTTATTGATCATGGCACCGCACCTTTGATTGGAATTGAACCCGGTTTTGATCCTGATCCTCCGAAAGTGTGATGAGCGATTGAAGCGCCTATGCGCCCTCACTCTCACATTTTGATATCGGAGATGAAAATGACTGATACTCCCGTAGCCTCGGGCGACTGGCGTCGCCATGCCCAAACCCTTGTCGATGCCGGTCCGTCGGACCTGAACCGTGCCCAGTTGGATCATGTGGCCCTTGCCCTGCGCCTTGGACTGGGTGGTGTTTTCCTGACCGGTGGCTGGTGGAAACTATCCCGCGCGCTGGACCCGGATCGCGCCGGCGATTTGGTGACGAGGTACATGGCACCGAATGGTTATATCAATGCGTTCTTCCAGGATTACCTGTTCACCGACAGTCTCTTGACGCCCTGGGCTTTTCTGACCGCCCTGTCGGCATTTGAATTGCTGGCGGGCATTGCCTTGATCCTTGGTGTGTTCATTCGGCCATTGGCCATCATTTTTGGCGTTCTGATGTGGTCGTTCGTGGCGGCATTGCCCGTTTTGACCACGCCGGGGGCCGCCACGGATCAAAGCACCTATCTGACTCCCGCGCTGATCGTGCAGATCCGGGATGTTGGTCTGTCGGGCATCTGCCTGGTTCTGGCCCTGATCGGGTCTGGTCGCCACAGCCTGGATGAACGCCTTATGGCGCGCGGAGCACCGTCGGAAGCGCTGCCATGGCCGGTGCTTGCCTTGGTTTTGCGTATCTCGATTGCGCTCCCCCTGCTTGCTGGAGGCGCGTTCTATGGGCTGGATCACGTCAAATCCTGGATTGGTGTGCCATTGCTGCTGCTCATCATTGGCGCGATCTTTGTTGCCGGACATGGGGTTCGTATCGCGGCGGTTGCAACGGTCGCGGTCTTGGTGGTCTTTGCCATCGGGACAATGGCGCCCGACAAGTCGTTTTGGGACACGCTCAACAGCTTCAAGCGGGAATTTGCGTTCCTGGCCGCGGCCCTGGTCCTTGCCCGGTTTTCCGGCGGTTCGCTGTTGCGTGTGGGTGAATTGGCGCAAAAGCCAATGGGCGTTTTATTCGGGGCATCCCGCGTCTGATCAGATAAAAAGGCCTGCTAAACACGGCAGGCCTTTTCTGTCACGCTGATATCTCTATCGAAAACTGTTAGCTGGCACGGGCCTGACGCTTCCGCTCATGGGGATCCAGATACCGCTTGCGCAGGCGGATCGCATTGGGCGTGACTTCCACCAGTTCATCATCGTCGATATAGGCAATCGCCTCTTCCAGCGACATGGTGATTGGCGTGGTCAGGCGCACGGCGTCATCGGTGCCGCTGGCCCGTACATTCGTCAGTTTCTTGCCCTTCAGCGGGTTCACTTCCAGGTCGTTCTCGCGGCTGTGCTCGCCGATGATCATGCCCGTATAAATCGCCTCCTGCGCGCCAATGAACATCCGTCCGCGATCTTCCAGGTTCCACAGCGCATAGGCAACCGATGTGCCATTTTCCATTGAGATCAGAACGCCTGCGCGCCGCCCGGGGATCGATCCTTTATAGGGCGCCCATTCATGGAACACGCGGTTCAGCACGCCAGTGCCGCGCGTATCGGTGAGAAACTCGCCATGATAGCCGATCAAGCCGCGCGAGGGGACATGGGCGATGATCCGGGTCTTGCCCGCATTCTGGCGCATCTCGGCCAGGTCGCCCTTGCGTGTGCCGGTCAGTTTTTCGATGACGGCACCGGAGTATTCGTCATCCACGTCGATGGTAACCTCTTCGACAGGCTCCATGCGTTGGCCGTTGTCTTCCTGAAACAGAACCTGTGGGCGTGAGATACTTAACTCGAACCCCTCGCGCCGCATATTCTCGATCAGAACGCCCATCTGCAATTCGCCGCGACCGGCAACCTCGAACGCCTCGCCGCCGGGCGTATCGCTGATCCGGATGGCGACATTGGACTCCGCTTCTTTCATCAGACGTTCGCGGATGACCCGGGACTGGACCTTTTTGCCATCCTTGCCCGCCAGCGGGCTGTCATTGATCCCGAAGGTTACGGTGATCGTCGGCGGGTCGATGGGTTGCGAGGGCAGGGGCGTGTCCAGCCCGGTATCGCAGATCGTGTCTGCCACAGTCGCCTTGGCCATCCCGGCAAGGGAGACGATGTCGCCAGCCTCCGCCACGTCAATCGGCTGTTGGGTCAGGCCGCGAAAGGCCAGGATCTTCGTCACGCGGAACTGTTCGATCTTGTTGCCATCGCGGCCAAGCGCCTTGACCGTTTCACCTGTCTTCAGCGTGCCCGCCTCGACCCGCCCTGTCAGGATGCGGCCAATGAAGGGATCGCTGCCCAGGGTCGTGGCCAGCATCTGGAATTGCTCTGACTGGCGGGCGATCTGGGCAGGGGCCTCCACATGCTCCACGACCAGATCCAGCAAGGCCGACAGATCTTTGCGCGGGCCGTCCAATTCCATATCTGCCCAGCCGCTGCGGCCCGACGCATACATGGTCGGGAAATCCAGCTGTTCGTCATTGGCATCGAGAGAGGCAAAAAGGTCAAAAACCTCGTCCAAGGCGCGATCAGGCTCCGCATCCGGCTTATCAACTTTGTTCAGCACGACGATGGGTCGAAGCCCGAGGGCCAGGGCCTTTGACGTCACGAACTTGGTCTGCGGCATGGGTCCTTCGGCGGCATCGACCAACAGCACAACACCGTCGACCATGCTCAAGATCCGCTCCACTTCCCCACCGAAATCCGCATGGCCCGGCGTGTCTACGATGTTGATCCGTGTGTCTTTCCATTCGATGCTGGTCGCCTTGGCCAGGATCGTTATCCCGCGCTCCCGCTCCAGGTCGTTGCTGTCCATGGCGCGCTCGGCCACGGCCTGGTTATCGCGGAACGCGCCAGACTGTTTCAGCAGCTCGTCCACCAATGTTGTCTTGCCATGGTCAACGTGGGCGATGATGGCGATATTGCGCAAATCCATTGCGATGCGTCCTTGAGATCTTTCGAAGTTGCAGGCGCCCTACCGTGCAGTTGCAGAAATAGCCAGACAAAAGGGCGGGCTGGTGGCGTTTGGACGCTGGGGACGTTAAGGCACCGGACTATGACCACCGCCAATGTCATCTGCATCAAGTGGGGCACGCTGTTTGGCCCGGAATACGTAAACCGCCTCTTTGCCGGGGCGCGGCGGCATCTCAGCGGCGATGTGCGCTTCTTTTGCATGACAGAGGATCGCACGGGGTTTGATCCGGCGATCGAGGCGCTGGATCTGCCGGTCGAGCCCTTCCATGACCAGATGAACGCTGCCCTCGCCGTCGCTAACCGCCAGGGGGCCATGCGCAAGGTGAGCCTGTTTCGCCCCGGCCTGATCCCGGATCTGGACGGACCCTTGCTCGGCTTTGATCTTGATGTCGCAATCACCGGTCCGCTCGATGACATCCTAAACCACGCGCCGGGCAAGGTCGCGATGCGCGCCGACTGGGTGGAGGCGCGCCGGGGCCGCAAAACCGGCCACGGATCGGTTTTCCGCTTCGATCCGGCGCTCCATGGCTGGCTCTACGAAACCCTGGCCGCCAATCCCACGGCAGAGGTCGAAAAGGCGCGCGGATCAGAACAGCGCTACACCTCGACCCTGGCCCAAGAGAAAAACCAGTTCGCCTACCTCCCGCCCGACCAGGTGGTCAGCTTCAAACATGACTGCCTGGATCTGCCGCCGCTCAACTGGCTCCGCAGGGCACGAAAACCCGCCAATGCCCGCGTCGTCTGCTTCCACGGCCGTCCAAAGATGCCAGAGGCCATCAAAGGCTATTCCGGCTCGGCCCTGCGCTATTGCCGCCCCACACCCTGGATAGCCGACCACTGGGTCGAATAGCGCCAATCCCACTTTCTTATTGTCGAAAATACTCGCGCCGCAGGCAGGCCGGCACGGGCCTCCCATTAGCCGCCGGTATGGCTCATATGCCGGGTCATCTGACCATCGACCTTTTGGCGCGAATAGTCGAAATCATGGCCCTTTGGTTTCAGCCTAATCGCTGCCCGAATGGCATCTTCGAGAACGTCGTCATCGCCGGGATGCTCCCGCATCGGGGCGCGAAGGTCGGCCATGTCCTCTTGCCCCAGACACATATACAATTCACCCGTGCAGGTCAGGCGCACCCGATTGCAGCTTTCGCAGAAATTGTGGCTGAGCGGCGTGATAAATCCAATTTTCTGGCCCGTCTCTTCCAGCCGTACATAGCGGGCAGGCCCGCCAGAGCGTTCGGCCAAATCCGTCAACTGATATTGCTCGCCCAACCGCATGCGCAGATCCTTGAGGGACCAATACTGATCCAACCGATCTTCATTGCCCAGATCGCCCATGGGCATCACCTCGATAAAGGTCAGGTCCATATCCCGATCGGCACACCAGGCGACAATGTCGAACAACTCTGCTTCGTTGAAACCTTTCAGCGCCACGACATTGATCTTAACCCTCAGACCGGCGGCCTGAGCCGCATCGATGCCGCGCATCACCTGGGGAAGGCGGCCCCAGCGTGTGATCTCGGCAAATTTCGCCTCATCCAGCGTATCCAGGGATATATTGACCCGTTTGACACCACAGGCCACCAGATCTGCGGCAAACCGTTCAAGTTGGCTACCATTCGTGGTCAGGGTCAGTTCGCGCAATGCACCACTGTCCAGATGCCGTGACATGCCCTGGAAATATTTCAGAATATCGCGCCGCACCAATGGCTCCCCACCAGTGATGCGCAATTTCTGCACGCCCAGCCGGACAAACACGGTCGAGATCCAGTCCAGCTCCTCAAGGCTCAGCAACTCCTTTTTGGGAAGAAACTGCATGTTTTCTGACATGCAATAGACACAGCGAAAATCGCAACGGTCGGTGACGGAGACGCGCAAATAGCTGATGGCGCGCTGGAAGGGATCAATCAAAGGAGCGGTCATAGAAGTAAAGCTAGGATGCGCGAACCCGCGCCGCAAGCCGCATTGCGCGTTGAAGGTCCCACAGCAGCGGGATACATTCGTCGTATGTCGGTATTCAGACCTCTCGCAATCCTCATTCTTCTTCTCGCCGTTGCGGGTTGCGCGCGCGTTTCGGGTACGTTTGATCGGATGCGCGGCGGTCAGTCCGAGCCAGCGCCAGCGGTGGCGGCGCAACCCCCTGAGGCCCGGCCCGAAACCGATAGTCTGACAAGCGGCGCGCGCACAGCGGATGACTTCGATACGACCACGGCGGAGGAACGCGCGGCAGCCACGGCAACGGCCCCAAGCGGTGGCCGGCGGGAATTGGGGCGCACAATCGCCTCACTCGGTGATCCGACCGATCCCGGCTTCTGGGCCGAAACCGGTCTGGTCACATCGGCGCAGGAAGGGCGGCTGAGCTATCCGGCCAGCGGCAAGACCGTGACAGTTGAATTGCGCCCCTCGGGTACTGACCCGGCAGCGGGCAGCCGTGTTTCGCTCGCGGCATTCCGCGCGCTTGAGGCGCCGCTGACTGACCTGCCCGAATTGATCGTGATCGGCAATCCAGGCTAGCTGTGGCCCGTTTTGAGGTCGGTCGGCAACTTTCGTGCGGCGTCGTTGCGGGCAAAGGGTTTCATCGTCGCTCCATGCTTTTCAAGAAACGTGACCACGCGGCTGGGATCGTGTTTTGACAAATCGCGCAGCCACCATGCGACCGCCTTTTGGATGAACCACTCCTTGTCTGAAACGTAGTCAGCGGCCCAACCCAGCACGCGGTCCCGGATCGCCAGATCCTGCTCGGTAGGGTGGTTTTGCTTGGTCCAGGGCAGGGTGATGACAAGTGCCGCGCGCCGCGTCCACATGTGGTCCGATTGCGTCCACTCTGCCACCTGATCCACGCGACCCGGATCCGCCAACAACCGCCGTTGTCCCGCCATGCAGGCATGGTCCGCAATTGCCCAGGCATCGAAATCCGGTGCCCAAGACTGGATCAGATCCCACGCCGCGTCATCGGGCCTGAGCCTGGCCTGCGTTAACAGTTTGGCAGCCGCCATGCGCGCCTCATGGATGTTGGTGTGCCACAAGGCCCGGGCCAGGTTCACCCGTTGAGGCACATCCAAGGACTGACGCCATCCCTTGGCCAGATCGTCCAGAACCGGGTTCGCCACGCCAAGATAGGGCCGGTCGGCCTTGTGATAGGCCGCCATATCCGCCGCCTTGCCCGGATCGGCTTTGGCCCGCAATGCATCAAGGGCCGCTTCGGGCGTCATTCCACCGTTACGGATTTAGCGAGGTTGCGGGGTTGGTCGACATCCGTGCCCTTGGCCATGGCGGTGTGATAGGCCAAAAGCTGTGCGGGAATGGCATAAAGGATGGGTGCCAGCTCTGATGCACAAGGCGGCATTGTGATGACCTGCCAGGCGCCTTCGCCAGCGGTTTGCGCGCCGGTTTTGTCGGTGACCAACAGAACCTTGCCGCCGCGAGCCATCACTTCCTGCATGTTCGAAACTGTCTTGTCAAAGACGGCATCAGGCGGTGCCATGACGACCACCGGGACCGTCTTGTCGACCAGCGCTATAGGCCCGTGTTTCAATTCGCCGGATGCGTAACCTTCGGCATGTATATAGCTGATTTCCTTGAGTTTCAGCGCCCCTTCCATGGCCAGCGGGAACATCGCGCCACGGCCCAGGAACAGGATATCACGCGCTTCGGCCAAGCCTTTGCCTGCGGTCTCAAACTGTTCATCCAGCGCCATGGCCTGACTGATCAGGCCAGGCAGGCTTTGAACATTTTCCAGATGCTTGGTGACGTCTTGCCGGCCAAGCACGCCACGATCCTGCGCGGCCTTCAGCGCCAGCAGGAACAGCACTGTCAACTGACAAGTGAACGCCTTGGTCGAGGCTACGCCGATCTCTGTCCCGGCACGGATCGGCAGGATCAAGTCGCTGGCCCGCGCGATGGAGCTTTCGGTGACATTCACAATCGATGCGATCGTCGCGGCTTTGTCCTCACAGTATCGCAGGGCCGCCAGCGTGTCGGCTGTCTCCCCCGACTGGCTGACAAACATCGCGAGCGTCCGGCCCGGGATCGGCGGTTCACGGTAGCGAAATTCGGATGCCACATCGACCTCAACGGGCAACCGCGCAATCTGTTCAAACCAGTATTTCGCCGTCAGGCAGGCATAAAACGCGGTGCCACAGGCCACCATGCTGATCCGGTCATAGGCGGTGAAGTCCAGTCCAGGCTCGGGCAGGGTGATCTGCCCCCCTTCGGCATAATGGGCAAGTGCGTCGCCCAGGACGGTGGGTTGTTCGGCGATCTCCTTGCCCATGAAGTGCCGATGGCCGCCCTTGTCGACGCGTGTCATGTCAAGCTGCACGCGGCTGACGGGGCGGTTGGCCAAGCGTCCATGACTATCCAGGATCTCAACACTGTCACGGGTCAGAACGGCCCAGTCGCCGTCTTCCAGATAGGTGATGCGGTCCGTCAGTGGCCCAAGGGCAATCGCGTCAGAGCCGACAAAGACCTCCCCCTCACCATGCCCCACGGCCAAGGGGGGGCCACGTCGCGCCGCGATCAGCAGATCATCCTCGCCGTCAAACAGGAAACACAGGGCAAAGGCGCCTTCCAGCCGGGCCAGCACCTGCGCGGCGGCGTCGCGTGGGCTGTTGCCTTGGCTCAGGTAGTAATTGGCGAGCATCGCGACCGTCTCGGTATCGGTCTCGGTTTCTTGCATCAAGCCCTTGGCAGCAAGGTCCGCGCGCAGGTCCCGGAAATTTTCGATGATGCCATTATGAACCACGGCGACGGGGCCAGATCGATGGGGATGCGCATTGCCCCGGGTTGGGCTGCCATGGGTGGCCCAGCGGGTATGGCCGATGCCGGATTTGCCAGGCAGGGGGTCGTGTACCAACAGATCCTGCAGGTGGATCAGCTTACCGACCGCGCGCCGCCGGTCCAGCCGATCATTGTGGATGGTCGCGATCCCCGCACTGTCATAGCCGCGATATTCCAGACGTTTCAGCGCCTCAACGATGATCGGGGCGGCCTCATGGTGACCCAGAACCCCCACAATTCCACACATCACTGCTCTCCCTTGGTTTTGGCCGCTTTCAGGGCCTTGAGACGGGCAAACATCTTCCGTGCGAACCCGTCCTTATTGTCTTGCCGCGCGCGCCCGACCGCCATCGCGCCCTCCGGCACGTTCCGGTTGATGACAGAGCCGGAGGCCGTCATGGCCTCATCTCCCACCCTTACCGGCGCGACCAACATGGTGTTCGAGCCGATGAACGCGCGCGCCCCGATGGTGGTCTGGTGCTTGAACACACCGTCATAATTGCAGGTGATTGTGCCCGCGCCAATATTTGTGGCCTCGCCGACGCTCGCATCGCCAATGTAGGACAGGTGGTTCACCTTGGCCCCCGCCGCGAGGGTTGCATTCTTGACCTCAACGAAATTGCCAATCCGGACGTCTTCTGCCAGTTCGGCGCCGGGGCGCAGGCGGGCATAGGGGCCAACAACCGCTCCGCGCGAGACATGGCATCCTTCCAGATGGCTAAAGGCGCGGATCCGGGCGCCGGTTTCCACCGTGACACCGGGGCCGAAAACCACGTTGGGCTCAATGATGGCATCGCGCCCGATATGGGTGTCGTGGCTGAAGAACACGGTGTCGGGCGCGGTCAGGGTCACGCCATTGTCCAGCGCCTCGGTTCGGGCGCGCGCCTGAAAGATCGCCTCTGCCTTGGCGAGACCCGCGCGGGAGTCGATGCCCAGCGTCTCGGCCTCGGGGCAGGCGACCGCGGTGACCGTCAGACCCCGATCATTGGCGAGGCCCACGACATCAGTCAGATAATACTCACCGGCCGCATTGTCGTTTCCTACCGTATCGACCAGATCAAAGAGTGTTGCACCATTGGCCATAACAACGCCGCTATTACAAAAGGTTATGGCGCGCTCCTCATCTGAAGCGTCCTTGAACTCGACGATCCGCAGCAGCCTGTCGCCATCCATGACCAACCGGCCATAGCGGGCAGGATCCGCCGCCTCGAACCCAAGGATCACCACGTCATGGGTTTGCCGTGCCCGGGTCATCCGCTCCAAGGTCTCACCGCTGATAAAGGGCGTGTCGCCATACAAAACAATGATATCGCCGCTGACGTCGGGCAGGGCGGGGCGGGCCTGGGCCACGGCATGGGCCGTTCCCAATCGTTCGGCCTGAACGGCGATGCGCACGTCAGAGTCGATCTGGCGCGCCGCTTGCTCAACCCGGTCCGCACCATGACCCGTCACAATCACCGTTTGCTCGGGATCCAGAACCGCGCCTGATTGCATCGCATGGGCCAGAACCGACTGACCAGCGACCTCGTGCAGCACCTTGGGTAGGTCCGATCGCATGCGCGTCCCCTGACCTGCGGCCAGGACCACTAGATTTACCGCCATGACTGCCCAGCCTGCGTTGTTCTTTTCGTTAACCCTTAGTATCCCGTGCCGATGCTGGGGCAAAGGGCCTTCCGGTCACTTGCCATGACATAAGATTACACGAAATGGGACGGATATGCGGACGGTTATCTTTGATCTCGACGGAACGCTGGCCGATACCAGCGGAGATTTGCTGGCCGCCGCCAATGCCTGTTTCATCGGCTTGGGCCATGGGCCGCAACTGGGGCCGCAGGATGCGGGCACGGCATTGCGCGGCGGGCGGGCCATGTTACGGCTGGGTTTCTCACGTCTGGGTGGCGCGACCGAGGCCGAGATCGACATTCAATATCCCGTTCTGTTGCAGGCTTATGCAAAGAATATTGACACCCATACCGTGATGTATCCCGGCGCGATAGAGGCCGTGAAAACTTTGAATAGTCAGGGGGTTAAGGTAGGCATCTGCACCAACAAACCCGAAGGTCTGGCCGAAACACTGATGCAAAACCTTGGGGTGCGTGACCTGTTCGGGTCGCTCATCGGGGCAGACACGCTGCCGGTGCGCAAACCCGATCCCGCGCCCTTCCACGAGGCCGTCGCCCGTGCCGGGGGAGACAGCCGCCGCGCCCTGTTGGTCGGGGACAGTGACACGGATCACAGCACGGCGCGCGCCGCGGGCGTTCCATCCGTTCTGGTCACATTCGGTCCGGCGGGGGGGGATATGGCGGCTTTGCAGCCGGATGCGCTTTTGTCGGACTTTGCCGACCTGCCGGATCTGGCCGCGCATCTGTTGACTTAACTCATTTCGAGTCAAGTTTTAGGCATCGGGGATCAAGAGAATGTCCGGGCGCACCATTTGCGGGATTTGTCCCATTCGCTGACCAGGTCCAGCAGGGAACGGCTGTCGAGCAGTTGCACCAGACGTTTCTTCATCGCTTTCATCTTCGTGCGGTCATCGCCGGGCACGTGGTTCAGATATCTGACGGCCTTCAACTGTCCAGCATCGCGGTCTGACGGGTCGATCAGGCCGCCCGAAAACAGAACTTCGCTGACCGAGAATTGAATTGCTGCGCAATGCAACGCCTGGGCGGATTTGCCCTTAATGGCCAGTTGTGCGTCCGCCTGGGGGGCGATCATCGTCAGAGTCAGGGCGCAGGCTGCGGCTAAAGTGATGTGTTTCATACCCAAAATCCTTGTTTACATCTTGTCAATCGTCACAGCCTCCGTATCCGTGTTAACTTGGGCTTAACTGTGACTTTTAGCGATTGACGCTCTGGAAATGACCAGCAAGGTTAATGGGATGGAGAAATTTGTAGGTTCTTTCACACAGCAGGAATCGATCCCGGACGCCGGGATCGAGGCGGCCGTTGCTGTCATGCGCTCCGGTCGCCTGCACCGCTACAACACCGCTGCGGGTGACCCGGGTGAGGTTGCGTTGCTGGAACAGGAATTCGCCGCGACCGTCGGCGCGAAGTACTGCCTGGCCGTGGCCTCGGGTGGCTACGCCATGGGGGCGGCCCTGCGCGCCGTGGGCGTCGAACCCGGTGACCACGTCTTGTCGAATGCGTTCACGCTGGCGCCTGTCCCCGGTGCGATTGCGTCCGTTGGGGCGGTGCCGATCTTTGTGGATGTGACATCTGATCTGACCATTGATCTGGATGACCTGCAGACGAAAGCCGGCCAGGCCAAGGTCCTGCTGCTCAGCCATATGCGCGGCCATATCTGCGATATGGATCGCCTGATGGCGATCTGCGACGCGGCTGGGATCACGGTGATTGAGGATTGCGCCCACACGATGGGGGCGGCCTGGCGCGACACGCCTTCCGGTCGGCACGGGGTGATCGGGTGCTACTCCACCCAGACCTACAAGCATATCAATTCGGGCGAGGGTGGCTTTCTTGTGTCAGATGACGATGCGCTGATGGCGCGGGCGATTCTGCTGTCAGGCAGCTACATGCTTTATGATCGCCATCTGGCTGCACCACCCGCAGAGGCTTTTGCCGATTTGCGCTATGAAACCCCCAATGTCTCGGGCCGGATGGACCATTTGCGCGCCGCGATCCTGCGGCCTCAACTTGCGCGGCTGACAAGCCAGGTTGAGAAGTGGAATGTCCGCTACCGGACGGTCCAGGCGGGTCTAAAGAATACCCCTGGTCTGACCGTGATCCATCGGCCGCCCGAAGAAACCTATGTCGGGTCCTCAATTCAGGTGCTTTTGCAGGATTGGGAGGATGCCGATATCCGCATTGTGCTGCAACGATGCGCTGCCCGCGGGGTCGAACTCAAGTGGTTTGGTGCGCCAGAGCCCGCGGCATTCACCTCAAAATACGATCAGTGGCGCTATGCCGAGCCCACACCCCTGCCGCAATCCGACGCCGTCTTGCACGGCGTCATCGACATGCGCATCCCGCTGACATTCAGTGTGGAGGATTGCGCCCTGATCGCGAGGATCATCCGCGCTGAGGTTAGCATTGTTTGGCAGGGGCGTGCCGCCGCCGAATAGCGGGCAGGGGCACTTTCAATTGCCGGCATATAGCGGAACGGTTGAGATCGACATCTTTGCCGATCCTTGCGTCAACTCACTGGCATGGGCCAGGTAGATCAGCGTCTGGTTCCCTTCATCGAAGATCCGCTTGATCCGCAGACTTTTCAGGATGACCGACCGGCGTTCGCGAAAGACGCTCTCACCGTCAGGACTGCGGTCGATGTCCCCAACCTCAATCGGGCCGGTCTGGCGGCAGGCGATGGAGGCATTGGACGGATCTTCAAACCAATTGCCCTGGCTCAGCCGATCCAGCACGGATCGTTCGAAATAGGCAATGTGGCAGGTCACCCCGTCGACTTTCGGATCTTGGATGGCCTCAACGATAATATCATTGCCGACCCAATCAACACCGACCTCGCCAACCTCCTCGGTCATGGCGGCGGACGCTGAGATTGTAATGAGAAAAGCTGTGATTACGTGTTTCATGGGATGAAAACGTCAGCAACCGTCATTGGTTCCAGGGATCTGGACGCGATGGCGAGATTGACCAGCGGGATTGGCGCGGATAGTAATATTGAACGAGCGTTCAATAACTGGGGTGACCGTCATGTTTCAGGCTTCCATGACCTTTGATCTGGGCGAGGATGTGAATGACCTGCGGGAGGCGGTCCATCGTTGGGCGCAGGAGCGGGTCAAACCCATGGCCGCCCAAATCGACCAGGCCAACGCTTTCCCATCCGAGCTATGGCGCGAGATGGGAGAGATGGGCCTGCTCGGCATCACAGTAGAAGAGGAATATGGCGGCACCGGCATGTCCTACCTCGCCCACACCATCGCGGTGGAGGAGATTGCGCGTGCCTCGGCCTCTGTCTCGCTGTCGTACGGCGCCCATTCCAATCTTTGCGTCAACCAGATCCGGCTGAACGGATCGGAGGAGCAAAAGCAGAAATACCTGCCCGGCTTGATCTCCGGTGACCACGTTGGCGCGCTCGCCATGTCAGAGGCCGGGTCCGGTTCCGACGTCGTCTCGATGAAGCTGCGCGCCGAAAAACGCAACGACCGCTACATCCTGAACGGCACCAAATACTGGATCACCAATGGCCCCGATGCCGACACGCTGGTCGTCTATGCCAAGACCGACCCGGACGCGGGCAGTCGCGGTATTACCGCTTTCCTGATCGAAAAGGCCATGACAGGCTTTTCCACCAGCCCCCATTTCGACAAACTGGGTATGCGCGGCTCGAACACGGCCGAGCTGATTTTTGACGATGTCGAGGTCCCGTTCGAGAATGTGTTGGGAGAGGAGGGCCGCGGCGTCCAGGTTCTGATGTCCGGCCTCGATTACGAACGCGTGGTGTTGGCAGGTATCGGCACCGGCATCATGGCTGCCTGCATGGACGAGATCATGCCGTACCTTTCCACTCGCAAACAGTTCGGCACACCCATCGGGAATTTCCAACTGATGCAGGGCAAGATAGCCGATATGTATACCGCCCTGAACTCCGCCCGCGCCTATGTCTATGAGGTCGCAAAGGCCTGCGATAAAGGCACCGTGACCCGCGCTGATGCGGCGGCATGCGTCCTCTATTCCTCCGAAGAGGGGATGAAGCAGGCCCACCAGGCCGTGCAGGCCATGGGGGGCGCGGGCTTCCTGAACGACGCCCCCGTGGCCCGCATCTTTCGCGACGCGAAACTCATGGAGATCGGCGCCGGCACGTCCGAGATCCGCCGCATGCTCGTCGGTCGCGAACTCATGGGGGCGATGGGGTGATCCATAGCCCTTCGTCAATGGTGCACGCGGGGCAGGTCGCGGGGGACGATTGCGACGACCTGATGTTCGTCCTCCCACAGAAGCGGGCCGGGTTCCCGCAGGCGGAGGGTCTGGATCGGAACATCCATCTCCTGGAGCAGCCAAGCCATGTAATGGGCCCTGGCGATATGCTCCCGCGCCGTTGGACGAAACCAGCAAATTCCGGCCTGCTCTCCTTTGCGGTTGGGGCGCAGCCAAAGCCGATTGGGTTCGTCCAGGTTGTCGTTGAACCAGTCAAGCTCGCGGCGCAACTTGCTGACAAGCCACGGTCAGTGGCGACGCGTCGCGTGATCATACCATATGTCATCGGTCGCGCCAAAGATGCCATTCTCAACGAAAAACAGTTCGCATCGCGCGGGCGATACAAATCGAATATACACGGAGATATGGGGCACGTATGTGTGCCCGCCTCTTTTGATGGGGGAAAGGCCCAGGCCGGGCAGACAAGCGGCGGTACGCTGTACCGCAATGCCCAAAAGCTTAGGTCTTGCGCTGTCCAAACATATCCACGTTCCCAAAAAAAGATATACGCCTTCCGTAGTTTGATCCGACCCGACCGATCAATGCCCCCCGATCCGCAAAAGACTGTTTCGGTTCCGTTCAAGACGCACCATGCTTCGCGCATGCCCCGCACAGTAGATGTTGTAATCAGTATTCAACGAGGTCCCCATGAGACACTTGATCTTCGCCGCAGCCCTCTTCATGCCTTCCACTGTTTGGGCCGACCAACCCAGCGGGCAGGTTATTGCGGACCTGGAGTCCTGCGTCAGTTACAGCAGCGACGCGCCGCTCGCCCGCAATGTGGAGCTGTGCCGCGACATCACATTTCAGGCCTGCATCGGCAATACGTCTCAAACGACCCTTGCCATCGAGAACTGCATGGACCGCACCCACAAGGCCTACGACGCGTTGCTCAACAAGTGGTGGCAGCCCATGAAAGCCAATGCCCAGGCCAAAGGCACATGGGATCAGTTGCTGGGCCGTCAACGCCAGTGGATCAAGGACCGCGACGCGGCGTGCGACGCTGCCTACCGCGCCTCAGGCGGCGGCTCGATCCGCAATATCGACTACCTGAACTGTATGATCACGCGCACTGCCGAACGCGCCACCGAGTTCTATTACACGCTTTACAACTGAGTGCTGTCGCGTCGTGGGCCTGTCGGACGGCTGAATTGGAACAAGGGGGGGTCGAGCTGAACGCGGCACATGGCACCCTGAATGAAAGACTGAACATACGGAATACCGGGACCAGGGGTGCATTCCCTGCCTGCAGATCCTACGTGCAGGACGCCACAGCAACATGACGGACGGGTCGGTGATATCGGGGCCTATTGCGCTCTCTTCCGCGTGGGACTTGCCGGACCAGTTGAATATGGCCGAATGGGTTTGTGATCGGTGGGCCAGATTGGATCCGGCCCAGCCCGCGATCCTCGACGCATCCGGGCCTGACCTGCACAAGACGAGTTTTGCCGAATTGCGCCGCATGGCGGATGGGCTGGCCCATCACTTGACCAGCCTTGGCCTGAAACCGGGGGACCGGATCGGGGTTTTGCGCAGCCAGCATGCCTGGACCGCCGCCGCCCATATCGCCATCTGGAAACTTGGGGCAATCTCGATCCCTCTCTTCACGCTTTTTGGCCCCGATGCGCTGTCCATGCGGCTGCGCGATGCCGGGGCGCGGGCCGTTGTCACCGATGCGGTCGGGGCGGAACGCCTGGCCAGCATGGATCTGTGCCCAACCGTGGTGCCAGACAAGCTGGATCTGGATAACGCGCCTTTTGTCCCCGCGGGGACAGGTCCAAATGATCCGGCTGTGCTGATCTATACATCCGGCACCACCGGTCCGCCCAAGGGGGCGCTCCATGGCCACCGTATCTTGTGCGGTCATCTGCCGGGGGTCGAACGCTCCCATGATCTCATGCCGCGCCCCGGGGACCGGATCTGGACACCGGCGGACTGGGCCTGGATCGGCGGACTGTTCGATGTGCTGATGCCCGGGCTTTACCATGGCTTGTCTGTCATCGCCGCGCGCCTGCCTAAATTCACAGGCGCCGCAGCCGCTGATGTCATTGCGCGGGCAGCGGTTCGCAACGTGTTTTTTCCACCCACGGCCCTGCGCCGGTTGCGGGCTGAGGGCACGCGGATTCCCGATTTGCGCTCTGTCGCGTCGGGCGGGGAGCCGCTGGGGACCGAGATGCTGGATTGGGGCCGCACCGCCTTTGGCCTGGAGATCAACGAATTTTACGGACAAACGGAATGCAACATGACCGTCTCATCCTGCGCGGCCCTGTTCCCGGCGCGACCGGGTTTCATCGGGCGCGCCGTTCCCGGATTCGACGTCGCCGTATTGGATCCGGACGCGGCTGGCGAAGGTGATATTGCCGTGCGGCGCGGCGCTGCGTCCATGATGCTGGGCTATTGGAACAACCCGCAAGCCACCACCGAAAAATTCAAGGGCGACTGGATGCTGACAGGTGATCGCGGCGTTATCAAAGACGGCTTCATCCGTTTCGTGGGGCGTTCCGATGATGTCATCACATCGTCAGGGTATCGGATCGGTCCGGCTGAGGTTGAGGATTGCCTGCTGACCCATCCCGCCGTCGACAGTGCCGGTGTCATCGGCAAACCCGACCCGGACCGCACGCAGATCGTCTGCGCCTTTGTGGTGCTGCGCCCCGGTGAGACACCGACCGAGGGGCTGGAGCAAGAGTTGAAAGACCATGTCAAAACCCGCCTCGCCGCCCACGAATATCCGCGAGAGGTGCATTTTGTGGATGACTTACCCCTGACCGTCACGGGTAAGATCATGCGCAAAGACTTGCGTAAACTGGCCCTGGAGCGTCTGCCATGACCCAACTGCCCGATCGCGACACCGACCTGTCCCGCGCCATCGACGCGGCGTTGAAAGAACAGCGCCGGTATGAAGAACGCCGCACGACCCGCCTGGGCCAGGGGACGGAGCGGGTGATGGCGCCAGCCAGCCGTCTGATCCGCCGGTTTGTGCCACCTGGCATGATGCGGGCCGCGTTGGAGGCTGCGGATCGCGGAACGGGACTGACCTTGCCCCGGGAGCTGAGCGGCCATGACACCAGTGAGTTGGCTCTGTGCGAGGCGGCGGCCCTGCGGGTCCAAGCCTGGTCTGCGGGTTCTGCTGCGGCCACGGGTGGGGTATCGGGCTGGTTCGGCGGGGCGGGCATGACGCTGGATATTCCCGCCACGATCACCATCGCCGCGCGCAATGTTCGGGCCACCGGCCTTTCCTTTGGATTCAGCGGGGAGGCGGAAGAAGAGCGTATTTTCCGGCTGGCTTTGTTGGAGTTGGCCACCGTTCAAGGATTGGAAGGGCGCAACGATGCGTTGGGCCGGATCAACCGGATCGCCAGCGAGTTGAACGAACCCGAGGTTCGGATGATCACGGAAAAGGCCACGGAATGGGTGGTGGAAAAGGTGCTGGACCGTGTGGCACGCTCGCTGGGCACCGATCTGTTGAAACGCAAGGCCTCCCAAGTGGTGCCCATCGCAGGCGGCGTGATCGCGGCTGGCATCAATGCTTCGTTCCAGACAGATGTGGGACGGGCGGCGCGCTATGGCTACCGGATGCGCTGGTTGATGCATCGCCAGGTTCTGCCGGCACCGGAGGTAGTTGAGGAATGACCCGCAGGAGACTGACACCACAAGAAAAAAAGGCATTAAGCTATGCGCGAGATACGCGCGCGGCCTATGGCCAGAACCATAAGGCGAGCCGCCGTTTGGTGCCACTGCACAAGGCGCAATCCAAACGTGCAGTGCGCCGGACCGACAAGGCAGGCTTGCGGCACGATCCGGACGCTGCCCTGCCGACGCGACCCAAGGCGGGTTGGGTGAAGTGGCCCGACACGCGCCTGGGCGAATATGTGGCCCAGCAACAAAAGCGGCGTATCCAAAGCGCCGGCGCGCGATCACGGCGACGGGCGGTGCGTATCAAAATGTGGGGATTTTGATGAAGATCGGAACGCAGTCATCTGATAAATCACAGGATTTTCAGATCAATAGCAGCAGCCACCTCGCGGCTCTGCAGGTTGTTCGGGAGGCTGCCGATCATGCCGCTGCCGGTGGTGGGGAGGCTGCACGCGCGCGCCATATCGCCCGTGGAAAGATGCTGCCCCGCGAACGGGTCGCGAACCTGCTGGACCCGGGTTCTCCGTTTCTGGAGATCGGCGCTATCGCGGCCCATGGTTTGTATGACGGGGCCGCGCCCTGCGCCGGGGTGATCGCAGGGATTGGCCAGGTGGCGGGGCAGGAGGTCATGGTGGTTTGCAACGACGCCACCGTGAAAGGCGGCACCTATTATCCGATGACGGTCAAAAAACACCTGCGCGCCCAGGAGGTTGCGGAGGAGAACCATCTGCCGTGCATCTATCTGGTGGATAGTGGTGGGGCTAATTTGCCGAACCAGGATGAGGTGTTTCCGGACCGCGATCATTTTGGACGGATCTTTTACAATCAGGCGCGGATGAGTGCCAAGGGCATTGCGCAGATTGCTGTCGTCATGGGGTCTTGCACAGCAGGCGGGGCCTATGTGCCGGCCATGTCGGATGTCACGATTATCGTTGAAAATCAGGGTACTATCTTTCTGGCCGGGCCGCCTTTGGTCAAGGCTGCCACAGGCGAAGTTGTCACGGCCGAAGAGTTGGGCGGTGGCGATGTCCATACCCGGTTGAGCGGCGTGGCCGATATGCTGGCGCGAGACGATGCCCATGCCCTGGCGCTTGCGCGGCAGGCGGTCGGGGCATTGAACCGGCGGCGGCCCGAAAGCGTGGTCTGGGCTGATCCGCGCCCGCCGTCCCATGATCCGGCTGAGTTGCTTGGCGTGGTTCCTGCAAACTTATCAACACCTTATGATATCCGCGAAGTGATCGCGCGGATCGTGGATGGCTCCGATTTCGATGAATTCAAGCCGCGGTTCGGAGAGACCCTCGTGACCGGTTTTGCCCATATCGAAGGCTGCCCGGTGGGTGTCGTCGCCAATAACGGGGTTCTGTTTTCGGAGGCCGCGCAGAAGGGGGCGCATTTCGTTGAACTGTGCTCTCAACGGTCTATCCCGTTGATTTTTATCCAGAATATTACCGGTTTCATGGTCGGTAAGCGTTATGAGAATGAAGGGATCGCGCGGCACGGGGCGAAGATGGTGACGGCGGTGGCCACGACATCGGTACCGAAGATCACCCTGGTGGTGGGCGGATCGTTTGGTGCTGGAAATTATGGAATGTCCGGAAGGGCTTATGGGCCACGCTTCATGTGGTCATGGCCCAATGCGCGGATTAGCGTGATGGGGGGGCCGCAGGCGGCTGGTGTGCTGGCGACGGTCAAGCGCGATGCCGTGGAACGACGTGGCGGTGTATTTTCGGATGAGGATGAAGCCGCGATAAAAGACCCTGTTATCAAACAGTTCGAGGAGCAATCCCACCCGCTTTATGCCTCGGCTCGGCTGTGGGATGATGGCGTAATCGACCCGCGCGACAGTCGCAAAGTGCTGGCGCTGAGCCTGCGGGCTGCGCTGAACGCCCCCGTTGAGCCCACGCAGTTTGGCGTATTTCGGATGTGATGATTTCGATGCAGAACCCATACACATTCCATACATACGCCAGACACATTACCCTAGGGCACGCGCCGTGACGCTTGATGATGTAAAAGCGCGATATCCGGGCGCCGAAACCTTTACTTTTGGCGATGGTCAGGCGTTGTGCGATGACCTGATCGCGCTGGTGCGGTCGGGCAAAAAGACAGCGACCTGCGGTGCCTTGCGGGACTTTGACCCGGGCGGGGAGGCGATGCCAGCGATAGGGCGGTTTGACATTGCGCTGAACTGGGATGGCAGCCCTGCTTTTGTAATCGAGACGGTCAAGGTTACCCGGCGGCGGTTTTGTGATGTCGATGCCGATTTCGCCTTGGCGGAGGGAGAGAACGACACACTGGAGGGCTGGCAGCGCGATCATCAAAGGTATTTTGAGCGCAATGGCGGATGGCACCCAGAGATGGTGGTGGTTTGTGAGCGGTTCCGATTGGTGGAGGATCTCGGCGGATGATCTTGACGATATGCGCGTGCGCCTGAAGAGCCCGGCACATGGGTCATGGCGGTCGTTGAAGGCTGTGCGAGGCGTGGCGCATTCATGACTGCGGTGGTCAAGATGCTGCGCGCGGATATTGCGACGCTTGGGGCGGATGTCCTTGCGACTGCTGTCAATCGGTTTCTGCCGGGCGGTGACTGTGGAACGGGGAAGCGATGCCATGGCGTGGCTTACCCTGCGATCCCGACCCGGGCCGTTCACCGACGCGGCAGGGGTCTGGGCCGGACGGCGCGAGATTTGCCGAACTGGCTGAACCGGGTGGATCTGTCGTGAGGGGGGCCGAGAAGAACAGCCTGTTCTGGGTTGGCCTGATCCTGTTTTCAGCGCCCTACGGGATTGTGGCGGCCTTGATGTTTGGCTTCATCGCCCAAGGCTATGTCACGGTTCTGGGGGCAGGCGTGTTCTGGCTGCTGTGTTTCGGGGCGATCTTCACACTGGTGACGGGATCCCTGGCAAAGTACCCGGTGCTGGTGGTGTCTTTGCTGGTGTGGTTCGGTCTCATCGTCGGGCTGGCAGTGCCGTTCGTTCCGAATTGGCCGGTTCTGGCATTGGTGGGCATTGCCATGGGGACCATCGGCTTGACCGTTTTGGCGGCCCGCATCGGGTTGGTATGGGGCTGGGGGCGCGCGGTCGCCCTGGCCAGCCGGGGTCGCGGGACCATCGGTTGGGAATGGGTGTACGTTGGCCCTGAATTTGCCCGATCCCATCCCGCCGCCGCGCGGTTTGGCGCAGTTTGGCTGGTCATTGCCTGGGTGGCGCTGTTGGCCGCCGGATATACCCTGGCGGCTGTCGCCGATGATTTCTGGCGCTTTGGCTGGACCTGGTGGATTGCGGCGATGTTTGCCGAACTGACCTTTGTGGCGCTGCTTTTGCGGTGGCCGGTCGCCTATGGCATGACCCTGATCCTGTTGGGGGTCAGCCTCCCGTTCTCGTTCCCGCTTTTGATCTATTGGGCGGATGGGGTGCGGCCCAATCTGGTGTATCGCTGGCGGTTCGAGCGCTTGCGACAGGAGGTCGGACCATGAGCAGGTTTGACCCGACTGCATGGCCTGCAAAGCGTGTTTTGGGGCTTGATGTCGAACGGGCGGCGGTGTCGGTGACCCGGATTGACCGCGATTTTGATGCAGATTTGGAAGAGGGTTGCCTGCCTTTGTCGCGCTGGCATCCTGAACGGAACGACAAAGAGGCGGAGGCCTGTTCGTGAGCTCATTTGATACCCTGCTCATTGCCAACCGGGGGGAGATTGCCTGCCGGATCATGCGCACGGCCCAGGCCATGGGGCTGCGCTGCGTGGCTGTCTATTCCGAGGCTGATGCGGGTGCGATGCATGTCGCGATGGCGGATCAGGCCGTGTGTATCGGAGGGCCAGCCCCGGCGGACAGCTATCTGCGGGGCGATGCGATCATCGCGGCGGCGCAGGCCACGGGGGCGCAGGCGGTGCATCCCGGATATGGTTTTTTGTCAGAGAACCCGGATTTCGTAGAGGCCTGCGACGCGGCGGGTTTGATCTTTGTCGGGCCGTCTGCGGCGGCGATCCGGGCGATGGGTCTGAAAGATGCCGCCAAGGCGCGGATGGTGGCGGCGGGCGTGCCGGTCGTGCCAGGCTATCACGGTGCCGATCAGGGTGATGACCTGTTGGCGGCAGAGGCGGCGGGCATCGGTTATCCCGTCATCATCAAGGCGGTGGCCGGTGGCGGTGGCAAGGGGATGCGGATCGTCGATGGGGCGGCGGGTTTTGCCGAAGCTCTGGCTTCGGCCCGGGCGGAGGCGCTGGCGGCGTTTGGCAATGCCGATGTGCTGGTGGAGAAATACATCCAGCAGCCCCGCCATATCGAGATGCAGGTCTTTGGCGATGCCCATGGCAACGTGGTGCATCTTTATGAGCGGGATTGCTCGCTCCAGCGGCGGCATCAGAAGGTGATCGAGGAGGCACCTGCACCGGGCATGACCGCAGAGGTGCGCGCGGCGATGGGGCAGGCGGCCGTGCGCGCGGCGGAGGCCATCGGCTATCAGGGGGCCGGGACGATCGAGTTCATCGTGGACGGCGCGGGGGGACTGCGCCCCGACGGGTTCTGGTTCATGGAGATGAATACCCGCCTGCAGGTCGAGCATCCGGTGACCGAAGCCATTACCGGGGTTGATCTGGTCGGATGGCAGTTGCGTGTGGCCGCAGGAGAGCCGTTGCCCTTGGCGCAAGACGACATCCCGTTGCGTGGCCATGCCTTTGAGGCGCGCCTTTATGCGGAGGATGTGCCAGCGGGGTTTCTGCCCGCGACGGGGCGGCTGGATCATTTGCAGTTTCCCGGTGGGGTGCGGGCCGATACCGGCGTGCGGTCGGGCGATGTGATCAGCCCGTGGTATGACCCGATGATCGCGAAGGTGATTGTCGAGGGGCCGGACCGGGCCGTGGCATTGCGGCGACTTTGCCAGGGGCTGGCCGGGACCCAAGTGGCAGGGTTGGTCACCAATCTGGGCTTTCTGGGGCGGTTGGCGCGCCAGGGTGGCTTTGCCGCAGGCGATGTCGATACCGGGTTGATCGGGCGGGAGATTACGGCGCTGTCGGTGGCAGTGGATCCGGCGCAGACCACCATCGCCGCCGCGGCACTGGCCCTGACCGGGTTGGACCGGGCTGCCGGTTGGGATCTGGGATTCACCCTGTGGGAGGCGCCTTGGCGGCGGGTCGATCTGGGGATCGAGGCGGAGGTTGCCGTGCGGATCCTTGCCCCCGATCACTTTGAGATCCGGGTGGGCGATGCGATGGTCGAGGCGCGGCGTGGTGTCGGGGGGTGGGCCCTGGACGGTGCCGCGATGCCCGCGGCCTGCGTGACCGACCGGCAGGTGACCGTGTTTGGGGCGGAAACCCATGTCTTTGCCATCCCCGACCCGTTGGCACCGGTGGAGGACAGCGCGATTGGCGCCGGTTTGACCGTTGCACCGATGCCCGGATTGGTGCGGGATGTGGCCGTGGCCGTGGGCGCCCATGTCGCTGCCGGGGACCGATTGGCGGTGCTGGAGGCGATGAAGATGGAACATGTCTTGCGCGCCGCCCGCGATGGCACCGTGTCAGAGATACTGGTGGGTGCCGGAGATCAGGTTGAGGCCGGAACGCCGCTGGTGCGATTGGCCGAGGAGGACGCCGCATGAGCGAAATCGTGTTGCACCACGTGCCGGCCTCGCGCTCGTTCCGGGTGCTCTGGATGTTGACCGAGTTGGGGTTGGAAGCCGAGATCGTGGTCTACAGCATCCGCGACGGATCTTTGCAAAAACCTGACGTGCTGGCCAAGACGCCCGCGGGCCGTGTGCCTGCATTGGAGATCGATGACCTGACCTTGTTCGAGAGTGGGGCGATCATCCAGTATCTGGCGGAGACGCGGGAGGCGGCCGGATTTCACCGCGCGCCCGGTCATGCGGAGCGGGGGCGGTATCTGGAGGTCATCCATTTTGCGGAGACGATGGGTTCACTGATCGAACAGTTGAACCTGAACCATGTCTTTCTGCGCGACCCGGCGCAGGCCTCCCCCGTGGTGATCAAGCTGAACACGCGCCGGTTGGAGGCCACCTTGCGGGCGCTTGACGGTCTGTTGGGCGATCAGGATTATCTGCTGCCCAGTGGATTTTCGGCTGCGGATGTCATGCTGGGCTTTAATCTGATGGCTGCCCCGTATTTCGTGCGGCTGGACGGGCTGCCGCGTGTCACCGCGTATCGGGACCGGATTGCGGAACGAGCGGCCTATCAGGCGGCACAGGCGCGGGACGGGGTGCAGGATTTCTACGCTCAGGATTTCTACCCGATCCCCGGGGCGTCGTGATGGCCGAACGGGTCGAGATCTTTGAGGTCGGGCCGCGCGATGGTCTGCAAAATGAAGCCGGCTTTATTCCGACGGCGGATAAGATCGCCTTGGTCGAGCTTTTGGCGGAAGCCGGGTTCGCCCGGATTGAAGCCGCGAGTTTCGTCAGCCCCAAATGGGTGCCGCAGATGGCCGATGGGGCTGCGGTCATGGCGGGCGTGACCCGCCGCGCAGGGCTGGGCCTGTGGGTTTTGACGCCGAATATGCGCGGCTATCGCAGCGCACGGGCGGCGCGGGCCGATGGCGTGGCGGTGTTCGGCGCGGCCTCCGAAGGGTTCAGCAAGGCGAACCTGAACTGTTCGATCGAGGAAAGTTTCGCGCGATTTGCGCCTTTGGTGGAGGCCGCTGTGGCAGATGATGTGCCGGTGCGTGGCTATGTCAGTTGTGTCACCGATTGCCCCTATGACGGACCCGTTGAGCCGCGAGCGGTGGCGCGGGTGGCCGAGCGGTTGTTCGCGATGGGCTGCGCCGAGATCTCCCTGGGTGATACGATTGGTAAGGGTGTGCCGGAGCGGGTAGATGCCATGTTGGCGGCTGTTCTTGACGTGGTGCCGGTGGCGGCGCTGGCCGGTCATTTCCATGACACGGATGGGCGGGCCCTGGAGAATATCGAGATCTCCCTGGCCCGTGGTTTGCGTGTCTTTGATGCGGCGGTCGGCGGACTTGGCGGCTGCCCCTACGCGCCGGGGGCGGCGGGCAATGTGGCTACGGAAGTTGTTCTGGACCGGATGGTCGCGTTGGGATTTGAGACCGGGTTGGACCGGGCGGCAGTGTTGCGCGCCGCCGAGATGGCCCGCGGGCTGCGGGCGGTGGCGTGAGGATATCGTGCCTTCGGCGAGAGTATTTCTGACAATAAGAAAGTGGGTTCATGGCGCTTGTTGAGGTTTCGGTCGATGGTCGTGGGGTGGCGTTGGTTGTTCTGTCGCGGGCAGAAAAGCACAATGCCATGTCGGCCGAGATGATTGCCGAATTGCACCAGCTCGCGGATCGGCTGGCGGCAGACAGTGCCGTGCGGGTTGTGGTGTTGACCGGGGCCGGGCGCAGTTTTTGCGCTGGTGGTGATCTGGGCTGGATGCAGGCGCAGATGGCGGCGGATGCCGCGACCCGGGCGGAGGGGGCGAGGGCTTTGGCGGCCATGTTGGGGGAGTGGAATGAGTTGCCCAAGCCTGTTGTGGGCCGGGTGCAGGGCAATGCATTTGGCGGTGGCATCGGCTTGATGGCAGTCTGCGATGTGGTTGTGGCCGTGGAGGGCGCGAAATTTGCGCTGACCGAGACGCGGCTGGGTTTGATCCCCGCCACGATCGGGCCCTATGTGCTGGCCCGGATGGGGGAGGGGCGCGCGCGGCGCGTTTTCATGTCGGGCCGGGTGTTCGGGGCGCTGGAGGCGCAGCGGTTGGATTTGGTGGCGCAGGTTGTGGCGACGGACGGTTTGGATGCGGCGGTCGAGGCGGAGGTTGTGCCCTATCTGGCCTGCGCGCCGGGGGCAGTGGCGGCGGCCAAGGCCCTGGCCCGGCGACTTGGCCCGGTCATCGATGCAGACGCGATTGACGAAAGCATTGACGCGCTGGTGGCGTGCTGGGAAGGAGATGAAGCGCCCGAAGGCGTGGGCGCGTTCTTTGACAAACGCAAAGCGTGCTGGGTCAGGACCTAGGCGATGACCTGGCGGCGCTATGATGTTTCGGAGCGAGTTCAGGAGTGGATCGCATAGAGCTTTGTCTGGGCCATTGACGAAAAGATCCTGCGCCCTGATCCGCACACCGCTGGCCCTGATCTATGTTCTGTCGCCTGAAATGATGCATGAACGTCTGTCTTCGCGGCACCCTGATATGCCAGCCGCGCCCATGCGCTGAACTTGTTCCTTGCTGTGCTCTCCGTATGGTCAGGCGGTCGGCGCGTCAGGTTGCCAAGGCCCGGGATCTGGTTGCGGAGTTACGCATACGATTATCCGGATGAAACCTGCGACAAATGGTGGACCGGGGCGCGTTGACGGGGCTGGCGGTGGGGGCTAGACCCGAGAGCAGCCAATGAAAGGAGCCGGACGTGGACACGCTGCTTCAAGATTATCTGCCCATCCTCGTATTTTTAGGGCTCGCCATCGGGTTGGGCTTGGTCTTGATCCTCGCTGCTGCTGTCGTCGCCGTGCGCAACCCCGACCCAGAAAAGGTCAGCGCCTATGAATGCGGGTTTAACGCGTTTGACGATGCACGGATGAAGTTCGATGTGCGGTTCTACCTGGTGTCGATCCTGTTCATCATTTTCGATTTGGAAGTGGCGTTCCTGTTCCCCTGGGCGGTCGTTTTTGGGGACATGTCGATGGCGGCGTTCTGGTCAATGATGGTTTTCCTGGCCATTTTGACCATTGGTTTCGCCTATGAATGGAAAAAGGGAGCACTGGAATGGGAGTAGCCGCGACCGCTGGCGGTGACCGCGAGGTCGCCACCCGACAGCTGAACAGCGAGTTGCAGGACAAGGGGTTCCTGGTCACCTCGACCGAGGACATCATCAACTGGGCGCGCACGGGCAGCCTGCATTGGATGACTTTTGGTCTGGCCTGTTGTGCCGTCGAGATGATGCACACCTCGATGCCGCGCTATGATCTGGAACGGTTTGGGACGGCGCCGCGCGCCTCGCCCCGCCAGTCGGATCTGATGATTGTTGCTGGAACGCTAACAAACAAAATGGCCCCCGCGCTCAGAAAGGTCTATGACCAGATGCCCGAGCCGCGCTATGTCATATCCATGGGGTCCTGCGCCAATGGCGGGGGATATTATCATTACAGCTACTCGGTGGTGCGAGGCTGTGACCGGATTGTACCGGTGGATGTGTATGTGCCCGGCTGCCCGCCGACGGCTGAGGCGCTGCTTTACGGGATTTTGCAACTGCAACGCAAGATCCGCAGAACGGGGACGATTGTGCGATGAATGCTGACAAAGTGGCTTTGGGTGATCTGGTATCGTTGCGAAGCGGGGGGCCGTCCATGACGGTCGTCGCCTCTGACGGAGCGAGCCGGAAATGCTGCTGGTTTTCTTCGGAAGGCCGGTTCCACACCTACGATTTTCCGGCAGCGGCACTGAAAGGCGCCAAGGATGCGCGGCTGGTCGTGAATGTGGTCGAAAACTTTGATGAAAGTGCTGGAACCTAAACCTTGACGGACGCATTGAACGAACTTGGCACGCATATAGAGGGCAAGCGCCCCGATTGCGTCATTTCATGGGCCGTGGAGAATGGCGAATTGACGGTGGATGTGGCCCCGTCCTCCTTGCCCGGTCTATGTGAGTTCCTGAAGACGGATACGGCCTGCCGCTTTTCCACATTGGTGGATATCACGGCGGTCGATTATCCCCAGCGGGACAAACGGTTCGATGTCGTTTACCATTTCCTGTCGATGTATCAGAACCATCGCATCCGGCTGCGGGCGGCCGTGCGCGAAGAGGATATGGTTCCCTCGATCATCGAGGTTCATCCCTCGGCCAATTGGTTCGAACGCGAAGTCTTTGACATGTTCGGGTTACTGTTCAAGGGGCACCCGGATTTGCGGCGGATCCTCACGGATTACGGGTTTCGCGGCTATCCGTTGCGCAAGGATTTCCCCACCACCGGCTATACCGAAGTGCGGTATGACGAGGTCGAAAAGCGGGTGGTTTATGAACCGGTCAGCCTGGTTCAGGAATATCGCCAGTTTGACTTCATGAGCCCATGGGAAGGTGCGGAATATATCTTGCCCGGTGATGATAAGGCCGAGGCAAAAGGCTGATGGCCGTCCTATGGTGGCTTGTCATATCGGCGATCACTGTTTTCCCTTTATGGGTCCTGTTGCCGCGATACCGCCTTCCTGCTCCAGCGTCGCTTATCGCGGTCATTCCATTTGGCGTGATCTTGCTGCTATACGTGATGGCGTTTAGGGATGAGTTGAAGATCCCTGGTATCGACACCTGATCAGTTTCAGTCAACCGGTGGGTGAGCAGGCGAAAAGGAGACGCCATGACCCCGAAGGAGCTTGACCAGGGTTTGTTTCAGTCAAACGAGTTGATGGCTGACGTTCCAGCCGATCCCGTAGCGCGTCAACATCTGCAGGATGTTGATTGCTTGTTGATTGGCATCGGCGGCCAACGCTGCGGGACAACCTGGCTTCAACAGCAGCTTCTGAACACGGGCAAGGTGCATTTTGCTGTCAAAGAGCATCATTACTGGAACAGTGTCCGGTCCCCCTATGTTGCCCTCTATGGGTTGCCCCTGGGACCGGCGACCAGGATCCTGCGGCGGCGTCACATACGATTGCAGCAGCTGTCGCGGCATTTCGGTCGTGCGATCCACCTGATGATGACCCGCTGGAGCGCCCTGCTATCTGGGCCGCTTGATCACAGCTACTACGCGAAATCCCTTGTGATCGGGCGGAAGGGCCAACCGGTTGTTGCGGACATTACGCCTGCCTATACGCGCGTGTCCGGCCGGACATTTGCAGAAATGGCAGCGCTCCATCCCAATACACGGTTTCTGTTCATCATGCGGGATCCTGTTGAGCGGCTCGTCTCTGGGGTCAAGCAACGCTCGCACCATTCTGTCGGCGAACGGTTGGGGGGTGCAGCCGCCGCTGAGCAGTTGCTGGCGCAAGCGATCGATGAGCCGGAGGTCAGCGCAGATATCCTGCGCAGCCGATATGACCGGACAATTCGCGCACTCGAACGCGCTGTTCCCGCCGATCAAATCCTCTATTTATTCTATGAGAACCTGTTCAACGAAGAAAGCATGGCCAAGATCGCGGCGCATATTGGTATTGATCGCATCGAGGCGGCGTTCGGGACCCGGAAACATGTCAGCGGTATCGCAGAAACGGTGGGGACAGAGGCGATGATGCGTGCCGCCTATGCCGCATTGACACCGACCTACGAATACATGTTTGAACGGTTCCAAGAACATGTGCCCGAGGCGTGGCGAACCTCTTTCGATACTGGACAAAAGCTTTTGAGACAAAGCGACCCGAACTTGGTGGAGTAGACCATGATGGACGGCAGCAAATTCGACGACGCCCTGACGGGTGAACAGAAGATCCGAAATTTCAACATCAACTTTGGTCCGCAACACCCTGCGGCACATGGTGTTTTGCGGCTTGTGCTTGAGTTGGACGGGGAGATCGTGGAGCGCTGCGACCCCCATATTGGCTTGCTGCACCGCGGCACGGAAAAGCTGATGGAGAGCCGGACCTACCTGCAGAACCTGCCCTATCTGGACCGGCTGGATTACGTGGCGCCGATGAATCAGGAACATGCCTGGTGCTTGGCCATCGAAAGGCTGACCGGGACAGAGGTGCCGCGCCGCGCCTCATTGATCCGGGTTTTGTATTCCGAAATCGGGCGGATCTTGAGCCATATCCTAAATGTTACCACGCAAGCGATGGATGTGGGCGCGCTGACCCCACCGCTGTGGGGTTTTGAAGAGCGTGAAAAGCTGATGGTGTTTTATGAGCGAGCCTGCGGCGCGCGTCTGCATGCGGCCTATTTCCGGCCCGGCGGCGTTCATCAGGATCTGCCTGCCGACTTGATCGAGGATATTGACCATTGGGCCGACGAGTTTCCGTCGGTGCTGGATGATATCGACGGCTTGTTAACCGAAAACCGGATTTTCAAGCAGCGCAACGCCGATATCGGGATCATCACGGAGCAGGACATTCAGGATTGGGGGTTCAGCGGCGTCATGGTCCGCGGATCCGGATTGGCCTGGGATCTGCGTCGGGCGCAACCCTATGAATGTTATGACGAGTTCGATTTCCAGATCCCCGTGGGCAAAAACGGCGATTGCTATGACCGGTACCTGTGCCGGATGGCCGAGATGCGCGAAAGCCTGAAGATCATCCGCCAGGCTTGTGAAAAGCTGCGCAACGAACCCGGCGATGTGATGGCGCGGGGCAAAATGACACCGCCGACACGGGGGGAGATGAAAACCTCAATGGAGGCGTTGATCCACCACTTCAAGCTTTACACCGAAGGTTTCCATGTGCCAGCGGGCGAGATCTACGCCGCGGTGGAAGCCCCGAAAGGTGAGTTTGGCGTGTATCTGGTCGCTGATGGCACGAACAAACCCTATCGCGCCAAGCTGCGTGCGCCGGGTTATCTGCACCTGCAGGCGATGGATTTCATCGCCAAGGGCCATCAGTTGGCCGATGTCAGTGCCATCATCGGCACCATGGACGTGGTGTTCGGCGAGATCGACCGCTGAACTGCCGCTGTATGGCTGTGTTGAAATATCTGCTTTTTGCACTGTTATGGCTGGCCGTTTCATCGGTTTCGGTCACGACGGGGCGTTTCATCCGAAACCCGATGATTGCCTACCCGGTCGCAGCGATTTTAAGCGTGCTGGTCTTTGGGGTCGTTGTGCTGCTGCTTGCCCTTGTTGAGGCATTCGGTATTTTGGGGACGATACGCGACCTGCCGCGCCCCGATATTGCGGGATAGTCCGTGATTTTTCCGCCGAAATCAGGATTGGGTGCTATCACGGTCGGTCCTTGGCCCGACTTGCGGGGCTGGATCATTATCGGAGCGGTGGCTGTTGGGGCTGGTCAGGTGGCCTCGCATCCTAATCATGACCCAAGGATGGAATTGTTTGTCGCCGTGATCATAAAGGCGGGATGCAAAATGACCGACATTGTTGCCGATCAGGAACTGCCGAAATACGGATTTACCAAGACCGAGACCCGCGATCTGGTAACGGACCTTTTGATGGCGGGACAGGCGATGATCGACCCTGCCCAGAACCAATTGATTTTGATGACGAAGGAGTGTTCCCGATGATCCGACCCCTTACCGTGATGGCTGTCATGGCAGCGACACCGTTGGTCGCCGAGGATGTAACTGAGGATGAGAAGACCCGGCTGCGTACCGCGATGGCAACGGTCGGGTGTACGGTCAATACCGAGGAGTTACGGGTGCGTGTCATGGAAGAGGTCGGCGTTGATGAGCGGCGCATGGGGATCGTTGCAGGAACGATGGCCATGGCCGATGAATTCGTTGACGTCCCCGGTGGCATCAAGCTGGTGACCGGGCCATGCAGTTGATCCGCCTGCTTGCGCTGACATTTGTTCTGGCCGCCGTCTCGGGGGCTGCGATGGCTCGCGAAACGGTGGCAAGCCTGCTGAACCGCGGCGGAGAGGTCGTGTCGGTCTTTGACCAAGGAGGATATCCGACGGTGATCATCGTCGCACCCCAGTCCGATCAGGCAAAGACGCTTTACATCTGTCGCACAAACTATGAGGAATTTTTTGAGTTTGCCGATTTCCGAAACGGGTCTGACCTGGCTGAAATCGGATCTGTCTGCGCGAACGTAAACTGAGAAGAGGCCGCCCATGCTCCGCCGATTGCATCAAGAACAGCCCGAAGGTTTTGCCTTTACCCCCGAAAACAAGGCTTGGGCCGAGGCGCAGATGACCAAATATCCCGAAGGTCGTCAGGCAAGTGCGATCATTCCGTTGCTGTGGCGGGCGCAGGAGCAGGAAGGCTGGCTGAGCCGCCCGGCGATTGAGCACGTGGCGGAAATGCTGGACCTCGCCTATATCCGCGCGCTGGAGGTTGCCACATTCTACTTCATGTTTCAGCTGCAACCTGTTGGTTCTGTTGCGCATATTCAGGTATGCGGCACGACCTCCTGCATGATTTGCGGGGCGGAGGATCTGATTGCCGTCTGCAAGGACAAGATCGCGACGAAGGCTCACCAGATCAGTGAAGATGGCAAGCTGAGCTGGGAAGAGGTCGAGTGTCTGGGGGCTTGTGCGAATGCGCCCATGGCGCAGATCGGCAAGGATTATTACGAAGATCTGACGACAGCCCGGTTCGGGGAAATTATAGATGCCCTGCGCGCCGGTGAGGTGCCGACACCCGGGCCCCAGAATGGCCGTTATGCTGCTGAACCGTTCGGCGGCGTGACCAGCCTTGCTGATTATGTCGAAGGTCGGGCGGCGGGCAATGCCAGCGCTGCTTTGGCGGCTGATCTGGGGGACACGGTCAAGCGCATCGACGGTACGGAAACGCCGATCCTGGCGCCGTGGCGCCCTGCAACGATGGAGCCGGGGCCGTCCGCCTCCGACGTCGGCAAAGATGCGCCGGAGCCTGCCTCCAAGACCACTGACGCGGCCAAGGCCAATGCACCGAAGAAAAAAGAGGTAACGCCGAAGCCGCCCGAAGAAACGTTGGAGGCGGCCACAAGCGGCACGAAACCTGCTGCCTTGGATGGCCCGCGCGATGGATCCGCCGATGATTTGAAGAAAATTAAGGGCGTTGGGCCAAAGCTTGAAAAGCTTCTCAACACGTTGGGCTTCTTCCATTTTGATCAGATTGCAGCATGGTCTGAGGGAGAGGTCGCGTGGGTTGATGAGAACCTGGAAGGCTTTAGGGGGCGGGTGAGCCGGGACGACTGGGTGAGCCAAGCCACCATTTTGGCCACGGGGGAGGAGACAGAGTTCTCACAACGCGCTAAATAGGGCCTGAGAAATGGGCGATTTGTCGCAACTGGGAGTGAGAATCAGATGGACAGACATAGTGCACCGATAGGCGAAGGCGTGATTGCTGTTGCGGCCCTGTTTGGGATCGTGGGCGGCACGATGCTTTGGGTCATGTGGGATTACGAACTGGTAGGTGCAGTTTTCGGCGGTGGGTGTGTGGCGGCGGTTGCAGGTTTGGTTCTGTGGCTGGGATGGCGCAAGCCGCTGCCCGGTCCGACCGGTCCGCGTGATCTGTCCCCTGGCGCATCCGGCTCTGACGGCATAAACGTAGCGCGCGACACGGGCGGACCTGCATCATCTGCACCAAGCGCTGCCCCTGTCGCGGAGTCTGCACCGGACGCATCGGCGCCCGCCACCGCGCCAGCGACAACTGTGTCTGATCCGTCGGTCAAACCATCCTCAGCTTTGGCGGGGGAGGCAGAACTGGGTGAGCGTAAGGGCGAGTGGAAATACGAAGCCAATTCGACCCCAGCGTCCGATCCGGCCCCAGCCGAAGTGGCCCCCGCTAAAGAAGCGCCTGTATCGGATAGCGGCGATATCGGGACACGCCCCGAGGCGTTGGAGGCCCCGCGGGATGGCAATGCCGATGACCTCAAGCAAATCAAGGGTGTCGGGCCCAAACTGGAACAGCTGTGCAATTCCCTGGGTTTTTACCACTTTGACCAGATCGCGGGTTGGAACGACGCGGAAGTGGCCTGGGTTGACGAGAATCTGGAAGGGTTCAAAGGTCGCGTCTCTCGCGATGAATGGGTCGATCAAGCAAAGATACTGGCAGCAGGTGGGGAAACCGCGTTTTCATCCAAGGTTGAAAAAGGCGGGGTCTACTGACCTGCAATGCCCGTGACGCCCGAACGCGATCAAGCCCTGGCGCGCCAGGGCAGGTTGGTGGCCATCGTGATTGCGGTGGCCTTCCTTCTGTGGTTGGCAGGGAACTGGTTGGGCGGACAACTGGGATTACCGGCAAAATACGCCTTCCTGTTCGACTTTGCCGCATTGGGTGCCTTCGTCTGGGCGTTTATTGTGGCTCTGAGAATTTGGCGGGAACGCCGCGACTGAGATAAGGACACCCACGGCCATGCTGCAGGACAAAGACCGGATCTTTACCAACATTTACGGCATGCATGACCGCACGCTGGATGGCGCCAAAAAGCGGGGCCATTGGGATGGTACAGCCGGTTTGATCGCCAAAGGCCGCGATTGGATCGTGGACGAGATGAAGGCAAGCGGTCTGCGCGGGCGCGGCGGCGCGGGGTTTCCGACCGGTTTGAAATGGTCTTTCATGCCCAAGGAGAGCGACGGGCGCCCGGCCTATCTGGTCGTTAATGCCGACGAATCGGAGCCCGGCACCTGCAAGGACCGGGAGATCATGCGCCATGATCCGCATACGCTGATCGAAGGTTGCCTGATCGCCAGCTTCGCCATGAATGCCCATACTTGCTATATTTACATCCGCGGCGAATATATCCGCGAGCGGGAGGCGCTTCAGGCCGCGATTGATGAAGCCTATGATGCTGGCCTTTTAGGGGCCAATGCCGCCGGGTCGGGGTGGGATTTTGATTTGTACCTGCATCACGGGGCGGGCGCTTACATTTGTGGCGAAGAAACTGCGCTGCTGGAATCGCTCGAAGGCAAAAAGGGCATGCCCCGGATGAAGCCACCATTTCCGGCGGGTGCTGGCCTTTACGGTTGCCCGACCACGGTAAACAACGTTGAGTCCATTGCCGTCGTCCCGACCATCCTGCGACGTGGCGGTGAATGGTTTGCTGGCTTCGGTCGCCCAAACAATGCGGGCACCAAGCTGTTTGCGATCTCAGGCCACGTGAACCACCCCTGCGTCGTCGAGGAAGAGATGTCGATCCCGTTCGATGAATTGATTGATCGTCATTGTGGTGGCGTCCGCGGCGGTTGGGATAAATTGAAAGCCGTCATCCCGGGTGGATCTTCTGTGCCATGCCTGCCGGCAACGGTCATGCGCGACGGGGCGATCATGGATTTCGACTGGTTGCGGGAGCAGCAATCCGGTCTGGGAACCGCCGCCGTGATCGTGATGGACAAGGATACCGATATCATCAAGGCGATCTGGCGGCTGTCCAAGTTCTACAAGCATGAAAGCTGTGGCCAGTGCACGCCCTGCCGCGAAGGGACCGGCTGGATGATGCGCGTGATGGACCGTCTGGTCACGGGCGAGGCCGATCCTGCCGAGATCGATATGTTGCTTGACGTCACCAAACAGGTCGAAGGGCACACGATCTGCGCCCTGGGTGATGCCGCCGCCTGGCCGATCCAAGGCTTGATCCGGCATTTCCGGGATGAGATCGAGGACCGCATCAAGCATAAACGCAAAGCCACCCCCATGGCCGCAGAGTAACCAATGCCCTGGCAGGACACGCTTATTTTTGGTGGGTATCTGCTGTGCAGTATTTTCGCGCCGCTCGCCCTGTTGATTGCTGCGCGTCGCACGGGCCATGGGAAGGTTTGGACCATCGGGCTTGGTAGCCTGGTGGCCGCCAATTGCCTCCTTCTGATTGCCTTTCTGGCCCATGCCGTTGGCCATCCGGTTCAGACGGCCTGGATCACGTCAGTTTTTGGCGTGGTCTTGTTCTCTGGTCCGCCAATTCTGACGGTGACCGGGCTTTTTCTTGCGTTAAAGCGGTGGCCACGGCAGCAAATGCAGACCTAGCTACGGCAAAGCTATACGGGCGTATCGGCGACAGTTTCGACCCACTGGGATCGGTTGGCCGGGGCATCATACGGGTCTGGCCAATATTCCACCTGGTGAGCGATCTTGCCGTCCACAACCCTGTGCCACGTCAACGCCTTTGCCGTCTGGACCCCATCGGTAATGTCCACTTCGGTCATCACGACCTGACCGTCGGCTGCGATCCGTTTGACGTCAAACTGCCAGATACCATGAGCAGGGTAATTGGCATTCAGCGCGGCAAAGTTCTCCCGCCCGCGGATCAGCTCAGCAGATTGCGGCCAATGGCACCAGAAACCGGGGGCCAAATACTGGCTTGCCGCAGTGAAATCGTTGGTCGCCATTGTTTGCCAATAGGCAAGAACGGTCTTTTTCGGGGTCATCGAACGGCCCTTTGGGTTGTTTGGCACAATAGTCTATATCGATATCGCCATCTGGTCCTGCTCTTGCCAGGCTTGGGGCCGCCGCCTATCACCCCCGAAAAGCGGGGGATGAAGGGTAGGCCATGGTTAAGAACATCTGGGACGGGCTGCTTTCGTTCCTCTGCGCTGCCGTGACGGTCATGTTATGCGGTGTCCCGATCTGGTGCAGTCATCTGGCAATTACATATGGCATCGTGCCCGCCTGGATTTACGGCGTGTTGGGGGTGTTCGGCTTTCTGGCCATTCTTCTGACCTTTGATTTTCTGCGCAAGGCGATTAAGGGCATTGCCCCCTTGAACGAACGACGACGGTAGGGGGACGATATGGAGAACTACGATACGCTGGTCGGCCAGGCGATCATTCTTTACGGAATCGGGGTGGTGACGTCGATAATCCTGTGTGGCGCAGTCGCCGCTTTGTTCTGGCGCACGGGTCATGGGATCTGGTGGTGTGTCGGTGCTGTGTTGCCGGTCCTTTTGGTCATGGGCCAACCGCTATTTACGGCCCTGATGGCACCGAGTATCCCCTTGGAACGTATCAATCTGGTGATGGCGCTGCCAATGACCCTCTACAGTCTCATAGTCGCTGGTCTGTTGCTGATCCTCGTGATCAAGCCGTGGCCAAACGCATCATGAGGGCCTTGAAAGGGGCGATATTGGGCATGTTGACCTTGGCCGGTGACGTTCAGGCCCAAGAACCGCGCCCGGCCCCGGGCTATTTTGTGGATATCGTCATGGCCACCACCACGGCCCAACAACTGGCCCTCTCCTGTCCCAGCCTGTCTTTTGATATCGTGGCTGCGTCCCGGGCGACCGAACCTGTTGTGGCCCGGCTCGCGGAAGACGGCTTCGACCCCGATCAGCTGGACACGCAGATCACCGGTTTTTCGGAGTTGATTGCAGATAAACAAGCGGCCTTCGTCGCCAAGCACGGATTGGCGGAGAACCCCGGTGCTGACGCCGTCTGCGCCGCCGGAGCAGCAGAAATCGCAGCAAGCTCCGATGTGGGCGCATATCTTTTGTCTGTCACGCCGTAATGCGTTTCCGGAACGGGTCGCTTGCGGTGGATCTGTGCCCAGATAACCTCACGAAATCTCGCGAAAGGTGCCCTGATATTGAATATCAGGGCACCTTTCCCAATGTCATGCACCATCAAGACCGTCCAAAGGCGGCGACTTTATTGGAGCATGTGGCAGATGAAATACCTGTTTTCCGTTGTTTTCGTAATCATCGCATTCACGCTGGCCTTTTCGGCTGCGGCGAAGCCCGCTTTGCGGGACAACAAGGTCGTGACCGATGGGCTGGTTTCCGTCGGTATAGCCATCGAGATCGGGGAGAAATGCAATTCGATCTCTGCTCGGACCCTGCGGGGGATCTCGTATCTCAACAGCCTGAAAGGCACTGCGCGCAAACAGGGCTATACCGATGCTGAGATCGATGCCTTTGTCGACAACAAGGCAGAAAAAAAACGACTGGAACAACAGGCGCGTGCTTACCTGAAATCCAAAGGAGCTAGTGGCGGGGTGGGCCAGGCCTATTGCAAGGTGGGCGCGGCCGAGATTGCAGCGGGCACGGCGGCCGGACGTTTGCTGCGTCAGCGTTAAACTCTGTCAAAAAGCGGTCCGGTGGCTACGAGCCCGCCAAGGTCGCGACATCGGCATCGCGCGTGCGGGTGAGCCGCTGGTAAGGGGGCGGATTCGTCGCGCACGCGCCACCCCCAAACAGGCAATGCCTGCGCGGGAGCAACATCCCGGTGCATTTCGTCGCAGTTTCCCGGCGATGCCGTGTCGTGACCGTGCAGACAGTTGCGCCGGCGGGCTGCATATTTTAGCAACGGGTCGACGCGCGGTGCGGGCCCATCCCGAAGACCGCTGATCGGGAGGCTCGTATCCATGACTGACCTGCGCAAAATCGTCATCGATGGACAGGAGGTCGAGGTCGACCCGGCCATGACCCTGATCCAGGCCTGCGAAGAAGCTGGCATCGAAATCCCTCGGTTCTGCTACCACGAACGCCTGAGTATCGCTGGCAACTGCCGCATGTGCCTTGTCGAGGTTGTGGGTGGTCCGCCCAAACCTGCCGCATCTTGCGCAATGCAGGTCCGTGACCTGCGCGGGGGCCGCAATGGTGAATTGCCAGAGGTCAAGACGAACTCCCCCATGGTCAAGAAAGCCCGTGAAGGGGTGATGGAGTTTCTGCTGATCAACCATCCGCTTGATTGCCCGATCTGCGACCAAGGCGGCGAATGCGACCTGCAAGACCAGGCGATGGCCTATGGTGTCGATTTTTCCCGCTACCGGGAGGCCAAACGCGCGACTGAGGATTTGGATCTGGGCCCATTGGTCGAAACCCACATGACCCGCTGCATCAGTTGCACCCGCTGCGTGCGGTTCACAACTGAGGTCGCGGGCATCGCCCAGATGGGTCAGACGGGCCGGGGCGAGGATGCCGAGATCACGAGCTATCTGGGTGAAACGCTCGACAGCAATCTGCAAGGCAACATCATTGATCTGTGTCCGGTCGGTGCCTTGGTCAGCAAGCCTTATGCCTTCACCGCACGACCTTGGGAACTGACCAAAACGGAATCGATCGACGTCATGGATGCCCTCGGCTCGAACATCCGCGTGGACACCAAGGGGCGTGAGGTCATGCGCTTTCTGCCTCGCAACCATGATGGCGTGAACGAGGAATGGATTAGCGACAAAACCCGTTTCGTTTGGGATGGTCTGCGTCGCCAGCGCCTGGACAAACCCTATATCCGCGAAAACGGCAAATTGCGTCCGGCCTCCTGGCCTGAGGCTCTATCGGCCGCAGCGGCCGCCATGATCGGCAGAAAAGTTGCTGGGCTGGTGGGCGATCTGGCCCCGGTCGAGGCTGCCTTTGCATTGAAGCAATTGGTGGGCGGGCAGGGCGGTGCCGTCGAGTGTCGGACCGATGGCGCAATGCTGCCTTCGGGGAACCGCTCCGGCTATGTCGGTACAGCAACGATCGAGGATATTGATGCGGCCGAGATGATCCTGATGATCGGGACCAATCCCCGGCTCGAAGCGCCGGTGCTGAATGCTCGGATCCGCAAGGCCTGGGCGCGGGGCGCACGCGTTGCTAGGATCGGCGAGTCCGTCGATCTGACCTATGATGTGATCAATCTGGGGGCCGATCGCGCCGCCCTGACCAAGCTCGCCAAGATGGACCATTCGGACAAGCACGGCGTGCCGGGTGTCATGATCGTGGGGCAGGGGGCTTTGCTGGGTGCAGATGGCGCGGCGGTCTTGGCCACCGTCATGAAGATGGCAGTGGCTGCACAATCCAAGCTCATGATCCTTCACACGGCGGCCAGTCGCGTGGGCGCCATGGATATCGGCTGCACCACTGATGGCGGCATCACGGCCGCTCTGGACGGGGCAGAGACAATCTATGCCTTGGGTGCCGATGAGATGGACATACCCGCAGGCCCGACCGTGATCTATCAAGGCAGCCACGGCGACCGCGGGGCCCACCGGGCCGATATCATCCTGCCCGCCGCCGCCTATACCGAAGAACAGGGCCTGTTCGTCAACACGGAAGGGCGGCCACAACTGGCGCTCCGCTCTGGTTTTCCGCCGGGTGAGGCCAAGGAAAACTGGGCTATCCTGCGTGCCTTGTCAGCCGAGTTGGGGACAACCTTGCCATTCGACAGCCTGGCGCAACTGCGTGACCAGATGGTCAAGATCACCCCGCATCTGCGCAAGATCGACGAGGTTCCGGTCAATGAACTGATCCTTCCCGATGGCGGAACGTTGGGCGATGGCCCCTTCGTATCGCCGATCACCGATTTCTACCTGACCAACCCCATCGCGCGGGCCAGCCAGTTGATGGCGGAGCTTTCGTCCAATGCCAAAGCCCGCGCTACAGCTCCGTTGGCGGCGGAATAGGTGGTCTTTGGTGCGCGATCCAGGCCAGACCATCGGGCAAAGGTTTCCGACCGCGCCCATGCGGCGTCATGAAGGCTGGTCATTGTCTGCGAGATACGATTTACACCGCTACGACAGCGATATCTGCCTGACCCAGGTCAGCTTCAGCGCTGGGGGTAGCCTGTGGGATGGCACAGGATACGATGCAGAACTGAGGAGCCTGATATGGCAGCGTTTCTGAATACCGGTCTGGGCATCTTCATCATCGTGGCGCTTCAATGTATGTTGGTCATTGGCTTTGTTATGGTCAGCCTGCTGTTTCTCGTCTACGGCGACCGAAAGATCTGGGCGGCGGTTCAGATGCGCCGGGGGCCAAACGTGGTCGGTGCCTTTGGTCTGCTGCAGACCGTGGCCGACGCGCTGAAATACATCGTGAAAGAGATCGTGGTGCCCGCAGGTGCCGACAAGACGGTCTTCATGCTGGCCCCCCTGACTAGTTTCGTGCTGGCCATCATCGCCTGGGCGGTGATCCCCTTCAACGATACCTGGGTTTTGGCTGACCTGAATGTGGCGATCCTCTATGTCTTTGCCATTTCCTCGCTTGAGGTCTATGGCGTGATCATGGGGGGGTGGGCGTCGAACTCCAAATATCCCTTCTTGGGGTCCCTCCGATCCGCGGCTCAGATGATCAGTTACGAAGTATCGATTGGCTTGATCATCATCGGTGTCATCATTTCGACCGGTAGCTTGAACTTCGGCGATATCGTGCGCGCGCAAGATGGCAATTTGGGACTTCTGAACTGGTACTGGCTGCCGCATCTGCCGATGGTGTTTCTGTTCTTTATCAGCGCCTTGGCGGAAACCAACCGCCCGCCTTTCGATTTGCCCGAAGCGGAATCGGAATTGGTGGCGGGTTATCAGGTCGAATATTCATCCACGCCATTCCTGCTATTCATGGCCGGCGAATATATTGCCATCTTCCTGATGTGCGCGCTGATCACCCTTTTGTTCTTTGGTGGCTGGCTTTCCCCATTTCCATTCCTGCCGGACGGCGCGCTGTGGATGGTCGCCAAAATGGCAGTCTTCTTCTTCATGTTCGCCATGGTAAAGGCTATCGTCCCACGGTTCCGCTATGATCAGTTGATGCGCCTGGGCTGGAAAGTGTTCCTGCCGATGTCGCTGGCTTGGGTCGTGATCGTGGCATTCCTGGCGAAATTCGAAGTGCTGGGCGCTTTCTGGGCCCGCTACACTTTAGGAGCGTAATCAATGACACAGATCGATTGGCAACGCGCTGGCAAGTACTTCTTGCTGATGGACTTTTTCAAAGGGTTCAAGCTGGGCTTTCGCTACTTCTTTGCGCCCAAGGCCACGCTGAACTACCCCCATGAAAAGGGCCCCTTGAGCCCGCGTTTTCGGGGAGAGCATGCCCTGCGCCGTTATCCCAACGGGGAAGAACGCTGCATTGCGTGCAAGCTGTGCGAGGCCGTGTGCCCCGCCCAGGCCATCACCATCGATGCCGAACCACGCGACGATGGCAGCCGGCGGACCACCCGCTATGACATTGACATGACCAAATGCATCTATTGCGGGTTCTGCCAGGAGGCATGCCCGGTGGATGCCATCGTTGAAGGCCCGAATTTCGAGTTCAGCACCGAAACGCGCGAAGAATTGTATTACGACAAGGAAAAGCTATTGGAAAACGGCGAACGCTGGGAAGCGGAAATCGCCCGCAATCTGGAGCTTGATGCGCCGTACCGATGACGTCCACGGAAGACACATATGCCAAGGGCAAGGCTTTGTCCGAGACCGTGAACCCGGGCATGGAAGAGGCGCTTGCGGCGCGCTACGATGCGCTTGTCCCGGGCATGGCGCGCACTGTCGTTGATGTGGCTTATGGGCAATTCTACGCCCGCCCGGTGGTTGATGAAAAAACCCGGTTGCTGGCCACCATCGCGGCCTTGACGGCCCTGGGTGGGCAAACCAAACCGCAGCTCAAAGTTAATATTGCGAGCGCCCGCAGGGTTGGCGCCAGCCGCGAAGAGGTTTCGGAAATCATTTTTCAGATGGCGCTTTATGGTGGCTTTCCCTCAATGATCAACGGCTTGAACGCTGCGATTGAGGTGTTCGAGGCGGAGGAGGACGCCGCATGAGCGACGACCTGAGCAAGTTCTATGCCCAGATGATGGCGCAGGGGCAGGAAATGGCGAAGGCGCTGAACCCGGCCTTTGACCCAGGCAAGATCCCGGCCATGCCGAACATGGCCGACTGGATGCCGACGATGCCCGCTGAGCTGATGGAGGCGTTTCTGGGTAAGGGCCTCAGCCCAGACGGGCTGGACGCAAAGACCCGCCTGCTGGTCACGTTGGCTGCCCTGACGGTTCTGGGCGCCCAGGCCGAGGATCAGGTGCGCCTGACGGTGCGCCATGCCATGGTTGCCGGGGCAAGCCCGCAAGAAGTGGCGCAGGTCATTGCCCAGATGGCGCCTTTTGGCGGCGTGCCCGCCATGACAAAAGCCATGGAACTGGCCCAGACCGAGATCGAAAAGCAAGGGGAGGGCAGCGCATGAGTGCCGCCGATATCACATTCTACTGCTTTGCCGTCGTCGTGGTGACGGCGGGCTTGTTCGTGGTGGTCTCCCGCAACCCGGTCCATTCAGTATTGTGGCTGATCCTCGCGTTTTTCACCTCGGCGGGTATGTTCGTTCTGCTTGGCGCGGAATTCGTGGCGATGCTGCTGGTCATCGTTTATGTGGGCGCGGTCGCGGTGCTGTTCCTGTTCGTGGTCATGATGCTGGACGTGGATTTCGCCGAATTGAAGGCCGAGATGGCCCAATATGTGCCCGTTGCAAGCGTCATCGGGTTGGTCTTGCTGATGCAGTTGGGCATGGTCTTTGGCACTTGGACCTTCGCGGACGACGCCATGGCCATGCGCGGTGCCGTTGCCCCGCCACCGGGTGAGGTTCACAACACCGCTGCGTTGGGCCTGCTGGTCTATGACAAATATTTCCCGCTTTTTCAGATCGCGGGCTTGATCCTGCTTGTGGCCATGGTTGGCGCCATCGTGCTGACGCTGCGCCATCGCACGGATATCAAACGCCAAGACATCCTTGCCCAAATCTACCGCGATCCGGCGAAGGCCATGGAGCTGAAAGACGTCAAACCGGGGCAGGGCCTCTGATGTCTGCGACGCTCGGCTATATCTTGGCCCATCTTGTGATTGGGGCGGTCATCTATGCCTTTTGGCGGTGGGATAAGTCAAAGAACCGGAAGGGTTCCGAATGATCGGACTTGAGCATTATTTGACCGTTGCGGCGGCGTTGTTTGTGATCGGAATCTTCGGGATCTTTCTGAACCGCAAGAACGTGATCGTCATACTGATGTCGATCGAATTGATGCTGCTGGCCGTCAACATAAACCTGGTGGCGTTTTCGGCGTTTCTGGGCGATCTGGTGGGGCAGGTGTTCACGCTGTTTGTTCTGACCGTCGCGGCGGCCGAGGCGGCGATTGGTCTGGCCATCCTGGTCTGTTTCTTCCGGGCGCGGGGCACGATCGCGGTCGAAGACGTGAGCAATATGAAGGGCTAAGGGCCAATGGAAACGATTATCCTATTCAGCCCGCTCATCGGATCGCTGATTTGCGGGTTCGGCTGGCGGCTGATTGGCGAACAGGCGGGCATGGTGGTGGCGACGGGGCTGCTGTTTCTGTCCATGCTGCTCAGCTGGATCGTGTTCTTCACCTTTGACGGTGTGACCGAACAGATCCAGATCATGCGCTGGATCGAAAGCGGATCCCTCAGCACCGATTGGGCCATACGGATGGACCGGCTGACCGCGATCATGCTGGTTGTGGTGACGACCGTCTCGGCGCTCGTGCACCTTTATTCTTTTGGATACATGGCCCACGACGATCATTTCCGCGAGGGGGAGACCTACCGGAGCCGCTTTTTCGCCTACCTGTCTTTCTTTACCTTCACGATGCTGATGCTCGTGACCGCCGATAACCTGGTCCAGATGTTCTTTGGGTGGGAAGGCGTCGGCGTCGCCTCCTACCTGTTGATCGGCTTTTACATCCGCAAGGCCAGTGCCGGGGCAGCCGCGATGAAGGCGTTCATCGTCAACCGCGTAGGTGATTTCGCCTTCCTGTTGGGGATCTTTGCGCTGTTCTACCTCACGGATTCCATCAACCTCAGCGATGTCTTTGCCGCGGCCCCCGAATTGGCTGAAACGCAGATCAGTTTTCTCTGGGGCGAATGGAACGCGGCTGAAGTGATTGCCGTGCTGTTGTTCATGGGGGCCATGGGCAAGTCAGCGCAATTGCTGCTTCATACCTGGCTGCCCGACGCGATGGAGGGGCCGACCCCGGTTTCGGCCTTGATCCACGCGGCGACCATGGTGACAGCGGGTGTATTCCTGGTCTGCCGGATGTCCCCGATCATGGAATTCGCGCCCTATGCCACCACGTTTGTCGTCTATATCGGTGCGGCAACGGCGTTTTTTGCAGCCACGGTCGGCCTGGTGCAGAATGACATCAAACGGGTGATCGCCTACTCGACCTGTTCGCAACTGGGCTACATGTTTGTGGCCGCTGGTGTGGGCATGTATTCGGCAGCGATGTTCCACCTGTTCACCCACGCATTCTTTAAGGCAATGCTGTTTCTTGGCGCAGGCTCGGTCATCCACGGGATGCACCATGAGCAGGACATGCGGAACTACGGTGGTTTGCGACACAAGATGCCTTACACGTTTTGGGCCATGATGATTGGCACATTGGCGATCACCGGCGTCGGCATCCCGCTGACCCATATCGGTTTCGCCGGGTTCCTGTCCAAGGATGCAATCATCGAAAGCGCCTTTGCCTCGGGCACGATGGCGGGCGGGTTTGCCTTCTGGTCCCTCGTGATCGCCGCCTGCTTCACCAGTTTCTACAGCTGGCGGTTGATGTTCATGACCTTCTTTGGGGAGCCGCGCGGCAACAAACACACCCATGAACATGCCCATGAAAGCCCGGTGACCATGCTGGCACCCCTTGGCGTTTTGGCACTGGGTGCTGTTTTTGCAGGCATGATCTGGTTTGGCAGCTTTTTTGGCCATACCGATCAGGTTGCCCGCTTCTATGGTATCCCGCTGGCCGGAGAGGTCCATGCCAGCGACGATCGCGGGGCAGAAACGACAGAGGCCCATGGCGACGCTCATGATGAGGCCGCAGGTGACGACCATGGCGATGGGGCCAAGGCGGCGGATGGCCACGGTGACGATCATCACGCGGCTTTTGGCGGCAAGCCTGGTGAAGGTGCGATCTACATTGGTGAGGACAACACCATTCTGGACGATGCCCATGCGGTATCCGCGCTGGTCAAAGCCTCACCCTTCATCGCGATGCTAACCGGTCTGATCCTGGCCTATATTATGTATATTCGCCGTCCAGACCTGCCCGCCAAACTGGCAGAGAACCAGCGCCCGCTTTATGAATTCCTGCTGAACAAGTGGTATTTTGACGAGATCTACGACGCGGTCTTCGTCAAACCGGCCAAGGCCCTTGGCAATTTCCTGTGGAAGCGTGGGGATGGCAACGTGATTGACGGTGGCATCAACGGGCTGGCGATGGGGATCATCCCGTTCTTCACCCGGCTCGCCGGGCGCGCCCAATCGGGATATCTGTTCCACTATGCGGGGGCGATGATCCTAGGGATCGTGATCCTGGTCACCTGGGTCATGGTCGGAGGAGCGGGCTAATGGATAACCTCCTATCGATCATCACGTTCATCCCGCTGATCGCGGCGCTGATCCTTGCCGGTTTCCTGCGCGGCAATGACGAGGCCGCCCAACTGAATGCCAAGCGCATCGGGCTTTGGGCTACGGGGGCGACCTTCTTTGTCTCTCTCTTTCTGATCTTTCAGTTCGACCCGTCCAACACGGATTTCCAATTCGTCGAAGAACGGGACTGGCTGTTCGGCCTGAAATACAAGATGGGCGTCGATGGGATCAGTGTTCTCTTCGTGATGCTGACGACCTTCATGATGCCGCTGGTCATTGCCGCATCATGGGACGTGAAGACCCGCGTGAAGGAATACATCACCGCCTTCCTGATCCTGGAAACGCTGATGCTGGGCGTGTTCATGGCGCTGGATCTGGTCCTGTTCTACCTGTTCTTTGAGGCGGGCCTGATCCCGATGTTCCTGATCATCGGCATTTGGGGCGGGGCGAACCGCGTCTATGCCTCGTTCAAGTTCTTCCTCTACACCTTCCTCGGTTCGGTCCTGATGCTGGTGGCGATGATCGCCATGTATGTCGAGGCGGGGACAACCGACATACAGGCGCTGCTGAGCCATGATTTCTCTTCCGCCACATTCCCGCTATTGGGGTTCGAGGTGGTGGGAGGTTTGCAAACGCTGCTTTGGCTCGCCTTCTTCGCCAGTTTCGCGGTCAAGATGCCCATGTGGCCGGTCCATACCTGGCTGCCGGATGCCCATGTGCAGGCGCCCACGGCGGGCTCTGTCGTTCTGGCGGCGATCCTATTGAAGCTGGGCGGGTACGGGTTGATCCGGTTCAGCCTCCCGATGTTCCCGGTTGCCTCCGAGCTGCTGGCCCCCCTGGTTCTGTGGATGTCGGCCATCGCGATTGTCTACACCTCCCTCGTGGCCTTGGCGCAGGAGGATATGAAGAAACTCATCGCCTATTCTTCCGTCGCCCATATGGGATACGTGACGATGGGGATCTTTGCCGCCAATCAGCAGGGGATCGACGGCGCGATCTTCCAGATGCTCAGCCATGGCTTTATCTCGGGTGCGTTGTTTCTGTGCGTTGGTGTCATTTACGACCGAATGCACACGCGGGAGATTTCGGCCTATGGTGGCCTCGTGAACCGCATGCCCGCCTATGCGCTGATCTTCATGCTGTTCACCATGGCCAATGTGGGCCTGCCTGGGACATCGGGCTTTGTCGGTGAATTCCTGACCCTGATGGGGGTCTTCCAGGTCAATACCTGGGTCGCCGTGGTCGCAACGAGCGGCGTTATCCTGTCCGCCGCCTATGCCCTGTGGCTTTACCGCCGGGTCGTCATGGGCGATCTGATCAAGGAGAGCCTGAAATCGATCACCGACATGACGCGGCGCGAGAAATGGATCTTTGCTCCGTTGGTCGCCATGACCTTGCTGCTGGGCGTCTATCCCGCGCTGGTGACGGATGTCATCGGCCCCTCGGTCGGCAATCTGATCGATACCCGCGAGACGGCCCTGGCCGAATACCGCGCCACCACGCAAATCGCTGACGGAGGCCAATGATATGGGTGCCGATCTGACCATCCTGCTGCCCGAGATCTTTCTGTCGCTCTGTGCCATGGCGGCGCTGATCTTTGCCGTCTACACAACCAAGGACGAGGTCGCGCCGTTGCTCGTTTGGGGCACGGCGGCGGTGTTCGTGGCGCTGGCCCTGTGGGTGGCCCTGTCGGGCAATGTCACCCGCACTGCCTTTGGGGGCATGTTCGTCGATGATGCCTTTGCCCGCTTTGCCAAGGTGACGATCCTGCTATCGGCGGCGGCAATCCTTGTGATGAGCAAGGACTACATGGTCAAACGCGATCTGTTGCGGTTTGAATACCCGGTTCTGATCGCCCTTGCGGTGGTCGGCATGATGATCATGGTCTCTGCTGGCGACCTGATGATGCTTTACATGGGATTGGAACTGCAATCGCTTGCCCTTTATGTCGTGGCCTCCCTGCGCCGGGACAGTGTGAAATCGACCGAAGCAGGGTTGAAATACTTCGTCCTCGGCGCGCTCAGTTCGGGCTTGCTGCTTTACGGCGCGTCGCTGACCTATGGCTTTGCCGGGACAACCAGTTTCGCGGGCATCATCTCGGTCGCGACGGATGGCAATATCTCGGTCGGTCTGCTCTTTGGCCTTGTTTTCCTGACTGCTGGTTTGGCGTTCAAGGTCTCTGCCGCGCCGTTTCACATGTGGACGCCGGACGTTTATGAAGGCTCGCCCACACCGGTCACTGCGTTCTTTGCCACTGCGCCCAAGGTCGCCGCCATGGCTCTGTTCGCCCGGGTGGTCCATGATGCATTCGGTGGCGTTGTCGGAGACTGGCAACAGATCTTGGCCTTCCTCGCCGTGATCTCGATGTTCCTTGGCGCTATCGCCGCCATCGGGCAGCGCGATATCAAACGGCTGATGGCCTATTCCTCCATCGCGCATATGGGTTTTGCCTTGGTGGGCCTTTCGGCAGGCACGGCCCAGGGTGTGGAGGCGATGCTGATCTACATGGCGATCTACGTGACCATGAACGTCGGCACATTCGCGTTTATCTTGACGATGGAACAAGACGGGCGCCACATCACCGACATTGGCGGGCTCAACATGCTCAGCGCGCGCGAACCGGCTAAGGCGCTGGCGATGCTGGTTCTGTTCTTCAGCTTGGCCGGGGTGCCGCCGCTGCTGGGTTTCTTTGGCAAATACGGTGTCCTTTTGGCAGCTGTCGATGCAGGACTGGGCTGGCTCGCTGTGGCCGGTGCTATCGCCAGCGTCATCGGGGCATTTTACTATTTGCGGATCGTGTTCTTCATGTATTTTGGCGATCCAGAGGCACGGGGCACCGATGTGGCGGTGGCTCCGGTTCAGGGTGCGTTCCTGATTGCCTCGGCCGCCGTCATGGTGCTTGGGATTATCAACCTTTTCGGGGTAGAGGCACTGGCCGCCTCCGCCGCCATCGCACTTGTCAACTGAGATCCCGCTTTGGGATGCGGCTGAAACGCGGGCCTTCTGGCCCTCGGCCTATGACCGGATCGTGCTGGACCAGACCGACAGCACCATGGCAGAGGCCGCCCGCCGCCGCGACACGCTGACCGGCCCCACCTGGATCCTCGCGCGGAACCAAATCGCAGCCCATGGCAGGCGCGGAAGGCCCTGGTCCATGCCTCCGGGCAATTTCGCCGCCACCCTTGTGATGCAGCCAAAAGGCGATCCGGCGCAGGCGGCGTTACGGTCTTTCACGGCGGCGGTCGCGCTTTATCAAGCGCTGGCCATGCTGACGGGGCCAAAGATGCTGTCGCTGAAATGGCCCAATGACGTATTGCTTAAGGGGGGTAAAGTTGCGGGCATCCTGCTTGAGAGCGCGGGCCAAGGCGGCGGGGTGGATCACCTGTCCATAGGGATCGGTGTAAACTTGGCATCGGCTCCCGACGGATCGCAGGTGGAAGACAATGCCGTCCCCCCGATCAGTGTCGTCGGGGCAGGGGGCAAGGCCTCCAGCCCCGAAGATTTCCTGTTCTGGCTGGCCAGTCATTTTGCCGATCTTGAGCAACAGTTCCAGCAATTCGGGTTCGATCCCATCCGCCACCTGTGGCTCAAACACGCGGCCCGGCTGGGTGAGGTGATCACGGCCCGGTTGCCATCCGAACAGATCACGGGCACGTTCACTACAATCGATGCGGAGGGTCATTTGATCCTGAATACCGCAAAAGGCGAGCGTCGGATCGCCGCTGCAGAGATCTATTTCTAAAGGGGTACGCCCATGTTGCTGTGTATCGATTGCGGGAACACCAATACCGTGTTTTCGATCTGGGATGGCACGCAGTTTCTGGCGACCTTCCGGACCTCGACCGAACATCAGCGAACGGCGGACCAGTATTATGTCTGGTTCTCTACCTTGCGCGACCATCACAAGCTGGATGTCGTGATTGATGAGGTCATCGTCTCGTCCACCGTACCGCGCGTCGTGTTCAACTTACGGGTCTTTACGGACCGGTATTTCAACTGCCGGCCTTGGGTGGTGGGCAAACCGGACTGCCTGTTGCCACAACCGCCCCGCGTGGATGCGGGCACGCAAGTGGGGCCGGACCGGTTGGTGAACACGGCAGGCGCCTTTGATCGCCATGGCGGCGACCTGATCGTCGTGGATTTCGGCACGGCCACCACATTTGATGTCGTTTCAGCCGATGGGGCCTATATCGGCGGGGTGATCGCACCCGGCGTGAACCTCAGCCTTGAAGCCTTGCACCAGGCGGCTGCCGCCTTGCCCCATGTCGATGTGACCAAACCGCAAGCCGTCATTGGCACCAACACCGTGGCTTGCATGCAGTCAGGCGTGTTTTGGGGCTATGTCGGTCTGGTGCGCGGTATTTGTGACCGCATCAAGGCGGAGCGGGACCGCCCGATGACGATCATCGGGACGGGCGGACTTGCCCCGTTGTTCTCCTCTGGGGATGTGCTATTTGACCGGATCGAAGATGATCTGACGATGCATGGGCTGACCGTCATCCACAAACATAATAAAGAAAACGGGACATGAATGGCCGATAACCGATTGATTTACCTGCCCCTTGGTGGGGCGGGCGAAGTGGGCATGAATGCTTACGTCTATGGCTATGGGCCGGAAGGGGCGGAGCGGCTGATCCTGGTCGATCTGGGCGTAACCTTCCCGAACATGGATACCACACCGGGTGTGGATCTGATCTTTCCCGATCTCAGTTGGCTGCTTGAACGGGTGGACCAGTTGGAAGCCATCATCATCACCCACGGGCATGAGGACCATATCGGTGCCCTTGGCCATTTCTGGGAGCGTTTGGGAGCGCCAGTTTACGCGCGTAAATTTACCGGTGCCCTTGCCGCGCGTAAACTTGATGAACATGGCGGTGACATGGGCGCGGTGCAGGTTGTCGGACCTTGGCCTGATATGAGCCAGCTTGGGCCATTCAAGGTGTCCTTCCTGCCGGTGTCCCATTCTATCCCCGAAAGCTCTGCCATCGTGATTGACACGCCTGCGGGCCGGATCATCCATACAGGCGATTTCAAGCTGGATGGCAGCCCCGTGGTGGGGGAACCTTTTGATGCCGATCTGTGGCGCGAGGTCGTGGGGCAGGGCGTCAAGACGCTGGTTTGCGACAGCACCAACGTAATGGTCGGGCATCCCGGCCGGTCAGAGGAGGTTGTGGGGCCCGCTATCCAGGATTTGGTGCGCAAGGCCAAAGGCATGGTCGTGGCCACCACATTCGCCAGCAATGTGGCGCGCGTGAAGACCTTGGCAGATGCGGCGACGGCTGCGGGGCGTTCGGTCTGCTTGCTGGGGCGGGCCATGAAACGCATGATCACCGTGGCACAGGAAACCGGAGTATTGACCGACTTTCCCTCCACCGTCAGCCCCGAAGAGGCGCAGCAAATCCCGCGCGAAAACCTGATGCTCCTTTCGACCGGAAGCCAGGGAGAACGGCGGGCCGCAACGGCGCAGCTTGCGCGGGGCAAATATCTGGGGTTGGAGATGAAGGAGGGCGATCTGTTCCTCTTTTCCTCCAAAACGATCCCCGGTAATGAACGTGGCGTCTTGCAGATCGTGAATTCATTCTCGGAAATGGGCGTCGATGTCGTCGATGACAGTGCTGGCATTTACCATGTGTCGGGCCATGCGAACGGGCCCGATCTGGAGGCGCTCCATGATCTGGTCAAACCGGAGATGCTGGTGCCCATGCACGGGGAGCACCGCATGTTGCGCCGCCACGCGAAGCTGGCCGCCGATAAGGGCATCGCAACTGAAATAGCGACCAATGGCACCATGTTGGATCTGACTGGCAAGACGCCGGATGTGGTGGAATACATCGAATCCAGCCGGACCTATCTGGACGGTGCCGTCAAGATCGGCGCGTTGGACGGCGTTGTCCGCGACCGGATCCGCCTGGCCCTGAACGGCCATATCATGGTGACGCTGATCATAGATGAGGATGATGAACCCTTGGGCGAGCCCTGGGCGGAGGTCATGGGCCTGCCCGAGACCGGCTTGTCAAACACGGCTTTGGTCGAGATCATCGAGGCCGAAGTCGATCAGATGCTGGGCCGCGCCGCTGACAAGATCCTGACCGATGACAAGGCGCTGGATGACAGCATTCGCCGGATTGTCCGCCAGACCTGCATGTCGGAAATAGGCAAAAAGCCCGAGGTGACGGTAGTGGTCAGCCGATTGGCCTGATCCCTGCGGCCTTTGTCGAAAACGGGATTTTCAACCAGGGTAGCGATATTTGCAGGGCCAGGATGGGGGAGGGGGTGCGGCCCCCATACCGTAACGATGGCCGTTCAGCTGGCCTTGCGGATAAAGGACCGTGTGATGAAATCGGGGACGTGATCGTGGAACCCCACCACCCGGGCGTCATCACGACCAGAGCCGCCACGGCCCCGACGCCCTGAATTCGACCGCGCTTTGGGGGTCTCCGCCTCAGCCGTGTCGGATTTCACCGGCTTGCTTTCCGGTTTCTCGCGACTGCGACGGGTGCGGGCTTCACCCGTATCATCCTCTTTCGCGCTTGGCTTGACGGGGTTTTCGATCCGCGGGATCTCTTGTTTCACCAGATTTTCAATGGCGGACAGGTTCTTGTCATCCGCCGGAGCCGCGATCATGAAAGCCTTGCCTGACCGACCGGCGCGACCCGTACGGCCGATGCGATGCACATAATCCTCTGAATGGCTGGGTACGTCGAAGTTAAAGACATGACTGACATTCGGGATGTCCAGACCCCGCGCCGCAACGTCTGAGGCGACCAGAAACCGGATTGTCCCGCCGCGAAATCCGTCCAGGGTCCGGGTCCGGTGGCTTTGATCCAGATCGCCATGGATCGGTTCGGCATCGAGGCCGTGTTTTTTCATGGATTTGGCCACGACATCCACATCGACCTTGCGATTGCAAAAGATGATGGCGTTTGTACAGGCCTCGCCCTCTTGCTCGATCAGGGCCCGCAAGATGGCGCGTTTTTCGGTCGCGGTGCGATCCTTGCGCTTGGGTTTGAACTGAACCAAGGCCTGTTCAATCGTTTCACTTGTGGTTGCGGCGCGGGCCACCTCGATCTTGGCGGGGCTGCTGAGGAAGGTGTTGGTGATCCGCTCGATCTCTGACGCCATGGTGGCGCTGAAAAACAGCGTTTGGCGGGTGAACGGCGTCAGCTGGAAAATCCGTTCGATATCCGGGATGAAACCCATATCCAGCATCCGGTCAGCTTCGTCCACGACCATGATCTGCACACCGGTCAGCAGCAGCTTGCCGCGTTCGAAATGGTCCAGCAAGCGGCCGGGCGTGGCGATCAGCACGTCGACGCCGCGGTCGATCAGCTTGTCTTGTTCGCCAAAGGACACGCCGCCGATCAGCAGCGCCTTGGTCAGCTTGGTATGTTTGGCGTAGGTGTCAAAGTTTTCGGCCACCTGGGCGGCCAATTCGCGCGTCGGCGCCAGAACCAGGGACCGCGGCATCCGGGCCCGGGCGCGCCCCTTGGCCAGCAATGTGATCATCGGCAGTGTGAAGCTGGCCGTCTTGCCAGTGCCGGTTTGCGCGATGCCAAGCACATCCTGCCCCTTCAGCGCAGGAGGGATCGCACCTTCCTGAATGGGGGTCGGTTGCGTATAGCCCGCCTCATCAACGGCTTTCAGGACCTTTGGGTCCAACTCTAGGTCAGAAAACTTTGTCATATTCGTCCAATACTTGCGGGTCTTCCCGCCAAGAATGGGACGTAGGTCAACACGCCCCTGCGTATTCGGGTCGTGCGTATCACGACACCGTGCAGGCCGTTTAGCTCATGGACCGGCTTTGGTCAACTTTGGCGGGTGCATTGTCTGGGTGGGCGTGGGATCAGGGCTGATCAATCAGGACGGCATCCACCAAGCGGAACATCTGAAACGTTTCGGGGTCTTCGTTCAACTCAAGTCTGCCACTGATGATAACGCGCGTAAATTCGGGCAAATCGGGCAGGGGGCGTTTCATTTCCACTTCGATCACCGGGCCATAGCCGCTATTGCCGCAGAAGGGGCAATTGTCCGGCTGTTCCACAAGGAGGAACTGTTTCAAATAAGGCTCGGGCAGGATTGGCACCACGAACCCGTCCACCTCGAAAGCATCGGCGGCGGCGCGCAATTCGTCCGGGAAGTGCTTGATCGCGCGCCAGTCTTCATCCAGCCCTTCTTCCCGGATTTCAGCCAGCCGCAGCAGCGACCAGGCATCCGGGTCTTCCAGCGCGGCGGCGCTAGTGGCTGTGACCAGCGTGAGAATGAGCAGTTGCGTCAGCCGCTTCAATCTCAACATGGATCTCAACCTCGCCGTGGGGTTCTAGGATCAAGTGCATCTCGAATTCCTCGCCTTTCGTCAGCGGGGCCTTGAGACCGTCCAGCGCAAGATACAGGCCATCGGGTACCAGATCAATGTGGCTGCCGGGGGCAATCGGCATCTCGTCGATGGGTTGAGGATCGCCGCCCGCTTTGATCGATGCGCCCATAAGGGCGATACTGGCCGCGACATCAGGCGCATCCCCGCCGCGAAGGATGATCGGTGTATCGCTGTCATTTTCAATCTCGACAAAGACCCGCGCCTTGGGGCCATCGCTGGCTTGCGCCCAGGCATGCAGGATCTCAACCCCGTCGATCTTGACAAGGTGGTCGCTATCTTCGGCAAAAACGGGGGTCGTGAGCAGGATGAATGCAAAGGTGTAGCGCATGTATAGCTCCTGAAGTCTGTTATAGTATAACAAACATAAGGCCTGCGCCAAGGCAACAGGGTCAGATCAAAACCCCGCTTTGGCAAGATTCCGATCGCGTGGGTTGCCCGGTTCACCTTGGCCACCGATCACTCGGCAGCCAAGGTGGTTCTTTCCGTCAAGGGCCCGGCCTTTGCGGCGCGGATTGGATCGTCAGCTGTTTCCAGGAGCCAGGCCTGCAGCGTTGCCGGGGCAAATCTGCGGTCGCCCAAGGCGTGCTCGAACATGTCGGCCTCCGACCTGCTGTCGGGGAAGAACCGCAGGAACAACGCCCTGGCCGTTGCCGCGGAGACATGACCAAGCTCCATATGGACATCCGCCCGACCGCCCCGGACCAATGCTGGATCCAGACGGTCGCGGTGGTTTGTTGTCAGGAACAGGGCATGCCCCTCCTGCGCGCCGACACCGTCAATGGCGTTCAGCAATCCCGAAAAGCTAATGCCGCGGGCTTGGTCTGCTGATCGCTCGCGAAAGACGGCATCGACATCTTCCATGGCCAATAACGCGCCCTTTGGTGCTGAGAACATGGCCTCTCGCAATTCGTCATCCGAGAGGTTTGTCCGACCCAGATCAATGGTCGCGATATCCCGATCAAGATGGCTGGCCAATGCGCGAATGACGCTCGATTTCCCCGTCCCCGGTGGACCGTAAAGCAGATATCCCCGGCGCCAGGGCACACCACGTTCAGCATACCATGCTTGCCCCGCATAGAACCGCGAGACATCCCGCGCCAGTTGTTCGATCCGGTTGTCGTCGCACAGCACCGAACTGAGCGCGCGGGCGGGCACATCGCCCACATGGTCCCACCAATCCGTCCGGTGGATGTACAATCCCGGGCCAATCCGATCACGTTTGGAGACAATGGCGCGGCCTTGGGCCAACCAATCTTCCAAAAGCGCTCTTGATCCAAAAAATACAGTTAGAACAATGCGTTCCAGCGGCATCGTGCCCGTATGGGATGAAACACGGGCCTTGGCATCCATCTCGCGGTCCAGATGGCACAGGTAGCGGCCGATCCTGAACCAATGTCCGCCGTCAGCAGGGCCCAGCATTTCTGTTCCGGCATCTTCGGCGCCGGTCACCCGCATCCTGCGTGTGTGGGACAAGGCATTGGTACTGTTGAGCCAAGCCAGGACGTCGCGATAGGCCATTGCACGGTTATCGAGGGTCAAGGTCACGGCAAAACGCCGACGTATCAGCTCCGCGACGGTTCCATAACCAAAACGCAAAAAACCCAATGCAAAGCCGATGAGGCCAAGGGCCAGCCCTGCCGCAAAAACATCGCTTCGCATCGCCGTTTGGGCGAAATTTTGAATATCGTTGAACATAACCGATTCAGGCCGCCGCCTTTTGGCGCAAACCTACTCTTTGTGAAATTTGAAGACGTGCCGTGGCAGAGCGGAACGGAGTTATCCGTGCGTCATGGAGGTGCGTTGGGCATGGTTGATATTCAATGTGCATCCTCCTGTCTTTTTGCCGAATTTCAGTTCAGTTGGACTAACACCAGGCCCCCCGATTCCGCGTGGGGTATCTTGATGAGGGGCGAATGTGTTGCGAAATCGCCACAGGGGCAGCTGCCGCTAAGTCATCATCTCTTTTGTGGCGCTTAGGGTTACGTCTGGATAGTCCCGCTCGATCCGGTCGATATCCCATTGTAATCGCGTCAAATAAACTGCGTCGCCGTCATTGTCTTCGGCCATGTGGCCTTTGTTGACATTGGCGAATTTCTCGACCGCCTCCTTTGGGCCGTGGACCCAGCGGGCAGAGGTAAACTGCGACGGCTCGAACCGGACGGGCAGGCCGTATTCCAGTTCGATCCGGCTGGCCAGAACTTCAAATTGCAGCGCGCCGACGACACCGACGATGAAGCCCGATCCGATGATCGGCTTGAAAATCTTGGCGGCCCCTTCTTCGGCAAACTGCATCAACGCCTTGTCTAGGTGCTTGGCTTTCAACGGATCTCCGGCACGGCAGGATTGCAAAAGCTCGGGCGCAAAACTGGGAATGCCTTTGACACGCAGCATCTCCCCCTCGGTGAGGGTATCCCCGATCCTCAATTGACCGTGGTTGGGGATACCCATGATGTCACCGGCCCACGCCTCCTCTGCCAGTTCGCGGTCGGAGGCCAGGAACAGGACAGGGCTGCTGATCGCCATCGGTTTCTTGTCGCGCACATGGGTCAGTCTCATGCCCCGCTTGAAGTGCCCGGAGGCGAGGCGGACAAATGCGACACGGTCCCGATGCTTGGGATCCATGTTGGCCTGCACTTTAAAGACAAATCCGGAAACCTTTGATTCATCTGGAGAAATCTGCCGCGGCTCCGCCATTTGAGGTTGCGGCTCCGGCCCGTAATCGGCGATGCCATCCATCAATTCCTTGACCCCGAACGAGTTGATGGCGGAGCCGAACCAGATGGGGGTCAGCGTCCCGTCAAGCATGGCCTGCGGATCCAGGGGCGGCAGCAATTCGCGTGCCATCTCAACCTCTTCCAGCAGCTTTTCCAAAAGCTCGGCGGGCACATGTTCCGCCAGGGCAGGGTCGTCGAGCCCGTTGATCTTGACGGATTCCGCGACCTTGTTCCTGTCCGCGCGGTCCATAAGTTCCAACCGATCCCTAAGCAGGTCGTAACAGCCCACGAAATCCCGACCGACCCCGATGGGCCAAGAGGCGGGGGTTACGTCAATCGCCAGGTTTTCTTGGATTTCATCAATGATTTCAAATGTATCGCGGCTTTCCCTGTCCATCTTGTTACAGAAGGTCAGAATGGGCAGATCGCGCAGGCGGCAGACCTCGAACAGCTTCTGGGTCTGGCTTTCCACTCCTTTGGCCCCATCGATCACCATCACCGCGGCATCGACGGCGGTCAGCGTGCGATAGGTGTCTTCGGAAAAGTCCGAGTGGCCCGGCGTGTCCACAAGGTTGAACCGGAAGTCATTGTAGTCAAACGACATTGCCGACGCGGAGACAGAGATCCCGCGATCCTTTTCCATCTGCATGAAATCGGATCGTGTCCGCCGTGCCTCCCCCTTTGCACGGACCTGACCGGCCATCTGAATGGCGCCGCCATAGAGCAGGAACTTTTCCGTCAGCGTCGTTTTGCCGGCATCCGGGTGAGAGATGATGGCAAAGGTCCGGCGTCGGGCGATCTCGGGCGGCAGGTCGGGGCGGTTTGTGGGGGTGTCCAGCATGGGGGCGATATAGCCCCCGAAACCAGCCTGCACAATCCATGCAGATCCCATGCACATTTCATACATATGCCGTACATACGCGGCGCGCTGGGGGTTCAGCCGGGGTTAAGGTTTGACACCCCGACTTCGCGCTGCACCAGCGGGGTCAGCCCCGGATACAGCGCTTGCGGATCTGGGTCTGCCGGATCGTCTGCTTTTGCCCTTTCAGGCTGGCAACCTGGTCGGCGACATTGCTGCCAGAGAGCGACGCCGTGGGCAGACCCAAAAGGATGACGCCCACCGTATCGTTCTGGCGCGCCTTGTTCTGCTGCGCCGAGGCCCGGGCCAGGGCGTTGTCGACCCGCACGGCCTCAGCCCGCAAGGCGGAACACCCAAAGGACTGGTAAGTCGTGGGGGAGACATAGGCAGGGGCAATCGCCTCGGGCTTTTGGGCGCAGCCGCACAGAACAATAACCCCAGCCGCCAGCAGGCCCAAATGCGTTTTCATATGGAATAATCCCCAGGTGATCGTGCAATGTCACTCGCGACCGAGCCCAGAAATATGGCAGAGACTTTTCAGCAAGATGTCCGGATCAGGATTTAAATCAATTGACTTTTTTACCTTGCCAACAAGGGGTTGAGCAGTTCCAGTCAGGGCCTGACGTTGGGGAAGTGTGGTGCCTGCGCGCCGCTGGTCCTAGCCTGTTTTTACGGATGGGAGGGGTGGATAATGTCAGTCTTGAAATGGGTTTTGCGGGGCGTCGGTGCAATTGCCGGTCTGGCGGCAATCATCGGAATTTGGAAATGGGAAGAGATCGGGCGCCTTTTGGCGGTCAACAGCCTTTTTGCCGAAGATAAGATCGTCAGCAATTTCAGTTCCATGGATCAACTGTTTCTGCATACCGTCTTACCACGCGGGGATGGCGCTGTTTCCGAATTGCCGCAGGGGGTGCAACTGGTGCTGCCGGACGGTGCCACGACCTGGATAGAGGCGCGCAATGTCACCGGATTGGTGGTTTTGCACCAAGGTAAGCTGGTTTTTGAGGAACATTACCAGGGCACAAAGGCCGATGATCGCCGCATTTCCTGGTCCGTCGCGAAAAGCTTTTTGTCGGTCCTGATGGGAACGTTGGTCGATGATGGCACGATCACGGATCTGGATGCGCCAGTCACGCAATATGCCCCGTCGCTGGCGGGTGGCGCCTATGATGCCGTCTCTATTCGCAATGTCCTGCAAATGTCGAGCGGGGTGGTCTTTGACGAGGATTACCTGGATTTCTATTCCGATATCAACCGCATGGGCCGGGTGCTGGCCCTTGGTGCGTCGATGGATGACTTTGCCGCCGGCCTGACCGAAAGCTTCGCGGTGCCCGGCACAGATTGGCAATACGTTTCCATCGACACCCATGTACTGGGCATGGTGATCCGCGGGGCGACGGGTCGGTCCATCCCGGATTTGATGACGGAGCGGGTGATCAAACCTTTGGGCCTGGAGGCCGATCCGATTTACCTGACCGATGGGGACGGCGTCGCGTTTGTGCTGGGCGGGCTCAACCTGCGCATCCGGGACTATGCCCGGTTCGGGCAGATGGTACTGGAGGGCGGGCAGTGGAACGGGCATCGCATCGTCTCGGAACGCTGGCTTGCGGAAAGCATGACGGCCTCAGCCAAGACCCGGGAGGGGGAGCAGGGCTATGGCTACCAGTGGTGGACGCCCCATGATGCGCGCCCCGGTGAGGTTTATGCCCACGGGATCTATAGCCAATTCCTCTATCTGGATCAGGCGCAGGAGGTGGTGATCATCGCCACATCTGCCGACCGTGGGTTTCGCGGTGCGGGGGTAAAGGCTGGCAATATCGACCAGTTGCGCCAGATCGCGGATGCAGCGGCAGATTTGGAGTGAGCGGCCCGCCCCTATGCGGGTGCGCCTATCTTTGCCGATAGCTCGACATGCCGGCCTCGGATGTCCCTATTCTGCCAATTGACTTTAGGTTAACAAGGCGCAATGGTGAGAACATTAGCGGAACATTTACTGGAGGAAATGATGTCGCAATCCGTGAAAGAGGTGGCTGACGCCTTGGCCAATCACTGCCGCACCCAGACCGAGGCTGAGGCCCTGAACACGCTCTACCACCCCGATGCCGTCTCGGTCGAGGCGATGGCCATGCCCGGATCAGACGGTGCAGAGACAAAGGGGCTGGAAGGCATCCGGGGCAAGCATGCCTGGTGGGACGCGAATTTCGAGGTCCATGGCGGCGCTGTTGAGGGGCCGTTTATGCATGGCGATGATCGGTTCGGCCTGATCTTTCGCCTGGATGCCACAAACAAGCAGACGGGTGAGCGCAGCAATATGGAAGAGATCGCCGTCTACCATGTGAGCGATGGAAAGATCACCCGCGAAGAGTTCTTTTATACCGGGTCGTGATCGTGTGCACGGGGCATCCGGGGCAATGTCCCGGATGCCTGCCATGTGCCAAGGCCTGGCACTTATTGGGCCTGATCGCGATACGCCGATAGGCGTTTTGCGACCCAGTCATGGAAGCAATGGGTGGGTCCATCCATGGCCGGGCTGAACCGCCCGCCATCAAACCCGGTCGCGTGGCGCCCCCTTTGCATCCCTTCGATGACAAAGATGTCTTCCTCCAGCACCCCCTGCCACAAGGTGCGGTTGCGCTCGCGCAACTCGGCATCAGTGTCGGGCTGCGCATAGTAAAGGTGCGTGTGTTCCAGCGTCCGGTCGGGCCCCCGTGGGAGCAGGATCATCGCATAGGCGTGGTCGCGGTGGGCGGCGAGCAAAACGTTAGGATAAACGGCAATGTATTCGCCCCCGGTATCCCATCTGTCGGACAGGTCGGCAAAATCGGGGAAGGGCTGGCCATCCGCCCCGGTCAGTTGGCGGTAAAGCAGCGTGCCTTGGCCCGAATACGCGCCGGGTGCCTCGATATGGTAGTGATCCTGCAGCCGGGAATAACTGTTCAGGCCGGGATGGATCCACGGCAGATGGTAGCTTTCGCAGTAGTTTTCGACGGCGAGTTTCCAGTTTCCGCGGACCGCCAGGGTGAACCGACTGTCGCTGCCACCGTGAAACAGAGGGTGTTCCATTTCGGCCCAACGCGCCATCAGATCACCGTGGACCTCTTCGAATGGCGGAGCGTCACCGGACAGATTGATCCAGACGACATCCCGCCAGATATGGCTGCGCACCTCGATCAGGCCCAGCGTGTCGCGATCCATTGCGGCATGGGTATTATGGCCCGGCCCACCCACATGGGGGGTGGAGACCAATTCGCCCGACAATTTGTAACACCAGGAATGGTAGGGGCAGCGCAGGGCGCCTTCGATCCGGCGCGGCTCCGAAACCAGGACCATCCCCCGGTGGCGGCAGATATTCTGAAAGACCCGCACCTGCCTCGCACGGTCACGGACCAGTAAAAGCGGCTGGCCCAGAAAATCAATCGGCTTGGCGTCTCCGGGCTCCGGCACATCGGCTGCCACATCCAACCCAGCCCAGGTGCTGAACATCAACGCAGCACATTCCTCGGCATAGACCGATGCGTCGGTATAATGCGCGTTGGGCAATCCATTGGCATGCTCCAACGGGCGGCTCACACGGGATAGATCGGTCAGGCCCTTGGGCATGGCGAGGCTCCCTTCTGATCTTCCCAGCCTACTGGCCCTGTTCGGGTGCGCTTGACCATTTCCGACATGCGGTTTTTCCCAAGACGACAGGCTCGGCGCCAAACGTCCCCTTTCTTATTGTTAAAAATATTCCCGCCGGAGGCACAAAATCCAATGGGCATGACTTGAGATTCTGTGCCTCCGGCGGGGATGTTTTCGAACACATAATGGGGAACTCTCGCGTGACTGTTATGCTGGCTGGGTCCGCTGCGTCCCGTCACGGGCGCGGCGCCGGGCCCAACGCTTTTTGACGCATCTGTGATGCGGTCAAAAGGGGCGGGAGCGCCCCGGGTCGGGATCAGTCGCTAAGGGTGACCAGGGCGTGGCGCTTCTTGCCCGCACTCAGTTTCACCGGTGAAGAGAAGGCGGTCGCATCCAGCATCAGTCCGGCATCGGTTACGGGCGCATCGTCCAGCTTGGCGCCATTCTCCGCGATCAGGCGTTTGGCCTCCTTGCCGGATCCTGCAAGGCCTGCGCGCACGAACATCTGCACGACCGAGATCCCGTCGCCGATATCGGCAGCGGTCAGGGCAAGCGTCGGCAGGTCGTCTCCGGTGCCGCCTTTTTCAAACACCTCGCGGGCCGTCGCCTCGGCAGCGGCAGCCGCGTCGGTTCCATGCAAAAGGCCGGTCACCTCATTGGCGAGGATGATCTTGGCGCTGTTGACCTCAGACCCTTCCAGCGCGCCCAGGCGGTCGCATTCCTCGACCGGCAGGTCGGTATAGAGCTTCAGGAACCGACCGACATCGGCATCGGTTGTATTGCGCCAGAACTGCCAAAATTCATAAGCGCTCAGCATATCGCCGTTCAGCCAGACGGCTCCGCCCTGGCTTTTGCCCATCTTGCGCCCATCGCTGGTGGTCAGCAGGGGCGTGGTCAGGCCAAAGATCTCGGTCTCGGCCACCCTGCGGGTCAGGTCGATACCGTTGACGATATTGCCCCATTGATCACTGCCGCCCATCTGGAGCAGGCAGCCATGGCGGCGGTTCAACTCCAGAAAGTCATAGGCCTGCAGGATCATGTAGTTGAATTCCAGAAAGCTGAGCGATTGTTCCCGGTCCAGCCGCGACTTCACCGATTCAAAGCTCAGCATCCGGTTGACCGAAAAATGCCGCCCGATATCGCGCAGGAACTCCAGGTAGTTCAGCCCGTCCAGCCATTCGGCATTGTTCAGCATGATCGCATCGCCGGGCGCATCACCATAGCGCAGGTAACGGTCAAACACCCGTTGCATGCCCGCGATATTGGCATCGATCTGTTCGGGGCCCAGCAAAGGCCGCTCATCCGACCGGAACGACGGATCGCCTACCTTGGTCGTGCCGCCCCCCATCAGGGTGATTGGTTTGTGCCCCGTCTTCTGCAGCCACCGCAGCAGCATGATGTTCAGCAGATGCCCCACATGCAAAGACGCCGCCGTCGCATCATATCCGATATAGGCGGGCACCACGCGATTGATCAACGCGGTGTCCAGGTCCTGCAGGTCGGTGCAGTCGGCCAGAAAGCCGCGTTCGATGATCACCGACAGGAAGTCTGATTTCGGGTGGTACGTCATGGTGCCATGGTCCAGTCTTAGGATGCGCCGCTTCATACGCGCCGCATGCAGGAAGGGGAAGGGCCGTGATGGAGCGAATGCGGGTTTTGGGCGCCATGTCGGGCACGTCCCTGGACGGTGTCGATGCGGCGGTGATCGAAACGGACGGCACCGCGATCCTGGCCTTTGGGCCATCCCGGTTCCGCGCCTATACCGGTGAGGAGCAGGCCGTTTTGCGCGCAGCCCTCGGCCGGTGGCCCGGTGCGCCCGGTGTGGCAGAGGCGGCGCAGGTCGTTGAGGCGGCCCATGCAGAGGTTCTGGGGGATTTCACCGATATTGATCTGGTGGCGTTTCACGGGCAGACTCTGGCCCATGATCCCGCAGCCGGACGCACGCATCAGGCCGGCGATGGCGCGGCTCTGGCGCGCCGTTTGGGCGTGCCGGTGGCCTGGGATTTCCGCAGCGCCGATGTGGCGGCGGGCGGGCAGGGCGCGCCCCTGTCCCCAGCCTATCACTTTGCGCTGGCCAAATGGCGCGGGCTGACCGCACCGGTCGCCTTTCTGAATCTGGGCGGGGTGGGCAATCTCACCTGGCTTGATCCGCGTCGTGATATGGCTGCGGATCCCGGTGCGATCCTCGCCTTTGATACGGGGCCCGCCAACGCGCCCATCAATGACGCGATGATGGCCCGGCGCGGCGACCCGTTTGACCGCGACGGTATCCTTGCCGCGCGCGGGAAAGTACAAGCCGAGGTCTTGGCGCAGTTCCTGACCCATCCCTATTTTGCAGCGCCACCGCCCAAATCCCTGGACCGGGATGATTTCAGGGATCTGGGGCAGGCCGTGTCCCATCTGTCAGATGCGGATGCCGTGGCCACCCTCGCTGCCGCTGCCGCCGCCGGTGTCGCGCAAGGGGTGGACCATTTTCCGGCACCGGTGGAGCGTGTCCTTGTCACCGGAGGCGGGCGGCGCAACCCGGTTCTGATGGCGATGATCGCCGATCACCTGGCTTGCCCCGTGGAACCGGTTGAGGCCGAAGCCCTGGACGGCGATATGCTGGAGGCGCAGGCCTTTGCCTACCTGGCCGCCCGCACGAAATTAGGCTTGCCGATCAGCTTTCCGGCAACGACCGGCATCGACCATCCGCTGTCGGGCGGATCGATCAGCCCACCTGCCTAGGGGTTGCCCGCGAAAATGGTGCAGCCTAGCCTACCATCAGGTTAATCAAAGGAGTGGGGACATGTGTGATATCTGCGTGATGAATGCGGTCAAGGATAAGATGCTGTCGCGGCGCCGTTTTCTGGGTGGGGCTGCGGTGGCTGGCGCGGCTGCGGTTGCCACGACGGTGACCGCACCTCCGGCTTTGGCAGCGGGTCATGGCGCGGTGGTGGACATGACGCATTTGTTATCGGACGCCTTTCCAACCTATTTCGGGGAGCCCGGGATCTCGTCCGAGCAACCGTTCAACTTTGCCGAACATGGCTTCAACCTGCTGAATCTCAGCATCAACGAACACACGGGCACCCATATCGACGCGCCGCTGCATTTCTCGGCCGATGGTGCGTCGGTTGATGAGATCCCCGTGGAAAGCCTGATCGCGCCGCTTTGCGTGATCGATATCACGGCCCGCGCGGCGGAAAGCGCCGATGCGGAGGTCACGCCTGATGATCTGCAAGCTTGGATCGACGCCAACGGGGATATCCCAGATGGCGCCTGCGTCGCGTTGTTCTCTGGCTGGGCGGCCAAAGTCGAAGACGCTGATGCCTATCGCGGCTTTGATGGGGAGGCGCAGCACTATCCGGGCTTCCACGTGGAGGCGGCGCAGATGCTGCTGGAAACCGGGGCGGGGTCGCTGGCGTCTGACACGCTGTCCCTGGATCGGGGCAATTCCACCACGTTCGATACCCATTATGCCTGGCTGCCAACGGGCCGGTTCGGGATTGAGAACCTGGCGAACCTCGATCAGGTGCCCGCTGCCGGGGCGACGCTGATGATCGGCGCACCCAAGCATAAAGGCGGGACAGGTGGCCCAGCCCGCATCTTTGCCATGGTGTGATCGCGTTTCGATTGCAGATGCTCCGGCATCCCTTTGTCGTGGAATGCTGGAGCACTGAACTCTGATGCGGCTCTCATCAATTAACACCAAACGGTCAATGCCTGAGTTACGGCAGCCGCTTACCTGTTCGGGACACTGTTACATTGATCCAGCAGCGTCACCGTAAAATCCTTCCGGAATGCCCGGATTTCGGCGAAGCTGTCCCCCCGCACATGCAGGGCAAAGACGGTTGGGGGGTGATCCGGCAGGGCGACCCAACCGACATACCACCCTTCGAATGGGCCATCGAAATTGCCGCGCTCCACCGTGCCGGCCCCCGTTTTGCCGTGAAGGGTGCCGTCGCCGATCTCGCCCGCCAGGCTTGCCTCCGTCAGCGCCGCCAGCGCCTTGGGGGAGACTTCAAGGTCCCCGGTCAGCAGACGGTCCAGAAAGCTGACCTGTTCCCGGATTGAGATCTGCAGGCTGCGATCCAGCCAAAACTGGTCACTGCCCCCGGGCACGGCCGCGTTGCCGTAATCCCAGGCCGTCAGAACCTCGCGATACGCCGCTGTACCGACATCCTGTGCGATGTCCCGGAAATACCAGACCACCGATCGCTGAAACGCGGTCTTGAGCGTCTGGTCCTGGGCCCAGTCCTCGGGCCAGAAGGCGGATCGGGGGCGGCGGCCTTTGTCCCAAGCGCGCGGGGCGGACAGATCAGCGGCGATCCCTTTTTCAAGCGCAATCAACAGGTTGGGGATCTTGAAGGTGGACCATGGGGCATGGCGGGTTTCCAGGTCGCTTTCTGCCAGGATGCAATGGCGACCCGTCCCGGTCTCCTTGGCCATGAAGCTGACCTGCCGGGTGCCAATCTCGTCTGTCACCGCCGCGCGTGGCACCACCGTCAGTTCATCGGCGGAGGCGCTTCCGGCGAATAAAGCGCAAATCAAAAGGGTCGCAGCAATCCGTATTTTCATGTTTTTCATAATGTCTCTCATGGCTCACCTCAGGTTTTTTGGCTGTCAGCTGCGGCGCGTCACGGTGAACAGCAACATCAGACCGCCCCGCACAGGGCGATACGTAATATGTTGATATATCTACCGTTTTCCGCTGACCTGCAGCGTAGACAGGGATGCCATAGTAAACGGATCCCCGAAAGGGTGCGATTTGGTTATGCTATTTTTACCGAACGATCTGCGCAGCCGGACGGTGCATCCTCATCTCACCCGCAGCAGTCGGCCGTTGGCCCGGGCATCTCGGCTCCAATGATCCGCAACGTTTATCACACGGGGCGACGGCAGCCGCCCCGTGGGGATGCATGTTGGGTGATCGGACTGCGGAGTTCTAGTCTTTCAGGCTTTCCTCGCGCAGGCCGTCCGCCAGCAGGTTGAGGCCCAGGACCAGGCTCATCAGCGCCAGGGCCGGGGGGACCAGCGGGTGGATGTAGACGGCGATCAACTTGCGCCCCGTATTGATGGTCGATCCCCAGTCGGGGCTTTCAGATTCAAGGCCCAGGCCAAAGAACCCCAACGTGCCCAGCAGGATGGTGGTGTACCCGATGCGCAGACAGAAATCGACGATCAGGGGGCCACGGGCATTGGGCAGGATCTCCCACAGCATCGTGTACCAGACGCCTTCGCCGCGAGTATGCGCTGCGGCCACATAGTCCCGTGTTTTGATATCCAGCACCAGGCCCCGGACGATGCGGAACACGGTGGGTGAATTCACGAACACGACCGAGACAAAGACGATCAGGAAGTTGCCTTGCAGATTGAATAGATCAACGCCGCGGGGCAGGAAATTCCAGATCGTGCCGGGGGTGGACAGAAGCGAAAGATACAGCCAGCCGCCGCCACCGATCACCACGGCGAGGATCGTGTAGTTGACCGCCGGTTGGGTGTGGAATTTGGAATTGAACAGCACCGTCAGAAACAGGATCGGGAACAGGAATAGGACCGCGGCCATGTAGATGGGCAGGCCGGTATCCACGATCTCTGGTGTGACCAGCAGGTAAAACAGCAGGATCACCGGAAAGGCCAGGATCAGGTTGGCGACGAAGGACAGGATCGTGTCCAGCACACCGCCAAAGAACCCGGCGGGCACGCCCAGGCTGATGCCGACCATAAAGGCGAACATCGTGGCGAGCGGTGCGATCACCATGACCCAGGTGCTGCCATGGACAACGCGGCTAAAGACATCGCGCGTCAAGGCATCGCCGCCCAGCAAGTACCATTGAAACTCGCCTTCTTCGGCACCGCGCAACGGCGTGCCAGGTAGTTTGTTCTTCATGCCAGAGGCGATCTCCAGCGGTTGGTGGGTCGCAATGATCTCGGCAAAGAGGCCGGTGAAGATCCAGAACAGGACCATGCCCGCGCCGATGGCCCCGATGGTGGAGCCCATCAGCTTGCCCCAAAGGCCCAGTTTCTTTTTGAACGTGATAGACAGCGCAAAGGTTACGGCAAGCGCGATCCAGACCGGCAAAAGCTGGGTGGAGATGGCGCCGATGATGCCCTTGTTCGGCGTGCCTTGCACCACGATGCCGCCGATCAGATAGGCCAAGGCGGTGGCGAGAAAGAGGTAGAAGGCGCCTTTGGTCGCGACACCGGCATAGTCCGCCGGGGTGCGCGCGACGCTGAGAACGTTGCCGGAGCCACCCGTCGTCACAAAAGCGGACAGGACAGCCTGTGCCAATGCGGTGACCAACAGGGCCGCGCAGGCCACTAAGAAGATTGGGTTCAGAAAGGGGCCAAGCGTGCCGGTCCAGGTGAGGGGATCCATATCAAAGCCTCCTTTAAGAAACGCGGATGCGGGGATTTAGAAAGACATATCCCACATCTGAAATAAGCTGCGTGACCAGCACCACGACCACCGCCACGACCGAAAGACCCAGCAGCAAGTTGATGTCGTTATTGCTGGCGGCGAGGACCACGGTCCAACCGAACCCTTTGTAATTAAACAAGGTTTCGACAATCACGACCCCGTTCAGCAGCCATGGGAATTGCAGCATGATGACCGTGAACGGTGCGATCAGCGCGTTGCGCAACGCATGTTTCAGCACGATTGCGCGAAAGCTTTGCCCCTTGAGCCGGGCGGTGCGGATATATTGAGCGGTCATGACCTCGGTCATGCTGGCCCGGGTCATCCGGGCGATATAGCCCATACCGTAAAGCGCGATTGTAATGACAGGCAGGGTAAAGTTTTCGAACGTGATGTCGTTCATCGCGGAGGCAGCGGAACCTTTGAAAAGCGTCTTGCCGTCGATCAGGCCAAGATCCGCCAGAAGCGGCGAGAGCCCGTATTTCGACGAGGCGAGGAAGGCGATGAAGATCACGCCCGAGACATATTCAGGCGTCGCGGTGGACGCGATCGAGAAGGTCGATAGCGACCGGTCCATGCCCGACCCTTCTCGCATTCCAGACAGGACGCCAAGGATCAGCGCCATGGGCACCATCACCACCATGACCCACAGCATCAGCCAGGCTGTCAGCCCCAATCGCCTGAGGGTGAGGTCCAGCACCGGCTCACCCGCGACGGTGGACATGCCCCATTCGCCTTGCAGGACGCCGCAGAACCGTGGCGCATCCTCGGGCGCTGTGCCGGTGGAGATGCAGCGCCCTGTGACCGTGCCATTTTCGGCGGTGTGGACAAAGCCGGGTGCCACGCCCAGCCACTGGCCGTACTTCACCAGCAGCGGTTGGGAATGGCCGTTGCGATCCAGCCAACTGGCCACCTGTGCATCGGTCATGCGCTGGTTGCCTTCGGATTTCGCCAGCTTTTCCAGATTCGGATAGAGGTTGGTCAGGAAGAACACGATGAAGGTCAGGCAAAGCGCCGTCAGTATCATCATGCCAACGCGTCGAAGCAGAAAAATGGCCATGGAATTCCCTGTCAGGTCATGGATCGGGACGGGTGTGCGATGGAACGCATCTTGAAGAGCCGCAAGGTGCGGCGGCCCGATAAAAAGAAAGGCTGTCCCCGCGGGGACAGCCTGTTTGCACATTTGTTAGGCGGAAAAGCCCAGCTTGTGCACATGGATCTCAAAGCTGGGATGCATCTCGGCCCCCACGATCCCTTCCTTGTAGTGGCGGTAGAGGGACTGCCAGTACGGCTGGATGACCACGCCCTCATCTCGCATGATTGTCTGGATCTTGACCATCACCTCCCGCCGCGCATCGGCATCGGCGATCGAGGACGCTTCGGCCAGCAGCGCATCGAATTCGGCATTCGAAAAACCGGATTCGTTCCAGGGCACACCCGTTTTATAGGCCAGCGCCAGGATCTGCACACCAAGCGGCCGCTGGTTCCAGTTGGTCGAGCTGAACGGATACTTGACCCAGTCATTCCAGAACGTGTTGCCGGGCAGGATGGTCCGCTTGACCTTGATCCCAGCATCCCTGAGCTGGGCGGCGACGGCATCGGTGGTGTTCTTGCGCCAGTCATCGTCGATGGAGATCAACTCATGTTCGAAATCGCCCATGCCCGCCTCGTCCATCAGGGCCTTGGCCCCGGCGGGGTCGAATGTCGGCGCGTCCATCTCGGCATATTCGGGATGGAGCGGTGCGACATGGTGGTTTTCCGCAACGACCCCATTGTCGTTAAAGCCGAGCTCCAGACAGACCGCATTGTCCACAGCCATGGCCAGGGCCTGGCGCACGCGCTTGTCGGCATAGGGCTTTTCGCCGCCGACCTCTGCCTGCTGGTTGGGCCGGATCACGATGGTGTTGGCGGTTGCGACCTCGGATTTTGCCCAGCCTTCATAGGTGTCAAAAATGTCGACGAATTCACCATCCATGCGGTAGGTCATGTCGAACTCGTCCGATTCCGCCGCCGCCGCGATGGAGGCATAGTCGGTGCCGTAATCAACCCATTCGATCCGGTCGAGATAAGCGCCATTGCCCTCATCCCACCAGGTGTGGTCGGTGTTGCGCACCACGACACCCTTGACCCCGACTTCGAGGCTTTCGGGCTTGTAGGGGCCGGTGCCAATGGGGTTGGTCAGCATCGTGTCCGCGGTGAACGACGAATGAACGACCGCTGCGGGGTAATCGGCCATGCCGGGGATCAGGGTGATATCCGGTTGGGACGGGCGCAGCACGACCGTGTGGGTATCCGTGGCCTCTATCGCGCCGTCGCGGGCCTGGCCTGTGCCTTCATCGCCCAAAGAGGCCATGCGAGAGGCCATGGAGTTGCCTTCAAGCGTCGTGTCACACCAGGCCGTGATGTTGCGGACGACGTCTTCGGCGGTGAAGTCATCGCCATTGTTCCAGGTGACGCCTTGGCGGACCTTCAACGTGATCTCGGTCGCGTCTTCGTTCACTTCCCAGCTTTCCAGGAGGCGGCCTTCCATGGATCCGTCGATATTGATCTGGACCAGGTATTCCAGCCAACCGCGGGTGAAGTTTGCGATCTGTGACCAGTCATAAGTGCGGGGATCTTTGAGCTCGCGCACTTCCTGCTGGATGCGCAGGGTGCCACCGGTTTTTGCATGGCCGGCGGCCTGTGCGGGTTGCGTGGCCCCGATCAGGGCATAGGCGCCAGCCGTGGTAACCCCCAAAGCCGTGGCGCGCGCGAGAAATTCCCGGCGGCTGAGTTGCCCGGCCTTGAATTCGGCGGCGTACATCGTGGCTGCGGGATGCTGGGCTTTGTCACCCAAACCGTTTTGAATCATCCGTATCTCCCTTGAGTTTATTTTTCTTGCGCTGATGCGTTGAAATTTGAGGATTGCAGACCGCTTTGGCATCGATCTTGTTATTTTCGGTCTGAAACCCCCATGACCTGTACCATTCGGCACAATATTGAGATGGGCGTCAACGGGCCACGGGGGGTAATCGAGGGTGAAAAGCGACATTTTCGCATAACAAATGCGACATAACCTTGCGGCATGTCTGCGATGCAAGGCTGGGATGGGATCAGTGTTGCGGCTTCTCGCGGAACTCTGATGGGGTAAGACCGGTGCGGGCGCGGAAGGCACGGGTGAAGTAGGCAGGGCTGGTGAACCCCAGAACTTCGGCCACGCGGCGCACGGGTAATTTGGTGTCGATCAGCAGGCGGCGCGCCTCAAACGTGATGCGGTCTGCCAGCAGATCAGAGGCCGGGCGCCCGCAGGTTTCGCGGCAGACCCGGCTGAGATGGGTGGGGGTGACGCCCAGCGCCTCGGCATAGTCGCTGACATTCTGGCCGGTGAACAACTGATCCTCGATCAGGGCGGTGAACCGTGCCGCCAGATCCATGGCGGTCTTGGACGCCTTATGGGGCCCTTCGACGGCCACCTGGCGTTCCAGCCAAACCGACAGGAGCCCGCTGTAATGCTGCAACGCGCGGTGTCGGGCGGGGCGGTCGCCGGTATCTTCGCGATTGATGGTTTCCAGCAGGGCGGTCAGTTCGGCCTGGGCCATGACATCGCGGATCCGCAGGTGCAGACTGTGATCGGGTAGGGTCGGATCGGGGTCGGTTCCGAAAAACACTGCCGTTCCAAAGATTTGCGAGATCGCTTCGAACCCGTGCATGGTGCGAGCGGGCAGAAAGATCGCGTTATGTGCGCCGAACCCGCTGGTGGTGCCTGCCACGGTGACGCGGCCTTGCCCGCGGGTGAACCACAGTAAGAGCGGTGCGCGGTAGCTGCGCATGGCGGCCGCGCGCCAACGCCCGCCGGCGGTCAGGCGTTGCAGGGGCACCATGCGCAGACCGGTTTGCGGCGGCTCGGGCGACAGGTGCATATTGTGGGCGGGCGACGACATGACCCTATCACAAGCCCGACTCCTGTTGTCGGATCAACCCCGTTTTCAACTGCGCGCGGTTTTGAGCCGGTTTAGAGCGTCCTGCGAAAAACCTGAATCACGTAACACTGCCTGAAATCATAGATTTCAACGCGTTACGTGATACGGCATATTTCAGGTGTTTCGTCAGACGCTCTTAGCAACAGCGCGGGTCAGGGCATGTTCCGGGTCTGCCACTCCGACAGCCCGGCGCATTACGGGGGATGACGTCACCGTGGCCGGGGCGCTTGCCGCTACATCAGTGTATGGGCATCTATGCGGTGCCAGTCTTTCATGCGGGCGCGGAACCAGGTGCGTTGGCGTTTGGCATATTGCCGGGTGGCGACCGTGGCCGCGTCGCGGGCGGCGTCGAGCGTCACTTCACCCTTCAGATGGGCGATAAGCTCCCGCGCGCCGATGGCCTTGGCCGACGGGGCGGACGGATCCCAGGTGGGAAGATTGGCGCGCGCTTCCTCTAGCGCGCCAAGGGCGATCATCTGGTCAAAGCGGCGGGCGATGCGCTGTGCGAGCCAGTCGCGATCTGCCTCGACCAGCAGGGGCTGGGCGTCGGACAAGGGGAGGAGCGGCGGCCCGGTATCCTCTTGCCAATCGGTAAGGGGGCGGCCCGTGGCGCGCAGCACCTCCCAGGCGCGCTGGACACGGGCGCGGTTGGCGGTGTCGATCCGGTTGCGGGTGCGCGGATCAAGCTGGGCGAGCAGATGGGGCAGGGGATGCGCGTCCCCTTCGGCTCTGACCTCCGGCGGGATGGCCGGAATGTCTGCCAGGCCTTGGGTCAGGGCGGCGAAGTTAAGACCCGTCCCGCCCACGATGATCGCCCGGGATCCTGTCAGGAAAGGCGCGACCTCCCGCAGCCAGCCACCTGCGGAATAGACCTGCGTGCCGGGGACATGACCGTAAAGGTGATGGGCGACCGCCGCTTCATCCGTCTGGCTGGGCCGGGCCGTCAGGATGCGCCAATTGGCAAAGACCTGCAGCGCATCGGCATTGACGATCACGCCGCCACCGGCCTGGGCGATGCGCAGTGCAAGCGCCGATTTGCCGCTTGCCGTGGGTCCGGCGATCAGAACCGGGCGTTCGGTATCGAGATCGGACAGATCCATCGGCGCTCCCCATTGAACCCCGGCCCGTTTTCAGACATGGGTGTCGCGCAGCCAAAACCAGCGCAAGGGAGCAGGATATGCTTGACGAGGGATCGGATCAACCGAAGCCATCCTATAAACGTGTATTGCTCAAAATCTCGGGCGAGGCGCTGATGGGCGATCAAGGCTATGGCCTGCACCCGCCGACGGTGGAGCGGATCGCGGCGGAGGTGAAATCGGTGCATGATATCGGGGTCGAGATCTGCATGGTGATCGGCGGCGGCAACATCTTTCGCGGCCTGCAAGGCAGCGCCCAAGGGATGGAGCGGACGACGGCGGATTACATGGGGATGCTGGGCACGGTGATGAACGCGCTGGCGATGCAATCCTCGCTGGAGCGGCTGGGGGTCTTTACCCGGGTGATCAGTGCGATCCCCATGGATCAGGTCTGTGAGCCCTATATCCGCCGCCGCGCCGTGCGACATCTGGAAAAGGCGCGGGTGTGCATCTTTGCCGCTGGGACGGGCAACCCCTATTTTACGACCGATACGGCAGCGACGCTGCGCGCCAACGAGATGGCCTGTGAGGCAATTTTCAAGGGCACCAAGGTTGACGGCGTCTATGACAAGGACCCGATGGAGCATGATGACGCCGTCCGCTATGACACGGTCAGCTACAATGATTGCCTGTCCAAGAACCTGAAGGTCATGGATGCCAGTGCCATTGCCCTGGCCCGGGATAACAACCTGCCGATCATCGTCTTTAGCCTGGATGAGCCGGGCGGCTTTCGCGGCATCCTGGCGGGGGAGGGGACGTATACTCGGGTCAGCGGCCCGTGAAGATATCCAACGCCCAGATGGCGATTTGGCAGATACCGTTCGCTGGCAAGAGCCGTGTTTTGTCGATCATCTGAAGGACGATCAGTTGCGATCTGAGATCGCGAGATTGCCCCAAGTTGCCAGGACCGATGGTTTGAGTGATTTTGTACGACGTTTACGGTTTATAAAATTTGATATTCGTTTGTCCCCGAATTCTGTCTTTAATCAGACGCTAACAGGTTCGGATCCGTGCCGTCCGGCAGGCCGAAGATCCGTTTCGGCGATATCTGCGTGAGGGTTACGGTGGCTTTCTGCGCCGCGGGCTGCGATCATGAAATCTGGTGGTGACGTGGGTGGCGAAACCAAGGGGCCAGACGGCAGCTTTAGAACTCGTGTGTCAATGCGTCGATCAGCCATGTTGGGTATCGCGAGACGCCGCCCCGCTTAACCGGTTTCCGACCCATACTTTGTACCAGACGCCCAGGCGTAGACAGAGGCGGGGACACGCGACAATGTCTTCATGGAAGATTGCAGTGGTTATATCCCAGCCATCGTGGGTGAGCCCAGCCACTGCACCGTCGCCAATATGCCGGCCGGGCTAAACTGCGCCGCTTCTCCATTTCGTGCAAATGCCGATTACGGGGTCAGGGGCAAGTTCGCCTGCAACAGTACCGCTGGGCAAATCCGAGGAGGAGACCGGGCGGGCCGAGGGTAGGACGGGCATGTCCAGGCGCCGTCCCCGCTAGAAGCGGCCCCAGGTGATGCCGATGCCGGGCGGCACGCGGATTGTCTCGAACGGGGAATTCTGGCCACCGTACCGGGATGACGCAGCTCTGGCACAGGCCCAAGCCGTTGACCGGCGGCTCAATTTGCTGCGCGTTTTCCCAACCCACGATAACGTGGCGCGCGGCGATTGGGGGGCTGGGCCAGCATCGCGCGTGATTGATCATCCGGCAGTGGCGGTTTAAGCCATGTCCGTTGAACGACCCGGAGGTGACCCATGTCTGACGAATTTATGCTGGATACCGATGATCTTGAGCGCCGGATGGACGGGGCCATGTCCTCGTTACGGACGGAGTTCGCGTCCTTGCGGACGGGGCGGGCCAGCGCGTCGATGCTGGAGCCGGTCATGGTTGATGCCTATGGCAGCATGACCCCGGTCAATCAGGTTGGCACGGTGAATGTGCCGGAGCCGCGGATGGTGACGATCAATGTCTGGGACAAGGGGCTGGTCGGCAAGGTCGAGAAGGCCATTCGCGAAAGCGGGTTGGGGATCAATCCGCAGCTGAACGGCACGATCATCATGCTGCCGATCCCCGAACTGAACGAAGAGCGGCGCCGCGAACTGACCAAGGTCGCCGCGCAATATGCCGAGAATGGCCGCGTCTCGATCCGCAACATCCGCCGCGATGGGATGGATCAGATCAAGAAGGCCAAGGACGGCATGTCGGAGGATGACCAGAAGTTTTGGGAAGCCTCTGTTCAGGAGCTGACGGACAAATATGTCAAATCCGTCGATGACGCCTTGGAAAACAAGCAATCCGAGATCATGCAGGTGTAAGCCGTGACTAGGCCAAACGGCCGACGGTTCGATCGAACGCCACTGCCCTTGACCGGCCCAGCTCCACGCAGAAAAGACCAGATAATGCACAGCTTCACAAAAATCGCACCTGCGCTCTTCCTGATGATCCTGACAGCGGCTTGCGGCCAAAACCGGGGTCCAGATCCTGACTTTACGGTGATCCGATGTGCGCGGGAGGCTGGGGTTCAGGGGGAGCTTGCGTTCACGCGCCAGGAAACCGGTCGGGGACAGAGTGCTTTAACCTGGTCACCGCAGACGCAAATCACCCCGGCCCAGCAAGCTGCAGTGTCAGCCTGCGTGACCGAGCGGCCGAACTAAGGCAGCGAAGGCCGGGATCAGGCTTTGTCGCGACGATTTGGTGGCCAAATGCGTGCGGTTTGCACGCTTACGGTCAGAATTCCATGATTTATTCTGCAGAAGCGGAAACTGGGCCGGGCTTTCCCTAGCCAAGGCGAGGTCGGGGCGTTATGTCGGATCCGATTATCATGACCGAGGTATTACCGTGGGAACCGCGATGGCCGCCAAAGATATTCGACCCGACGAAGAGCAGCCCGGAGCGGGCCCGGCCCATGTGGCGATCATCATGGATGGCAATGGGCGCTGGGCGACCTCGCGCGGGCGGCCGCGGCTGGTGGGGCATCAGCACGGCGCGCGCCGGGTCCGCGATATCGTGGAGGCCTGCCCCCGCCTTGGCGTTGAATATCTGACGATCTTTGCCTTCTCGACCGAGAATTGGAAGCGGACGCAGGTTGAAGTGTCCGGCCTGATGACGCTGTTCAAGCGCTATATCAAGCGGGAGGCGCAGCGATTGCTGCAAAGCGGTGTCCGGGTGCGATTCATCGGTGATCGGGTCCGGCTGGATAGCGCGCTGGTGCAGATGATGGACAACCTAGAGGCGCTGACGGCTGGCAATAGCCTGGTCAATCTGACCATCGCCCTGAACTATGGCGGGCGCGATGAGGTGACCCGCGCCACCCAACGCATGGCGGCGGAGGTCGCGGCGGGGCGGTTGAAGGCCGAGGATGTGGATGCATCGACCCTGGCCAGTTATCTGGATACCTGCATGCTGCCGGATCCCGATCTGGTCATCCGCACCAGTGGTGAGGCCCGCATCAGCAACTTCTTGCTGTGGCAGTCGGCCTATGCCGAATATGAATTCATCGATACGCTCTGGCCCGATTTCACCGCCGACTGCTTTGCTGATGTGCTGAGCGGATATGGTGCGCGTGACCGCCGTTTTGGGGCTGTGCGTGCCTGAGGTCAATCCGCGCTGGCATGACCTGTCGGAGCGTTTGATCTGGGGCATCGCCATGGTGGTGGTTGGCATCGTCGCGATCCGGTTGGGGGGCATCTGGTTCGAGATGCTCACCGTTTTTGTCACCGCCGTGATGGTTTGGGAACTGGCGCGGATGATCCGCGTGGATGAGGCGCCGTTTTCGATGCTTCTGGCGGCGTTGACGGCAAGCGTGCTGTCCGGGCTGTTGGAGGTTGGCGGTGGGGCTTATCTGTCCTTGCTGTTCGTACCTGCGATCCTGGGAGCCTTGGCGCTGCCCAAGGAGCGGTTGACCTTTTTCCTGTTTGCCCTGGCCATCGTGACAGCGGGCTGGGGGCTGGTGACGTTTCGCGACACCCATGGCGGGACCTGGCTGTTTTGGTTGGTCATCGTCGTTGTGGTGACTGATGTGGCGGGCTATTTTGCCGGTCGGATCATTGGCGGGCCGAAATTCTGGCCGCGGATCAGCCCGAAAAAGACCTGGTCCGGCATTGTCTTCGGTTGGGTCGGGGCCGGTCTGGTTGGTCTGCTGTTTTTGAGCTTCACCAATGCCGGGCGCGATCTGATCTGGATTTCGATGCTGCTGAGTTTTTCGTCCCAGATGGGCGACATTGCCGAAAGCGCGTTGAAACGCAGGGTCGGGGTCAAGGACAGTTCGACCTTGATCCCGGGCCATGGTGGTTTGTTCGACCGGTTTGACGGTTTGTTGGGGGCGGCGTTGTTCATGTTGCTGACCGCTTTGGTCGTGGATGTCCCCGAGGTCCGCATATGAGGCGGGTGACAATCCTGGGCTCAACGGGGTCGATTGGCGAAAATACGGTTGATCTGATCGCGCGTGATCCAGGCATCTATGACGTGGTGGCACTGACGGGCGGGCGGAACGTGACCCGGCTGGCCGAGCAAGCAAAGCAGCTGCGCGCCGATATAGCGGTCACCTGTTATCCCGAATGTTATCAGCAGCTTGTGGATCTTTTATCAGGGACCGGCATTGCGGTGGCTGCCGGGCGCGCCGCGCTGATCGAGGCGGCACAGCGGCCTGTGGATTGGACCATGTCTGCCATTGTGGGGGCTGCCGGGTTTCCGCCTGGTTTGGCCGCCTTGGCCCATGGCACCACGCTGGCGCTGGCCAACAAGGAGAGCCTGGTGACGGCCGGTCCGCTGCTGATGTCGACAGCGCGAGCCCATGGCGCAACGATCCTGCCGGTGGATAGTGAGCATTCCGCAGTTTTTCAGGGATTGGTCGGTGAGGATATCAGCGCCGTCGAACGCATTGTCATCACGGCGTCAGGCGGCGCGTTTCGTGATTGGCCGATTGAACGTCTGGCCGATGCAACCCTGGCGGAGGCCTCCAGCCATCCGAACTGGGATATGGGTCAGCGGATCACGATCGATTCTGCCTCTATGTTTAACAAGTCCCTAGAACTCATTGAGACCAAGGAGTTTTTCGGGATTTCGCCTAGCAAGATCGAGGTCATCGTTCACCCTGAATCCTTGATCCACGCCATGGTTGGGTTCCGCGATGGGGCGTTGATGGCCCATATCGGCCCGCCGGATATGCGCCACGCCATCGGGTATGCGCTGCATTGGCCGGACCGTCGGCATCTGCCTGTGGCGCGGCTGGATCTGGCGCAAATTGCGACGCTGACCTTTCGTCCCCCAGACGAGCAACGTTGGCCCGCCCTGCGCCTGGCCCGCCACGTTATGGAAATCGGCGGCTTGTCGGGTGCGGTCTTCAACGCCGCCAAGGAGGTCGCGTTGGACGGGTTCATTGCCGGGCAGCTTCGATTCACCGACATGGCACCGGTGGTCGAACGGGTGCTTGACGCGATGAATGCCGACAATGCTCTTCATTGTGACAGAGTTAACCTTGATACCGTACACCAGGCGGACCAAGTAGCACGCTCTAGGGCGGCTGAGGCCATCGCACAACGAAACGAGGCGCATTAATATGGATATTGCCGGTTTGACCGCGGCATTTGGTGGGTTTTTCTGGGTGATTGCGGCCTTTGTGATTGCACTGAGCGTGATCGTCGCGGTGCATGAATACGGCCACTACATCGTGGGACGCTGGTGCGGGATCCATGCGGAAGTGTTCTCGCTCGGGTTTGGGCCAGTGGTCTGGTCGCGGCATGACAAACGGGGCACCAAATGGCAACTCGCGGCCTTACCCCTGGGTGGTTTTGTGAAATTTCTTGGCGATGCCGACGCGGCGAGCGGCAAGGACGGCGCGCAGATGGAGCAGATGGATGCCGCCGCACGGCGCCGCACCATGCATGGCGCGCCCCTTTGGGCCCGGGCGGCCACTGTGGCGGCCGGTCCGATCTTTAATTTCATCATGTCGATCATCGTTTTTGGCCTGCTGATCCTGTCAACAGGTATTCCGAAGGAGCCGTTCACGATCGACTCCGTTCTGCCACTGCCCGAAGTGGCCAGCGGTTTGCAGCCCGGGGATCAGGTCACGGCGGTGAATGGCGAACCCGTTGCCAGTTTCGAGGAGTTTATTCTGGCCTCCCGAGAGATCCCCGATGACCAACTGACCGAATATACGATTGAACGGGATGGTGCGACGACCGTGGTGGAGGGTCCGCATCCCTATCCGCCCATTGCGGCCGGTATTCACCCGATCTCCGCTGCCATGGATGCCGGGCTGATCAAGAACGATGTCATCACCAAGATCGACGGGATGCCGATTGTCGCCTTCTCGCAGATGCAGGAGATCGTCAGAAACTCGGATGGCCGGGCTTTGCTTTTGGAGGTGTGGCGCGACGGGAAGCTGATGGATTTCACACTGCGCCCCCGTCAGAGCGATCAACCGACCGAGGATGGCTTTGAAAACATGTGGTTGATCGGGATGTACGGTGCCCCGTTCATCACGCCCATCAACGAGACACCCGGCCCGTGGACCGTCGTTACCTATGGCGTGGAGCGCACTGTGGGTGTTGTGACCAATTCCCTCTCCGGGCTTTACCATCTGGTGCGCGGGGCCATTTCCACCTGCAACCTGAGCGGACCCATCACCATTGCAAAGACTTCGGGTGCGACGGCCAGCCAGGGCCTTGTGGAGTTCATCAGCTTCATCGCAATTCTATCGACCGCGGTCGGATTGATGAACCTGTTTCCGATCCCCGTTTTGGATGGCGGTCACCTTGTGTTTCACGCCTATGAAGCCGTCTTTCGGCGCCCTCCGCCAGATGGAGCCTTGCGGGTTCTCATGGGAACCGGGTTGGTTTTGTTGCTGTCATTGATGGTTTTCGCCCTGGGCAATGATGTCTTTTGCCGATGGCTCAGCATCATCTGACAGTCGCCCCAATTTCGACATATTGCACCGATATTTTACAGGAACGAAATATTGGTGTCTGATCATGAAAACACAGGCTGTCGGATATAACAGCGTTCTGCTTTTGCTGGCTCTCAACTCGGATCGGTTGCTTTACGTCGCTACCATTGCGACCGCCCTTATGGGTGGCGCTTTTGTGGGTTCGCTTGTCACCCAATAAAAGTGCCACACCACATCGTGTAGGCTTTTGACACTCCACAACATTCCCGATAACACTATCGCAACAAATAAACGGCGGTTTAGGGGCAGGTGGAATGGTAAGTGGATCGCAGGGTTGGGGTGGTTTGCTGACGCGGGCGCTTCGCCTCTTAACGGTTATTTTCCTTATCGGATCAGTGGGTTTTGTGCCGACATTGGCGCAAACGCAGACATTTTCGTTTAATAATGTCGAAGTGCGCGGGAACCAGCGGGTCGACAGTTCGACCATTCTCAATCAGGCCGGAATCGCCCGGGGCGAGGCAGTGTCAGCGGGCCAGTTGAACGCCGCCCTTCAAAATATCCAGAACAGTGGATTGTTTGAAACGGTCGAGATCGTGCCGCGCGGTCGCACGCTGGTGATTGAGGTGCGCGAATTTCCGACGATCAACCGCATCGCGTTTGAGGGCAATCGCCGCCTGAGCGATGAGGATCTGACCACCGTTGTCAGCTCGACCTCGCGCCGGGTGTATAGCCCAAGTCAGGCCGAAGCTGATGCCGCTGCCATCACAGAGGCTTATCGGCAGGGCGGACGGTTGGCCGCAACTGTGGCCCCCAAGATCATTCGGCGAAGCGACAACCGTGTCGACCTGGTGTTCGAAATCACCGAAGGACGCGTGGTTGAGATTGAAAGACTTTCCTTTGTCGGCAACCGTCAATTCTCTGACAGTCGTCTGCGGCGGGTGCTGGAGACCAAACAGGCCGGTATCTTCCGACAGATCGTGCAGCGCGACACGCTGGTTGAAGACCGTATCGAATTCGACAAGCAAGTCTTGCGCGACTTCTACCTGAGCCGCGGTTACGTCGACTTCCAAACACTGTCCGTCACATCGGAGTTGGACCGGAACCGCAGTGGTTTTGTTGTCACGTTCAATGTGCGCGAAGGCCAGCAGTTCAAGTTCGGCGATATCAGTGTCAGCAGCAGCATCGACACGATTGACCCTGACGAATTCGCCAACGAGATCCGGATCCGCAACGGGGCCAACTATAACCCCGCGGTGATCGAGAATGCGATTGCCCGGTTGGAACGGGTGGCCGTGCGCCAGGGCGAGAATTTCGTGAGGGTTGAGCCCCGCATCACTCGCAATGATCGCGATCTGACGCTTGATATCGAATTTGCACTGAGCCGCGGACCGCGCGTGTTTGTCGAGCGGATCGATATCGAAGGAAACACGACCACGCTGGACCGTGTGGTGCGCCGCCAGTTCGATGTTGTTGAAGGGGACCCGTTCAACCCGCGCGAGATTCGCGAAAGTGCCTCCCGTATCCGAGCATTGGGGTTCTTCGAGAATGCCGATGTTCAGGCCCGCGAAGGCAGTTCGCCCGACCGGGTCATCGTGGACGTGGATGTTGAAGAAACCAATACCGGCTCCCTGGGTTTCGGCGCCAGTTTTGGCAGCAATTCCGGGTTTGGTCTGACCTTTTCTTTCTCTGACACGAACTTTTTGGGACGGGGCCAGCGGATCAACTTTGAATTCAACACGACCGAAGATGCAGAGGCGCTGCGCCTGAATTTCACCGAACCGGCGTTCCTGGGGCGGGATGTGGCTTTCACCTTTTCGGCGCTGTACCGGCAAACTGCGAATGAGAATTCGCGGTTCTCCACCCGTCGGGGCGAGCTTCGCCCGGGCTTCCAGTTCCCGATCAGCGAGCGGAGCCGGTTTGGCGTACGTGGCGGCATCCTTTACCGCGAGCTGTTTGACGTCGATCTTGGCTTTCCGGAGGATGATGATGATCCGGCCGATACCGGCTCATCGGCTGTTCTTCGTGGTGAGGAAGGAAGCCGCACAACGGTCACGCTGGGCTATTCCTATACCTATGACAGCCGCAACAGGGGTTTGAACCCCAATGCTGGCGTCCTGTTCCGGTTCAACCAGGATTTCGGATTTGGGGATGACTTCAGTTATATCCGGACGACCGCGCTGGCATCTGCCGAGACCAAGGTTCTGAACGAAGAGGTCACCTTGCGTGCCGAACTGGAAGGTGGCGCCGTCAATTTCCAGACCGGTGGATCGACGGTCCTGGACCGGTTCACGTTGAACAACAAAATCCGCGGGTTCGAGGCCAATGGCCTTGGTCCGCGTGATCTTAATGTCACCAATGAAGATGCCTTGGGCGGCAACATGTTTGCTGTGCTACGGTTGGAGGCCGATTTCCCGCTGGGATTGCCGGAGGAATACGGCATTTCGGGCGGCGTCTTCTATGATGCAGGATCCGTCTGGAGCCTCGACAACACCAATGGCGGGCCGGATGGGAATTTCCAGATCGACGACGATTTTGCACTGCGTCAATCTATCGGTATTTCGATCTTTTGGGATACGCCCCTTGGGCCGCTGCGCTTCAACTTTGCCGAGGTGCTTAGCAGCGAGGATGGCGATGAAGAGCGGCCGTTCGATCTGACGGTGTCGACCCGCTTCTGATGCGGTGGGCATTTGCCCTGCTGGCCGGTACCATGCTGACAGGGTCGGCCAGTGCCCAGGGGCTGTTTGGGGTGGGCGAGTTGTCCTTGGAAATGGGGGAGAGCGTCGAGGTCCCGCAAAGTCCGATCCTGACCATCGATCAGGATCGGCTGTTCCAGGAAACGGATTATGGTCGCCGGGTTCAGGCCGATCTTGTGGCAGCCTCGCAGCAGCTCGCCATTGAAAACCGGCAGATCGAAACCGAACTTGCCGCCGAAGAGCAGGACCTGACCGAGCGGCGCAAGCAGATGGATCCGGCGGAATTTCGGGTTCTGGCGGATCGTTTCGATGAAAAGGTCACCGATCTGAGGCGCCGTCAGGACAGCAAGACAGTGGCGCTACAACGACAGGGCGACGTGGCCCGGACTACATTTGCCGATACGGCATTGCCAATACTCTCGGTGATTGTCGAGGAGGCCGGAGCGGTGGCGATCATCGACCGCGACTCGGTCTTTCTGACGGTCAACAAAATCGATATTACGGATATCGCGATCAAGCGTATGAATGCGGAACTGGGCGATGGGAGCGCTCCGACCGTGCTCCCGGATGCCGTGCCGGAAGAGGCACCCCGGTCAGAGTGAGCTCTGCACCGGGCGCGCCGAAAGCGAACACCCCGCCAAAAAGAAGAGTTCAGTAAAGAAGGGAAATCCGATGTCAGACCAAGAAAAGCCACAGGCGGCAGACATCAACCTGATCCAACGATTGATCCCGCACCGGTATCCCTTTTTGTTGATCGACCATGTCAAGGATATCATCCCGGGCGAGAGCGCGGTGGGGATCAAGAACGTCACCTTCAACGAGCCGCATTTTCAAGGTCACTTTCCCGGCGCGCCGATCATGCCCGGCGTCACGATCATCGAGGCCATGGCCCAGACCGCTGCCGTGATGGCCGGGATCACCATGGATATGGTCGACAAGAACATGTTGGTGTATTTCATGGCCATTGAGGGGGCCAAGTTTCGGCGTAAGGTCGCGCCCGGCGATGTTCTGGAATTGCATGTCAGCGTGACGCGCAGCGGATCCAAGGTCTGGAAATTTTCGGGCAAGGGTATGGTCGGAAATGAGGTTGCGGCCGAAGCGGCCTTTACCGCAATGTTGGACCTGTCCCAGCAAGAACAGGGGTAACCCATGGCCATCGATCCCAGCGCAGATGTGCATCCGAGTGCGATTGTCGAAGAGGGCGCCAGGATCGCCGCGGGTGCCAGCATTGGCCCGTTTTGCGTGATCGGGGCCGATGTTGCGGTGGGGCGCGACGTGGCGGTGAAATCCCATGCGGTGATCAGCGGACAGACCGAGATCGGCGAGAGATCGACGATCTTTCCGTTCGCGGTGATCGGCGAGATCCCGCAGGACATGAAGTTCAAGGGAGAGAGCACGCAGTTGATCATTGGCGCACGCAACCGGATCCGGGAGCATGTGACGATGAATACCGGCACTGCGGCGGGCGGGGGTGTCACCCGGATCGGGGATGACGGCCTATTCATGGCGGGCTGCCATGTCGCCCATGATGCCCGGATCGGCGATAGGGTGATCTTGGTCAACAACTCTGCCGTGGCTGGCCATTGCGTGATCGAGGATGAGGTGATCGTTGGCGGTTTGTCCGGTATCCATCAATGGGTGCGGGTGGGGCGCGGCGCGATCATCGGCGCGGTCACGATGGTGACCAATGATGTCATTCCCCATGGGTTGGTTCAGGCGCCGCGGGGCCGTCTGGACGGGTTGAACCTTGTCGGGTTGAAGCGTCGGGGCGTGGCGCGTGTCGATATCACGGCCTTGCGCGCCGCCTATCAGATGTTGGCCCAGGGAGAGGGCGCGTTTCAGGACCGCGCCCGCCGTTTGGGGGATGAGACCTCCAGTGATTATGTGCGGGAGATCGTGGCCTTTGTGCTGGGCGATAGTGATCGCAGTTTTTTGACACCGGAATAGCGCGATGATCGTCCTGATTGCCGGAGCGGGCGCGTTACCCGGAATTGTGGCGCGGCAGGTCTTTGATTCTGGCCGGTCGGTCCGGGTTTATGCCCTGGACGGTGTGCCGGTCGATCTGGATATCGATGTGCCTGTGCGGCGGTTTCGGATCGAACGATTGGGCAGCCTTTTGGCGGAGCTGGGCCGGATCGGGGCGCGGGAGGTCTGTTTTGCCGGTGCTGTGTCTCGTCCTGCCATCGAGATGGACATGATCGATGATGCGACGCGTCCTCTGATGGAGCAGATCGGTGCGGCGCTGCGGGCCGGCGACGATGGCGCGCTTCGGGTAATTCTGGGTTTGTTCGAACGGGCGGGTCTGCGCGTGCTGGGAGTTCAGGATGTGGCGCCGGATCTATTGTTGGGACCTGGAGTGCCGACGGTTGCGGGTCCAAATGACCGTGACGGTGTCAATGCTGCGCGTGGTGCCGCGATTGTGGCCGCGATGGGTGTGGCGGATCTGGGGCAATCCTGTGTGATTGCAGACTGTCAGGCCCTTGCGGTGGAGGCCCTGCCGGGCACCAATTGGATGTTGCAGTCTTTGCAGGCAGGGTCGGCCCCGGCGCTTTCAGCGACCATGCCCGCCCAGCCTGCCCTGAAGGCGCTGCTGCAACGGGGGCTGTTCTACAAGGGACCGAAGCCGGACCAGGACCGACGGGTTGATTTGCCCACCATCGGGCGGGAGACTGTTGAGCGAGTCGCGGCTTTGGGACTGCGTGGTCTGGTGATCGAGGCAGGGGGGGTGATCGTCCTGGACCGAGACACGGTGATCCAACGCTGTGATACTGACGGGCTGTTCCTATGGGCAAGGCAGAGCGCACCATGAAGGTGTTCATCATCGCGGGTGAGCCATCGGGCGACATGTTGGGTGCGGCTGTCATGGCTGGATTGAGGCAGCAAGTGCCCGATATTTCGTTCATCGGTGTTGGAGGCTCTGGCATGGAGGGACAGGGGCTGAATAGCCTGTTCCCGATGCAGGACCTGTCGGTCATGGGGATCGCAGAGGTTTTGCCCAAGTATTTCCATCTCAAGCGGCGGATTCGGCAGACGGCGGATGCGGTTCTGGCCGCAGCACCCGATGCGATGATCACCATCGATAGCCCCGATTTTTCACTGCGCGTCGCAAAGCTTGTGAAAGCGGCGTGGCCTTCCCAGAAGACCATCCATTGCGTGGCGCCGACGGTCTGGGCCTGGCGTCCGGGCCGGGCGGTGAAAATGGCGCGCGTGATCGACCATGTTCTGGCGCTTTTTCCGTTTGAGCCACCCTATATGGAAGCCGCGGGGATGGGATGTGATTTCGTCGGGCATCCCGTTGTCGCTGAACCCATCGCCACCGCAGCGGAGATTGCGGCCTTTCGGGCGGACCTTGGGGCGGAGGGGCCGGTGATCCTGGCCTTGCCTGGGTCCCGCCAGGGGGAGGTGACCCGGCTTGCCCCGACCTTTGGGCAGAGCTTGGCCCGCGTGATTGCTGCCCGTCCCGGTGCCCGCGTGATCGTGCCGACAGTTCGGGCCCAAGCCGAAACGGTACGCGACCTTGTCGCTGACTGGCCAGGTGATCCGCTGGTTTTGGATCCTGACAAAGGGCCGAGGTTGAAGCGGGCAGCCTTCGCCGCTGCTGATGTTGCATTGGCCGCGTCGGGGACTGTCTCCCTTGAACTGGCTGCGGCTGGTACGCCCATGGTAATCGCCTATGATATGAACTGGTTGAGCCGCCAGATCATTTCCCGGATGCTGATCGTTGATACCGTAACGCTGGTCAATCTGGTCTCAGAAACGCGGGTTGTGCCGGAATTCATCGGGGCGCGGTGCCAGCCCGAATTGATCGCACCTGCTATCCTTTCGGTGTTGGATCAGCCCCGGTCGCAGCAAGACGCCATGATTGCCACCATGACGGCGTTGGGGCGCGGTGGTCCGGCCCCCGGAGATCGCGCGGCCGATGCCGTTTTGCGCGTGATCGCGTCAGATTGATTGTGGTATATGCAGCGTTTCATCCATCCGGGTGATGGGTGGTAACACGGGGAAGACACCGGCATTCAATGTGCTAGGTTCCGCAGGGTTAACCACCGACAGGAGAATGGCGAAATGCCTCGGATCCCTCTCAGCACGCATCTTTCGTTGATCGCACTTTTGGCGGTTTTACCCGCCTGGGCCCAGGACGCTGCGGATGCTACCGCGCCTGAAGCCACCACCGAAACCGGTTTTACCGGCCTGACCAATGGGGCCTTGGCGGCACTTGCCGCGAAAGAGGCGGGCGCGCCGGTTGAAGCCAGCACCTGGATGGTGGCTGCTGCCAATCCGCTGGCGGTGGAGGCCGGGGCCAAGGTGCTGGATGCAGGCGGAACTGCCGCCGATGCGATGGTGGCCGTACAGGCCGTGCTTGGGTTGGTCGAGCCGCAATCCTCCGGCTTGGGCGGTGGCGCATTTCTGGTGTGGTATGATGCGGAAAGCGGATCGGTGACCACGCTGGATGGGCGCGAAACGGCGCCATTGGCCGCGACGCCGCGGCTTTTTCAGGATGATGCTGGCGAACCCCTAGCCTTTTTCGATGCGGTCGTCGGGGGGCGGTCCGTCGGGACACCCGGTACACCTGCTTTGATGCAAATGGCCCATGAGAAATGGGGCAACCAACCCTGGGACGGTTTGTTCAATGACGCCATTACCCTGGCGGAGGATGGATTTGCCGTCTCGCCGCGTCTGGCAGGGTTGATCGCCGATGATGCCGAGCGGCTGTCACGCTTTGCTAGCACAGCCGACTATTTTCTACCCGGCGGCACGCCCTTGGCCGCAGGCGACATGCTGGTGAATGCGGAATACAGTGCCACGTTGCAATCAATTGCGGTCGATGGAGCCAGCGCTTTTTACACCGGAGAAATTGCATCGGACATCGTGGCCACGGTCCAGGGGGCCGACGGCAATCCGGGTGTGCTGACCGAGACGGATTTGGCGATTTACAGCGTCAAGGAGCGGTCGGCGGTTTGTGTGGAATATCGCGCCCATGATGTCTGCGGGATGGGGCCGCCGTCTTCAGGCGCGCTGACGGTGGGCCAGATCCTGGGCATGATGGAGGGGTATGACCTTGCCTCCTTGGGCGCGCAGAGCCCGGAAAGCTGGCGGTTGATCGGGGATGCGTCGCGTTTGGCCTTTGCGGATCGTGGCCGCTACATGGCCGACAGCGACTTTGTCCCGGTGCCGGTCCAGGGATTGGTCGCGCCGGATTATTTGGCGGAACGGGGTGCGTTATTGGCGGGTGAGGCCGCGTTGGCCGAGGTTTCGGCCGGAAACCCGGCTTTTGATCACGCATTGAACTGGGCGGATGATCGCAGCATCGAATTTCCATCAACTTCCCATATTTCCATCGTGGATGCTGAAGGCAACGCGCTGAGCATGACGACAACGATCGAGAACGGCTTTGGCTCCCGTCTCATGGTTCGCGGATTTCTGTTGAATAACGAATTGACGGATTTCTCGTTTGCCAGTCACGAGGAGGGCGTGCCGATTGCCAATCGCGTGGCGCCGGGCAAGCGACCGCGGTCATCCATGGCGCCGACCATCGTTTTGAAAGACGGTGCCCCGGTTCTGGTGGTGGGCTCTCCTGGCGGCAGCCGGATCATCGGGTATGTCGCCAAGACGATCATTGCCCATCTCGATTGGGGCATGGATGTGCAGCAGGCGGTGAGCTTGCCGCATCTTGTGAACCGCTTTGGCACCTATGACTTGGAGGTTGGAACTGCGGCAACGGATCTGGAAGATACATTGACCGCTGCGGGGTTCGAAGTGAATGTCCGCGATCTGAATTCCGGCCTGCACGCCATTGCGGTGGGCGACGGGCTGCAGGGCGGGGCGGATCCGCGCCGAGAAGGAATCGCATTGGGGGACTGACGGGGGCTGGCGCGGCGGTTTAGCCGCGCCAGATCCATCCGCCACCCAGAACGCGCGTGCTGTTGGGATCGTAGAACACGCAGGCCTGGCCGGGGGAGACACCTTCCTCGGGTGATAGTAATTCAACCGTGGCCAGACCATCCGCCCCTGGGCGCAGGATCGCCTCCCGGGGCGGCCGGGTCGACCGGATCTTGACGGCGATTGGCAATGCATCCCCCGACGTCAGGGGCCGGTCGCCAAGCCAGTTGATCTCCCGAATGGGTACGATGCGGGTCGCCAGCGCATCTTTTGGGCCGACGATGACCTGACGGGCATCCGGGTCCAATTTGACCACATAGAGCGGATCGGCGAGGCCACCGATGCCCAGCCCCCGGCGTTGCCCGATCGTGTAATGGATCACGCCATGATGTTGCCCCAGCACGGTGCCGGACTGATCCACGATATCACCAGGTTCCCCGGCGCCGGGGCGCAGCTTTTCGATCACGCTGGCGTAATTACCGTCTGGCACAAAACAAATGTCCTGACTGTCCGGTTTATCCGCAACGATCAGGTCATGTTTGGCTGCCAATGCCCGGGTCTCCTCTTTGCTCTTTAAGTGCCCTAAGGGAAACCGCAGATACGCCAATTGATCAGCCGTCGTGGAAAATAAGAAATAGGACTGATCCCGCAATGAATCAGCCGCCATGTGTAATTCCGGGCCAGCTGCTCCGATTTTTCGTTGGATATAGTGTCCGGTTGCCATGCAATCAGCATCAAGATCCTTGGCAGTTTCCAACAGATCCTTAAATTTTACGCGTTCGTTGCATCGAATACACGGTACAGGTGTGGCGCCTGTCAGATAGCTTTCGGCGAATTCGTCAATCACGGCTTCCCGGAATGTGTTCTCGTAATCCAAGACATAGTGCGGAAATCCCATTGCCTCCGCCACACGGCGTGCATCGTGGATGTCGCGACCGGCGCAGCACGCCCCCTTTTTCGCCAGGGCGGCGCCGTGGTCATAGAGTTGCAAGGTCACGCCCACCACATCGTAGCCTTGAGTGGCCAGTTCTGCCGCGACAACAGAACTGTCCACCCCACCGGACATCGCGACCACGACGCGTGTGTCCTGTTTGGGTTTGGCGAAACCCAGGGAGTTCAACCCTGTGTCACGGTGATCGCGTGCCATCGAAACTGCCTCCCAATCTGGAGAAAATATAAGAAAATCCGACACAAACGGCAGATCGGACTTCATGTGTTCTTAAGCGTGCCCCGCGATGGTCGTCTTGTGATCAAACGAGGCCAGAACGATGTTTATCAAAAAAGTGGACGGACCGCGAGCCGTTACGTTGCCAGATGGCACGGTTTTGACCCGCGCCGATCTACCGCCCGTACAAACCCGGCGCTGGGTCGCCAGCCGCAAGGCAACAGTTGTGCGCGCGGTTATGTATGGTCTGATCGGTCAAAAAGAAGCGATGGAGCGGTATTCTTTGTCACAAGAAGAGTTTGACAGTTGGATCTGCGCGGTGCAACAGCACGGCGAGGCCGCCTTGAAGGCAACAACTCTTCAGCGTTATCGATAGCCGGTGCCCGATTTCACGACTTTTTCACGGTTATTGTCTGTCAATTGGTCAGACAACTTTGAGATGTGCGAGCTTGGCGCTACGATAAGTAACGAGGAGTTAACTATTGTGAGCAATGGTAACGACGAAGATAGACCGAACCGGAGCAAGTTGAATGCGCGTTTTACTGGTAGAAGACGATCCGACGACTGCCAAAAGCATCGAAATGATGCTGACCCATGCCAATCTGAATGTGTATACAACTGATCTGGGTGAGGAAGGTATAGATCTGGCCAAGCTCTATGATTACGATCTAATCTTGCTGGATTTGAACCTGCCAGACATGACGGGACACGAGGTCCTTCGACAACTGCGCTTGTCACGCATTGATACGCCAATTCTGATCCTGTCGGGCGCCGATGACACCGAAAACAAGATCAAGGGCTTTGGGTTCGGAGCTGATGACTATCTGACAAAGCCGTTCCATCGAGAGGAATTGGTGGCGCGCATCCATGCCATCATCCGTCGATCCAAAGGGCACGCCCAGTCCGTCATCGATACCGGCCACATCTCCGTCAATCTTGATGCCAAGACGGTCAGCGTAGCGGGTCGCGCCGTGCACTTGACCGGCAAGGAATACCAGATGCTGGAACTATTGTCGCTGCGCAAAGGCACGACACTGACCAAGGAAATGTTCCTCAACCATCTTTATGGAGGGATGGATGAGCCTGAGTTGAAGATCATCGATGTCTTCATCTGCAAACTTCGCAAAAAGCTCAGCAAGGCCACCAACGGGGAAAACTATATCGAAACGGTTTGGGGGCGAGGCTACGTTCTGCGCGATCCTGAGCCGGACGCAATGCAGCCGCCGAACGTTGCAATCGGAGCATAGTCCTTTTCCAAGATCGTGACAGCCGGGGGCCATGTGCCCCCGTTTTCGTGTCAGTCACATGATATCGCCCTCTCAATCGATATCGCCATATTTGTGTGCATTGTTCCTTCCTCTGGACCTTCACCAGATGCGACAATATCACTGGACCCGGTGAGGGAGGGGCCGTCAGGTGGATGCAAAGCCGATAGATCAATTGACCGAAGATGAGGCCAAGGCAGAGATTGCCCGCCTTTCCGACGTTTTGACCCAGGCTAATGCTGCGTATCACCGCGACGATGCGCCTGAACTTACCGACGCCGATTACGACGCATTCAAACGCCGCAATGCCGCGATCGAGGACCGTTTCCCTGATTTGAAATGTGCCGACAGCCCGACCGATCAGATCGGTGCCGCCCCCGCCGAGGGGTTTGGCAAGGTCACGCACGAACAGCGCATGCTGTCGTTGGGAAACGCCTTTGACGAGGCGGATGTGACCGAGTTTGATCAATCGATCCGGAAATATCTTGGTTGGCCCGAGGATCAGTCCTTATCCTATACCGCTGAGCCAAAGATCGACGGCTTATCACTTGCTCTCAGATACGAATACGGCGTGCTGGTACAGGCCGCGACCCGTGGTGACGGCAGTGTCGGGGAAAATGTCACTGCAAATGCCAGAACGGTGGCTGATATCCCCGAAACGCTCACGGATGCGCCCGACCTGCTAGAGGTCCGGGGTGAGGTTTACATGAGCCATGCCGATTTTGCGTCTTTGAATGAAAGACAGTCCCGAGCTGGGGCGAAGACTTTTGCCAATCCCCGCAATGCGGCTGCCGGATCGCTTCGTCAGTTGGATGCCTCTGTCACCCGCGCGCGCCCGCTCCGGTTTTTTGCCTATGCGTGGGGCGTAACATCGGCACCCCTGGCCGACACCCAATTCGCCGCCATTGAACGCTTGTCCGAACTGGGGTTTTCCACCAACCCGCTGACCCAAATCTGTGACACACCGGATGCAATCCTGGCCCATTACCACCGGATCGAGGCTGACCGGGCCGAATTGGGCTATGACATCGACGGTGTAGTCTACAAGGTGAACGATCTGACGCTCCAGGGCAGACTGGGATATCGCTCAACCACGCCCCGTTGGGCCATTGCCCATAAGTTTCCCGCTGAATTGGCCTGGACGCGCTTGGAACGGATCGAGATTCAGGTAGGCCGAACCGGCGCGTTGAGCCCCGTGGCCCGTCTGGTGCCCGTGACAGTGGGGGGGGTCGTTGTGTCGAACGCCACTTTGCACAACGAAGACTACATCGCAGGTCGTGACGCCAAAGGCGGCATGATCCGTGATGGCCGCGACATTCGCGCCGGGGATCTGGTTCAGGTGTATCGCGCAGGCGATGTAATCCCAAAGATCGCCGATGTCGATCTGTCCCAACGCCCGACTGATGCCGTGACCTATGACTTTCCCACCCTCTGCCCGGAATGCGGATCGGAAGCGCGCCGGGAGGAGGGCGACGCCGTACGGCGCTGTTCGGGCGGGCTCATTTGCCCGGCTCAGGCCGTTGAAAAGTTGAAACATTTTGTCTCACGTGCTGCTTTTGACATCGAAGGTCTGGGCGTAAAGCAGGTTGAGCAATTTCACAGCGATGGTTGGATCAAGGAGCCCGCAGATATTTTTACCCTGCGAGAGCGCTACAGCGATGGGCTTCAGCAGCTCAAAAATCGCGACGGGTGGGGTGAGAAGAGTGCTGCCAACCTTTTCAACGCCATTGATGATAGACGACAAATTCCCTTGAACCGCATGATTTTTGCCTTGGGGTTGCGCCATGTCGGCGAAAGCGCGTCGGCATTGTTGGCCCGCCACTACGGTGATTGGGAGCATCTCAGCGACGCGGTTGCCGCCGCCGCGCCGTTGGAAGGCACGGCCTGGGACGATTTGTTAGGGATTGATGGCGTTGGCGCGGTCATGGCCGGATCACTTGTCACCAGCCTGACGCAGGAGGCGGAACGCGCCTCCATCGACCGGCTGATTGCCCATCTCGATATCCAACCCATCGCGGCGCTTGCGCAATCTGACAGCCCGGTCGCCGGAAAGGTCGTCGTGTTCACCGGCACTTTGGAAAAGATGACGCGGGCCGAGGCCAAAGCGCGAGCCGAAGCGCTTGGCGCGAAGGTGTCGGGGTCGGTTTCGGCCAAGACAGATATCCTTGTGGCGGGTCCCGGTGCAGGATCCAAAGCCAAAAAGGCGGCGGAGCTTGGCGTTGAGACCCTTGATGAAGATGGCTGGCTGACCCTGATCAACGCTTTGCCGACCGGGGAATGAGCACCCGGCCATCGGTTCTGTTTCCTCTGTTTGCCGATTTGGAAACGCTGGACGGTGTTGGCAAGAAGACGTCCCAAAACCTGGCCGGTCTCGACATTCACCGACCGCGCGATGCCCTGTTCGTGCTGCCCTATGCAGGGGTTGATCGCTCGTTGCGCATGTCGGTGCGGGATGTCTCACCGCCAATGACTGTCACGGTCAAGGTGCGCGTGGGGTTGCACCGGGCGCCAACCCGACGCGGCGGCCCCTACCGGGTGACGGTCGAGGATGCCCAAACCACCTTTGCCATCGTGTTTTTCCACGCGCGGCCCGAATATGTGCAGCAGCAATTGCCGACGGGGCAAGAGCGGATCGTCTCTGGCAAAGTTGAGCTTTTCGATGGCGTCGCCCAGATGGTGCATCCAGATCACATCTTGCGGCCAGAGGAGGCGGACCAGATCCCAGCATTTGAACCGATCTATCCGCTGACCGCCGGTGTGACCCAGCGCACCATCGGGCGGGTCACAGCGGGTTCTGTGGCGCGTGTTCCGGAACTGGCGGAATGGATCGATCCGCCTCTGGTCGCGCGGGAAGGATGGCCCGATTGGCACGATGCCGTGCAGGCGGTGCATCTGCCGGCGGGTCCGGATGATCTGTCGCCCGATAGCGCTGCGCGGCGACGACTGGCCTATGACGAGCTTTTGGCGCATCAGACCACGCTCGCCTTGGCGCGGGCACAACAGCGCAAGATCCCTGGGCAGCGATCCGAGGGAGCCGGGATTTTGCGCCAGAATGTATTGGATGCGCTCGATTTTGACCCCACAGGCGCGCAGCGACGGGCGACTGACGAAATCGTGGCTGATATGGCGCAGCCCTTTCGGATGAACCGTCTCCTGCAAGGCGATGTTGGATCCGGTAAGACGCTGGTAGCCTTGTTGGCCCTGTTGACGGCGGTTGAAGCGGGAGGGCAGGGGGTCTTGATGGCCCCGACGGAGATCCTGGCCCGACAGCATTTGAACGGATTGCACCCCTTGGCCGAAGCGGCTGGTGTTGTGTTGGAGGTTCTGACTGGGCGTGACAAGGCGTCAGAGCGGGCTGCCAAACTGGCCGCCCTTGCAGCTGGGGATATTCAGATCCTTGTCGGCACGCATGCCGTGTTCCAGCGCGATGTCGCCTTTGCCGATTTGCGCCTAGCCGTCATTGACGAGCAGCATCGATTTGGCGTGGCCCAGCGGATGGAGTTGGGCGCAAAGGGGGAGGCGGTCGATGTGCTGGTCATGACCGCCACACCGATCCCGCGTAGCCTGGCCCTGGCGCAACACGGCGATATGGACGTGTCGGTTCTGGATGAGAAACCGCCGGGGCGCCAGCCGGTCAAAACGGCCCTCGTCTCGGTTGGGCGTATGGATGAAGTTGTGGAAAGTTTGCGCCGGGCCATTGCGCAAGGGCGCCAGGCCTATTGGGTCTGTCCGCTTGTCGAGGAAAGCGAAGTCGTGGATCTGACCGCCGCAGAAGATCGGTTCAAACGGTTGCGGGCGGTGTTTGGCGACGATGTGGTGGGTCTTGTACACGGCCAGATGGCCCCGGCAGAGCGCGACGTCACGATGGGCCGGTTCGTTGCGGGGGAATTGTCGCTGCTTGTTGCCACGACGGTGATCGAAGTGGGGGTGAACGTGCCCAACGCATCGATAATGGTGATTGAGCGGGCCGAAACATTCGGGTTGGCGCAACTGCATCAGTTGCGGGGCCGAGTGGGGCGCGGTTCGGCGGCGTCGACTTGCCTGCTGATGTACCAGGCCCCTCTGACCGAAAGCGGACAGCGCCGGCTTGAGGTGCTGCGTGAAACGGAGGATGGATTTCGCATCGCCGAGGAAGATCTGTCGTTACGCGGGGCAGGCGACGTGATCGGGACGGCGCAATCCGGTCTGCCAAGGTTCCGCGTTGCTGATCTGGATCGGCAGGCTGCTTTGATGGATTTGGCACAGCGAGATGCGCGGGCGTTTCTAGCCCGGGATCCCGACCTGAAAACAGAGCGCGGTCAGGCCATGCGCATGCTGCTTTGGTTGATGGAACAGGACAAAGCGATCCGTCTGATTTCAGTGGGTTAGATTTTTGTTCCGATATGTTCTTAAAAAGTTCTTTACAGCCGCGCCAAAAAATGGGAACAAATCAACAACAAACCAATATTAAGGATGGTTCGATATGATAGCCGACATCAAAGCCCTTTTGTCCCGTCGTGATACCACCTTGGTTTCAGATGCCTTGGGTGCAGCGGCCCTTGTCGTGATGATGATTGCAGCCCTGCACTTGCCCAGCCTGACCTGATTTTCGAGTTTCTGCCTGCGGACCCTGTGACCTGCGCGTGCATCCTATCCCCAACATGATGCTGTGCCTCTGATCTGCCTGTCCCCAGAGCCCCCGGGTTTTCTTCCTGTCCCGGTCGCGCCTTGGATCACTTCCGCATTCCTCCGCCGCCATCCCTGCCAGGATGTGCGGCGGCTTTTTATTTGGTTGGAACATATGCGCCAGATCCAAGGGTGGCTCAACCATCTACGCCGTTGCTAGAGCGTCATGCGAAAAACCTGAATCACTTAAAACTGCCTGAAATTGTAGATTTCAACGCGTTACGTGATGCGTAATGTTTCAGGTAATTCGTCAAACGCTCTAAAGCCGATAGCCGAGGCGAAGCCCGCCCCAATGTTGTCCCTCCACCGTGATTGGCGTGGACAGATCCTTGACGATGACAAACTCACCACCACCCATGTTACGGCGATAAGTTTGTAACAGAAAGGGTTCCTGGCTCTGCCCGGCCTTTAACCCGACCCGGTCGTTAAACACACGGCGGTTTCGGCAATGCCTGGCATTCCAGTGCGGGTCGGTCCCCTGTGGGGCAGAGAATTTCCGGTTATGCGTCGGCAGGTAGCCATTCACATCAACCGCGGCGCAAAAGACGATACGTCGGTCGAATTGCAGGGCACTTTCCAGCGTTGCGGGCAGAACGGCGTCTGCAAACTCGGTGAACGGCGCCATGAATTGCTGTGGATTGGTGCCTGGGATCGGGGTGTAGGTCTGGCTGAATAACGCCTCCCGACTGATCTGACCGCTCGCGATCCCCTTGGCGAAAACATCGCAAACCGTTTGCCCCAGCACCATGATGTGATCAATGAACGGGGTATCTGTCGACGTGCCGCCCAGCTGAACACTGTTCTGCAGGATGGCCTCACTAAAGTCGATCAGCCCGTTGACCCGTTTGCGTGCATCCTCGATCCCGTGGGCGGTTTCCACCGTGGCATTCTGAATGTCCGTCAGGGCAGGGCTAAATGTATCGATGGCGGTGCGTAACGCCGATGCCTGCACCTCGATATCCCCGGCGATTTTTGCGGATTCGCGGACGTTGTCGGCAATGTCGTTTAATGCGCGATCCGCATCGTCAGAGGTTTCCAGCACTGTCTTTGCCGTCCCTCCCACGGTTTCAGCTTCGGATTTCAGATCGGTGACCTGATCGGTCAGCGCGCTGATACTGTCCGAGATCTGACGCGCCGCCTGACCGGTCTGGGTGGAAAGATCGTTGATCGCCTCTGCCACCACGGCAAATCCGCGACCGGTATCGCCCGCGCGGGACGCTTCGATCTTGGCATTGATAGCCAGGATATTCACCTGGCGGGCGATTTTTGCAATCTCGGTCGTGGTAGTGGTGACGGATCCCAGGGTCTGCACCAATTCACCCATACGCGCCTCGACCGCACCTACCCAACTGGCCACCGCCTCCGATGAGTTTGCGGTATCGCGCAGTCGGTCGATGGAATTTTCGACCGTCTTCAGTGTCTGATCGCTGGTTTCGCTGACCTGCCCGATGGCAATGCTGACGGCGCTGTTGCGGTCCACCATGTCGATGGCGCGGCTTTGGAGAACATGCAGCGATCCCACCTGAAGGTTCGACTTATGCTCCACCTCGTCCAGAAAGCCCGCAATATCAACGATGTCTGCACCCATATCGGACGCAACGCGGGTCAGCGCGGTAACAATACGCGCGTCAGGTTCAATAGATCGACTATCGCGAGGCATGATCGGGCCCGAACCGTTAGGACAGATTTCCGAGCACTTTAAAGATCAGGTTTTACGTATGAATTAACGTGTCGCGGAGGCCTGCCCGACGGCTTGCAACGCATCGGTCGTCGCCTCAAGCGCCAGCAGGATCGAGGCATGGCGATTCTTGAACCCGACCGCAGGCTTTAACACGTCAAACCCATCGAATGGAGCTGCGGGCACAGGGCCGTCATCTTTGAGCATCGCGCGCAGGGCATCGCGTGCGGTCACCAACTCTGCTTCAGTCCGGCCGATGACGTTTTGGGCAAGAACGGCAGCAGCGGCCTGACCCAGGGCGCACGCCTTAACTTCTTGCCGGAAATCGGTCACCCGGTCGCCGTCCAGGCATAGATCCACGGTCACTGTCGATCCGCAAAGGGGGGACCGGCGCTTGGCCGTGGTGTCGGGTGTGTCCAGGCGACCAACCAAGGGAATATCGCTGGCCAGTGCCAGAATGCGCCCGGAATAAAGTTTAACAAGATCGCTGTCGGTGCCCATGGCCTTGTCCTTTTATATCTAAGGCTGACATAAGCCGCCCATCGCTTGGATCAAAGGATAGACCCATGGATTTTGACCCCGCAACCCTGACCTTTGACGCAGTCGGGCTAATCCCGGTCATTGCGCAGGACGCGGCCAGCCACGAAGTGCTGATGATGGCCTGGATGAACGCACAGGCCGTGGCGCGCACGTTGGAAACAGGGCGTGTGACCTACTGGTCGCGCTCACGGCAGGCATTTTGGGTCAAGGGAGAGACCAGCGGCCATATTCAGGAACTTATCGAGATGCGACTGGATTGTGATCGCGACTGCCTGCTGGTGTTGGTGCGCCAGACCGGCCCGGCCTGCCATACGGGCAGGCGCACCTGTTTTTACACAGCTGTGCAGGGCGGGGTGGAGGTCGAACTGATGTCACCGGCTGACGGTTAGGTCTCGGTACGCCATTGGCCCCCGGGGGTTCTGTGTCAAAGCCCGATCATCCGGCGAATTTCGTCTGGAGAGATGCCCTCGGACCGATATTTGGCGATCGCTTTTGAATCGTCCCTTTTGGCCAGTCGTTTGCCCGCAGTATCGGTGATCAATCGATGATGGTGATAAAACGGCGTGGGCAATCCCAAAAGACGTTGCAGCACGACATGGATCTGCGTCGCCTTGAACAGATCCTGACCGCGGATCACGTGGGTGATGCCTTGCGCCGCATCATCGCAGATACAGGCCAGATGATAGGCGGCGGCGCCGGTCTCGCGACGCACCAGGACAACATCGCCCACCTCTTTGAGCAAAGCGGTAGGCGCGACGGTGACATGACCGGTTTGTGCAGGACCCATCTCTGGAAAATGCAGGTCCTGCCCGATGGTGGTCAGGGCCCGCCCCATGTTCAGCCTCAGCGTGTCGCCGGGGCGCCGGTCTGCCATGGGGCGATCTTGGCACGTCCCGGGATAGACCAGGCCATCCGGTCCAAATGTCATCTGCCCCCGGGCTTGGGCTGCTGCGCGGATCTGCGATCTGCTGCACGAACAGGGAAAGAGCAGGTCGCACGTCTCCAAAACAGCCAATGCAGCCTGATAATGCCCCGCCCGTTTGGATTGTTGCCAGACGTCGCCATCCCATGACAGGCCAAGCCAGTCGAGATCTTCATAGATGCCCTGCTCATATTCCGGCCGGCAGCGGGTCTGGTCCAGATCCTCGATCCGCAGCAGAAAAGTTCCACCCGCGGCGCGGGCGGCGTCATGGGCGGTGATCGCCGAAAACGCATGACCAAGGTGAAGCGAACCGGTTGGAGACGGCGCAAACCGCGTGATCATCGTCGACGTAACACCAGAACATCGGCGCCCATCTGGCTTTCTTGCAGATGGGGGCCGTGTTCACGAAATAGGATCTCCAGATCGTCCGCACGGGCGGTCAGTCGGGCATCATAGCGGCCATCCTGGAGGGTGGGATCATTGAATGACAGGGCGAGCACGCCGCCCGGTGCCAAGGCATCAAGCAACAGGTCAAAGCAATCGGGCGGAGCTGCGCCCAGGCTGACCACACCTGTCGCGATGATCACCGGGTATTCGCCTGGCGCGCAAGGAGGCGTGCCCGGCTCGCCAACCCAAAGTCGGTCATAGATCTTCTTTTGCCGCGCCACCTCGACCATGGCCGGGGTGATGTCTGTCCCGTGCAGGGGGCCCAAGCCCGCCCGCGCCAAAGCGCGCCCCGATAGCCCCGTGCCACAGCCATAGTCCAAAACAGTTACCGCAGGCGTCACCCAAGGCAGAACGGCATCCGCGATCCGGGTGGGGGTGACATAGCCACGATCGCCAACATCGGCGTCATAACTGTCTGCCCAATCGGTATAGACCTGCAGCGTTTCGGCCACCGGTCTCGGGGTCCAAAGCTGCGGTTGTATCCCTGATTTTGCCATTGTCGCTCGCTTATCAAACCGGCTTGGCCCACGCTACTGTGCGGCAATGTCGGGGCGGTGCAGCCAGTCTGTCCACGCGGCCTTCGCCCGATCCGTATAGGCTTTATAGCGGTCCTTGCGCCCACGGCGCCCGCCTTTCAACCCTTCGACAGTTGGAAAGAGCCCGAAATTTACGTTCATCGGCTGGAATGTCTTGGCCTCTGCGCCGCCAGTGATATGGGTCAACAAAGCTCCCATCGCTGTCTCAACGGGCACCGGATCCATGGGCAGGCCCAGAATTTCAGACGCCGCCATGCGCCCGGCCAGCAGACCCATCGCAGCGCTTTCGACATAGCCCTCAACGCCCGTGATCTGGCCCGCAAAACGCAAATCAGGTCGCGATCGCAAGCGCATCTGATCATCCAGCAGGGTGGGAGAGTTCAGGAATGTATTCCGGTGGATCCCGCCCAACCGTGCAAATCGCGCGTCAGTTAACCCGGGAATACGCCTAAAAACATCAGCTTGCGCGCCATACTTCATCTTAGTCTGAAAGCCCACGATATTGTAAAGCGTGCCTAGCTTGTTGTCGCGGCGCAATTGAACCACGGCATAGGGCTTGACGTCGGGCTGGTGCGGATTGGTCAGGCCCACGGGTTTCATCGGCCCAAACCGCAAGGTCTCTCGCCCGCGTTCGGCCATCACCTCGATGGGCAGACAGCCGTCGAAATACCCGGCCGTTTCGCCTTCGTGGAACTCTGTCTTGTCGGCGGCCAGGAGGGCATCGATGAAGTCCTCGTACTGCTCGCGCGTCATCGGGCAATTGATGTAGGCGCGTTGCTCCGCTTCAGTCTCCCCCTTGTCATAGCGGGACTGTTCCCAGGCGACATCCATGTCGATACTGTCCGTATAGACGATGGGGGCGATGGCATCGAAGAATGCCAGCGCATCCTGCCCCGTCTCGGCCGCGATGGCTTGCGCCAAAGCGCCCGATGTCAGGGGGCCGGTTGCGATGATCGCACGGGCGTCGGGCATGGTGGTCACCTCGTCATCCAAGACCGTGACCAGCGGATGTGCCCTCAGCCGCGCTGTTACACCAGCGGCAAAGGCGTCACGGTCAACGGCCAGGGCACCGCCCGCAGGCAGCGCATGGGCATCGGCCATCTCCATGATCAGGCCACCGGCGGCCCGCATTTCCCAATGGAGCAAGCCCACGGCGTTTTGCTCATTATCGTCGGACCGGAAGGAGTTCGAACATACCATCTCCGCCAGATCGCCGCTTTTATGGGCAAACGTCCCAACCTTGGGCCGCATTTCGTGGATAACGACTGGTACGCCCAATTGCACGGCCTGCCAGGCTGCCTCGCTGCCCGCCATGCCGCCGCCGATGATGTGAAGAGTGTCTGCCATTGCTCTGCATATCGGGTTTTAAGGCCGACAGACAAGCCCCGGGGCCGTCAGGCAGAGACCTGAGGCGCAAAGGCCGCGGACAACCCGTTCTGACAGCCCTGCCGGTAGTCGAAGAGACCCAGAAATTCGGGCTCTTGCCCGGTTTCGGCTGCGGCCATCGCCGTGGTCGACATAAAGAACAGTTGGGTGACCGGGATCGCGGCAATCTGGACGTTTTGAAAGCGCGCATCTTCCAGCACGCTGTCGATGAATTCCTGGGCGGCTGCCGTTTCCGCCAGGCTTGCCCCAACCCTGCGCTGAAGGGCGCGGCTCAACTGAAACCGTCGGCCAAAGCCAGAGCCGATGGCGCCCGCCCCAATCCCCGTGCCCACCGCACAGGCGGCGACACCTGAGAGAAGCCTGCGACGTGTGATCATGTCATCGCCTCCCCGGCGCGCAGGGCGAGTGCCGCCAATGTCAGTGTCGGGTTTGCGGTAACGCTGGTCGGGAACCCACCCGAACCCAGGACATGGATATTTGGTATGCTATGCATCCGTTGGTAACCATCGGTCACGAACCGCTCTGGATCGTTGCCCATCCGGTGTGTGCCCTGAATGTGCGCCTCTGACCGTGCGTCCTCTAACAGTATGTAGTCTTCCACATCCGGGAACAGGTCGGGCAGGGCGTCGGTTGCTGCTTTCATGCCCTTGATCGCGTAATCCGAGAAACCCGACCAATCGAGTACTGGTTCGTCATCGTCGAGGTATACCCGGTTATGCTCCAGCGGCAGATCCTCAACAATGATCTTGGTAAAGGCACGCTCTCCCCAACGGCCAATCTCTGGACGGAGTTGCGCCGGTACGTTGATAATTTCAATCAGTGCGGCGGCGTAGTCTTTGCGATGGGGACCGTCATAAAGGTCGAAGCCAAGGCCTGTGTAAGAGGTGCCTCCGAAGTACCCCAGCCCGGGTGCGTCGACCAGACGATGGGCCCCGTATTGCTCGTTCAGGTACCGGCCCAATGCGGGATGCTCAATCCCGGATCGGAGAAGGATCGCCGGATTGAAAACCCCATTAGCCGCGAGCGCGACATGACCTGCCTTGAAAGTGATGTCGCGACCCGCACTGCGAGCAATGATCCCAGTTGCCTTCCCGCCTTCGACGATGACCTGGCGCACCTCGGTGTTCAGCACGACCGCCACACCATCCCGCAGGAAGCGGTCCTGATCATTCAAGATCGAGTATTTCGCATCGATTGGGCATAGGTGGCAAAGACCGGTGGCGCAGCACGTCGCGCGACTACCGCCATTTGACCGGGCTGTTGGCAACGGGATCCACCCATCGGAATGCTGGCGCAATAGGTCATCCGTCCGTGTCGGAGCGTGCGGTGGAAAAGGGTAAGGCGTGGAACGCGGAAAAAGGTGTTCAGAGCCGCCACCGGCCACCTCCATCGCGGCCTCGACGCGTGCATAATAGGGCTCCAGGTCATCATAGCTGAGCGGCCAGTCTTCGCCCTGACCGTACAGGGTCTTCATCTGGAAATCATTTGGCATAAATCGCGGGACGTTGCCGGTCCAGCAATTGGAATTGCCGCCAAATGTGGTATGGGCCACCCATTCCTTGGTATCGGGATGCCGGTCACCTAGGCGAAAATCTTCGCGTCCGGGAATGCGCCTTTCAAAGACTTGGTCAGCATGATCTTCAAAGCCGCCTTTTTCGATCATCAGTACGCGCAGGTCGCTTGGCAGGCCCAACACGAAATACATCGCGGAAAAACTGGTTCCCGCGACGATGACATCCCACGCTTCCGCCTTGGCCTGTTCGACCGAAATCATCATGCCCTACGCGCCCCCTTTGGCTCCAGACTTGCTGTCCACGTCGCCGGTAAATATGCGCTCAATATGGCGGTGATGAATTAAAAGTTTGGATCCTCACGCCTCTTCAGGAGTGGTGCCATCCACGTCGCCATCATCCCCCTGATCGGCTATATATGCGACCGAAACGACTTGCTCTCCGGTGGCGGTGTTGAACACCTTGACCCCACCCGCGCTGCGCGACCGGAAAGAGATGCCGTCAATGGGACACCGGATCGACTGGCCGGTGGAGGTGGCGAGCATGATCTGGTCATCCAGCTCCACAGGGAAACAGGCCACCAACTCACCGCCGCGCATGGCTTTGTCCATGGCCATGACGCCTTGACCGCCACGGCCCCGGATCGGGTAGTCATGGCTAGAGCTGATCTTGCCCGCGCCGCCCGATGTGATGGTCAGGATCAAATCCTCCGACGCGGACATTTCCGCATAGCGATCCGTGCTGAAATCAGCACTGGCTGTGGCTTCATCATCATCTGCGGGTTCAACATCATCCGCTAAGCCCGCGACAGCACGGCGCATTTTCAGATAAGCCGCCCGATCCTCGGGCGTTGCTTCAAAGTGCCGGATAACCGCCATGGAAACCACCTTATCCCCGCTGGCCAGCCGAATGCCCCGAACGCCGGTTGAATCGCGCCCCTTGAAAATCCGCACATCGGTGGTCCGGAAGCGGATGGCCCGTCCATGGGCGGTGACCAGCATCACGTCGTCATCTTCACTGCAGATCCGGGCGCGGACCAGCTGCACATCCTCGGGCAGCTTCATTGCGATCTTGCCGTTGCGCATGACATTGGTGAAATCCGACAAGGCGTTGCGGCGCACATCCCCCGCGGTGGTGGAAAAGACGATCTGCAGGTCACCCCAATCGGCTTCGTCCCGGTCAACGGGCATGATTGCAGCGATGCTCACCCCTTGCGGGATCGGCAAAATATTGATGATCGCCTTGCCCTTGGCAGTGCGGCCCCCTTGCGGCAAGCGCCAGGTTTTCAGCTTGTAGACCATGCCATCGGTCGTGAAGAACAACAACGGCGTGTGGGTATTGGCCACAAACAGTGTGGTGACGACGTCATCTTCCTTGGTGGACATGCCACTCAAGCCCTTGCCACCGCGACGCTGGGCGCGGAATTCATGCAGCGGTGTGCGCTTGATGTAGCCGCCAGAGGTGATGGTAACGACCATATCCTCCCGCTCGATCAGGTCCTCATCCTCCATGTCGCCCGACCAATCGACGATCTCGGTCCGGCGGGGGACGGCGAATTGTTCTTTGATTTCCATCAGTTCGTTCCGGATGATCTCCATGATCCGGTCGCGAGAGCGCAGGATATCGAGATAGTCGATGATCTTGGCGGCAAGTTCTTTCAGTTCGTCGGTGACCTCGGTCACGCCGATTTGGGTCAGGCGTTGAAGACGCAGATTCAAGATCTCGCGCGCCTGGATCTCAGACAAGTTATAGGTCCCGTCATCGTTCATCGTATGGGTCGGATCGTCGATCAGCAGGATGTATTCCGCGATATCCGCGGCGGGCCAACGCCGGGTCATCAGCTTTTCGCGCGCTTCGGTCGCATCGGCAGAGGCGCGGATGGTGGCGACCACCTCATCGACATTCGACACGGCAACAGCCAAGCCGCACAGGACATGGCTCCGCTCGCGCGCCTTGCGCAGCTCAAATGCCGTGCGGCGAGCGACAACCTCTTCCCGGAAGTCAAGGAAATGGGTCAGGAATTTGCGCAAGGTCAGTTGCTCGGGTCGGCCGCCATTCAGGGCCAACATGTTGCACCCAAACGAGATCTGCATGGGTGTGAAGCGGAACAATTGGTTCAGCACCACTTCCGCCGTGGCATCCCGCTTCAATTCGATGACGACACGCACGCCATTGCGGTCGCTTTCGTCCTGAACATGGGCGATGCCTTCGATCTTTTTGTCCCGGGCCGTGTCGGCGATCTTTTCGATCATCGTGGCCTTGTTCACCTGGTAGGGGATCTCGTCGATGATAATGGCGTAGCGATCTTTGCGGATCTCCTCGATCCGTGTCTTGGCCCGCACGATGACACTGCCACGCCCTTCCAGATAGGCTTTGCGCGCGCCCGAATAGCCCAGGATGATGCCGCCCGTGGGGAAATCAGGGGCCGGGATATACTCGATCAGCTGTTCGCTGGTCAGGTCAGGTTCGGTGATCAGGGCGAGCGTGGCGTCAATCACCTCCCCCAGATTATGGGGCGGGATACGGGTGGCCATGCCCACGGCAATGCCTTCGGCACCATTGACCAGCATGTTGGGAAACCGGGCGGGCAGAACAACCGGTTCCTCATCCTTGCCATCGTAGTTGTCAATGAAATCAACCGTCTCCTTGTCGATATCCGCCAGGACGGCGGCGGCGATCTTGGCCATCTTGATCTCGGTATAGCGCTGCGCGGCGGGCGGATCGCCATCCATGGAACCGAAATTGCCCTGTGGAAACAGCAGCGGGGCGGACATCGAAAAGTCCTGCGCCATGCGTACCAGCGCATCATAAACCGCTGCCTCGCCGTGGGGGTGGAACACACCGATGACGGCGCCGACGACCCGGGCGCATTTCGAGAATCCCCGCTCGAATGTCTGGTTGTTGACCTGCATCGAATAGAGGATCCGGCGGTGCACCGGCTTCAACCCGTCGCGTAGATCCGGGATCGCGCGGCTGACAATGACGCTCATGGCGTAATCCATGAAACTGTCCGACATCTCCTGTTCGATAGAGATGCTGGGGCCGTCAAACTGGGGCGGTTCCGGCGGTGTTTCGTCAGTGTTTTCAGGGGGTTCCGGCGTGTCGGTCATTCAGCTGCCCAGTTTTTATGCGTGACGCTAGATCTAGTTGCCTGACTATACAACGCCAGCCATATGGGGTGCAATCATTGATCGGTCAGCCGTTTGGCAGCCGCCGTGGGAGAGTGCCAACACATTGTTTTCATTGAAAAGTAACTCCGCTTGGGCATCCTTTTCCCGGGGCAGGCAAAAACGGAGACGACAATGCAGGAAACTGAAACCGAGTTGATGCTGAAGGGATACGGGCTGACGACAGCGGAGTTTTATTACCGCATGCCCGATTATCAGAGTGTTCTCAATACCTTCGTCTGGCAGGACTATGACCTGGCGCCGGACCATCCCCGCCTGTTCCAGTTCATCGAGTTCTGGCAGGATGAGATCGAGGGGCCGCTCCATTCCGTGCGGTTCACCCATCGCAAGATGATCTCTCCCGGTGAATGGCGCAACGTGACGGGCGAGTTCACGGTCCATTGATCCGGCCCTTTTGGGGCTGTCGCTGGTGCTGCAGAACCCATGCACAGACAATGCACAAACCATACATACGATTTGTGCGGTGGGGTCACGATCTGGTAATGGGTCTGTTGCGCCGTCCTTTCGAAATTTGCAGGCTGAATGAACATCTGGGTATGAGGATCAGCTTCCGGCTCCGAAACAAATGCTCTCGTGCGGGTGCGGCGGGCGTTGCTCGGGTTGCATGCTTTGGCCCGCATCAGGCGGTTTGCCTCAGGTGTCGTATTCTCCATCGGTCCACGGGGCGGGTACCATGCCATGGTATTGCCGGGCATAAGGCTAACCGACCAACTCTTATCATCCCCAAGGTCGGGGTTGGCCGGGATTGCGATTAGGCCAAAATCAAGGTCGAAGGCGGAGATCGTGAAGAGCGTTATCATCCGATCCGTTGGCTTTGCCCTGGCACGCGCTTCGGCATGCCTGCGCATTATGTGCCCATGTTGGTCAGGGTCTGCAAAAACTGGCGTCGCATGGCTGAGTATCCACGTCCGGTCCAGAATGACCGATGGAGCGCCGCGCCGGTGCTGTCAAAGGTGAGATCCATGCCTGGCCAGTTTCGTCTGATCGGGACAAGCTGTTTGGCTGGGGAACGAATTTGATCTAGGAGGCATTATGACTAAAAGATCATGTCACGAGGATGGGTGAATGAGTGGATTGCTGGCGCTGCTGGATGATGTTGCGGCGATTGCCAAATTGGCGGCGGCGCAACTGGACGATATCGCCGCCCAGGCCAGCAAGGCAGGCGCCAAAGCGGCGGGGGTCGTGGTGGATGATGCCGCCGTCACCCCGAAATACGTCACAGGCCTGCCCGCGGCACGCGAATTGCCGATCATCTGGAAAATCGCGCGGGCCTCTTTTTTCAACAAATTGGTGATCCTGCTGCCTGCGGCGCTGCTGTTAAACGCCTTTTTGCCCTGGCTTTTGACCCCGCTTTTGATGATCGGCGGGGCGTATTTATGTTTTGAGGGGGCAGAAAAGGTATATCACCTGTTTGTCCCCCATACCGCACATGGGCCGCAAGAGGCGGAGACGCTGGACGCCGCCCATCTGGAAGAGCAGCGGGTCAAGGGCGCCATCAAGACCGATTTCATCCTGTCGGCCGAGATCATGACGATCACGCTGTCGGCGATCGATGCGGATCAGTGGTGGTTGCAGGGGATTATCCTGGCCGTCGTTGCCATCGGGATCACGGCCCTGGTTTACGGCGCGGTGGCGTTGCTGGTGAAGATGGACGATGCCGGTCTGAAGTTGAGCCAGGTCGGCCGCCTGGCTGCCACACGGGCCGTGGGACGGGCCATGGTGGCCTACATGCCGACCCTGATGACCGTGATTGCGACGGTGGGGACGGCGGCGATGTTGTGGGTCGGTGGCAATATTCTGGTCCATGGTCTGCATGATCTGGGCTGGCATTTCCCTTACGAGACGATCAAGCACGCGGCTGAAGCGGTTGGGGGCAAAGGGGGTTTTGTCAACTGGCTGGTCACCGCCACGATTGATGGTGTGATCGGGCTGGCTTTTGGGCTGGCGCTGATCCCGGTTGTCGGCCGTGCCCTGGCGCTGTTTGGAAATGGCAAAGCGGCGGCCCACTGATCTGATCCGTTCGCCTTTGAGGCGAGAATGCGACGAAAGGGCGAGGGACCGTTGGAGCCCGGCGCCCGGGCGTGTCCTTGAGCAGATCTGCCGTTCTGAGGTATCAGCGCTGATTTTTGTACCAAGTGTGCTCAGCTTATGGTTGTGCGCCTGATTTTTGCGGTAAAGTCAGTTGCTTGCGGCGCCTCACATCCAAATCCCCGCACGCCACAATACCCCGGCGATCCGACGGGGCCGTTCATAAATTGCCTCATTCATGTCCGTGTCCCTGCGCAGATGGGTCACAGTGCGGTCCTCATCCGTCGGTAGAAGTTACCGGAAGATTAAGTCGGTGGGCGCGGTAACGAATATGACGAGGACGAGACAATGGGCGGTTTGACAAAGCTCGCAACTTTAACGGTGGCCCTGGTGGCCGTGGCATCGACGGCGTCGGCCGTGACGGTGCGGAATGGCAGTTTCGAAGAAGGATTCGACCGGTTTTCCACATTTGGTGCGGCATCGATCGAGACAAGCTCCTACGGTGCTGCACCGACTGATGGCACCAATCAGGCTCTGCTGCGTTCCAGCAATGGCGTAACGGACACGGCTATCGAAACAGCGCTTGGCGCTGCGGCTGGGTCGTTGGATGCGTTCAGCGCGTTGTCAGCAGGTGGTGGAAACGCCACAAACGGGTCGGTTTTGACACGGACCTGGAAAGCGCGCGTTGGCGATACACTGACGTTTGATTTCAATTTCTTGACCAGTGAATCCACCCCGACGTCTTTCAATGACGGCGCCTTCTTCTTTGCGGATGGTCAGTATTTCTCCCTCGGTGATACGACATCGGCTGGATTTACGACATCAAGTACGCCGTTCAACGAAGAGTTGGGCTATGCGAGCTTCAGCTACACGTTCACCACCTACGGAACACAGACATTCGGGTTTGGCGTCTTTAACGAAGGTGATACGTCTGTTTCATCGGGCCTGCTGGTCGACAATGTCTCGGTCTCGCCTGTTCCGGTCCCGGCTGCGTTGCCGCTGCTGTTGACCGCTTTTGGTGGGCTGATGGTCATGGGGCGCCGTCGTCGCGCGGCCTGATCCCTGTTTCATCTGAATTTCAAGGCGGCGCATCCCGGATGCGCCGCCTTTTTCGTATCAGGTGGACAGCGCCTGCGCGATTTCCTTGCCATCGGCGCGTACAGTATAAAGATGTTCGAGTAACGCGCGACCGTTGCGGGCGATGGCGTCACGGGCGGCCCAAGCCACCTCGCGTCAGGTGATGCCATCGGACCCCATGATCGACCGGGTCAAGGCGGTCTTCAAGGATCCATCTTGCCGTCAAGAAGCCCCACCGACCAGCGATGGAATTTCTTGATGATGTTGCGTCTGGACCGGTCGCGGATGATGTGGGGGACGTGCGGCACAGGGAGCAGCTTTTCGGTGCGCAGGTTACTCCATCACGGGGATGCTGAATTCGCCGCCTTCCTTGATCCCGGAGGGCCAACGGGCGGTCACGGTCTTGGTCCGGGTGTAGAACTTGAACGCGTCGGGCCCGTGTTGGTTGAGGTCGCCGAAGACCGATTTTTTCCACCCGCCAAAGGTGTGGTAGGCCAGCGGCACCGGAATGGGCACGTTGATACCGACCATGCCAACATTGATACGGGCGGCAAAATCGCGGGCCGTGTCGCCGTCGCGGGTGAAAATCGCGGTGCCGTTGCCGTATTCGTGGTCCATGGCAAGGGTCAGCGCCTCTTCATAGGTTTGCGCGCGGACGGTGGTCAGGACGGGGCCAAAGATTTCGGTCTGGTAGATGTCCATATCCTTGGTGGCGTGGTCGAACAGATGCGCGCCCACGAAGAAGCCGTCTTCATAGCCCTGCAGGCTGAAATTGCGCCCATCGACGACCAGCTTGGCGCCTTGGTCGATGCCAGTCTGGACCAGACGCTCGATATTGGCCTTGGCGGCCGCTGTCACGACGGGGCCATAATCGACATCGTTGCCGGACGTGTAGGGGCCGACCTTCAGCGCCTCCACCCGCGGGATCAGCTTTTCGATCAGCCGGTCGGCCGTGTCATCGCCCACGGGCACGGCGACAGAGATCGCCATGCAGCGTTCCCCCGCGGCACCGTAGCCCGCACCGACAAGCGCGTCAGCGGCCTGGTCCATATCGGCATCGGGCATGATGATCATGTGGTTCTTGGCACCGCCAAAACACTGGACCCGTTTGCCGTTGGAACAGCCGCGCCCGTAGATGTATTCGGCGATGGGGGTCGAGCCCACGAAGCCGATGGACTGGATTACCGGATTGTCGAGGATAGCGTCCACCGCTTCCTTGTCACCATTGACGACCTGCAGGATGCCCTTGGGCAGGCCGGCCTCTTCCATCAACTCCGCCAGCATCAGCGGGACGGAGGGATCCCGTTCCGACGGTTTCAGGATAAAGGCATTGCCGCAGGCAATGGCGGGGGCGAACATCCACATCGGGATCATGGCGGGGAAGTTGAACGGCGTGATCCCGGCAGTCACACCCAAAGGCTGGCGCATCGAATACATGTCGATGCCAGGCCCGGCACTGTCGGTAAATTCCCCTTTCAGCATCTGAGGGGCGGCGATGCAGTATTCGACCACTTCCAGCCCGCGCTGCACGTCACCCGCCGCATCGGGCAGGGTCTTGCCATGTTCGCGGGACAGCGCCTCGGCCAGCTTGTCCATATCGCGGTTCAAAAGCTGGACGAATTTCATCATCACCCGCGCGCGGCGTTGGGGATTGACGGCGGCCCAGGCCGGTTGGGCGGCGGCGGCGATCGCCACGGCCTTGTCCACCTCGTCGGCGCTGGCAAGCGGCACTTTGGCCTGAACCTCCCCGGTGGCGGGGTTAAAGATATCGGCGGTGCGATCCGCCTGGCCTGCCACATGGGCGCCGTCGATGTAATGTGTCAGCTCTTGCATGGATGAACCCTCCCGTTTCGATTGGGTGTATCCAAGGGGACGGGCGGGGGAAAGGGGATGTCTGCCGTAACGGCATGACAGGCTTGACAGAACTGTGACGCCGGGCGCAGCATTGCAACATCCCATCAGCCAATGGAGGCCAGGCATGCTTGTGCAACAGATACTCAAGGCAAAGGGTGTGAGTGACGTGGTGACGATATCACCCGAGGCCAGTGTCGGTGACGCCGCAAAGACCCTGTCCGAGAAACGCATCGGGACGGTCGTGATTTCAAAGACGGGTATGGATGCGCAAGGCATCTTGTCGGAGCGCGATATCGTGCGCGAAATCGGGCGTCGCGGAGCAGGGTGCCTGGGCGAGCCGGTCGCCGACATGATGACCCGAAACCTGATCACCTGCCACCGCGATGACAAGGCGGACGGTGTTCTGAGCAAGATGACAGAGGGGCGGTTTCGCCATATGCCGGTGATGGATGGCGACCAGATGGTCGGCCTGATTTCCCTTGGTGATGTCGTCAAGGCGCGGCTCAGTGAAGTGTCCATGGAGAAGGATGCCCTCGAGGGCATGATCATGGGCTACTGACACTGGAGACGCTGCCGCTTTTTCCCGATGCTCCGGCGCGGATCGCGCTGGAGGCCGATTGGCTGGACCTGACCCGGCGGGCCTTGCCCGCGGCGGCGGGGCCGGGTTGGGTTGTGACGCAGGACCATTGCTTTCAGCGGATCTGCCTGGATGTGGCCTGTGGCGGGATCTGGTATGATCATATCGGTGGTCGGCCGGCCTATTGCCATGCCTCCGATGATATCCTGGGCCGGGCGGTGGCGCTGGCCCGCGACATCCTGAACGGGCATGCCGATCTGATGGCATTGAACCGGCAAAGCTTGGTCTGGCGCGGCAAGATCTGACCAAGCGCTTGATCCCGCCACCGGTTTTGTGTTGCATCGCGCAAAACACCGTGCGGGGGACAGGAATATGCGCGTGGGCCTTTATCCGGGGACGTTCGACCCGGTGACCTTGGGACATATGGATATCATCCGACGCGCCACGGCGCTGGTCGATAAGCTGGTGATCGGCGTCGCCATCAACCGTGACAAGGGGCCGTTGTTCAGCCTCGAAGAGCGCGCGGCCATGGTCGAGGCAGAGACCGCCAGTCTGGCCAAGGATACCGGGTGCGAGATCGTGACCCATCCCTTTGAGAACCTGCTGATCGATTGCGCCCATGATGTGGGGGCCGCAATCATCGTGCGGGGCCTGCGTGCCATGGCTGATTTCGAGTATGAATATCAGATGGTTGGGATCAATCGGCAGATGGATGACAGCGTCGAGACGGTGTTTTTGATGGCGGAAGCCGCGCACCAGGCGATTGCGTCGAAATTGGTCAAGGAGATCGCGCGGTTGAACGGCGATGTGTCCAACTTTGTGACCCCTGCGGTGAACGCCGCGCTGGTGGCGCGATATCGCTAGGCGCGGGTGAGTTTTGTCAGGCGGCGAAAGTGTTCGTTAAGGGCTGCGGGCTAGGGTCGTTGCGCAAGGGTGCCGGATCCGCGGACCTGAATGTTGCTCTCCGGTCCGATCATGCCCAGCCGTCGTTTGCCCCCCGCCAAGATCACCCCCGCCCATGAGGATATGGGCCTTTTTCCTAAATGGATGGGACGGATCCGGGTCGACCTGATCCCGCAGATGCGGCGCAACGGGCGCAGGGACTTGATCGTTCGGGGCTACGTGAAGACGGATCAGGAGATAGAGGTTGTCTTTGCCGGGCGTCGCAGTCGGGATGTGGAACCGTTGGAGCATTGGCTAAAGGTCATCTACCACCGGGCCGTGCGGGCAACAGAGGCGCCGGTCAACGTAAGCGACATGCGCTGCCCGATCGAGGTCGAGGGGGCGTGGCGCCCCACGTTCCGGCGAGATGAGATGGGGCTGGAGACGCGCCAGTATCAGTTGATCGCGGCGCGGTGGTCTGTTCTGGGGGCGGACGGTCGGGCCGCCGCCTTTGGGGAGCAGCCCTCGGTTCCGCCATGGGCCTTGTGACCCCGGCGATCCTAGGTCCAGGCGGGGACGGCTGGAACACGCCGCGCCAAAATCAGATCAGCTTTCCCATGGCCACAGCCGTATCGGCCATTCGGTTCGAGAAGCCCCATTCATTATCGTACCAGCTGAGGACACGCACCATGGTGCCGTCCAGCACCTTGGTCTGATCCGTGGCAAAGATTGATGAATGCGGGTCGTGGTTGAAATCCTGGCTGACAAGCGGGTCGTCGGTCACGCCAAGGATCCCCTTGAGCGGCCCCTGGGCGGCCTGTCGGATCGCATCATTGACGTCATCGGCGGTGGTGGCCCGGGTCGCCTCAAACGTCAGGTCCACGACAGATACATTGGGGGTGGGCACCCGGATCGCGACCCCGTCCAGCTTCCCGTTCAGTTCCGGCAGGACAAGGCCCACCGCCTTGGCCGCGCCGGTCGATGTGGGGATCATGCTCATGGCGGCGGCGCGCGCGCGGTAGAGATCCTTGTGCATCGTGTCCAGCGTAGGCTGGTCGCCGGTATAGCTGTGGATCGTGGTCATGAAGCCCTTGGTGATCCCCACTGTGTCATGCAGGACCTTGGCAACGGGGCTCAGGCAATTGGTGGTGCAGGACGCGTTCGAGACGATCAGGTCATCCTTGGTCAGGCTGCCATGGTTCACGCCGTAAACGATGGTCTTGTCGGCATCCTTGCCCGGGGCAGAGATCAGGACGCGGCTGGCGCCGTTATCCAGATGTGCCTGACATGCCGCCTTGCTGGTGAAAATACCGGTGCATTCCATCACAATATCCACGTCGCTCCAGGGCAGTTCGGCGGGGTTGCGAATGGCGGTGACGGCGATAGGCCCCCGGCCCACATCGATGCTGCTTTCGCCCGTTGTGACGGTATGGGGGAAGCGGCCATGGACCGAATCAAAGCGCAGAAGGTGGGCATTGGTCTCGACCGGGCCAAGGTCATTGATCGCGATAACCTCGATATCCGTGCGCCCGGATTCAATGATGGCTCGCAGGATGTTGCGCCCGATCCGTCCAAACCCGTTGATTGCCACTTTGACTGTCATTGCTGGCCCCTTTGCATGACTGTTCCCCGGCCTGGACCGGTTGTTATCGCTAACGTGCCCATGGGGACCGAAAGGTCAAGCATGTTCATGCAGTGACCGGGTGGTAACCAGGTGCGTCAGCCGCCGTTCGGGTCGATATCGCGTTTGCGGCCAAACTCGATCCGGCCACCAAAGGAGCCCACCCCAAGTTGCAAGGGCATAGCGCGCCTGGACGACCTGCCCATGCATTCGAAACAACGCGGTCCAGGTGGACAAGCTGACATCAGCGGTCCAATCCGTCACGTCATAGGCGGACGGATTTAACCGGATCCTGTTAAAGGTGATCTGGTGGGTGATGGCCGCGTGAACCTGTTTCTGGGGATCAAGGTTCCATCAGCGGCGGTGCGGGATCAGTGCAGCAGGCGGCCCATGGCGGCAGCGGTGTCGGCCATGCGACAGGAAAAGCCCCATTCATTGTCATACCACGCCAAAACGCGGACGGTGCGCCCACCAATGACCTTGGTCTGATCCGGCGCAAAGATCGATGAATGCGGCGTGTGGTTGAAATCGATGGAGACCTTGGCCTCCGGATCATAGGCCAGGACCGCACCCATATGGCCGTTGGCGGCATCGGCGACGATGGCGTTGACTTCATCGACGGTCACGTCTTGCCCGGCCTCGAATGTCAGATCCACGGCGGAGACATTGGGCGTGGGCACCCGCAAAGCGGTCCCGTCAAGGCGGCCCTGGAGCTCGGGCAGGACCTCTCCGATGGCTTTGGCCGCGCCGGTGGAGGTGGGGATCATCGCCATGGCAGCAGCACGGGCGCGATACAGATCCTTGTGACGGCGGTCCAGCGTGGGCTGATCGCCGGTATAGGAATGGATCGTCGTCATGATCCCGCGTTCGATCCCGATCGTGTCATTCAGGACCTTGGCAAGGGGGGCCAGGCAGTTGGTGGTGCAGGACCCGTTCGACACGACCCGATGGTCCGTCGTCAGGCTGCGGTGGTTGACGCCGTAGACGATGGTGGCGTCGGCGTTCTTGGCAGGGGCGGAGACCAGCACGCTCGCCGCGCCATGATCCAGATGCACGGCAGCCTTGTCGCGTTCGTTGAACTTGCCGGTACATTCCAGCACCACGTCGCAGCCGGACCAGTCGAGCTCGGTCGGGTCGTAGGTGGAAAATACCTTCATCGGGCCGCGGCCCAGATCCAGGGTGTCGCCGTCGACCCGGACGGTGCTCGGAAAGCGGCCATGGATGCTGTCATACTTCAACAGATGGGCATTTGTCTCAATCGGGCCGGTCGCATTGATTTTTACCACTTGGACATCGTTGCGCGCGGCTTCGGCGATATGGGCCAAAGTACAGCGACCGATCCGGCCAAATCCGTTAATCCCAAGGGTGACTGTCATAACATGCTCCTACCTGAAATCTGGGTGCTGTATATGGCGGTATGCTGCGGCTGCACAGTAAAAAATTCAGGGATTTTAGTGTGTTAGCGGAAACATGTATCTGAATTGGAAACAGTTGGGCGGTTTGCCGCACTGTTAGCGGTGACATTGATCCGATGCGCCAGTGCCGCAAGCGTGATGCATGGAATCTGGGCAACCGATCTGCTGCATTTGGCGGCAGTGCCGGGGCCCCCGGGCATGGCGATGGCCTTGCCTCGGCGAATATCCGCCCCTATTCATCCTGAATAGTTAACACGGATTCTTTGTAATGTTTGCCATTCTGGCGATGACCGGTGTCATCGGAACATTTGTCATACCACTTTTGAGCTTTGCGATCAGCTTACGAATGTGGTCCAGGAACCTCTACGTTGCGTTGCCCAGCCTGATGACGGGCCTGGCCTTTGGGGGATGGATGGCGATGATCGCGCTCAACAACTACGCCATCCTCAGGCTGACCGACCCGCAATTTTTCGTCTTTGGCGGTCTGTATTGCCTGGCCTTCGTCGCGGTGTTTCTGGGCCTGGCCTGCGCCTTTGGCCAATGGTCGGAGGATTTTGAACCCTCGGCCTGGGTCAAGGCGGCGGGGATCGCGATTGTGCTTTTATCCTTTGCCATCGTGCTCGCCATACCCGAGGCGCGGCAGCTGCTTTAGGTCTGCCGGAACACGCAAAAACCCAGCGGCGCTGAACCGCTGGTCTCACCAGGGTCTATGACCGGGTCAAAGGCCGAGCAGCTGTTTGACCTTGGCGGCGGTTGCCTGGGCTGTGATCCCGAAATGGCTGTAAAGCTCCCCCGCCGGGGCTGAGGCGCCGAAATCATGCATGCCGATAAAGCCCGACTTCTCGCGCTTGCCGCGCTCACCAAACAGCCAGCGATCCCAGCCAAATCGGATCCCAGCCTCGATCGCGACACGCACGGGGCCACCGGGGAGGACGCGGCGGCGATAGGTGTCGTCCATCTCCTCAAAAATCTCCCAACAGGGCATAGATACCACGCGGGTCCCGATCCCGATGGTTTGCAACAGGTCGCGCGCCTCCATGGCGATGGCGACCTCCGATCCGGTGGCCATCAGGATCGCCTGCCGCTTGCCCTCTGCATCGGCCAGCACATAGCCGCCCTGGGCGCTGAGGTTCTTGGACTTATGCTCCGTCCGCAGCGTTGGCAGCCCCTGGCGCGACAGGGCCAGGACCGACGGTGTTTCTGACTGGCTCAGGGCAATTTCCCACGCCTCGGCCGTTTCGACGGCATCGGCGGGGCGGATCACATGCATGTTGGGCGTGGCCCGCAGCATGGCCAGATGTTCGACCGGCTGGTGCGTGGGGCCGTCTTCACCCAGCCCGATACTGTCATGGGTCATGACGTACACAACCGGGCGCTTCATCAACGCCGACAGACGCATGGCCGGGCGCGCATAATCCGTGAAACACATGAACGTGCCGCCATAGGGGCGCACACCACCATGCAGCGACATGCCGTTCATCGCCGCGGCCATCCCATGTTCGCGGATCCCGTAATGGATATAGCGCCCCTTGCGATTGGCTTCGTCAAACACGCCCAGATCGGTGGTGCGGGTGTTGTTCGAACCGGTCAGATCCGCCGAGCCACCCATGGTTTCAGGCATCATCGGGTTGACCACTTCCAGCGCCATTTCGCTGGCCTTGCGGGTGGCAACCTTGGGGGCGGTCTCGGTCAACTGCTTTTTCAGCGCACGGATGGTCGAGGCGAGGCGGGCGGGCTTTTCACCCGCCATCACGCGGTTGAACTCCTCGCGTTTGCGCTCGCTCAAGGTCTCGAACCGAGTCTGCCAATCGGCGTGGTCCCCGGCACCGCGGCGGCCGATTTCTTCCCACTGTGTCTTGATATCCTTTGGAATATCGAACGGCGCGTGATCCCAACCATAGCCCGCCTTGGTGTCGGCGATCAGTTGGGCATCGGTCAACGCACCGTGCCCCTTGGCTGTGTCCTGCGCGCTGGAGCCAAGGGCGATATGGGTTTTGCAGGCAATCATGGAGGGCTTGTCCGATGCCTTGGCCTGCGTCAGCGCGCGGTCGATGTCATCGGGGTCATGGCCGTCGCAACTCACCACATGCCAGCCACTGGCGGCGAACCGTGCAGCCTGATCGGTGACATCCGCAATCGACACCTTGCCGTCGATGGTGATGCCATTGTCATCCCACATCACGATCAGGTGCGACAGTTTCTGCCGCCCGGCCAAGGCGATGGCTTCCTGGCTCACGCCTTCCATCAGGCAGCCGTCACCGGCGATACAATATGTGTAGTGATCGATGATTTTTTTGCCCCAATGGGCGCGCAGGCTCTCTTCGGCGATGGCAAATCCCACGGCATTGGCGATACCTTGCCCGAGGGGGCCTGTCGTCGTCTCGACCCCGGTGACATGGCCGAATTCCGGATGGCCCGCCGTGATCGCGCCCAATTGGCGAAAATCCTTGATCTGCTGCAAGGTCATGTCGGCATAGCCGGTCAGGTGCAGCAGGCTGTAGATCAGCATCGATCCATGGCCCGCCGACAGGATGAACCGGTCCCGGTCAGGCCAATTCGGCGCGCTGGCGTCGAATTTCAGGTGTTTTTCAAACAGGACGGTCGCGACATCGGCCATGCCCATGGGCATTCCGGAATGGCCCGAATTGGCGGCGGCGACGGCATCCAATGTCAGGGTGCGAATGGCGGCGGCCTTGGACCAATGATCGGGATGCGCGGATTTCAGGGCGGCGATGTCCAAGGGCGGGGTTCCTTTCGGCCAGGTAACCGACCCGTCCTTCGGGTCGTCGAGGGCAGGTTTAGCAGCGGCGGCGTGAAGTTCAAGGAGATGAAGAGCGCGCCGTAAGCCGTTGACGCAAAAGGGGGGCGCATTCCGTCTGGCGCTTCGATAAACTGACAGACGAACGGATGGTTCACGATTCGCCCAAACCAGCGAGGCGGGACCAAAGAATTCACGAGGGAGAGACCGCATGTCGGATATTGCGGAACTGGAACAGCGAATAGCGGTCGCCATGGATCGGATTGGCCAGGCTTTGCAGGGGTTTGATCCCGGTGCCGGTGCCCCCGACGAGGCGATTGCGGCGGCCCAGGCCGCTGGGGCCGAAACCGCCCGCGCCGAAGCCGATGTCGAGATTACCGGCTTGAAAGAGGCGTTAGAGGCCGAACAGACCGCCAATGCCCAACTGCGCGAGCGGGTCGCGGCGGTCAAAGCAAAGAAAGAGCAATTGCAGGAACGGGTCAGCGCGCTGGAAACCGCCGAGGCTGATTTGAAAGCCAGTCGGGCCGCGGACCGGGCCGAACTGGATGATCTGATCGCCGCACTTGCCCCCCTGGTCACGGAGGCGTCCTGATGCCGGAACTGAGTATCGAGATTGGCGGACGGACCTTTCAGGTTGCCTGCCAGGAAGGCGAAGAGCATTTCCTGAAATCGGCAGCCGGGTTGCTTAACAATGAAGCCTCGACCTTGGTCGAACAGATCGGCCGGATGCCGGAGGCGCGGATGCTGTTGATGGCTGGCTTGATGCTCGCCGACCGCACGGCGGCTTTCGAGGATCGCGCCAAATCTGCAGAGGCAAAGGTCAAGGAGCAGGCAGGTCAGATCGCGGCCCTCAGCGGCGCTACGGCGGAGCCGGTCCAGGTTCGGGTCGAGGTGCCGGTGATCCCCGACGCCGTGACCGAAGGCATGTCGGAAATCGCGGCCCGGGCCGAAGCGTTGGCGACCTTGGCCGAGGAAAAGACCGCGACCTGACGGCATTCTTTGCACCTCAGCCGTTCCCGGCGGGCCATATCTGATCTGCCCGTGGCGTCCCGTGTCATCGGCAAGCTTTTGATCACACTACCGAAGCGACCGGCCAAGTTCTGCCGTTGATACCACAAGCATCCCGGGGCGGCTTGTCGTCGCTCTTACCGTCCGCACATTGGCGTCTGTCCATGTTGGGGAGCAAAGCGATGGGAATGTCATGCACCTTGGTCCGGTCGAGTGCGGAGCAGTTGACCGCCATTTCGCAAGATCCGGATATTCTGGACGATCTCATCAGCCTGTCCGGCGCGTCCCGGATCGAAGGCACGGATATCCGGCGGACCGCTGCCGCCCTTGATCTGGGCAAAAGCTTTGACGGCTTGAACTATCTGCTCAATGACGGCGCGATGATGGGGGATACCCCGCTCAGCTTCATGTATGGCGGGCGCCCTTTGACCGAAGAGGAATATGGCCTTGCGCCACCCCTCGGCCATGCGCCCCAAGTGGTCAAGCAGATCGCCGCGGCGCTCGATCCGATTGATGCGGCCTGGATCAAAACCCGCTATGACGCACGCCGCCTGGATGAAGACGACATCTATCCAAACGACTGGACCGACGATCCCGATGGCGGATTACAGTGGCTGCTTCACAGCCTCGCGGCGTGCAAAGGGTTCATCGCCGAAGCCGCCTTGGCCCAGGACGGCCTGGTTGTCATCCACAGTTAGCGCATGCGACCGGTGGACGACGTCACGTCATCCGTTGGCTTCGCGGATCTTGTCAGCGGCATCCTTGTCGAAGGTAACGCCATTTTCTTGAAAAAGCGTATCCAGCTCACCGGACAGGGTCATCTCAGTGATGATATCGCAGCCGCCCACGAATTCACCTTTGACATAAAGCTGCGGGATCGTCGGCCAGTCGGAATAATCCTTGATCCCTTGGCGAATACCGTCATCGGCCAGCACATTCACATCGGCAAATTCGACGCCCATAAAGTTCAACACACCCGCCACACGGGACGAAAATCCGCATTGCGGCATCGATTTGGTGCCCTTCATGAAAAGCACAACGTCATTGGCGGTCACGGTGTCTTTGATCTGGGCCTGCGCTTCGGTCATTTCGATCTCCTCGCATATAGGGGCACCATGCCCTGTGCATAAGTCTGTGGGTTCTTTGGGCGCTGCAACTGTTCTGCTGCCCGGATAAGTCCAAGGCCGGGCAGACCGGCCAGAACGACATAAATCGCTGTCATTCCGGTGCTTTCGTGGTCAACGCAAGGGCATGCAACTCGCCATTCGGTCCGTCCATCTTTCCCTTCAACGCCTTCATCACGGCGCGTTGTTGCTGGACGCGGTTCTGCCCGCGAAAGCTCTCATCAATCACCTGTGCCGCGAAATGCACGCCGTCATCACCCGACACCGTGATCTGCGCCGTGGGAAAGCTTTCCCGGATGAGCTCTTCGATATCTTTGGCCAACAGGGCCATGGGCGATGTCCTTATACCAGTTACCCGGAAGTTAGGGCCAGCGCCGCAGGCCCGCAAGGGGCACTAGGGCTTTCGGTCTTCGGCCAGCATGCCATACAGCGCCAGATCCACCTTGTCGCCCGTGCGGCGATGCCAGTGTTTGCGCAGCGTCCCCTCATGGATGAACCCTGCGCGTTCATAGGCCCGGCGCGCCCGATCATTGTCGTCGGCCACATCAAACCACAGCCGGTAGGCCCCGATCGTATCAAAGACGTAGGTGATCAGATCGGCCAGCAAGGCCTGACCTTGCCCGCGCCAGGGTTGGTCCAGCGCCAGGCGGCGCAGCTCAACCTTGCCCCCATCATGGAGGTTACCGGACAAAAGCACAAAGCCCTCCCGGGTATCGCTGCGCGCCCAGATCAGCAGTTGTTCCGATGTTCCCGACAGGTATCCCAGCAACCTGTCCCGGCCATCTTCGGCAATCAGCGCATGGTATTCCGGCCGGGCCTGGAGGGCGCAAACGAAATCAAGGTCATCGGGTGTGGCGGAACGGAGCATGGCGATATGGGTTCTTATGTTTCGCCTTCGCATAGAATGCCGGTGCCACGCCTGCAACCAAGATCACCGCCGAGGGCGGGCTGACATTGGCAATGGCATCAGTGTTGCGCATCAGTGCGGGCCGCGCATCAGGCAGCCCGCATCGGTAAGCCATGGTCAAAAATCGGACTGGGGCGCCTCCAGCTTGGCGGTCCGGTCGATTGCAGAGGAGGAGCGCGCAACATTTCCGTGCCAGTCCGTATAGACGACGGGTGAGAGGGCAGGCGCCTCGCGCGGGTCCGACGCATCCGCGTTGTCCAGCTGCGTCACAGCCCCGGCCAAAATGGTAATCAAGGCGACTATGATAAAGGATCTGGCAGTCCACGGCGTGGCGGACCTGATGTCAGTGGTGCTGCAAGATATCATCGATCTTCCCTTTCATCCTGAATGCTGGTCGGGAATATCACTGCAAAACGTATAATAAAAATGAATGAATGTTTTGTTAATTATTCCATACGCTGATGAATTGTGTTGCGCCCATCACCATATTGCCCTGGCCCGATTGCTTAGGTCAGGGCGTCGGCGAATGCGGTTTCGTATATCAGGCGAAGCTCGGAAAGCTCTGCCTCGCACGGGCCCACCTTCACGGTTTCGCCACCAAACCGACCGACCGAGGCGAGCGTGAGACCAGCCTGACCGGCGGCTATCATCAGCGCCTCCGCCTTGTCAAAGGAGCAGGCAATCAGGTAACGCCCCTGATCCTCGCCAAACAGGGTCGGCGTGTCAGCGGGGTCAAGCGTCAGACCAACGTCACCGGCAAGGGCCAGTTCGAACGCAGCCAGGGCCAGCCCCCCGTCTGAGATATCGGTGCAGGCATCGATCCAATCGATCTGGTCCCGGATGAACGCGCCCGCCATGGCCTCTGCCGCCAGATCAACGGGAGGGGCGTCGCCATCGGTCCGGTTGAACACTTCGGCCAAGACAGCGGATTGCCCCAGATGTCCCTGCATCTCCCCCAGCATCAGCAGCACATGCCCAGCCCGCGCGGTGCCGGTGATCCTATGGTCCAGATCGGCGATCAAACCCACCGCCCCGATTGTGGGGGTCGGCAGGATCGGCTGACCGTCCGTTTCATTGTAAAGGGAGACATTGCCAGAGACGATGGGCATGTCGAGCGCCGCGCAGGCTGCACCGATTCCTTTAAGAGCGCCGACTAACTGTCCCATAATATGGGGTTTTTCGGGATTTCCGAAATTCAGATTGTCCGTGGTCGCCAGGGGTAGGGCCCCTACTGCGGTGAGGTTGCGGTAGGCCTCTGCCACGGCCTGTTTGCCGCCTTCCACGGGGTTGGCCGCCACATAGCGCGGGGTCACGTCAGAGGTGAAGGCGAGGCCCTTGTTGGTGCCGTGTACCCGCACAATCCCGGCGCCCAGGCCCGGCGTGCGCACCGTGTCCGCCATGACCGTCTGATCGTATTGACCGTAGACCCAGGATTTACCCGCATAGTTGGGGGCGGCGATCAGGGCCTTCAGGGCGTCGATTGGGTCAATTTCCGGCACAGGGTCCAAATCGGGGGCAGGGGGTGTCGCCTGCCAGGGGCGGTCATATTCCGGGGCCGCACCCGAAAGGTTTGAAAGCGGCAGGTCGGCTTTGACCTCTCCGCCATGTCGGATGATGAACCGATCCTCGGCGATGGTCTGCCCCACAACGGCAAAGTCGAGGTCCCATTTGGCAAAGATCGCCTCGGCCTCCGCCTGTTTTTCGGGGCGCAGGACCATCAGCATGCGTTCCTGGCTTTCGGATAGCATCATCTCATACGCGGTCATGCCGTCTTCGCGCACCGGCACGGCATCCAGGTTCAGCGAGACGCCAAGCCCGCCTTTATCCCCCATCTCGACCGCGGAGCAGGTCAGACCGGCGGCCCCCATATCCTGGATCGAGATCACGGCGCCCGAGGCCATCAATTCAAGGCAGGCTTCCAGCAGACGTTTTTCGGTGAAGGGATCGCCGACCTGCACGGTCGGGCGTTTCTCTTCGATTGTGTCGTCGAATTCCGCACTGGCCATCGTGGCACCACCCACACCGTCGCGCCCGGTCTTGGCGCCCAGGTAGACAACTGGCATGCCAATGCCCGAAGCGGCGGAGTAAAAGATCTTGTCCGCATCGGCCAACCCGGCGGCAAAGGCGTTCACCAGACAGTTGCCGTTATAGGCCGGATCGAACCGGACCTCCCCGCCCACCATCGGCACCCCAAAGCAGTTCCCGTAGCCACCGATCCCGGCCACGACACCGGCAACAAGAGACTTGGTTTTCGGGTGATCCGGGCTGCCAAAGCTAAGCGCGTTCATCGCCGCGATGGGGCGGGCGCCCATGGTGAAGACATCCCGCAGAATGCCCCCCATGCCAGTCGCTGCCCCCTGATAAGGCTCAATATAGCTGGGGTGATTGTGGCTCTCCATCTTGAAAACCACCGCCTGTCCATCGCCGATATCGACAACGCCGGCATTCTCACCGGGGCCGCAAATGACCTGGTGACCCTCTGTCGGCAGCGTGCGGAGCCACTTTTTTGACGATTTGTAAGAACAATGCTCGTTCCACATGGCGGAAAAAATGCCCAACTCGGTAAAGCTGGGGGTCCGCCCGATGATGTCGAGGATCGTCTGGTATTCGTCAGAGCTAAGGCCGTGGGCCGCGATCAGATCGTCGGTGATTTGCGGTTCGTGCACGGGATCCCCTTTGGCGTCAGACGCGGTACGGACCTGTTCATAGGGGAGAGGGGATGCGGGGAAAAGCCCCTGACCGGACTATCCCCGCGGGGACAGGCGACATGGCCCTTGGTTTTGTCCCCGCGGGGACAGGGATGCCGCTGGGCGATCTGGCAAAAAAAAGGCCGAGATAAACTCGGCCCAAGTCCAACAGGGAGGTATAGACAAGACCAAGTGGTCTTTCGTCTACGATATGGAGATAGGGGCCGGGCATTCACCGTTCAAGGAATAAATGCGCAGACCGCTATCATAGCTGGCATGAATGCAACGCATAACTCAGGCGGCGGACATGCCCGCCTCTCGCTGGCGTTTCTTTTGGGCCTGAATTTCCTGGACCACAAAATCCCGGAATGCGGCAATGCGCTTGGATTGCCTAAGTTCTTCGGGATAGGCTAAAAATACCGGAACTTCACCGGATTCCACATCATGCAGCACTCGCACCAGACGGGGGGCGTTTTGGGTCACATAATCGGGCAGAACACCGATGCCCAAATCGTTTAAAACACCCTGCAGCACCCCGAAGTAGTTGTTCACGGTCAGTTGCGAGGCGAAATCATACGTGAGCAGATGATTGATCAGGGCGGCACCGGCGGCCACCTGCGTGCTGGAGGCCGCCTGACAGATCAGACGATGATTTCCCAAATCGGCGAAGCTGGTCGGTGTTCCGAATTTATCAAGATAATCGGGCGTTGCATAAAGGCGCATCCGCACCCCCATCAGCCGTTTGCGGATCAGGTCGGCCTGGCTGGGTTCTTTCATGCGGATTGCGACATCGGCTTCGCGCATGGGCAGGTCCAGCACCCGCTCTTCGAGCATCAGGTCGATGGTCATCTCGGGGTATTGTTCGTAGAGCCCGGCGAGGCGGGGGGCCAGCCAGAGCGACCCAAAGCCGATGGTCGTGGTAACGCGCAGATCCCCAAACACCTCTTCCTCGCTATCGCGGATCCGGGCGGCGGCGGTGTCCAGGCGTTTGTTCATTGCCGTGGTGGCGTCAAACAGCAACTCGCCCTGTTCGGTCAGAATCAGACCGCGGGCATGGCGGTGGAACAGGGTGGTGTTCAGGCTTTCCTCCAGGGTGCGAATCTGACGGGACACGGCAGACTGGCTCAGGTGCAGGGCCTCACCCGCATGGGTCAGGCTACCAGCATCCGCGACGGCGTGAAAGATTCTGAGTTTGTCCCAGTCCATGATGCACCTTTCTGACCGAATTGGCCCTGCGGAAGGTTTTATCGCTAACGGCCCTGGCAGTGACAGCCCCTTCGACGGAATGCCGCATTTTTTGTTTGGTAGGTCAGGAAATGTGACCTAACATAAGGGCAGCGAAACGGGGAGGTAGCGCATCATGAATGACCAGGTCATCAGCCTGAATGATCGGTTCGATCTGACGAAATCACCGGTTTTGCTGAACGGGACACAGGCATTGGTCCGGTTGATGCTGATGCAGCGGGCCCGCGATGCCGCAGCGGGGCTGAACACGGCAGGCTATGTGACCGGCTATCGCGGATCACCCCTTGGCGCGGTGGATCAGCAGATGATGCGGGCGGGCAAGTTGTTGACCGCCCATGACATTACCTTTCAACCCGGTTTGAACGAGGATCTGGCGGCAACCGCCCTATGGGGCAGTCAGCAGGCCGAACTGAGGGGCGAGGGGCGTTACGACGGTGTCTTTGGCCTGTGGTACGGCAAAGGGCCCGGCGTGGACCGGTCCGGCGATGTGATGCGGCATGCCAACATGGCCGGAACCTCCCCCCATGGCGGTGTGATCATGGCCATGGGTGACGATCACACGGGCGAAAGCTCCACCACGTTGCACCAGTCTGACTGGGCCATGGTCGACGCCTACATGCCCATCGTCAGCCCGGCAGGGGTGCAGGAGATCCTGGATTACGGGCTCTATGGTTGGGCCTTGGGGCGGTTTGCCGGGGTCTGGGTCGGCCTCAAGACGATGAAGGACACGGTGGAGGCGACATCCGTGGTGGATGGCGACCCGCACCGGATGCAGTTCGCCCTGCCGGATTTTGCGCTGCCCGAGGGTGGGTTGAGCATTCGCCTGGTTGACACGCCGGTCGAGCAAGAAGCGCGCATGATCGACTACAAGCGTTTTGCGGCAGAGGCGTTCAGCCGCGCCAATGGCATGGACAAGCGGGTTTGGGGCAAGCCGGGCGCCAAGATCGGGTTTGTGGCGGCTGGCAAGAATTACCTTGATCTGGTCCACGCGCTGAGCCTGCTGGGCATTGATGCGGCAGAGGCGGAGCGGTTGGGGATCACCACCTACAAGATCGGGCAGGTCTGGCCGCTGGATATGCACAGCTTCCATGATTGGGCCGAAGGTCTGGACCTGATCGTGGTGGTTGAGGAAAAGCGCAAGCTGATCGAGGTGCAGGTCAAGGAGGCGATCTTTGATGATCGTCGCGGTCGCCGGGTTTACGGCTGGCATAAGGACGGGGAAGAACTGTTCGCGACCCGCTATGCCTTGGACCCCGTCGATATCGCGGCGAAACTGGGTGTGATCCTATGCGAGGAAGGGCGCGGCACCGATGGGATCAAGGCCGGGATGGCCCGGATCGATGAGGCGCGGCGGGCCGACAATGCCAGTGATATCGCGGCGCGGTTGCCGTATTTTTGTTCGGGCTGCCCACACAATTCATCAACCAAGGTGCCGGAGGGCAGTCGCGCCTATGCGGGGATCGGGTGCCATTACATGGTACAGTGGATGGACCGGGAGACGGTCGGTTTTACCCAGATGGGCGGGGAGGGCGCGAATTGGATCGGGGAGGCGCCGTTTTCGACCCGCGACCACGTGTTTCAAAACCTGGGCGACGGGACCTATAACCATTCGGGCGTGCAAGCGATCCGCGCGGCCCTGATGGCAGGGACCACGATCACCTACAAGATCCTGTTCAACGATGCGGTCGCCATGACCGGTGGACAGCGCAATGACGGCGATCTGAGCGCCGATCAGATCTGCCGCGAGTTGCTGGCGATGGGCGTGGGGCATGTCGCGCTGGTCTATGACGACAAGGAGGATGTGGATCTGTCCGCCTTTCCGTCCGGCGTCAAGCGGTTCGAGCGGTCAGATCTGCAAGTGGCCCAGGAAGAATGCAGCAAGATCAATGGTGTGTCTGCCATTGTTTATGTGCAGACCTGTGCCGCGGAAAAACGCCGCCGTCGCAAGCGGGGGGAGTTTCCGGATCCGGACAAGCGCGTCTTTATCAACACGGATATTTGCGAGGGATGTGGCGATTGCGGGGTGCAAAGCAATTGCGTGTCAATCGTGCCGGTTGAGACGGAGCTGGGGCGCAAGCGGGCGATCGATCAGTCGTCGTGCAACAAGGATTTCAGCTGTGTCAAAGGGTTCTGCCCATCCTTTGTCACCATCGAAGGGGCCAAGATCCGCAAGGACCCGGTGCAGGAGGTGACGGTGCCAGACCTGCCCGCGCCGCGCCTGCCAGAGATCCGGGGCACCCATAACCTGGTCATCACCGGGGTGGGCGGCACCGGTGTTGTGACCATCGGCGCGATTCTGGCCATGGCCGCCCATATCGACGGCAAGGGTGCCGGCATGATCGAGATGGCCGGCCTGGCCCAGAAAGGTGGCGCCGTGCATATCCATTGCCGTATCGCCGCGCGGCCGGAACATATCAGCGCGATCCGCGTGGCCACGGGGGAAGCCCATGGCGTGATCGGTGGTGATCTGGTGACGACGGCGGGGGCCAAGACGCTGGGCCTGATGGGCACGGGGCGCACCGGCGCAGTTGTGAACGCCGCCGAGATCGTCACCGGAGACTTCACCCGCGATACCGAATTTCGCATCCCGAATGACCGGTTGAAGCTGTCGCTGGAAGCCAAGCTGAAGAACGGCGTTCAGTTCTTTGACGCGTCGAAGCTGGCGAAGACCTTGCTGGGGGATTCGATCTTTTCGAACATGATGATCCTGGGGGCAGCGTGGCAGCGCGGCCTTGTACCCCTGAGCATGGCCGCGATCAAACAGGCGATTGAGCTGAACAAGGCGGCCGTCGAAGGCAACTTGAAAGCCTTTGAATACGGGCGCTGGGCGGCGGTGCATCCGGAAGAGGCAGGGCGCGTTCTGACGGCGGAGGTGGTTGAAAAACCGCGTACGCCGGAGCAGCAGATTGCCTTTCGCGAGGCGCATCTGGTGGCCTATCAGGGGCCGCGACTGGCCAAGCGGTATCGCAAACTGGTCGACCCCATCGCGGATCCGGCACTGAAGCTGGCGGTTGCGAAAGGGTATCATAAGCTCCTGGCGTATAAGGATGAATATGAGGTGGCACGTTTGTTGCGAACCTCGGCAGAGAAGGCGGCGGCGGAGTTTGATGGCGATCTGAAACTGACCTATCACCTTGCGCCCCCGCTTTTGTCCCGGACCGGGCCGGACGGGCGGCCCAAGAAGCGGGCCTTTGGTGCGTGGATGGCGCGGGCCTTTCCGGTGCTGGCGCGGTTCAAGGCCCTGCGGGGCACGCCGCTTGATCCGTTTGGCTATACTGCGGAGCGCAAGATGGAACGCCGCCTGATCCGCGAATATGAGGCTGATATGGCGCGTCTTTTGACGCAAGTCACGCCGGACCGGATGGAGGCCGCCATGGCCCTGGCCGCGTTGCCGCTGCAAATCCGCGGCTTTGGCCCGGTCAAGGAAAAGGCAGCCGAAACAGCTGCTTTGCGCAAGGCGGAGTTGTGGGCCGCGTTTGAGGCGGGGCCACACCATCTGCAACAGGCGGCGGAGTAACACGGGGCAAAAAACATCCGATGGACTAGGCATAAGCGATATCTCGCTATACATCCTTTTCAATCGGAGGAGGTGTCGATGCCGAACCGTCAGGTGGCCCGTGAGATCAGTTATGCCAGCTCGGCCCAAACCAAGGGCGGGCGTGCCGTCATTCGTGTTTTGGAGAACGCAACCGGGCGACTGGGCCTGATCAAACGCGCCGCAGGATACGAGCACGACGTGGCCGCCGGGCGCGATTTTTGGCAGGTCATGGTGGAACGCTACGGGTTGAGCCTGAACGTGGTCGGCGGGTCGATGGAGAACATCCCGAAAACGGGGCCTCTGATCCTGATTGCCAACCACCCTTACGGCATTCTGGATGGGCTGATCATCGGCCATATCCTAAACCATGTGCGCGGCGATTTCCGTATTCTGGCCAACAGCGTGTTCAAGCGAGCCGAAGAGTTGAACCGCATCCTGTTGCCGGTCTCATTCGACGAGACCAAGGAGGCGGTGCGTCAGAATATCGAGACGCGGAAGCGGTCGTTGGAATATCTGGCCGAGGGTGGGGCGATCGGCGTTTTTCCCGGCGGGACGGTCGCGACGGCGGCCAAGCCGTTTTCGCGCCCGATGGATCCGGGTTGGCGGGGGTTCACGGCGCGGATGGTGGCCAAATCCGGGGCGACGGTGCTGCCCATCTATTTTGACGGGCACAATTCGCGGCTGTTTCAGGTGGCCAGCCATCTGCATTACACGCTGCGGATGGCGCTGCTGATCCGAGAGTTCAAGGCGCGGGTCGATGAGCCGGTGGATATTGCCATCGGCACACCCATTGATCCGGTTGCGTTGGCCGAACGCGCAGGCGATACCCATGCCATGATGGATTTTTTGCGCCAAGAGACCTATGCCTTGAGCCCCAAACCTCTGAAATCCTTGGATTATGGGTTTGAGTTCGAAGAGCGGTACAAGAGCTGACCCATGGCCGTTGGCATCTTTGACAGCGGTTTGGGCGGGCTGACGGTGCTGGACGCTGTTACCAAACGGTTGCCGGACATGCCCATTGCCTATTTGGGCGATAGCGCCCACGCGCCCTATGGGGTGCGCGACGCGGATGATGTTTACAATCTGACCTGCGCCAGTGTGGAGCGGCTTTGGGCGGCGGGTTGCGATCTGGTAATCCTGGCCTGCAACACCGCCTCTGCCGCTGCCTTGCGCCGGATGCAGGAAGCCTGGGTGCCGCAGGACAAACGGGTGCTGGGTGTCTTTGTGCCGCTGATCGAGGCGCTGACCGAACGCCAATGGGGCGACAACTCCCCCCCGCGCGAGGTGGCCGTGAAACATGTCGCCTTGTTCGCGACGCCCGCGACGGTGGCCAGCCGGGCCTTCCAGCGGGAACTGGCCTTTCGCGCGATCGGGGTGGATGTGGAGGCGCAGGCCTGCGGCGGTGTCGTCGATGCCATCGAGGATGGCGATCTGATCCTGGCCGAAGCGCTGGTCCGCTCCCATGTGGAGGCGTTGCAGCGCAAGATGCCAACGCCTGAAGCCGCCATTCTGGGCTGCACCCATTACCCGCTGATGGAGGAGGCCTTTCGCGCCGCGTTGGGGCCGAATGTCAAGGTTTTTTCCCAGGCGGATCTGGTGGCAGAGAGCCTGGCGGATTACCTGCAGCGGCATCCTGATTTGCGCGGATCGGGAGACTGTTCGGTGTTCCTGACGACCGGCGATCCGCGCCGTGTCAGCGACAAGGCCACGCAGTTTTTGCGACGACAGATCGCATTCGATGCTGCCTAACCCTTGTCCGCTCCCTGATATCAGGATCTGAATTCATGACCCATTCCATCGCCATCCTTGGCGCCTCGGGCTATACTGGCGCAGAGCTTGTCCGGTTGATCGCCTCTCATCCTTCATTCGAAATCAAGGCGTTATGTGCCGAACGCAAAGCTGGGCTTACCATGGCGGAGGTGTTTCCGCATCTGGCCCATCTGGAACTGCCGCGTTTGGCTAAGATCGATGAGACCGATTTTGGCGATATCGATCTGTGTTTTTGCGCGTTGCCCCATGTGACCAGCCAACGGGTGATCCCGAACCTCCCGCGGGATTTGAAAGTTGTGGATCTAAGCGCGGATTTCCGGCTGCGCGACCCGGTGGATTACCAGACGTGGTACGGCAAACCGCATGACGCGGTCGAATTGCAGAAAGAAGCGGTGTATGGCCTGACCGAGTTTTACCGCGACGACATCGCCGCGGCTCGGTTCGTGGCCGGGACAGGCTGCAATGCGGCAACGGGTTTGTTTGCCTTGCTGCCCTTGGTGGCCGGTGGGGTGATCGATCCCGATGAGATCATCCTGGACCTGAAATGCGCCGTCTCTGGCGCGGGGCGGGCGCTGAAGGAGAACCTGCTGCACGCGGAGTTATCCGAGGGATATTACCCCTATGCGGTGGGGGCCAAACACCGGCACCTTGGGGAGTTCGACCAGGAACTGAGCCGTGCGGCGGGGCGGCCTATTGAGATCCAGTTCACGCCAACCCTCGTGCCCGCGAACCGGGGTATTTTGGCGGCGGCCTATGTTCATGGCGATGCGGATCAGATCCATGCGGCACTTATCGCGGTGTATTCAAATGAACCGTTTTGCCATGTTTTGCCCCTGGGGCAGGCCCCGTCGACAAGATCCGTGCGCGCGTCGAACTATGTTCATCTTGGCGTGGTGGCGGAACGCAAAGCAGGGCGGGCCACCGTTTATGCGGCATTGGACAATCTGACCAAGGGATCTTCGGGCCAGGCTGTGCAAAATGCGAACGTGATGCTCGGCGAAGAGGAGACGGCGGGGCTGTTGATGGCGCCAGTCTTTCCATAGGGAGGTAAGCATGAAAGGTCTGAAAAAACAAAGACGTATCCAGATCATTGGCTTGGCTTTTGCGTGCCTGGCCGGGGTTTTGGGGTTGTTGTGGTTTCTACCGGATGATGCGTTTCAGTTCTTTAAAAGCCCGTCTGAACTGGCTGCCGATCCTGTTCCGGCCAATCTGGTGATCCGATTGGGCGGTCTGGTCGAGGAAGGCACGCTTGTGATCGGTCAGGGTGAGTCGATCACGTTTTCGGTGACGGATGGGGCGGCCTCCATCCCCGTGGCCTATACCGGTATTCGCCCTGATCTGTTTGGTGAGGGTGAAGGCACGGTGGCCACTGGGCGCTACATTGACGGTGTCTTCCAAGCCACTGAAATACTGGCGAAACATGATGAAACCTATATGCCACAAGAGGTGATCGACGCGCTGAAAGAACAGGGTGTTTACCAGGAACCCGAGACCGGCTCTTAACCACCGTACGGTCGGGTAAAGGTTTCTTTAACCTCTTCAGGCAGCTTCCCATTGGTGAATAAAACGTTACTGCCAGGGGAAGAGGCACATGCAAACAGTTCAGGATATTGCGGAAGAGATCGTCCGCCGGGAAGGCGGCTATGTGAATGACCCGGATGATCCGGGCGGGGCCACGAAATGGGGCGTCACCATCGGGACCATGCGGCGGCTGGGCATCGATTTGACCGGCGATGGCCGCGTCACGGTGGCCGATGTGAAACGGCTGGATCGGGCCAAGGCCGTTGAGATTTTCATCGAACATTACTTTGTCCGGCCGCGCATCGCGTCCTTGCCGAAGTCGATCCAAGCCAGCGTCTTTGACATGTATGTCAACGCGGGCGGGAATGCGGTGAAAATCCTGCAGCGCTTGCTGCGGCAGATGGGTCAGCAGATCAGTGTCGATGGTGCCATCGGGCCCCAGACCATCGGTGCGGCACAGGCGGCGGAGCGTGAGGCGCCCAGTCACCTGGCCGATGCCTATGGGATTGCCCGGCGCAATTACTATTACGCGCTGGCCGACCGTCGCCCGAAAAGCCGGAAATATGCGCGGCGTCGCAATGGCGGCAAGGGTGGCTGGATCACCCGGGCCGAGGAGTTCATCAGCCCGAAATATCACCTGACGGAGGCCGGGCATCGCGCACGGGTCGCCAAATGGGGTTGATCGACGGGGTTCTGGGTTTTTTGTTCGGCTCTGGTCGTAACGTGATCCGGGAGACCGCGGAGGTGTTTCGCCCAAATGCGGAGGCCGAGGCGGTGCGCAGCCTGGCGCAAAATGGCGCGGCGCTTGACCAGTTTGCGGCCGAGTTCGCTGTGCCGCGCAAGGGTCTGTTCGACCGGATGATTGACGGACTTAACCGTCTGCCCCGGCCGGCCTTGGCCATTGGTACGTTGGGCCTGTTCGTCAGCGCCATGGTGGATCCGATTTGGTTTGCCGAACGGATGCAAGGCATCGCCCTGGTGCCAGAGCCTCTGTGGTGGCTGATGGGTGCCATCGTTTCGTTCTATTTTGGTGCGCGTCACCAGGCGAAGGGGCAGGAGTTCCAACGCTCCATCGCCGCGACCATGGGGCAGACCAAGGTGGTGACCGAAAACCTGAGAACGCTCAAGGCGTTAGAGGGAGGGCAGGATGTCGTCGATCAACCCATGGATGGCACCGGCAACACGTCTGACAACCCCGCATTGCGGGACTGGAGGCACGGCCATGGATGAAGAGTGGTGCCGCCAGGTGGACCGCCGTCTGCATGCACTTGAGATGCGCAACGCGGTAGATGAGGTCCATCGATTGGCCGTGGAGAAACGATTGGGCTCCATCGAGGACATGTTGAAATGGCTGGTGCGCCTGGTTTTTGGTGCGTTGCTGACCGCGCTGATCGCCTATGTTCTGAAAGGTGGGTTCATCGTCGTTTGATGGTTGCCTGAACAAGTGAGACACTGATCACGGCCTTGCGACTATGTCGCAGGCCGTTTTGCGTTGGCGGCCAGCATCCGGGCCGCTACTTATGACAAATGATTATTGAACTCGGTCATTTCGCCTTAATCCTGGCGGCAGTTGTGGCCTGCGTCCAAACCGTTGTGCCGCTGGTGGGCGCGCATAACCGTTGGACCGGCTGGATGGCGTTGGCGCAACCTGCCGCGACCGCACAATTCGTTCTAGTCGCGGCGAGTTTTTTCGCGCTGACCTATGCATTTGTGACGTCTGATTTTTCGTTGCGGCTGGTCACGCTGAATTCCCACACGCTGAAACCGATGATTTACAAAGTGTCGGGGGTTTGGGGGAATCATGAAGGCAGCCTGCTGTTATGGGTCATGATCCTGGCGGGATTCGGCGCGTCGGCCGCGTGGTTCGGTCAGGGCCTACCGGCCACCCTCAGGGCGCGGGTGCTGGCCGTGCAGGCCTCGGTCAGTGTGGCATTCTATGCGTTCATCCTGTTCACCTCGAACCCGTTCCTGCGGCTCGAGACGCCGCCGATGAACGGGCAGGACCTGAACCCGCTGTTGCAGGATCCGGGTCTCGCCTTTCATCCACCGTTTCTGTATCTGGGCTATGTCGGGCTTTCGATGGCATTTTCCTTTGCCGTTGCGGCGTTGATCGAAGGCCGCGTAGATGCGGCTTGGGGGCGGTGGGTGCGCCCTTGGACGCTTGCGGCTTGGGTGTTTTTGACCATCGGGATCGCGCTGGGATCGTGGTGGGCCTATTATGAACTGGGCTGGGGCGGCTTCTGGTTCTGGGATCCGGTGGAGAATGCCAGCTTTATGCCATGGCTGCTGGCGGCGGCCCTTCTGCATTCAGCGATCGTGGTTGAAAAGCGTGAGGCGCTGAAAAGCTGGACTGTTTTGCTGGCCATTCTGGCCTTTGGATTTTCCCTGATCGGGACATTCATCGTGCGATCCGGCGTGTTGACCAGTGTCCATGCCTTTGCAAATGACCCGGACCGGGGTGTGCTGATCCTGTTGATCCTGGCCATTTTCCTGGGCGGCGCGCTGACGCTTTACGCCTTTCGCGCAGGCTCGTTGGAGGCGCGGGGAGTTTTCAGCATGGTCAGCCGGGAAAGCGCGCTGGTGGTCAACAACGTCTTGCTCGCGGTGAGTTGTTTTGTCGTGTTCATCGGAACGATTTGGCCATTGGTGGCAGAGATGGTCTTTCAGCGTGTGGTCAGCGTGGGGCCGCATTTCTTTGACGCGATCTTCACACCATTCATGGTCGCATTGGCGGCCGTCTTACCGCTGGGCGCGTTATTGCCGTGGAAACGTGCCAAGGTGGATCGCGCCATGCAGCCACTTTGGGGCATCCTGGCGCTGAGCATTGCGGGTGGGGCCCTTGTTTGGTCACTGCAAACCGGCAAATCAATCCTGGCACCGCTGGGATTCATCCTGGGTATCTGGGTTGTTGGTGGCGCGCTGGCAGAGCTGGTCACGCGGACCGGGCGGGGTCCGCTGTCCAGCAGGTTGCAACGGTTGACCCGTTTGCCGGGCGCGGATTGGGGCAAGGCGCTGGCCCATTCCGGTTTGGGTGTGACGACCCTGGGGATTGCGGTTTTGATCGCCTGGAAGGTTGAGGACATCCGCGTGGCCCAGATCGGGCAGGGCTATGACGTTTCCGGATACGAGATCACCTTGCGGGACGTGTCGGAGGTCGAGGGGCCGAATTACCTGTCGACCATGGCGACCATCGATATCGCAAGAGATGATCGCCTGGTGGCGACATTGCAGCCCGAAAAACGCATCTACCCCGTTGCCGGTATGCCCACGACAGAGGCGGCGATTGATAACGGCGTGTTTCGCGATCTGTATCTGGTGATCGGCGATCAGCAGGCCAACGGGGGCTGGGCTGTGCGCACCTATATCAAGCCCCTTGCCAACTGGATCTGGGCCGGGTGTATGATTATGGCGTTGGGCGGGTTCCTGTCGCTGATGGACCGGCGTCACCGGGTGGCAGCGGGGGCGCGCAAGGCCACACCACAAGGAGTGCCTGCGGAATGAGAGTTCTGGTTTTCCTGTGCGCCATGTTGGTTGCCAGCGCAGCCTGGGCGCTTGATCCGTCAGAGATGTTGCCGGATGCCGCGCAGGAGCAGCGGGCGCGGGCCCTGGACCATGAATTGCGCTGTGTGCAATGCCAGTCGGAGACCATCGCCTCTTCCAATGCCGATTGGGCGCGCGATGCCCGTCGGGCCGTTCGTGAACAGGTGGCGGCGGGCAAGACCGATCCGGAGATCAAGGCGTTTTTCGTGGCCCGCTATGGGGAAGGCGTTCTGATGACCCCATCGACCGGTGGTATGAACCTGATCCTGTGGATCGCGGGGCCGGTCATGTTGCTGATCGCAGGGGTTGCCGGTGCGTCCTATATCCGCCGTCGTGATCCGGCGCAGGCGACGGAGGCCCCGCTGAGCGCCGGGGATGAGGCGCGCTTGCGTGAAATTCTTGACGAGTGACGCACAGTCGGCCTTTCCCTCACCGCGCGCTCCCGTAAGGTAACGCCAACGTCAAGGAGGGGCCTGGATCCAATGCAATACGAAACCATCCGTTATGCCGTGCGCGAGAATGTGGCCCTGATCACCATGAACCGGGCCGAGGTGATGAATGCGCTGAATACGCAGATGCGGGCCGAGCTGACACATGCCTTTCAAATGGCAGGCAAAGAGGCGCGAGTGGCGGTTTTGACCGGGAAAGGCAAGGCGTTTTGTTCCGGCCAGGACCTGGGGGACCGTGCCAATGCGGGCAATCTGGATCTGGAGCGGACGTTGCGGGATGAATATGTCCCGATGTTAAAGGCCATTTTTGACTGCCCGGTGCCCACGATCTGTGCGGTGAACGGGGCGGCTGCCGGGGCCGGAGCGAACCTTGCCCTGGCCGCCGATGTGGTGATCGCGACCGAGTCGGCCGTGTTCCTTCAGGCCTTTACCCGGATCGGTTTGATCCCGGATGCGGGTGGCACGTACTGGCTGCCGCGTCAGATGGGTTTTGCCAAGGCCATGGGGGCAGCCCTTTTTGCCGACAAGATCACCGCCAAGCAGGCCGATGATTGGGGCATGATCTGGGAGCATGTGCCCGATGATGACTTCCTGGATCACTGGTGGAACCGTGCCTTGCACCTGGCCGAGGGTCCCACCGTTGCTTACCGGAACGCAAAGGCCGCGATCCGCGGCACGTTTGACAACGACCTTGAGGGGCAATTGGCGCTGGAGGCGCATTTGCAGGGTGAGCTGGGTCAGACCCGCGATTTCAAGGAAGGTGTGTTGGCATTCCTGGAAAAGCGCCCTGCTGCCTATGAAGGGCGATAACCGAACCGCACGTCCCAGGATTTTTTGCCTCCGGCGGGGATATTTTTAGACACATGATGGGGCTTGCGTCACGTCCGGGCTTTTGCTGGCGGACCCGTTACGGCGCGTTGTTTCTGAATCGTTGACAGAATTCTGATCTACCATACCATCCCTGTACTAATAATATTCTGCAAAACAGCGGAAATCAGGGAGGAATGACCATGCTTGATGAGTGTTGTGGCCCCGGCTACGCGTCGCCCGCCGACGCGATGAAAGCCCCGCGGGAGACGCTGCTATATACCGTGGCCCTTTATGTGGGGACCGGCGTTGAGAAGCCGGATTATCTGGCGACTGTCGATGTGGATCCGGAGAGCCCTACCTATTCCAGTGTGATCGCGCGGACGGAGATGCCGCAGATCGGGGATGAGTTGCACCATTCGGGGTGGAATGCCTGTTCGTCTTGCCATGATGATAGCTCGATGGCGCGGAAATATTTGCTGCTGCCGGGGGTGCGGACCTCGAACATCAACGTGGTCGATGTGTCGGATGCCACAGTGCCAAAGCTGCACATGGTCGTGTCTGGCGACGAGATCAAGGCCAAGACGGGCCTTAGCGGGCCACATACCGTGCATTGCCTGAAATCGGATATCATCATCTCGATGCTGGGGGATGCCGATGGCAACGCGCCGGGTGGCTTTCTGCATCTGGACAAGGAGTTCAACATCGTGGGCCGGTGGGAGAATGATATCACCGGCATGAATTACAATTACGACTTTTGGTACCAGCCGCGCCACAACATGATGGTCAGCAGCGAGTGGGGCGCGCCGAATACGTTCATGCCTGGTTTCGATCTGGAGGATGTGGGCAAGGGCAAATACGGCCAGTCGGTCCATTTCTGGGACTTTGAGGCCAAGAAGATCGTCAAGAGCATCGATATGGGCGCCGAGGGCATGATCCCACTGGAGGTGCGGGGGATGCATGATCCGACCTCCAACGAGGGATTCTTTGCCGCCACGCTCAGTTCGAACGTGTTTCGGTGGTGGAAGGATGGTGACGATTTCCAGATCGAGAAGGTGATCGACATTCCCACAGTCGATGTGGAGGGTTTTCCGGTGCCGATGCCGTCGCTGATCACCGATATCCTGATTTCGATGGATGACAAATATCTGTATTTTGCCAATTGGTTACACGGCGACCTTCGTCAATATGACATTGCGGACAAAGCCAATCCCAAGATGACGGGTCAGGTCTGGATCGGCGGGCTTTTGGGCAAGGCGCTCGAGGTCAACGGCGTGACCGTCCAGGGCGCGCCGCAGATGATCCAACTGAGCCTGGACGGTAAGCGGCTTTATGTTACCACCTCGCTTTTTTCCAGTTGGGACAATCAGTTCTACCCCGGCATGAAGGATAAGGGCGCGCAGATGTATATCGTGGATTGCGACACGGCTCAGGGCGGCATGGCCATCAACCCTGATTTCGTCGTGGATTTTGGCCGGGAACCTAACGGCCCGTCGCGCTGCCACGAGATGCGCTATCCCGGTGGCGACGTTACCTCCGACATCTGGATGTGAGCTGATGTGCGGTTGTGGCGCCTGCGCGCTGGCCAGGGAGGTTGCGGAGCAGGCGGCCAATGCACCCCCACCGCGGGGGCGTGCATTGGACTGGGTGCGGCGTCTGCTTTGCCTCGCATGACGACCACCTATCGGGTCACCTTGCGCAATCGCAACGGGGTGCCCCTGGACGTCGCAGAAGATGAACCGATTTATGCCGCCGCGTTGCGCGCCGGGATCCAGTTGCCGATAGCCTGTAACTACGGGGGCTGCATTACCTGCGCGGCCAAGCTGATCACCGGTCATGTGCGCCAGCCGAAGGGAACGGCGTTGAACCGGCGGCAAAGTCAGGCGGGTTTTATCCTGCTTTGCGTGGCCCGCCCGACCTGCGATTGCGTGCTGGATGTGGGCGTTGAGAGCCATCGGGGGCTGTATCAAAACCCATTTGCCATAGCCGGAAACCGGTACCCGCCTGACGCATAGCGGATGACCCGGAACCGGATCATGCGCCAGACGTTTCTCCGACTAATGATACAAATCGGAGATGATCATGACCCAGAATGCCGCCCTGTTTTCGCCCGTCCAAATGGGGGCGCTGGACTTGCCCAACCGGGTGCTGATGGCGCCGCTGACCCGGAACCGGGCGCAGGGGGACGGTACGCCAAAGGCGATGGCCGTGCCCTATTATCGCCAACGCGCTTCTGCCGGTTTGATTTTTACGGAGGCCACGCAAATCTCTGCCATGGGGAAAGGATACCTGGACACGCCCGGCATTTATACCGAGGCGCAGGTGACGGCCTGGAAAAAGGTCACGGATGCGATCCATGCTGCGGGCGGGCGCGTGTTTCTGCAGCTTTGGCATGTGGGCCGGATCAGCCACAGTTCTCTGTTGCCCGACGGGCGGGCGCCATTGTCAGCGTCGGCTATCCGGGCCGATGCTCAGACCTTTACCGCGAACGGATTTGAAGACTGCAGCACACCGGATGCCATGACCGAAGTTCAGATTACCCAAACCCTGGCGGAATACCGTCACGCCGCCAAATCGGCCAAGGAAGCAGGTTTTGACGGGATCGAGGTCCATGCCGCCAATGGTTACCTTTTGGATCAATTCCTGCAGGATGGCAGCAACCATCGCGATGACGCCTATGGCGGGAGCATCGAAAACCGGATGCGGTTCCTGCAAGAGGTGCTGGATGTGGTTGGAGAGATTTGGTCGCCGGATCGGACGGGCGTGCGCCTGTCACCTTTGGGGCAGGCCAATGATATCAGCGATACGGATCCCGAAACCCTGTTTGCCGCAGTGATCGAGATGCTGGACAGCCGCAAACTGGCCTATCTGCACATGGTTGAGGCCTTTCCGGGCTCCACCCCCAATGACGATGACAGCGCGTTGATCGACCGGTTGCGCCAGCTTTGGTCGGGTTTTTACATCGCCAATGGCGGTTATGAGGCGCAGTCTGCATCGGATGCCATCACGAGCGGGACTGCGGATGCAGTGACTTTTGGCCGACCGTTTATTGCCAACCCAGACCTGCCCGAACGGTTTCGCATCGGCGCCAAATTGAACGAGCCGGATGCGGACACATTCTATGGGGGCGATGAGACAGGGTACACGGATTACCCGTTCATGGATCATCCGGCCGACAAAGTTGCCTGAACACCGCCATATCGCAAGCAATCCTATAACGATCTGGCGCGCTCGTTCAACTTACCGAGGACGTTCCCGTTTAAACGGGAACGCCCATTCTGATTGTCAGCATCGTGATCGGAGTGCAGGGGATTTTTACGCTTTGATTCTGGGGGCTTACCCGATCTTCATCGCAGGCGTGGGATAAGCTGGTTTGCGTAAAGACCGAGGTTGAACCGACAGATCCGACAAAGAAGGCGGGTGTGTTTGAAGGGATCAATACCAGTGACAGCGCGGGAGTTGCTGTCACCGATGAACTGACAAGTACAAAGGGCACCAAGCGACGCCCCCTGAGGTAATGTTACTACTAAGTGCAGGTTACGTTGCCGGAGCTACCGGTTTTCAACCTCGATGTAATCCCGGGTGCATGCACCGGTGTAAAGCTGGCGGGGGCGACCGATTTTCTGGCTGGGATCCATCAGCATTTCTTTCCACTGCGAGATCCAGCCAACGGTACGGGAGAGTGCAAAGATGGGCGTGAACATGGATGTGGGGAAGCCCATCGCTTCCAGAATGATGCCGGAATAGAAGTCCACATTCGGAAACAGCTTCTTCTCTGCAAAGTACGGATCTGCCAGGGCCTGTTTCTCCAACTCCTTGGCGACCTGCAGGACAGGGTTGTTTTCGACACCAAGCAGGTCCAGCACTTCGTCCGCCGACTCCTTCATCACGGTCGCGCGGGGGTCGAAGTTCTTATAGACCCGGTGGCCGAACCCCATCAGGCGGAACGGGTCGTCCTTGTCTTTGGCGCGGGCGATGAATTCGGGGATGCGGTCTGGTGTGCCGATCTCTTTCAGCATTTCCAGGCAGGCCTGGTTGGCGCCGCCATGGGCCGGACCCCAAAGACAGGCAATGCCTGCGGCGATACAGGCAAATGGGTTCGCCCCGGACGAGGAGGCCAACCGGACGGTCGACGTCGAGGCGTTCTGTTCATGATCCGCATGCAGGGTGAAAATCCGGTCCATCGCGCGGGATAGGATCGGATCGACCACGTAATCTTCTGCCGGGACGGCAAAGCACATGCGCAAGAAGTTCGACGCATAGTCGATATCGTTGCGCGGATACACGAAGGGTTGCCCGATATGATATTTGTAGGCCCATGCGGCAATCGTCGGCATCTTGGCGATTAGGCGGATCGAGGCGACCTCGCGCTGCCAGGGATCGGCGATATCGGTGCTGTCATGGTAAAAGGCCGACATGGCCCCCACGACACCCACCATGATGGCCATGGGATGCGCGTCGCGGCGGAACCCACGAAAAAAATTCTGCATCTGTTCATGCAACATGGTGTGCATGGTGACCCGATGCTCAAAATCTTCGAGCTGCGCGGCGGTCGGAAGCTCCCCGTAGAGCAACAGGTAGCAGACTTCCAAATAATGGGATTTTTCGGCCAGCTGGTCGATCGGATAGCCACGATGCAGCAATTCGCCCTTATCGCCATCGATATAAGTGATCGTGCTTTCGCAGGCGGCGGTCGACGTAAACCCGGGATCGTAAGTGAAAATATCGCTTTGCGCATAGAGCTTGCGGATATCCATGACATCGGGCCCCACGGTGCCTGACATCAGGGGCAACTGGATCTCTTTCCCGTCGATGGTCAATGTGGCGTGGCGTGCTGGTCGGCTGGTATCTGGCATGGTGTGCGTCCTTTCAGTCGGCCGTAAGTCCGGTTTGGCTCCGGACCGAGGAATGTTTTCAGTCGGGTTACCGCCACGCAATCATTGCGGTGCACCCGTTACGTCCGTGAGTCGGTCCAACGTCTCCGCCTGACCGATCACAAGCATCATATCATAGACGCTTGGTGAGATGGCGCGCCCTGCAAGGGCTGCTCGAAGCGGTTGCGCCAGTTTTCCGAAAGACAGTTCCTTGCTTTCGGCAAAAGTGGTTAGCAATTCTTCAAGATCGCTTCGCGTCCAGCTAGCATTTTGCAACTGCGGCGTCAAATCTTTGAGTATACCAATGGATACCGAATTGAGCGCCTTGGCCGATTTCTCATCCGGCTCAAATGGGCGGCTGCTCAAGACAAAATGAGCCTTCTCAAGGAGTTCAGGAAAGATCTTCGCGCGGTCTTTCAGACAGTAAAGGGCGCGTCCCAACCCGTTCTTTTGTTGATCGGTCAGGGGGTCGGCCCCGGCCGCGTCCAGAAATGCTGCAATCTCATCCAGCAGATCGGCGTCACTGGCAACGGCAATATGCTGACCGGACAAATGCTCCAACTTCTTGAAATCAAACCGCGCGGCGGATTTCGTGATGCCGTCCAGATCAAACCACTCGCGTGCCTGGGCATCGGTAAAAAACTCGTCATCGCCGTGGGACCAACCAAGCCGGGCCATGTAATTGCGCATGCCCGCTGCCGGATATCCCATCTTTTTGTATTCTTCGACACCGGTGGCACCATGGCGTTTTGACAGCTTTTTGCCATCTGGACCCAAGATCAAAGGGATATGGGCGTGAACGGGCAGAGGCCATCCCATCGCCCGGTAGATCAGCGCCTGGCGCGGGGCATTCGACAAATGATCGTCACCGCGGATCACGTGGGTCACGCCCATGTCATGGTCATCCACGACCACCGCCAGCATGTAGGTGGGTGTTCCGTCAGACCGTAGCAGGATCATATCGTCCAGTGTCTCATTGGCCCAGGTCACCCGGCCTTGCACCGCATCCTCGATCACCGCCTGGCCGTCCTGCGGGGCCTTGATGCGGATCACGAAAGGCGCGTCCGGGTGGGTCGCCGGATCAGTGTCCCGCCATGGGGAACGATAGAGGGTCGAGGTTCCAGCCGCCCGCGCAGCCTCCCGAAACGCGGCGATGTCGTCCTGTGTGGCAAAGCATTTATAGGCCATGCCTGTTTCCAGCAGGGTCAGTGCGACCTCCCTGTGGCGCGGCACCCGCTCGAACTGGCTGACGACATCACCGTCATGGTCCAACCCGAGCCATGACATTCCTTGCAGGATCGCATCCACGGCTTCGGGCGCATAGCGTGCCCGGTCGGTGTCTTCGATCCGCAGCAGGAACTGCCCTCCGGTCGCGCGCGCATAAAGCCAGTTGAACAAGGCCGTCCGGGCCGTGCCGATATGCATGAAACCGGTGGGAGAGGGAGCAATACGGGTAACGACCGAAGACATGGGCGGCTTTAACCTTTCATCAACCATGCAGGAGATAGCGTCGGCACCGTGTATGCTGCCGAGCCCGACAGGACAAGACCGGCGCTGCTGACCGGTTTGGAAACCGCGTTGCTGGCGCAGCGCGGGTATTTGTTGTTATGGGCACCCATCTGTCTGGGGGCCGGGGTTGGCTTGTATTTCGCGCTTCCGGTTGAGCCGGACTGGTCGCTTTACGGGTGGGCCATCGTCGTCGCAGCCCTGATCATTGGGGCGGGATGGTGGGCAGGGGAGGCAGTGCGGCCCCTTTTCATGGCCATGGTTTTGATCATCGTGGGGGCGCTTTTGGCTGGCGCGCGGGCCCATAGTGTTGCCGCCCCCGTCCTGGGGTTTCGATATTACGGCCCGATCGAGGGGCGGGTTGTGGCGATCGACCGCTCCGCATCCGACAAGATCCGCCTGACGCTGGATCATGTCATGCTGGAACGGATGGCACCCGACCGAACGCCGGCCCGTGTCCGTGTCTCGCTCCATGGTCAGCAGGGCTTTGTCGATCCGGCGCCGGGGATGGTGGTGATCCTGACAGGGCACCTGTCTGCGCCTGGCGGACCGGTGGAGCCTGGCGGTTTTGATTTTGCCCGCAAGGCCTGGTTCGACCGTTTGGGGGCTGTGGGATATACCCGTTCACCTGTGCTGGCCCTGGAACCAGCCAAGGCAAACAGCCTGGCTTTGCGGGTGTTCCAGATCCGGCGATACTTGTCACAAGCAGTGCAGGACCGAATGCCAGGCAAGGCGGGCGGGTTTGCCGCCGCGCTGACGACCGGTGATCGATCCGGCATTCCGCAAGAGGATCTGGAGGATTTGCGCAAGTCCAACCTTGCTCACCTCCTGGCAATTTCGGGCCTGCATATGGGGCTTTTGACCGGCGTCATCTTTGGTGGCTTGCGGGTGGCACTGTCGCTGATCCCTGCCTTGGCGTTGCGTGTGCCGGTCAAAAAGATTGCAGCAGCCACCGCCCTGGTCGCGGGATTTGCCTATTTGCTGCTTTCAGGCGGCACCGTGTCAACCCAGCGGGCTTTTATCATGGTGTCGGTCATGCTATGCGCGGTGTTGTTGGATCAGCGTGCGATCAGCCTGCGTTCTGTTGCCATCGCCGCCATCATCGTGCTTGTCCTGCGACCGGAAAGCCTGTTTTCACCGGGCTTTCAGATGTCGTTCGCCGCCACGATTGCGCTGATCGCGGTCTTTGGCGGATTGCGCGATCTGCCGGTGCAGCCCTGGCGATTGCCCAAACTGGCCCAGGGCGCGGTGGCGTTGCTCATGTCATCGGCGGTGGCGGGTGCAGCGACGGCGCCGTTCGGGGCGGCGCATTTCAACCAGATTGCCGATTATGGACTGATCGCAAACTTCCTGTCTGTACCTGTGATGGGTGCGCTTGTCATGCCCGCCGCGGTGATTGCCGCGCTGCTGGCACCGTTTGGGCTGGAACAGTTGGCCTTGGAACCCATGCGGTGGGGCCTTTTATGGATCCTGGGCGTGTCCTCCTGGGTGGCGGGGCTCGACGGGTCTGTAACCCGGATCATGGCGCCGGGTCCCTGGGTCTTGCCGGTTATGTCCATTGGAGCGCTGGTCGTGATATTGTGGCAGGGGCGTGCGCGATATGGCGGGATTGGTCTGATCGCCGCGGGTCTGATGATATGGACACAGACAGAGCGCCCACCGGTTTTGATATCCGAGACAGCGGGTTTGATTGGCGTCATGACGGCGGACGGGCGCGCCTTGAACAAGGTCAAAGGCGATGGTTTTGCGGCCGGGATCTGGTTGGAAAATGACGGGGATACGGTGGATCAGAGCGCGGCGGCCGCGCGCCTTGTCTTCCAGGGCCAGAAGGGAGATCTGGTATTGGATCTGGCCGGAACGGAGATCCGCCATCTGTCGGGGCGCGCTGTGGCAAGCCGCGCCTCTGCGCCCTGTGGTCCGGGTATCTTGATCTCGACCCGTGCGCCCGATCAGGCCCCGTCCGGCCCGTGCCAGGTCATTACACCGGACACGTTGCGCGATACCGGTTCGCTCGCATTGTGGCCGGATGATCAAGGCAAGATCAGGATCGTATCGGCGCGGGATCAGGCTGGCGATAGATTGTGGAGCCGCGCCCAAAGGTAGGTGTGTTTGCTGCCTCGGGCCGGGTGAAGATTTTGTGCCTCCGGCGGGGATATTTCTGGACACATGATGGGCATGTGGATTGTCAAAATGGCGACCATGCTGCGACATCAGTCTGGAATGTCCATCCCCGCGGAGAAAACGGGTTGATCCAGCCCCTAGTAGCTGCGGATCAATCCGACCAGGCGGCCTTGTACCTTGACCTGATCGGCAGGCAGCAGCCGTGTTTCGTAAGCTGGGTTTGCGGCTTCCAATGCGATCATGTTGCCCCGGCGGCCGAATTTCTTGAGCGTTGCTTCATGTCCTTCGACGAGGGCCACCACAATATCCCCGTTATCGGCGGTGTCCTGTTCACGGATCACCACCACGTCCCCGTTATTGATGCCGGAATTGATCATTGAGTCCCCTTTGACCTCCAGCGCGTAGTGGCGTCCTTTGCCGACCATCTGACCGGGCACGGCGACGGTGTGGGACACTTCGGATATCGCGGCTATCGGAACACCGGCCGCAATGCGACCCATGACATCCAGTTCCACGGCATCGACATTGATGGGCAGGCTGCCGTTTGGTTTGCTGTCGCGGTCCCCGTCAATGACACGGGGTGTGAACCCTGCGGGTGATCCTCCCATGGAGTCAGGCAACTTCACGATTTCGATGGCGCGCGCCTTATGGGCCAGGCGCCGGATAAAACCCCGCTCCTCAAGCGCCGTGATCAGCCGGTGCACCCCGGATTTAGACCGTAGATCCAGCGCATCCTTCATTTCGTCGAACGATGGGGGAACACCGTCCTTTTTCAAGCGCGCATTGATAAAATCGAGTAAATCCAGCTGTTTCTTCGTCAGCATTTGGCATCTCCAAGGGTGTCTGTTCACCCCTGTTCTGCCAGTGTTCACGTTTTGTGTCAAGAAACTCTTAACTCTTGGCCGGATATCTCAAAGGGGGATGACCGGGACGGTGGTGCCGACGTCACATGCGGGCGCGTGAGGTGCGCGTACCAGCAGGGCATTGGACAGCCCCAGGACGGAAAGGAGTGAGCTGTCTTGGCGGTCATGGGCCCGTACCTGACCATCCGTGAGATATGCGCGCATGTAATGCTCGCGCGGGCCGTTTTGCGGCAGTGGGGCGGCCAGTGTCGCGCGTTGACGGGTCAGGGGGGCCGCTGCCAGCCCGAGCAGAACGCGTATGACAGGGCGCAGGAAGATGTGACCGCAGACGATGGCGGAGACGGGATTGCCCGGCAGGCCAACCATGGGCCGGCCCAGAACCCGGCCCGCCATCAATGGTTTGCCCGGGCGCATGGCCACCCGGTAAAATGCCCGCGCCATCCCCAACTCAGCCGCTACCTGCCCGACAAGGTCATGATCGCCGACCGATGCGCCCCCGGTCGTCACCAGCAGATCCGTGCCCCGTGCCCGTTCGAAACCGGCGCGTAGGCTGTCCGTCCGGTCGCGCGCAATTGGCAGCAAGCGCACAGCGGCGCCTTCAGCCTGCAATATTGCCTTCAACGCAAAGATGTTGGAGGCGATGATCTGATCGGGGCCCGGATCATCGCCCGGCATGGCAAGCTCGTCGCCGGTCGCCAAAAGCGCCACAACGGGACGGCGGCGCACTGTGACGTGTGGGCAGTTCATGGCGGCGGCCAGGGCCAGGTCATTGGGGCCGAGCCTGCGTCCCTCTGGCAGGGTCAGCCCGTTGGGAAAATCAGTGCCTTGGGGCCGGATGTAGGCCGCGTTATCCAGATCGGGGTTCAGCGTGATTGTGTCGCCGTTTCGGACCACGTCTTCCTGAATGACGATCCGGGTGGCACCTTCGGGCACCGGCGCCCCGGTAAAGATGCGGACGGCCTGGTTTGGAGCAACGGGTGCATGGAACCGCGCGCCGGCGGCGGCTTCGCCGATGACGGTCAGGGTGGCTCCGGGTTGTGCATCATCGGTGCGCACGGCATAGCCGTCCATTGCAGAGCTGGGAAATGGGGGCTGGTCGCGCCCGGCAATGACCGGTTCTGCAAGCACGCGACCGGCAGCCTGCGACAGCGGCACTGTTTCGGTGCCGACGGGCGATAGCAGGTCAAAGACATGGTGCAGCGCGTCATCGACCGAGATCAGGCTCAAGACGTGGCCTCATAGCGACCCGATTTTCCGCCATCCTTCAGGGTCACGTGGATACCGCCGATCTCCATTGCCTTGTCCACGGCCTTGAGCATGTCATAGACGGTCAACGCGGCCACATTGACAGCGGTAAGTGCCTCCATCTCGACCCCGGTCTGGCCCGTGGTTTTGACTGTGGCGGTGATGCGAATGCCGGGCAGGTCCCGGTCCACGTCCAGATCCACGGCCACCTTGGTGATTGGCAGCGGATGACATAGCGGGATCAGATCGGCCGTGCGTTTAGTGCCCATGATCCCGGCCAATCGGGCGACACCCAGCACATCCCCCTTTTTCGCCGTCCCGCTTTCGGCAAGGGCCAGCGTATCGGGGGCCATTCTGACATATCCCGCCGCTGTGGCGATCCGATTTGTGACCGCCTTGTTGGACACATCGACCATACGCGCCTGCCCCCGGGCATCGAAATGGGTGAGCGCCATCACATGCCCCCTGAGGCGGTCAGCGGGTTGGCCAACAGATCACGGGTGGCTTGGGCCACATCCTCCTGCCGCATCAATGTCTCACCAATCAGAAAGCAGCGTGCGCCATACATGGCCAGCTGCGACAGGTCCTCAGGCGTGGACAGACCGGATTCAGAGACGATGATGCGATCTTCGGGCACTTCCCGGGCCAGCTTTTTCGTCACCTCGATGGAGGTTTCAAATGTATGCAGATCGCGGTTGTTGATCCCGACGAGTGCGGAGTTGAGCCGACCGGCCCGCTCCAGTTCGGCGCTGTCATGAACCTCGATCAGAACATCCATTTCCCATTCGGTTGCGGCGGCTTCCAGTTCAGCGGCCTGGCCATCGGTGACACTGGCCATGATGATCAGTATGCAATCCGCGCCCAGGGCACGGGCTTCGGCCACCTGATAGGGATCATACATGAAATCCTTGCGCAGGATCGGCAGGTCGCATGCTTCACGCACGGCGGTCAGATAGGCGTCATCGCCTTGAAACGAGGGGCCATCGGTCAGAACGCTCAGGCAGGTCGCACCGCCATCGGCATAGGCCTGCGCCAGGGCAGGCGGATCGAAATTGGCCCGAATGACCCCTTTGGAGGGGCTCGCCTTCTTGATCTCGGCAATCAGGCCATATCCATCGCGACTGCTCTCGACCAGGGCGGTCGCGAACGGGCGCGGAGCCGGCGCGGCACGGGCATTTGCTTCGACATCGGCCAGCGAACGCTCCGCCTGCCGTGCGGCGATCTCCTCCAGCTTATAGGCCTTGATCTTGTCGAGGATCGTATCGGACATGGTCACTCCTTGATCCAATTTATGGGCGAAGACCCCCGGCTTTCCAACCATCTATTCACCGCCGAAAAGGGGTGTGATCCAAAGAAACCCCGCCGCGCAGACAGGGGGGAGGGATGGGCCGTTTCGATTTTGAGGTGATCGGGATGCCGCAGCGCCGCGCCCAGCTTTTGGGCGGGCTTGCCCCATAACAAAGCTGCGAGGGGGGCCTGGTCCAGATGGTCCAGCACTTGATGGGTGAGATCCTGCCAGCCGATCTTCATATGCCCCCCGGCATCACCTTCGGGCACTGTGAGTGCGGTGTTGAGCAGCAAGACACCCTGCCTTGCCCAGAACCGCAGATCGCCATTGGCGGGCCGTCCCCCAAGATCGTCCGTCATCTCGGCGTAGATATTGGCAAGGGATCGGGGCAGGGGTGTCACATGCGGTTCGGCAGAGAAGGCCAGCCCATGGGCATGACCCCGGGTCGGATAGGGATCCTGGCCCAGGACCAGAACACGGACCGCCTCGGGGGGGCACAGCTCAAACGCGGCAAAGATCTGATCGGACGGCGGAAAGATCGCGCGATCCTCATTGTCCAAGGCAGCCTCGACCAGGGGCAGGCCGTGGGAAAAGAAGGACAGATCACGCCATGCCCCAAGCCGTGACACATCCAGCGCCATCAGGCCGCCTGCGTGACGGAGGCCAGGCCCCGCACTTTGGCCCGGGCCGCACCGCTATCGATGCTTTCGGCGGCCATGGCCACGCCGTCGCGCAGGTCATTGGCCTTGTCCGCGATCACAAGGGCCGCCGCCGCGTTCAGGAGCACGGCATCGCGGTAAGCCCCCGTCGCACCGTCCAGAAGGTCGTTGAAGGCTACGGCATTGGTCGCGGGATCTCCGCCCAGGATGGCCTCGAACGGGTGGACGCGCAAACCGGCCTGCTCAGGATGGACTTCCATCTCTGTAACCCTCCCGGCATCGAGTGCGGCGACGTAGGACACACCCGCAATTGACAGCTCATCCGTACCGTCACTGCCATGGACGAGCCAGGCGCGGGTCGCGCCAAGTTGCGCCAGCGTGTCGGCCATGGGTCGGATCAGATCCCGGCTGAAGGCACCGGTCAACTGCCGTTTCGCCCCGGCCGGGTTTGTCAGCGGGCCCAGGATGTTAAAGATGGTGCGCGTGCCAAGCTCTGTCCGGCTGGGCATGACATGGGCGATGGCCGGGTGATGCATGGGCGCCATCATGAAGGCGATACCCACCTCTGCCAAAGCGCGTTCGACAACATCCACTCCGACCATCACATTGATACCAAGCTGTCCCAACGCATCTGCAGCCCCCGATTTGGAGCTTAGATTGCGGTTGCCATGCTTGGCCACCGTCACACCGGCACCCGCCACCACAAAGGCGGTCGCGGTCGAGATATTGAGCGTGCCCTTGCCGTCCCCCCCGGTTCCCACGATGTCCATCGCGTCATCCGGGGCCTGAACCGCGCGGCATTTCGCCCGCATGACCCGGGCCGCGGCGGCGATTTCATCCACCGTCTCGCCCCGCGTGCGCAATGCCATCAGCAAACCGCCGATCTGGCTGGGCGTCGCATTGCCGTCAAACAGGACGTTGAACGCAGCTTCCGCCTCGGCGCCTGTCAGGGGACGATCCGCTGCCATCCCGATCAATGGTTTCAATTGATCGCTCATGCCGGAACGGGCAACGTATCAAGGAAGTTCTGCAGCATCTTGTGACCGTGTTCGGAGGCGATGCTTTCAGGGTGGAATTGCACGCCCTCGATCGGCAATTCGCGATGCCGCAAGCCCATGATGATACCGTCTTCCAACCAGGCGCTGATTTCCAGGCAGTCGGGCAGACTGTCCCGTTCGACGGTCAAGGAGTGATAGCGGGTCGCGTTGAATGGGCTTGGCAGACCCGCGAACACGCCGGTGCCCGCATGGTGCATCACCCCGAGCTTGCCATGCACGATCTCGTTGGCGCGCACGACCTTGCCGCCAAAAACCTGCCCGATGGCCTGGTGGCCCAGACACACGCCCATCAGTGGGATCCGGGTTTCGGCGGCAGCTTCGGTCAGGGCCATGCAGATACCAGCCTGATCGGGATCGCAGGGTCCGGGCGATAGCAGGATCCCCGCAGGTTTCAGCGCCATTGCCTGTTGCACATCCAACGCATCATTGCGCCAGACCTGCACATCCGCACCCAGCTCTCCCAGATAGTGGACGAGGTTGTAGGTAAAGCTGTCATAATTATCGATGAGCAACAGCATTTTTGGCACTTTCGCAAAATGGGGTGAACCCAGTGAATTGTCGGGCTATAGATGGGCCAAGGTCGCAGGCAGGGTCAAGGTCCGGTCGCGCGTCCGCAAGAATGCGAACGAGCAGTCGAAGAAAAAGGAACTACGCCATGGGCCGAGGTGTCCTGTCAGGGTTTTTCTGGGGGAGCGTTGTCTCCCTTGTTGTTGTGGTCACGCTGTCGCTTTTGTCGCCGATGCCACAGGTCGTCGCGTCAGAGAACCGGCGTGCGGCTGCACCGGTATTGCGCGCACCGGCCGTGGATCGCGCCCCAGACATGTCGGCGACGGCGCGTGATGTGCCTGCCCCGGAAACGAGCGAAAGTGATGGCACAGTCGCCTCAGAGCTTTCGATCCCGGCGGGATCCGAGTTTCGCCGGGGCAGTGCGGAACGCGCCCCCGCGATCCCGACGACTGACCAAAGCCCGGCTGCCGCGACCTTGACCCCGCCAGAGACGGCGGAACGCCCCGATGCGCCTGCGCCGGATACGGCTCCGGCGGATGCGCCCCAGATCGCCTCGACCGGCGTTGGTGAGTTGTCGACACCCGATACGGCCCAGGGGCCTGCGCTGAATGCCGCCACAGACGGCGGCGCACCACTTGTGGCCCAACCCATTGAACCGCGGGCGCCGACACGGGAAACAGTGCCCACGACCGATGCGGGATCCGCCCCGGTGGCGCGCAACGAACCGGTCACGGATGTGCCAACCACGCCTGCCCAGATCCCGCAACTGGCCGCGGCCGTCCCGCCCGATAGCCCTCAAGCCGTGGCCGGGCAGGCCGCAGAACAGGTCGGTGGCAGCGTTGTGACAGCCGAAGCGACTGCGGTGACCGAAGCGGCCGCGCCCCAGGCAGAGGTCACGGCGCGCGCAGTTGAACAACAGTCGCGGCCTGCGCCCCGTGCGCAAGACCAAGCTGCTGCGAGCCAGATGGTGGAGACGTCGCCAGCACCAGTCAACCCGCCCGAGGTTGTGACGCAAGCCACAGCTGATACTTTGGTACCGGCAACCGCATCCGGCGCAACCACGCCTGCGCCGTCCAGTCAGGCCAGCGCGGCGGTGGCCGCTGACACACCTGCTGCTGCGGCGCGTCCAACTGCCCCTGACATCATGGTGATGTCTGACCCTGATACCGGGGCGCCCGTCAGCGTTGATGATCGGCGGCGCATCGTCGGTGAACCTGTCACCGTTGAGGTCAGTACGGGGCCAGTTGACGCGCAGAACGGTGCAAATCGGGTCGAGGGTCTGGATCTGATCGTGGATCCGAACGAGGACCAGCTTCCGGTACAATTGCCAAGCGTCCCGCAGCCGGAGCGACGAGCGCCGGCACCTGACGTGGCCGAGCCGCGCTTGCCCCAGAATGCTGCGCCGTCTGACACGGACGAGGAGAACATCCAGACAGCTCAGGTGGACGTCACCGAAACCCAGCCGGGTCCAGCCGCGCGTGGCAGCGCACCCGCAACCGTGGGGCCCGCGCAACTGCCGCAGATCACCAGCCCCGCACCGGCGGATGGCGGGCAAAGTGCGCAGGCCAATCGTCCCGCCGTGATCGCGCCCGATGGAAACTCCACCTTGCCCGGCGTTCGCCGCCTGCCAAGCATCGGCGATGACGAGGAGCAAGATGCCGCCGAAACGCCCGATGGGGATGTGGATGAGGCGGATGATGCGCCCCAGGCCGATACCGCGCTGGCGCGTAACGCGAACGACTTTACCAACCCCGACCAGTTGCCATTGGTCAGCGTCATCCTGGTGAATGGCCCCGGTCCCCGTATCGATCCGCAGGTTTTGGGGGATCTGCCTTTCCCGATGACCGTCGCCATCAACCCAACCGACCCCGATGCGGCGGCAATTGTTGCGACCTACAGACAGGCAGGTGTTGAAGTGCTGATGCTGGCACAGGGTCTGCCGACCGGAGCCACCGCCCAGGATGTTGAGGTCACGCTGTCTGCGCAATTGTCCAGCATTCCTGGGATCATCGGTGTGATGGATGTGCCGGATGTCGGTCTGGGTCAGGACCGTGACCGCGCCGCCCAGGCCGTTGCCCTGCTAAAGGAGGAAGGTCACGGGTTGGTCCTTTATGATCAAGGTCTCAACTCTGCCAAGCAAGAAGCGGACCGGGCCGAGCTGTCTTCCGCCTTGGTGTACCGCAACCTGGATGGCAATGGAGAGACGCCCGATGCCATTGCCCGTGTTCTAGACCGTGCGGCCTTTAAGGCGGCCCGCGACGGTTCGGTGATCATGGTCGGCCAGAACGTTGCGGGAACTATAGAAGGTGTTCGGAAATGGGCGACGGGCCTTCGCGCGCGAAATTTCGCCTTGGCCCCCGCATCGGCCGTTCTGACCCAGCCCTAGGGCGTTAGGTCTTTTGTGACGGGCGTGTGTGCGGCTCCCGTCACCTGTTCAAGCGTTCGCCGCGCTGCCAGCAAAGCTGTAAACATGATCGGTCCATTCGGACGGATATGTTCGACCCAAATGCCTTGGGGGATCTGGACCCACGTTTTTGGCTGGATGCGTTGACGGACTGGGATCAGTAACGGTGAACGGCGTGATCGCTTTAGTTCAGCAGTTTCTGCGTTCATCCGCCTGTTGTGCCGCGGCGGCGGCTGCCGTGCGGATCGCCTGGGCCTTGTTGACCGTTTCCTGCCATTCGAATTCGGGATCGCTGTCATAGACAACGCCGCCGCCTGCCTGAATATAGAGCGCCTCGTCTTTCAAAACGGCCGTTCGCAGCGCGATGCACATGTCCATGTCGCCGTCGGCCGAGAAATAGCCGACCCCGCCGCCATAGACACCGCGCTTTTCGGGCTCCAGCTCGTCAATAATCTCCATGGCACGCACTTTGGGCGCACCGGAGACCGTGCCCGCAGGCAGACCGGCTAACAGGGCCGAGAGTGCATCTTGGTCCTCTGCAATCTCTCCGACCACATTGGAGACGATGTGCATGACATGACTATAGCGTTCGATGATGAACTCTTCGGTCGGGCGCACCGTCCCGATCCTGGCCACGCGACCCACATCGTTACGGCCCAGGTCCAGCAGCATCAGATGTTCTGCGCGTTCTTTGGGATCGGCAAGCAGATCTGCCTCAAGCGCGCGATCCTCGGCAGGGGTGGCACCGCGGTGCCGGGTGCCTGCGATGGGGCGCACTGTGACCTCCCCATCGCGCAGACGCACCAGGATCTCGGGGCTGGCACCCACCACCTGAAAGCCGCCAAAGTTGAAAAAAAACATGAACGGCGATGGATTGGTTCGCCGCAAGGATCGATACAGCGCAAAGGGTGGATGCTTGAAATCATGGCGCCACCGCTGCGACGGTACGACCTGGAAGATGTCGCCTGCTTTGATGTAATCGCGTGCCTTTTCGACAGCCGACTTATAGCCGTCCTTGGTAAAGTTCGACACAGGCAGGCCCAGATCCGACCCGTCCGTCAGGTCGGGCGTATCGTGGGGCAGGCCGCGTTCCAGATCGCGTACTGCATCCATCACCCGCTCCGCCGCCTGGGCATAGGCCGCACGGGCAGAAATCCCCGCACCGGTAAAGGCCGGGGAAACCACCGTGACCTCACCCTTCACGCCATCCAACACGGCCACCACAGAGGGACGCATGAGCGTTGCATCCGGCAGGCCAAGCGGATCGGGATTGATGTCGGGCAGATGCTCCACCAGACGGATCATGTCATAGCCCAGATACCCGAACAGCCCCGCAGCGATGGGCGGTAGGCCATCGGGCAGCGCGATCCGGCTTTCGGTCAAAAGTGCCCGCAACGCATCCAGCGGTGGGGCCTCCTGTTCGACAAAGGCACCGGGATTGAAGCGCGCCTCGCGATTGATGCGCGCCGTCTGGCCGTGGCATTGCCAGATCAGATCAGGCTTTAATCCAACCACGGAGTAGCGCCCGCGCACCTCGCCGCCCGTAACACTTTCAAGCATGAAACTGTCGGTCCGCGCCCCGGCCAGCTTGAGCATCAAGGAGACCGGCGTATCCAGATCAGCGGCCATCCGGGCAAAGACGACCTGATTTCGACCCGCCTCAAACCCGTGGGCAAAGCTGTCGAATGCGGGTTCCAATGTGGCCATGTCTAGGGGAGTTCGGCGTGGACGGCGTTGAGCACGCGGCCGTTCAAGTCCTGGCCGGTGCGTTCGACCAACGCATTGGAATACATGGTGAATATGTCTTGCCCAAGGGAGATCCCGGCCTGTTGCTGCAAGGAATCCCGTACCAATTGGATCCGTTCATCTTCAAAATCAGGCGGTTCGATACTGGTCAGCTGTACCAGATAGACGCTGCCTCCAGCTTCGACCACGGCTGTCTTGCCTTCCTCGAGTGTGAAGGCTTCCTGTGTGACGGAGGGGGGCACACCTGCCGTCGGCGCATCGCGTGTGACTTGCGTTACGGTTTCGACCGCCGCGTCGCCGCCGTCGATGGCGGCGCCGACACCGATTTGCGCATCCAGGATGTTGGCCTGTTCCCGCAACAGCGCGATGCGGCGGTCCTGTTGCCATGCTTCGATGGCGACCTGGCGGACGTCTGCAAGTTGCTGAAGTTCCGGCGGGACAACCTCATCCAGGCGTAATGCGAAGATGCCGCCATCCGACAGGCTGTCCACCTCTGGAAAATCATCCTCGGTCACCTGCGACGCAACCCGGCGGAAGGCCGGATAGCCTGCGATGGGCTCTTCGCTGGTGGGGGTATAGTCAATTTGCCCTAGAACCAGATCGGTTTCGTCGGCCGCCTCTTCAAGGGTTGCGCCAGAGGCCAGCAGGTCATCGATATCGCCCAACGCCCCGTCGATCCGGCGACGGGCCGCATCAAGGGCCGCAATTGTCTGAAGATCATCGCGCGCCTCGTCCAGGGTGATTTCGCGCGCCTCCAGAATGGCGTTCACCCGAAACAAGGCTGGGCCCAGGCCGGTATCCAGCGGCCCTACGATCCCGGGTTCGGTCAAGGCAAAGATGGCTGGCCCGTTCTCTCCCAATGCCTCAACTGTCACTTCGCCCAGATCGACATCAGCCAGGGTCAGGTTACGCCCTTCCACCACGGCATCGAACGTGGTCTCTCCCGCCTCGATCTGGGTTTTTGCGGCATTGGCCGCGTCGGTATCCGCAAAGGCAAGGCGTTCCACAAGACGCCGCGCGGGTTGGCGGTATTCATCGATCCGGTCGTCGTAAAGAGCCTGGAGCTGTTCGTCGGTCACGTCTGTCGTTTCGGCCAACTGCTCTGGTGTGATCCAGATATAGGTGATCCGCTTGCGCTCCGGCAGGGTGAACTGCCCGGGATTGTCATCGTAAAAGCTTTGCAGGTCCTCATCGCTGGGCAAGGGGGGCGGGGTGCCGTCATCGTCATCAAATGCGAATGTCGCGACCTTAAAGCTGCGACGCTGGCCCACAAAGCTCAGCATCTGGTCGATGTAACTTTCGGTCTGGGCGACGCCGCCGCTGACCGCGTTTTGCAGCAGAAATCGGGAGGTTTCATGGCGGACATTCTCGATAAACGCCCGCTGACTCATGCCAAGCCGTCCCAGAACCTCTTCAAATGCCAGTTGATTAAATCCGCCAGCCCCCTGAAAGGCCTGGTTGCTGGCGATCTGATCCGCCACCTGGTCATCGCCAATGGAAATGCCCAGGCGGATCGCCTCGTTCTCTACCGCGGCCGCGGCGACCAGCTCGGTCCGAACCTGCTGGGCAATCTGTTGGGCGCGCGGATCGGCCATGGTGTAGGTCCGGCCCTGCTGCTGCTGGTCGCGGCGCAGCGCCTCCCGCGCCGCACGCAGATATTGGTTTGCATCCACCGGGCGCGCGCCCACGGTGACCACAGCCGCTTGCGATCCACCAAAGCTGGTTGCCCCAAATCCGGCCAGACCCACGATCAGCAGAAGAAGAATGACCCAGATAAAGCCATTTGCGGCCTGTTTTCCGATACCGGGCGATTTTTTGTCTGCCATATCTCGGCTCTCCTACCTGCGCGATTGTCAGGTCCTATGACAGCGCGGTGGCGTCGGCAAGGCTGTCATTGGTCACCTCTGCGAGACGGGCCATCAGAACCGCGATCTCGGACCGGTCGATATTGGCAAAGGCGATGCGCAATTGATCTGCGCCACCCGGATCTTCGGTGGGCATGAACATGGTGCCGGGCAAACACAGGATTTGTGCCGCATCCACCAATCGCGGCGCCAATGCGTTGGACGGCACGGCAAACGGATGCCGTATGTAAGCGAAGTAAGCCCCACATCCCAACAACTGCCAACCTGCCTGTTTCAGCGGAGTGAAATGATCCTGAATCGCCCCGCGACGGTCCAGAATCTCAAGCCGTTCCCCCGCCAGCCAGCTGCCTAGGTTTTGCATGCCCCACAGGGCCGCCCGCTGGCCCAACTGGTTTGGGCAGATGGCCACCGTATCCAGGAATTTCTCGACCTGCGACAATTGCGCAGCGCCCGCAATCATCGCACCAACCCGATGGCCTGTCAGGCGATAAGCCTTGGAAAAGGAATAAAGACAAATCAGGGTCTTGTCCCAATCCGGGTTCTGGAACAGGGGATGCAGAGCGGTGCCGGGCTCTGCGGCGTGGAAATCGCGATAGGTTTCATCGACGATCAGCGCGATGCCGTGGCTGCGGGCCAGTTCAAAAAACGTCTGCACCGTCTGCGGGTCATATTCCGCACCGGTGGGGTTGTTGGGCGTCACCAGCGCGATGGCCCGCGTCTTGGTGGTGATCAATGTGGCTGCGCGCGCTGGGTCCGGTTGCATGTCAGATCCGCAGGGCAGGGCGATCGCGGCGACCCCGGCCATGTCGAGCCACATCTTGTGGTTAAAGTACCACGGCGTCGGCAGGATCACCTCATCACCGGGTCCGGCCAGCGTGGCCAGGGCCGCCGCGAAGGCTTGATTGCAACCCGATGTGATTGCCACCTGATCCGCGCCGACCGATCCGCGGTAGTCGTGCGACCAGGTACGGGCCAGTTCCTCCCGCAGTTCAGGAAGGCCCAGAACGGGGCCGTATAGATGGCTCTCCGGCTCCGACAGGATAATCTGCGCCATGGCCTGTCGCAGTTCTTCGGGCGGTGGATCGACCGGCGCGGCCTGGCTGACATTTAGCAAAGGGCGGTTGGATGCAAAGGTGCGACCTTCCAGCCAGCGTCGTGCCTCCATCACCGGCGGTGGAAAAGTGGCTGACATCTGCGGCGATACGGGCAAGGTCATAAACGCATCCGGTTCAATAGGTGGCGTAAACTGCAGACGCGGTCAGGTCCCGCGATAAGGTTCCACATATTGTAGGGCCATGTCCCACGGGAAAAAGATCCATGTGTCCTGACTGACCTCGGTGATGAACGTGTCCACCATGTCGCGACCCTTGGGCTTGGCATAAACGGTGGCGTAATGGGCATCCGGATAGAGGTCGCGCACCAACTGCAAGGTGCGGCCGCTATCGACCAGATCATCGATCACCAGAACACCATGGCCTGTTCCCATCAGCGGTTGGTCCGGCGATTTCAGCACCTTGGCGGCGGATTGCGATTGGTGATCATAGGATTTGACGCTGATCGTATCGACGGTGCGGATATCAAGCTCACGCGCCACGATCATCGCGGGGGCCATCCCGCCGCGTGTAATGGCCACCACCGATTTCCAGGCACCGTCATCCAGGGGGCCGCGTTTGTCCAGCCGCCATGCCAGCGCGCGGGCGTCGCGGTGGATCTGGTCCCAGCTAACATGGAATCCTTTTTCATGGGGCAGTCGATCCGTCATGGTGCGTGCTCCGGCCGTTTACTTTTTTGCAGCATCGATATCGGGGGCATCCACGGCCTTCATGCCGACGGCGTGGTACCCGGAATCGACATGGTGCACCTCGCCCGTCACCCCGGATCCCAGATCCGACAGTAGGTAAAGAGCGGATTTGCCGACCTCTTCTTGGTTTACCGTCCGGCGCAGGGGGGCGTTCAGCTCGTTCCATCTCAGGATATAGCGAAAATCGCCAATACCGGAGGCGGCCAGCGTCTTGATCGGCCCCGCCGAGATGGCATTCACGCGGATACCATCCTTGCCCAGATCCTCGGCCAGATAACGCACGCTGGCTTCCAACGCGGCCTTGGCAACACCCATGACGTTATAATGGGGCATCACGCGTTCCGCGCCCAGATAGGTGAGGGTCAGGCAGGACCCGCCTTTGGACATCATCTTTTCCGCCCGGCGGACGCAGGACGTGAACGAGTAAACGGAGATATCCATCGACATCGCGAAATTGTCGCGCGATGTGTCGACATACCGGCCCCGAAGTTCATTTTTGTCCGAAAAGCCAATGGCATGCACGTAAAAGTCAAGCTGGCCCCAGGCCGACTGCAACTGGTTGAACACCGCGTCGATGGAGGCCTCATCGCTGACATCGCAATCGGCGATCTGTGTTACGCCAAGCTGCTCGGCCAGGGGGGTGACGCGCTTCTTGAATGCCTCCCCCTGATAGGTCAGTGCCAGTTCAGCCCCCGCATCCGCACAGGCCTTGGCGATGCCCCAGGCAATGGACTTGTCATTGGCGAGCCCCATGATCAGACCACGTTTGCCTGTCATCAATTGTGTCGCCATTTCTGCCCTCCGGCCTAATCCTTGTGCTGATGTGGTCCTTTAGGCCAAGCACCGGTGGGGTTTCAAGGGCACGCGTCATTAGGCAATCGGTGGGGTCAGCAAGGTCAGCCTTGATTTGGCTGGTAACCATCGTTAACCGCGGTAATCTCGCCCGGAGGTAATATTGACGGACCGAACTGGACCATTCGACGGGAAAGACCCGTTTGAGCTTGCCCGCCAGTGGCTGGCCGAGGCTACGACGTCTGAAATCAACGATCCCAACGCAATTGCCCTGGCGACTGTCGATCCGCAGGGCATGCCCAATGTGCGCATGGTTTTGCTAAAAGAGATAGAAGATGACGCCTTTGTCTTTTATACAAATTATGAGAGTTGTAAGGCGCAGGAAATTCTGACGTCAGGTAACGCGGCTTTTGTGTTACACTGGAAATCGTTACAGCGGCAAATTCGTGTGAGAGGTGCGGTGACCAAGGAAGACGGACCCAAGGCTGATGCCTATTACGCCTCCCGGTCGCTGCAAAGTCGGCTGGGGGCCTGGGCGTCCAATCAAAGTCAGCCTTTGTCCTCGCGCGGGGCATTGCTCGCTAAAGTTGCAGAGGTGACGGCCAAAAACGGGCCAAATCCTAAAAGACCACCCTTTTGGGGCGGGTTTCGGATCAAACCCGTGGAAATTGAATTCTGGTCCGATGGTGCCTTCCGGTTGCATGACCGGTTTCGCTGGACGAAATCTGGACATGAGGAGTGGGAGATCTGTCGCTTGAATCCTTGAAATTCACGCTTCGTGGATGACAAACCTCTGGAAATATTGTTATTTCTGAGTTTGAATGACGTTAACAGACGCAACGTAAAGCAGACTGCGTCACCCTGGTATGAATGATGATGGCTTCGTGGAAATGAAAGACGAATACTTAGCACCGCGTACGGTGCAGGGTCACGTTAAGTGGTTTGACCCTACCAAGGGCTTTGGTTTTGTTGTGACCGACGATGGCGGCCCCGACATCTTGTTGCACGCGAATGTCCTGCGCAATTTCGGCCAGAGCTCGGTGGCGGATTCCGCTGGGATCGAGGTGATCGTTCAGCAAACAGCCCGTGGCATGCAGGCTGTCGAAGTATTGCGGATCGATCCGCCCGTGCCGACAGAGCCCGCCCCGTTGGAAGACATGGCGACGGTCGATCCGGACGTTCTGGCCAGTTTGCCGCTGGAACCCGCCCGTGTGAAATGGTTCGACAAGACCAAAGGCTTTGGTTTTGCCAACATTTTTGGTCGGCCCGAAGATGTGTTTGTCCATTTTGAGGTGCTGCGACGCTCTGGCTTGGCGGATTTGCAACCGGGCGAGGCTGTCGGGCTGCGCACGGTTGATGGAAAGCGTGGCCGGATGGCCACACAGGTCACATCCTGGGAGGCGGCGCTGCAGGATCGCGAGTGATGCGGTTTTTCATGGTCGTTTGCCTCGCCCTCGGCGCCACTCAGGCCATCGGAGCCTGTGACCCGGGAGAGGTGGCCCTGCGCGGCGATTGGGGCCGCGCACAATTCAGGGTTGAGATTGCCGATGATGATGCGGAACGCGCCGAGGGGTTGATGTTTCGCGAAAGCATGGCCCGGTCGGCCGGAATGCTATTCCTGTACGATCGCCCACAACCCGTCGCATTTTGGATGAAGAACACGTTGATTTCGCTCGACATGATTTTCGTCGATCCGACCGGCACGGTTCAGCATGTCCATGAAAATGCTGTGCCGGGGGATCTGACCGGCATACCCGGGGGTGACAACATCATCGCTGTCTTGGAAATCAATGGCGGGTTGTCCGATATCTACGGTATCGAGGCGGGCAGCCAGATGCAGCATCCGTTTTTCGGCGATGACGCGGTATGGCCCTGTGATGACACGGCGTCAAATTAACCGCTGACGCATCCTTGGGCTTTTCAACGGGGATTTTGCATCGTAAAGAGTGCGCCTGATCGGGGCATGGCGCAGTCTGGTAGCGCGACGGTTTTGGGTACCGTAGGTCGTTGGTTCGAATCCAGCTGTCCCGACCACTTCCTGACAAGCCATCTGGTGCGTTAGCGCGCAGACCTTACCAAATTGTCAACATATGGTGGTTGGCCTGTTGTGCCGTGGCAGGTGTGGCATTCGCGCCGCGTGCGTCACTGCAATGCTAATCTTGGATGACTGCGGTCACCACCCATTGGCAACAGCTAATGCTCACACAAGCTCTCAATCACGCCTGCTAAATCTATATATTGTATCGAAAATTTTAGATATGCACAGATTTGGCCGACACCCTTTGTAACAAAAGAGAATCAAACCGGTGGCCTGGCGCGATTTCCGTCAACAGAAAAGAGTTTCCCAAACGCTCAATTACTGGTTGACCGACTCCCCTAACCTACGTCAGTTTGTGCAAGCGGTTGGCAAAAACACAACATATAGTGTTGTCGCCCAGGGACAGAGCAAAGCCAAAGAAGATATGCCGATAGATCGCAATCGGCATCCGCATCAGCGGAGCAGTTCGGTGTGTTGCACCGGCAGAACCAGTGGCGTCGGGACCAGACCCCGATGCCTGAACGAAAAGCCGCTCAAGGCGGCGCGTCAACGGACGGGGCATGGACGAATGAAGATCGAACGCAAATTCACGCAAGCGGGTCGCGATGCATATGAGGCGGTGCCGTTCACCAAAACCGTTTCTGAGATTCGTAACCCCGACGGCACGGTCGTCTTCAAGCTGGAAGGGATCGACATTCCCGAAAGCTGGAGTCAGGTCGCCAGCGACGTGATTGCGCAGAAATACTTTCGCAAGGCGGGTGTCGCCGCGGCGCTGAAACCAGTCCGCGAGAAGGGCGTGCCCAGCTTCCTCTGGCGCTCTGTGCCTGACGAGGCTGCCTTGGCCAAGCTGCCCGAAGACGAACGGTTCACTGGCGAAACATCCGCCAAGCAGGTGTTTGACCGTCTCGCGGGAGCCTGGGCCTATTGGGGCTGGAAAGGCGGCTATTTCACCAGCGAAGACGATGCCCGCGCCTATTATGATGAGATGCGCCACATGCTGGCCACCCAGCGCGCCGCACCGAACTCGCCCCAATGGTTCAACACCGGGCTGCACTGGGCCTACGGCATCGACGGGCCCAGCCAAGGCCACCACTATGTGGATTACAAAACAGGCAAGCTGACCAAATCCGACAGCGCCTATGAACATCCGCAGCCCCATGCCTGTTTCATTCAGTCCGTCAGCGATGACTTGGTGAATGATGGTGGCATCATGGATCTGTGGGTGCGGGAAGCACGCCTGTTTAAATACGGCTCGGGCACCGGCACCAATTTCTCCAGCCTGCGGGGCGAGGGTGAGGCCCTGTCCGGCGGTGGCAAATCCTCGGGATTGATGGGGTTCCTCAAAATCGGGGACCGGGCGGCCGGTGCGATCAAATCCGGCGGCACGACCCGCCGGGCGGCCAAGATGGTGATTTGTGATGCCGACCACCCCGATATCGAAGACTTCATCAACTGGAAGGTGAAGGAAGAGCAAAAGGTGGCCAGCATCGTCGCAGGCTCCAAGATGCACGAAGAGAAGCTGAACGACATCTTTGGCGCGATCAGTGTCTGGGACGGGGCATTGGACGATGCCGTCGATCCCAAGAAAAACAGCGTCTTGAAGGAAGCCATCAAAGCCGCGCGCAAGGTTGCGATCCCCGAAACCTATGTCGCCCGTGTCCTGCAATATGCCCGCCAGGGTTACGCCAGTATCGAATTCCCGACCTATGACACCGATTGGGACAGTGAAGCCTATGCAAGTGTGTCGGGCCAAAACTCCAACAACTCTGTTCGGGTCACCGATGCCTTCCTCAAGGCGGTCGAGGATGATGCCGATTGGGAACTGATCCGCCGCACCGATGGATCCATCGCCAAGACGATCAAAGCCCGCGACCTGTGGGAGCAGATCGGCCACGCGGCATGGGCCTGTGCCGATCCCGGCATCCAGTTCCACGACACGGTCAATGCCTGGCATACCTGCCCGGAAGACGGTGCGATCCGCGGCTCCAACCCGTGTTCGGAATACATGTTTCTGGACGATACGGCCTGCAACCTGGCTTCCATGAACCTGCTGACCTTTTACAAGGACGGTGTGTTCCAGGCAGAGGACTACATGCATGCCACGCGCCTGTGGACCCTGACGCTGGAGGTCAGCGTAACCATGGCGCAATTCCCCTCGAAAGAGATCGCGCAGCGCAGCTACGACTTCCGCACGCTTGGCCTGGGCTATGCCAATATTGGTGGTCTGCTGATGAATATGGGCTTGGGCTATGACAGCGAAGAAGGCCGCGCCCTTTGCGGTGCTTTGACCGCCGTCATGACCGGTGTCGCCTACGCCACCAGTGCTGAGATTGCAGGTGAGCTTGGCCCCTTTGTTGGCTACAAGAAGAACAGCAAGCACATGCTGCGCGTCATCCGAAACCACCGCAATGCGGCCTATGGCAAGACAGATGGATACGAGGCGCTGGATGTCAAACCGGTTGCCCTCGATCACGCCAATTGCCCCGATAAACGCCTGTCAGAGCTGGCAAAATCCAGCTGGGACGAAGCGTTGGCTCTTGGTAAAAAGAACGGTTTCCGCAACGCCCAGGCCACGGTGATCGCGCCAACGGGCACCATCGGTCTGGTCATGGATTGCGACACCACTGGAATCGAGCCTGACTTCGCCTTGGTGAAGTTCAAAAAGTTGGCTGGTGGCGGCTACTTCAAAATCATCAACCAGTCGGTGCCAGCCGCGCTGACCAAGCTGGGATACCGGACCAGCGAGATTGAAGAGATCGTCAGCCACGCAGTGGGCCACGGCACGTTGGGCAACGCACCGGGCATTAACCACACCTCGCTGGTGGGGCACGGTTTTGGCCAGGCCGAGATCGACAAGATCGAAGCCGCGCTGCCCTCGGCCTTCGACATCCGCTTCGTCTTTAACCAATGGACGCTTGGGGCGGAGTTCTGCACCGATGTGCTGGGCATCCCGGCGAATAAGCTGGCGGATCCCGGCTTTGACCTGCTGCGGCATCTCGGCTTTGCCAAGGACCAGATCGACGCCGCAAACAACCATGTCTGCGGGACGATGACCCTGGAAGGGGCACCGCATCTGAAGGTCGAACATTACCATGTTTTCGACTGCGCCAATGCCTGCGGTAAAACCGGCACGCGGTTCCTGAGTGTCGACAGCCACATCCACATGATGGCTGCCGCACAAAGCTTCATCTCGGGCGCGATCAGCAAGACGATCAACATGCCCAATGATGCCACCATTGCAGATTGCCAGAGCGCCTATGAACTGAGCTGGTCGCTGGGAACCAAAGCCAATGCGCTGTACCGCGATGGCTCGAAATTGTCGCAGCCCCTGGCCGCGTCACTGGTCGAGGATGACGATGAGGCGGCCGAGGTGCTGGAAAACGGCAACCCGCAGGAAAAGGCCCAGGTTCTGGCCGAGAAGATCGTCGAAAAGGTGATCATCAAGGAGGTTGTAAGGTCCAACCGCGAAAAGATGCCGGAGCGGCGTCGCGGTTATACCCAAAAGGCCATCGTGGGGGGACACAAGGTCTATCTGCGGACAGGCGAGTACAAAGACGGCAGCCTGGGCGAGATCTTCATTGACATGCATAAGGAAGGTGCCGGTTTCCGGGCGATGATGAACAACTTCGCCATCGCCGTCTCGGTCGGGCTGCAATACGGCGTGCCGCTGGAGGAGTTCGTGGATGCCTTCACATTCACCAAGTTCGAACCGGCTGGCATGGTCCAGGGGAATGAGACGATCAAGAACGCGACCTCGATCCTGGACTACATCTTCCGCGAACTGGCAGTCAGCTACCTCGACCGGACCGATCTGGCCCATGTCCAGCCCGAAGGCACGCATTTCGACGACCTGGGCCGGGGGGAGCAGGAAGGCGTGTCAAACGTCAAAGCGCCGAGTGAAGCTGCGGCGACCAAGTCCTTGGAAGTGCTCAAGCAAATCAGTTCGAACGGATATCTGCGCAAGCGCGTCCCACAAGAGCTGGTTGTCTTGCAAGGTGGTGTCACGGGTCAAACCACGATGGGGGCCGTCGCCTTGGATGGCACACTTGACCCGGTCACGGCGCTGCAGACCCTGGCCCCCCAAACCAGCGAGGCCATGGACCCACGCGCCAAGGCCAAGATGCAAGGCTATGAAGGCGATCCCTGTGGCGAATGCGGCAACTACACCCTCGTCCGCAACGGCACCTGTATGAAGTGCAACACTTGCGGCGCGACAAGCGGGTGTAGCTAAAAGTTCTGGGGCGGGTGCGCTCGCCTCGAACGACGGTCAGGCCGCAGGCAGAAACCGGGCGGTACATCAGAATGAGCCTGATCGGCGAAACTTAAGGGGGCTTCGGTCCCCTTTTTTCTTTTATATGGAGTGGATTGGGGCAGGTTGTTAAATTGAGCGGGCAAGCCCGCATTGTATTTGTTTATTGGGGGACGCTTCTGGCTCACCAAAACAGAAATCTGTCTCAGATCCACCAGCGCATGATCCCGCGCCTGACAGAGCGCTGAAGTCTTGTCCACCGAAATAGCCGTCTCCCCGTGCCGGGGGCCCCTCGTCGATTTCGGTGGACAAGCCGCCATCGCCCCGTCCGGTTTGGATCAAGCGATGGCGGCTCCGAAACAGAGATCGGTTTGGGCTTGGGGATCTTAGCCGGCGAGCGCTTTGTTAAGGTTTTCGTCAACCTTTTCCAGGAAGCCCATCGTGGTGAGCCACTTTTGATCAGGGCCGACGAGGAGGGCGAGGTCCTTGGTCATGTCGCCGCTTTCCACCGTATCGACCACGGTTTTCTCCAGCGTTTCCGCGAAGTTGAGCAGTGGGGCATTGTCATCGAGTTTGGCGCGATGCTTGAGGCCACCGGTCCACGCAAAGATCGATGCGATGGAGTTGGTCGAGGTCTGTTCCCCCTTTTGGTGCTGACGGTAATGGCGGGTGACGGTGCCGTGGGCGGCCTCGGCCTCCACGATCTTGCCGTCGGGCGTCATCAGCTGAGACGTCATTAATCCAAGGGAACCAAAGCCTTGCGCGACTGTGTCGGACTGGACATCGCCGTCATAGTTCTTGCAGGCCCAGACAAAACCGCCATTCCATTTCATCGCGCAGGCGACCATATCGTCGATCAGGCGGTGTTCGTAGATGATACCCTTGGCTTTGAATTTGTCTTCGAATTCCTCTTCATAGACCTTTTGGAACAGCTCAAGGAAGCGACCATCATATTGTTTTAGAATGGTATTTTTGGTCGACAGGTAGACGGGCCAGCCGAGGTTGAGGCCGTAATTCAGGGAGGCCCGGGCGAAGTCGATGATCGACGAATCCAGGTTATACATGCCCATGTAGATACCCGCCGACGGAGCAGAATAGACTTCATGTTCAACGACTTGGCCGTCATCGCCCACGAATTTCATGGATAATTTGCCGGGGCCGGGGAATTTCATATCCGTGGCGCGGTATTGGTCGCCAAAGGCGTGGCGGCCGATGACAATGGGCTGGGTCCAGCCGGGCACGAGGCGGGGGACGTTGTTGCAGATGATCGGCTGGCGGAAGACGACACCGCCCAGGATGTTGCGGATCGTGCCATTGGGGCTGCGCCACATCTTTTTCAGGCCAAATTCTTCGACGCGCGCGTCGTCCGGCGTGATCGTCGCGCATTTCACGCCAACGCCGATTTCTTTAATCTTTTCAGCACTATCTATGGTGATCTGGTCATCTGTGCGGTCGCGTTCCTCGATCCCCAGATCGTAGTAAAGCAGGTCGACATCAAGGTAGGGAAGGATCAGCTTTTTCTTGATGAAATCCCAGATGATGCGGGTCATCTCATCGCCGTCAAGTTCGACGACTGGGTTATCAACTTTGATCTTGGTCATGGGCTGGATCCCTCTTTGAGTGTCTTTGGGCGGGCTTTAACGGAAAATCAGGAGCGCGAGAAGAGCGTATGCCTTTGTATACCGAAATGCCGCAAGGGGCTGTCACAGGACATGCAGAACCACTGCACAAACCATACATATCCCATACATACGATTTGTGCGGTGGGATAAGAAACCGGTAACGATTGAGGCGCCGTGGCTGCTGTCAGACTTTGGCAAAGAAAGCGGCGATGCGCGGGCTGAGCCAGGACCAAAGGCCGGGCGCGCCATGGTCGATCTTGGTGCCAACACGGGTGCGGACCTGATCCTCGCTGACATTGTAGTCGGTCCAGCTGCCACCACCGGACGCAAGATTCATGACAGGCGGCTGGAACCGGTCGAGCGATTTGGCAAAGATGGCGTCAGGTGTCATATTCGCCTCGAACTCATCCCAGAGTGCGCGAAAGGCGGTCGCCTGATCGGGTGGCAGCAGGGCAAAGATGCGGTCCGCCGCCTTGGCCTCTGCCGCCTCAAGCGCGGCCACATCGTGGTCATCAAAGATCGGCGCATCGCCAGCATCGATTTCGACCAGATCATGGAGCAAAAGCATCCGGATCACGCGATCAACCTGCACGCCATCGGGTGCCTGATCAGCCAGGACGAGGGCGAAGAGTGCAAGGTGCCAGCTATGTTCGCCCGAATTTTCAAACCGGGAGCCATCTGCGATGGTCGTGGCGCGGTTGACGGATTTCAGGCGGTCGGCTTCCAGCAAAAAGGCGATTTGGGCATCAAGGCGATCAGTCATGGGGTGGTTTAGCGGTCAAGCAAGTGGGATCGCAACCCCACCTGACCGGGATGACCGTATGGCCAAGACCGCCCGCGTTTCGGGTCGGCCTCGGCCAGGGATGGTGTCACGATTTGGCGCGGCGGCGCTGAACAAGCAGCCCGCCGATCCCGCCGACCAGAAGCAAGGCGCTTGTCGGAAGGGGAACATGGGCCACGATCGGCTGATCCAGGGTGATCGGGCCGGTGAAGGTCAGTTGATAATCCGCAAAGCTGCAGTCAAAGACGTCGCATCCATCGCCATTGGCCTCTGGAAAGCCGGTTTCCAGCTCGATCACCTCTGGGTAGAAGCCAAATTCGTTGATGCCGCGGACGACATTGCCTGGGCCGGTCTCGACCTCTCCGATCGCGAGAATGTATTTGCCCGGATCGAGGACGAGGCTGAGGTAGCTGTCAAGGGCGCTGACCGATCCGTCGTCGAAGGTTTCAAGTGAGTCGTCGTTATAGGCGATGACGTCATCGACATCCAAATCGCCATCATCGCGCATCACAAAGATCTCTGCATCCAGGTGATTGGCCAAGCCGTCGCCATCCGGATCCCAATGCCAGGACAGAACATCAACGGTGACTTCTGCCCGTTCGCGCACAGTAAATGACCACCGGTCCACCTCGGTCGGCGCGCTGATTCCATCACCGAGGTCGGGTATCGTTTCTATTTTGTCCCGTAGTACCGTCCCGGCTGGAAGGACTGTTGCCGTTGCCGCGATAACTGCTGCCAAAATGACCGTTTTCATCGGTTCTTTTCACTCCCCAGAAGGTCCGATAACAAAATCGTTAACGAAGTCTTAACGGTGGTGCAAACCTTGCAGGGGGCGGTATCGGCGGTCTTCGGCTGACCCTCAACCGGTGCGGTAGTGGGGTAAGATTTCCAATCTTTTTAGGCGTTTATCCATGTCTTATGACGTAGACGCCCGACTGCGACGGCGCCGTCCGCCTTCGGCAGCGCTGGCATTGAAACTAACGTTTGGCAGGCTCACGACGCGGGACAATTCAGGAAATGGATCGACGGCATGGGGCAACGCATTTGCGTTGATGAAATGTTCCTGAAAGCGAGGTTCGATGGCGGTTTCGACCTTGGTGATCCGTTGGACGGTCTGTTCGATATCGGCGCGCACGGCCCGGTTCAAAAGCGCGATCCGGGCGCCCGTGCCCGCGGCGTTCCCGGCAGAGGTGACCTTGTCCAGCGGTGCGTCGGGGATCATACCGAGCACCATGGCGTGCTTGGTCGAGATATGGGCGCCGAACGCCCCGGCCAGTACGACGCGGTCCACGCGGTCGACCTGCATTTCGTCCATCAGCAGGCGCGCACCGGCATAGAGCGCGGATTTCGCAAGCTGGATGGCACGAATATCGCCTTGGGTGACGGTGATCTTGGGGCCGCCCGTGGCTGTGGCATCGTGGATGAGATAGGCATGGGTCCGATCTTCGGGCAGCATGCGCGCCGTGCCGGTTTGGGCGGCGCTTCCGGCCAGGCCCGAGGGATCGACCAGGCCTGCCATCCGCATCTCGGCCACGGCTTCGATGATACCTGAGCCGCAGATCCCCGTGACGGTTTCGTCAAAGCTCGGATCGTCGGACCACAGATCGGATCCGATGACCCGGAACCGCGGTTCCTTGGTGGTCGGGTTGATTTCCACCCGTTCGATGGCGCCTGGTGCCGCGCGTTGGCCGGAGCTGATCTGGGCCCCCTCAAAGGCCGGACCGGTGGGGGAGGAGCAGGCCAGGACCTGTTCGCGGTTGCCCAGCAGGATCTCTGCATTCGTGCCGACATCGACGATGAGGACCAGATCATCGGACTGGTCGGGGGCCTCGCTCAGCGCGACGGCGGCGGCATCCGCCCCCACATGGCCCGCGATACAAGGCAGCATATAGGTTTGCGCGGCGCGGTTGAGGCTGGTCAGATCCAGATCGCGCGCGGGAATGCGGAGTGCGCCGGATGTGGCGAGCGCGAAGGGGGCCTGGCCCAGTTCCACCGGATCGATGCCGAGCAAAAGGTGGTGCATGACCGGATTGCAGACGCAGACCAGTTCGACGATGCGGTCCGTCGCGATATCCGCCTGGCTGGCAAGGTCGGCGATCAGCGTATCTAGGGCATCGCGCACGGCGGCCGTCATTTCTGCATCGCCGCCGGGGTTCATCATGGCATAGGAGACGCGGCTCATCAGGTCTTCGCCAAAGCGGATCTGGGGGTTCATAATCCCGCCGGACCTCAGGACGGTGCCGTCGGTCAGGTCACAAAGATGCGCTGCGATGGTGGTGGAGCCCAGATCAATGGCCAGCCCGTAAAGCGGCGTGTCGAAATAACCGGGCCATAGATCCAGCACCTGGGCCGGGCTGTCTGCATCGGGTTGATGGACGGCCAGGGTGACCTGCCAATCGCCTTTGCGCAGGGAGGTTTGAAGTTTCGTCAGGACATCAAGGCCGGGCTGCAGCGTTTTGATGCCAAATGATTTATCTAGCGACCCTGCCAGCCGTTCCCAATCACCGGACAGGTCGTGCATATCCGGCTCTGCGACATCTATGCAGACAAGGCGGGTGGCCGGATCCATCTTGATCGCGCGCGCCGTAACTTCCTTGCGGACCACTTGTTTATGGACCTGGCTTTCGGGGGGCACGTCGATGACCACGTCGTGCTGGACGGTGGCCTGGCATCCAAGGCGCCGGCCCTTGGTCAGGCCGCGTTTTTCGTCATAGCGTGCTTCGACCGCATTCCAGGCGGACAAGGCGGTGTCGATAACGGTGACGCCGTGTTTGGGGAAGGCACCGTAGGACGGTGTGACCTGGCATTTCGAACAGATGCCGCGCCCGCCGCAGACACTGTCAAGATCGACACCCAATTGACGCGCCGCGGTCAGGATGGGTGTGCCCACGGGAAAACGGCCCCGCTTGCCCGAGGGGGTGAAGATTACGAGGGGATCGTCTGATGCCATATCTCGCCTGCCTTTGCTGTCGTTCCCATGTCTTAGGCTGGTGCGCGGAAACCGCAAGGCGACCCAGCGGCACATTCTGTCCCGGCGCCGTCATGCGAGGGTTTGCAACAGGGCGGCTGCGGCGGCATCGGCGGGAAACATCAATTCGATCTTGAGGTCGGTCAGCGCTAGGTCTTCGGCCCCGCTGAACTGTGCAAACGTCGAAAAAAGGGGCAGGCGCAGCGATCCCGCCCGGTAGATGGTCGAGAGGATCGGGGGCAGTGACGCGCCTGGGACAAAGGCGGCGATGGCGGGATCCTTTTCAAGCTGGCGCGCGGCCTGATCAAGCATGTGAACGCCACCTGCCGCACGACTTTCGGCGCGCAACCGGTGCAAGATGTGGTGGCCGACCTCGCCCCAGTTTTCAATCATGGCGGCGGCGCGGTCGGGTTGGGTCGCGACACCCAGCAGGCTGTCGCCCAGTGAGAGACCGACCTGGGCGAACAGGATCTGGCCGCTGCGATTGAGATCCACGATGCGCCAGACCTTGTCCATGATCAGGGCGGGGCAGGGATCATGCCCCGTGATTAGGGTTTGCATGGCCGCCCGAATGGCCGACATGTGATCGTCCGCCAGCCGAGACCGGGTATAGAGCCGGGCAAACCCCGCCGCCTCAAGCATGGTGTTGCGCGCATCCCGGGGCACAGTCAGTGCCTCTGCCAGTTTCAGCAGCATGCCACGGCTGGGACGGGCTCGTCCCGATTCCAGGAACGAGACATGGCGACCTGACACATCAGCGGCCATGGCCAGTTGCAGTTGGCTCATCCGGCGCAGGGCCCGCCAGTGGCGCAGGTGATCTCCGAAACTGTCCATGGTGTGGATTTAGACCGTGTATCGCCCAAAATCACTTACCCTTCGGGTAATTGTTTGGCGGCACCGGCACCGGCAAGTCTGGGGGCAGAGCAAACACAGGAGTAGACCCATGACAGTTGATGACCAGATCCGCGGGTTGCGGATTGCCGCCGCGACCGTGATTGCCTTTGGCCCGCTGACGATGCTGGCAGCCTGGCCGCCCACGGCGCTGCCGATTGCGCTGTTTGCCGATATACTGTTCTGGCCCTTGGACGGCGTCCAAACCATGGCGCTACAAGATGCCCGCCTGCTGGCGGCGATTTGCGGGGGTGGCTTTGTCGGATGGGGCCTGATGATGTGGCTTCTGGCGGGCGCACCCTATCGCGCGGCCCCGGTGGCCATGCGCCGGATCTTTCTGATCTCGGTCATGGGCTGGTTCGTGATTGATGGCATCGGTTCGGTTCTGGCCGGGGCACCGCTGAACGTGGCGGCCAATATCGGCTTTCTGGCCCTGTTCCTGTGGCCCCTGCGGCGGGAGGTCCAATCTACCGTTGGCGATGCTGCGACCACGGTTTAGACGAATACTGGTATATTCTGGGACAAAAAAGCTGTGCCCCGGACCGGCCAAGGGTTTGATGTGGTGTTATTGTACCCTATAATGGAGATCAGTCAGTGGTGAGGTGGCCATGCTGAGACTCCTGCAAAGCGGATTGGTAGCCCTTGGCCTGATCAGTGCGGCCGGGTCTGGCGCGGCCAAGGAAGCCGCGCAAAGCACCGTGATGCGATTTGCCCGCGCGTTTCTGGGGGAAGCCGCAGTCGCGCGATTGTCTGATCCGGCGGCGACGGGATATGAGGCACTGGATATGATGGAGGTCGATCTGGACAGCACCCGTCCGGATCAGTTCGAGGACGGGATCTGGGGACAGATCCTGATCAGTGAGATGCTGGATCATTCCGAAATGGCCATCTGGCTCGACTGGAAATTCAACGTTCTGACCATGGTCAACGATGACGATTGGGACGACCAGTTGGGAACCCTGTTTTCGCTGTATGGCGTTGCGCCGCTGACGGATAATGAACGCACGGAGGTGCTGGCCAAGGCGCAGGCCGCCTATGGGGACCGGCCCGAGGTGATGATGTTTCCCGATCTGCAGCCTCTGGCCGAACGGCGCGGCTATCGGTTGATGGTTTTCGAGAACCAGTCAGACGGGATGGCGCTGTTCATGGTGCCGCTGGAGGAGGCGGAGGCCTGGCATCTGACCCATCTGGGCCATGTGCTGATCATCGACGCGGCGGCTGGCATCGTCGCTGATCCGCGATCTGGTGGGCGGCCACGGCTTTTGACAAACTGACTGCCAGGTTGGGGTGCGGGTCTATTTGGCCTTTGACCATCCGGGGTGTCTGGCCAGAACGACGGCAATACCGCTGTAAAGTGCGGCCAGTACCACGATGGCGCCTAGGGTCATCCGCCTGTCAAGTAGCAGAATGACACCGTGCAGACATCCGACCGAAACTGCCAGGATCGCGGCGATCAGGGCCCTGCCCGTGGTGTTTTTTGGCGGGCGTCGGCCTGTTCTAAGATACAACGCAAAACCTGCGATCGCCAATATGGCCACACCGCCAGCCGACCAATGAAGCAGGAATAGCACGCCGATCGGAAGGGGCAGCAGCCAAAAATCAATATGACGCGCCCGCGGTGCAACGCCTGTCTTGTGCTTCGGACCTGGACGTGTTGGTTCTGCCCTTTCGAAGAGGCGCAAGCGGATCCAGTTCAACCCAAGCGCTGGGACCAAGACCATAGCGAGCGCGACGGCGAGGAGGGGCGGCGCGATCCAGGAGTTTCCGTCTGCCAGAATGACACGGTCGAAAATCTGCATGTAGACCAAAAGGCCGATGATTCCGGCGCAAAAGACCAACACCGACAGGGCGTAGGCCAGTACCAGCGGTAGGGTTTTGCGGGTTTCAGCCATGTCGGATCCTGGTTTGTTCAGGCGCGTCGTGTGGTGAGAGCGTCAGTTTCATGCCCACATGGGACGGCGTAAAGCCAAGCCGGGTGTAAAAGCCGTGCGCCTCGGTCCGCTGACTGTCCGTGGTGAGTTGAATCATCCCGCATCCCGCCGCCTTGGCCAGACCAATGGCATGTTCAAAAAGTCGGGTGCCCAGGCCCGTGCCGCGATGTGCCTTTGCGATCCTCACGCCTTCGATGGTTGCGCGGATCAGCCCCTGACGCGCGAGACCGGCGGTGATGGTCAATTGCAGGCAGCCCTGGATGACGCTGTCCTGATCCACCGCCACGATCAGGTCATTGCCGGGTTGCTGTTGCATCCGGGCAAAGGCATCGTGGTATGCCTTGGGCAAGGGGTCCAGGTTGGCCTCCCGCGGGGCGCCCAGGGGATCATCCGCCAGAAGTGCTACGATGGCGGGCAGGTCCTCGACTGTCGCTGGGCGAAACGCCATGGGGATCAGGCGCGACGACGGCGGCGTCCTCCCCGGCCAGACCCGGCCGATGCGGCGGCTTTGCTGGCTTCGGGAAACGGCGTGCCCTCTGCGACGGCGTCGAGGATACGGGAAAAGCCGATCCAAGCGGATCCATTGGCATCGTGGTTCATCAGGAAATTGGCGGCGCGGATCGCCTCCATCTCCACTGCGCGAATGGGGTTCATGATGGCGCTGGTCATGCCGGCCCCGATGGCCATGGGCAGAAAAGCGGCGTTGATGCCGTGGCGATGGGGCAGGCCGAAGCTGATATTCGACGCGCCACAGGTCGTGTTCACACCAAGTTCGTCGCGCAGGCGGCGCACCAGGGTAAAGACCTGGTGGCCCGCCGTGGCCATGGCGCCGATCGGCATCACCAGTGGGTCGACCACGATGTCATGGGCGGGAATGCCGTGATCCGCGGCACGTTCGACGATCTTTTTGGCGACGGCAAAGCGGACCTCTGGATCCTCGGAAATGCCGGTATCGTCGTTCGAAATAGCGACGACGGGAACATTGTATTTCTTGACGAGGGGCAGGATGGTTTCCAGGCGCTCCTCCTCACCCGTGACGGAGTTCAGCAGCGGGCGGCCTTCGGCTGCTTCCAACCCGTTTTCGAGCGCGCCGGGCACGGAGCTGTCGATGCAAAGGGGTACATCGACCAGGGTTTGGATGCGGGTCACCAGATCGCGCATCAACGGGGGTTCGACAAAGTTGTTGTCGGCATAGCGCGGGTCTTCGGCCATCTTATTTGTGAAGACGGCGCCCGAATTGACATCAAGCACCATCGCGCCACAGGCCACCTGTTCAATCGCGTCCTTTTCGACCGTGGAGAAGTCGCCTTGCTCCAGCTCTGCGGCCAGTTTCTTGCGGCCCGTTGGGTTGATCCGCTCCCCGATGACGCAAAAGGGCTCGTCAAAGCCGATGGTGACGGTCTTCGTTTTGCTTTCGATCACGGTGCGGGTCATGGGCCTGCCTTTGGTTATGGGTCACGGGCGGGGGTCGCGGAGGGCGACCCTCGCGATACGATGCTCTTGCACGGGCTTATGGTGGTTATGGGGCCGAAACACCAGCGGCGGGGCGGCCGCCATGCTGCGAGACCCAGTTTGCCGACGCGGTAATGCCGCCCAAAGGGAAGACATGCACCCGCGCGATGTTGAAATCCGGATGGGCGGCCTTGTGAACGGCAAGCTCCGTCAGAATTTCCGTGGGCTCGAATGGCAGCAGCAGCTTGGTGACATCCTTGGCCCGGTGCTGGAGTACGCGCAGCGATGGCCCCACACCGCAGGCAATGGCGAACTTGATCATGGTCTGCAACTTTGCGGGACCGGCCACGCCGATATGGATGGGCAGGTCGATACCGGCGGCCTTCAGGTCATCGGCCCATCGGATCACCGGCTTTGCCTCGAACGCGAATTGGGTGGCAATGGCCATCTCGGCATCGGATGTGTCGGCAAAACGCTGTTTCCAGTGGAGCGCTTGGGTGACATGCGCCATCCCGCCATCGGGGTCGATGTCGCGATTGCCTTCGGGGTGGCCGGCCACATGGAGCCGTTTGAACCCTGCCGCGCCAAACAGACCCGTTTCCAGCAATTGCATGGAATCGCTGAAATCGCCCCGTGGCGTCGCGACCCCGCCCGCCAGCAATAGGGCCTGGTCGACCCCAGCCTCCCCCTGATACCGCGCGATCCAGTCAGCCAGCATCGCCTGATCGGCTATGATGCGGGCGGGGAAATGCGGCATAACCGGATACCCATCGGCGGCAAGGCGTTTGGCGGTGTCCACCATATCCTCAATCGGGGTGCCGTCGATATGGGCGATATAGACACGCGTGCCGCGCGGCAGCAGCGCCTTGAAATCGGCGATCTTGGCGGCGGTGCGAGGCATCACCTCGATCGAGTAACCATCAAGCAAAGCACTCAATGCCGCTTTGTCCGGGGAAAAGGTCTCGCGCGGTCTGAAGTTCAAAAGCGCCATGGCGCGTCCTTTCCACTGTTCAAGGGCGTTACGCCCAACCATCATTCGCGATCAGGGTTTTGATCCGGTTTACGTCATATTCGGTATCCAGGCGCGTGGCTTCCGCCTCCGCCACGGCATCTTGATCCCCGTCCATAGGGTAGGGTGCGGCCTTGCGCCATTCAGACAGGTAGGCATCACTTTCCTTGGCGCCGACCTTCATCGCGCATCTGTCAATGGCCTGTTCAAACCGTTCGGGCAGGGGCCGCTTTGCGCCGCGACGCCCCTTACCAACGATGACCTGTGCCGGGATATCGCGCCAATAAACAATGGTGACGTCGGGCATGGTGTCTGATTCCCTTCCACGCTTTGGAGTCCTGTCTAGGCCTTAGATATGGGGGACTGGCGCCATTTTTCGACATCCCACGCGACCGGAGCGACGCAAACCCGTTTTGTGGATACGTTGATTGCCCAGATTCTACGGTAAGTCCAAAGAACTACGGGCAAATTCTTGCGCTGCCGAAAAGATGGGTCTACGCTTACTTAACTAGAAATGGAGGGCGATATGCCGCCCAAGCGTCCCACTGGTGCGGGCGCGTTTCCGAAAGCGGTCAGTCCTCCCGCACCCACCGTGGCAGACCCGGTCGCGCCCTATGCCGCGCTCGACCTTGGCACGAACAGTTGCCGCATGCTTGTCGCGCAGCCCAAGGGTAGCGGTTTTCATGTTGTGGATAGCTTTTCAAAGTCGGTTCAGCTGGGCGCCGGTCTGGAAACATCGGGTCGTTTGAGCCGGGGGTCGATGGCCCGCACGGTGCAGGCGCTGCGGATCTGCAACAAGAAATTTCAGCAGCACAAAGTGCGCCGGATGCGTCTGGTCGCGACCGAAGCCTGCCGCCGTGCGCGCAATGCCCGCGATTTCATCCGCTACATAAAGCGCGAAACCGGTCTGCGGCTAGAGATCATCCAGCCCGAGGAGGAGGCGCGGTTGGCCGTGGTCAGTTGCGCCCCGCTGGTCTCCACCAAGACCGAGCAGTTGTTGGTCGTCGATATCGGTGGCGGTTCCACCGAACTGGTTTGGATCGATCTGACACGCGTGCCCAATATCGACCGGCCCCGGGCGATCATGCGGCTGCGGCAGGGGTTCAACACCACCGACAGCCCGTTCCCGGCGGCGCGTGTCGTCGACTGGATCTCTGTCCCGCTGGGTGTGGCCACGCTGAAGGATCAGTTTGCCGATGTGGCCAGCGACAGTGCGCGCTTTGCCCTGATGAGCTGCTGTTTTGAAGAGCATCTGGCCGGGTTCAAACCCTATGAATGCACGCAACCGCGCGACGGGTTTCAGATCATCGGCACGTCGGGCACGGTCACCACGGTGGCGGCCAGTCACCTAGGCCTGCGCCGCTATGACCGGGCCAAGGTGGACGGGTTGCGCATGACCTCGGATCAGATCGATGCGGTGATTGCCGATTACCTGACCATGGGGGAGGCCGGGCGCAAGGCAGATCCGCGGATCGGGCGCGACCGCCAGACACTGATCATGTCTGGTGCGGCGATCCTGCAGGCGCTGATCCGGGTCTGGCCGACAGATCGGTTGAGCGTGGCGGATCGCGGCCTTCGCGAAGGATTGCTATACGCCCAGATGTCTGCCGATGGCGTGCTGGAGGATGGCCCGTTTTAGGGTGCTTGCATTCCCGGTCCACTGCCCGCTATCAGCCCATCCCAACGATCCTTTCGGAGAGCAAAGCCCGTGGCGAAAAAGACAAGCGGACGTGGTGCGCGGGATTTGCGTGTGCGGGTCAAGACGGCGCGGGGTCGTAAACTCAGTTCCACCCTTTGGTTGGAACGACAGCTCAATGACCCCTACGTGCAGCGCGCCCGAAAAGAAGGGCTGCGGGGCAGAGCGGCCTACAAGATCCAGGAGCTGGATGACAAGTTTCGCTTTCTGGTGCCGGGGGCGCGGGTTGTCGATCTGGGATGCGCGCCGGGCGGTTGGTGTCAGATCGCGGTGGACCGGGTGAACGCACTGGGCACCAAATCGGGCAAGCGCGTCGGCACCGTGCTGGGCATTGACCTGCAGGATGTCGAGCCCATTGCCGGGGCCGATCTGCATGTGCTGGATTTTCTGGACGAGGGCGCAGACGACAAGGTGCGCGGATGGCTCGACGGGTCGGCCGATGTCGTGATGTCAGACATGGCCGCGGCCTCATCCGGGCACAAGCAGACGGATCACTTGCGGATCATTGCACTATGCGAGGCGGCCGCGGATTTCGCGTTCGATGTGCTGGCCCCGGGGGGGACGTTCGTGGCCAAGGTGCTGGCGGGCGGGGCCGAGGGGGGCTTGCAAGCGGACCTGAAAAAGCGGTTTACCAAGGTCGCGAATGTCAAACCAGGCGCCAGCCGGGCCGATAGTTCGGAAAAATTTGTGGTGGCGACGGGGTTTCGTCGAGTGTCGGACGTCATTTAGCCGCTGATCTCGGATCACGCTTCGCAAGGTCGGTCCCGTCGGATACTCTCTCTATTCGAGGGGAGTCGCAAAAGTGATCGGATGAGGGGCATGACCAAGCCTGTCGCAGCAATCCGGCACCAGCGGCGATTACGGTGATGCAATGGGATACGTGGATCCTGGTCCGAGAGGGGCCGATACGGCCAGCGTGGAATGGCTTGAACCCGTTGGCGGGCGGGCCGGTCTGCTGGGCGGAACCCTGGTAGAGACGGCTCAAGGGTGGCGCCGGGTCGAAAACCTGAAAATCGGAACATCCGTTTACACCTATGATGGTGGGTTGCGGCCCATCATGCGGTTGCAACGGCGGATGATGCGCAACAATGGCTCGATGGTGGTGCGTTTGCCCGGCGGGCAGTTGAATGTCTGTCAGGATCTGTTCGTTCTAGCCAACCAGCATGTGATGGTGGGTTGGGACGGGTTGTTTGCCTTTGCCCATGGGGAAGGTCGGCTGTGCCAGGCCCGCCAGCTTTGTGGCGTTGCCGGGATCGGCCCGGTGCATTTCGCGCGCAGCAAGGGGGTTGTATGCCTGACCTTCGCCGAGGAGGAGCTGATTTACGCCAATACGGGGGCGTTGGTTCACTGTCCCGGTGTTCTCGGGGAGGGGATTGCGACCAATTACTTTCCGGTCGTTCGCGCGACCGATAAGGTCGGCGTTGAACTGGCAAAGCACATTCGTTGACAGATGTCTGATGCTTTCGGAAATATCTGCCCGACACCCTTATTCAGCATAGTATTTTGGCGTGAAGCGCCAACCAAATCTGCGGCCTGGGCCATGTTAACAAAGGGGCCTCACAGAGCGCGGTGCAAGCTGCTATCTGCCATGGGCGTCAGCTTGGCACGAGACCTGGCATCAGATGAAGGACGGGCGCTCTTTGAGCGGTTCAGTCTTACAATCCGCGCCCAGAATAGGCGCAAGCCCATAACCATCGTCTTGTTCTTGATGGAATTTCCCGGATTGCGCGGACGGGCTCCCTCTGGCGTGCCAGAGGAATTCGGCAAACGGTCAAGCGTTTACCGGCAGTTCCGGCGCTGGACGCTGGCGGGGCTCTGGGAGGAGATCATGGACGCCATGAACCAAAGTGGGGCCATGCCAGACGACCTTCAAATGATCGACAGCACCGTGATCCGAGCCCGTCATCCATTGCTCGGTAGTTGATTGCCCAGCTATCAATCAGAGGGAGGCGCTGGACGCTGAAGGGATGAAAAGCGTTCGCCAACGATCCGGCGGGTCATCTGTAGCCTTGAACGTCCGAAGGCCCCCGCGACAGGGTTTTGGCCGTTTGCGCCGTGCTTCCACGGCAAAGATCCACCTCCTCATCCATTCGGCAGGGCCGCCTGGGGGGCGGAGATCAGGCCGGGTCAGACATCCGATGATCTTGGTTTCGATCCGGTGACGGCAGACACCCTGCCACAGCCAGTCATGCTTTTGGCCGAGAGAGGATATGATGCTGACATCATTCGGAAAACCATGGACGAGAGCGTCTGACGAAATATCTGAAGCATCTCGCATCACGTAACGCGTTGAAATCTATGATTTCAGGCACTGTTACGTGCTTCAAGTTTTTCGCATGACGCTCCCGCGCGATGTGGGCCTCGTCATTCCCATGCGCAAGCCACAAAGGAAGCGCGTTGGCGTCGACCGGTTCTTTTACCGCTCGTGCAATTTGGTCGAACGGTGCTTCAACAAGCTAAAAAATACGTGCCGTGCCGCCAGCCATCACGACAGGGCTGCGGAAAGCTTCCCGGACTTCATCGACATCGCGTCGATCGGCCTATGGCTCCGCCGTTTGTCAATATGGTCGAGTCGTGGGCTCAGCCTCTATGCAGGAGGAGGCTTTATAGTTGCGCTTATTTCGGCGCAATTGCCGCCAGTTGTCCGAGAGACCCGTTTATAAGGCAGGTTGGCCGGGACCCCGCTCGGTGTCGATTGAAAACGGCGATGATCCGACGGCCTTCCTTATGATGACTGTTGCCTTTCAACATGATCAGGCTCTTCGCCGATCGGGCAGGCCCAAATCAGTCTCCTGTTTCGACATGTCCTCGGCTGCCATCTTTTGATCACGGGCCGTTCGGGTGCCATCGGTGCCCAATTCATGCTCCCAAAGAAACAGATCCAGGTCGCTATCGGCAACACCGCTGGAGGAGGCATGCCATGCCAAAACCTCCTTCGGCGGAAGAGTCGGCTCCGCCGATGCCATCGGACCCATGCTGCGATTGGGTTTGAAAATGGCGCCCAGCATATCGGCGGTGATGTTGCCCACCTTATCCTCTGTCGGGATCGCTCCCGCGCAATTGGCAAAGATCCGGGCAATCAGCGCGTCACGGGAGACGTCAGAGGCGTGGTAGAATTTCAGGCCAGTCGCGCCGCGGCGTGTCCAAAGAACCGTGCCAATGATCGGGCCGATCCCCGCGATATCCAGCCGGACCCATTCGTCTTTGCCCAAATCGTGACCTTCCAACGTGAACTGCGCCCCCGACAAGGACAGGTCGACCAATTGTACAGGCAGTTTCTCGTTGGTTTGGCGCCAGATTGTTGCTGGCTCGCTGATCAAAAACCGTTCCTCCTTTCGCGGGACGGGGCGGGCAAATGCCACCGTCAGGACCACACCGATGACCAACGCATTTATCGTTGACCAGATGGTGACAATCGGAAAGAGCTGCTGGGCATCGGCCTGGGTCTTCCCCGACCAAATGTTGAGCAGGAAACCGGCGCTGGTCAGCACGATCAAGACAAGGCAGAGCCGCACGGTATAGCCATCATAGGCCCGTCCATCGGCGTCTGACCCCTTCGGCGTCACCCTGAATTTGTGGCCGTGGGGCTTCACCAGTGTCTTGAGCAACATCGGTAAAAACCGAAAACTCTGTAGCGTGGCCAGAACCGTCGCGGGCAAGGGAAAGTAGGCGTCAGGCGCCAGTCGGCGCAGCGCCAGGATTGTCGCCAGGATCAGGGGGAACTGGTAATAGAACAGGTCTTCGACGGTCGTGTTCACCATCGGAATGAACCCGAACAGAAGATACGTGATCGGAAGAACCAGCGACATGACCTGCATCAGTGATTGCGTCAGCCAATGGGTTGGCATGAACATCAGGCGTTCATGCAGGCGCAGGCCGGGTCCCAGCGGGCCTTCCTTTAGATAGAGGATCTGCAAAGCACCCTGCGCCCAACGGGATCGCTGGACAAAAAACGCATCGAGCGATTCCGGAGCCAACCCGATGGCAAGACGTTCCGCCAGATATCGCGTGACATATCCCTTGCGCAGAAATGCGAGGGTCAGCAGCATATCTTCGGTGATGGACCCGGTGGGCATCGCCCCTCCGATCTCCTCCATGGCGGTTCTGCGCGTAATGGAATTTGATCCGCAACAGAACGCGCAATTCCAGCCGTCTCGCCCGCGCATGATCTCCCGAAAGAACATCTTTTGGTCCGACGGCATCGAGGCGCGCATCGCAAGATTTGTTTGCAGCGGGTCAAAATTGAAGAAATCGTGGGGCACCTGGACAATGCCCACCTTGGGGTCCTCAAAGAAACCGACCATGCGATACAACATCTTATGTTGTGGAATGAAGTCGGCATCCAGGATCATAAAGAATTCGGATGACGTCCGCTGTAGGGCGGCATTTATGTTTCCTGCCTTGGCATGAATATTGTTGGTACGGGTCAGGTAGCCGATGCCCTTGCGTGCGGCATAAGCTTCCAACCAATCCCGTTGACCGTCATCAAGGACATAGACATGCAATTTGTCGGCGGGCCAATCGAGTGTGCATGCCCCGATGATGGTGCGCTCCAGCACGTCCAGCGGTTCGTTGAAGGTTGCAATCAGGATATCGACATGGGGCAGGTTGGCCGGATCCATGTCGCGCAGCCGGGCTTCGTGGGCGTTGGCCTCCTCCAATCGATCGGTTCGAAAGGCAAGTTGTGCAAAAAGAATGGAAGCATCGAACCAGGCCGCCAACTCGATCGCAAAGACCAGCCAGACCAGCAGCGCATACCCCGTCACTCCATCGGTTGGTACGATCGTGACGGTGACCCTCCACCACATGTAGGTCGCCAACAGATAGATCACGCCGCAATATAAGATAGTGTTCTGAAACCGGCCGCGGGTTTGGCCCGGCACGAAGCAAATGGCCAAGAACGCCACTACCGCTAGGGGCAACAGGTAGTCAGGAACGGCCGGAAACACCTGGTCAGCTCCTCTGGGACGGGGTGTTGCCCGGTGCGTCCGAAGCTGTTGTCCAGAAAGATGACAATGCTGAGCTCGCCTTGCGCAAAGACATCAAAACCTGGTCGATGGCCGAAAGATCGCGCGGAAAGGACACCAGGGCCGTGCGCCCGACATGGCAGAAATTCGTACCTTCAAAGGCCAGATGTTCTGATCCCAAGGCGACGATGACTCGCATCATCCCCTTTTTGGGCGAATTGTCTTGGGCCGCCAAATTAGGGTGATCGAAGCGCGCACCATGGCCCAGGATCGATGTGACAGGCGCCTTGAAATGCCTTTCATCGCCCGTCAGTCGAATTTCAGCGACATCCCCCACCTCAAGCGATCCAAATGTCGTTTCCGGCAAATAGGCTTCCAAAAACCGTGCATCGCAATTCAGAATTTCAACAACATCGTCGCCCGGCAGGACAGGGCGGCCAATCTGACCGGAAGATCGCCACACAATACCAGAGACCGGCGAGGTCAGTGTGATTGCATTCTCTTTTTGAAAGATGGCACGTTCTTCGATCAAAAGCCTTTCAACGGCGCGCCGTTCTGCGGCTTGGTCGGCAAGATCGTCGTAAAGGGCAGCTAATCGCAGGGCGATTTCATCAAGCCGCTGTTGGGTATAGGGCGTATCCATCCCCTCGGGGCCGATGATGACACCGTCACCAATCGCTTTGAGCTTGAGTTGGCGCACGGCCCGGGTCGCGATCAACTCGTCAATCAGCGCTTCCTGTTCAGCCACCATGGATGTGGCAGAGACAACCTCAAGCTTGGGCAAGGCCCCCCGATCCAGCAGGGCCGTCTTGCGCTGTTCGTCATTTTTCAACGTCTGTAACCGAACCTGGGCCCGGACAATTTCGGCATCAAGTTCTTCGACCTGAAGGGTTAAGACATTGAGTTGCAACGCCATATACGTGGCGTGGCGGTCGATCAGTTCTTCACGAACAGTCTCGACAACGGCGATACGAGCACTCACCGCTTCCTCGGTGGAGACGGCCTTTCCCAAGCGGGACTCAAGCTCAGCGATGAAAGTCTCGTCTGTATGCGCCTCTCGAAACCGGACAACCTGTTCACCGGACGTCACTGGCGATCCTGGCTTGAGCGCGTAGGTTTCGATCACGCCCTCCAACGGAGATCGGATCGTGGTTATGGGGGCGTTGACCACTGCAGATGTCGCGAGATGGGATAGCATCCGGGGTGAAATACTGACCACCAAAACAATGCCGAAACCGAATAATGCTAAAACACGTATCGGCCACGCGAGCCGCGCGACGAACCCAGTCTTTGACATATGATAACCCCCTACAGATCGACATTTCACCGATTTGGTGAATGGCGATACGACTACGCCAAGGGTTAAAAGAAACTCCTAAGATTTCATGGGTCGTTAAACTGCAATTTAGTTTTACAACATGTGTCCGAATGCAAATGTGAGACAAAAATGAACCGCATTTCTATTATCATAAGCTGGAATTGCAGATTTATGAACAGTTCAGCTCATTCAAATAAAATTCGAAATTCATCGGCACCGTGCGGGTAAAACACTCTGATGTGCTGATAAGATGACCAGCAAAAATTAAGCACAAAAAGAGAAGGATTTGGCGGAGAGACAGGGATTCGAACCCTGGGTAGGCTTGCACCCACAACGGTTTTCGAGACCGCCCCGTTCGACCACTCCGGCACCTCTCCACATCTTTGATTGCTTAGGGCTTTCGCGGTCATACTGCAATAACCTTCATGCGCGGTTTTTGACGTGTCGCGGCAATTTCCGGGCAGTGCTCTTGGATTGTTAACGGATCCAGCCTAGGACAGTTGAGTTTAATGTGCTGGAGACTTGGGATGATACGCCGCCTCACATCGCGTTTGCTCGCGGTTTTCGTTATGGTTTCGATCGTGATGCCGGGCTTTGCACAATCGGCAGATAGACGGGTCGAACCGCTGCTCGATGCTCTGGGCATGTCCGAGTTGATTTCGATCATGCGGGAAGAGGGGCTGAGTTACAGCGCGGACTTGCGCGAGGAGATGTTTCCGGGCCGCGGCAGTGATCGCTGGACGGGGCTGGTGGAGGATATCTATGCGCCCGACCGGATGGCGCGCATCGTGGGCGATCAGTTGGATCAGGACCTTCAGGGGACGGATATCGCGCCACTGCTTGATTTTTTCGGATCGGCGCCCGGCAAACGTATTGTTTCTCTAGAGATTTCGGCGCGACGTGCCCTGCTGGATGAGGCCGTTGAGGATGCGACCCGCGAGCGTTGGTTGTCCGAAAACGATGCGGATGATGCGCGTCGGTCGGCGCTCAAGAAATTTGTCGAGGTTAATGAATTGGTCGATTCCAACGTGGTTGGCGCGCTCAATGCCAATTACGCCTTTTACCTTGGACTGGCTGATGGGGGCGCGCTGGATGTCGATTTAAGTGAAGAGGATATGCTGCGCGATGTCTGGAGCCAGGAAGGGGAGATCCGGGACGAGACGGAAACCTGGGTGTTCTCCTATCTCAGCCTGGCCTACCAGCCGCTCTCCGATGACGAATTGGCCGCCTATACGGCATTGTCCGAAACAGATGAGGGGGCCGCCCTGAACCGCGCGCTTTTTTCGGCGTTTGATGCGCTTTTTGTCACGATTTCGCGCGATCTGGGCCTGGCCGCGTCGCAGTTCTTGTCCGGTGAAGACATCTGACAAGCAAATTACCTTGACAGGTTCTGTCTCTTTCGCGATACGGCCACCCTTGACGCTTTGACGTTTACCACATGAAACGCCCGAACGGGCGCGCTGTCCTAAGGCGGTGTTGCAATAGACACCAAAACACCGGGCAACCGGGGGCCGATGCGACGCGGAACCGAAAAGGAAGACGATATGTTTGCGGTCCTCAAGACCGGTGGCAAGCAATACCGCGTCACATCAGGTGACATTCTGCGGGTTGAAAAGCTGGCGGCCCAGGCGGGTGATACCGTCCAATTCAACGACATCTTGATGGTTGGTACGACGATCGGCACGCCCACTGTTGCCGGCGCCGGGGTACAGGCCGAGGTGATCGAACAGATCAAGGGCGAGAAGGTCATCCACTTTGTCAAGCGTCGCCGGAAACACGGCTCAAAGCGTACGAAGGGGCATCGCCAGCAACTGACGCTGCTGCGTGTGACGGATATTCTGGAAAGCGGTGCAGATGCATCTGGCGTCATGGCGGCCTTAGGTGCCGGATCTATGTCCGGCGCTGCTGTCGCAGCCAGCGCCCCAGCTGCGGAAAAGCCCGCCAAGGCCGACGCACCGGCTGCCGATGCCGCACCCGCCGGTGAAAAACCAGGCAACCTGCTGACTGAGGCGCGCGACGGCAAACCGGACGATCTGAAAAAAATCTCCGGCGTCGGGCCCAAACTGGAAGGGTTGTTGCACGAAAACGGTGTGTTCCACTTTGATCAGATCATGGCTTGGGGTCCGGCAGAGATTGCCTATATGGATGACAAGCTGTCCTTTAAAGGACGTATCGAACGTGATAACTGGATTGAACAAGCGACCCAGTTCTCGGCCGAGCAGGAGTAACGATAGATGGCACATAAAAAAGCAGGTGGTTCCTCCCGCAACGGCCGCGACTCTGCGGGCCGTCGCCTGGGCGTAAAGAAATTCGGTGGCGAAGCCGTGATACCCGGCAATATCATCGTGCGTCAACGCGGCACCAAATGGTGGCCGGGTGAAGGCGTGGGCCTGGGCAAGGATCATACGATCTTTGCGGTGACCGAAGGCGCAGTCACGTTCCACAAAGGCCTGAAAGGTCGAACATTCATTTCTGTCCTCCCGGTAGCAGAGGCCGCAGAATAAGCCGAAACCTCAGGGCTTAGAGATTTTCCAGAGGGGCCGGCAGATCGCCGGTCCCTTTTGCATTTCACAGGACTGGCACATTCCCGCCGCGATTTCGCGGCACATCGTAACCGTAGCGACGGAGAGCCCGATGCCTGTGACCGGTAAAGATTTGATTGCTCTGGGATTTCAACAAGGCGCGGACCTGGGTCACGCCCTAAAGACGGTCAACCAGTTGGGCCTGGACGGCGACGCGCTGGCCCACTGGGTGGCTGACAACAAACCTGCGGCCAAGATCAAATTGCAGACCGCGCCCGATTACGCCTTCAATATTGAGGCTGAGACCGAGGCCGAGGTCGAGAATGTGACCAAGGTCCGCCAGACCATGGATATTCTGATGCGGACCCCCACCATCCGGGGCGGCGCTGTGATGCCAGATGCCTGCCCGTCAGGCCCTGACGGCACGATCCCGGTCGGCGGGGTGGTCGTGGCACAAAACGCGATCCATCCCGGCATGCACTCCGCCGACATTTGTTGTTCGGTCATGGTCACCGAATTTGCCGACAGCGATCCGGCCAACGTGTTGAATGCCGTCCACAAGGCCACCCATTTCGGCCCGGGCGGCCGCACCAACGGGCAGCGCTACACGCTGAACCCGGAGCTTTACGATGCCTTCCGCGGCAACAGCTTTCTGAACACTGACAAGATCCTGCGCTCGACCCATGTTCAGCTGGGCACCCAGGGCGATGGGAACCACTTCGCCTATGTCGGCACCTCCCGCGCCAAGGGCACGACCTGCCTGGTGACGCATCACGGCTCGCGCGGGCCGGGGGCGGGCCTTTATAAGCAGGGCATGGTCGCGGCAGAGCGGTGGCGGACCAAACTGTCCGACGGGGTGCTAAAGCAAAATGCCTGGATCCCGGCGGATAGCGACGAGGGGCGCGCCTATTGGGACGCCTTGCAACTGATCCGCGCCTGGACCAAGGACAACCACGACGTGATCCACCGGGCCACCGCCGCCTTGGCCGAGGCCGAGGTGCAGGAGCGGTTCTGGAACGAACATAACTTTGTCTTTCGCAAGGGCGATCTGTTCTACCACGCCAAGGGCGCAACCCCGGTCGATACCGACCTGCTGCCTGATACCAACGGCACGCAAATCGTGCCGCTGAACATGGCCGAACCGGTTCTGCTGATCCGGGGCAAGGTCAATGGCAACAATCTGGGCTTTGCGCCCCATGGCGCGGGCCGGAACTTTTCGCGGACGGCACATAAACGGGCCATGGCCGGGCGAACCCAGGCCGAGATCTTTACCGAGGAAACCGCCGGGATCGATGCGCGCTTCTTTAGCGGCAATATCGATGTCTCCGAACTGCCATCGGCCTATAAACCCGCGGCCACCGTCCGCGCGCAGATGGCGAAATACGGCCTCGCCGATGTTGTGGACGAGATCGTGCCCCATGGCTGCATCATGGCGGGCGATTGGGAAAAGGACGCGCCCTGGCGCAAAAAGGCGGCTGCGAAATGGGCCGCCAAACAGGCCAAATCGCCATGACCCGCCCTATCCAGACAGAGCGTCTGTCCCTGCGGCCCTTCGTGGCGGCGGATGGAGAAGCCGTCATTGACTTGCTCAATGATTTTGAGGTGAGCCGCTGGACATCGGCAATCCCGCACCCGTTCACCCGGTCCGATCTGCGGATCGTGCATCCCGATGGCAGCACGCGTTGGCCGGGTCTGATTGCCGTGACACGGGAGGATGCCGTCATCGGCGGTGTCTCCACCCGCACGCATCTGGGTTATTGGATCGCCCGCAGCCATTGGGGGCGGGGCTATGGACGCGAAGCGGCCACAGCCGTTGTTACCATGCTCTTTGACGACCCCAGCCGTAACAGTCTGATATCGGGATATTTTCTGGGTAATGAAGCCTCCGCGCGGATCCTGACCGGTCTGGGATTTCGACCCACGGGCAAGAGCCAGCAGGTCTGCCGCGCCCAGAATTGTGTGCTGGCCCATTGCGACATGGCGCTGACCCGCGCGGCGTGGGAGGCGCGACATGCATGAGCGTCGCTGTTGGCAGCTTTCTGATCTTTGCGGTCAGCCAGGTGGGTACGCCGGGCCCCGCCAACATGGCGTTGCTGGCCACGGGCGCGCGCTATGGCTTGCGGGCGGCCGTGCCCTTCGTGGCAGGCGTCGCTTTGGGCAAGCAGTTGGTGATCTGGCCCATCGGTTTCGGGCTGATGACCCTGGCGCAAACGGTGCCGCTTGTGTTTGTGGCGCTGAAATGGGCCTCTGCCGGGTATATCCTGTGGCTAGCCTGGCGCATCGCCAATATGCGCCTGCAGGTCGGGTCAGGCGCCGCACAGGCGCCCGGTTTCGCAGCCGGGTTGATCGTGCATCCGCTCAACCCAAAAGCCTGGGCGATGATAACGGCGGGTTTCACACAATTCACACAACCGGGCACGCCCGCCTTGCAGGCCACCGTCGCAATCGCCATTTGCTTTTTGGTTACACAAGCGGTGCTACACCCCGTCTGGGCGTGGGGAGGAGAGCGGATCGCACGGTCCGTCAGCGGGACACCAGCCGAGCGTTATCTGATGTGGATGTTGGCCGCACTGACGGTGGCCAGCGTCATTTACGTATTGTTTTCAGGAGGATCCAGCCATGGAACTTGATACCTTGACCAAGCAGCCTGTGATTGTCGCCGCCCGTGTGACACTGCGCCCGCTGCGTGCATCCGACAAGGGCCTGCTGGAGATGTATGCCGGTGACAAGCGCGTGGCCAGCTTTACGCGGTCAATCCCGCATCCCTTGCCGCCCGGCGCTGCGGAGGCGCTGATCCGCAAGGCCACTGCCGATGACCGGGTCGAGGATATCTGGGCCATGGACGGCTCCGATGCAGGGCTGGGCGAATTGGTGGGCCTGATCGCGTTGGAGCGGATGGAAGCCGGCAAGCGCCGCCAGTCTGAGATTGCCTATTGGGTCGCGCCGGCCATGTGGAATTCCGGCCTTGCGTCCGAGGCGCTTGGCGCGCTCGTTCAGGCCAATCCCCAGGAGTGTGACACGATCTTTGGCGAGGTTTTTCAGGACAATCCGGGTTCCGCCCGGGTCCTGACCAATGCCGGGTTCGAATATCTGGGCGATGCCGAAGCCTATTGCGTGGCCCGTGGCGGGAAGGTGCAGACCTGGACCTACTTGAAGAAACTCAGATAGATGCCTGATCCTGTTATCAAAACGGACCGGCTGACATTGCGGCCACCCCGGTTTGATGACGCGCCAGCCATTGCCAGGGAAGTCGGCGATTTCGAGATTGCTCGCTGGCTGACCCGCGTGCCGCATCCCTACAGCCTGGAAGATGCCCATGAATTTCTGGACGTCGTAAAAGATCGCGCCGGGTCCCAATGGGTGATCGAAGATGCCAACGGGCTGCGCGGTTTCATCGGGACCGAGGGGGAGTTGGGCTATTGGCTGTCGCGCAATTGCTGGGGGCAGGGCTATCTGACCGAAGCGGCCCGCGCAGTTGTCGCTGACTGGTTCTTCGTGCCTACTGCTCCGGCACTGCTGTCGGGTCATTTCGATGCCAATGCAAGGTCGGCCAACGTCTTGAAAAAGTTGGGCTTTGGTTATTGCGGGCAAGAGATGGTTAGCAGCAAGGCCCATGATGATGAGGTATTATTACACCGTATGGTGCTCACGCCGGAACAGTACCACGCCATGCATCCCTGGCGCATTCAGACGGACCGTCTGTGCCTGCGGCCGCTGACGGCGCGGGATGCGGAGCGGCTGACCACGCTTGCCGGGGTGCCCGAGGTCGCGCGCAATTTGCTGAGCGTGCCGACGCCGTGGTCCAAGGAGCAGGCCCGCCACTGGATCGAGGCCAGCCGCTGGAAAGGCCGCAACGGGTTTCGCCTGGGCATCACGCGGTCCGATGGCACGTTGATCGGATTTCTGGGCCTTGTCCCCCATCGGGAGCCCGGTACGGCCACCACGATGTATGCCCTTGGCGCGGATCATTGGGGACAGGGCTTCGCGACGGAGGCGATGGCGGCCTTCCTGCCCGCCGCCATGGCGCGGTTCGGGTTGTCCGAGGTGCGCGCCGATCATTTCACCGACAATCCCGGCTCCGGTCATGTCTTGCGCAAATTGGGGTTTGAACGCTGCGGTGAGGAGACCGGTCGATCCGCGGCACGGGTTGAGGAAGCGCCCTTGATCCTCTATCGCCTGCGCCTGAACAGGTAACAGGCGCCCGGGGGCGTGGTCTGCGATGAAATTTCTGGATCTGGCCAAGGTCTATATCCGCTCGGGCAGTGGCGGCGGCGGGGCGGTGTCGTTCCGGCGGGAAAAGTACATCGAATATGGCGGACCCGATGGCGGCGATGGCGGGCGCGGCGGCGATGTGATTGTCGAAGCGGTGGAGGGGCTCAACACCCTGATCGATTTTCGTTACCAGCAGCATTTCTTTGCCAAGAACGGCACACCCGGCATGGGCAAACAGCGCACCGGGGCCGATGGCGCCGATATCGTTTTGCGTGTCCCCGCGGGGACAGAGGTCTTGGACGAGGATGAAGAGACCGTCATTGCCGATCTGACCGCGGTTGGGGATCGCGTGATCCTGGCCAAAGGCGGCAATGGGGGTTTCGGCAATCTGCACTTCAAATCCTCCACCAACCAAGCGCCGCGCCGCGCCAATCCGGGGCTGGAAGGGGTGGAGCGCACGATCTGGTTGCGCCTGAAATTGATCGCGGATGCCGGGCTTTTGGGCCTGCCCAATGCGGGCAAATCGACCTTCCTGGCCGCGACCTCGAATGCCCGGCCCAAGATCGCGGATTACCCTTTTACCACGCTGCACCCCAATCTTGGGGTCGTGGGTGTGGACGGGGCGGAGTTTGTCATCGCCGACATCCCCGGCCTGATCGAAGGTGCGTCCGAGGGGCGGGGGATCGGGGACAGGTTCCTGGGCCATGTCGAACGATCAGCGGTATTATTACACCTCATTGATGGAACGTCCGAGGATGTGGCCACCGATTGCCAAACGATCCTGACGGAGCTGGACGCCTATGGCGGCGACTTGGCCCACAAGCCACGTGTCACCGCGTTGAACAAGATCGACGCTTTGACCGAGGGGGAGATTGCGGAGAAATCCGCCGCCGTGGCCCAGGTCTGTGGTGGGCCGGTGCTGGCCATGTCGGGGGTCAGCAAACTGGGCGTGACCGAGGTTCTGCGCAAGCTGCGCGAGACGATCCTGGCCCAGCGGGCCGAGGAATTGGGCGCCGATCACGAGGATCAACCGTGGCGTCCCTGACGCAGGCACGGCGACTTGTGGTCAAGATCGGCTCGGCCCTGTTGGTGGACCGCGCGACGGGCGCGTTGCGCGAGGATTGGCTGGCCGGTCTGGCGCTGGACGTAGCGGCGGCCAAGGCCCGGGGCACCGATGTGGTCATCGTATCATCCGGGTCCATCGCCCTGGGGCGCGGTGTGCTGAACCTGCGGAACGGAGCCATCGCGCTGGAACAGTCGCAGGCGGCGGCGGCCATCGGGCAGATCAAACTGGCCCGCGCCTATGAGGCGGCCCTGGCCCCGCACCGGATCACCACGGCCCAGATCCTGTTGACCCTGGACGATAGCGAGGATCGCCGCCGCTACCTGAACATCCGGGCAACGCTGGCGCAGCTTTTGAAAATCGGCGCGGTCCCGATCGTGAATGAGAATGACACGATTGCCACCGATGAGATCCGGTTTGGCGACAATGATCGATTGGCGGCCCAGGTCGCGGCGACGGTCGGCGCGGATCAGTTGGTTTTGTTGTCGGATGTGGATGGGTTCTATTCCGCCAATCCCGCGCTGGATGCCGGGGCCACCCGGTTTGACACCGTGGCGCGGATCACACCCCAGATCGAGGCCATGGCCACCGGTGCGGTATCGGACCTGTCGAAAGGCGGGATGCAGACCAAACTGATGGCCGCCAAGACGGCAACGGCTGCGGGCTGTGCCATGGCAATCACCCAAGGCGCGGTGGACCGGCCGTTGCAGGCCCTCGCTGATGGCGCGCCCTGCACCTGGTTTCTGGCACAGGATGACCCGCAAGCCGCCCGCAAACGCTGGATCGGGTCGATGAAAGCGCGTGGCGTGATCACCGTGGATGCCGGGGCGGCGCGCGCCTTGGGGCAGGGGCGATCCCTGTTGCCTGCCGGTGTTACGCAGATCGCAGGCCAGTTTGAGCGCGGTGATCCGGTTGCGATCAACGGCCCGGATGGCGCTGCGTTGGGGCAGGGCCTGTCGAATTACCGCGCGGCGGAGGCACAGACGATTGCGGGGCACCACAGCGACCGCATTGCCCAGTTGCTGGGATATTCCGGCAGGACAGCGTTGATCCACCGCGATGACATGGTGCTGTAACTTGCCGGGGGTGACGGTCTGCGCTGTCGACATCATACGAACCCAAGGATCAAGGCATTGACCAAAAAGGCGATCATCCCGACGACCATGATCGGGCTGTACCGGGACTGGAAAATGGCGCCGGCATCGGAAATGGATGGCTTTTTGTTTCTGACCGGTTTCAGCGGGATGGGACCGGATGGCGTCGCGTCGACCTCTGCCGCGATCCAGATCGAAACGGCCTTTGACCAGATTTTCGAGGTCTTGGGCGATGCCGACCTGGATGCGCGCCACATTGTGGAGGTGACCAGTTATCATGTTGGTTTGAAAGGGCATCTGGGCACGTTCAAACGCATTTGGGCGGACCGAATGTGTGAGCCCTATCCCGCCTGGACGGCGATTGAGGTCGTGGGCTTTGCCTCGGAGGGTGTCATGGTTGAGATGCGTGTCGTCGCGCATCGACAGGCCGCTGACCCCGGGGGCTAAGCACACCCGGCCCGCCTTTTCAAATGGGCCTGGTTGGCGTAAATCCATCTGACAGCGAAGGAGAGCGTGATGAAGGACCTGACCGATATTTCGCAGATCATGGCCCAAATGGGTGCGGCGGCCAAGACGGCGGCTGCGGAATTGGCCTTTGCCTCCCCAGAGCGGAAACATGCGGCCTTGATCGGCGCGGCGGAGGCCGTTTGGACCAACCGTCATGCGATCATCACCGCCAATTGCGAGGACATGGTCTTTGCCGAACAAAGGGGCCAATCCGCGGCCATGCTGGACCGGCTGCGTCTGGATGAAGGCCGCATTCGCGGCATTGTCGACGGCCTGCGCGCGGTGGCGGAACAGACCGATCCCGTGGGGGAGGTGATCGATGAGTGGACCCAACCCACAGGTCTGAACATCCAGCGGGTGCGGACACCCCTGGGCGTGATCGGTGTGATCTATGAGAGCCGCCCGAATGTGACTGCCGATGCCGGGGCGTTGTGCCTGAAGTCGGGAAATGCGGTGATCCTGCGCGGCGGGTCTGAAAGCTATCACAGCTCTGGCGCGATCCATGACTGCCTGGTCGAAGGGCTGCGCGGCGCAAACCTGCCGGAGGCGGCCATTCAGAAAGTGCCGACGCGGGACCGGGCGGCCGTGTCGGAAATGCTGACGATGACCGATACCATCGACGTGATCGTGCCCCGTGGCGGCAAGGGTCTGGTCGGGTTGGTCCAGCAGGAGGCGCGCGTGCCGGTCTTTGCCCATCTGGAAGGCATCTGCCATATCTACGTGCATCCCAGCGCGGATCCCAAGATGGTCCATGAGGTGGTGCTGAATGCAAAGACCCGGCGGACGGGGATCTGCGGCGCGCTGGAATGTCTGCTGATCGACTGGAAATACTATACCAAACATGGCGGCGCGCTGATCGACGCCTTGGTTGCTGCCGGGGTCGAGGTGCGCGCCGACGGGGAATTGGCCAAGCTGGCCGGGACCAAGCAGGCAGTTCCCGAGGATTTTGGCCGCGAATTTCTGGACATGATCCTGGCGACCAAGCTGGTCGACGGTGTCGATCAGGCGATTGATCACATCCGCACCCACGGCTCCAACCACACCGATGGTATCCTGGCCGGGGAGGCGGAGGCGGCGGAACGGTTCTTTAACCAGTTGGACAGCGCGATCCTGATGCACAATGCCTCGACCCAGTTCGCCGATGGGGGCGAGTTTGGCATGGGGGCCGAGATCGGGATAGCCACGGGCAAGATGCATGCGCGCGGCCCCGTCGGCGCCAGGCAGTTGACAAGCTTTAAGTATCTGGTGCGCGGGGAGGGCACGGTGCGGGGCTGACCCCGCACCGCCCGGTCAGAACGACAGGGAGATCTTGTCGGCCCCGTATTCCGCGTGAACGGTGCGGCCCTTTTCGCTGCTGAGTTGCGACAACAAGGCGAAATGAACCAGTGCGGCTGTCGGCTCCGGCATGGGGCCCGGGGCAAACCAGGACCACATCGACGGGTCGGTCTTCATCTTTTCCGCTTCGCCCGAGACATGCCAGACCCGATCCGTCCGGGTCACACGGATCGTGCCGCCATAGGGCATGGCGCTTTCGGCGCAAAGCAGCAGCAGGAACAGCACCTTGACCTCGGGCCGGGGGCAATCGGCGATCTGAGCTGCGCTGATGCTGAGGCGCGTGGGTTCGAAATAGTCGGAGATCACCCCCTGTATTTCGGTATGGCCGACCATCTGTTCGGCGCTGGCCACGCCAAAGGCGATTCGAAACAGCTTGATCCGCGCGCTGGCGTTTTCGACGCTCTGGTTGATCAGGTCGAGTTCCGGACCGCTGTCGCCCCCTCCGCTCATCCCCAAAAGCTCAACGCCGTTCGCGATGGCTCCGATGGGGCTGACCAGGTCATGGCAGATCCGCGATCCGATCAATTCGTAAAGGTTGGTGGAATCGGCGCCCATAGTTCTTGATCCTCTTGCGCATAAACGAAAGAACGTGCCCCATGACGGATCTTAACCCATTTCTTGAGCCAGGTATGCTCGTACGCCACCCGGACCGCCCCGATTGGGGTATCGGCCAGGTGCAATCCAGCATCAATGGCCGGATCACCGTGAACTTTGAGCAGACTGGCAAGATCGTTGTCGATGGTCGTACTATCGCCCTGCAATTAGTTGTTGACTGATTTCTCAGCATGTTCGGCACCACTACCCCATTTCTGATGTGATCCGTCTTGGCGGGCGCGTCAAGCGCAAGCGTGCACCGGTTGAACCGGGCCGCCCGAATGCCTACACCTCAGACCGACTTTGCAATCGGCAGACCTGAATGACGCGCCTGACCCCCGACCATACGTCTTTTGAGCTGCGCCTGGCCGTGCAGGAGGCGGATCTGCTGGCGGCGCAGCGGCTGCGCTATGCCGTATTCGTGGAGGAATTGGGCGGCGATGGGGATCTGGTGGACCATGATCACCGGTTCGAGCGGGACAGTTTTGATCCCTATTACGATCATCTGGTGCTGATCGATACGCGCCGGGATGCGGCGGCGCTGGACCATGTGGTGGGGGTCTACCGGCTGTTGACGGGGGCGAAGGCGGCAGAGGCGGGGCGGTTCTACACGGAGGACGAATATGACCTGACGCCGCTGCACCAGACCGGGCAAAGCCTGCTGGAACTGGGCCGGTCCTGCGTTCATGCCGAGTATCGCGGCGGTACGGCCATGCATCAGCTTTGGCAGGGATTGGCGGATTACGTGATCCGCAACCAGATCGACCTGCTGTTCGGTGTGGCCAGTTTCCACGGGACCGACACCGCCGCCCTGGCACAGCCGCTGTCCTATTTGCATCACCGCCATCTGGCACCACCGCATCTGCGGGTCCGGACCCAGCCAGAGGCGTTTGCGCCCATGGACCTGTTGCCGCCCGATCAGATCGACCGGCGTGCGGCGATGCTGGCCACCCCGGCCTTGATCAAGGCCTATCTGCGGCTGGGTGGTTTTGTGGGGGAGGGGGCGTTCATTGACCACGCCTTTAACACGACAGACGTGTTTCTGGTGACCGATACGGCGCAGATCAGCCCACGCCAGCGCGCGATCTATACCAACGGCCCATCGCGACTGACATGAGCGTTACCTGGTATTCGGACGAGCCCCCCGAACGGCCGGCGGCGCTGACACTGGCCGACCGCCTGCGCATGGTCCGGCGCGGTGTCCCGGCGCTGCTGGTGCTGATGGTCTGCTTTCTGGCGTTGCTGGCGCTGCGACTGATCGAACGGCCTGTGTTCGGGCTATGCAGGCCCGTCACGCCCTATCTCACCCGGATCTTTGGCCGCTGCCTGTTCTGGATCATCGGATTGCGTATCGCGCGCCAGGGGCGGCCCATGGTGTATCCCGGCGCGATTGCGGCCAACCATTCCAGTTGGCTGGATATCTTTGCCCTCCATGCGTTTCAGAATGTCTACTTCGTGTCCAAGGCCGAGGTGGCGGGCTGGCCCGGCATCGGCTGGCTTGCCAGCGCCGTAGGCAGCGTCTTTATCCGGCGCAACCGGGCCGAGGCGCGCGATCACACCAATTCCCTGCGGGACCGTCTGACGGCCGGGCATCATCTTGTGATCTTTCCCGAAGGCACCAGCACGGATGGGCGCCGTGTCCTGCCGTTCAAATCGACCCTGTTCCAGGCGTTCCTGTCGGATCAACTGCCCGCGGATCTGCATATCCAGCCGGTCACGTTGATCTACCGGGCCGCTGACGGGGTCGATCCGCGATTTTACGGCTGGTGGGGCGATATGGAGTTTGGGGATCACCTGATCCGGATGCTGACCGCCCCCCGCCATGGCAGCGTCACGGTGCAGTTTCACCCGCCCATCCCGGTGGCTGACTGTCCTGACCGCAAGGCATTGGCCCGCCGGAGTGAAGACAGCGTGCGGCTGGGCCTGTCCGCGGCAGAACCTAAGGTGGTGGAAGAGCAAGCGCGTTAGTCGATCTCGGCCAACAATGTGGCCAGGGCCGCGGTGGGGTCTGCCTGATCCCAGATCTCTGCCCCGATCCCGAAAAAATCGGTATGGCCTGCCAAGGCCGCGACCCGGGCCGGGGTCAGCCCGCCTTCTGCGACCACCGGCACCTCGATCATCTCTGACCACCAGGCGAATAGGTCGTCATCCGCCGTGGTCCCGTCGCCCAGCAATCCCACGCTGACCGGGCCAAAGGCCACGTAATCGGCACCGGCCTCTCCCGCTGACATCCCGTCATGGCGCGAGGCGCGGCAATGGGCGCCAACGATGGCATCCTCTCCCAGATCCCTGCGCAGGCTGCGCACCTGGCGGGCCCCATCCGACAAGTGCACACCGTCCAGGCCCAGCGTCTCTGCCAGGCGGGCATGGTCCTGCACCACGATGGCCACATCCCGCGCGTGGCACACGTCGCGGCACAGGTCTCCGGCGCGCGATTGCATATCCTCATCCGTGGTGCTGAGCGCCAGCCGGACGCAGGCAATCGGACGGCTGTCCAGCACCCGGGCCAGCGCGTCGGGGAACTGCGAAAGCTCGATGGAGGGGGGAGAGATCAGATAGATCTGGGGATGCGCATCATCGGCCACGGACCGGTATCCTTTTTGACTTTTGCCCCGCTATAGCGGCCTTGTCCGTGCTTGGCCATCTGGTCTGCCTCCCTTGCGCCCGGGGCGGCGCGCCGATATCACATCGCCCTCGCCCCTTCCAACAGGATGCGCCATGCCAGAGCCCGTTTTCATCCTTGTCCGCCCCCAGATGGGGGAAAATATCGGTGGGGCCGCGCGGGCCATGTGGAATTTCGGGCTCAGCCGGATGCGGTTGGTCGATCCGCGCGATGGCTGGCCCAATCAGCGCGCCGTTGCCTTGGCCAGCGGGGCGGGGCGCCTGTTAGATGGCGCCTCAGTCCATGGTCAACTGCCAGACGCCATTCACGACTGCACCTACGTTTTTGCGACCACGGCCCGGTCGCGTGACCTGACAAAGCCCGTTTTCACACCCGAACAGGCCATGGCCCAGGCGCGGGACATGGCGGGTGCGGGCCAGAATGTGGGCATTCTGTTCGGTCCGGAGCGTGCCGGGCTGGAGAATGAGGATGTGGCCCGCGCCAATGCGATCATCACTGTGCCCGTCAATCCGCAGTTCTTTTCCTTGAATCTCGCCCAATGTGTGCTGCTGATGGCCTATGAATGGGGGCGGCGCAGCGATGCGGTGACCCAACCGGCTGCCGATGTGGACCTTGCCACGGGGATCGAGGTTGAAAAACTGGGCGATCATTATGAAGAGCGCCTGGGGGAGGCCGGGTTTTTCTTTCCCGACAGCAAGGCCGACGGGATGAAGACCGTTCTGCGCAACATGTGGGGCCGCTTGCCCCTGACGCGGTCCGACGTGCAGATGTTGCATGGGATGTTGCGGCAGCTGTTGCGCAATCCGCCGCAGGGGCCGCGCCCTTGATGGCGCCCTGTGCCCAGCCTAGCTTGCGCGCCTGAGAGGGAGAGCATCATGGCCACCAAACGCAGCATATTCGAAGAGGTCGGTGAGGCCGCGCCGCCGCTGGCCGTCCCCCAAACCGGGCTGATCGACAAGGCGCGCCGGGGCGCACGGGGCGCCATCCGCGCCTGGTTGATCCTGCTGTTTGCCTTGGTCGTCGTGATGATCCAGGTGGGCGGCCTGACCCGGCTCACCGATAGCGGCTTGTCCATCACAGAATGGGCGCCCGTGACAGGCGCGTTGCCCCCGCTGACGCCGGACGCGTGGGACAGCGAGTTTGAGAAATACAAGGCCATTCCCGAATATCAGTTGCAAAACAAAGGGATGAGCCTGGGAGAGTTCAAGGTCATCTATTGGTGGGAATGGGGGCATCGGCAATTGGGCCGTGTGATCGGCCTGGTCTGGGCCCTGGGATTTCTGATCTTTCTGGTGGCGCGGCAAATTCCCACCGGGTGGACCGGTCGGTTGTTTCTGCTGGGTGCCCTGGGCGGGGCGCAAGGGGCGATTGGCTGGTGGATGGTCGCGTCGGGATTGACGGGAGAGGCGCTTGATGTCGCCTCCTACCGGCTGGCCACGCATCTGGGGCTGGCCTTTGTGATCCTGGGCTTCATCGCCTGGTATACCCTGCATATGGGCCGGGCAGAGCGTGATTTGATGCAGGCGCGCCGTATCCGCGAACGGGGCTTGATGACGCTCAGTGGCGTTTTCCTGGCCGTGGCCTTTGTGCAGATCCTGATGGGGGCCCTCGTGGCGGGCATCGATGCCGGGCGCACCTATATCGACTGGCCGCTGATGGCCGGTGGGTTCCTGCCGCCTGATCCGCTGGAATTGCGGCCCATCTGGCGCAACTTTTTCGAAGATGCGGGCCTTGTGCAATTCATGCACCGGATCGCCGGCTACCTGTTGCTGGTATTGGGGCTGCTGGTCTGGTGGAAGGGGCGTGGCAGCACCCATGCGCGCACGCGGCGTGCCTTTGACTGGGCCGCCGTGATCCTTTTTGGCCAGATCGTGCTGGGGATTGTCACGGTCATGAACGGGGCGGTCTGGTATTTTGCGATCCTGCATCAATTACTTGCCGTGATCCTATGGGTCCTGATCCTGCGGGCGCGGTTCCTGTCGGCCTATCCCAGGGTCGGCTCTGTCCGGGAGGGGTTGGCATGACCGCCTATGATGACCTGATGGCCTTTCAGCGCGACACGACGGCGTTGGGGCAGGTGGCCGGCCGATTGGGCTGGGACCAGGAAACCGTGATGCCGCGCGGGGCGGCCGGTCAGCGCAGCGAGGAGATGGCCGCGCTGGAGAGCATCCTGCATGGGCGCCGTGCGGATCCGCGCGTGGGCGATTGGTTGGATCAGGCAACAACAGATGATCCCGTGGCCCAGGCGCAATTGCGGGAGATTCGCCGCAGCTATGACCGCGCCACCAAGTTGCCTGCGCGGTTGAGTGCGGAGCTGGCACGCGAAACCAGCCTGGCCCAGGGGATCTGGGCCCAGGCGCGCGCGGCCGAAGATTTCAGCCAGTTCGCCCCCAGTCTGAGCCGGGTCATCGCCCTGAAGCAGGAAGAGGCGGCTGCCTTGGCCGATGGCGGCTCCCTTTATGATGCGCTGCTGGACGATTATGAACCGGGGGCCACGGCGGCCTCCATCGGTGTGATGTTCGATGACTTGCGCCCCGGTCTTGTGGCGTTGCGCGAAAAGATCCTGGGATCGACCCGTGACATGCCGCGCTTGCAGGGCTCCTTCGATACGGATGAACAGTTCAAGCTATCGCAAACCCTGGCACGCGCCTTTGGCTATGACCTGAACCGGGGGCGTATCGACCGGGCTGTTCACCCTTTTTCGTCCGGCTCCGGCTCGGATGTCCGCATCACCACGCGGACCGATCCCGCCGATCCGTTCAACTGTTTTTATTCGACGATCCACGAAGTCGGCCATGCCAGCTATGAACAGGGGATCGAAGATCAATATGCCCTCACCCCCCTGGGCTGCGGCGTTTCCATGGGCGTCCATGAAAGCCAAAGCCGGATCTACGAAAACCAGTTGGGCCGAAGCCGCGCCTTTACCGGTTGGCTTTATGCTCGCATGGTCGAGGTTTACGGGGCGTTTGGCGTCGCCGATGCAGATGCCTTTTACGCCGCCGTCAACGGCGTTCGTCCGGGTTTCATCCGGACAGAAGCCGATGAGGTGCATTACAACCTGCATGTCATGATGCGGTTTGACCTGGAGCAGGCTCTTTTGACCGGTGATCTGAGCGTGGACGATCTGCCCGGTGCCTGGAACGATCGCTTTGCCGCAGATTTTGGTGTCGCGGTCGACACACCTTCAAACGGGGTCTTGCAGGATGTCCATTGGAGCGTCGGTCTGATTGGCTATTTCCCGACCTATACCCTGGGCAACGTCTATGCCGGATGCCTTTATGAAAGCCTCGGCAAAGCTGTCCCAGATCTGGATGCGGAACTGGCTGCGGGCAACACAAGCTCTGCCACCGGCTGGTTGCGCGACCATGTCCAGCGCCATGGCGGCCTGTACCGGCCTGTGGATCTGATCACCCGCGCCACGGGCGGGGCGCCAAGTGTGCAACCGTTGCTGCGGTATCTGGAAACCAAGTTCAGTCAGCTCTATGACCTTTGATGCCTCGACGTTTCAAAGCGCGCCATCCTGATCCTCATTATGGGTCGGAACGGCCTGGTCACTTTTCCGGGATCAATCCCCGTGGGCTGAACCTGAGCACCAGAAGCAGGACAAGGCCCATCGTCAGTAGCCGCATATGTTGGACACTGCCCAGCAGGTGATCTTTCAACGCTGATCCATCGGGCAGCGGAAAAGTCAGGACCTGCATCAGCCCGGCCCCCAGCGGCTCCACCTGGACCCATAGCCACCAGATGAGAAAGCCCCCCAGGACCGACCCCAGATTGTTGCCGGACCCGCCGACGATCACCATCACCCACACAAGGAATGTGAACCGCAGCGGTTGGTATGAGGCCGGGGTGAACTGACTGTCCAGTGTGGTCATCATGGCACCCGCCAACCCGCAGATGGCGGAGCCGAGGATAAAGATCTGAAGGTGGCGTCCCTTAACATTCTTGCCCATGGCGCCAGCGGCGACCTCATTGTCGCGGATCGCCCGCATCATTCGGCCCCATGGGGAGTTCAGCGCCATCTGCGCCAGCCCGATCAGGGTGATCAGGATGCCAGCGAAGATCCCCATATAGGCCAGCTTCACGGCAATCGCGGACAGGGCAACGGGATCGGCACCCCAGCTTTGTGCCTGGGCCACGAAGGCTGGCGTATTTTGCAATTCGATCTCGTAGGGAACGGGGCGCGGCAGGCCAACCACGTTCTTGACACCGCGGCTCAGCCAGTCTTCGTTTTTCAGGACGGCGACGATGATCTCTGCAATGCCCAATGTCGCAATAGCCAGATAATCGGACCGCAGACCCAGGGCTGTCTTTCCGACGATCCATGCCGCCCCGGCGGCAAGGGCCGCACCTACGGGCCAGGCGACCAACGCTGGCAATCCCAACCCGCCCAGATAGCCTGTGCCTGCGGGATTGACCGCCTCGATCGCGTCGCGGGCGGGATCAAAGAGGGACCGGTAGATCAGAAAACCCGCAACGATGATCCCCAACATGGCCAAGGTCCGCGCCCATCCCCGTGGCAGACGCTGGCGGGACAGGATGGCGCCCAGGACGGTCGCAGCACCGACGGCCAGGGCTGCGATCATCCGACCGCCGCCAGCCTCCCAGGCCTCGGTCGTGGGGGGCATCGTCACGATGACCGAGGCCAGCCCGCCCAGGGCCACAAATCCCATGATCCCAATATTGAACAAACCTGCATAGCCCCATTGCAGGTTCACCCCCAAAGCCAAGATGGCCGATATCAGCCCCATGTTGAAAATGGCCAGCGCCGTGTTCCAGCTTTGGACAAAACCCGTGCCCACAAAGAGGGCAAAGACCGCGACGAACAAAAGCGCGTTCTTCATATCGCCTTCCCCTTGAACAGACCCGTCGGTTTGAACAGCAGCACGATGACCAGCAGGGCAAAGGAGACGGCCAGTTTGTAATCCGTGCTCAACAACTGAACCAGCGTATTTGGCTCAAATCCTTCGGGCATCAGATATCCCAGCACTTTCTTGAATGCATAGGTCACTGCAACTTCGGAAAAGGCGATGACAAAGCCGCCTCCGATCGCACCCAGGGGGTTGCCCAACCCACCCACCACGGCCGAGGCAAAGATCGGCAGCAGCAACTGGAAATAGGTGAAGGGCTTGAACGACTTGTCCAACCCGTAAAGCACGCCCGCCACGGTCGCCAATGCGGCCACGATCACCCAAGTATACATCACGACCCGTTCGGGGTTGATGCCCGACAGCAGCGCCAGATCCTCGTTATCCGAAAAGGCGCGCATCGATTTGCCCGTGCGTGTCTTGTTGAGAAACCAGAATAACAGGGCCACGACCACGATGGCCGTAACAATCGTGATCCCTTGGGAGGTGCGAAATGCCAGCCCCTCGTTCAACCCCGACCAGGCCCTGAAATCACGGGCCGAGATGATGAAGCGTTCCCCATCGGCAAAGCGTTGGTCATTGGGCCCGATCACAAAGCGGACCAGCCCGTTCATGATGAACATCACCCCCATGGAGACGATGACCAGAATGACCGGCTTGGCCCGCTGCGCCCGGTAAAAACGATAGACGACACGGTCGGTGCCCAGCAGCATCCCCGCGGTCACCGCGATCCCGATGGGCAGGGCCAGCACGGCCGTGGGCAGCACCCCGAACGACACACCAGCGGCCTGCAACCCCCATGTCACCAGGATCGTGACCATGGTGCCAAAGGCCATGGTGTCGCCATGGGCGAAGTTCGAAAAGCGCAGGATTCCATAGATCAGCGTTACCCCCAGCGCGCCCAGGGCCAGTTGGGAGCCATAGGCGATGGCAGGGATCAGCACGAAATTCGACAGCGCGACAAAGGCGTTCAGGATATCGGTCACGATCGGTCTCCACAGGTGCCTGTGGCCGTTCGTTGCAGCAAACCGGCCCCGCTGATCAGGTCCAGCGTGCCATCGGGCGCTTCATAATACCGAACCATGCCAAACAGCGGCGGACCCAGCCGCACCGCACCGGACAGTCCCCGACCGTTCGGCGGGACGCGGATCGCGCCATCCGTCAGAATGACCGCGTTGTCGGGCAGGGGGCCATATTCCCGCTCCAGGATCGTGCGGATCCGGGGCGGCACAGCATCCCCCGGCAGCAAGCGCGCATCGGCGATCAACAGAACGCTGTCCATAATGGGCGCGATAATCGCGGGCGCTGTCGCCGGATCCGTCTCCGCCACCAGCAGCGCGGTCAGTTCCACACAGGTTCCCTGGCACACCGCGCTGATCTGGCAATGGCGGGTGGCCGCGGCGGCAGGCAGCGCCACCGTGACCAGCAAAAGGAGGAGCATCCCCCTCACAGGTCGCCCTCGCAACTGCCATGATAGGTGATGGCAAACGGCTCATCGAACCAGGTGTGGTTGGTATAGACCGCAGCACCGCCGGCAAAGACGGTGACCAGATGCACCCCCGACGGTCCCAGCGGCGTTGCATAGGCGTGCACATCGGCGCTTTCCCCTTCGACCTCGGCGGCGATCAGGGTCTCGGCCGGTGTCTCGATCCGGGCCACGCCGTCTTCGCGAATGATCTCGAACCCGTATTCGGTGGTGGCGCAGGCCTCCTGGTTCAGGCATTCGGTCTTGAACACGCAGAACAAGCTTTCGGCAGCAGCAGGAAACGGGGCCAGAAGCACGATCAGGCTCAGCACTCTCATGGCGTCAACTCGCAACGGCCGATATCGGTCATGTTGTGTAAATCCTGTCGAGGTATGTGGAAGGGGGTCACAAACGGCACAACCGTCAGAGTGTGACTGCAGGCGGGCCGAGTTGAGGTCCAACCCGGTTACAGCGCCCGCCCGTCGCCAAACTTGCGCAGGTATCCGGGTGGCCGCCCGTGGTGCGATTGACGGGCAGGTCAAAGCTGCCGATGCCAGATCTGTCGCCCGCATCATCCGCCTAAAAAACTCCGCCTGACCTCGTCATCGGCCAGCAATTCCGCGCCGGTTCCGGTAAAGGCATTGCGCCCTTGCACCAGGACATATCCCCGGTCGGCAATCTCCAGGGCCTGGCGGGCATTCTGCTCGACCATCAGGATGCTGATCCCGGTCCGGGCCACTTCGATGATCCGGTCGAACAATTCATCCATCACGATGGGGCTGACCCCGGCCGTCGGCTCATCCAGCATCAGCACAGAGGGTTGGGTCATCAGCGCCCGCCCCACGGCCACCTGCTGGCGCTGCCCGCCGGACAACTCACCCGCCGCCTGCCGCCGCTTGTCGCGCAGGATCGGGAACAGATCATAGACCTGCCCCATGGTTTGGCCGATATCGTCGCGGCGCAGGAATGCCCCCATTTCAAGGTTCTCTTCCACGGTCATCGAGGTAAAGATGTTCGATGTCTGGGGCACAAAGGCCATGCCTTTTGCCACGCGGGCCTGGGGCGTCAATGTGGTGATATCCTCCCCGTCCAGCCGCACCGCCCCGTCGCGGACAACGAGCATGCCAAACACGGCTTTCATCGCCGTGGACTTACCCGCTCCATTGGGCCCCACGATGACGGCAATCTGCCCCCGCTCGACCGCCACGGTGCACCCATGCAGGATATCGGCGCCACTCCCATAGCCGCCGGTCATGGCATCCCCAATCAGCACCGGGTCGCCACTCACAGCTCACCCTCCCATTTTCTTTTTGTCAGAAATACTCCCGCCGGAGGCTCCCGAAACAGCCACAGGCGCGTCGGGGGCGTCAGGGTGCACAACCGACCACAAAGCACATCCGGTACATCTGCCTTATGCATGGTTTGTGCATGGGATATGCGTTGCTCGAAATCAGCCATAGGCGGCCGTCACCTTGTTCTTCAGGCCGGTGCCCAGATACGCCTCGATCACCTGCTCATTGGCCTTGATCTCGGCAATTGTGCCCGTTGCCAGGACATGTCCTTCCGCCATGACGATGACCGGATCACAGAGCCGCCCGATGAAATCCATGTCATGCTCGATCATGCAAAAGGTGTAGCCACGTTCTTTGTTCAGCCGCAGGATCGCGTCGCCGATCGTGTTCAAAAGCGTGCGGTTCACGCCCGCACCAACCTCATCCAGAAAGACGATGCGGGCATCGACCATCATGGTGCGGCCCAACTCAAGCAGCTTTTTCTGTCCGCCAGACAGATTGCCAGCCTTTTCATCCTTAAGGTGACTTATCGTCAGAAAATCAAGGACTTCATCGGCCTTCTTCAACAAGGTGGCCTCTTCCTGGGCGATCTGTCCGCGCCGGAACCAGGCATTCAGCAGGCCTTCACCGGCCTGGCCCGCAGGCACCATCATCAGGTTTTCCCGCACCGTCATCGAGCTAAACTCGTGGGCAATCTGGAAGGTTCGCAACAGCCCCCGGTGGAATAGTTTATGGGGCGGCAAGCCGGTGATATCCTCACCGGCCATCGTGACCCGGCCGGATGTCGGTTCAAGAACGCCCGCGATCACATTGAAAAGGGTGGTTTTTCCTGCACCGTTGGGGCCGATCAGGCCGGTGATCGACCCTTCGGCAATCTCAAGCGATGCCCCGTCAACGGCATGGAAGCCGCCGAAGTGCTTGTGCAGGTCATGGACCGCGATCATGAGCTGATATCCTGTCGGGGTCCGCAGGCCTGAGCGGCCCGCGGACCAACCTTGTTTAGCGGTAGCCCGTCGTCTCGAACGCGCCGCCCTTGACATCCACCTCACGGTAGGAGCCGGCATTCTCGCCCGGGCCGATCAGTTCCACATCGGTGGCACCGACATAATCGATCTCGCCACCTTCCTTGAGGATTTCCAGGGCTTTCGCCAATTCGCCGGGATTGATCTTTTCGCCAGGCGCATTGGCCACTTCAAGGATCTTGGGGCCGTAATCGCCCGGTTCCTTTGATCCGGCCGCCTGCATGGCCAGCATGAAAAGTGCGGCCGCGTCATAGCTTTCGGGCGCATAGGCGGAGGTGCCGTCAAAGCCGGCCTCTTCGGCCATCTTGGCCAGGATCTGCGCGCCTTCGCTGTCGGATCCGGCAATTTGCCCAAAGGAGCCATCCAGATCGGTGCCCAACGCGGCGGTGATGCTGTCGCCCACCATGCCGCCTGGCAGTACGAACTGTTCGAACGCCCCGCTATCCAGCGCCGCGCGGATCACACCCAGGCCGCCTTGATCCAGATATCCGGCCACGACCAGGATATCCCCTCCCGCAGAGGCCAGCGCGCCCACTTCGGCGGAGTAGTCAGCCTTGCCGTCTTCGTGGGCAGCAGAGAGCGTGACCTCGCCCCCCGCAGCCTCAAAGGACGACTGGAACGCATCCGCCAGACCCTTGCCGTAATCGTTGTTGGTGTAGGTCAGTGCCACGGATTTGAACCCGCGATCCATCAGGATCTCTGTCATGACCTCGCCTTCGCGGGCATCGGATGGGGCCGTGCGAAAGAACAGGTCGTTATCCTCGACCGTGGACAGGGCAGGCGACGTGGCGGAGGGGGAGATCATGACCATGCCGTTTGGCAAAGCCACATTGGCCAGGATCGCCCCGGTCACACCGGAGCAGTCCCCACCGACGATCCCGTTCACCCCTTCGGCTGTCACCTGGCGCTCGGCCACGGCCAAGGCCGCGGCATTGTCCACACAGGTGCTGTCACCTTCGACCGGGGTCACCGTTGCGCCATCCAGCAGCGCGCCGCTTTCAGTCACTTCTGTCATGGCCAGTTTGGCAGCACCGGCCATCGAGGGCACGAGCGATTCAATTGGTCCGGTATAGCCCAGGATGATGCCCAGCTTGACCTCGTTGGCGTGACCATCCGCGTAAGCCGCACCCGACATCAGTGCCGTCGCTGAAGCGGCAAGCAAAAACTTTTTCATTTCCGTCTCCCTATCGGATCTTTTCGTCCCGGCGCGAAGGTTAGAAGGCTCCTTGCGAAATGAAAAGCGTTGGTTGGCGGGAATTGGGGCTCACGACGGCTTGAGCGGGGTCGAAGCCAGCGCCAGCGCCACTATTTATAAATCAACAAGTAACACAGGGATCCTTCATGCGACTGACCTTTGCCCTTGCCGCTGGCCTGCTAGCCGCCTTGCCGTTGACCGCCGAGACCCGGCAGATCCAGTCGGGCCCGGTTTCGATCACTCCCGTGATTACGGATTTGAACGAACCCTGGGCCATGGGATTTTTGCCCGATGGCTGTGTTCTTGTCACGGAACGCAACGGGCGACTTTGGCATATTGCAGGTGATGGAACCCGCCAGGAGGTCGCTGGCGTGCCGGATGTCGTCGCCCAGGGGCAGGGCGGGTTGCTGGATGTGATGGTGCCGCGCGATTTTGCCGAAACCCGTCAGATCTACCTGAGCTACGCCAAACAGCAGGGGCGCGGCGCGGGCACGGCCCTGGATGTAGGCACGCTCAGCGCGGATGGCGGTCAGCTGGACGGCGTCCAGACGGTGTATGAGATGGATCCGGGGTCCGACGGTGGGCGGCATTTCGGATCACGGATCGTCGAGGGGACGGATGGATTTGTCTATCTGACGATTGGGGATCGGGGGGATCGGCCCGCGGCACAGGATCTAGGGCGCGAGAACGGCTCTGTCATCCGGGTCAGCCGTGATGGGGCGGTTCCATCGGACAATCCGTTCGCCGGCACCGATGGCGCCCAGCCGGAGATCTGGTCCTATGGCCATCGCAATCCGCAAGGGGCTGCCTTGGATGCCAGTGGGCAGCTTTGGGTCAACGAACATGGCGCACAGGGTGGCGATGAGGTCAATCTGGTGCAAAAGGGCACGAATTACGGCTGGCCCGTGATTTCCTATGGTCGCCACTATTCCGGCCAGAAAATCGGGGAAGGGACCGAAAAGGCGGGGATGCAGCAACCCAGCCATTACTGGGATCCGTCCATCGCACCCTCTGGCATGATGTTCTATTCCGGCACGCTTTGGCCCGAATGGGAGGGTGACCTGTTTGTCGGCTCATTGAAATTTGGCCTGATCTCCCGGCTGGAAGGCGATGCCGCCAAGACGGAGGTCGAACGCATCGAGACGCCCGAAACGGATCGGATCCGGGATATCCGGGAAGCGCCCGACGGTTCAATCTGGTTCATGTCGGTGGGCAATGGCACCATTTACCGGATGATTCCCGCAGAAAAATCTTAGCAACGTCAAGGGCAAAGAAAAAAGTTTCGATTTTTTTTGGTGAAGTGTCGATTGACCGGTCGCTCGCCCGTCATGTCAGTGAAAGCGCTGTTGCTTTCCCCATGACAGGAGAGACAGATGACACTGACACAAACCCTGATGGTCGGCGGCGGCATATTGACCGCCGCTGTCCTGGCGACCTACCTGATCCCTGCGCACGTCCATGTGGAGCGGACGGCATTCGTGCCCAAACCGCCTGAGGCCGTGATGGCGCTGGTCGCGTCAAACGCAGGGTATCAGACATTCAACCCTTACAAGAACAGCGATCCCAACCTGAAGATCGACCTGTTTGGTCCCGATGCCGGTATCGGCTCGGGCTTCCGCTTTGCGGGCAAGGAAGGCAAGGGGGCCCAGACGGTTACGGCGCTTACTGAAACCTCTGTCACCTACTCGATTGATCTGGGCGCGAGGGGGAAACCCACCCAATCCATCCAGGTCACCCCGGTCGACGGTGGCAGCAAAGTCACCTGGGATATGGATATCCATATGGGAATGAACCCGGTTGCCCGCGTCTTGGGCCTGTTCATGGATGGCATGATGGGCAAGACTTTCGATCAAGGCCTGAAAAATCTGGCTAATGCCTAAACGAGCATGAAGAGGGACATGACCATGCGTTACACACTTTTACTTTATACCGACCCCGCCGATATCGCCGATATGACCCCCGAGGATTGGGAGCGCGAGAAAGAGATTTACGGCGCTTATATCGCTGCCTTGCAGGAGGCTGGTGTGTTTATCGATACCGATTGGCTGCACCCCGCCGACACTGCGACGACGGTCACGCTGAAGCATGGCGGGACGCGTATTCAAGACGGCCCCTTTGCCGAGACGAAGGAGACCTTGGGCGGATTTTTCACGATTGATGTGGCGGATCTGGATGCGGCGCTGGATTGGGCGGCGAAATGCCCGGCAGCCCGGACCGGCAAGGTTGAGGTCCGCGCCTCTGCCATGGGCAGCGCGTGAATACAGGTGTCGAGGCGCGCATTACCGAGGTTATGTGCGCCTCCTATGGACGGCTTTTGGCGATCCTGTCGGCGCGCGCGAGCGATATTGCCGGGGCGGAGGATGCCTTGGCCGACGCATTGGCCCGCGCGCTGGATCACTGGCCGCGCACCGGCATTCCCGACCAGCCAGAGGCCTGGCTGCTGACCACGGCGCGCCGCCGATTGATCGATATGAGGCGCAAAGCCGCCCGTGTCGACCCTTGTGATGCCCTGCCCGAGGAGCCTGCCACGGCCGCTGATCCCCATGAAGCCATCCCCGATGAGCGCCTGAAGCTGATGTTCGTCTGTGCGCATCCGGCCATTGACCCCGCGCTCCATACCCCGCTGATGCTGCAAACCGTGTTGGGGTTGGAGGCGGACCGGATCGGCGCGGCCTTCCTGATCTCTCCCAATGCCATGGCGCAGCGTCTGGTCCGGGTCAAACGCAAGATCAAGGCGGCGCGCATTCCGTTCCGCCTTCCCGATGAGGCGACCGAACCCAACCGACTGACCGCTGTTCTGGAGGCGATCTATGGCGCGTTCTCGTTGGATTGGCTGTCTGTGGGCGGTCCGGATGATCTGCGCCAGGAGGCCGCCTATCTTGCCACCCTGGCCGCCCATCTGAGCGCGCCTGATCCCGAAGCGCTTGGGCTGCAGGCGTTGATCTGTTTTGTCATCGCGCGGGAGCCGGCCCGGTTGCGCGACGGGATGCTGGTGCCGGTGCCGGAACAGGATACGGCGCTGTGGGATACCTCATTGATTGATCAGGCCGCCCATTTGCTGACCCGGGCCGCGCAGGCCAAGCGGATGGGCCGGTTCCAGCTGGAGGCGGCGATCCAGTCGGTTCACGCGGCACGCGCGGTCTCCGGTCAGACGGATTGGCGCGCGCTGTCCCAGCTTTATGCCGGGTTGCGCCAGCTTTATCCAACCGTCGGTGCAGCTGTCAGCCATGCGGCCGCCGTGGGGGAAGATGCGGGCCCAGTTCAGGGCTTGGCACTGCTGGACCAGATCGCGCCCGAGGCAGTTGCAGGTTTCCAACCGGCCTGGGCCGTGCGGGCGCATCTGTTGGCCAGGTCCGGTGACGTGAGTCAGGCTGCCACCGCCTATGATCGCGCGATTGTGCTGGCCACGGATGTGCCGTCGCGCCGTTGGTTGGAGGAGCGCCGCATGGCCATCCTGGCAGCGCGCGTGATATGAGCACCTTCGCAGATCGTGCAAATCGGGGGTGTTGTGACCAAGGGGGAGGCCATGGTCACAACCCTTGCGCTGCTTGACCATGGATCCGCCGGGGCGGGGTCAAGCTCCAGGCCGGTATTCCCGCATCAAGGGTCGTGCCCCGGATCGGTCTGGCCGCTTGAGGTGGACGGTAGAGAGGTAAAAAGGTGAAACTTCGATCTGACTTTGTCGAAGTTGTGGCCAACCCGCTTTGGGGTCCTAGCGACCGGCGCGATCCCGCCAATTTTGCCAGTCTTCGGGCGTATCAAGGTCGGTGATGGCGTGGTTGTGCGGAAGCAGGACGTGGTGCACCTGGGCCCGTTCCGCCTCGATAACAGATCTTGCCCCGCGATCCCCGTGCAGATCCGCAAACCGGGGAAAGAGTGCCGCGTCGAACAGGATCGGGTGGCCCGGCACGCCATGTGCTGTCGTTGCGCGCCAGATGAGTGGTCCGGGGTGATCCCGGGTGGCTCCTATGATGGTGCGCAGATCGGTTTCGGTGACGTCCGGCATGTCGGCGAGATGCACCAGCACGCCTGTGGCTTCGCGCGGCAATGCGTCGATCCCGGCCCTGAGGCTGGCTGACATGTCCATCGGACCGTCTGGCAACGGGACGGGTGTCACCGCCAGATCCGCCAGCAGGTCGTGGCGGGGGTGGGGCGGTTGGGGCAGGGTGATCAATACCGGGTCCGATACGTTCAGCGCGGTGATCGCCTGATGGCGGAGCAAGGGTACCCCATCCACGGTTTCCAGCAGCTTGTCCGTGCCGCGCATTCGGCTGGATTGCCCTGCGGCCAGGATCAGGATTGGGATCATTCAGTTGTGACCGGCCCAATCGGGCGGGCGCTTTTCAAGGAAGGCGGTGATGCCTTCATCCGTGTCGCGCCACAACATGTTGTCGACCATCACGGCGCCGGTATGGGCATAGGCTTCGTCCAACGGCATCTGAAGCTGTTCATAAAACGCCCGCTTGCCGACCTTGACCGCGGCAGTCAGTTTGTCGGCCACCACCTGTGCCAGATCGAGGGCTGCGGCCTCTTCGGCACCGGGATCGGTGGCCCGGTTGATCAGGCCCAACGCCTCGGCCCGGTCGGCAGAGATGAACTGGCCGGTCGTCAGCATCTCGAACGCCTGCTTGCGCGGGATATTGCGGCTGAGCGCGACCATGGGTGTGGAACAAAACAGGCCGATATTCACGCCATTCACCCCAAACCGGGTTTCCCGCGTGGCGACGGCCATATCGCAACTGGCCACCAACTGGCATCCCGCAGCGGTGGCGATGCCATGGATCTGGGCGATTACGGGCTGCGGGATCTGTTGCAAGCCGGTCATGACCGCGGTGCAGCGGCTGAACAGATCGGCGAAATACGCCTGCCCGCCGTCCTTTGATTGCCGCCCCGCCTGCATTTCGCGCAGGTCATGGCCCGCGCAAAACACCTTGCCCGCACCGCGGATGATGACGGCGCGGATGGTCGGCGCGTCATGGAGCGCATCGATTTCGGTTTGCAGGGCTGCCAGCAGCTCATCGGACAGGGCATTCAGGGCCGCGGGTCGATTCAGGGTCAACCGTCGGATCGGCCCCGTATCTTCACGCAACAGTACCGGCTCGCTCATCTTGTTATTTCCCTTCTTTGGCGGCAGCGTAAGCCAGATGGCGCGGAAGGGGAAGCGATGGCCGAGGCACTGAAGATGACGATTGCCGAGCTTGAGACGTTCCTGGAGCGGGATTTCCCGCAGGTCGGTGATGACTTTGCCATCGATCACCTGGATCCAGACAGCCTGCGCGTACGATTGCGGGTCGGGGATCGGCATCTGCGCCCTGGCGGAACGGTCTCTGGCCCGTCGATGTTTGCCTTGGCCGATGTCGCCATTTACCTGGCGATCCTGTCCCGGCTGGGCCCTGTCGCCTTGGCGGTGACGACGAATTGCAGCATCGATTTCATGCGCAAACCGGCACGGGACGCGGATCTTGTCTGTGAGGCCCGGCTGCTGAAACTGGGCCGTCAATTGGCCGTTGGCGATGCGATGTTATTTTCGGACGGTCAGCCACAGGTGGTGGCGCGGGCTGGATTAACCTATGCCATCCCCCCGGCCCCCAAACAATCCTGAAAACAAGGGGAATTAGGGCAGTTACCTCACCATGCGCCCCTGCGTTCTGACGCGTTCCCGCCTTTGAAATGCCCCGATGGCACGGTTAATTACCGGATAACCGCGCGTGGCAAGGACACGCGTCTCAACGCTTTCGAGGTATCACGCCATGCTCCGTTGTTTGACTGCATTGCCGCTGATCATTTGCGCTGGCCTGGGCCAGGCCGCGTCGGTTGATGTCGAACAGATACTGACCATCTATAACGCGGTGTCGTCCGGCGATTTCAACAGCCAGCAGGAGGTCGAGGGTCGCCTTTACGTGGGCGGTGACCTCACCGGCAGCCAGATCCAGACCGGGTTTGTGGCCGACCTTCCGAATGGCCCCAATCAGAATGTCGTGGTCTTGGGCAACGCGACCATCGGCAAGATTTCGGGTCGTGGTGAGATTGTCATCGGTGGCGATGCCAACACCCAGATCGAGCAAAGCGGCGGTAACCTGGAAACGTTTGTCGGCGGAAGCTATTCCGGCCTGAACAACTTTAACACCGTGACCAGCGGCCAATCCGGTGATCTGGCATTTGAGGCCAAGTTTCCCCAAATCGATTTCGCCGGTATCGTCAGCTATTCTGCCTATCTGTCCGGTCTGACGGGCGAGGATCTTGTGTTTGCCGACCCGAACCAGAAACGCTTTGACGCGCTGAACAACGCCATCCAGTCCGAGGGTGACAATTGGGATGCCTCCCGCGTCACGATCCTGAATGTCTCATTGGATCAGCTGTCGAGCGGCACGTTTCTGGCGGACGTGGATCAGGACGAGACGGTCATCGTCAATGTGTCCGGGACAGCGGGGACCTATGGGATGAATGCTAGCGGTGGCAAAAGTGCCGCGACCCAGATCCTGTGGAACTTCTACGAAGCGGAGACGCTACAGGTGAATTCGGCCATCATCGGGTCTGTTTTGGCACCCAACGCGTTTATCTCGGGCTTTGGTGGCAGCACCGAAGGATCGGTTCTGGCGCGTGAGATCAGCCTGACAAATGGTGAACTGCATCTTCAGCCGTTCCGCGGTGATCTGCCGGATCAACCGGGGCAGGTCACAGCCGTGCCGCTGCCGGCTAGCTTGCCCTTGCTGCTGGCGGCATTTGGCGGCCTGGCTGTGCTGCGCCGTCGGTACAGCTGACCAAATTCTTATATTTCAAAACGCAAAGGCAGCCCTTGGGTCACATTTGTGCCGTGGGGTAAATATCAAATAAACATGGGGTATATTTATACCGTATTTGTAAAGCATTGTTTTGGCTTATTTAATCGAGCGCATCATGTGTTGACTTGGGCGGTGGTATCCTTAAAACACGCCATCTGATACCGGTCGTTTGGCCAACCGCATGAATTCCAGGGCAAGAAACATGAAAACGTTCACCGCAACACCGGCGGATATTGAGAAGAAGTGGATCCTGATCGACGCCGAAGGCATCGTTCTGGGTCGTCTGGCCTCGATCGTCGCCAACCGTCTGCGTGGCAAGCATAAGGCCACGTTTACGCCGCATATGGATATGGGCGACAACGTCATCGTCATCAACGCCGACAAGGTGCAGTTGACCGGCAACAAACGCATGAAGCCGAACTATTGGCACACGGGCTATCCGGGCGGCATTAAGAGCCGTACCACGGGGCAGATCCTTGAGGGCAAGCACCCCGAGCGTGTCGTAACCCAGGCCGTCAAGCGGATGCTGCCCGGCAACAAGCTGTCCCGCCACCAGATGACCAACCTGCGTGTTTATGCAGGTGGTGAGCATCCGCATGAGGCGCAGGACCCCCAAACATTGGACGTTCGGTCCATGAACAAGAAAAACACCCGGAGCGCATAAGACATGGCTGAAGAGATCAAATCGCTCGAAGAGCTCAACGCGGCCGTCGAAGGTACGGAAGCCGCCGTTGTGGTCGAGACCATGACCCCGCGGGATCCCGTCCGGGACGAGCTGGGCCGCTCCTACGCCACCGGCAAGCGCAAGGATGCGGTGGCCCGCGTCTGGATCCGCCCGGGCTCAGGCAAGGTCACGGTGAATGGCAAAGAGATCAAGACCTATTTCGCCCGGCCTGTGCTGCAGATGATCCTGCGCCAGCCGTTCGAAGTTGCCGGTCGAGAGGACGAATTTGACGTCACTGCGACCGTCAAAGGCGGTGGTCTGTCGGGTCAAGCTGGCGCGGTCAAGCACGGCATCTCCAAAGCACTCCAGCTTTACGATCCGTCCTTGCGCGGCGCGCTCAAGGCCGCAGGTTTTCTGACCCGCGACAGCCGGGTCGTCGAGCGGAAGAAATACGGTAAGGCCAAGGCGCGGAAGAGCTTCCAGTTCTCCAAGCGCTAAACCCACCATCAACGTCATCGGAACGGGCCATTTCTTCGGGAGTGGCCCGTTTTTATTTCGGTGCTTGCCAGCTTTTTGGTTGTTTGTCGTGGGGCAGGGCGCGATAGAGGACCCATGTTTCGCACGCGGTTCCACTATTTGCACATCGGAAAGACGGCGGGCACGGCAACCAAGTCTGTCATGAAGGCCATGAATAGCCGGTTGGACGGGAAGGCCAAATTCGTACTGCACAAGCACAAGGTTTCCTTGTCCGACCTGCCGAAAGACGCGCAATATCTCTTTGCCATTCGGGAACCGCTTGATCGGTTTTACAGTGGGTTCTACAGCCGCAAACGCAAGGGCCAACCGCGGCATTACCAGGATTGGAGCTCTAAGGAAGCGTGGTGTTTCGACCGCTTCCCGGAGGCGAACGACCTGGCAGAGGCCCTGTCCGCCGATGATCCACTCCCTGCTATCATCGCCATGCGCAGCATCGGCCATATCCGCCGCCGTCTTGTGGATGTGCTCGATGACATGCATGGCGCGTTGATCTACCGCAAACCCGCTTTCATCCTGCGCCAGGCCAGCGTCGAGGCCGATTTTCGCGCATTTGCCAAAAAATTCGACTTGGGACCGGTGCCTGACTTCCCCCAAGATGACATCTCGGCTCACCGCAACCAATATGGTGCGGCGCCGCCGCTGTCCGAACAGGGTGTAAAAAACCTGCGACACTATCTATCGGACGATCTGGAATATTACGCCGCATTGATGTCCGTCGCCGAAACCGTCAACCGCGTCGATCGCACGGCCTGACCGGTCTTGCAGCAGCCATCTAAGACGACCACAAGACGGCTCGGCGCGTCGTTCAATATTTTGGGAAAAACCGCGGCACAAACGCTTGCACGTCCCGATGCGTATAAGTAGAAGACCCATCACCGTTGGGGTGTAGCCAAGTGGTAAGGCATCGGTTTTTGGTACCGTGTATCGTAGGTTCGAATCCTACCACCCCAGCCAACGCTACTGTTTGTGACATCCGGCGAGAGTTGGCAATTATCCAGCGAGACTTGGCACTTTTGCCGGGCAAGAATGGAACTTTCATCATCTTGGGTGAGTTTGGGAGCCTTCTGTTTACAGAAGTGGCCCCTTTGTTCGTTTTGAGAAGCTGCCCCAGAACAGTGCAGCCAGTCGGTCTTGGATTCGGCACCGGGGACGGGACAGGCCATTTCCGTGGGCACTGGTTCGATTACGATATTCGCCTCCACTAAATCCCAGCAACTAATTTTGACCTGCTCCCCTTAGAGTCCGCTAATTTAGGTTAGCTCTGTTCAGGTTTTGGTCTTCCTTTGACCGGTTAGCATATTCGGCTGGCGTCATACCAGCGAGGCTTGTGTGCGGACGGTGGTTG
>NZ_JAFEUL010000049.1 GCF_016901225.1 Actibacterium sp. 188UL27-1 | reverse complement strand
AAGACGCTCGAAATGCGCCGCTTGCATCACCGCCAGCACGCCGCATAATCAAACCAACCAGATGAGCCAAACTCTCTCTTAGCTTGAGCCGCATTTGGTGCCAAAAAACCCGACGATGGACACCTCGGAACCGTAACACAGTCTGTTCTCGGCCTATGCGCTTCGACATGATCTGCGAGGCAAATGAGATCGAACACCGCCTGACCAAACCGAACCATCCATGGACCAATGGCCAGGTCGAGCGGATGAACCGGACAATCAAAGACGCGACAGTGAAACGGTACCACTACGACAACCACGATCAGCTTCGAAGCCACCTCACTGACTTCCTGAATGCCTACAATTTTGCACGCCGTCTCAAAACGCTCAGCGGCCTCACACCCTATGAATACATCTGCAAAATCTGGACATCTGAGCCAGAGCCATTCATCCTAAATCCGATCCACCAGATGCCGGGACTGAACAACTAGTCATTCGTGTTTGTTCAAGTATCCTTATCTCGGCAGGCAACACTTATCATCGCGGGCGAACGCGGCTTTCGTGAGATCAGTGATCCAACGTTTGAGCGCGAAACAGCAATTCTGCCATCTGCCAGTCTTCCTCTGTGTCGATATCCTGCACGCGTTGGCGTGGCAATTCGATCCCGTACGATGGCCCATTGAGTAGAAGTTCGTCATTGCACCAACGGTTCGAGCTTGTGATGTAAAACTGGCCCGCATCGTGCCAAAAATCTTCGAGATCCTGCGACCGAGTGCTCAAGTATTCGGATTGAACCATCGAGAGTTGCCCATCCACATCTCTACGCAAGGCACGCTGAATCGGGAATGCAAAGCTGGTGATTGCCATCACGAGCGCTTTGGCTTCGCTGTTTGCAAATTGTGCGAGCGCACCACTCAGATCTGTGGGTCGCACAAATGGAGCGGTGGCGTATAGACAGCAGACGGGTAAATCGCTTGTCGCGGTACAGCCCATAGCTTGAATGGCATGGGCAATCACGGGTTGGGTGGTGGTGAAGTCATCCGACAGGTCGGACGGGCGCTTGAACGGCACTTCAGCACCAGCAGAGCGGGCGACATCGGCAATTTCGGCATCATCGGTGGTAACGATCACCTGATCAAACACACCGCTCTTAAGCGCGGCGTCGATTGACCAGGCAATCATGGGCTGACCGCAAAAATCACGGATATTCTTGCGCGGAATGCGTTTGCTACCGCCCCGCGCAGGGATGATACAAAGGCTCAAATTTTCTTCTCGCATCAATGGTCACCAAGATAATCGCGGCTGCAAACACCATTCAGAAATATCGTCTGAATTGCAAAGCAGGACTGTCAGGCGCGGTACAGACTGTATGGACTCACGCTGACGTACAGTCCGTGATATGTCGTTTATTCCAGTCTGTTTTGGATTTCTATGAGCTTGGTTTCGAAGATCTCGGCAGGCTTGCGGCAGCTGAAACACGTGCGGGGCGCTGAATTGAGTTGATGGCAAATCGACCTTAGGTGTCAATTTGTCAGCGCTGTAGGTTCAGTGAAGCGAGACAGATACTTCCGCAGTCAGAGGTGGTTCGGTTCGTTTGAACAGTTTGGAGCCGTTTCTTAGGTGGATTTTCCGCTCGTTTATGCCGCCACCGGGATTGGTTTCGACGGGTTGAGATATGCCTGATCGGGGGGTTGCCCGT
>NZ_JAFEUL010000048.1 GCF_016901225.1 Actibacterium sp. 188UL27-1 | reverse complement strand
TGTTGCAACCAAGTAGAAATGTCACCCGGCGTGCAAAGCAGAAGTGTCACCAAAAACGCTGATGGTAGCAAAGCCTGACAGGGCGGAGACCTCACATATCGCAGCCCTGGCTGGCTTTGCGGATGATGCTAGGACAATCTGCTGAGGTTTAGATAATCTTCAAAACGAAAAGGCCGATAGCAACAGCTACGCCGACACCGAGGCGAACACCCAAACCGGCAAATTGTTCGAACTTCTCGGGTTGTTTTTTGGCCGCCCATGAAAGCCCGATTATGGCTCCAAGACCCCCTGCAATTGGGGTCAATATCAGGTCAATGAATGCTGCGGCCGTCATATGATCGACCTATCATTCGCATGACCGGAATACTAGCTTTGCATGACGGCTAGATATTTGGTTCCGCCTTCGTCTCGGTGGCACGCTCAGCTCGCCTGCGTTCATAGTACGCTTCCATCTTTGAGGGACGGCCTGGTGGGCGACGGCCAGTCTTCTTGTAGCCGTTCTTCGCGCTGACAGGTTTGACCTTTGGCGGTGGTGCGGCCTTCTCCTGTTCCTCCTTGATGTGGGCAAGAACGGCGCTCAGGTGTTTGTTCTCTGTGATCGCTGCATGGGTGACGCACTGTTGGTGCGGATCGAAGATGATGCAGGGTAGGGCGACACCTTTGGCTCTAACTTGGACGCGCCCGTCCAGCATCTCGTACACATCGACGTATTTGCCGACCAAGCCACGCGTCAGATCATTGACTTCCAGCCGGATGCGTTTGCGGTCGTACTTCAGTGTCAAATCCTTAGTGACATAGCGTTTGTCGCGCAGACAGAATACCTCGGCGAGGCGATCCGGTTCAATGTTCAAAACGCGATGCAGATTGTCTGGTTGGGCCGGAGCCTTTGCAAACTTGGCATTGTAGCGTTCGACGAACCCCGCAAGGAACGCATTGCCGTCTGCCATGTTGGAGATGCCTGCAATCCGAAGTTCCTTCACAAGCCTGTCTTGCAGTGTCCGGTTTGCTCGCTCGACGCGGCCTTTGGCTTGCGAAGAATTGGCGCAGATAATCTCAATGTTCAGCTCGGCCAGGGCGCGCCCCAATTGGGTCATGCCCGTCATATGTTCATTGGCCTTCGGAACGCGAAAGGCGGTATGCTTGTCACTGTAGAACGCGACAGGGCGTCCGTGCTTCAGCAGATAGCTTTCCAGGACTTCGAAGTAGCTGAAGGTGCTCTCGGACGTCACAAAGCGCAGCTCCATCAGCGTGCTGGTTGCGTCGTCAATGAAGACGAGCAGGGTGCAGGGATCGCCCCGATCCTCGAACCATCTGTGGTCTGAGCCATCAATCTGGATCAGCTCACCGAAGCATTCCCGGCGCAAGCGCGGCTGGTGGAATGTCCGGCGTTGTTTGCGGGATAACCAGATACCGGCTTCCTGCATCCAATTACGAACCGTCTCGCGCGAGACCCTGAATCCGTGATGTTCGGCCAGCATCTCCGCCGCCAAGGTCGGCCCAAAGTCCGCGTAGCTCTCCTTGATCAAGCTCAGCGCATAGTCGCGCTTGGCATGATGAATGCGATTGTTTGGCGGCTTACCACGTGCCTTGTGCCGGATCGCCGACGCGCCATCCTGACGATACCGCTTCAACAGCCGGAATATCTGTCGCCGCGTCAGGCCCAACATGTTCGCAGCGTTGTCGACGCTCAGCTGTCCGTCATCAACCTGCGCCAAAACCTCCACGCGGTTCAACTCGCGCTCGCTCATAACCACCCATCCCATGTCCGCTCACCATCAATGATTTTTGAGGGCAGAGTGACATTCCTGAATTGCTCATGGGTGACATTTTAGCTTTGCGGCTAC
>NZ_JAFEUL010000047.1 GCF_016901225.1 Actibacterium sp. 188UL27-1 | reverse complement strand
ATCAGGCAATGCGGTGATGGTATCTTCTCTCATGTGGCATATCCCTTTCTCTGCAGAGAATTGACGGCGACTTGAACACTGCCATGATATGCCGCCCCTCAGGGCCATCACCAACTTTCAGCTATTTCTCTCAGCAGGGCTGTTGCGGACGTATCACGAAACCAGTTCTTCAGATCCAGAAAACAGTAATCCACTCCTCAGCAAAATCGTCAAAAAAACCAGTCAGAACGGTGCGCTATAGATCGAAGTTAAGATGCTGCGTGAGTAGATTGAGCGCATCAACACAGAGCGCGAGCGTGAACGGGCGCAACTGTGCGATCAGATCGAGGCTTTGAAGGATCAGGCAGAGCGCCGACCACAGGCGAGCACTGGCAGTGCTTTCGGATCAGCGCGACAAGGCGGCAGAGCAGCCCAAACGCAGCTTCTGGGCGCGTCTGACAACGTGATTTAAGTGTCTAAGTGTAACTACCCATGGAGGTTGGCGCACTTTTATTTGAGCATAGGCGATTAAGGCTCTAGACAGGTGAAAAAGATGTAGATTGCTGCGCTGAGGCAGTGGTTTAGTGAAGCGGAATAGGAATGGAAAAAATTATGAGATATTATAAATTGCGCAACATTTGTATCTGCACAGTTGAACAGCAGATGGACGTTTTGACTATCCGAAATAGTAATTCTGTTCGGAATTCGATGTATAATGAGCATGAAATTGGTGTTAATGAGCATTTTTCGTATATTAAAAGACTTAAAGAAGATAGTAGGCAAAAAGTTTTTGTTATATTGCGGGATGGTGAAAAGGCCTCTGGTGTTGTTAGTCTAAATCAGATTGACACGTTACACAAAAAAGCAGATTGGGCATTTTACTTAGATGAAAATGAGCGTGGCGGCGTCGGTTCTTTACTAGAGATTTTTATGCTTGATTTTGTTTTTTCAAAACTTGAAATGGAGAAACTTAATTGCGAAGTAATCGAAACAAACCCTAACGTTGTAGCGATGCATAAAAAATTTGGATTTGTTGAGGAGGGGTTTCGACGCTCGAATATTGAAAAGGATAATGAGAGGATCGGCGTGCACTTCTTGGGCGTTACTAAGGGTGATTGGAACGCCATGCGAGAAACAAGAATTTCAGAGTTTTCAAGAAAGGTGCCTGATATTGAAATAATTTTCGATAATGAGGAAGTGAATGCTTCACACTCAGTGATCGATAAAATTCAATCAGCGCGATCTAAGAATAATATAAATTGGATGAGTCTACTTAGATTATCCGTAGAAAAAAGCCCCAGCCAGTCTTTACCCCTTATCAAGGAAATTATGAAAATTGATGGTGAGATAAATGATCTTACTAAGGATTTATTAGAAGAGTAACGCCAATACGAAAACGACCTTCTCCGCGAAGGGCAGGCCGTCATTTCGTTCGCGGGACTCTGTTGCACCAATACCGTGAGGGACTCATCTTGTGAATTCAGCGTGGTCGCTGGGATGCATGAGCAGACCGACACCCCTGACCTCCAAGACCAGGAAATGGCCAGCCTGTAACGAAGCGCTCAAGCGCTGTGGCTCGCTGATGATATGGTTCGACCCAAAGATGATCTGGGACGCTGTACTGATCGGCAAACGCGGCAGACAGCCGATCTACAGCAATACTACAATCCAAACTGACGATGAAGGTGTTATTCGGCATGGCGCTCAGGCAGGCATGGGCAGATCAATGGACGGCGTCCGATAGCTCGTGCCGAAACGCCGACACTCGACCTCAACAATCACCTTATGTCGCAAAATCTGCCCTCGCCCAATACGACGTCATTAACCATGTCAGTAACGACGTCCTATAAGATCTGATTAGGCAGCGCGGCAGGTGGTTCAAAAGTAAGCGATGTCTCGGGACCGTCTACGGGTTGGCTTGACTGGCGTTAAAGCTCCACGGGAGGAGTTCATCTAGCCTGTTTTGCGGGTGCCCGCTGGCGATGCGTTCAAGGGTGGTTCTGAGGT
>NZ_JAFEUL010000046.1 GCF_016901225.1 Actibacterium sp. 188UL27-1 | reverse complement strand
GATCCCATCGGTGCAGGCCCGACAGGCATATTTCGGACGGACCGTGACAATCACACGGAGCTGGGCGGGGACAATGTCGAGCCGCTCCGTGCGGTCCTCACCGATCCGGTGCATTCGGCCAGAAGGACTGGAATCTCTAAGCCCATAACCGTCCACGAAACCGGGGGAACTCCAGTTTCATCCAACATTGCGGCCTCGGACAGGCGGCGTTGCAATGGCTCAGCAACGCCGTCCACCGGCTCCGGATTTCGCGGTGATTACCGGTGAACTCGGCGTGCCCGAGGCCAGTCTTATGACCTGTATGTGTCCGCGCTCGGAGCGCGGACAACGACGAGAACGGCCCGAGACATCGGCTATGGCCACCTGTGACCTTGTCCTGTTATGCTGGACCATGGGTTTTTCGATTAAGCCCACAGGCTGGCATCACGCGACAAGGGCACTTGCGATGAGACCAAAATATCCAGTCCATGGCAGAAACGTGGGTTGCATGATCGCAACGCTGCGTATCACGGGGCAAGATCATCATAGGTGATAGGATGGCCCTTGCGGACAGCGTTTTTTAAAGCCCGTCCCAAAGGTGCGCCCGGATCATTTGGTGGAATGCCGACTCCCGGACGAATGAAGCGAAAGTCCCCCGTGGCAAGCAGGTGCCCTTTCGGCAGATCTTGCAAAGCAAAGGCCGATCTACGCCCGACCACCTTGTTGCCGGCTTCATCGGACACAGTGTCCTTCGCACTCGAACCGCGCGCAATGTGGATCTCTTCAACTCCATCAGCAATCTCCCGAAGGATGTCTGGTGTCGCCGAGAACCTGTGATCCGGTCCTGTACGGTCCGGATCGTTCGTGATGTGTTTTTCAATGGCGACTGCGCCCATGGCACTTGCGGTAAGGGCGGCACGACTGCCTTCGGTATGATCGGAAAACCCGATCAGGTCACCGTAACGAGCACGAAGAATCTCGATGGCATGCAAATTCACCGAGGCCAGAGGGGCCGGATAGGCCGAGACACAATGCAAGAGCATCACTTCGCGAGCGTTGTTGCGGGCAAGCACTTCCATGGCGTGGTCCACTTCCGCCAGGTTGGCCATGCCAGTGGACATGACGACCGGCTTTCCTGTTTTCGCGATCTCGACCAGCAGGGCATCAAAGGTCATCTCGAACGATGCTATCTTGTAAATCGGACAGCCGAGATCTTCGACAAATGGCAAATCCCGGGGGTCATAAACGGATGTAAAAGGAACCAGACCGTGGGCACGCGCACGTTCGAAAAGCGGTTCATGAAACTCCATCGGCATAGCAGCATCGTCGTAAAGGTCATAAAGCCTGTCGCGCCCCCAGATCGGGTCGATCGCCATTGACGGGTGATCACTCTCCATCGTCAGGCTGTCGGCAGTATACGTTTGAAGCTTCAACGCATCCCACCCAGCTTCGGCCGCAAGATCAATGAGTTTCAGCGCCTGATCCAAATCACGATCGTGATTGGCGCTTACCTCGGCGATGAGCCATGTCTTCTCGTCAGGGCCCGCCGACTGACCTTCTATGGTGAGTGTCACTAGCGCTTTACTCCTTTCATTACTTGGATCGCCCGGACGATACGTCCAGCACCTTTGTCATCGACGCATCCACGCGCAGTTTCGTTCCTTTTCCAGAAATGGGCAAGACGAGCGCAAGACCCGAGCCGTTCGATCTCGGCGAAGAACCCCTCGTCGCCGCCGTTCACATTCGCGAAATGGATCTCAGCCAAACCAGCCGCAGCGAAGGCGCGAAAATAGTTGGAATAAGCCGACCCCTCGGAGAGGTAGAGCGCCTTGTGTCCAAGGAACGCAGCCTCATAACGTGTAGGCCATGGAGCCATTCGAACTTATAAATGATCGGGCAAAACCTGTCGGCGTTGATGTAAGGCGTAAACAACAGGTCTGGGAAAGGGGTTGAATAATCGCGCTGAAAACGGTCACCTGCCACCCCGCTGTACGCAATCATTTCCCCCTTACCCGACACCGTTCCGCAATCCAGATCCGGTATCACCGCATGGAAGCCTTTGACGCCTGGAAATCAACGGCGGATATCGCCTGAACTCGGCCAAAAAAGCCGCCCCAGCTGCGTCCAAGTTAAAGAGATGGCCTGAGAAATCTGAACAGTTGAGTTAGGTGGATTTTTCGCTCGTGATCCGGCAGCCTGCCGGGACGACGAAGTGAAGATGGCAAGACGACCGAGACGGAACCACAGCCCTGCATTCAAGGCGAAAGTCGCGTTGGCGGCTTTGAAGGGCGACAAGGGTGTGAGGGTCAGAAAAGCGTCC
>NZ_JAFEUL010000045.1 GCF_016901225.1 Actibacterium sp. 188UL27-1 | reverse complement strand
ATCCTCTTGCGAAACCACTTCCGTGTCTCGGTGCGCCGTAATCCATTTGTGCAGCGTCGACATGCCAACACCCAGATCGTCGGCCACTTGCTTACGCGTAAGCCCACTGGTCAGCGCGATACGCACCGCATCCTGGCGGAATGCGTCCGTCCGTTTCAGTCCCATAGTCCGTCTCCTTTGTTGCAGTAAATGCTATCAAAGGAGCGGCATCAAATCGCGACAAGTCCAGTGCGTCTTGCCGATCAGCCACGACTGCATGCCGGCATTGCGCAGGTGATCGCCCATGGTGAGTTCCCCAACCTTTAGCGGCACGCTGTTATAGGTCGCGCCGTGGCTGGAAACATACCGGCCTGTGTAAGTCGACATGCGCGACGGGCCGCAGATCGGCGATTGGCAATAGGCGCGAGTAAACCGCACACCTTTCTTTGCCAGACGGTCAATATTGGGTGTATGCAGGGTTTTGTGTCCATAGCAACTTAGGTAGTCCCATCGGAGTTGGTCGAACATGATGAACAGAATGTTCTTGATCTCACGGACCATTGCTCAGGCTCCCTTCGCGTTTTCGATCACTTTCGAGCGCAGACGCAGCACATGCCAGCCGACTAGAGCCGTACCCAGAAACAGACCGGCCCAGTTCGCGCTGGCGACAGGCGAGATGAGAAGAGCCGCCGCAGCGAGGCGCAACGCACGTTCCACGCCGCCGAGTGCCGCGCGATCATAGCCGATCAAACTGCTCGAGCACAGATAGAGCGTCGCCGCCAAAAACAGGAGCGATAGCCAAAAGACGCTCTCATCCCCCGCCGAGACCACGATCAGCAATTCGGGGTGAAAGACGAAAGCAAAGGGGATCAAGAAGATCATCGCACCGATCTTGCTACTGATGATGGATGTGGCGATGGGCCGCCCACCCGCGATGGCCGCTGCGGCATAGGACGCAAGGGCGACGGGTGGCGTGATCACTGATGCCACGCCGACGAAGAAGACTAAGAAATGGACGGTCAGCAGGTCCATACCGAATTTCGTGAGCGTTGGACCCATGACGACGACAATTGCGATGTAAGCGGGCAAGGTCGGCATCCCCATACCCAACACGACGCATCCGATGGCGCTGACCAGCAGTGCGAAAAACAGCGAAACCTCGCTGGCCGACGACAGCAAGACAGCGAATTTGGTGGGGACACCTGTCGCCGAAAATGAGGCGACCACGATACCAACAACGGCAATCGCGATGGCCAGTTTGGCGATGCTGCGTCCACCCTCGGCTAGCGCCCGAACAAGCCGTAGCGGTCTCTGTCTGATCTCCGGATTCAGATAACTAGCTGGTAACAGCACAAGAAGCGCGCTGATCGAGGCGCCGGCCGGTGAATATCCGTTGATCAAAAGCCACACAATTAGCGCCAGGGGCAATACAACCAGAATCAAGTTGATGTAGTCTTGAGGCGCAACCTCAAGATCGGCGGCATCGTCTTGACAAGTTTTCAGCTTGATTTTCCCGGCCTGAAAGTAGACTGCCAAGAACAGGCTTGCATAATAGGCGATCGCCGGGATGATTGCTGCTGTTATGACCGTCAGGTAGTTGACGCCAATCAGATCCGCCATGACCAGTGCTGCCGCCCCCATGATCGGTGGAAGAATCTGGCCCCCGGTGGAGGCCGCGGCTTCGACCGCCCCGGCGAAGTTGGGTGAAAAACCGCGCCTTTTGATCATGGGGATCGTGACCACGCCTGTTCCCACCACATTGGCGACGGCGCCGCCTGAAACGGTGCCAAAAAGGGCGGAGGCGGAAATCGCGGCATAGGCTGGACCGCCCTTCAGCCGTCGCATCAGACGGAACGAAATCCGGATCATCGACCGACCCGCACCACAGCCATCCAGTACGCTGCCAAGAATGATGAATGGCAGTACGGTGCTAAGCACAATGCCCATGATGTTGCCCAGAATGCCTTGGTCGGTCGCATACCAGATATTGGCTGCAATGGTTTCAACCATGTCGTGCGGTGCTGTTGCCAACCCGCTGGGCCAATACTGGCCTGTGGCGAGATAAGCGAATGCAATTGACCCCAGAGCTGCAATGGTCGACCCCCATAAGTGCCAGCAGAGGTAGACTGTCACAGCCGCCGCAATTGTCGCCGTGATTGCTTCGGACACGCTGAAGAAAAAGATTGAGGTCGCCATCTTCCGGCTGACGTCAAAATACCCATAGCCCGCATAGGCGATCATTGGCAGGCAGACGATCAGCAATGTAATATGAAGCCAGCCTGCAGGTTTGCTGACCGGCAGGTCCGGGATCACTAGCAATACGGCCGTTAGGACAGAAAGGCCGATAAATGTTGGGCGAAACCAATCAATCGGGAACGGACCAATTTGTGGCAACACTCCAAAGCTCGGCAAGGCATTGAGTAGCCCAATGGCTGCGATTGCTAGACCGGTCGCCAGTGAAGCCTTTTCGAAAGTGTCGCCCGGAACGCTCATGACCTGCTCCCCTGAAATGTCCGGTGTTTTTGGTTAGCCTGTTCTCCAAGAAGGAGACAGATGATGAAGAGAAGCCGTTTCAGTGAAGAACAGATAATCGGGATATTGAAAGAACATCAGGC
>NZ_JAFEUL010000044.1 GCF_016901225.1 Actibacterium sp. 188UL27-1 | reverse complement strand
CAGCATGGACGGAAAGGGTGCGTGGCGGGACAACGTCTTTGTCGAACGGCTCTGGCGGACGATCAAATACGAAGAGGTCTACCTGCGCGCATATGACAGCGTCTCGGCAGCTCGGGAAAGCCTACGCAGGTATCTAAAGTTCTACAACACACGCAGACCGCATTCATCGTTGGACGGGCGGACACCCAATCAGGCATATCTCAACCCATCGTCACCAATCCCGGTGGCGGCTTAACCGAGCGGAAAATCCAACTAAGAAACGGCTCGAAACTGTTCAAAAAACCGAACAACCTCTTCATTCTGCGCAAAACTACTTGACTGGGAGGACCCCGTTACCGACGTCCTGACCCTAGCATATGCGCATTGCTATTGCATAGCGCGGGTCTTGGTTGATACTTCGGCTGCTATGCCACGGTGTTTTACAAAAGGAATTACCATGCTTTCTCTACATCCTAAAGTTTGCGCTGTCGTCTTGTTGGTTATCGCAAGCCCTGCGTTGTCGCAGATGACTGTCACCGATGACGGCGATGTGACCATGAAAGGTCTGTCTGTCACCGGCGATGGCGATGTCGATCTGGGTGGAATAAAGACAGATAGTGAAGGCAATGTTGAGATAGGTGGTGATGTGTCGATTGGCATGGGTACAGTGATTGGTCTTGGTGATATCTCCGTCGATGCGGATGGTGGTGTGGTGATGGATGGGCTGCGTGTAGAGGCGGATGGCTCTGTCTCTATGGGATCAGAGATCAACGTTGGCGTGTTGACCGAAGCGATGGAGAAGCCGGGCGCTTCCGTGAACATTTCCATCCTGTTTGATAGCGGATCTGCTGAGCTAACCGCGCAGGGCAAAGAGCAGGTCGCGTTAGTCGCCGAGGCGTTCTTTACGTTCGATGACGATGTACGGGTTCTGGTTGAAGGACATACCGATAGCGTAGGGTCTGACGCGGATAACTTTGCCCTGTCCAATGCGCGGTCGCAGACGGTGGTGAATGAACTGAAACTGGAACATAATACTGACGTCACGCTGCTAATTGGCGGCAAGGGCGAAAGCAGCCCGGTGGCGGATAACGACAGTGATCAAGGCCGTGCTTTGAACCGTCGTGTAACATTTATTCGCAACTAATTTCTGACCATGTAAAAACTGCAGCGGTAAACCGCTGCAGTTTTTACAGCTAACGGACATTCGGCACGAGTTGTTCAATGAAGCCAGAGTCCGCGCCCTACCAATTCACCCAAGGCGCAGCCAAAGCAAGCTCTCGCTGGAACTAAACCAATATCGGCATTTGCAATCGTAATGAAAGCATTGGCGGCGAATGCAAAAAGCTGCGTTCGCCATAACTAGGTCATGTTGACAAATGGGGGAGCCGTAGTCGGATCGATGTTACGTCAATGAAGGCCAGAAAACTTTCTGCGGTTTTGTCGTAACGTGTTGCGATGCAGCGGGCGTTTTTCAGCTTGTTGAAACACCGCTCGACCATGTTGCGAAGCCGGTGGAGCGTGTGATCCACCCCGACCCGCATCCTGCGCGATTTCCGCATCGGAATCTGAGGTAGGATATCGCGTTGTTCCATGGTCTGACGAATTCGATCAGCGTCATAGCCGCAATCTGCCATCAGAACTGCCGGTTCAGTTAGATTGTTATCCATCATCAAATCAAACCCCAGATAGTCCGAAGTTTGTCCTGGTGCGATGTCAGTTCTCATGGGCAGTCCTGTCGCACAGACCCGGAGGTGGGCCTTGGTCGTGAACCCACCTCTTGAACGGCCAAAACCCTGTCGCGGAGCCCCCCTTTAGCGCCCGCTGCCTGGTGGTGGGCGCGGATGACGGGACTGTCGATCATTTGCAGGACGTCCGGAACAGCTCCGCCATGGTTCAGGGCTTCGAGAATGTCCTCCCACAGCCCCGCCAGCGTCTAGCGCCGGAACGGCCTGTAAACGCTTGACCATTTGCCGAACTCTTCGGGCAGGTCCCACCAAGGCGATCCGGTGCGCGCAATCCAGAATATCCGGTCCAGAACACTGCGATGATTGGAGGGTTTGCGCCCGTTCCGGGCACGTGCAGGAAGGATGACGTGTTCAAAGAACGCCCATTCGTCGTCCGTCATCAAATCTCGTGCCAAGCCGGTCTCCATCGCAGATACCAGCTTAACGCATGCCAGCGACACAGTGCGAACCCATTTCGTCAGCATGACCCAGGGCACTTGAGGGGATTGGACGTTTGCCAGTTTCGTACATGTAATAACTACGCGCTGACACACCCATCATTTTGGCCATCTCGGATTTTTTGAACTTTCGCCTTTTCCGAAATGCCTCGAGATTCTTATGAACATTAATGCTCAGAGCTTCGGCAAGTATCTGATCATCCAGTATTTTTTGAAAATCTGCTTCATTATCAGCCTCTCGTCGCTTGGGTGTTTGAATTGCCGAGCCAGGGCCAAATCCCCGAGGAGTGGAGCCGACAATTGTCAGGCCACGGAGTGCGCGTTTCACCTTGGCTCATCCGCTCCAAGGCACGAGCTACAGGAAATTACCGCCAACTTGGGCATCTGATGCTGCTCTTACCTTCACATATCGAAGCGCTCATTGAACCAGGTACGGCAGAAAACGATCAGAATGAATTGGAACAACTCCGTCTGAATACAAAAGACAACGAGGGTTAAGGCATGAAGCATGCGCGCTTAAACACGGATTGGGGTTCTAAATTGCCCGTGCCGAAGCTGCGCGGCATTACGGTCACTCTGCCCGCTATTTCGACAAGCTTGTGAAAAATGGTATCTATCCACCGGGACGCGATGCCGACGGTGTTGCTGTCTGGCTACGTCGGGAACTTGATAGTGCTCTTGCCAAGCTTCCAGCTGTCTCAGGTTCAGATTGGAGTCCAATTAACAGCTGTGATGAGGCATTTTGGACCTGTCGCGTTTTCGTGCCGCCCCTGGTGCTCTTTAGGCCACCTTGCGTTCGAAGGCGACCGGGCTTTTCCATCCGAGTGCTGAGTGGCGGCGACGCGGATTGTAGAAGCCGTTGATG
>NZ_JAFEUL010000043.1 GCF_016901225.1 Actibacterium sp. 188UL27-1 | reverse complement strand
AGCCGCCTCGGCTAATTCCGAGCAGATCGGCTTGGCGCGTGAGGCTCAATCTGTGTGACCGATCCGTCATTTCCTTGCGCTCCCCAACGGACCGGCCTTGTCGAGCGCTCCTTCCAAAAAATCATTCTCCAGCGTCAGCTGGCCAATCTTCGCGTGCAACGATTTGGCATCAATCTCGGGCTCTTTAGACGCTTTTGGCTTGTCGTCGAAGACATCCGTCACCCCATCGAGGAGCTGATCCTTCCACTGCTTGATCCGATTGAGAAGAACATCGAACTGCGTCGCAGGTTCGCTCATCGTCCTGTCGCCCTTCAAAGCCGCCAACGCGACTTTCGCCTTGAATGTAGGGCTGTGGTTCCGTCTCGGTCGTCTTACCATCTTCGCTCCTTCGTCCCGGCACGCTGCCGGATCACGAGCGGAAAATCCACCTAACTCATCTGTTCAAAATTCTCGGGCCATCTCTGAAAATACCGGGTCAGTTCTCCGTTACAAACAGCAGCCCGCTAACAGACGCCCCATCGATCCACATTATTGGCAGGGCCTGTCATTCCTCATAATGCACCTGGTTGCTTTCGAGAAACTCCAGGATCGCTGGCGGGACTTTCAGGCCATCGGCAACCTCGGCATCTAGGGCCGTCTCAAGCGCGGTGATTTTTGTCAGTCTTTCGATCACGTCATCGATCTGTTCGAACGGTACGACCACCACGCCATCGCGGTCGGCGACGATCATATCGCCTGTCTCGATCTCTTGCCCTCCGATCTGAACCGGAAATCCAACACGGCCCGCACTCTTGGACAAGGGAGAAGCCGGGATCAGACCGGTGCACCAGACCGGCAGGCCGATCCCAACCAGTCCTTCATAGTCGCGTACCGGGCCATCGGTGACAAACCCGACCGCACCGCAATTGCGCATCATGCCGGTGACACGATCGCCCGCGGTGGCGGCGCCTTGATATCCACCAAAGGCATTGACCACGATATCGCCGGGACGGATCTGTGGCAAAGCCCCCAAAAGCGGCAAGATATCACCAGGCCGACATTCGACGCTCAGGGCAGGACCGGCGGCTTGGCTTGGCAGATCGCTCCCCTCGCCCAGCAGCGAAATGTTGCGTGATAGCGCCCCAGCACCATCCAGCGCATCGTTCACGAAACCCGTCGGTACGCCCTGAAAGGCAGATATTTGCGCATCATTTGGCCGCTGCACACCTGTGCGCACCCGCAAAAGCGGTGGTTCTTCGATCATCCCGGTCCTCCCTGTTTGGCCTAACATGGGCGGTCTGGCGCCGCGGTGTAAAGCGCTAGGGTAGGCGGGAAGAGATCACGCCCGTGTTGAAGCCGCCCATTCGCAATTCGCCGAAAAGGCGTTGATATTCGATCTTGGGACAGCGATTTTGAATGACGGTCACGCCGCGGGCCTCGGCCTGCGCGGCGGCCTGCGCATGTTCCACACCGATCTGCATCCAGATGGTCCGCAAATTTGGAAACGCGTCCAAAGTCGCATCAACGATGGGCGGCACATGCTCGGATCGGCGAAAGATATCAACCATATCAACAGGCTCCGTGATTTCTGATAGATCGGAACGCACGGTTTGCCCAAACAGCACCTTTCCGGCATGCCCCGGATTGACCGGGATAACGGTAAAACCCTTGAGTGACAGGTAGCGCGCCACGTAATGGCTGGGCCGTACCGAATTGGGGGATACACCGATGCATGCCACCACCTTGGTTCGGGTCAGGATCGTGCGCAGAAGGTCGTCCGGATAGGTCATGGCCCCTACATATACACAAAAAAGCGCCCGGGCCATAAGGCCGGGCGCCAGTCACGGAACGAGGGACAGTGAAGTGAAACACAGCGGTTCCGGCGCTGCACTTCCTATTAATTAGATAGGAGCAAAGACCTTGTTTCCAAGGGGCCTCATGGATCTGTGAGCAATATGTTACCGCGTCATGCCTACAGCAGGGTAAGCCAATTCGTATCCATGGCATAACTTATGCCTGCTGCCGGCGACAGATGATCGCCGGGCAGGGGCCGCCACATTGCCCCACCCAGGGATAAGAGGGCGGTCAAGCTGGGCGACGATCCGTCAGTCAAAGATATCCTCGACCACGTCCACCAATTCTTCGAAAAAGCGCCGCTTTAACGACTTGCGTCGTTTGCGTGGCTTTCGATTGGGCACGGCATGGCCCTTATGGCCGATCAGGTCATGGTGACCTTTGCCCACCTTCTCTCGCGGCAGCTGTTTGAGGTTATGTAGCGGCGCGCCGCAGGCGGAGCAGGTCAATTCGTGCCGTTCCCGGTCCAGAACCAGGGTCGAGCGGGTACCGCAGTAGCAGCATGTGGCGATTTTCGTGGTTTTGTGCATATCCGTCCGTCACGTGGCTTTTGTGGCATATAGGGCCACTGCTGCGGCATTTGAAACGTTGAGCGATCCGAAAGACCCCATGGCTTCGATCCGCACCAATTGGTCGCAAAGCTCGCGGGTGCGGGCCCTGAGACCGGGCCCCTCCGCCCCAAGCACCAGTGCCAGCGGGCGACCGGCACAACTTTGGCCCAGATCCGCCAGGGTTTGATCCCCGTCCCCATCCAAACCCGCCAAAAGGTAGCCCATATTGCGCAACCGCTCCATGGTATCACCCAGATTGGTCACGCGTAGGTAGGGTTGCCGTTCCAGGGCACCGGATGCGGTTTTGGCCAGAGCGCCTGTTTCGGGTGCGGCATGGCGGCGGGGCGCAATCACAGCCTTTGCACCAAACACCTCGGCGGATCGCAGGATTGCGCCCACGTTATGCGGGTCCGTCACGCGGTCCAGCAGTAATAGACGTGGCGTGGCCCCATCGGCGATATAGGCCAGATCATCGAGCCGCCCCCAGTCAAGCGCGCGCACCTCCAGCGCTGCCCCCTGGTGGACTGAACCTGGATCAAGTGGCGCGGGGAACTTGCGCGGATCTGCCATTTCCGGTTCCGGCCCCGCATTCAGCGCATCACCCAACCGGTCAGCCGCATTTTTGGTGACGATCAGCCGCAGCTTTTCCCGGGCCGGGTTCAGCAAAGCGTCACGCACAGCATGCAGCCCGAACAGCCATACGGTTTCCTGAGCGGAGGCACGTAAATTACGTTCCTTGGCGATGATCCAACTGGGTTTTTTCATGTTATCGGGCATAGAGCAGCGCCCGGACCAAGGCCACCCCACCCTTTCCGTCATGGCCCGTACGCTTTGCGGTTGACGGACGAAATGACGCTTAGTATCCACCGCGCTACGCTCGAACCAAGGTTCGGGCCCCGGTGGGCGACAGGCCGCAAGGTGTGGCAGGGGACTGTAACTCCCTCGAGGCGACTCACGCCTGGTTCGATTCCAGGGTCGCCCACCATCCATCCTATCATACTGTTTTTTATGGTCGTTCGGTGCTATTATGCGCCTGACACCGCCCATATTCGATACAAACAGACGTGATTTCGATACAATGACTGATGAAGTGAAGGTCCCCTACCTCAAGATCGACCGTGGTCGATACTTCTATCAGCGTCGTGTCCCGCAAAAACTTCAATCACACCTGGGCATTAAGCGATGGCAAATTCCCTGTGGCGATGTCAGCTACTCCAAGGCTGTGCAAATGGTTGTCACCTGGGCGGAAGAACATGACCAGGTGATCAGCGACTTGCGGAACCCTGATAGGCTGGTAACGGCTGGCATAGCCAACGCACGGGAGGCGAAATCACGGCGGGACAATGATCCTGATCCACTTCTGCCCCGCTTCTACGAAATGACTGAACAACGTGACGGGGAGAAAATCTATTTCACACGCGAAGCATTGCCCCGCCCCTGGCAGGCTGCGGCTGTCATGATGACCGAAGCAGAGGCATCGCACAAAGGAACACCCCCACTCGACGGCTTCATATCCATGATTGAATACAGGATCGAAGAGGTGGAACGCGGTGATGATATCGACCAGAAACTGTCTTTACCCAATCTTCCAGGGTTGCAGGCGTATGTAGCTCAACTGGATCAGGCTAAAGTGAGTGCTGGCAGGATTGAGGTTCGCAAGACAACTATGATGCCACTCTACGACGAACTCTACCAAGACCTGCTGATAGACGCCTATGATGTCGGCTTTGGTCTGACCTGCTCCCCTGAAATGTCCGGTGTTTTTGGTTAGCCTGTTCTCCAAGAAGGAGACAGATGATGAAGAGAAGCCGTTTCAGTGAAGAACAGATAATCGGGATATTGAAAGAACATCAGG
>NZ_JAFEUL010000042.1 GCF_016901225.1 Actibacterium sp. 188UL27-1 | reverse complement strand
CCTCGAATGCTGGCGCCCCTTGGGCGACCAGATCGTCGACTGCATTTGCCATGCCGTATAGCTTGAGATTGCGCAGCATGATGAAGATAGAGGCTCCGGCTGGATCATGACGCATGGCGCTTCTCCCCAGTCCGTCTCAGGCCGTCATAGCGATCGACGTTTGCTTCTGGCGTTGTTTGCAATACCAGCGCCTTTGGTGGATCGACCTCGGGGTGCTCTGTCGGTTTGCGGTCGATCAATCGGTGCAACAGGTTCAAAATATGCGTTTTGGTGGGCACGCCTGCTTCGAGGGCCAGCTCCACGGCCCGCAAAACATCCTCTTCATTGTGCTGAAGAACCAATGACAGGATGTCGACCATCTCTCGGTCGCCGCCGTCCTTGCGCAGCATGTGATGCTGAAGTTGGCAGAAAGCCTCGGGCATCTCGGTGAACGGCGCGCCATTCCGAAGGGCACCTGGTTTGCGTTGGAGCGAGCCTTTGTCCGCCATTGGTCCGAGGACAACGGCGAGCGCCAGATAGTGACGCCAGTCATAGATGACCTTGCCCGGCTTGCGATGTGACCGCTCGATGATCCGCACATGTTCACAAACTTCTTGTCCTTCAGCCACAACGACCAACCGTTCGGGATAGACATGCAGGCTCACCCGGCGGTTCGCGAAGCTGGCAGGCACGCTATAGCGATTGCGTTCAAAGGTAATCAGACATGTTGGCGACACGCGTTTGCTGTGTTCGATAAACCCGTCGAAGGCGGGCGGTAGCGCCATCAGTATGGGCTTCTCGGCCTCCCATGCGTCAGCAATGGAACCCGGCAAGGCCTTGTATGAGGTCTCCGCCCACAGGGCGATGCAGCGATCTTCAAGCCACTGGTTCAGCTCGGCAAGATCGGCAAAGACAGGCATGACCTGCCAGAGCCGATTGCGGGCATCCTGCACATTCTTCTCAACCTGGCCTTGGCCATTGTCTCTCGGACCAATGGCGTTCCAATGGCTCAGTCCCAACCCGCAGCTGGATTGCAGAACTCAGGCTCAAAGACGTAGTGGCTGGCCATGGCTTTGAAGCGTGCGTTGATGTCTCGTTGTTTGCCTTTGCCAACGCGGTCCACCGCCGTCTTCATATTATCGTAAATGCCCCGTCCTGGGACACCACCAAAGACGCGGAAGGCACGCCAATGCGCGTCGAACAGCATCTCGTGCGTTTGCAGCGGATACGCCCGTACCAAGAAGGCCCGGCTATGAGACAGCTTGATATGGGCCACCTGCAGTTTGACCGAGCTATGCCCGAAAGTTGGCCCAATCCTCGCTCCAATCGAACTGGAACGCCTCGCCGGGCTGGAACACCAAAGGCACATATGTGCCGCGCCCCGTCGTCTGCTCAGCACGGTGCCGGTCCGCACGCCCGGCCCGGGCAAAAGCCGCAACCCGTTCGTAAGAGCCATCATATCCCAGCTTCACAAGATCCGCGTGCATCTGCTTCACCGTCCGGCGTTCTTTGCGCGACTTACGGGTCTGCGCCAAAAGCCACGCTGACAAACGATCCGCATACGGATCCAACTGGCTCGGCCGCGGTGGCGTCTTGAACTTCGGTTCTACAGCACCTTCTCTCAGGTACTTCTTGATTGTGTTCCGCGACAAACCTGTGCACCGAGCAATCTCGCGAATTGGCACCTTCTCACGTAATACCCACCGTCGAATAACACTCAAAAATCCCATGCCGATCACTCCAAATCTCCCCAAACGAAAACGTCGGGGCAGTCTGTTCACATGGGTCAATTCTCAGTGACAATCTAAGGATATACCGGATCAGTTCTCAGTGACATTCAACACCCTTGCCGGTAGTTTGCTATTTGTAGCGACGGCATCTCGCCAGCTATGATGTCTGGGCCTCATCATAACTTAAAACACAAGAGCTGACTTAATGCCAAATTGGCCATTCATTGCACGCCCCATCCACTAACGAAATGCGGATGGAGCTGACCTTCGGAGTGATCGTGTGAACATCCGCGTCCCGCGTTGTCAGGTGGTTGGAACGCTTCTACCGTCTTTCTATGCTGATTGATCCATCACCCTTGTGCCTTCTCAAGCGCGTTCTGTGGCGCAGATCCCGACTATGCTTGAACGTAGCGGAGGGGCGATCATTTTTACATACAGCTTTGTCGGTCACACTATCGGTTTTCCGGGCATCGCCGCCTAGGGAGCGCCCAAAGCAGGGCTGATCGGCATGATGCAATGCCTGGCGTTAGAGCATGGCCTGGCCGGTATTTGCGCAAACGCTCTGCTTCCGGGCGGCAACTCAATCACCAAGGCATGACAAAGCTAAGGCAAGCGGAGTGGGAGTCTTGGGAGAAGAAGGGGCTGTGGTAAACAGCAACGATGAATGCATGCGGCTTCGATCTGGATAGCAAATGAAGCACCCAACGCTTCGCCAATACTGTTTAAGAGCGCTGAGATCATACGCCTGCTTACACAAAATTCCCGCGTAAGCACCAGGCCTCGGAGAGCGCATTAGACTAAAGCACTGATTTACATATATAAATGGCGCACCCGAGAGGATTCGAACCTCTGGCCTCCGCCTTCGGAGCTGGTTTAAGGACCCATCCGAATTGCACGATAGGGTACGCTAGAGCACGCTAACAGACTGAAATATATTGCTTTTAAGAATCGGAGCTCCGAAGTCTCTATCCGAGAATACGCCTTGATTTCCATCCGCGTGCTTGCGTGGTGCTTACTCGAAATCGGGGCTTCCGAGGGACGGGAGCATGACCAAACTGACCAAACGGTTTGTAGACGCAGTCGAGCCGCAGAGCAAAGGCCACGTTGTCTGGGACGACGAGCTGCCGGGTTTCGGTCTTCGTGTCTATCCCTCAGGGAAGCGTAGCTACCTCATTCAATATAGAGCGAAAGGTCGCTCGCGGCGCTACACGATTGGTATCCATGGTGTGTGGACACCCGAAACTGCTCGTCGTGAAGCAAAGGCATTGCTTGGCCAGATCGCTCAAGGAGAAGACCCCGCTGCCGAAAGAGAAGAAGAACGCCGTGCGGTGACCGTGCGGGAGCTCTGCGAACAGTACATCGCCGACATGGAAGCGGGCCTTGTTCTCGGGAAAGGAGGACGCCCAAAGAAGGCGACCACCGTCGCGACGGATGTCGGTCGCATCCGCCGTCACATCATCCCGTTGCTTGGTACGCGGAAGATCAAGGACATCACCAAACCGGACATGAACAACCTGATGAAGGACATCATCGCCGGAAAGACGCGCGTCGTGATGAAGACGGAGAAGCTGCGTGGCAAAGCGATCGTGCGCGGCGGACCTGGCACTGCCATCCGCACTATGGGCCTCCTCGGCGGCATCTTCACTTACGCAATCGAAGCCGGGATCATCGACCAGAACCCGACCCACGGCCTGAAGAAGCCGCGATACAAGGTGCGGGACCGACGACTGAGTGAAGCGGAGTACCGGACGCTGGGTCGCATTCTTAAGGACGTGCAGCATGACAGCCACTTCGGCATCCACGCCGAGATCCTCCGCCTCATCGCCCTGACCGGCTGTAGGCGCGGCGAGATCATCAGTCTGCGTTGGAGCGAGGTCGACATCGAAGGCAGTTGCCTGCGTCTGAAAGACAGCAAAGAAGGCGCATAAGTACGACCGGTCGGCTTGCCGGTAATCGACTATCTCGAGGCCGCGCGCTTGAAACGGGATGGGACGTTCGTCTTTCCCGGCCAGGGCGAGGACAACGCCGTCGGAAACTTCCCCCAGAGCTGGAAGAAGCTCTTCGCCGACACTCCGCTCTGGGATGTCACGCCCCATGTCCTGCGGCACAGCTTCGCAAGTATCGCCAATGATCTTGGTTTCACTGAAATCACCATCGCCGCACTGATCGGGCACGCCAAAGGCTCAGTTACGAGCAAGTATGTTCACACGCTGGACTCGACCTTGATCATGGCCGCGGATACGGTTTCGGGCTACGTGAAGGCGCTTCTTGAAGGGGCTGAGTTTCGACGGAACACCTACACACTTGACCGGCAGACACGGCAGAGCGCGATCAACGATATGCTTCTGGAAGCTCGACCACGCGTCTGATGGCGGTTTCGCCCACCTTCGTGTTGTCACTAACCGTCATATCTGACGAATAAATCACTGTTAGACGTCAAATCTGACTGTTTAAGACTGAGCTTCCATTCGCGCGCGGTGTTGCGCCAGCCTAAATCGGTGATCATTCGTTAGCGGTATTCGTGAATGCCATCGCAGCTCGGTACGACCACTTTCGCTAAGCTCAGAAGAAAACATCGGTTTGAACCGTGCCGGGTTTGCCGGAGGCTGATTTGTCTTATTTACGCGGCCATGTCTGATCTTTGCCGAGCTGCGTAGAAGTTTGCCTCGGCCTCTGCTGGCGGGATATTCCCGATGGGTTCCA
>NZ_JAFEUL010000041.1 GCF_016901225.1 Actibacterium sp. 188UL27-1 | reverse complement strand
ACCACCGTCCGCACACAAGCCTCGCTGGTATGACGCCAGCCGAATATGCTAACCGGTCAAAGGAAGACCAAAACCTGAACAGAGCTAACCTAAATTAGCGGACTCTAAGGGGAGCAGGTCACTGAGCGCGAGGTCATGACCGGGGTGGGTCCCGTGGTCGTAAGGGTGCCACGCGTGCGGAATCGCGGGCAGCAGGCTGAGAAGGTACGGTTCAGTTCGTCGATCCTTCCGCCCTATCTACGCAAGGCGAAAGCTGTCGAGGAATTGCTGCCTTGTCGGTCATGATGGCGTGTTTTTTCCTCCGCCTCTTGATGATTTGGGTTTGCGCTCGGTTCCTTCGTCGCGCTTCCGCGTCCGAGGCCGCTCGTTGTCGTTTGACAGGCTCGCCCGTTGCCATGGGTTTTCCAGCTTTCCACGTCCACCTGCATGCGCGGCTCCAACAGCATGACCCCAGCCTTGGGAGTGGGCAAAAGTTGGGGTAGGCGCTGACGTCAAACAGAGAGTGTAAAAGTCAGTCTCTGCAACTCATGCTGGTCAAGTGTGCTTCTGCGCTTTTTGCGGGGCTGCTGCTCCGGTTAGCTCGACGCTTTTAAGCTATCTTTTGTAAGATGTTCGAGAAGTGATGCTGCGGTGATTGGGTGCGAAAAATAGTAGCCTTGAAGCACCTGACACCCGGCATCGGCGAGAAACGCTCGTTGCTGTTCTGTTTCAACACCCTCAGCAATGACCGCGATACTGAGCGAACCGGCGATATCAATGATGAATTTCGTGACATCGGCGTGTTGGGCTGAGCCGGGGAGTGGGGCGACGAAGTCTCGGGAGATCTTCAAGCGCTCTGGCCGGAGCGACAGCAAGCCCATCAAAGAAGAGTGACCCATACCAAAATCATCGACGTCAATCCGCACCCCAAACTCGGCCAAACAGTGGAGGATGTCCTGTGTGTCTTCATCAAGCTGATCAGAAAAAACGCTTTCAAGGATTTCGATCACGAGCCGATGATGAAGCTGTGGCAGCACTTTGATGTCATCCAACAAGTCCGGATCACGTAGGCGTTCGCTTGCGATGTTGACGGATATGCTTGGCAATATGAGGTTTCGACTTCGCCAAAACCGATCATCCTCCGCGACCTTTCCCAGCACAACACGATCAATATCCGAGATCAGCCGAAGCCTTTCAGCGAGTGGTAGAAAATCTGGCGGTGCTAGGACCCCCATCTGGGGATGGTTCCACCGGACCAAGGCTTCGACACCAACAAGCGCCTCGGTTACGGCGTCGTACTGCGGTTGATAGACAACGAAGAACTCGTCGTTCTGGAGCGCAAGATGCAAGGCATCGGACATTGATTTCCGACGCCGTACCGCTTCGCGCAACTCATCGGTCACAATCGCGTAGCGACCGCGCCCCTGCTCCTTCGCGTGGTAGAGCGCAATATCGGCATCACTCAGTAATCGGTTGCTGTGAATGGGGCTCTCATGATCCCAGAGCGCTATGCCAACACTGGCACCAAATGTGCAGAGTTCACTATTCACTTCGAGGGGTTCACTCAGCGCCGAAATCAACCGCGTCGCGGTCTGGGTCGCAATATCAACACCGGCTGCGATGATGATGAACTCATCACCACCGATCCTGGAGACAAAATCATCCGGTTGCGCAAACTGCCGCGAGGTGTTGGCAACGTGGCAGAGGACGGTGTCGCCCGCCTGGTGGCCGAGGGTATCATTGATCGCCTTGAACCGATCTAGATCCAAGTGCAGCAACGCGAATGTGGTGGACGGGCCATCTAGCGCGGTCAGCCTGTCTAGCTCACATTCTAGGGCGCGCCGGTTCTTAAGACCCGTCAAAGCATCGGTAAGAGCCTGGATCTGCATCTCTTTATGCGCTTCACGAAGGGCAGAAGCATTCGTCTCAACTTGACGCAAAATCTCTTGATAAAGTTCGGTCTTGCCTAGCACGGCGGTTAGATCGAGGAAGCTGGTCACCCGCGCCCCGGTCGGCGAGTAGCCGTCTTTCACCAGACCGCGCCCCTTCGCGGTTTTACGCTCGATCTCATAGGGAGCGTCGGGCGCGTACCGGGTGCGCTCCTCGATCCATTTTTCTTGTTCAGGTTCAGGTAGTTTCAAAATCTGCTCCGCCACCTTCCGGTGCGCGTCGACAATGTGAACGCCCCGCGGAAATATATCATCAGTGTCTTGATATTTACTGCGACCTTCGATGCCGAAGAGCACGCAATCATTTTCATCATAGATCACGAGCGTATCGTTGCCGAGTTTGATGGCCTCAATTAGGGCAACACGGTCGCTTTCAATCTCCTGGCGTTCAGTCGCGTTACGAATAGCTTCCGCCAGAAGGTTTGCGAGAGATTGAGCCGCAGGGCGGTATTCACTGAGTAGCGGCATGGGGTCTTCGAATAGCGCAATGAGCAGGTGAAGGTCGTCTGACCCACAGTCTTCGATAGGGATGGGAATGATCGTTCCCGCAAAATTATGGTCCGTGGGAACGGCAAGTGGTGCGAACCCTTTCGCTGACCTCAAGGCGTCCAGAATATCCGCACGCGGAAGCAACTGTTCGGCTGCGGCGTTGGCGCAGATCATCCCGGGCGTCTCTGACAAGTGGACCAGCGCCGCGGCCCGCGCCCCCAGCAGATCAGGCGCCGTGTCGAGAACGGCGTTCACAACTCGATCTTGGTCCAACCGGAGATTGGGCGCGCATTTCTTACCGATTTCAGACCGCTGCGGTGCCATGTCAGTCCCACCCTATGAGGGCGCAGCTATAGGCGCTTTCCACAAAAATGAAGTTAACCTGTCAGCATATATCGCGTTTGGTGGTGCGAAACCGAGGCCCGAAAACGAATAGCCATCGCGTGGTCCGGTATCAGTTCAACAGTTGCGCCGTGTCTGGAAGCGGTGTGGAAAGGTCGGACAAAACTCCATCCACAACTGCTGCAACTGCGCTTTGCAAGGCTCTTACCGATATCTGAAGCGAGCCTTGGAGCTGCCGCATTGTCAGAAAGCGTGCGAGGCGCGCCATCTGGTAGCTTACATGGATCGTCATTGTTCTCTCGTCATCGAATTAGTCTCGGCTTGGCCACAGCACATCTCTAAAAAGCTGGTGTGATCTGGGGATGACCGGCCAGCTGTAGTATTAGCTGCGGAGTTATAGAGGGATGTTCCGCAACTTGGAATATTACGATACGATTCAGACTGTTTTGACAAACCAGACCCAGAAAGACCGACAGACCTATGCCCGAACGTAGCTTTGAACCAATGATGAAAGCCGAAGTAGTCACAGCGCAAAGGGCTTGGGCGAAATGCGTAACCGATCAAGACGTAGACGGCTTACTTGACCTCTATGATTTCGGCGATCCGGACGAACCACTTCTGTTTAAACCCACTTTGGCAGATGTGATCCGCTTGGATGAGAAAGGAGCGAAAGCGTATTTCGTCGGAGGTGACCCCGACTACCCGCAGGATAGTGGATTTCTGAAACGTGGATGGAGGACGGTCGAGTTTCAAAGCGCGGTCGGACCTATACTCAAAGCAGGTGGTCTTGGATACAAGGACATGGGCCATTACACGTTTGTGGATGGTGCGGGGAACGCGACGCGGGCCGACTACACATTTGCGTATCATAAGCTAGAAGGACGCGTTTTGATCTCGTTGCATCACTCCTCGCTAACCTGGTTTCCACCAATTGACGACTGAACCTGACGAAACTCGGAAGAGACCGAAACGAAAAAAGCAACCATACTTGCCATGAAGGACACCGCCCCATGTCTCTCAACTATGTCATGCTTGGATCAAACGATGTTAAAACAGCGCGTGGCTTTTACGATGCAGTTCTGCCAGCGATAGGTGGCAAGTTGACAACTGAGTATATGCCTCATGCTTTCTGCTACGGATTGCGGGGGGGGCGGGCGCGTTTGGGTTATGACACCATTCAATGAAGAAGCCGCGGATCCCGGAAATGGCAATATGGTTGGGTTCTCGTGTGACAGCAAAGAACAGGTTGATACAGCGCATCGGATTGCTCTGACAGAAGGTGGAACGAATGAAGGTAATCCTGGCCCAAGACCGCTTTATGGACCCGATTTCTACGGTGCATATGCCCGCGATCTTGATGGCAACAAAATGAGTTTTGTTTACCTCGGCGAAGACCAACACTAAAGGGCTTCTTATCCCTGCTCCTGTCCAAACACATAAACAAGACCTGAAGGAACCAGAACTCAGATAGGCACGGTTTTTCCTGGCAATGAGTTCGCTGTCATCGCCTCCTTCGGCTGGAAATGAATGACGGATTGAATAGATCGCAAGGGCCATGGCCAGGTGATCACGCTATCCCAAAGTGTCCGGATTTTGTTGCCAGCGATCCGGTGGACTTCCGCAACGGCCATGACGGGCTGGCTGCTTTGGCGCAGAGCCACTTGCGCCAGAAGCCTTTCGATAGGTCGGTTTATGTCCTCCGCGCCAAGCGGGCGGATCGGCTGAAGTTGATCTACTGGGACGGTAGTAGACTGGTGATGGCCTACAAACGGCTGCAGGATAACAGCTTCAAATGGCCGGAGATCAAGAACGGGGTGATGCGCCTGGAGCCTGCACAGTTTGAGATGCTGCTCTCAGGTTTGGATTGGCGGCGCGTGAGGCCTTTGGAGGTGACAGCCCCTGCCGCGGCGGAGTGACTCACGGGATCCCTTACGCGGATCAGTCTGCCCTTGTTTTGTAATGGCATCAGGCATGACTGTGCCTGATAAATTGCCCAATGATATTGCTGAACCGTGCCGGATTTGCCGGAGGCTCCAACTCTTGAGTAGGATGGAGCATCATGAGCAAGACAACGAACAAGTATTCACCGGAAGTCCGCGAACGCGCTGTACGGATGGTATTGGATGGC
>NZ_JAFEUL010000040.1 GCF_016901225.1 Actibacterium sp. 188UL27-1 | reverse complement strand
CAACACCGCCCATGCCCAAAATCGGTTATGCTGCCTCACCATCAGTAGCGATTGTTGTAAATAGATCAGCCGTCGACGATGAGTATTACCCGCCTGAAGGGGCCAAGTTCAGTTTCTATCGCTTCGGACAATTCGGCCATCAGATGCGTTTCGATGTAGCGCGCTGCAAACTTTGTCTGGGTGCCCAGGGTAACATGGCGCCCGTCGTCAGAGATGAACGAAACGGAGGCCATCCAATTGGCGTAGCTTTCGGGGTGAAGTTGACGTAGGCGATGTAAAACAGCACGCCAACTGCCCTTTGGGATGGGTGAATCCTCTACGGCGTCAGCCTGGCTGAAATCGACCTTAACGACCGTTGCCTCTTGGACTGGATTTAAACCTGCCATTCGCTCCGCAAAGTCGGGGCCGACCGCGGCCCAGAAGGGCCCTGATATCCGAAATAGCTCAGGCAAATTTAGACGGTAGGCTCCTACCCTTCCCCGAACCCCAGCCCGTTTGCAGATGAGCAGCTTGCTCTCTGTCCAGCGCTTGATCTCGCGTTTGACCGTCCGTTCGGTGACGTTCCACATTCGCGCCATGTCGCGCTGGCCAACACTCAACTCTTCTCGACGCCAATTATACCGGGCCGTAATCAGAAGGCCTAATCGAGCCATAGATACCTGTTGCACCGGTGGCCCGTTCATGCCGGTCACGGATATCGCAGTAAGAATATCATACTTTAAGGAGCCCGCATTCGGACCCATTGCGCGCATTGCTTTCATTAGACGTCACTGCTGTGCCTTGACCTTCCGAGCTGTTTTCAACCCGATTCTTGTTACCGTAGATCAAGACATGACTTCCCGTTCTCTGTCAACAGTCTGGAAATAACGGGAAAATACTGTGGAATTCAAATCAAAGTAAGAGATAGGTTTTAATGGTTAAGGGGGACGCTTTGTGTCACCATATCTGCCGAGATGTGTCACCAAATGCTGTCGTTTGATACGTTTGGTGTCACCACATTTGCTGCATTTCAGGATCAATCCCGTGATTTCTCCCGGAACGCGCCCAATAGCAGGATTTTGATATTTGCATTTTGCTTATATCGCGTAATCCCGTTATTCAGGAAACAGAGGCAAAAAACAAGAGCACCGTAATGCGAGATCATATAGACCTTCAAAACATGAACGACCGAAGCCTGGCGCAGCAGGCGGCCGTGCGTCGGGCGACCTTCAATCCGGGTGAGGTCAAAACGCTGCGCCCGTTCTCTATATGGGAGATCAGCCAGTTCATGTTTGACCTTCCGGCTGACACCTTGCGCAAGAAGTTGTCGGACGACCCTACCCTGCCCCAAGGCGTGACAGAGGATGACGGTCGCCAGCGCTGGTTCAGTTTGGAAGAGATCAACGAGTTGCGCCGCCGCTTGAGGTTTCGTGGCAAATCATTGCAACCGGAGCGGCCCAAGGGACGCGCCATGCGGGTCGCCGTCTCAAACTTCAAAGGCGGGGTTGGCAAGACCGTCGTGGCCCAACATCTGGCAAATGCCGCGGCCCTGGATGGCTACCGGGTGCTGTGTATCGATTTCGACCCGCAGGCGACGCTGACCCATTCGATGGGAATTGTTGAGGTCAAGGAATGGAACACGGTCTGGGGCATCATGTGCCGCGATCTGTGCCGGGAGGCCGACCGGATCACAGAAGGGTACGACGACCCCGACGACTGCCCCTACCCGTCTTCGGATGAGTTGCCCGAAGATGTGCAAAGCATCGGGTCGCAGCGGTTCCAGGATTTCATTCAAAAGACATGCTGGCCCACCATCGACATCATTCCGTCCTGCGCCAATGCGGCCTTTGTTGAGTTTGCCAGTGCGCAATACCGGGCGCTTCACAAGGCGTGGAGCTTTTTTGGCTGCGTTGCCCGCTACCTGGATGAGTTGCCGGATGATCAATACGACCTGATCATATTCGACTGTCCGCCAGCGATTGGCTACCAGTCGTTGAATGCGGCTTTCGCGGCCGATATCCTCTATATTCCCTCCGGCCCAGGTTATTGGGAGTATGACAGCACGACCAGTTATCTGGGCCAGCTGGGCGATGCTATGGCGGATATCTCTGACGGGTTCGGTGGCCTGGCACAGGATGCGGGCCTGACCCTGCCCAAGCGGTTCCACGATATCCGCATCCTGATGACGCGGTTCGAGACATCGAACCCCCTGCATGCCGCCATGATGGATGCCTTCCGCAATGTGTTCGGCGCCGATGTCTGCCAAAACCCGATTGAGATGACCCGCGCGATTGAGCAATCGGGGCGCTTTCAAATGTCGGTCTATGAACAGGATTACAGACAGATGACGCGGGAAACCTGGAAGCGGGCGCGGCAAAGCTTCGACCGGTCCTATGATGAGTTTCGCAACACCATTCTGAAATCGTGGAGAACACATTCGGCCGAGAGGGAGGGCTGAGACATGACATCGAACAACAAGTTTGGCTTTGGGCCGCTGGAAACAAAATCAATCCCGACGCGGGCAGAAAGGTCGGTTGGGCCGATGGGAGCCGCCGTTCGTGAGGCGGCGGAAAGTCTGGGCAATGCGACAGATGCCAAGGTCGAACAGCGTCGCAGGAATGCGGAGGATGCAAAGGCGTTTCGAGCGGCACAGGATGAGGGCAGGGTGCTGGTCAGCCTGACGCTAGGCGAGATTTCTGTCGATGATCTGCCGCGGGACCGGATGGAATTGGAGGCCGTTGCGAACTCCGACGAGATGGAGGAGCTGAAATCCTCGATCCGCGAACGCGGGCAGAAAGAGCCGGTCGAGGTCTATGTCGGTCCGGACGGCCGCTATCAGCTGAAGAAGGGCTGGCGTCGGTACACCGCGCTGACGCAGCTTTATGCTGAAACCGGCGAGGATGACTTTGGCCAGATCACCGCTCGGGTTGAAACGGGCCAGGGCGATCGGATGGCTCGCTACATCGACATGGTCGAGGAGAATGTGATCCGCGAGGATCTGACCTTTGCCGAGATGGCGCAAGTTGCCATCACCGCCGCCCAAGACGCCGGCATTGATGAGATCGATCCGGCCACCATGGTCGGTCGGCTTTATGGCGCGCTGCATAAGATGAAGCGGTCCTATATCCGCAGCTTCGTGTTCTTGCTGAGCGCCCTTGGGGATGCGTTGCCTTGGCCCAAAGAGGTTCCCCGGAATCTAGGTGTCGATGTCGCCCGCGCCCTGAAAAACATCGAGCAGGCGGAGATGTTAAAGGATCGGTTGGCGGGGTGTCAGTCCGCCGACGCGCAAAATAAAATACTGGCCGAGTTTCTTAAGGCGGAGAAGACAGAGCAGGTCGGGAAGGCAGTCGCTCCCAAGCAGAAATTCGAGTTCTTTGTTGGTGCCACCAAGGTAACAGCGCGCAATGGGGAGTGCCGGATCGTCAGTGAAAGCGACTATGCCACCGTACCGAAGGAGCGGTTGGAAGAGGCGGTGAAAGCATTCGAGGCGGCCTTGAAGGGCAGGGCGCGGGTGCGGGGGCTTTGACCTCTCTATAGGCCCCCACCGGGTAACCCATGGGTTACCCGGTGGGGGCCATGAGGGGAAAAGACGCCTCAATCAAATCAAAATACATTTCTTTTTGATCTGAATAAACTATTTAATCCCCTCATGACGGAAATTTGGTCCTCTGCCTATTGGCCCCGGTTTGATTATGATCGCGTGCAAACCGAGGCGTCGCTGGCGCAATTCTCAGATGCTATCGGGGAGGTGCGCGGTCTGCATGCTGGCCTGTCGGATGCGGAGCGCGATGAGATCATTCTGCGCGAATTTACCCATGAAGCCGTGCATTCCTTTGGGATCGAGGGTGTGAGGCTTGACCCGGCGGATGTTCAAGCCTCGATCATGCGGTCACTATCGGAACGCAATCTGGAAGGAGCTGCACGGCGCTCCGACGATGTGATCGAGATGATGCGCCAGGCCAGGGACGGGGCGCTTATGCTTGATGCGGATCGGCTGCGATCTTGGCACCGGCTCCTCTTTCGTCAGTCCGAGGTTGAGGATCTGGGCCAGTGGCGCAGCTTTGAGATGGTGATCGGCAAGAGCAATATCGCCGGGCGCGATGAGGTGATCTACAAAGCCGTGCCACCCGACTGGGTCGATGATGAAATGGGCGCCTTCCTGAACTGGCTTGGTGCGCCGACAGTGATACCGCCTGTCATCAAAGCGGCGATCGCGCATTTGTGGTTCGAGTCTATCCACCCGTTCTCAGACGGCAACGGTCGGATCGGACGGGCATTGATCGAGCACGTGTTCGCCAAGACCGCGTTGCTGCCGTTCAGCCTGTCGCGTCAGATCGAGCGGGAAAAGCAAGCCTACTATAATGCGCTACAAGCCGGACGGGTAGAAGGGCAAGGGGTCATCGATGCAACCCCCTTTGTCCTGTGGTTTCTGGGGGCTTTGCTCCGCGGATTGGAGCAGAGCCAGGATGAGGCGCGGCATCTGGTCCACCGCAACCGGGTTTTTGCCCGTGTCTCTGGTCAAATGAGTGCCCGGCAACTGGCCGTGTTGCGTTTGCTATTTGAAGGTGGTCCGCAGCGGGTTGAAGAAGGGTTGAGCGCCCGATCCTATGTAAAGATGGCGCGGGTCTCGCCCGCTACAGCAACACGTGATCTCGGCGACATGGAGGCCAAGGGAGTGCTGCGGAAAAGCGAACAGGCCGGACGGTCCACCCGGTATTTTGTGATCGATGCATCATAGGCGCTTGCGGCAATAGATCATTAGGTCTGGTTGCAGAGCGGATTAACGTGCGGGACTCTATCCGCTTACACCAAGTCCAGTTTTTTTGCGCGTTTTAGGAGCATTTTGACGGATGATGGTTGCCATTTGGATCTGCCGCGTGGGGTTGGTTCTCGCATGGCCTCCAATCGGTCACAGATGGCCTGGAGGGTGATGTCGGGGTCTGCGCCTTTGATGGCAGCGACGAGGGCGGGCAGGCGGTCATCGGTGTCGCGGCGGTTTGCGCGGCCCAGGACGGTTTTCGGGAGGAACCCGTCGCGGATATAAGCGTTGACGGCGCGCAGCAGGCGGCTTTGCGTCCAGCGGCGCTCTTGCGGCAGGGGGGCGTTGACGACGCGCAACACATCCTCCCAGGCGGTGTCGGGGCGCAGGCGGCGGACATGGGGCACCCAGTCGGCTGCGGTCTCTGCCAAGCGCTCCATATAGCCGTCCTGGCGCGCCAACCGGACCTTGCGCAGGGCGGCGGGATCGCGGGCGCGCAGGCCCGGATTGCCGCCGACGCGACCGGCGCTGCGGGCACTGGCAAGCCCCGCCTTGGTGCGTTCGCGGATCAGGGCGCGCTCGAACTCGGCCGCGGCGCCCAGCACTTGCAGCGTGAACTTCCCCTGGGGGCTGGCCGTGTCGATCGGGTCCTCGATCGAGCGGAAGAAGGCGCCCTTGGCCTCAAGCTGCTCGATGATCTCCAGCAGATGCGACAGCGACCGCGCCAGCCGGTCGATGCGAACCACGACCAGGGTGTCGCCGGGGGCGATCTGCTCCAGCGTGCGGGCGAGGATGGGGCGGGCGCGATTGCTGCCTGAGGCGTGTTCGTGGTGGATGTGTGTGCATCCTGCAGCTTGGAGTGTTTGGTGTTGGGGCAGGGGGGTTTGGTCTTCTGTCGAGACGCGGGCATATCCGATTTGGGGGCCGATTTTGGGCATGGGAGGGGTGT